>NZ_JABBPK010000001.1:40000-1338296 GCF_012933555.1 Niallia alba
GCAGCCACCATTTAAAGAGTGCGTAATAGCTCACTGGTCGAGTGACTCTGCGCCGAAAATGTACCGGGGCTAAACGTATCACCGAAGCTGTGGATTGACATCTATGATGTCAGTGGTAGGAGAGCGTTCTAAGGGCGTTGAAGCTAGACCGTAAGGACTGGTGGAGCGCTTAGAAGTGAGAATGCCGGTATGAGTAGCGAAAGATGAGTGAGAATCTCATCCACCGAATGCCTAAGGTTTCCTGAGGAAGGCTCGTCCGCTCAGGGTTAGTCGGGACCTAAGCCGAGGCTGAAAAGCGTAGGCGATGGACAACAGGTTGATATTCCTGTACCACCTTTAAATCATTTGAGCAATGGGGGGACGCAGGAGGATAGGGTAAGCGTGCTGTTGGATTAGCACGTCCAAGCAGTTAGGCCGGTAATGAGGCAAATCCCATTACCATATGGCGGAGCTGTGACGGCGAGGGAAATATAGTACCGAAGTTCCTGATTCCACACTGCCAAGAAAAGCCTCTAGCGAGATTTATGGTGCCCGTACCGCAAACCGACACAGGTAGGCGAGGAGAGAATCCTAAGGTGAGCGAGAGAACTCTCGTTAAGGAACTCGGCAAAATGACCCCGTAACTTCGGGAGAAGGGGTGCTCTTTTGGGTGTTAAAGCCCGAGAGAGCCGCAGTGAATAGGCCCAGGCGACTGTTTAGCAAAAACACAGGTCTCTGCGAAGCCGCAAGGCGAAGTATAGGGGCTGACACCTGCCCGGTGCTGGAAGGTTAAGAGGAGGGGTTAGCACGTGTAGTGCGAAGCTCTGAATTGAAGCCCCAGTAAACGGCGGCCGTAACTATAACGGTCCTAAGGTAGCGAAATTCCTTGTCGGGTAAGTTCCGACCCGCACGAAAGGTGTAACGATCTGGGCACTGTCTCAACGAGAGACTCGGTGAAATTATAGTACCTGTGAAGATGCAGGTTACCCGCGACAGGACGGAAAGACCCCGTGGAGCTTTACTGCAGCCTGATATTGAATTTTGGTACAGCTTGTACAGGATAGGTAGGAGCCTTGGAAGCCGGAGCGCCAGCTTCGGTGGAGGCATTGGTGGGATACTACCCTGGCTGTATTGACATTCTAACCCGCACCCCTGATCGGGGTGGGAGACAGTGTCAGGTGGGCAGTTTGACTGGGGCGGTCGCCTCCTAAAAAGTAACGGAGGCGCCCAAAGGTTCCCTCAGAATGGTTGGAAATCATTCGTAGAGTGTAAAGGCACAAGGGAGCTTGACTGCGAGACCTACAAGTCGAGCAGGGACGAAAGTCGGGCTTAGTGATCCGGTGGTTCCGCATGGAAGGGCCATCGCTCAACGGATAAAAGCTACCCCGGGGATAACAGGCTTATCTCCCCCAAGAGTCCACATCGACGGGGAGGTTTGGCACCTCGATGTCGGCTCATCGCATCCTGGGGCTGTAGTCGGTCCCAAGGGTTGGGCTGTTCGCCCATTAAAGCGGTACGCGAGCTGGGTTCAGAACGTCGTGAGACAGTTCGGTCCCTATCCGTCGTGGGCGTAGGAAATTTGAGAGGAGCTGTCCTTAGTACGAGAGGACCGGGATGGACGCACCGCTGGTGTACCAGTTGTCTTGCCAAAGGCATCGCTGGGTAGCTATGTGCGGAAGGGATAAGTGCTGAAAGCATCTAAGCATGAAGCCCCCCTCAAGATGAGATTTCCCATAGCGTAAGCTAGTAAGATCCCTGAAAGATGATCAGGTTGATAGGTCAGAGGTGGAAGCGTGGCGACATGTGGAGCTGACTGATACTAATAGATCGAGGACTTAACTAAAATGATTACTTGGCAAATTGGTTTCCTTCTAAATGATTTAGTTTTGAGAGAACAAATCTCTAAATAAAGAAGTCTGGTGGCGATAGCGAGAAGGTCACACCCGTTCCCATACCGAACACGGAAGTTAAGCTTCTCAGCGCCGATGGTAGTTGGGGGTTCTCCCCCTGTGAGAGTAGGACGTCGCCAGGCAATAGGAAACAAGCATCTACTTTGGTAGGTGCTTGTTTTTTGTTGTATACTATTTCTTATTTCTAAACTTTTAATAGTTAAAAAGCTTCTTATGGGAAGTTGATGTTAAGCTTGGCGTCTTTCTTGTAGAATTCTTACTTTTGCCATTTGATAAACAAAGTACTGATATTTTGGATCGTTTGTTTTTGTGTTAATAATTTCTCTTTCACATTCTAAGCATATAAAGGATTGAAAGAGATGAATCCCTTCAAGTTTATTTTGCTCACATATAAGACATTTTTCCCCTTTGCTTGATTGGATTGTATGATATTTTCCCATTTCTCCACCTCCATAGCAACTATTCTAACCATTTTAGCAATCACATATACATTGATTCTCAAAATCTATTAATCAACAAAAAATTTCTTATCTAGCAAGTTAAGAAAAAAGGAATACATAGTTAGTCATTTATTTTATAAATAAGCTAGTGAAAAAAAGTGATGGCCATACAGCTTACTTCCTATGTAAAAAAAGTGATAAAATAAAAAAAGTGATACAAGAAAAGGGGAAATACAATTGCAAGAACAAACACCTTTATATTCTAAACTCTTACAATTTCAGTCAGAAAATAATATATCCTTTCATGTACCTGGTCATAAGAACGGCGAGTTGTTATCCTACGATGATGAATGGGAGGGATTATTATGGAAATTCGATGTTACAGAGCTAAATGGTTTAGATGATTTACATGCTCCAGCAGGCGTTATAGCAGATGCAGAACAACTATTAACAGATTTTTATGGAGTCAAAAAAAGCTATTTTCTTGTAAATGGAAGTACAGTCGGAAACCTAGCAATGATATTATCTGCTTTAAAAGAAGGAGATAAAGTATTTGTGCAAAGAAATAGTCATAAATCAATTATGAATGGAATAAAGCTTGCAAAAGCACAACCCATTTTACTGAGTCCAGATTATGAGGAAGATTGGAAAGTGGAGATGCCTCTTTCAGTAAAGACAATTAAGCAGGCAATTGCACAATTCCCTAATGTAAAAACATTAATATTAACTTATCCTAATTATTATGGCATGGTGGGAGAGTTAGAGAAAATTATTCAATTAGCACACGCTAACAGAATTTGCGTATTAGTTGACGAAGCGCATGGTGCTCATTTTAGAGGTAATTCTCATTTTCCATCATCCGCTGTTCAATTAGGAGCAGATATAGTGGTTCAGTCCGCACATAAAACGTTACCAGCTTTAACAATGGGAGCCTATTTACACTATAATACAGATTTTATAAGACAACAGGAAGTGAAATCTTATTTGGAAATGTTACAGTCTAGCAGCCCGTCTTATCTAATCATGGCCTCATTAGATAAGGCAAGACAGTATTTAGCAACATATAAGATGGAAGATTGGGATTACCTTGAAAAGACCATTACAGAGTTTCGTAATGAGCTGCAAATGATTCCACAGCTAAACGTATTAAACTATCCCTATCAAGGGGATCCTTTAAAAATTACTGTTCAATCTACAACTGATATAAGTGGATTTGAAATTCAAAAACGGCTAGAAAAGGAAGGTATATATACAGAACTAGCAGATTCTTATAATGTTTTATTTGTTTTTCCATTGTTAAAAAAACAGATGGCTTTTCCTCTTGATAACATAATAATCAAGATTAAAAAAGCACTTACTGGGATTTCATCTGGATATTCCTTTAAAAAGGAACTAGATCAATCTATAAAAAAGAGAGAGGATATAGTAGAATTAAAACTTAGTGAAAAAGAACAGGCACAACGAAGCAAATTAGAAGTATTATTAAGTGACGCACTTCATGCTGTTTGTGCAGAAGCGATTATTCCGTATCCGCCAGGAATTCCGCTATTAATGCCTGGTGAGGAAATCACTGAATATCACATCGATCAAATTAAGAAATTATTAAAGAATGGAGCAAGATTCCAAGGAAGCTCTTCTATTTATAATAATAAAATTAATATTTACGAGAAATGACAGCTTTAGGAGGACAATAAAGTGACAAAAGGGCTCTTTATTACATTAGAAGGACCAGAAGGAGCAGGGAAAACAACGATTATCGATATGTTGTTAACCTATTACCAAGAACAAGAGAAACAAATCATAAAGACGAGGGAACCAGGTGGTATTCCAATTTCAGAAAAAATTAGAAGTATTATATTAGATCCGAAACATACTGAAATGGATGCTAGGACAGAAGCATTACTTTATGCAGCAGCAAGAAGACAGCATTTAGTAGAGAAGGTGATACCAGCTCTCAATAATGGTTCGATTATTCTATGTGATCGTTTTATTGATAGCTCTTTGGCTTATCAAGGTTATGCTAGAGGAATTGATATGGATGAAATTTGGGAGATCAATCAATTTGCTATCGGTAATGTAATGCCTGAGCTTACGATTTATTTTGATTTAGATCCACGAGTTGGTTTAGCAAGAATTAATAATACCACTGATAGGGAAATCAATCGACTAGACTTAGAAAAAATAGAATTTCATGAATTGGTGCAAGAAGGCTATTATAAGGTCATAGAGAAGTTTCCAGACAGAATTAGGAAGGTGGATGCATCGAAGCCTTTAGAACAAGTTTTTCAAGATACAATCGCAATTATTGATCACTACTTAAAGTAATAATGTTTACTTTTATAATAGGGTAATATGCAAATAGGGTTCTTCTTAAAGATGAGAGTTTATAGAAATAATTTTTCTATCAGCTGTTTGTTTTTGTATTTATTGCTATAATAGGGACAAGTTATAAAACATTCGGAAACTATAATAAGGGCGGGATAAAAATGAAATTAATTCTGACAGTCATTCAAGATAAAGATAGTAATAAATTGCTTAATGCACTTGTTGAAAATAATTTTAGAGCGACGAAGCTTGCAAGTACTGGCGGATTTTTGAAATCTGGGAATACCACCTTTATGATAGGGACGGAAGATATACGTGTAGAAAAGGCACTGCAAATAATAAAAGAAAACTGTCAATCAAGAGACCAGTTAGTGGCACCTGTGTCGCCAATGGGAGGAAATGCAGATTCCTATGTCCCTTATCCAGTAGAAGTGGAAGTTGGAGGAGCAACTGTTTTTGTATTACCTGTTGAGCAATTTAAGCAATTTTAATTTGAACGTCGGTTAACTTTTTATCGGTGTATTTTCACGGTTAAATGACAAACTCAAGATACTCCTATCTCTTAGTAAGAAGTTAGAACATTCTTCAGGAGGAAGAATATGAAGATTAATAAAGACATTCGTCTCAATTCAGAAGGAACGAGAATTGAGACGAAAGGTAGTTTAGGTAATTCAAAATTTCGAGGGTATGTCCAACAACAAAATGAGAAATTAAAGGTTGAACAACTACAAAACTTAATGAAAAATATTGATGATACCGGTAATAGATTAGGTCGATCTCAAAATTTAAAGGATTTGACTAAATATAAAACGCTTGTTAAACAGTTTGTAAAAGAAGCTGTTGAATTTGGGATGCAAGTGAAAAAGGATAATTCATGGGATCAATTTGGTCAAGGAAGAGACCTCAGTGTTGTACAAGTAATTGATGATAAATTAGTTGAACTAACAGAAGAAGTAATTGCTAAAGAAAAAAACAGCTTAAATATCTTAGATAAAATTGGTGAAATTAAAGGTTTGCTGATTAATATATATACGTAATGGAGTGATTGTCTTGACAAGAACGTGGGAACAGCTTGAACAGACACAACCCATTGTTTTAAAGATGCTAAGAAACAGCTTAAAAAAAGAACGACTAGCACATGCCTACCTCTTTGAGGGAATGAAGGGAACGGGTAAAAGAGAAATAAGTCTTGTTCTCACAAAGAGCATTTTATGTAAAAATAGTATAGAAGGATATGTTCCATGTGAAACATGTTCAAATTGCAAGCGAATAAATAATGGAAATCATCCTGACGTTCATTTACTTGAACCAGATGGGTTATCGATAAAAAAACATCAGATACAGAGCCTGCAAGAAGAATTCTCAAAAACTGGGGTGGAATCAAAGCAAAAGATATACATTCTTGTTCATGCAGATAAAATGACTACGAATGCTGCTAATAGTTTGTTGAAATTCTTGGAAGAACCGAATGCGGAAACAACTGCTATTCTATTAACCGAACAAATTCAGCAAATATTGCCAACCATTTTGTCAAGATGCCAGGTCCTTTCCTTTACGCCTTTATCTCCAAATGAAATGGCAAAAGAATTAGTAAGAAATGGAATTAAACCAAATGAAGCTCCTTTACTCGCGCAAATTACCAATAATTTTGATGAGGCACTGACACTAAGTACGGATGAATGGTTTGTACAAGCGCGAAAAATAGTGGTAAAATTATATGAGGCTCTTAAGGGAGCTCCGTTAGAAGCATTAGTTGCTCTTCAAAGAGATTGGTTTACGCAATTTAAAGATAAAGACCAGTTTGACAGAGGGCTCGATTTATTATTGCTACTATATAAAGATTTATTATATATACAGCTTGGCAAGCACGATCAGATTGTATACGTTAACGAAAGAGATCGGTTAGAGGTTTATGCCTTAAAAACATCTAACAGACGCTTAACGGAACAAATGACAGCTATTTTTGAAGCAAAGCGAAAGCTGCAGGGGAATATGAATCCACAGTTATTGATGGAGCAGCTGGTGCTAGAGCTGCAGGAGGGATCTTCAGTTGTATGATGTTGTAGGAATCCGCTTTAAAAAAGCTGGAAAAATATATTATTTTGATCCAAATGAATTAATTATTCAAAAAGGTGAATTCGTCATTGTCGAAACTGTTCGTGGGGTAGAATTCGGGAAAGTAGTTATTGGACCGAAAAAAGTAGATGAAAATGATGTTGTGTTACCTTTAAAAAAAGTATTAAGGATTGCGGATCATAAAGATCAAATGATTGTAGAGGAAAACAAGAGTGCAGCAAAAGAAGCATATGATGTTTGTTGCGAGAAAGTGACGCTACATGAATTAGATATGAAATTAGTAGATGTAGAATATACATTCGACCGTAATAAAATTATTTTTTATTTTACTGCAGATGGTCGAGTAGACTTTAGGGAATTGGTTAAAGATTTAGCTTCCATTTTTCGAACAAGAATTGAACTTCGTCAAATTGGCGTCAGAGACGAAGCGAAAATGCTTGGAGGAATAGGCCCTTGTGGGAGGATGCTATGCTGTTCAACTTTCTTAGGAGATTTCGAACCAGTATCTATTAAAATGGCTAAAGACCAAAACCTTTCATTAAACCCAACAAAGATTTCTGGATTATGTGGACGATTAATGTGTTGTTTAAAATATGAAAATGACGATTATGAAGCTGCAAAGGAACTCTTACCAGATTTAGGTGATTGGATCAATACGCCAGATGGAAAGGGAAAAGTTGTTGGTTTAAATATTTTAGAACGTGTACTCCAAGTGGAAATTTCTGAACAAGAACGAGTGCTTGAATATACATTAGATGAAATACTGCAAGAGGATGCTGTTTCAGTTCAATCCACAGATTAATGAGGTGGAAAAGTGGATAAAAAAGAAGTTTTTGAATCAGTAATAAATATGGAAAGTCAAATTGGTAATTTATATAAGCAGTTAGGTGATCTTAAACAGCATGTAGCAGAGCTTATTGAAGAAAATAATAGGCTGCAGCTTGAAAATGAGAATCTAAGAAGGCACTTAGAGGATATACCAAGAGAGAAAGAATCGAAACAGGATAAACATAAAAAAAGAAATGCAAAACAAAATAAGACGTTGGAGGAAAAAAACATTGATATAGGAGAAGGCTATGATAACCTAGCAAGACTATATCAAGAAGGTTTCCATATTTGTAATCTTCATTTTGGAAGTCCCCGAAAAGATGGAGATTGTCTATTTTGTTTATCATTTCTTAATAAAAAATAAGGATGTCTCAAAGAAACTACTGCCCGAGTATGTAAGCAATACAATGATCGTATTGTGCGGGATGACTCTTTCTTCTTGAGGCATCTCTTTTTCTATGCAAGAAATAAGTAAAATGGAGGGAAAGAAAGAGTGGTTCCATTAATTGGAGACGAAAGATTAGATTATTTACTGGATGAACGGTTAAGAATTATTCAAAGTCCATCTGTGTTCTCTTTCTCATTAGATGCAGTATTATTAGCTGATTTTGTGTCTGTTCCCTTAAAAAGAGGGAAAGTTGTGGATTTATGTAGTGGTAATGGAGTTATTCCGCTCTTTTTATCACTTCGAACAGAAGGAGATATTATTGGAGTTGAGATTCAGGAACGATTGTACGATATGGCAAATCGAAGTATTCAGTATAATCATTTAGAAAAAAAGATAAAAATGATTCATGGTGATATTAAGGAGGCCCCTAGCTTACTCGGTTATGAGAAGTATGATACGGTAACTTGTAATCCACCCTACTTTAAGAAGACTAATTCTATTGAGGAAATTAATATAAATGAACATCTTGCTATTGCGAGACATGAACTTCTTTGTACATTAGAAGATACCATTCGTATATCCAGTCAACTAGTTAAGCAAGGCGGTAAAGTAGCTTTTGTTCATCGGCCAGGAAGACTATTAGATATTATTTCTTTGATGAGAGCTAATCGACTGGAGCCGAAGCGTATACGATTTGTATATCCAAAGGAAGGGAAAGAAGCGAATATTTTACTAGTGGAAGCAATAAAAGATGGAAAACCTGATCTAAAGGTGTTACCTCCGTTATTTGTTTATGAAGATGGCAACAATTATACAGAGGAAATGAGTAAGATACTCTATGGAAAGTAAAGGACATTATTTTTATGTATTGATGTGTAATGATGGAAGCTATTATGCAGGATATACAAATGATCTTCAAAAGCGTTTGAAAACACATAATGAAGGAAAAGGGGCAAAATACACAAGGGGTCGTTTGCCAGTGTCTATTATTTATCATGAGGAGTTCCAAACAAAGCAAGAGGCTATGAAAGCAGAGTATGCCTTTAAACAATTGGATAGAAAGAAGAAAGAGAAGTTTTTAATGAAGGAAGTTGGTGAAGCACATGAGACAACAAAAAAGTTTTAAAGAAAAGAATGGATCTTTATATTTAGTACCTACACCTATCGGGAATTTGGAGGATATGAGTTTTCGAGCAATCAGGATTTTAAAAGAGGCAGATATTATTGCAGCTGAAGATACACGTAATACGAAAAAGCTTTGTAATTACTTTGAAATCACCACCCCGGTTATTAGCTATCATGAGCATAATAAAGAGACAAGCGGTCATAAGATAATACAAGCTTTGAAAGAGGAAAAAGTAATTGCTTTAGTTAGTGATGCAGGAATGCCTACTATTGCAGATCCGGGCTATGAGCTTGTTTTAGATGCAATTGATCAAGGAATTCCAGTTATCCCCCTGCCAGGAGCCAATGCAGCCTTAACATCCCTTATAGCTTCCGGCCTTCCAACACATCCTTTTTATTTTTATGGATTCCTTCATCGACAAAAGAAGGAAAAGAAAAAGGAACTGCTTTTCCTAAAGAATGTTCCTGGTACAATATTATTATATGAATCACCACATCGCTTAAAAGAAACATTAGTTTTAATAATGGAGATTCTCGGTAATAGAAAAATTACTTTATGTAGAGAGCTAACAAAGCTATATGAGGAATTCATTCGAGGCACGGTTGAAGAAGCAATTGCTTGGTCTCAGTCAGAAGAAATCCGAGGAGAGTTTTGTTTGGTTATCGAACAGGGTGAATTACAAGCGGAAGAAGATAATTGGTGGGATGAGTTAACAATTGTCCAGCAAGTAGATTACTATGTACAAAAAGAGGATATTACAGTAAAAGAAGCAATCAAAAAAACAGCGTTAGATAGAGGAATGCAAAAAAGAGACGTTTATCAAGAATATCATATTGAATAAGAAAAGGGCTACTGCCTTAAATTGGAACAGTAAAAATAGCATAATGTTCCCTTTTAAGGCGGCAGCCCTTTATTTTATAAAAAAGAATGAATAAGCTCTTCTCTTTGAGTAGTCATTTCAAGAAGCTTTCAGTAGAACATAAAGACTAGTTAAATGAGTAAAGCACTTACACATTTGTTATTTTAATCTTATTTTGAAAGTTCAAAGTTGCTTTTAATTTCTTCAATTAATTTCTCAGCACCCTCACGGCTAAGAATTAATTTACCACCAGCTAAAGATAAGTTATCATCTGAAACTTCTCCAGTAACTTGGCAAGTCATATTTGGTTTATATTTTTTTAAGATGATTTTTTCATCATCTACATAAATTTCTAGAGCATCCTTTTCTGCAATTCCTAATGTACGTCTTAATTCGATTGGAATAACCACACGACCTAATTCATCAACTTTACGAACAATACCTGTAGATTTCATTTCATTTCTCCTCCCAAAAGTAAATATTTATATTTTTTTCGCTAATTTTCGACAAATTTCTTTGTATGTCATTATAATACCAGCCATTCCCATAAACGTCAATTATTTTATTTTGAAATTAATGTATTTTATAAACCTTATTAAATTAGGTTTTTCTAAGGTGGTGTGCAATATTTAAATATTTATTGGAATAAATTGGTATGGTCTATTTGTTCTATTTTTGTTCTTTTTTCGACAAAAACCTACAATTTTACTTCTTTTCCTACAGACAGAAAAATGTCTGTTGCATTAACTATTGATTTTAGGTATATTTTGATGGGATAAAAGGAAAAAATGGCAATGATTATGCGGTTTACGAATGTTCTTATACTTTTTTGTTTCGATAAAAAAGAAGAATGGTTACAATAGTAATAGCGGTTATTTTACTATAGGTACATATTGTATACATATATATAGGAGGGAACTAAGTGAAGGATCAAGAAAAAACTTTTTATCTTACTACGCCAATTTATTATCCAAGTGGCAATTTACATATTGGACATGCTTACACAACAGTTGCTGGAGATGCAATGGCCCGTTATAAACGACTGAGAGGCTATGAAGTTCGTTACTTAACTGGGACGGATGAACATGGACAAAAAATTCAGCGAAAAGCAGAAGAAGCGGGGATTACGCCTATTCAATATGTAGATGAAATTGTCGCTGGGATTAAAGAATTATGGGATAAACTAGATATTTCCTATGATGATTTTATTCGTACAACAGAAAAAAGACATACAGATATTGTCGAAAAAATGTTTAAGAAATTAGTAGATCAAGGTGATATTTATTTAGATGAGTATCAAGGCTGGTATTCTGTTTCAGACGAAACTTATTACACAGAACTGCAGTTAGTTGATCCAATTTATGATGAAAATGGAAAAGTTATTGGAGGGAAGAGTCCTGATAGTGGCCATCCAGTAGAATTAGTAAAGGAAGAGTCTTATTTCTTTAGAATGGGAAAATATGCTGATCGCTTATTAGCTTTTTATGAGGAAAATCCAGAATTTATTCAGCCAGAATCCCGCAAGAATGAAATGATTAATAACTTTATTAAACCGGGATTGGAAGATCTCGCGGTTTCAAGAACAACTTTTGATTGGGGAATTAAAGTTCCAGGAGATCCGAAGCATGTTGTTTATGTGTGGATAGATGCACTTTCTAATTACATTACTGCTCTAGGATATGGTTCAGATGATGAAACATTATATAAGAAGTTTTGGCCTGCAAATGTCCACTTAGTGGGGAAGGAAATTGTACGTTTCCATACTATTTATTGGCCAATTATGCTTATGGCATTAGATCTACCATTGCCGAAGAAAGTATTTGCACATGGCTGGATTCTTATGAAGGATGGAAAAATGTCCAAGTCTAAAGGAAATGTAGTTAATCCAGTAACATTAATCGATCGCTATGGATTAGATGCTCTACGTTACTATTTACTAAGAGAAGTTCCGTTTGGATCAGATGGTGTATTTACTCCAGAGGCATTTGTAGAAAGAGTAAATTTTGATTTAGCCAATGACTTAGGGAATTTATTAAATCGTACGGTGGCGATGATCAATAAATACTTTAACGGAGAAATTCCTACTTATAAAGGTTCAGAAGGAACATTTGAAAAATCTCTTGTTGAGGCACATAGAGCAACAGCAGAAAAGTACACGGAGCATATGGAAAATATGGAGTTCTCTGTTGTATTAACAACATTATGGCAATTAATTAGCAGAAATAATAAATATATTGATGAGACGCAACCATGGGTATTAGCAAAAGAGGAAAAAACGGAAGAGTTAGCAGTTGTGATGAATCATTTAGCAGAATCGTTAAGAAGAATTGCTATATTACTAAAGCCATTCTTAACAAGAACGCCTGACAAGATTTTTAAACAATTGAACATTCAAGACGCATCTTTACAAACTTGGGATAGTCTTGAACGTTTTGGGGTAATTCCTTCAGGCACTGTAGTAGAAAAAGGAGAACCTATTTTCCCTAGATTAGATATTCAAGAAGAAGTAGAATTTATCAAAGGAGAAATGAAGGGACCTCAAAAAGAAGAAGAGAAAAAACCAGAAGTTCAGGAAGTACCGGAAGTAGAGGAAATTACAATAGATGACTTTATGAAAGTTGACTTACGTGTTGCACAAGTTATTGAAGCAGAGCCTGTCAAAAAAGCAGACAAGTTATTAAAGTTGCAATTAGATTTGGGCTATGAGAAACGACAAGTTGTTTCTGGGATCGCTAAGTACTATTCTCCAGAAGATTTAGTCGGAAGAAAGGTTATTTGTGTAACCAATCTAAAACCGGTTAAACTAAGAGGAGAACTTTCGCAAGGAATGATTTTAGCTGGAAGTCATGACGGTGAATTATCTCTTGCAACAATAGCAGAAGCTTTACCATTAGGTGCAAAAGTAAAATAAAATGAATGAAAAACATGGAGATGTTTTTAGTGGATAAACTCGCCGATATTTTTAAGGGAATCGGCGAGAAATCCATATTTTAAACATCTCTATGTTTTTCTTCTTTCATCCAGGCTGTTTTCTAACGGTTGTTCTTTTTCAATAGAAAAAATGTAAAAGGTAATACTGAGCAGGCTGAATACGTACAGAAGCCATGGGAAGTGGCAAGACAAGGGAGAACTTGGAGTCACGGAAAGCGGAGTGTATTTATGCAACAATTACTTTCCGAATATAGCTTGCCTAACAAAAAAATGTAAGTATATCTAACAAAAGGTGGAGGGATGGATATCATGTTATTTGATACACATACACATATTAATGCAAATGAGTTTCAAGAAGATGTAGAAGAAGTGATACAGCGTGCACTTGATGCAGGGTTGGAAAAAATGGTGGTTGTTGGGTTTGATAGACCTACTATTACCAAGGCAATGGAGCTCATTGAACAATATGACTTTGTATATGCAAGTATAGGGTGGCATCCGGTAGATGCTATTGATATGGTAGAGGAGGACTTAGTTTGGATTGAAGAATTGTCAAGACATCCAAAAGTAATTGCAATAGGCGAGATGGGTCTAGATTATCATTGGGATAAATCGCCAAAGGATATTCAAAAAGAAGTATTTAGAAAACAAATTAGACTGGCAAAAAAAGTGAAACTACCGATAGTTATTCATAATCGAGAAGCTACTGCTGATATTGTAGAAATCTTAAAGGAAGAAGAGGCAAAAGAGGTTGGTGGCATTATGCATTGCTATGGTGGAAGTGTAGAGACAGCACTTGAATGCATAAATATGAATTTTTATATTTCATTAGGTGGAACAGTTACTTTTAAAAATGCTCGCAAACCAAAAGAGGTTGCAGAAGCTATTTCATTAGATCATTTATTAATTGAAACAGACTGTCCATATTTAGCACCAACACCATTTAGAGGTAAGAGGAATGAACCAAGTTACGTAAAACTAGTAGCGGAAGAGATTGCGGCAATTAAAGGAGTGTCTTATGAAGAAGTTGCTTCGAAAACAACAGAAAATGCAAAAAAATTATTCGGCATAAACTGATAAAGGTTTTTGTCGAATGAAGAAAGAGCTTGTCCAAACCTCATTCATTTTTAATCGTTCTACATCGCTTTCCTTTCTCATAGACTAATTATGTCGAGATTTCTTTCTTCCCTTTCGCCTGTTTTTTTTGCATAATAAGATATACGTTCAAAGATTCTTAAGGGTTGACAGCGGACATGATACTCTATATAATCACTCCGAGAGAAAAGGAGGCGTTTTTCATCGTAATCAAAAACATGAAAAACCTGTTTTCGAAATCTTTGAGCAGGAAAAAAGTGTCCATCTTTTTAGCTAGTTTCATCGTTTTTGCGAGTAGCTTAGGATTTTTAATTTATGAAACTACTAAAAATACAGTGGCACTAACGCTAAACGGTAAAGAACAAATCATCGAGACGCACTCATCTACTATACAACAAATATTTGATGACTTAGACATTACCGTTGGCTCAGAAGATTATGTGTTTCCCTCGTTAAACACAAAAGTTACAGATAACCTAGAAGTTGTCTGGAAGAAAGCTAAACAGGTTGAACTGCAAAAAGACGACGAGAAGAAAACGGTTTGGACAACAGTAGATACTGTTAAGGAATTTTTAGAAGAACAAAAAATTTCTTTGAACGAGCATGATCAGATCAATCAGAAAGAAAACAATGCAATAGAACATAACATGGAAGTTGTCGTACATACAGCATTTCCAGTAACACTAGTAGACGCAGGAAAGAAAAAACAAGTATGGTCCACTTCGACTACGGTCGCTGACTTTTTAACACAACATAAAATATCACTTGAAAAATTAGACCGAGTTGAACCAGCTCTAAAGGAAAAAGTGAAAGAGGAAACTGTTGTTCATATAACAAGAATAGAAAAGGTCACCGATGTAGTGGAACAACCGATTAATTTTGCCGTAATCACCCAAAAAGACGATGATCTTCCTCACGGAACAGAAAAAGTACTTAAAGAGGGTACAGAAGGGTTAGTCTCTAAAAAGTATGAAGTTACGAAGGAAAATGGCAAAGAGATTTCCCGAAAATTACTCAGTGAAACAACAGTGAAAGAAAAGCAGGATAAAATTGTATCTGTTGGAACAAAAGGCGAAGTCGTACAACTTGCATCCCGAGGCGAAGAAAGCGGGCAAGAAGTATATGTCAATTCAACAGCGTATACTGCTAGCTGTAATGGATGTTCTGGCCGGACGGCTACTGGGATTGATCTGAAGGCTAATCCGAATGCGAAAGTAATTGCTGTCGACCCAAGCTTTATCCCATTGGGAACAAAGGTTTATGTAGAAGGCTATGGCTATGCTGTTGCAGCGGATACAGGCGGAAGTGTAAAAGGGCAGAAAATTGATGTTTTCTTTGCTACAAAAGCAGAAGCTTACCGTTGGGGTAACAAGCAAGTCAAGATTAAAATAATTAATTAACAATTAGTAAATCTCGACACTTATCCATGATTTCTCATGGATAAAAAGATAGGCAATCTGGCAGAGGAAGCATTCCTCTGTCTTTTTCTTTGCTTCTTTTAACATGTTCTTACTTGTAATTGACTGCAGAAAACAGCCATTTGTTAAAACAAAAATATTAGCTATAATGATAATGATTATAATTTTTCTCTCTCTCTGTATATATAGACGATTCATGTTACAATTATGTTTCATTTTTTTTTCAAATTTATAATTATTTTTTTTGGAGGTTCCATGAAGATTAAAGAAATAATAGTAGTGGAAGGACGAGATGATACTACCGCTATTAAGCGAGCGGTTGATGCAGATACAATCGAAAC
This sequence comes from Niallia alba, assembly GCF_012933555.1. Classification (GTDB taxonomy): domain Bacteria; phylum Bacillota; class Bacilli; order Bacillales; family Cytobacillaceae; genus Niallia; species Niallia alba. The sequence goes on from NZ_JABBPK010000001.1 coordinate 55,717, forward strand.
AAATGGATCAGCAATTAATCAGGAAACATTGGATAAAATAAAGCTAGCGCAAAAAACAAGAGGAGTTATTGTATTGACTGACCCAGACTATCCTGGTCAAAAAATTCGTCATACAATTGAAAAGCATATTCCAGATTGTAAACATGCCTTTATTCCAAAAGAACTTGCTATTCATAAGCATGGAAAAGGGGTTGGGGTGGAACACGCTTCAGTAGAGGCAATTCGAGAGGCATTAAAAGATGCTCATCCTATGCAGGAAGCAATAATAGAAGAAATTTCAAAAGAAGATTTAATTGATGCGGGATTAATTGGCGGTGCTGATTCTAAGGAACGTAGAGAACAGTTAGGTAAGTTTCTTAAAATCGGGTATACAAATGGGAAACAACTTTATAAAAGACTATTGATGTTTCATATTACAAAGGAAGAATTTGCACAAGCCATTAAGGAAATACGCCAGGAGGATAAGAATGTATAAAGATATAGCAACACCTGCACGAACAAGAGCAATTCTAGATAAGTATGGTTTTTCTTTTAAGAAAAGCTTAGGACAGAATTTTTTGATTGATACAAACATTTTACGAAATATTGTGGATCATGCACAGCTAACAGAAGAATCTGGTGCAATTGAAGTTGGTCCTGGAATTGGTGCATTAACAGAACAATTAGCAAAGCGCAGCAAAAAGGTTGTTGCCTATGAAATCGACCAACGTCTATTGCCTATTTTAAAGGAAACACTCGAGCCATATCCACATGCAAAAATTATTCATCAGGATATTTTAAAAGCTAACGTAAAAGAAATGTTAGACACAGAGTTTAGTGATATTCGTGATGTTATGCTCGTTGCTAATTTGCCTTATTATGTTACCACACCGATTATTATGAAGATTTTAGAAGAAAAGCTTCCTTTGAGAGGAATTGTCGTTATGCTTCAAAAAGAGGTGGCGGAACGAATTTCTGCTAAACCAGGAACGAAGGAATATGGTTCTCTGTCCATTGCTATTCAGTATTATACGAAACCAGAAGTAGTCATGATTGTTCCAAAAACTGTTTTTGTTCCACAACCAAATGTAGATTCAGCTGTTATTCGTCTTACTATCAGGGAAACACCGTCTGTTGTAGTAATAAATGAAGACTTTTTCTTTCAAGTAACAAGAGCAAGTTTTGCACAAAGAAGAAAAACCATCCTCAATAATCTATCGAGCCAATTAGAGAGAGGAAAAGAAAAGAAGGCAGACATTATAGAGGCGCTTAACCAAGCGAATATCGAACCTTCTAGGCGCGGAGAATCATTGTCTATCGAAGAGTTTGCGAAGTTAAGCGATGCGCTGTATGAAAAGTTTAGCTAATTGATGATACAAAAAGGTGCACAGGTTAGTTTTCTCTTCCCCCAAAAATATAAGGGGAGAAAAAACTTTCGTGCACTTTTTTTATCCCACTCTTAACGGACGGTAAAATCTCTAACTAAGCTGCGGAAAATCGAGGAAGTCAGGTGGGGGATAAACTGTCCGTAAAGGTCCAATAAGTGCAACTAACCATCAGTGGGGGATGAGGAAAAGTCCCCACTGATGGTTAGTTTTCTTTATGTTTCGATTCTTCTCTTTCGAATTGCTCACAACTTTATAGACATATGCATAATTTATCAGAGATAGATATTGAATACTAATAAACACTCAGAAGTGTGTTTGGGTTAATTGGAGTGACGACAGTGACTATAAATATCATGGATATCGTCGGTAGAGAGTCTTATAATTGTGATCTATTATTTCGAATCATCGATACAAAAGAAGTGAATGGCAAAAAAATAGCCATTCTTTATGGAGAGGATTTTCGACTAATTGCTGATGCTCCATACGAAGATTTAGTGTTAGTTAATCAGCCAATGCAACGGAAGATTTCACAAAAAGTGCAGTTGATGGAGGAACAATCTCTCCAGTTATTTCGACAAGATGTGAATCTCTTAAGAAGAAAGCAGGAGTATCAAGTAACTGAAGCTTATAGCAAACCTTCTAACTATTTTCAATTACCAGGAAAAGTGCTTCATATTGATGGAGATCCCAACTATTTAAAAAAATGTCTCACCTTATATGAAAAAATCGGGATACCTGTAAATGGAGTGCATTGTAATGAAAAAGAGATGCCTGGTAAGATAGGGAGTTTGCTGGATTACTATCGCCCAGATATACTAGTTATAACAGGTCATGACGCTTATTCTAAGGCGTTAGGAGAAAAGAATGATATCAATGCATACCGCCATTCAAAATATTTTGTACAGACCGTCAGAGAGGCGAGAAAGAAGCTTCCTAATTTGGATCAGTTAGTCATCTTTGCTGGAGCTTGTCAATCTCACTTTGAATCTCTGATTTATGCAGGAGCCAATTTTGCTAGTTCCCCTTCAAGAGTAAATATTCATGCGCTTGATCCGGTTTATATTGTTGCAAAAATTAGCTTTACGCCATTTATGGAAAGAGTAAACGTTTGGGATGTTTTAAGGAATACACTAACTGGCGAAAAAGGGTTAGGGGGAATTGAAACGAAAGGAGTCCTTCGAGCAGGTATGCCATATCATACAAATCAATCAGAAGAGGTATGATGCAGATAGCAAGTAAGCCTTAGACAGCTGAATATCATTGTATACAGGTGTCCTGGTTATGGACTATTACAATAATCTATGTGCTTCATTTATGGTAGTAACAGGAAGACTACTTTTTTGTTTAGCCACTTCATATTAATGGTAATTAATAGATAGTAGAAAAATATTGAATTTTTCTACATATTTATCCTCACATTGTGCAAACTATCTTTGTTTAAAAATTGGAGAAAAATAAGAATAAAAAATATTGACAACTTCTGAAAAAGACTGTTATAATTTATGTTTTTATTTGACTCTGTTATGTCAGTGTGATATACTTTACACAGTGAGGTGGACCGAATGGCAAAAACATTATCAGATATAAAAAAAGCTCTTGATTCAAATTTAGGAAAAAGGCTTATGCTGAAGGCAAATGGCGGTCGTCGCAAGACAATAGAACGTTCAGGAGTATTAGCAGAGACTTATCCATCTGTATTTGTAGTGGAGTTAGATCAGGATGAAAATGCATTTGAACGTGTATCATACAGCTATGCAGATGTTTTAACAGAAACGGTTCAAATTACCTTCTTTGAGGATACATCAGGACAAATTGCTTTAAGCTAACTATTATTGCTTGAAAGCATTAAGCGGCAGTGAACAATTTGTTTGCTGCTTTTTTCATGGGAAAAATACAAATAATAATAATGATATTTAAATAAAGTCGATTGTAAATGTATAAATAAGCATAAGTTTTGGCAACAAATAGATAACATGAAAAACTAGTGATGGTTACATACTAAACATACCGTGGGTGATGAAAGGAGAGATTCACTTTGGGTAGACGAAAAGGGATTATGTCTGAAGGGCTAAAGGAAGAATTAGCAAAAGAACTTGGTTTCTATGATGTAGTTCAGAAAGAGGGCTGGGGCGGTATTCGCGCAAGAGATGCAGGGGATATGGTCAAAAGAGCAATAGAAATAGCAGAGCAAAGTCTTCTTACTCAAAATAAAGAGTAACTTCAAAAGTCACTTTACGTCCATCTTTTTTGTATTATAATCATAATGGAGTTACCCACGGTACAATAGAATCTATCATTAGCTTATATCTATATTATCGACAAATGGTATAGATATTAGGGTTAATGATAGGTTCTTTTTTGTTCCAAAGTAATGGGGAGTTAGAATCCATCATAAAATGAATGATAAATTATCGGGAAAACGTAATCTCTATTGTATGTAAGAGAATGATTTGTGGTAAAATCACTATATCCATATAGAAGATTAGATGAGCATAATGCTTGTTAGGTACGGAATAAGGTAAAAGATAAAGTTCGTCTAGCCTACTATTATTACCTCCTTGGAAAGGCCTCCTTCGTTAGGTGGGGGAAAAAAGTAAATGATGAAATTTGTTAAGTGGGTGGAAATATTGAAGCTTTTGGTTAAAGCGCCAGCTAAAATCAATCTGTCATTAGATGTGCTTCATAAGAGACCAGATGGGTATCATGAAGTAGAAATGATTATGACAACAATTGATTTAGCAGATAGAATTGAACTAGCACTGCTAGACAGCGATGTAATAAAAATAATTTCTCTTAATAGATTTGTTCCTGATGACCAAAGAAATCTTGCTTATCAGGCGGCAATTATATTAAAAGAAAAGTTTAATGTAAAAAAAGGTGTAGAAATAAAAATAGAGAAAAACATTCCTGTTGCAGCAGGTCTTGCTGGAGGCAGCAGTGATGCAGCGGCCGTATTACGCGGTCTAAATAAGTTATGGGATTTAGGGTTAACATTGGATGAATTGGCCGTCATTGGAGCTGAAATAGGGTCTGATGTGTCTTTTTGCGTATACGGAGGGACGGCACTAGCAACTGGAAGAGGGGAAATCATTAAAGAATTGCCTGCGCCGCCAGTTTGTTGGGTGATATTGGCGAAACCATTTATCGGTGTATCAACAGCAGATATTTATAAAAGACTAGATGTAGAGACAATTGAGCATCCCAATACGGAGAAAATGATTGAGTCCATTTCATCAAAGGATTATGATTTGATGTGTGAAAACGTCGGGAATGTACTAGAAAATGTCACTTTATCCTTATATCCCGAGGTCGCTCAAATTAAAGAACAAATATGTAAGTTTGGGGCAGATGCCGTTCTTATGAGCGGGAGTGGTCCCACTGTTTTTGGATTAATTCAACATGATTCAAGAATGAACCGCGTTTACAATGGATTAAGAGGGTTTTGTGATCAAGTGTTTGCTGTCCGAATGATTGGACATCGACATACTCTTGATTAAATCCGTATAATAATGTAAAATTGTCCTTAAATATTCGGGTTTTGGGGGTTCGGTTATGAAGTTTCGTCGTAGTGAGCGTTTAATAGACATGACGAATTACTTGCTGGAGCATCCTAGGCAGTTAGTATCTCTTTCTTATTTTGCAGAAAAGTACGGCTCAGCCAAGTCTTCCATAAGTGAGGATTTGGCTATTATTAAAGAAACATTTGAGCAAAGAGGAATTGGTACCTTGCATACATTGCCAGGAGCAGCCGGTGGAGTAAAATATCAAGTAAGAGTCAGTGAAGAGGAAGCTAAACCATTTGTAGAAGAGCTTTGTGATTTGATTAAAAGTCCAGAAAGGCTTTTACCAGGTGGATACCTCTATATGAATGATATACTGGGAAATACGGCTATCGTTCAAAAAGTTGGAAAACTTTTTGCATCAGCTTTTGCTGATACTGACATAGATGTAGTGATGACAGTTGCTACAAAGGGAATTCCTTTAGCATATGCAGTAGGAACTTATTTAAATGTTCCTGTGGTTATGGTTAGAAGAGATAGCAAAGTAACAGAAGGTTCTACTGTGAGTATCAATTATGTTTCTGGTTCAACTAAAAGAATCCAAACGATGCTACTGTCTAAAAGAAGTTTAGAAGATGGTTCCAAAGTTTTAATTGTGGATGACTTTATGAAGGCTGGCGGTACGATCAATGGCATGATTAGTCTATTAGAGGAATTCAATGCAAGTGTTGCGGGAATAGCAGTATTAGTGGAAGCTGAAGAGGCTGAGGAAAGATTAGTAGATGATTATTTATCACTAGTCAAATTATCAGGTGTTGATGTAAAAGAAAAGAAAATTTCTGTGGAAAATGGTAATTATTTTGACAAAAAGTAGACCTTAGGGGGAAATGATAAATGAAAGTTGTTCAAACAAGCAATGCACCAGCAGCTATCGGACCGTATTCTCAAGGAATTATTGTAAATAATCTATTTTTCAGTTCTGGACAAATTCCTTTAACTGCAGAAGGTACCTTAGTAGAAGGGGACGTTCAAACACAGACACACCAAGTGTTTAAGAATTTAGCAGCAGTTTTAGAAGAGGCTGGTGCATCCTTTGAAACAGTGGTGAAAGCAACTGTATTTATTAAAAATATGGAAGACTTCCAAGCGATCAATGAAGTATATGGGGAGTATTTCTCTACTCATAAACCTGCTCGTTCTTGTGTGGAAGTAGCTAGACTTCCTAAAGATGTATTAGTAGAAATCGAAGTAATTGCTCTTTGTAAATAAGTTACTTACAGAAAAAGGAAGATAGTCGAAGGTAAAGTGGAAAAATAGAGGAATTTATCACTTTTCGGCATATTTTCTTTATTTTATCCTAAATATTCTAAAAAATTTCACCTTTTAAGAAGGAGTTATGAAAATTCTGTTGAATTTAATAACTAGATTTTATCTTCTAGTAAAGGTGGTGAACAGGATGGAAGTAACTGATGTAAGGCTACGCCGAGTTAATACGGATGGACGAATGAGAGCTATTGCCTCTATTACACTAGATAATGAATTTGTTGTTCACGATATTAGGGTAATTGACGGAAATAATGGATTATTTGTAGCGATGCCAAGTAAACGAACACCGGATGGTGAATTTAGGGATATCGCGCATCCAATTAACTCTGGTACAAGAGGAAAAATCCAGGAAGCAGTTTTGGCAGAATACCACCGCCTGGGTGAATTAGAAATTGAATTTGAAGAAGCTGGAGCTTCCTAAAATAATCTACAGCTAGAGCCTACTTCTTAAGAGTAAGGCTCTTTTTTTTGCCACCTATTTCTTTCCTATATACCCCTTGATTTTCCAATGAAAACAATCAATACTTTTAGTATCATAAGAGAGACAGAAATTTTTTCTACAGTATCCTTGTTTTTAGAAGATTTGCTTATGTGAAAAAAGGAAAATGTTACAATCTAAAAACACCTTTTAGAAAGAAGCGTACATAAATTGTGAATCCTTCCTTGAAATCAAGAGTTATTTAAGATATATTTTTTAGTGGATAAAAAGGTTATTGGAGGCCTGTGAATGACAACTCGTTACGCAGTGATTTTAGCCGCAGGACAGGGAACTAGAATGAAGTCAAAACTTTATAAAGTACTTCATCCTGTTTGTGGAAAGCCGATGGTACAGCACGTTGTAGATCAAGTAGAAAAGCTACAAGTGGATTCAATCGTAACAGTAATTGGCCACGGTTCAGAAAAAGTAAAAGCGCAGCTTGGTAATAGTGTGAATTACGTATACCAACAAGAGCAGCTTGGAACGGCACATGCAGTAATACAAGCAAAAGATCTTCTTGGAGACAAAGAAGGAGTGACACTTGTCGTTTGTGGAGATACCCCACTTATGACAAGTGAGACGATAGAGGCACTCTTTTTACACCATGAGAAAGTGGGAGCGAAGGCAACCATTTTAACGGCAAAGGCAAGTAATCCAGATGGTTATGGCAGAATTATTCGTAATCAAATGGGGGTAGTAGAAAAAATTGTTGAGCATAAGGATGCAACGGAAGCAGAAAGAAAAATAACAGAAATTAATACAGGTACCTATGTATTTGATAATGCTTTGTTATTTCAGGCTTTAAATAATGTTTCAAATGAAAATGTGCAAGGTGAATATTATTTGCCAGATGTTATTGAGATTTTGAAACAACAGGGAGAAACAGTTAGTGCGTTCCAAACAATTGATTTCAATGAAACAATTGGTGTGAATGATCGGATTGCTTTATCAGAAGCAGAATCAATTATGAGAAAGCGAATCAATGAACAGCATATGCGTAACGGCGTAACGATTATTGATCCGTTAAATACTTATATTGAAGCAGGCGTAACAATTAAAGAAGATACCGTAATATACCCAGGAAGTACGATTTCAGGAAATGCTGTAATTGGTTCAGATTGCACGATTGGGCCAAATACAGAAATAAAAAATTGTGTTGTAGGAAATAATACGGCTATCAAACAGTCTGTTGCCCATGATAGCAGCATTGGTTCTGACGTAAATATTGGACCATTTGCACATATTCGTCCAGCATCTATCATTGATGATGAAGTGAAAATCGGAAACTTTGTTGAAATTAAAAAAGCAACATTCGGAAAAGGAAGTAAAGCATCTCACTTAAGTTATATTGGAGATGCGAGCGTCGGCAGTGATGTGAATATAGGTTGTGGTACAATCACGGTTAATTATGATGGGAAAAATAAGTTTTTGACTACGATAGAAGATGGCGCATTTATTGGCTGTAATTCCAATTTAATTGCACCTGTCACAATTGGTAAAGGAGCTTATGTTGCAGCAGGCTCCACCATTACAGATGACGTTCCGTCTGAGGCACTTTCTATTGCACGTGCCCGCCAAGTTAATAAAGAGAATTATAAACGTAAATAAAAAGGTTAAACAAAGAAGAATAATTTGTAATAATAGCTATACTTCATTCTTCGTACTATTAGTGGAAAAAGACCAGTGGAGGTTCAGCATGCCAGTTAAGAATTTAGATCCAAATTTGAAGGTATTCAGTTTAAACTCTAATCCAGAATTAGCGGGGGAAATTGCCGAGTCAATTGGAGTAGAATTAGGGAAATGTTCTGTAACACGTTTTAGCGATGGAGAAATTCAAATTAATATTGAAGAGAGTATCCGTGGTTGTGACGTATATGTTATTCAGTCAACTAGTGCACCTGTTAACGAGCATATTATGGAATTATTAATCATGATTGATGCATTAAAACGTGCATCAGCTAAGACGATTAACCTAGTAATTCCTTATTATGGGTATGCTAGACAAGACAGAAAAGCAAGAGCTCGTGAACCAATTACAGCAAAATTAGTAGCTAACTTACTAGAAACTGCTGGCGCAACTCGTGTTATTACATTAGACTTGCATGCACCACAAATTCAAGGTTTCTTTGATATTCCGATTGATCACTTGATGGGTGTACCAATTCTAGGTAACTATTTCAGTCAACGTGAATTCGATGGAGAACTTGTTATTGTTTCTCCAGATCATGGCGGTGTTACAAGAGCAAGAAAGCTTGCAGAACGATTAAAGGCACCGATTGCTATTATTGATAAAAGACGACCAAAGCCAAATGTGGCGGAAGTAATGAATATTGTTGGTAATATCGAAGGGAAAATTGCTATTCTGATTGATGATATTATTGATACAGCTGGAACTATTACACTTGGTGCCAATGCTCTTGCTGAAAATGGCGCGAAAGAGGTTTATGCATGCTGTACACATCCTGTATTATCAGGACCCGCCATGGAAAGAATCAACAATTCTAAAATTAAAGAGCTAGTTGTAACAAACTCTATTGAACTGGGAGATAAGAAACTTTCTGCTAATGTTATTCAATTATCAGTAGCTGATTTATTAGGTGAGGCTATTCTTCGCGTTCACCAAGATCAGTCTGTAAGTTTCTTGTTTGATTGATAGTACTCTATATGATTACGGATAGTCGCTTGTCTTAAGGCAGGCGACTATTAGTATTATGGTTTGCTTTTTACAGAGGAAAGCAAATTCTTTATGTTTAAATATCTTCCATTTAGGGCATTTTTTATATAAGAGTGTTCATTTGAATAAATAATGGAAGGTGAAATCATGACAGCAACTTTACAGGCAAAAAAACGTACGACGGAAAAGCATTCAAACTTAACGAAATTAAGAAATGAGGGAGAAATTCCAGGTATCGTTTATGGATCAAAAGTAGAAAATACAGCGATCTCTTTAAATGAAGCGAATTTCCTAAAAACAATTCGAGAGGTTGGAAGAAATGGTGTTATTTCGTTAGATATTGACGGAGAAACCTATAATGTTGTTTTAAATGAATATGATTCTGATCCAATTAAACGCGGCATCGTACATGTGGACTTTTTAGCAGTAGATTTATCAAAAGCAATCAGTGCACCAGTAAGGGTATCTCTAGTAGGCGAAGCAGCTGGAGTAAAAGATGGAGGCGTTATGCAACAGGCTCTACATGAATTAACAGTTACAGCAAAACCTAATGATATACCGACTAGTATTGATATTGATGTAACAGATCTTCAAGTAGGAGATACGATTACTGTCGGAGATGTTAAGGGTTATGATAAAATAGAAATTAATCATGAACAAGAAGAAGTAATAGCATCCATTCTTGCACCAAGACAGGAAGAGGAAATTAGTACAGGAGAACAACAAGAAGAAGGAATGCCTGATAATGTAGAAGGCAGAGAAACAAAGCCAGATACAGCAGAAGAGTAATCCGATCCATTCAAATATATTCTCCCTGTACGTTTTTTAGAAAGAAGGTTTCTAAAAAAACATAAGCAAGAAAAGGTTTGACCGATTAGCTTTCTATTGGCCAAACCTTTTTCTTGTATGGTTTATAAGTATAGAATTAAAAGCAGGGGGATTCAAATGAAATTAATCGTAGGACTTGGAAATCCAGGTAAGCAATATGATAGAACAAGACATAATATCGGGTTTGAAGTAGTTGATTTTTTATCAAGCCATTATAATATTCCATTAGATAAAGCAAAATTCAAAGGGAATTTTGGAATGGGAAATATTGGCGGTGAAAAGATAATTTTATTAAAGCCGCTTACATATATGAATCTTTCCGGAGAATCTATTCGTCCTATTATGGACTATTACGATTTACAGCCAGAAGATTTAGTAGTTATTTATGATGATTTAGACTTGCCGGTCGGAAAGATAAGACTTCGTCAAAAAGGAAGCTCTGGCGGACATAATGGAATTAAGTCAACCATTCTTCATGTGGGGACTGAAAAATTTAATCGTATAAGAGTCGGGATTGATCGCCCGAAAAATGGAATGAAGGTTGTAGATTATGTCCTTGGGAAATTTACAAAGGAAGAGATGGATATATTAGAAGGGACTATCCAGAAATGTGCAGATGCTTGTGCACATTGGACAGAGGAACCTTTTTTGCAAGTAATGAATAAATATAATATCCAGTAAGCTATATAGGTGCATTCCAGTTGTTTTGGTTATATTTGCATTCGAATAGGTTAATACTAGCATTATATTTAATGTCTAGTAAGGAGGCCTTGGAATGGCTATACACTATCATTGCAGACATTGTGGTGTGCATATAGGGTCAATTGATGTGGAATCAGTAGAAACAAATCGATTAGGTTTTGATCATTTAACAGAAGAAGACCGCTCCGAAATGATTCAGTACCATCAAACAGGAGATGTTGAGGTAAAATCTATTTGTGAAGATTGTCAAGAATCATTATCGAAAAATCCTGGTTATTATGAAAATGATTATTTGATTCATTAAAAGCGCGCTCAAATAAAATGGCAGTTTTTAATTCGGGAAAAAGAGGATGGGACATAACTAAATAGATACTCTGTAAAGACGAACAATTTCTAATATAGCTAGTAAATAGCGGCTGCTTTCGCATACTTTTTACAAGAGGAAATATAATTAGTTGGAAAAACAGAGCAGCCGGAATACACGAAGACTCCTATGGGATTAGCGAGACAGTCTGAGACCCTGCAGGCCACAGGCCGAAGCGGCTCAGCGCGAGCCCCATGGAAAGCGAAGTGTATTCCGGCTGCGGGGAATCGCACCAAACTTCATGGAAACATCCTTTGAAAAACAAATAAAAGCCCGAACAATTATACGGAACATTCATTAGCATCTTCGTATAATTGTTCGGAATTATCCTTGGCTGGAATACTTATGTCCCAGCCTCATTTTTCCGTTGTCTGTATATATGTTTTCTTTTGTATTGCAGGAATATAGGCAAGATATCTCGTATATAACAACATTAAGAAGTATTTCTTCTTCCTTTTAGCGGAATTGCTTATATGATGTATGGAGAACTTCAAATTTTAAGATTTTTGAAAGACCTTATATACTAAGGTCTTTTATGAGGAAACAAATAGATTGCAATTATAAATCTTCATGTAAAAGAGAAACAAATTATTAGGATTGATTTAAACCTTAAAGATAAAAGGGCTAGTAGCTAGGGGTAACCATTTTACTAAATACTTGAAATAAACTAGCTCTGCACCACTTTTATGGTGCCTTTGCTTTCGAATGGGAGGGAAAATTTTTTGTTAGGGTTAAAAGATTTATTTAAACAGCAAGAAGATATACAAAACGTCATTTCTGGGTTAGATGCTGGATTACATGAGCAATTAGTTTCAGGGCTTTCTAATTCAGCACGTACTTTATATATGACTTCTATTTATGAAAGAACAAAGAAACCGTTATTAATCGTAACGCATAATTTATTGCAGGCACAAAAGCTTTATGACGATATTACCAATATAGTGGATGAAAAGGATGTTTTTCTTTATCCGGCTAATGAATTAATTGCGGCGGAAATTAGCATTGCGAGTCCTGAACTTAAGGCTCAGCGTATAGAAGTATTGAACTATTGGGCGAAGAAAAAATCGGGAATAATGATTGTACCAGTAGCAGGTTTGAGAAAGCTACTTCCTCCTAAAAAGTTATGGAAGGAAGCTCAGTTAAAGCTTGAAATTGGGCAGGATTTAGATTTAGAAGCATTTTTATTGAAACTCGTTCATATGGGGTATGTTCGCTCGGAGATGGTTGCATCACCGGGAGAATTTAGTGTGCGTGGTGGAATTTTGGATATTTATCCATTAACAGAAGAAGATCCACTTCGTATTGAATTATTTGATACAGAGATTGATTCCATTAGAGCGTTCTCACTTGAAGATCAACGCTCGAAGGAAAAGAAGGAAACCGTTAGCATTGGTCCTGCTACAGAGATTCTTTATGATGAAAAGGCGGTTAGCAACCTAATAGAAAAGCTTGAAAAGGGCTTAGCTGAAAGTTTAAAAAAAATAAAAGATGAAGCAACCAAAACATTACTAACACAAAACATCGGTAGCGAAATAGAACAGCTACGAAATGGACAGAAGCCAGAACAGATATATAAATACCTATCCATCCTTTATGGAGAACATGTCAGTTTAGTAGATTATTTACCAAATAACGGCTTTTTAATTATCGATGAAATTAGTAGAGTGCAAGAAATGAATGACACGCTTGAGAAGGAAGAAGCTGATTGGTATACGAGCTTATTAGGTGAGGGGGAAATCATTCATGGATTAACCTTATCGCAAAGTACTAATCATCTTTTACATCAAGCAAAACAACCGATTGTTTATTTATCTTTATTTTTGCGTCATGTACCAAATACTAATCCGCAAAATATAATTAATGTTTCTTGCAAACAAATGCAAAATTTCCATGGACAAATGAATGTGCTAAAAGCAGAAATGGAAAGATGGAAGAAGAACCATTATACTGTCGTATTACTTGGTAACAGTGAGGAACGTCTAGAAAAATTAGAGCAAGTTTTACAAGACTACGATATGGAAGTAATGGTTCAAAAGAATGCTAAGAAAATTTCCGAAGGGAAAATTCAACTGGTAGAAGGTCATCTCCAGTCAGGATTTGAGCTTTCTATTTTAAAATTAGCGGTAATAACGGAAGAAGAATTATTTAAAACGAAGACTAAAAAAATATCGAAAAGAAGACAGAAACTAACAAATGCAGAACGTATAAAGAGTTATTCTGAGTTAAATGTTGGTGACTATGTAGTCCATGTCAACCATGGAATTGGTAAATATCTTGGAATTGAAACACTTCAAATAAATGGAGTTCATAAGGATTATTTACATTTGCGCTACCAAGGCAATGATAAGCTCTATGTTCCGGTTGAACAAATCGATTTAGTACAAAAATATGTAGGTTCAGAGAGTAAAGAACCGAAAATATACAAATTAGGTGGTAATGACTGGAAGAAAGTAAAGAAAAAGGTAGAATCTTCTGTTCAAGATATAGCTGATGATCTTATCAAGCTATATGCAGAACGTGAAGCTTCTGTTGGTTATGCCTTTTCTCCAGATGGAGAAATGCAGCGGGAATTTGAAGCGGCATTTGCTTACCAGGAAACGGAGGATCAATTACGATCTATTCATGAGATAAAAATAGATATGGAAAGAGAAAGACCGATGGACCGCCTTCTTTGTGGAGATGTTGGTTATGGAAAGACAGAAGTTGCTATCCGAGCAGCTTTTAAAGCGATAGCTGACGGAAAACAAGTTGCCTTCTTAGTTCCAACGACTATCTTGGCACAACAGCATTATGAAACGTTGAGAGAGCGTTTTCAAGACTACCCGATAGAAATTGGTTTGCTAAGTAGATTCCGGACAAGAAAGCAGCAAAACGATACAATCAAAGGGTTGAAGGCGGGAACGATTGATATTGTTGTAGGTACACATCGGATTCTATCAAAAGATATATCATATCGAGATTTGGGCTTATTGATTATTGATGAGGAACAACGATTTGGGGTAACGCATAAGGAGAAGATTAAACAATTAAAAACTAATATTGATGTGTTGACACTAACGGCAACTCCAATTCCTAGAACACTCCATATGTCTATGTTAGGTGTACGAGATTTATCTGTTATCGAAACACCTCCTGAAAATAGATTCCCTATTCAAACCTATGTTATGGAATACAATGGTGGGCTTGTAAGAGAAGCTATTGAAAGAGAACTTGCGAGAAATGGGCAGATTTATTTTCTATATAATCGTGTGGAAGACATTGAAAGAAAGGCCGAAGAAATTTCCATGTTAGTCCCTGATGCAAGGGTTACCTATGCTCACGGGAAAATGACGGAAAATGAATTAGAATCAGTAATGATCGGGTTTTTAGAGGGAGAATACGATGTTTTAGTAAGTACAACGATTATTGAAACAGGAGTAGATATTCCTAATGTAAATACATTAATTGTTCAGGATGCAGATCGTATGGGGTTGTCCCAGTTATATCAATTGAGGGGAAGAGTTGGGCGTTCTAATCGAGTAGCCTATGCCTATTTTACGTATAAGAAAGATAAAGTCCTAACAGAAGTGGCAGAAAAGAGACTGCAGGCAATTAAAGAGTTTACAGAATTAGGATCTGGTTTTAAAATCGCTATGCGTGACTTAACTATTCGTGGGGCTGGAAACCTTCTCGGTGCTCAACAGCATGGATTTATTGATTCGGTCGGGTTTGATTTATACTCTCAAATGCTAAAAGAGGCAATAGAAGAGAGAAGAGGAACGATAACGGAAGAACAAAAACAGACAATTGAAATTGATTTAGATATTGATGCTTATATTCCAGATTTTTATATTAGTGATGGACAGCAAAAGATTGAGATGTATAAAAGGTTTAGAGGTGTTACAACCTTAGAGGATATGGAAGAACTAAGAGAAGAATTAATCGACCGTTTTGGAGACTATCCAGAGGAAGTTTCTTATCTTTTCAAAATCACAGAAATGAAGATTTATGGAAAGCAAGCGGGAGTAGAATTGATTAAACAAACAAAGGATGAAGTTCTCATTCTGTTATCAGAACAAGGTAGTGATCGTATGGATGGACAAAAAATATTTGAGAAAAGTTCTAAATATGGTCGAATGATTGGTCTTGGCATGGATGGAAGAAAACTAAAAATGATTTTCCATGTAAAAGGTGTCGAAAAAGAAAAATGGCTTAAAGCGTGTCACGAAATGGTAGAAGCGTTAAATACATTTAAAAAAGAACCAGAGCAAATTACAAAATGATGAAAAGAAAATTTTAAGTAGGAAAGTTTGTCGGAATTAGAATTCTAGACTAACTTGATGCAACCATGTTGGTTGGAGCGGATAGGTAAGGCTCCTAAGGGAGATTCGAGAAAGACCGAGACCCTGCAGGAGCGAACCCCTGTAGTGGAAATCAACAAAAAAGACCATAGGTAAAAACCTCAAATTTCAAGGAGTTTGTCTACAGTCTGAGAAGCTCTCCATTAGGAGAGCTTCTTTTTCATACCCGTAATTATAAAGAATATTACGTAAAAGGAATGTTTAATATGGAGGGACAAGGGTATAAACAAAATAAATAAAAGTTAAAAAGTTTTCTGATTGATGACATCTAAGTTCAGTACTTGAATAGATAAATGTTTCATCCCCGATTTGGGAAGTGAACTTCCCGTGGATGGATGATATGGTAAATATTTTTCAGTAAGTGAAATATTCACCAAGGAAAATAAAGCTACCTAGAGAAAATTTTGCATGTTTAATGTATAGAACTTACCATATGAAAGATACTATGTTTAAATATGGTGAACATTTCATGTATAGTGAGAATGCATTCACCAATTTAAAAAATCATCTGATGAAAGTGAGGCAACACGGAATGAAAGCAACTGGAATTGTGCGTCGAATCGATGATTTGGGTCGTGTCGTTATCCCAAAAGAAATCAGAAGAACATTACGAATTCGTGAAGGTGATCCATTAGAGATTTTTGTTGATCGAGATGGAGAAGTGATTTTAAAGAAATATTCACCGATTAGTGAATTAAGTGATTTTGCAAAAGAGTATGCCGAAGCTCTCTATGATAGTTTAGGAAATGCGGTGCTAATTTGTGACAGAGATTCTTACATTGCGGTTTCGGGTGGATCGAAGAAAGATTATCTGAATAAAAATATTAGTAGTGTAGTGGAAAAGGCAATGGAAGATAGAAGTTCAATTCTTATGAATCAACAAGACCAAGTAGCATTAGTAGATGGTAATACTGAAACAATTTCAGCTTATACAATTGGTCCTATCATTGCAAATGGTGATCCAATTGGAGCAGTTGTCATTTTCGCAAAAGAAGACTCACTTGGTGATGTAGAGAAAAAGGCTGTAGAGACTGCAGCAGGATTTTTAGCTCGCCAAATGGAATCATAATGATTGCATAACGTTTTTTACTAATCTTTATATGCCTTAAACTGTCGACAAACTCGGAAAGGAGTTGTCGACTTTTTTGTTTTTAGGAAGTATCTTAACAAATAAGATTGTTCTATTAAAACTATAACAAATTTGTTCTATTAAAACTATAACAAATTTGTTATAATAAGTGTATAACAGTTTAAGGTGGATGATGATGTATATTCAAATAAACCCTGAATTAGAAATGCCGATTTATGAACAGCTTACGATGCAAATTATGATAGGGATAATAAGAAAGGAATTACAGGACGGAGATATGCTACCTTCTGTTCGTTCGTTGGCAGCTGATTTGGGTGTCAATATGCATACTGTAAATAAAAGTTACCATCAATTAGAAAAAAAGGGACTAATTCAAATTATTCCTAAATCAGGTGCAGTTATACGGACAATTAGTAGGAGAGTGACAGCAGAAGAACAGAACAGAGTCTCTGATAGTTTAAAACCGGCAATTGTGGAAGCCATCGTACTAGGAATGAAGGAGGAAGAAATAACAAGATTAATGAAATCGATTATTCAAAAAATGAAGGAGGCATAAAAAATGGAAGCTATTATTTTTATTATTATGTTGTTAATAACGGTCTTATTTGAAGCAGCCATCCCCTTTCTGATAAGAAAGACAGTCGTATTTGGCGTTTCAGTTCCAAGTACACAAATAAAGCATCCTCAAATTTCTACCTATAAAAAACGATATTCACTTTTTGTCATTATCCCCTCCATTCTTAGTATTGTTGCTTATTGCATTTGGCAAGCTGCTAATAATATCCAAGCAGATCAAGTAGCCATTATCGGAACGTCACTATTGTTCGGTATGTTATTTTGGAGCTTAAGCCTTTATTTTTATTTTCATGGGAAAATGCTTTGGTTAAAGCGTGATAATAAGTGGGAGGAGCAGCTAAAGGAAGTCAATGTAACAGAACTGGGAGTTAGGCAAAAGGATGAGATGCTTCCTTGGTATGTATTTATTATTCCAATGATCATTACAGTAGGATTCCTTCTTTTTACTATAACGCAGTATCACATATTGCCAGCGGAAATACCTGTTCACTGGGGACCGGATGGGAAACCAGATCGATTTACAACAAAGACACCCCTATCTGCTGTGACTTTGCTGCTTGTTTTACTAACGATGCAGATTATGTTTCTAGGAATTAATATTGCCACAAAAAAATCAGGGATAAAAATGATTGCTAACAATAAACAAGCATCCAAGCATAGACAGCTAAAGTATCGTAAATATTCAAGCTGGTTCAGTTTTCTTACTTCTATTGCCGTAACTGTGCTTTTTATCCTTTTACAATTAACAACTTTATACAATAATATCTTCAGTGATTACTTGCTTTTCCTTATTCCTATTCTCATTACCGTATTGATATTAATTGGGACAATTCTATTTACGATAAAGGTAGAAAGACTAAATCGTGGGTTGGATGGAAAGGAACACCCCACACAAGAAATCTCTTCTTTTGATACGGATAGCTACTGGAAGGGAGGCTTATTTTACTTTAATAAAAATGATCCTTCTATTTTTGTTGAAAAGCGTTTTGGAATTGGATGGACGCTAAACTTTGCTAATCCTATTGGGTATGTTATCATCTTTCTTCCGTTGCTTATTATTTTATTATTAAGCTTTATGTAATTAGTTTTGCTTCTTTTTGTAGAGGTAAAGATACTTTCCAGGCAACAGGGCTGCTCATGGAAAGTATCTTTACCTCTATTGTGTTAATATATGTAATAAATGGATTTGTATGTAAGAACACATCTTCCATCTAACTATGCTATAATACAAGCGAAAGTAATTATGGAAGGAGCTAGACATGTGAAGACTTCGCAATCAAATGTCTGGTTTAAAGGCGCTTTTATTTTAATGATCGCTGCCTTAATAACTAAAGTATTGAGTGCTGTATATCGTATACCATTTCAAAATATTGTTGGTGATACAGGCTTCTATATCTATCAGCAGGTTTATCCTTTTTATGGGGTAATTATTGCTTTATCTACATATGGTTTTCCAGTTGTGCTGTCAAAATTGTATATGGAAATGAAAGTAGAGGGGAATCAATCGGGTATAAATAGACTTGTGAGTTCCTCTTTTTTCTTATTTGTTCCAATCGGGGTTGTTGCTTTTCTTGTCTTGTTTTTAAATGCAGGTAGGCTAGCCTCTTTGATGGGTGATCCTTATTTGGCATCTTTGTTAAAGGTTATTTCTTTTGCATTTCTTTTTTCTCCTTTCATTGCTATATTGAGAGGTGTTTTTCAAGGAGAAGGAAATATGATTCCGACCGCAGTGTCCCAGGTAAGTGAACAACTAATGAGAGTGGGGATTATCTTATTTGTGGCTGTCTTTTTTTCCTATCAAGGATATTCCTTATATGCAATTGGTTCTGGCGCCATGTTTGGTTCTGTAATAGGTGGGTTGCTTTCTCTAATAGTCTTAATCCATTTTTATAGAAAATCTTCTTTATCCTTCTCTCTTTTTCGGTTTTCTCTTCTTTTTGAAAAGGAGAATCGTGTACTATGTAAAAGAATAATATACGAAGGCATTACTATTTCCATTAGTAGTATGTTATTGGTGTTATTGCAACTCGCTGATTCTTTGAATTTATATTCTTTATTAATCGAAACTGGCATGGCTGATGAAAGTGCTAAAGTAATGAAAGGGGTTTATGACAGGGGGCAGCCGCTTATTCAAATTGGAAGTATTATTTCCACTTCTATGGCTTTAACCATTGTTCCCCTAATTACGAAGGATCGTCAAAAGACAAGTAAGAAAGATCTGATGGGGAATATTCATTTTTCTCTCTTAGTCAGTTATTTTATTGGTCTTGGGGCAACGATTGGCTTAATTGGCATCATAAATGAAACAAACAGTATGCTATTTAAAAATGATGCTGGTTCAGATGTTCTTACTATTTTATTTTTTGTCATTTTTCTTAATGCCATTATTGCTACAGTAATGGCCATTCTTCAGGGATTAGGCCATTCTTTATATCCAGCAATTTTGATCATATTAGGATTTGTTGGAAAATATGTGCTTAACATCGTACTTGTTTCCTCCTATGGAATTTACGGGGCAGCTTATGCATCTCTTATTGTATTATTTATGATTTTGCTTTTAATGATGGTAAAATTGAGAAGAATAGCCAAAGAGCCGCTTATGGACATAAAGCAGATACTGATTATCAGCGGAGCAAGTCTTGTTATGTTCTTTGTCCTTAAAGGATATATACCATTTTCCTCTCTGCTGCTTAAATATATAGAGCATGAACGTATAAAAAGTGCTATCCAAGCATTATCTGGTGTCATAATAGGTGGAATAATATATGTGGTTATTGTGTTGCGAGGTAATGTTTTTAAAGAAAAGGAATTATCCCTATTACCGTTAGGAAGTAAACTAAAATGGTTTTTACCGAAAAAAAGGAAGGGAACTAAATGAAGCAAATAAAGGTTATTGGATTAGGTGCAGGGGATATAAATCAGCTGCCATTAGGTGTCTATCGCAGTCTAATCGATGAGAATAAAGCTGTTTATGTACGGACGAATGATCATCCCGTCATATCAACTCTTGAAGAAGAAGGAGTTATTTTTCATTCTTTTGATTCTATTTATGAGAAGCATGAACAATTTGAAGCGGTATATAAGGAAATCGTTGAAGTTCTATTAGAGAAAGCAAAGGAAACAGACATTGTATATGCGGTTCCAGGTCATCCGCTTGTTGCAGAAAAAACGGTCCAGCTCTTAATAGAAAAGGATAAAGAAGGAATTGTCTCGATTGAAATTGCTGGGGGTCAAAGCTTTCTAGACAGTATTTTTCAAGCATTGCGAATAGATCCAATTGAAGGGTTTCAACTCTTAGACGGAACAGCTCTTGACCGCTCAAGCATCCAGCTTAGAAATCATTTGATTATTGGCCAAGTCTATGATGCTTTTTCTGCATCTGAAGTGAAATTAACGCTAATGGATGTACTGCCATATGATTATCCAATTAAGATTGTCACTGCAGCTGGAAGTATTTTAGAAAAAATAAAAGAAATTGAGCTACATGAATTAGATAGAGAGATCGATTTAAATAATTTAACAAGTATATATGTGCCACCTGTTCAAGAGGAAAAGTTGCTTTATAAAGAATTTTCCCAGCTTAGACATATAATAGCGGAACTTCGTGGGCCAAATGGCTGCCCGTGGGATAAAAAACAAACTCATGAAAGCTTGCGTAAATACTTATTGGAAGAAAGCTATGAATTAATTGAGGCAATCAATGAAGGGGACATAGACCATATTATTGAAGAGCTTGGTGATGTGTTATTACAAGTAATGCTTCATAGTCAAGTAGGAGAAGATGAGGGATATTTTTCAATCGATGATGTAATTGAAGGAATTTCCGATAAAATGATTCGCAGACATCCACATGTATTTGGGGAAGAACAAGCAGAATCGGTCGATGATGTAATGAAGCATTGGCAAAATGCCAAAAAACAGGAAGCGAAGGAAGAAACAGAATCTATCTTAGATGGAATAAACCGTGCAATGCCTAATTTATTACAGGCTTATGAATTACAAAGAAAAGCTGCAAAGGTAGGATTTGATTGGCTGAATGTAGAAGGAGCTTGGGAAAAGGTAAAAGAGGAGATTCTTGAGTTTCAAGAGGAATTAAAAGAGGCAAATAATAGAGAGCAGATAGAAAGTGAATTTGGCGATGTTTTATTTTCACTGGTAAATATTGCTAGGTTTTATAAAGTAGATCCTGAACTTGCCATCTTCCAGACAAACAAAAAATTTCTCCAGCGTTTTTCTTATATAGAAAAAAAGGTGAAGGAGTCTGAAAGAGATTGGAGCGATATGAGTTTAGAGGAATTAGACGGTTTTTGGAATGAAGCAAAGGAAAAATAACGTTAAGAAGGAGCTGTTAGGGTGCGACTAGATAAATTCTTGAAAATCTCTCGCTTAATTAAGCGAAGAACATTAGCAAAGGAAGTTGCTGATCAGGGGAGGATTTTGGTAAATGGACAGCAAGCAAAAGCAAGTACAAATGTGAAGGTCGGCGATGAGCTGCAGGTTCGTTTCGGTCAAAAGTTGGTAACTGCTAAAGTGGAAATGTTGCAGGAATCAACAAAAAAAGAAGATGCTGCGAATATGTACAAAATAATTAAAGAAGAGACACTTTCTTAATTTCAAGCAGTTTTTAAGAAGATTTTGCAATAAAGCTTAAGTTTATTA
The DNA here is from genome assembly GCF_012933555.1 of Niallia alba. Classification (GTDB taxonomy): domain Bacteria; phylum Bacillota; class Bacilli; order Bacillales; family Cytobacillaceae; genus Niallia; species Niallia alba. Next base: position 77,621 of record NZ_JABBPK010000001.1, read on the forward strand.
AGCTTTATTATTGGTAATAAACAAGGTAGAGTTATTTTCTCCTCACATCCTTTATAAGGCTTGTTCTAAATTTATTATTGTCCACATATATTTGTACAAGTAGAGATTGTACTAAGTGATTGTGAGGGATAATGATGAGCCAATATTATGATTCAAATACGACTAAAAGTAATATGGTGGAACATGACGTGATTATGAGAGGAAGAAAGCTGCTAGATATTACAGGAGTCAAGCAAGTGGAAAGCTTTGACAACGAAGAGTTTATACTTGAAACGGTAATGGGTTTTTTATCCATTAGAGGTCAAAATCTTCAAATGAAAAATCTGGATGTAGAAAAGGGAATCGTCTCCATCAAAGGTAAGGTATTTGATTTAGTTTATGTAGACGATCAAAGTGGAGATAAGGCTAAGGGATTCTTTAGCAAGATATTCCGATGACACTTTCTACACAATTTATGACCATGCTAGCTATGGTTAGCATGGGCCTATTCTTTGGGATAAGTTTAGATACATATCAATACTTCTTGAAAAGACCGACACGGAAAAGAAGTATAGTTTTTATCCATGATATCCTTTTCTGGATTTTGCAAGCTCTTCTGATGTTTTATGTCCTTTTCCTAGTAAATAAGGGAGAGGTTCGCGTTTATTTGGTCTTAGCCTTGCTATTAGGCTTTGCGATGTACAAAAGTTTATTTCAAGCTCTTTATCTTCGACTCTTAAAAGGAATTATTTCCTTTTGCATCCATTCGTATCGCTTTTTGATTAAGATAATAGTTAATATCGTATATAGACCAATTAAATCTATTGTTTTTTTTCTTTTGTCGATAATAATTGCATTAGGCAAGGGACTTATGGCACTTGTCAGTGGTATAATTAGGGTATTAAGATTTATCATAAGGATACTATTAAAACCAATAGAATGGCTTTTATCCCTATTGTGGCTAATTATGCCGAAAAAGGTTAAATTATTCGTCGAGAGAATCTCTAGTAAATTGGCAGGATATTACTTTAAAATAAAGAACTATTTGAAAGAATGGATAGCTAATAGAAAAAAATAATGAAAGGAGGAGCCTCATATGAGTGCTATAAGAAAACCAGATGTTACAACATTTCCAACAGAATATAATCTACAGCATCAAGCTGATAGTCTTAGTGGAGCCAGAAAGAAAAAGCTATTGATGCGCCGACTGACAACCTTCTTTGTTTGTGCTGCTGTTATTGGCTTTATCATGATTTCCACACTCATATCACAAAGCTCCACTTTAAAAGAAAAAAGAGCAGAGAAAGAACAGTTAGAAGGACAACTTGTTGCATTGGAGAAGCAGGAAGCAGACCTAAAGGATCAAATTGCTAGATTGAACGATGAAGAATATTTAGCTAAATTAGCAAGGAAAGATTTATTATTATCACAAAAAGGGGAAATTATTTTTAATATCCCTGAAAAAGAAGCAAAAAACGCAACTGGAAAATAATAAGGTTGTCAGTAATATTGACACTCTTTTTTTCCATTCTGTATAATATAAATAAGTACGATTTTTTATATCCTTAAGGAGGCAAAACTTTTTTATGTCAATCGAAGTAGGCAGCAAGTTACAAGGAAAGGTAACAGGAATTACTAATTTTGGTGCGTTTGTTGAGCTCCCAGAAGGCGCAACAGGTCTTGTTCATATTAGTGAGGTCGCAGACAATTATGTGAAGGACATTAATGAACACCTAAAAGTAGGCGATGAAGTCGAAGTTAAAGTTATTAATGTCGAGAAAGATGGAAAAATTGGACTATCTATCAAGAAGGCGAAGGATAGACCAGAAAGACCGGAAAGACCAGAGAGACCAGAGAGACCACAATACGAACGCGGAGAAAGAAGAGAATCGAGAGGCGGCTATTCCGGAGGAAATTCTCAAAGGTCACGTAATGCAAAATCAAATGATAATCGTGCTCCTAAAGAGAATTTTGAATCGAAAATGGCTCGTTTCTTAAAAGATAGTGAAGATCGATTAGCTTCTTTGAAAAGAAATACTGAGTCGAAACGCGGGGGAAGAGGCGCTAGACGCGGGTAACTTGCTGCTGAATAACCAATAGATAGCAGGGTTTATCGTTTATATATTCCCATAGCTTAAGCAAGCCAAATCGGCTTGCTTTTTTTTAGAGCATTCCTGATAAAAAAACACAAAAAAAAACCACGTAAATTTACGTGGTTTTTTTCGATAGCGGCGGAGGGGATCGAACCCCCGACCTCACGGGTATGAACCGTACGCTCTAGCCAGCTGAGCTACACCGCCATAATATTAACAAGACAATTAATATAATACAAAGAAATAAATATAATGTCAATAGATTTTAATCATTTATTTAGGATATTAGTTTTTACTCTATTTAAATAGTTTTAACGAATAAAGAATCTAAAAAAACATATTGCATGAACTGACAAAAATAAGCAATAAATGTAAAAATGGTGACAGCAAATAAGACGATTCACATATACCCCGTTCCCAATAAAGAAGGCTTTCCAATAATAGGGTAGCTACTTTTTATTGAATATCCTGACAAATCTAACTAGAAAGATTCTATCGAATTTTGTATTTCGATAAAAAAATGGAGGAAAGAAGTCGAGCGAAAAGTTGGAAATGCTTCGTTATTTTGACAAACTTTTAAATAGCTACCTTCTATAATGTGGAGCAACGATACTTGATAGGGAGTGTGGTTTTATGGAGAAAGTAGAAAGGGATATAATCGATCCGATTGGTGAAGTTGATTTTGGGAAGTCGCGGGATAGCTTCAGCTCATTTGTTCATAAATTTAATACAAAATTGGAGAGTTTCTTTTTAGTAAAGGGTTATTTGTTACTAATCATTGGTTTTTTGCTTGGACGTGCCTTAATATTAGGGCAGCTTACTCCTTTTGCTCTTCCATTTTTTGCAGCTGTGTATCTATCAAGGAAAGATAAAGCCCCACTTGCCCTTATTGGATTAATAGCTGGTGCGGCCACTTTAGGGATAACTGAGGCTGCTTCTAATTTTGTCTTGTCTTTCTTCTTTTTGATTAGCTATAAAATCATTTTGAATTGGAAAAGTAAAGAACAACAACTTGTACCGGTATTTGTGTTTGGGCTTGTTTTTCTAGGCAGCTTAGTGAAAGCCTATCTTTTAACAAATGGTTTTACATTGTATGGTGGAATGTTAGCGTTTGTAGAAGGAAGCCTTGGGTATATTCTAACATTAATCTTTTTGCAAAGCCTACCCCTGATGACCGTTAATAAAAGGAGACAAGCACTAAAAACAGAAGAGATTGTATGTCTTATCATCATGCTAGCTTCTATTATGACCGGAACAATTGGTTGGGCGGTTTATGGCTTATCAATTGAACATATTATGTCTCGTTATTTAGTTCTCGTGTTTTCCTTTATTGCTGGGGCAACTATTGGATCGACTGTCGGTGTGGTAACTGGATTAATTTTTAGTCTTGCAAGCATTTCTAGCTTTTATCATATGAGCTTATTAGCTTTTTCAGGACTTTTAGGTGGTTTGTTGAAAGAAGGTAAGAAGATTGGTGTGGCACTGGGCTTGTTTATTGCTACGCTTCTAATTGGAATGTATGGAGAAGGAGGAGGCGTCTTATCCGTTTCCTTAATGGAAACGACAATAGCTGTTTTCCTATTCCTTTTAACACCAAAAAGTTTGACCTCTCGCATTGCAAAGCATATACCTGGAACAGCAGAATATTCCCAAGAACAACAGCAATATATGAGAAAGATGAGAGACGTTACAGCACAAAGAGTTTCTCAATTTTCCAATGTTTTTCAGGCACTCTCTAAAAGTTTTTCCTCTCCCAACATAAGTGAGATGATAGAGGAGGAAGATAAGGAGTTAGACTACTTTTTAAGTAATGTTACGGAAAAAACATGCCAAACATGCTTTCGAAAGGAACATTGCTGGGCGCGTAACTTTAATACAACCTATGATTATATGAAAGATATTATGACTGAAATGGCTGATACTGGTGGAAATATTTCTCCTAGTCTTTCAAGGGAATGGGATAAGCATTGTACAAGATCGAAGAAGGTAACTGATGCAATCCATCAAGAACTAACATTGTATCAAGCTAATCAAAAATTAAAAAAACAAGTGCAGGAAAGCAGAAAACTAGTTGCCGATCAATTGCTCGGTGTATCCGAAGTAATGGGTGACTTTGCGAAAGAAATTCAAAGAGAAAGAGAAAATCATTATAAGCAGGAAGAATTAATACTAGAGGCTATTCAAGAGTTTGGTATTCATATTGAAAATGTAGAAATATATAGTTTGGAACAGGGGAATGTCGATATCGATATAACGATTCCATATAATACAGGCTATGGAGAATGTGAAAAACTAATTGCACCGATGCTATCTGATATTCTTGGAGAAACGATTATTGTCAATAAAGAGGAGGTTTCCGAGTATTCTAATGATTACAGTCATGCAACATTTCGGTCGGCAAAAGCTTATACAGTGGAGACAGGTGTTGCCCATGCGGCCAAGGATGGTGGATTTATATCAGGAGACAGCTATTCTACAATCGAGTTAGGATTAGGAAAATATGCAATGGCCATAAGCGATGGAATGGGTAATGGTAAGCGCGCCCATGTAGAAAGTGAAGAAACACTTCAATTATTACAAAAAATTCTTCAATCAGGGATTGAGGAACAGGTTGCTATAAAATCGATTAATTCCATTCTTTCTTTAAGAACAACAGATGAAATTTTTTCAACTTTAGATTTAGCGATGATTGATCTCCAAAATGCAGCAGTGAAATTTTTGAAAATTGGTTCTACGCCTAGTTTTATTAAAAGAGGTTCGAAAATAATGAAGATACAGGCAAGTAATTTACCAATGGGTATCCTTCAAGAATTTGATGTCGATGTTGTAAGTGAACAATTAAAAGCCGGAGATTTGTTAATTATGATGAGTGATGGTGTTTTTGAAGGGCCAAAACATGTTGAAAACTTTGAAATTTGGATGAAGAGAAAAATCAAAGAATTGAAGACAGAAAATCCTCAAGAGGTAGCCGATTTAATTATGGAGGAGGTTATACGATCTCGTCTCGGGTTAATTGAGGATGATATGACGGTGTTAGTTGCAAAAATTGATCATAATATTCCTAAATGGGCATCTATTCCAGTAAAAGGCTTTAAGCAAATGGCAAATTAAGTTTGGTAACTTGCAAAACATTTATCCCACTGGACAGTAATAATACCCAACCGCGAGCTGTGGGAAATCAAGGAAACTAGGTGGGGGATAAAGAAAAACCATTGATGGAAGCCTTCTTAATAAAATTGATAATAATAATACTGTTTTATTCAACTAACAACCAGCGTAAAGGGTAAGCATGGTTGTTAGTTTTATTTTATCCACTCTTAACGGACATCCCCACAAGCTTATGAGATTGGTGGGACATCAACTGTCCGTAAAGGTCCGATTGGTTCAACTAACCCCCACTGAGAGAAGTTTCACTCTATATCCTCTGTTTATCCTTCATATGAGGGTATAAATACTTCCTTTTTCGTCGAAAATGGGACTAACTCATAAAGATGGAGGGGAGATATTTATGAAAACAGGTACGTTAAAGCAAATTTTGCTTATCACAGATGGATGCTCAAATAAAGGAGAAGATCCTATTGCGATGGCAGCATTAGCTAGTGAACAAGGAATTACAGTCAATGTTATTGGAGTCATGGAGCAAGATACAATTGATGAACAAGGTATGAAAGAAATTGAAGGCATTGCACTCTCTGGGGGCGGTGTCAGTCAAGTAGTATACGCACAACAATTAAGTCAGACTGTCCAAATGGTAACGAAAAAGGCAATGACCCAAACGCTGCAAGGAGTAGTAAATAAAGAGCTTCAGCAAATTCTAGGTTCCTCAAAGACAATGGAGGATCTGCCGCCAGAAAAAAGAGGGGAAGTAATGGAGGTTGTTGACGAACTTGGAGAAACAGTCGAACTTGAGGTGCTAATTTTATTGGATACAAGTGCTAGTATGAAGCATAAACTTCCAACAGTTAAGGAAGCATTAATTGATTTGTCCTTAAGCTTGAATGCTAGATCTGGTGAAAACCGCTATTCTGTATTTGTATTTCCCGGGAAAAAGAAAGATGTCGAAAAATTAATGGATTGGACTCCTCGTTTAGAATCTCTTACAAGTATTTTTCCGAAATTATCGACAGGAGGAATTACACCGACAGGTCCAGCTTTAAAAGAAGCAGTTCGTTACTTTAAGCATAAGCGCTCATTAAGGAGCTTGATTTCAAATGATGATGAATACATCGAAGAGTCAATTTAAAATAAATAGTGGTACAGTAATAAAAGGAAAGTGGCATAACAAGCAGTATACAATTATAAAGGAGCTTGGCTATGGAGCGAATGGTACTGTTTTTTTGGCAGATTCCAGAATAGGAAAAGTTGCTTTGAAATTAAGTAATAATAGTGTATCTATAACTTCCGAAGTAAATGTGTTGAAGTCCTTTGCAAAGGTCCAAGGTTATAGCCTTGGACCTTCTTTAATAGATGTAGATGATTGGGTAACGAATAGAGGAACTATTTCTTTTTATGTAATGGAATACATCAATGGACCTGATTTACTAACATTTATTCAACATAAGGAAGGATCATGGGTTGATGTGTTAATGATTCAATTGTTAAAAGATTTACAAAACCTTCATGAAAATAATTGGATATTTGGAGATTTAAAACCAGAGAATCTGATTATTACAGGACCTCCAACAAAAATTAGATGTATTGATGTAGGCGGAACAACCATTACCGGTAGAGCGATTAAAGAATTTACAGAGTTCTTTGATAGAGGGTATTGGGGGCTAGGTACAAGAAAGGCAGAGCCAAGTTATGATTTATTTGCTGTCGCCATGATTATGCTCAATCTTTATTATCCAAAAAGGTTTAATAAAACAGTGGGTGGACTGAAACAACTGCAAACGATGATTCGACAAAAACAGGGTCTCGTGCGCTATGAGGGAATTCTTCAAAAAGCGTTAACCGGAAAATATCAAAGCGCTAAAGAAATGCGATTAGACTTTTTAAAATTAACAAGTGGAGATTCGACAAAACCTAATAGAAGCACCGTAACAGCGGGAGCTAATAGAAATAGCTCCCGGCAAGTAAGAGGGCAAACTACTCAATCTACTAAAACAAGAAGCAATATGGCTAAAAAGAAGAAAAAGGCTGGTTGGGTCGAATCTTTTCTTATCATTATTCTTATTTCTATTTGTTATATTTTGTATATATATGGTCAATTAACTTGAAAAGAGGAATTTTAACAATTTTAGAGAATTGTCTTTGGTATCACTTTTAAAAAAGTGATATCCTTGACTATAGTAGACTACAATCTCTGATGAAAAAGTAATAACATCAGTGTTGGTAGAATAGTGATAGTGATAAGGAAGTAATCAGAAATGTTTGAGGATCAAGTTTCAAATTACCTGCAAAGAAAAAAAGTGACTTTAGAAGGAAAAAAAATCTTAGTTGGAGTGTCGGGGGGCCCCGATTCTTTAGCACTTCTTCATTTTTTATGGACAAAAGAAGAAGAGTGGAAAATCAAGGTTTATGCCGGGCATGTTGATCATATGTTTCGAGGGGGGGAGTCGCTAGAAGAAGCCAAATTTGTAAAATTGTTCTGTGAAAAAAGGAACATTCCCTTTTCTTGGGAGAGAATAAATTTACCAGTGTTTATTGAAAAAACAGGGATGAACTCACAAAAAGCGGCAAGAGAATGTAGATATTCTTTTTATGAAAAAATCATGAAAGAATTTAATTTAGACTATTTAGCATTAGGTCATCATGGCGATGATCAAATAGAAACAATTCTGATGCGATTAACGAGAGGAAGTTCAGGTAAGGCGAGAGCTGGAATTCCTTTTATCCGTCCTTTCGGAGCAGGAAATATTATTCGTCCCTTTTTATGTTTAGAAAGGGACGACATTGAGGAATATTGTAAAGTACATAATTTAAATCCAAGAAGAGATCCAAGCAATGAAAAAGACACATACAGCCGCAATCGATATAGAAAGTATGTTGTGCCCTTTTTGAAAAAAGAAAACATACACGCGGCAAAGCATTTCCAGCGGTTTAGTGAAGAATTAGCAGACGATGAAGCTTATTTAATGGAGCAGGCAGAAGAAAGGCTTTCATTTATATTAGTCGAAAAACGAGAACAGGAAGCAGTAGTTGATATTAATCGATTTCTTTCAATAGCTATTCCTTTACAAAGAAGATGTATTCAACTAATATTAAATTATCTCTATGACGAGATGCCTATTTCATTATCCGCATTACATACTGAGCAAATGATGATATTACTTAAGAGTCCTCATTCTTCTGGAAATATTGATCTCCCGAATGGTCTGAAAGTGAAAAAGTCGTACCATTATCTTCATTTTCAGCTTAATTTTTCTCCAACAAAATCCTTTTATTATGAATTATCAAAAATGGGAGAGTTATTATTACCAAATGGGTATAATATTAAGGTAGAATATATAGACGGTGAACATCATACTGATAATCATTGTATTCTTTTGGATTCTTCTATTTCCTTCCCTCTTATTATCCGTACAAGAAGCGCTGGCGATAGAATCCATTTAAAAGGGATGAATGGTAAGAAAAAAGTGAACCGCATTTTTATAGATGAGAAGATTCCAATCCATGAAAGAGAGAATTGGCCAATTATTACAGATAGTAATGGTGAAATTCTTTGGATACCAGGACTAAAAAAATCGATATATTCTCATAGTAATACGAATAGTGGTAGTAATCTATTAATAACATATAAAAAGCAATGATCTTCTAGGGGGCACACAAGAAATGAAACACGATATTGAAAAAATATTGATATCTGAAGAAGAAATACAAGGTAAAATCAGGGATTTGGCTTTTCAACTTACAGAGGAATATCAAGATAAATTTCCTTTGGCAATTGGAGTGTTAAAAGGTGCTATGCCCTTTATGGCCGATCTTTTAAAGCGAGTGGATACATACCTAGAGATGGATTTTATGGATGTATCAAGTTATGGTAACTCTACTGTTTCTTCTGGAGAAGTAAAAATTTTAAAAGATTTGGATACTTCTGTTGAAGGAAGAGACATACTAATTATTGAGGATATTATTGATAGTGGATTAACATTAAGTTATCTTGTAGAGTTGTTCCGTTATCGTAAAGCAAAATCAATCAAAATTGTGACTCTTCTTGATAAACCTTCTGGTAGAAAAACGAATCTTGAAGCAGATTATGTAGGATTTAACGTGCCAGACGCTTTTGTTGTGGGGTATGGATTAGACTACGCAGAAAAATATCGTAATCTACCTTATATTGGTGTTTTAAAACCGGAAGTTTATGCAAGTGATAGTAAATAAGGATAAAAGAAAGGAATTCAGATCCAGAAAGGGTAATTCCTTGAATTTACTTAATTTTCTATGTTACTATACTCTATAGTTTGTTTACCGTGGGAGGAGGTAAGGGATGAACCGTATTTTTCGTAATACCATTTTTTATTTATTAATCTTTTTAGTAATTATCGGTGTGGTTAGTTTTTTCAATGGAAATAATCAGCCTACCAAGCATTTAACATATACTGAATTAATAAATCACCTTGAAGCTGGTGATGTTGCAGAAATAACGCAGCAGCCTGAAAGAGGTGTACTTGAAGTACGAGGGAAATTAAAGGGCTACAAAGAAAATGAAACATTTGTTTCTTATGTAACAAACAATGAAACAAATGCTCAAGTGATCTTGAAAGCTGCTACAGAAGGTTCTGATATCGATGTTCAGCCTGCACAAGAAACAAGTGGATGGATCACATTCTTTACTTCAATTATCCCGTTTGTGATTATTTTCATCTTATTTTTCTTCTTACTCAATCAAGCCCAAGGTGGCGGCGGCGGCCGAGTAATGAACTTTGGTAAAAGTAAGGCAAAGCTTTACAATGAAGAAAAGAAAAAAGTTCGCTTTAATGATGTAGCAGGAGCCGACGAAGAAAAGCAAGAACTAGTAGAAGTAGTGGAATTCTTAAAAGATCCACGTAAATTTGCTGAGCTAGGTGCAAGAATACCAAAAGGAGTCCTTCTTAATGGACCTCCAGGAACAGGTAAAACACTACTTGCTAGAGCGGTTGCAGGAGAAGCTGGCGTACCTTTCTTCTCCATCAGTGGTTCTGACTTCGTAGAAATGTTTGTAGGGGTAGGGGCTTCACGTGTTCGTGATTTATTCGAAAATGCGAAGAAAAATGCTCCTTGTATTATCTTCATTGATGAAATAGATGCAGTCGGTCGTCAGCGTGGAGCTGGTTTAGGTGGAGGACACGATGAACGTGAACAAACCTTAAACCAACTATTAGTTGAAATGGATGGATTCGGTGCAAACGAAGGTATTATTATTATCGCTGCTACAAACCGTCCTGATATTTTAGACCCTGCATTATTACGTCCAGGTCGTTTTGACCGACAAATTACGGTAGACAGACCAGATGTTAATGGTCGTGAGGCAGTTTTACGTGTACATGCTCGTAATAAGCCTTTAGATGAGTCTGTCAATCTAAAAAGCATTGCTCAGCGTACACCAGGATTTTCTGGAGCTGATTTAGAAAATCTTCTAAATGAAGCAGCGCTTGTTGCTGCGAGAGCTGATAAGAAGAAAATTGATATGGAAGACATGGATGAGGCAACAGACCGTGTTATTGCTGGACCTTCCAAGAAAAGCCGAGTTGTTTCTAAAAAAGAAAGAAATATTGTTTCTTACCATGAAGCAGGTCATACAATTATCGGTGTTGTGTTAGATGAGGCTGATATGGTTCATAAAGTAACAATCGTACCTAGAGGTCAAGCTGGTGGATATGCAGTTATGCTTCCTAAGGAAGATCGTTTCTTAATGACAAAACAAGAGCTTCTTGATAAGATTACTGGATTACTTGGTGGTCGTGTGGCAGAGGATATCGTATTTGGTGAAGTAAGTACCGGAGCACATAATGATTTCCAAAGAGCTACAGGGATTGCTCGTAAGATGGTAACAGAGTATGGGATGAGTGATAAGCTTGGACCATTACAATTCGGTCAAGCACAAAGTCAAGTGTTCCTAGGCAGAGATTTAAATAATGAACAAAATTATTCTGATGCAATTGCATATGATATTGATTTAGAAATTCAACGAATCATAAAAGAGTGTTATGAAAGAGCGAAACAAATTCTTACAGAAAATCGTGAGAAGTTAAACCTAATCGCTGAAACACTTCTTGAAATCGAAACGTTGGACGCAGAACAAATCAATAGTTTGTATAAAGACGGTGTTCTGCCAGATCGTACGAAACAGGTAGATACTACTTTAGGTTCAGAGGATGTAAAGGTAAATATTAATAAAAAGGATGATAGAGACGAGTAAATCTCGATCATCAGTAAAAAGGATACGCTTAAAAGCGTGTCCTTTTTTATCTATTTGTTAATACTACAATAATAGGTGTATAGATAGCAGCTGTTGCTTTAGGCTTTGTCTCTTTCCTGTTGTATGTTATGATATTTCCAGTATTGAACATGAACGTTTACATATAGCTTAGGTAAGGTGTTAGTGATAGGTGTGAAAAGATACTAATAATAAGTAAAGAGAAAGCTATATGGTAAATAGAATTATATTAATAAAGAAGTGGTGACCATAATGATTTTTGTTTTTGATATTGGAAATACAAATATAGTATTAGGTGTATATGATAAAGAAGAATTAAAACATCATTGGAGAATCGAAACAAATCGTTATAAAACGGAAGATGAGTATGGTATGATCATTAAATCTCTATTCGACCATGTTGGTTTAACATTTTCGGATATTGATGGGATTATTATTTCATCGGTTGTTCCTCCAATCATGTTTTCATTAGAAAGAATGTGCCAAAAGTATTTCCAATTGAAACCGTTAGTAGTTGGTCCAGGAACAAAAACCGGCTTAAACATAAAATATGATAATCCGAAAGAGGTAGGGGCAGATCGAATTGTTAATGCGGTCGCAGCTATTCATGAATATGGAAGCCCGTTGATCGTGGTTGACTTTGGTACAGCGACGACTTTCTGCTATATAAATGAACATAAGCAATACATGGGTGGTGCTATAGCGCCGGGGATTAATATAGCTACAGAGGCTTTGTATTCTAGAGCAGCTAAATTGCCTCGTATCGAGATTGCGAGACCAGAAGGAGTAATCGGTAAAAATACTGTTTCTGCGATGCAATCAGGAATTCTTTTTGGCTATGTAGGACAGGTTGAAGGCATAGTGAAGAGAATGAAGGAAGACAGTGTTGTTAAGCCGAAGGTTATTGCAACAGGAGGATTAGCAAACCTTATTGCCAAAGAATCAAATATTATTGATGCAATAGATCCGTTTCTAACATTAAAGGGATTGCAGCTTATTTATAAAAAAAATAAGGATACACTAAAATAGCAAAATGAAAAGATGAACTGTTTGGAAACGGAATAAGATAAAGGAGTAAATTATGAGTGATTATTTAGTAAAAGCGTTAGCGTTTGATGGTGAAGTTCGTGCATATGCAGTAAGAAGTACAGAAACAGTTGGAGAAGGGCAAAGAAGACATCATACTTGGCCAACAGCATCAGCTGCTTTAGGTAGATCTTTAACAGCAACAGCAATGTTAGGTGCAATGCTTAAAGGAGATCAAAAATTAACAGTGAAAATCGATGGTGGCGGTCCAATTGGGCTTATCCTAGTTGATGGTAATGCAAAAGGCGAAGTACGTGGATATGTTACCAATCCACAAGTTCATTTCGATTTAAATGAGCATGGGAAATTAGATGTGAGAAGAGCGGTTGGGACAGAAGGGACGTTATCTGTTGTAAAAGATATCGGAATGCGCGACTATTTTACCGGTCAGGTTCCTATCGTTTCAGGGGAGCTTGGAGAAGATTTTACTTACTATCTGTTTAATTCAGAACAGGTACCTTCCTCTGTCGGAGTTGGCGTGTTAGTAAATCCGGATGACAGCATTTTAGCTGCAGGAGGATTTATTATTCAATTAATGCCAGGTGCAAAAGAGGATACGATTACGAAAATTGAGAATAGGCTAAGCGAAATACCACCTATTTCTAAGTTAATTGAGAAAGGTTTAACACCAGAGGAATTATTAGAAGAGGTTTGTGGAAAAGATAATGTAAAAGTAATTGAAAAAATGCCTATTTCATTTACGTGTACATGTTCGAAAGAAAGATTTTCTAATGCTATTATTAGCTTAGGGCAAGCAGAAATCGAAGATATTATCGAAACAGACGGACAAGCGGAAGCTGAATGCCATTTCTGTAATGAGAAGTATATGTTTAACAAAGACGAGCTAGAAAAATTACTTGAAGAGGCGAAGTAAGAAGAAAAATTGAAACACCATGAAAGGCTGGTTGTTTTCCACCACTTTCAAGGTGTTTTTTTATTGAAAGGGAGAGAGTTTTTTGGGAATGGAAATATAATTAATTTTTCGGAAAATACAAACATATAGATTGACAAATGAAGGTGCCATTTGGTAAATTAATATTATAAAACCAATTAAAATACTCGGAATAAAGATAAGGGGAGATTGCAAATGTCAAAAATCGCAAATTCTGTAGTAGATCTTATCGGTGGAACACCCATTGTAAAATTAAATCGTTTAGTGGATGATTCTAGTGCAGATGTTTATTTAAAATTAGAATACATGAATCCGGGAAGCAGTGTAAAAGATCGTATTGCGTTAGCGATGATTGAAGCTGCTGAAAAAAGCGGGGATTTAAAGCCAGGTAGCACTATCATTGAGCCAACAAGTGGAAATACAGGTATTGGACTTGCTATGGTTGCTGCAGCAAAAGGTTACCGTGCTATTTTAGTTATGCCAGAAACAATGAGCATTGAACGTCGTAGATTGCTAAAAGCTTATGGTGCTGAGCTAGTATTAACACCAGGACCAGAAGGAATGGGTGGAGCTATCCGCAAAGCAGAAGAATTAGCAAAAGAAAATGGCTATTTTATTCCCCAACAATTTAAAAATATTTCTAATCCTGAAGTACATAGGTTAACAACTGGACCAGAAATTGTGGATGCTTTCGGTGATGAAGGTTTAGATGCATTCATTGCTGGTATTGGTACAGGTGGAACAATCACTGGTGCTGGGGAAGTGTTAAAAGAAAAATATAATGATATCAAAATTTATGCAGTAGAACCTGCTGATTCTCCAGTGCTGTCAGGTGGAAAACCAGGACCGCATAAAATCCAAGGAATTGGTGCTGGATTTGTTCCAGATATCTTAAATAGTGAAGTATACGATGGCATCATTAAAGTTTCAACAGAAGATGCTTTTGAATATGCGCGTCGTGCAGGTAAAGAAGAAGGCGTATTAGGTGGGATTTCTTCAGGTGCAGCTATTTACGCAGCGTTACAAGTTGCAAAAGAGCTAGGAAAAGGGAAAAAAGTATTAGCGATTATCCCAAGTAACGGAGAACGCTACCTAAGCACACCTCTTTATCAATTTGATGAAGAAGAATAATAAAAGTTAAGCTTACAGAAGCCTCCTTAAAAAGGGGGCTTTTTGTTTTTTGTTATGCTGAAACAATGTTAAATAGTTAAGCACAAAAACATATGATTTTTTTGTATTTTTCTCTGTTCATCCTGTATGATGAGAACATATAAAAACGTAAGGAGCGAAGCCTGATTGAAGAATTACAAGGTATATAGTAAGACGATTTCTCTCTCGTATGAGCAGTTTTTTAGGAGTTTTTTAACACTTGCTGAAGATGAATCCCATTATGTTTTATTAGAAAGTGGACGGGGTGGCAGATATAGCATTGGTGCTATTTCCCCTGTAGTAAAAATGATAGGTAGAAATAATCGGTTAGAAGTGATAGATAAACAAGGCATTGTATTAATCAAAGGCAATCCGCTTCATTCGATTAAAGAGGTAATGAATAATTATGTTGTAGAAGCTGATCCGAAGCTGCCTGAGTTTCAAGGAGGAGCACTCGGGTTTATTAGCTATGACTATATTCGATATATCGAAAAGATTCCTAATCAGACAGTTGATGATATGGATATCCCGGATGTATTCTTTTTGTTATTTGAAGAGTGGTTTACGTATGATCATCAAGAAAATGAATTATGGATATCTGGGTTATATGAAGAAAATCAATTAGCCATCGTTCGGGATAAAGTCGAAACCTATGCATTAGGATGGGGGGGCGAAAGTAAAGAGGAACAAATACAAGGTGATGTAGTAAAGTCTGAGGGTGTAAAGGTATCGATTGAAGATAATGAATTTCAACAATCTGTGCGCAAGATTCAGAAATATATTTCGCAGGGTGATGTATTTCAAGTTAATTTATCTGTTCGACAGGCTAAACCGTTGCACGTGTCTGCGCTCGATGTCTATAAGCAACTAAGAATATTAAACCCATCTCCTTATATGGGCTATTTTCATACACCTGAGTTTCAGTTAGTTAGTGGGTCACCAGAGCTTCTTGTCAAAAAGAAGGGAAAAGAAGTAAGCACACGTCCGATAGCGGGAACAAGGTCACGTGGGAAGGATGAGGCAGAGGATTTAGTACTTGCTCGTGAGTTGATCGAGAGTGAGAAGGAAAGAGCAGAACATGTTATGTTAGTAGACCTAGAAAGAAATGATTTAGGGAGAGTATGTGCGTACGGGAGCGTGCAAGTCGACGAATTTATGGTAATTGAAAAGTATTCCCATGTTATGCATATAGTATCCAATGTAAAAGGGCAACTTGCAGATGAGAAAGATGAATTTGATCTTATTGATAGCATGTTTCCGGGTGGAACAATCACGGGAGCTCCGAAAATACGCACAATGGAAATCATTGAAGAATTAGAGCCAGTGCGTCGTGGCCCTTATACTGGCTCATTAGGATGGATTGGCTTTAATCATGATATGGAATTAAATATTATGATTAGAACGATGCTGGTGAAAGACAACCAAGCATATGTACAAGCGGGTGCGGGAATAGTGATTGATTCTATACCTGCAAATGAATACAAAGAATCAATGAAAAAGGCTAGAGCGCTGTGGAATGCGAAAGAATTAGCGGAAGAGAAATTAGGTGGTAGCAAATGATTTACATGATTGATAACTATGATTCTTTTACCTATAACCTTGTGCAATACTTAGGTTCATTAGGACAAGAATTACAAGTAAAAAGAAATGACGAAACTTCTATAGAGGAAATAAAAAAGAACAACCCAGCATATTTAATGATTTCTCCTGGACCGTGTACTCCGAATGATGCAGGGATTAGTTTGGAAGCTATTCAAACCTTTGCTGGTAAATTACCGATTTTTGGTGTATGTCTTGGTCATCAAGCAATTGGACAAGTTTTTGGAGGAGAGGTTGTACAAGCAGGCAATTTAATGCATGGAAAGATTTCGCTTATCTATCATGATGGCAAAACTATTTTTCAAGGTTTGCCTAATCCGTTCCCGGCTACACGCTATCATTCTTTGATTGTAAAAAAAGAAACATTACCTGAGTGTTTGGAAATATCTGCTTGGACGAAAGAAGGGGAGATTATGGGGCTTAGGCATAAAGAGCTTCCAGTCGAAGGCGTGCAGTTCCATCCGGAATCTATTATGACTGAAGCTGGTATGGAAATCTTGCATAACTTTATTCAATCTTATCGAGAAGGAACCGAGTGAGAAGATGTATATATACTTAAATGGAAAGATTATTCCCCAGGAAGAAGCTGTTGTATCGGTTTTTGACCACGGCTTTATGTATGGAGTAGGCTTATTTGAAACGTTGCGTGTATATGAAGGTCATCCCTTTTTATTAGAAGATCATCTTGAACGATTAAATGAAGGATTAAAAGAGATGAATATAGAGAAGTCTTTTGGACGAGAAGAGGCAGTATCTATTATTAAAGCTCTACTGAGTAAAAATAAGATTGAAAATGCTTATATTCGCTGGAATATTTCAGCAGGAAGTGGAATGATCGGACTCCAAACAGAGCCATATAAACAACCAAATACCATTGTGTATATAAAGC
Organism: Niallia alba; assembly: GCF_012933555.1. Lineage (GTDB taxonomy): Bacteria > Bacillota > Bacilli > Bacillales > Cytobacillaceae > Niallia > Niallia alba. Next base: position 94,666 of record NZ_JABBPK010000001.1, read on the forward strand.
CTCTTCCAAAGGCAGCTGGTATGGTTGAAAAAACGGGGAAAATAGTTGCAATTTCAAGGAATACGCCAGAAGGAGCCTTTCGCTTAAAATCCCATCATTTTTTTAATAATATCCTTGCTAAGCGTGAGATTGGACCGGAGATGACCATGGAAGGAATCTTCTTAACAAAGGAAGGATATATAGCAGAGGGGATTACATCTAATCTTTTCTGGATTATTGACGGTGAGCTCTATACCCCTAGCTTGCAAACGGGCATCTTGAATGGGATTACGAGGCAGTTTATTTTAAAACTTGCACAGGATAAAGGGATAGTTATTAAAGAAGGTATGTTTTCGCTTGATATCCTTGAGCATGCCCAGGAGGTATTTGCAACAAATTCTATCCAGGAGATAATACCGATTAAAAGAATAGAAACTAATGTATATAAGGGAATGGAAGGTCCTATTGTTACAATGCTGCATAAAAAGTATAGAAAACATACTAATCAATTATGGTCGGTAAAAGAGTTAGGAGGAATAAAGGAATGGTAAATAAAATAGAGTGTGGCCCATATACATTGGATTATGAACAAAAAACAATTGTAATGGGAATTTTAAATGTAAATCCGGATTCCTTTTCCGATGGCGGTAAATATAACGAAGTAGACAAAGCGGTAGAGCGTGCGATCCAGATGGTAGAGGACGGAGCAGATATTATTGATATAGGTGGGGAGTCTACCAGACCTGGATATACAGAAATTTCGGTCGAAGAAGAATTGGAACGAGTTATCCCGATTATTGAACGATTAAAGATGGAGGTAGAAGTTCCCTTATCGATTGATACATATAAAGGTGAAGTAGCAAGACAATCTTTACGAGCAGGTGCTCATGTTATTAATGATATATGGGGAGCGAAAAGAGACTCTAACATGGCAGCTATTGCAGCTGAATATCAAGCTCCACTTATCTTAATGCATAATAGAGATAATCTTAACTATACGTCCTTTTTAGAAGATGTAGTCTCTGATTTGCAGGAAAGTATCGATATTGCTATAGGAGCAGGAGTCTCTAACGAGAAAATCATCCTTGATCCTGGTATTGGCTTTGCGAAAGATTTAAACGGAAACTTGGAAATGATGAGGGGCTTAGATAGACTTGTAGCTATGGGATATCCAGTGTTGCTTGCTACCTCTAGAAAATCATTGATTGGAAATGTTTTGAATTTACCTGTAGAAGAACGAATAGAAGGAACAGGTGCAACTATTTGCTATGGTATTCAAAAAGGATGTCAGCTAATCCGTGTTCATGATGTAAAAGAAATGACGCGGATGGCACGCATGATGGATGCACTGATGGGAAAGGGAGAATACAGTGGATAAGATCATATTAAATCAAATGGAATTCTATGGTTATCATGGTGTTTTTAAAGAAGAAAATAAATTGGGTCAACGCTTTATTGTGGATTTACAGGCAGAAGTGGATTTAGCAAAGGCTGGAGAAACAGATGACTTACAATATTCGGTGAATTATGGACAGCTTTTTTTAGATGTCAAGGAGATAGTGGAAGGAAAACCGTATAAATTGATTGAGGCGGTAGCTGAGAATATCACACGGAAACTTTTATCATCTTATTCCCCCATTGAAAGTATAACCGTTTGTATCATTAAACCAGACCCACCTATTCCAGGTCACTATAAATCGGTTGCTGTGGAAATTACGAGGAAGAGAAAAGGATGAATGAAGTTTATTTATCGTTAGGATCGAATATTGGAAATCGGTTTGAATACATATATGAAGCTGTGCAAATGTTGCAAAGTCAAGAAGAAATAAAAGTGGTAAATATTTCATCCATTTATGAAACAGATCCAGTTGGATATGAGGAACAAGCACTATTTTTGAATATTGTCGTCCAGATTGAAACTTCATTAAACCCTTTATCTTTATTAGAACAATGCCAGAGGATAGAAAGTGAACTTGGAAGAAAAAGGATAATTAAGTGGGGCCCAAGAACAATAGACCTTGACATTTTATTGTATAATCATGAAAATATAGTATCAGAGAAGCTAATTATTCCACATCCAAGAATAGAAGAGCGAGCATTTGTTTTAGTTCCGTTAATAGAAATTGCTCCAGATATAAAGTTACCAAATAAATCAATACTTTTAAAAGAAAGTTTGAAGCTTTTGCGAGATAGAGAAGGAGTAAAGGTATGGAAACGACAGAAAAATGGGGAAGACGTATTCGAGCTTTTCGAAAGCTAAAAGGATATACACAGGAAAGTTTAGCAAAAGAGTTACTTGTTTCTGTTTCTATATTAGGAGAGATTGAGCGGGGGAATCGTATGCCTTCAGAAGAAATGATTGATTCTATTGTAGGGGTACTAAAGATAACAAGAGAAGAGTTAGATCCACATCAAAATAAATAAGCGCGGTTCATCAGGGGGTAAAAGGTTGTTTAAAATAGGAAATGTTGAAATCAGTAACCGTGTTGTGCTTGCGCCAATGGCTGGTATTTCAAATTCTGCTTTTCGTCTAACGGTTAAGGAATTTGGAGCGGGTCTTGTTTGTGCGGAAATGATTAGTGATAAAGGCATTGTTTTAAAAAACAAGAAAACAATGAACATGCTTTATATAGATGAGCGCGAAAATCCAATGAGTTTACAGATTTTTGGCGGCGAAAAAGAAACATTAGTGGAAGCGGCGCAATTTGTTGATAAGAATACTAATGCAGATATTATTGATATTAACATGGGGTGTCCTGTGCCAAAGATTACAAAATGTGATGCAGGTGCTAAATGGTTGTTAGATCCAGATAAAATTTATGATATGGTTTCTGCTGTGGTTGAAAATGTTGATAAACCAGTAACGGTTAAAATGCGTATGGGATGGGATGAAGACCATATATATGCAGTAAGAAATGCACAAGCGGTTGAACGTGCAGGCGGAGCAGCGGTTGCATTACACGGCCGGACACGTGTGCAACTGTATGAAGGAAAAGCAAATTGGGATATTATCCGTGAAGTAAAACAATCGATCAATATTCCCTTAATGGGTAATGGAGATGTAAATACACCACAAGATGCAAAAAGAATGTTAGATGAAACTGGCTGTGATGGTGTAATGATTGGGAGAGCCGCTCTAGGTAATCCGTGGATGATTTATAGTACGGTTAAGTATTTAGAAACAGGAGAATTAGTAAGTGATCCGTCAATACGTGAAAAGATGGATGTATGTATTCTTCATCTAGATCGATTAATTAGCTTAAAAGGCGAGTATGTAGCAGTTAGAGAAATGCGAAAACATGCTGCTTGGTATTTGAAAGGCATTAAAGGGAATGCAAAAACAAGAAATGCAGTTAATGAATGTGAGACTAGAGAGCAGCTAGTGACACTCTTGAACGCTTTAGTCTTAGAGGTAGAGGAAAGAGAACGATTTGAAATGGAAGTAGGCTAATTTTGAACGTATCTGTTTAATTTTCCTGTAATATGTGTAAAAATAAAGCTGTTGGACAAAAAATCTGACAGTTTTTTTTCTTTTTTAGTGTCTGTAATCGTGACATTGTGTAGAATAATAAAGTATGTATAAAATTGAACGATTCCTTTTTTAGGTGATCATACATAAAAAGATGGTGGAGATGATTAAGCATGAGTCATGAAGAATTAAACTTAAATGACCAATTACTAGTTAGACGTAACAAAATGAATGAGTTACGTGAACAAGGAATAGATCCGTTTGGTAAACGTTTTGATAGAACTCATTTATCAGAAGCTCTAAAAAAACAATATGAATCTCTAGAGAAAGAAGAGCTAGAGGAAAAAAATATTGCTGTTACAATTGCTGGTAGAGTAATGACGAAAAGAGGGAAAGGGAAAGCTGGATTTGCTCATATCCAAGATCTTGAAGGACAGATCCAATTGTATGTTCGTAAAGATAATGTAGGGGAAGAGCAGTATGCTATTTTCAACTCTGTAGATTTAGGAGATATTGTCGGAGTTGAGGGTGTTTTATTTAAAACGAATGTAGGAGAACTTTCTGTTAAAGTAAAAGATTTTACTTTACTGACAAAAGCTCTTCGTCCATTACCGGATAAATTCCATGGTTTGAAAGATATTGAGCAACGTTATCGCCAACGTTACTTAGATTTAATTTCAAGTGAAGAAAGCAAGAACACTTTTATTCTTCGCAGTAAAATTATTCAATCTATGCGCCGTTATTTAGATAACCACGGCTATTTAGAAGTAGAAACACCGATGATGCACTCTATCGCAGGAGGAGCTTCGGCACGTCCATTTATTACACATCATAATGCATTAGATATGCCTTTATATATGCGTATTGCTATTGAGCTTCACTTAAAAAGATTGATTGTTGGTGGATTAGAGAAAGTATATGAAATCGGTCGTGTATTCCGTAATGAAGGCGTATCAACAAGACATAATCCAGAATTTACGATGATTGAGCTTTATGAGGCTTATGCGGATTACCGTGATATTATGAGCCTTACAGAAAATTTAGTTGCACATATTGCACAAGAAATTCACGGTTCCACTACTGTAACTTATGGAGACTACCAAGTTGATTTAAAACCAGAATGGACAAGACTTCATATGGTAGATGCTATTAAGCAATATACAGGAGTAGATTTCTGGCCAGAGATGAGCGTAGAAGAGGCAAGAAAATTAGCAAAAGAAAATAATATAGAAATTAATGATAATATGACATATGGTCATATAGTTAATGAGTTCTTTGAGCAAAGAGTTGAGGAAAAATTAATTCAGCCTACATTTATCTATGGTCACCCATTAGAAATTTCACCATTAGCAAAGAAAAATGAGGAGGATCCTCGTTTTACAGATCGATTTGAATTATTTATCGTAGGTAGAGAGCACGCGAATGCCTTTACTGAATTAAATGATCCAATTGATCAACGTGAAAGATTTGAAGCACAATTAAAAGAGCGTGAACAAGGAAATGATGAAGCGCACTTAATGGATGAAGATTTTGTAGAGGCGTTGGAATATGGAATGCCTCCAACAGGTGGATTAGGTATTGGTATTGATCGCCTAGTTATGCTGTTAACAAACTCTCCTTCTATTAGAGATGTATTATTATTCCCGTTGATGAGACATCGCTAAAAATAAGACAGGATACCTTTAAAAGTATCCTGTCTTATTTTATAAATATTGTATTGACTAGCTGTTGATTTTGAATAAGAGGTTTATAGCTGGATAATTATTTATATGCTATCTGATATCTTTAAAGAGAATAGTTACGAACTAATTAAATAGAAGCATTGGGGAAGTATATAATAAGATAAGAAAATTCAAGAATACTTAAATGGATCATAGGAAAAGAAGGATCGAATAATAAGAATATTTTTTCTTTTAAAAAGTAGTTGCACAGAGAATGAAACGGTGGTATATTAATATTCGTTGCTGAAACAAGCAATGATGAAACAAAAAAGAATTTTAAAAAAGTGTTGACTCGAACGATGACTTCTGGTAATATTAAAAAGTCGCCCGATGACGACACTGAAATTGCTCTTTGAAAACTGAACAAACAAACGTCAACAATAATCGTTTTATAACGAATGTTATAGAGTGAAAACAAGTAATACAAAAGCTAGAGTTTAGCAATGAGCTAATCAACTCTTTATTGGAGAGTTTGATCCTGGCTCAGGACGAACGCTGGCGGCGTGCCTAATACATGCAAGTCGAGCGGACTTTAAAAGCTTGCTTTTAAAGTTAGCGGCGGACGGGTGAGTAACACGTGGGCAACCTGCCTGTAAGACTGGGATAACTTCGGGAAACCGGAGCTAATACCGGATAATTCTTTCCACCACATGGTGGAAAGCTGAAAGACGGCATCTCGCTGTCACTTACAGATGGGCCCGCGGCGCATTAGCTAGTTGGTGAGGTAACGGCTCACCAAGGCAACGATGCGTAGCCGACCTGAGAGGGTGATCGGCCACACTGGGACTGAGACACGGCCCAGACTCCTACGGGAGGCAGCAGTAGGGAATCTTCCGCAATGGACGAAAGTCTGACGGAGCAACGCCGCGTGAGTGATGAAGGTTTTCGGATCGTAAAGCTCTGTTGTTAGGGAAGAACAAGTACAAGAGTAACTGCTTGTACCTTGACGGTACCTAACCAGAAAGCCACGGCTAACTACGTGCCAGCAGCCGCGGTAATACGTAGGTGGCAAGCGTTGTCCGGAATTATTGGGCGTAAAGCGCGCGCAGGCGGTCCTTTAAGTCTGATGTGAAAGCCCACGGCTCAACCGTGGAGGGTCATTGGAAACTGGGGGACTTGAGTGCAGAAGAGAAGAGTGGAATTCCACGTGTAGCGGTGAAATGCGTAGAGATGTGGAGGAACACCAGTGGCGAAGGCGACTCTTTGGTCTGTAACTGACGCTGAGGCGCGAAAGCGTGGGGAGCAAACAGGATTAGATACCCTGGTAGTCCACGCCGTAAACGATGAGTGCTAAGTGTTAGAGGGTTTCCGCCCTTTAGTGCTGCAGCAAACGCATTAAGCACTCCGCCTGGGGAGTACGGCCGCAAGGCTGAAACTCAAAGGAATTGACGGGGGCCCGCACAAGCGGTGGAGCATGTGGTTTAATTCGAAGCAACGCGAAGAACCTTACCAGGTCTTGACATCCTCTGACACTCCTAGAGATAGGACGTTCCCCTTCGGGGGACAGAGTGACAGGTGGTGCATGGTTGTCGTCAGCTCGTGTCGTGAGATGTTGGGTTAAGTCCCGCAACGAGCGCAACCCTTGATCTTAGTTGCCAGCATTAAGTTGGGCACTCTAAGGTGACTGCCGGTGACAAACCGGAGGAAGGTGGGGATGACGTCAAATCATCATGCCCCTTATGACCTGGGCTACACACGTGCTACAATGGATGGTACAAAGGGCAGCAAAACCGCGAGGTCGAGCAAATCCCATAAAACCATTCTCAGTTCGGATTGTAGGCTGCAACTCGCCTACATGAAGCTGGAATCGCTAGTAATCGCGGATCAGCATGCCGCGGTGAATACGTTCCCGGGCCTTGTACACACCGCCCGTCACACCACGAGAGTTTGTAACACCCGAAGTCGGTGGGGTAACCTTTTTGGAGCCAGCCGCCTAAGGTGGGATAGATGATTGGGGTGAAGTCGTAACAAGGTAGCCGTATCGGAAGGTGCGGCTGGATCACCTCCTTTCTAAGGAAAATGGAATTTACATTCCATCATAGATTGTTGACGATTTGTTGTTCAGTTTTGAGGGAGCAATTAATTCCTCAAAACAGTAAGAAGTTTGAGGGTAAAGAGAAACGAGTAGATCAAGGAAGCGCCTGAGTGAGCACCGGAGCGTACAACAGTACGTGAGGAGCAGAACGAAGAAGCTGACGAAGAGATGCGAAGTTTATCTTTAGCCGAAATTGTTCCTTGAAAACTAGATTATGAATAGTAAAAACAAGAAAGAAACCGAGTAATCGCCATCTTAGATTCTCTATGTAAATAGAAGAATTAAAAACTAAGGCTTTTAAGCCAATTAGTTAAGTTAGAAAGGGCGCACGGTGGATGCCTTGGCACTAGGAGCCGATGAAGGACGGGATTAACACCGATATGCTTTGGGGAGCTGTAAGTAAGCTTTGATCCAGAGATTTCCGAATGGGGGAACCCTCTATCCGTAATGGGATAGAATCTTTACCTGAATACATAGGGTACTGAAGGCAGACCCGGGGAACTGAAACATCTAAGTACCCGGAGGAAGAGAAAGCAAACGCGATTCCCTGAGTAGCGGCGAGCGAAACGGGATTAGCCCAAACCAAGAGGCTTGCCTCTTGGGGTTGTAGGACACTCTATATGGAGTTACAAAGGAACGGGGTAGACGAATCGATCTGGAAAGGTCAGTCGTAGAAGGTAAAAACCCTGTAGTCGAAACTTCGTTCCCTCTTGAGTGTATCCTGAGTACGGCGGGACACGAGAAATCCCGTCGGAAGCAGGGAGGACCATCTCCCAAGGCTAAATACTCCCTAGTGACCGATAGTGAACCAGTACCGTGAGGGAAAGGTGAAAAGCACCCCGGAAGGGGAGTGAAATAGATCCTGAAACCGTGTGCCTACAAGTAGTTAGAGCCCTTTTATGGGTGATAGCGTGCCTTTTGTAGAATGAACCGGCGAGTTACGATTACATGCGAGGTTAAGTTGAAGAGACGGAGCCGCAGCGAAAGCGAGTCTGAATAGGGCGAAATAGTATGTGGTTGTAGACCCGAAACCAGGTGATCTACCCATGTCCAGGGTGAAGTCCAGGTAACACTGGATGGAGGCCCGAACCCACGCACGTTGAAAAGTGCGGGGATGAGGTGTGGGTAGCGGAGAAATTCCAATCGAACTTGGAGATAGCTGGTTCTCTCCGAAATAGCTTTAGGGCTAGCCTCAAGATTGAGAGTATTGGAGGTAGAGCACTGTTTGGACTAGGGGCCCCCATCGGGTTACCGAATTCAGACAAACTCCGAATGCCAAATACTTATTCTTGGGAGTCAGACTACGAGTGATAAGATCCGTGGTCAAGAGGGAAACAGCCCAGACCACCAGCTAAGGTCCCAAAGTATACGTTAAGTGGAAAAGGATGTGGAGTTGCTTAGACAACCAGGATGTTGGCTTAGAAGCAGCCACCATTTAAAGAGTGCGTAATAGCTCACTGGTCGAGTGACTCTGCGCCGAAAATGTACCGGGGCTAAACGTATCACCGAAGCTGTGGATTGACATCTATGATGTCAGTGGTAGGAGAGCGTTCTAAGGGCGTTGAAGCTAGACCGTAAGGACTGGTGGAGCGCTTAGAAGTGAGAATGCCGGTATGAGTAGCGAAAGATGAGTGAGAATCTCATCCACCGAATGCCTAAGGTTTCCTGAGGAAGGCTCGTCCGCTCAGGGTTAGTCGGGACCTAAGCCGAGGCTGAAAAGCGTAGGCGATGGACAACAGGTTGATATTCCTGTACCACCTTTAAATCATTTGAGCAATGGGGGGACGCAGGAGGATAGGGTAAGCGTGCTGTTGGATTAGCACGTCCAAGCAGTTAGGCCGGTAATGAGGCAAATCCCATTACCATATGGCGGAGCTGTGACGGCGAGGGAAATATAGTACCGAAGTTCCTGATTCCACACTGCCAAGAAAAGCCTCTAGCGAGATTTATGGTGCCCGTACCGCAAACCGACACAGGTAGGCGAGGAGAGAATCCTAAGGTGAGCGAGAGAACTCTCGTTAAGGAACTCGGCAAAATGACCCCGTAACTTCGGGAGAAGGGGTGCTCTTTTGGGTGTTAAAGCCCGAGAGAGCCGCAGTGAATAGGCCCAGGCGACTGTTTAGCAAAAACACAGGTCTCTGCGAAGCCGCAAGGCGAAGTATAGGGGCTGACACCTGCCCGGTGCTGGAAGGTTAAGAGGAGGGGTTAGCACGTGTAGTGCGAAGCTCTGAATTGAAGCCCCAGTAAACGGCGGCCGTAACTATAACGGTCCTAAGGTAGCGAAATTCCTTGTCGGGTAAGTTCCGACCCGCACGAAAGGTGTAACGATCTGGGCACTGTCTCAACGAGAGACTCGGTGAAATTATAGTACCTGTGAAGATGCAGGTTACCCGCGACAGGACGGAAAGACCCCGTGGAGCTTTACTGCAGCCTGATATTGAATTTTGGTACAGCTTGTACAGGATAGGTAGGAGCCTTGGAAGCCGGAGCGCCAGCTTCGGTGGAGGCATTGGTGGGATACTACCCTGGCTGTATTGACATTCTAACCCGCACCCCTGATCGGGGTGGGAGACAGTGTCAGGTGGGCAGTTTGACTGGGGCGGTCGCCTCCTAAAAAGTAACGGAGGCGCCCAAAGGTTCCCTCAGAATGGTTGGAAATCATTCGTAGAGTGTAAAGGCACAAGGGAGCTTGACTGCGAGACCTACAAGTCGAGCAGGGACGAAAGTCGGGCTTAGTGATCCGGTGGTTCCGCATGGAAGGGCCATCGCTCAACGGATAAAAGCTACCCCGGGGATAACAGGCTTATCTCCCCCAAGAGTCCACATCGACGGGGAGGTTTGGCACCTCGATGTCGGCTCATCGCATCCTGGGGCTGTAGTCGGTCCCAAGGGTTGGGCTGTTCGCCCATTAAAGCGGTACGCGAGCTGGGTTCAGAACGTCGTGAGACAGTTCGGTCCCTATCCGTCGTGGGCGTAGGAAATTTGAGAGGAGCTGTCCTTAGTACGAGAGGACCGGGATGGACGCACCGCTGGTGTACCAGTTGTCTTGCCAAAGGCATCGCTGGGTAGCTATGTGCGGAAGGGATAAGTGCTGAAAGCATCTAAGCATGAAGCCCCCCTCAAGATGAGATTTCCCATAGCGTAAGCTAGTAAGATCCCTGAAAGATGATCAGGTTGATAGGTCAGAGATGGAAGCGTGGCGACATGTGGAGTTGACTGATACTAATAGATCGAGGACTTAACTAAAATGAAAAGCGGAAACGCCTGTTTATCGACGTAGAAACTAGAGGAGCATCGACTGAGATAAAGGAAACACGATGAACGTAAGTGAATCGATGTTGACTTATCGTAGGGAGATGATCGGAAGTTTGATAGGCGATAGGCGTTGGAGCTGGACAAAATGATTACTCATTTCTTTCTTTTTACTTCATAATCTAGTTTTGAGGGAATAACCTCAAAATAAAATAGTCTGGTGGCGATAGCGAGAAGGTCACACCCGTTCCCATACCGAACACGGAAGTTAAGCTTCTCAGCGCCGATGGTAGTTGGGGGTTCTCCCCCTGTGAGAGTAGGACGTCGCCAGGCGATTATATTATAATGGAGGATTAGCTCAGCTGGGAGAGCATCTGCCTTACAAGCAGAGGGTCGGCGGTTCGATCCCGTCATCCTCCACCATTTTTATTGGACAAACTTTTATATGCCGGTTTAGCTCAATTGGTAGAGCAACTGACTTGTAATCAGTAGGTTGGGGGTTCAAGTCCTCTAGCCGGCACCATTTGTGAGCCATTAGCTCAGTCGGTAGAGCATCTGACTTTTAATCAGAGGGTCGGAGGTTCGAATCCTCCATGGCTCATCTTATTTTTGTCTGCGGGTGTGGCGGAATTGGCAGACGCACTAGACTTAGGATCTAGCGCCGCAAGGCGTGGGGGTTCGACTCCCTTCACCCGCACCAATTATAATTAAATATATGCGGAAGTAGTTCAGTGGTAGAACACCACCTTGCCAAGGTGGGGGTCGCGGGTTCGAATCCCGTCTTCCGCTCCATGAAAAACAATGCCGGGGTGGCGGAACTGGCAGACGCACAGGACTTAAAATCCTGCGGTAGGTGACTACCGTACCGGTTCGATTCCGGTCCTCGGCACCATTGTTTTTAAATATAAAGCGCCCGTAGCTCAATTGGATAGAGCGTCTGACTACGGATCAGAAGGTTATGGGTTCGACTCCTTTCGGGCGCGCCATTATATTTCGGGAAGTAGCTCAGCTTGGTAGAGCACTTGGTTTGGGACCAAGGGGTCGCAGGTTCGAATCCTGTCTTCCCGACCATTATCAATTATACGGGGCCTTAGCTCAGCTGGGAGAGCGCCTGCCTTGCACGCAGGAGGTCAGCGGTTCGATCCCGCTAGGCTCCACCAAAAAATATATTGACAGTATGTTTAATAACTGTTATTATATAAAGGTTGCTTCTAATAGCAACAAACAAATTGCTCTTTGAAAACTGAACAAACAAACGTCAACAATAATCGTTTTATAACGAATGTTATAGAGTGAAAACAAGTAATACAAAAGCTAGAGTTTAGCAATGAGCTAATCAACTCTTTATTGGAGAGTTTGATCCTGGCTCAGGACGAACGCTGGCGGCGTGCCTAATACATGCAAGTCGAGCGGACTTTAAAAGCTTGCTTTTAAAGTTAGCGGCGGACGGGTGAGTAACACGTGGGCAACCTGCCTGTAAGACTGGGATAACTTCGGGAAACCGGAGCTAATACCGGATAATCCTTTTCCTCTCATGAGGAAAAGCTGAAAGACGGCATCTCGCTGTCACTTACAGATGGGCCCGCGGCGCATTAGCTAGTTGGTGAGGTAACGGCTCACCAAGGCAACGATGCGTAGCCGACCTGAGAGGGTGATCGGCCACACTGGGACTGAGACACGGCCCAGACTCCTACGGGAGGCAGCAGTAGGGAATCTTCCGCAATGGACGAAAGTCTGACGGAGCAACGCCGCGTGAGTGATGAAGGTTTTCGGATCGTAAAGCTCTGTTGTTAGGGAAGAACAAGTACAAGAGTAACTGCTTGTACCTTGACGGTACCTAACCAGAAAGCCACGGCTAACTACGTGCCAGCAGCCGCGGTAATACGTAGGTGGCAAGCGTTGTCCGGAATTATTGGGCGTAAAGCGCGCGCAGGCGGTCCTTTAAGTCTGATGTGAAAGCCCACGGCTCAACCGTGGAGGGTCATTGGAAACTGGGGGACTTGAGTGCAGAAGAGAAGAGTGGAATTCCACGTGTAGCGGTGAAATGCGTAGAGATGTGGAGGAACACCAGTGGCGAAGGCGACTCTTTGGTCTGTAACTGACGCTGAGGCGCGAAAGCGTGGGGAGCAAACAGGATTAGATACCCTGGTAGTCCACGCCGTAAACGATGAGTGCTAAGTGTTAGAGGGTTTCCGCCCTTTAGTGCTGCAGCAAACGCATTAAGCACTCCGCCTGGGGAGTACGGCCGCAAGGCTGAAACTCAAAGGAATTGACGGGGGCCCGCACAAGCGGTGGAGCATGTGGTTTAATTCGAAGCAACGCGAAGAACCTTACCAGGTCTTGACATCCTCTGACACTCCTAGAGATAGGACGTTCCCCTTCGGGGGACAGAGTGACAGGTGGTGCATGGTTGTCGTCAGCTCGTGTCGTGAGATGTTGGGTTAAGTCCCGCAACGAGCGCAACCCTTGATCTTAGTTGCCAGCATTAAGTTGGGCACTCTAAGGTGACTGCCGGTGACAAACCGGAGGAAGGTGGGGATGACGTCAAATCATCATGCCCCTTATGACCTGGGCTACACACGTGCTACAATGGATGGTACAAAGGGCAGCAAAACCGCGAGGTCGAGCAAATCCCATAAAACCATTCTCAGTTCGGATTGTAGGCTGCAACTCGCCTACATGAAGCTGGAATCGCTAGTAATCGCGGATCAGCATGCCGCGGTGAATACGTTCCCGGGCCTTGTACACACCGCCCGTCACACCACGAGAGTTTGTAACACCCGAAGTCGGTGGGGTAACCTTTTTGGAGCCAGCCGCCTAAGGTGGGATAGATGATTGGGGTGAAGTCGTAACAAGGTAGCCGTATCGGAAGGTGCGGCTGGATCACCTCCTTTCTAAGGAAAATGGAATTTACATTCCATCATAGATTGTTGACGATTTGTTGTTCAGTTTTGAGGGAGCAATTAATTCCTCAAAACAGTAAGAAGTTTGAGGGTAAAGAGAAACGAGTAGATCAAGGAAGCGCCTGAGTGAGCACCGGAGCGTACAACAGTACGTGAGGAGCAGAACGAAGAAGCTGACGAAGAGATGCGAAGTTTATCTTTAGCCGAAATTGTTCCTTGAAAACTAGATTATGAATAGTAAAAACAAGAAAGAAACCGAGTAATCGCCATCTTAGATTCTCTATGTAAATAGAAGAATTAAAAACTAAGGCTTTTAAGCCAATTAGTTAAGTTAGAAAGGGCGCACGGTGGATGCCTTGGCACTAGGAGCCGATGAAGGACGGGATTAACACCGATATGCTTTGGGGAGCTGTAAGTAAGCTTTGATCCAGAGATTTCCGAATGGGGGAACCCTCTATCCGTAATGGGATAGAATCTTTACCTGAATACATAGGGTACTGAAGGCAGACCCGGGGAACTGAAACATCTAAGTACCCGGAGGAAGAGAAAGCAAACGCGATTCCCTGAGTAGCGGCGAGCGAAACGGGATTAGCCCAAACCAAGAGGCTTGCCTCTTGGGGTTGTAGGACACTCTATATGGAGTTACAAAGGAACGGGGTAGACGAATCGATCTGGAAAGGTCAGTCGTAGAAGGTAAAAACCCTGTAGTCGAAACTTCGTTCCCTCTTGAGTGTATCCTGAGTACGGCGGGACACGAGAAATCCCGTCGGAAGCAGGGAGGACCATCTCCCAAGGCTAAATACTCCCTAGTGACCGATAGTGAACCAGTACCGTGAGGGAAAGGTGAAAAGCACCCCGGAAGGGGAGTGAAATAGATCCTGAAACCGTGTGCCTACAAGTAGTTAGAGCCCTTTTATGGGTGATAGCGTGCCTTTTGTAGAATGAACCGGCGAGTTACGATTACATGCGAGGTTAAGTTGAAGAGACGGAGCCGCAGCGAAAGCGAGTCTGAATAGGGCGAAATAGTATGTGGTTGTAGACCCGAAACCAGGTGATCTACCCATGTCCAGGGTGAAGTCCAGGTAACACTGGATGGAGGCCCGAACCCACGCACGTTGAAAAGTGCGGGGATGAGGTGTGGGTAGCGGAGAAATTCCAATCGAACTTGGAGATAGCTGGTTCTCTCCGAAATAGCTTTAGGGCTAGCCTCAAGATTGAGAGTATTGGAGGTAGAGCACTGTTTGGACTAGGGGCCCCCATCGGGTTACCGAATTCAGACAAACTCCGAATGCCAAATACTTATTCTTGGGAGTCAGACTACGAGTGATAAGATCCGTGGTCAAGAGGGAAACAGCCCAGACCACCAGCTAAGGTCCCAAAGTATACGTTAAGTGGAAAAGGATGTGGAGTTGCTTAGACAACCAGGATGTTGGCTTAGAAGCAGCCACCATTTAAAGAGTGCGTAATAGCTCACTGGTCGAGTGACTCTGCGCCGAAAATGTACCGGGGCTAAACGTATCACCGAAGCTGTGGATTGACATCTATGATGTCAGTGGTAGGAGAGCGTTCTAAGGGCGTTGAAGCTAGACCGTAAGGACTGGTGGAGCGCTTAGAAGTGAGAATGCCGGTATGAGTAGCGAAAGATGAGTGAGAATCTCATCCACCGAATGCCTAAGGTTTCCTGAGGAAGGCTCGTCCGCTCAGGGTTAGTCGGGACCTAAGCCGAGGCTGAAAAGCGTAGGCGATGGACAACAGGTTGATATTCCTGTACCACCTTTAAATCATTTGAGCAATGGGGGGACGCAGGAGGATAGGGTAAGCGTGCTGTTGGATTAGCACGTCCAAGCAGTTAGGCCGGTAATGAGGCAAATCCCATTACCATATGGCGGAGCTGTGACGGCGAGGGAAATATAGTACCGAAGTTCCTGATTCCACACTGCCAAGAAAAGCCTCTAGCGAGATTTATGGTGCCCGTACCGCAAACCGACACAGGTAGGCGAGGAGAGAATCCTAAGGTGAGCGAGAGAACTCTCGTTAAGGAACTCGGCAAAATGACCCCGTAACTTCGGGAGAAGGGGTGCTCTTTTGGGTGTTAAAGCCCGAGAGAGCCGCAGTGAATAGGCCCAGGCGACTGTTTAGCAAAAACACAGGTCTCTGCGAAGCCGCAAGGCGAAGTATAGGGGCTGACACCTGCCCGGTGCTGGAAGGTTAAGAGGAGGGGTTAGCACGTGTAGTGCGAAGCTCTGAATTGAAGCCCCAGTAAACGGCGGCCGTAACTATAACGGTCCTAAGGTAGCGAAATTCCTTGTCGGGTAAGTTCCGACCCGCACGAAAGGTGTAACGATCTGGGCACTGTCTCAACGAGAGACTCGGTGAAATTATAGTACCTGTGAAGATGCAGGTTACCCGCGACAGGACGGAAAGACCCCGTGGAGCTTTACTGCAGCCTGATATTGAATTTTGGTACAGCTTGTACAGGATAGGTAGGAGCCTTGGAAGCCGGAGCGCCAGCTTCGGTGGAGGCATTGGTGGGATACTACCCTGGCTGTATTGACATTCTAACCCGCACCCCTGATCGGGGTGGGAGACAGTGTCAGGTGGGCAGTTTGACTGGGGCGGTCGCCTCCTAAAAAGTAACGGAGGCGCCCAAAGGTTCCCTCAGAATGGTTGGAAATCATTCGTAGAGTGTAAAGGCACAAGGGAGCTTGACTGCGAGACCTACAAGTCGAGCAGGGACGAAAGTCGGGCTTAGTGATCCGGTGGTTCCGCATGGAAGGGCCATCGCTCAACGGATAAAAGCTACCCCGGGGATAACAGGCTTATCTCCCCCAAGAGTCCACATCGACGGGGAGGTTTGGCACCTCGATGTCGGCTCATCGCATCCTGGGGCTGTAGTCGGTCCCAAGGGTTGGGCTGTTCGCCCATTAAAGCGGTACGCGAGCTGGGTTCAGAACGTCGTGAGACAGTTCGGTCCCTATCCGTCGTGGGCGTAGGAAATTTGAGAGGAGCTGTCCTTAGTACGAGAGGACCGGGATGGACGCACCGCTGGTGTACCAGTTGTCTTGCCAAAGGCATCGCTGGGTAGCTATGTGCGGAAGGGATAAGTGCTGAAAGCATCTAAGCATGAAGCCCCCCTCAAGATGAGATTTCCCATAGCGTAAGCTAGTAAGATCCCTGAAAGATGATCAGGTTGATAGGTCAGAGATGGAAGCGTGGCGACATGTGGAGTTGACTGATACTAATAGATCGAGGACTTAACTAAAATGAAAAGCGGAAACGCCTGTTTATCGACGTAGAAACTAGAGGAGCATCGACTGAGATAAAGGAAACACGATGAACGTAAGTGAATCGATGTTGACTTATCGTAGGGAGATGATCGGAAGTTTGATAGGCGATAGGCGTTGGAGCTGGACAAAATGATTACTCATTTCTTTCTTTTTACTTCATAATCTAGTTTTGAGGGAATAACCTCAAAATAAAATAGTCTGGTGGCGATAGCGAGAAGGTCACACCCGTTCCCATACCGAACACGGAAGTTAAGCTTCTCAGCGCCGATGGTAGTTGGGGGTTCTCCCCCTGTGAGAGTAGGACGTCGCCAGGCTGCCAAAAGGTTCTAAAGGCTTATTGCTTTTAGGGCTTTTTTTTATGTTTTTTTACTGTTATTTTTTCTCCATGGATAATAACTTCATTCAATACTTCCCCATCTGATATAAGCCGGCGTTTTTTAATTGGCTGTTTTCTAAAAGATTGTTGTTTTTTCAATCAGAGAAAAAAATTAGTTGGAAATGTTCCGGCTGTGGGTAATAGCAACAAACTTTACGAAAACAGCTTTTTAATTAAACTATACCTAAATGCAGAATTGCTAAACAATCAAACTTGAAAATTGTGATAAATCAGACTATAGTTAATATAATCTTTATACAACCACCTCTTCTTTCATGAAAGAATGACTATAACAGGTTTGGAATAGCTAAAAAATGGGAAAATTAATAAAACGTCTTCCTTGCTAAATATTATTTTTATCGTGTATAATTATAGTCAAATATAGTCAAAGTCAGAAGGGGGAGGCTTGGTGAGAAATATTTCGGATATAATTGAGAATTACTTAAAAGAAGTATTAGAAATGAGCGAAAAATCATTAGTGGAAATCAAGCGAAGTGAAATCGCCGATAAATTCGAATGTGTACCATCACAAATTAACTATGTAATAAATACCCGTTTTACTATAGAAAAAGGGTATGTAGTCGAAAGTAAACGTGGTGGTGGCGGTTTTATTCGAATTATGAAAGTTCAAACGTATGATCATGCCCATTTAATTGACCAATTACTATCCCTTATTCAAAGTCGGATACCTCAAAATAGTGCAGAAAATTTAATTCTTCGATTAGTAGAAGAAGATGTTATTAATAAGAGAGAAGCAAAAATTATGTTAAGTGTAATCGATCGCTCTGTATTATATTTAGAATTACCATATAGAGATGAATTAAGAGCAAGATTATTAAAGGCGATGTTAACGTCATTAAAATATAAATAATATCCCTTTGATTAAATTGAGGTGAGAACTATGATGTGTACGGAATGTAATCAAAGACCAGCTACTTTACATTTTTCAAAAAATATTAATGGGAAAGTAACAGAGTTTCATCTCTGTGAGCATTGTGCAAAGGAAAATGGCGATATATTTATGATTAATGGTTCATCTGGTTTGTCTTTGAATAATTTATTAGCTGGGTTATTAAATATAGAGCCAAGTTTTCAACACATCACAGAAGATACTTATAAGAGACAAAAACCTTTACAGTGTAAAGATTGTCAAATGACATTTTCTCAATTCAGGAAAATAGGTAAATTAGGATGTCCTCATTGTTACGATACATTTAAGGAACAACTGTTACCGTTTATTAAACGACTCCACGGGGGGAATATTGAACACAAAGGAAAAATCCCGGAGCGCATTGGTGGTCATTTTCTTATCAAAAAGGAAATTGAGCAGTTGCGATTGGAGTTGAAGGAACTAATTAATAACGAAGAATTTGAAAAAGCAGCAGTCATTCGAGATGAAATAAAAAGTAAAGAAAAACAGTTAACTTCTTTTATCGAGGGAGGGGAGTAACGTGTCTTTAGAAAAATTTATAAGTAAAGCACGAACTTCATGGATGTGTTCTGATGGACCAGACTCTGAAATCGTTCTTACCTCTCGAATTCGATTAGCAAGGAATATACAGGATGTGAAATTTCCTCTTTTATTTTCGAAAGAAGAAGCTGAGAATGTGATCCAGCAAGTAGAACATGCAATAGTTAAGGAATCAAATGATCAGATGGAACTGCTTGAAATGAGTGACTTAAATGAATTGGAAAAAAGAGTTCTTGTAGAGAAACATCTAATCAGTCCTCAACTTGCTGAACAATCTCCTTATGGAGCAGCAATATTATCAGAAGATGAAGAAGTAAGCATCATGGTTAATGAAGAGGACCATATTCGCATTCAATGTATCAAGCCTGGTCTTCAAATAGTAGAGGCCTTTAAAGAGGCTAATAGGATTGATGATTTATTAGAAAAAAAGATTAATTATGCTTACCATGTAGAAACGGGATATTTGACAAGTTGTCCGACTAATATCGGAACAGGTCTTAGAGCTTCTGTTATGATGCATTTACCAGGAATGGTATTAACGCAACAGATGAATCGGATTATCCCAGCTATTCAACAGCTTGGCTTAGTAGTTAGAGGCATTTATGGGGAAGGTAGCGAGGCTCTCGGAAATATTTTTCAGATTTCTAACCAAATAACTTTGGGTAGATCCGAAAAAGACATAATTGAGGAATTAAAAAGTGTTGTTACTCAATTAATTGATCAAGAAAAAGAATCGAGAAATGCATTAGCCAAAACCTCTAACATACAATTAGAAGATAGAGTCTTCCGTTCCTACGGAATATTAAGTAATAGTCGTATTATGGAAACAAAGGAAGCGGCAAAATGTCTGTCTGATGTTCGATTAGGTATTGATATGGGATATATAAAAAATATATCCAAAAGTATCCTTAATGAATTAATGATTCTTACTCAGCCAGGGTTTTTACAACTATATGCTGGGGAACAAATGAATCCCAATGATCGCGATATACGTCGTGCATCCTTAATAAGAGAAAGATTAAAATTGGAAACAGAATAGAGATTCTAAGGAGGATGAAAGTATGATGTTTGGTCGATTTACAGAAAGAGCGCAGAAGGTATTAGCACTTTCCCAGGAAGAAGCAATTCGTTTAGGACACAATAATATTGGTACAGAGCATATTTTACTTGGGTTAGTTCGTGAAGGAGAAGGAATAGCAGCGAAAGCTCTATCAGCGCTTGGATTAGGAGCTGAAAAAATTCAAGAGGAAGTAGAAAATTTGATTGGTCGTGGTCAAGATGCTGCCCAAACTATTCATTATACGCCAAGAGCTAAAAAAGTGATCGAACTGTCAATGGACGAAGCAAGAAAATTAGGTCATTCTTATGTTGGTACAGAACATATTCTTTTAGGCTTAATTAGAGAAGGAGAAGGGGTAGCAGCCAGAGTATTAAATAATCTAGGTGTAAGTCTAAATAAAGCACGACAACAAGTACTTCAGTTACTTGGAAGTAGTGAATCTGGAAATCACCCAGGTGGCTCAGCTGCTAGTGCGAATACACCAACACTTGATAGCTTAGCTCGTGATTTAACAGCTATCGCAAGAGAGGGTAGTCTAGATCCAGTTATCGGAAGAAGCAAGGAAATCCAGCGTGTTATTGAAGTATTAAGTAGACGTACTAAAAATAACCCAGTGTTAATAGGGGAACCTGGTGTAGGTAAAACAGCTATTGCTGAAGGCCTAGCACAACAAATTGTTCAAAATGAAGTTCCTGAAATCTTAAGAGATAAACGGGTAATGACATTGGATATGGGTACAGTGGTTGCTGGAACGAAGTATCGTGGTGAATTCGAAGATCGTCTGAAGAAAGTAATGGATGAAATTCGCCAAGCGGGGAATATTATTCTGTTCATCGATGAGTTGCATACTTTAATTGGTGCAGGTGGTGCAGAAGGAGCTATTGATGCTTCCAATATACTGAAGCCGTCTTTAGCTCGAGGAGAGCTTCAATGTATTGGTGCCACTACATTAGATGAATATCGTAAATACATTGAAAAAGATGCTGCTTTAGAAAGAAGATTTCAACCTATTACAGTAGATGAACCAACTAGTGAAGAATCAATCCAAATTTTAAAAGGATTAAGAGATCGATATGAGGCTCATCATCGCGTTTCTATTACAGATGAAGCAATTGATGCAGCTGTTAAATTGTCTGATCGTTATATTTCTGATCGTTTCTTACCGGATAAAGCAATTGATTTAATTGATGAGGCTGGTTCGAAGGTTCGATTAAGATCATATACTACTCCACCAAATTTAAAAGAGTTAGAAGTGAAGTTAGAGGAAGTACGCAAAGAGAAGGACGCATCTGTTCAAAGTCAAGAATTTGAAAAGGCTGCTTCTTTACGAGATACAGAACAAAGATTAAGAGAACAATTAGAAGAAACAAAGAAAAATTGGAAAGAAAAACAAGGCCAAGAGAATACAGAAGTGACAGTGGAAGATATTGCAAGTGTTGTTTCAAGTTGGACTGGGATTCCTGTATCTAAGCTTGCGCAAACAGAAACAGATAAGTTGTTAAATATGGAAAATATTCTTCATAACCGAGTTATTGGCCAGGAAGAAGCTGTTATCGCTATTTCCAAGGCAGTAAGACGTGCAAGAGCTGGGTTAAAAGATCCAAAAAGACCAATTGGCTCCTTTATTTTCCTTGGTCCTACTGGAGTAGGGAAAACTGAACTTGCTCGTGCCCTTGCTGAGTCTATGTTTGGGGATGAAGATGCTATGATTCGTATCGATATGTCTGAATACATGGAGAAGCATTCTACTTCAAGATTAGTAGGATCCCCTCCAGGATATGTTGGATATGAAGAAGGCGGACAATTGACAGAGAAAGTAAGAAGAAAGCCATATTCTGTAGTGCTTTTAGATGAAATTGAAAAAGCTCATCCAGATGTGTTTAATATCTTACTTCAAGTGCTTGAAGATGGTCGCTTAACAGATTCTAAAGGACGTACAGTTGATTTCCGAAATACAGTTTTAATTATGACTTCCAATGTAGGTGCTTCAGCGTTAAAGCAAAATAAATATGTTGGTTTTAACGTTCAAGATGGAGATCAAGACTATAAAGATATGAAGGGCAAAGTAATGGAAGAGCTAAAAAGAGCATTCCGTCCAGAATTCTTAAACCGTATAGATGAAACAATTGTCTTCCATGCCTTAGAGAAGAAGCATTTAAAAGAAATTGTTACGTTAATGGCAGATCAGTTAGTTAAGCGCCTAACTGAACAGGATATTCAGTTGACTATTACAGAAGCAGCGAAAGAAAAAATTGCAGAAGAAGGATATGATCCGGAGTATGGGGCAAGACCACTACGTCGTGCGATCCAAAAGCATGTAGAGGATCGATTATCAGAAGAACTTCTAAAAGGAACGGTATTAACTGGTCAACAAATTGAATTGGATGTAGAAAATGGTGAGTTTACTGTTAAGGTAAATGGTGAAGAGCCGGCAGTAAATCTACAAAAATAACGCTAACAACATTTAAATAAGTGACACACGTATTACAGCTTTACGTGTGTCATTTCTTTATTTAATGTAAAATAGGAAAAAACTAATCCTCTACTTAATCATGACGATCAGATTAGGATACATATGCTACGATGGGGAAAGTTAGAGAATGAAGGGAAAGGAGGATGAATATGGCTAAAAGAAAAACCAAGTTTCTTTGCCAGGAATGCGGATATGAATCTGCAAAATGGATGGGGAAATGTCCTGGTTGTGGAAACTGGAATACGATGGTGGAAGAAGTAGAAAAAAGCACTGTTCAAAGAAAAGGAGCATTTGCGCACTCAGCTACCAGTACTATTGCAGCAAAACCTATTCCTATAACTAGCATTGAAACAGTCAATGAGCCAAGAATATATACGGACTTAATGGAATTAAACCGTGTTCTTGGGGGAGGAGTGGTTCGTGGTTCGCTAGTATTAATAGGTGGAGATCCAGGAATAGGGAAGTCAACGCTTCTTTTACAAGTATCTTCCCAATTGGCACAAAAAAAACACTCTGTGCTATATGTGTCTGGAGAGGAGTCTCAAAAACAAACAAAATTAAGAGCAGATCGTTTAGGCGTAGTTTCCGACCATTTGCTCGTTTATTCAGAAACAAATCTAGAGGATATAAGCAGAACTATTGAAAATACGAATGTAGAGTTTGTTGTGATTGACTCGATTCAAACAATCTACCATCCAGAGGTTACATCTGCACCAGGAAGTGTCTCTCAAGTTAGAGAATGTACAGCAGAATTAATGAGAATCGGAAAAACAAAAGGAATAGCAATCTTTATTGTAGGACATGTAACAAAGGAAGGTTCGATTGCAGGACCGAGATTGCTTGAACATATGGTTGATACTGTATTGTATTTTGAAGGAGAAAGACATCATACATATCGTATTTTACGTGCTGTAAAGAATCGCTTTGGCTCAACTAATGAGATGGGAATTTTTGAAATGAAAGAAGTTGGTCTTGAAGAAGTAGAGAATCCATCTGAGATTTTTCTTGAGGAACGTTCACAAGGTGCTGCTGGTTCTACGGTGGTAGCCTCAATGGAAGGAACGAGACCTGTTCTTGTTGAAATACAAGCATTGATTTCACCGACTAGCTTCGGAAATCCACGAAGGATGGCAACTGGGATAGATCATAATAGAGTCCCGTTGTTAATGGCTGTATTGGAAAAAAGAGTAGGAATGTTATTGCAGAATCAAGATGCATATTTAAAAGTAGCTGGCGGTGTAAAGTTAGATGAGCCCGCTATTGATTTAGCAATCGCAGTTAGCATTGCCTCAAGCTTCCGAGATAAACCGACAAGAGCAACTGATTGTATTATAGGGGAAGTAGGATTAACTGGAGAAGTTAGAAGAGTTTCTCGAATAGAACAAAGGGTACAAGAGGCTGCAAAATTAGGTTTCGAGCGTGTTATTATCCCATCAAATAATTTAAGCGGTTTAAAGGCCCCAAAAGGTTTAGAAGTTGTCGGAGTACATACAGTAGCAGAAGCTTTAACAGCTGCTTTAGGCCATTAATTTCAAAAAAAATACATTGATGTGAATTTTCAGTTGTGTTAAAATGGAATATTTATTTATTTGACAGGCATTTGTTTTTAATGCTAATCTAGTTTTATCAAATAAAATAGGTATTTATCTCTTTGTCTGTGTTATATTTCCATTTTTGCCAGGGTTTTTGTATTTTTAAGTATCTTGCCATTATAAAATTATTACTTTTGATAGGGGTATGCAGGCATTTTATTTCCCGCGCAATGTGAGAGATTCTATCTATTAACACTAGTATTTGACATAGTCATCATATCTATAAAAATAACTTTTTCATTACAAATTAAAATTTCCTGTAATATTAGGTTTCAAAACTGGGAATTTGTTTATAATGTGAAAGAGGAGGTGGAAGTATTGTTAAAACGCATTGTTCAAGTTTGTTTTTTAATTATTGGAGGAACAATCGGATTTTTATTTATTCCTGATTTATTCTCAGTAATGTCTATCGATCATGATCTTATTAATAACGCATATGTGTCAGCAATACTTGGTGCCATTATTTTTTATCTTATTACTTTTTGGGCGATTGATTATATTGTTAACTTTATTAAGTTTTTAGAAGAATCAATTGTAAAGGCTCCAATTACGGATATAATCTTTGGTAGTCTTGGAATCGGATTTGGATTAACGTTAGCCTTTTTAGTAGGGTATGCTTTGACGTCGGTCCCTGTGCTTAATACTGTCGCTCCAATCCTTTTATCATTACTTTTTGGATATTTAGGCTTTCAAGTTGGGTTTAAAAAGAGAGATGAATTATTAACACTCTTCACAGCTAGAAAGAAAAAAGTAGTGGAAGAGGAACCCGTAAAAGTTGAGAAAAGTAATTTAAAAATATTGGATACTAGTGTTATTATTGATGGAAGAATAGCTGATATTTGTCAAACGGGTTTCCTAGAGGGCACAATTGTTATTCCGCAATTTGTTCTTGGAGAACTTCAGCATATAGCAGATTCATCCGATGCGCTAAAACGTAATCGTGGAAGAAGAGGTTTAGATATCCTTAATCGAATACAAAAGGAATTAGCAATTAAAGTGGAAATTTACGAAGGTGATTTTGAAGATATCGCAGAAGTAGATAGTAAACTAGTCAAATTAGCTAAATTAACAAACGGCGTTGTTGTAACGAATGATTTTAACTTAAACAAAGTATGTGAACTGCAGAAGGTTGCTGTTCTTAATATTAATGATTTAGCCAATGCTGTAAAACCGGTTGTTCTTCCAGGAGAAGAGATGAAGATACAAATTATAAAAGATGGAAAAGAGCACAATCAAGGCGTTGCATATCTAGATGACGGAACAATGATTGTAGTAGAAGAAGGACGCAATTATATTGGAAAACATATAGATGTTCTAGTAACGAGTGTTTTGCAGACATCTGCAGGGCGAATGATTTTTGCTAAACCAAAATTATTAGAAAAAGCATTGTAAGAATAGGGGTTAGTTACATGACTTATGAAGTCATTATTCCGGCAGCAGGACAAGGGAGACGAATGGGACTAGGGAAAAACAAACTGTTTCTTGAGTTAGACCGTTTACCAGTATTTATTCATACCTTAACTGTCTTTGAAAATGATCCGAACTGTAATGGAATATGGTTGGTAGTTAGTTCAGACGATAAAAAAATAATGGATGAACTAGTAAAGAAATATAGCATTACAAAAGTTACTGCGCTAATTGAGGGTGGTGCAGAGAGACAGCATAGTGTTTACCATGCAGTAAAGGAAATACCGGATGATACAATTGTTCTTGTTCATGATGCGGCGAGACCTTTTATACAAACAGAGCAAATTGCTAGATTAACAAAGGTTGCAAAGGAAAGTGGCGCAGCTGTTTTAGCAGTACCGATTAAAGACACCGTCAAAAAAGTGAATGGTGAATTGGTAGTGGAAACAGTTGAGCGTTCAAGCTTGTGGGCGATTCAGACCCCACAAGCTTTTCGCATTTCCATTTTAAAGGAAGCGCATGAAAGAGCTGTTGTAGATACATATATAGGAACAGATGATGCTAGTTTGGTGGAAAGATTAGGACAAGCTGTGCAAATTGTAGAAGGAAACTATGACAATATTAAATTAACGACACCAGAGGATTTATACTTTGCTGAGGCGATAGTGGCGAAGCGAAAAAAAGCAAGTAATGTACCGTTATAGTCAGGACTTTTGGAATAAATTTAGATTTTGTAAATAAAAGAATGGAGGAATTAAGATGTTTCGAATTGGTCAAGGATTTGATGTTCACCAATTAGTAAGCGGAAGACCACTTATTATTGGAGGGATAGAAATTCCATACGAAAAAGGGCTATTAGGACACTCTGATGCTGATGTCTTGTTACATACGATTGCAGACGCTTGTTTAGGGGCGATTGGAGAAGGAGACATTGGAAAACACTTTCCAGATACAGATGAAGCATTTAAAGATGCTGATTCGGCAAAGCTATTGCAGCATGTATGGCAAATAGTGAAGGAAAAAGGCTACAAATTAGTGAATGCTGATTGTACCATCATGGCTCAGCTGCCTAAAATGGCCCCCCATATTCAAGCGATGCAAGCAAGAATTGCGGATTTACTTGAAACAGAGAAAGAGAATGTAAATGTCAAAGCGACAACTACAGAAAAATTAGGGTTTACAGGAAGAGGAGAAGGTATTGCCTCGCAAGCGGTAGTATTGCTCCAAAAAAGAAATGTGTAAATGATAGGTATTATAAAGGTGAACACCTTTTAAAGAAAAAAACAAAGTGATAGAATAGATGAGAAAAAGCGTAATTTATCAAGGAGGCACAACCATGTCTAACGAAATTCGTGTTCGTTATGCTCCAAGTCCAACAGGGCATTTGCATATAGGGAATGCACGTACAGCATTATTTAATTATTTATTTGCACGCAGTAAAGGCGGAAAGTTTATCATCCGCATTGAAGATACGGATAAAAAAAGAAATATCGAAGGCGGAGAAGAAAGCCAGTTAAAATATTTGAAGTGGCTTGGAATGGACTGGGATGAAAGTACGGATATTGGTGGAGAATACGGTCCGTATCGCCAGTCTGAAAGAAATGATATTTATAAAAAGTACTATACAGAGATGCTAGACAAGGATCTTGCTTATAAGTGTTATTGTACGGAAGAAGAAATTGAAGCAGAAAGAGAAGAGCAAGTAAGTAGAGGAGAAACACCTAAGTATTCTGGAAAATGTCGTCATTTAACAAAGGAACAACAAGAAAAATTAGAAGCAGAAGGAAGACAACCTAGTATTCGAATTCGTGTTCCGGAAAATATCGTTTATGAGTTTAATGATATGGTAAAAGGGGACGTTTCCTTTGAGTCAGAAACAATTGGCGATTATGTCATTGTTAAAAAGGATGGTACTCCAACATACAATTTTGCGGTTGCAATCGATGATCATTTAATGGACATTACCCACGTTCTACGTGGAGATGACCATATTACCAATACACCAAAACAATTAATGATCTATGATGCATTTGGTTGGGAAAGACCAATATTTGGCCATATGACTTTGATTGTCAATGAAAGTAGAAAGAAATTAAGTAAGCGTGATGAATCGATTATTCAATTTATCGAGCAATATGAAGAGTTAGGCTATTTACCTGAAGCTTTATTTAATTTCATTGCTCTATTAGGATGGTCACCAGAAGGAGAAGAGGAATTATTCTCTATCGAAGAATTTATCCGTATTTTTGATCCAGCGAGATTATCTAAATCTCCTGCACTATTTGATCAAAATAAATTGGCATGGATGAATAATCAATATATTAAGAAGGCAGATTTAGAAACGGTTGTTCGTCTAGCTGTTCCCCACTTAGAAAAAGCCGGTTTAGTGAGTGAAAATCGTTCGGCTGAAGAAGCGGCATGGGTAAATAATCTGGTTGGTCTATATCAAGAGCAAATGAGCTGTGGAGCAGATATTGTAAACTTATCTACTTTATTCTTTAGTGATGAAATCCATTATGATGGAGAAGCAGAAGAAGTTTTAGCTGGTGAGCAGGTTCCTAGTGTAGTACAAGCGTTTAAAGATGCCTTATCTGAAATGCCGGAATGGAGTGCAGATCAGATAAAGGCTTCTATTAAAGCGGTTCAAAAGGCTACAGGTCAAAAAGGGAAAAACTTATTTATGCCAATTCGTGTGGCTACAACTGGACAAACCCATGGACCAGATTTACCAAAAGCAATTGAGCTTTTAGGAAAAGAAAAAATTGAAGCAAGATTAACAGCATTAATTAGTTAACATTTTCGGTGAAATGTAATATAGTAGTAGGAAAGCTATATCGAAAAAAACGAAGAAGAGGAAAAGTAAAAAAAGAGAAGCTTATTAGAGAGAATCATCACCCGGCTGAAAGTGATTCAAGCAACCTCCTTTTTGAAGTGCGCCTCAGAGTCCTGTATCGAAAAGAATGGTTTATTAGTAGATAGAGGCGGAACCTATCCGTTAACAGGGATGAGTGGAGATTATTGCGAAGAGCAATGATCTAAACAGAGTGGAACCGCGCCGGAAAAAGCGTCTCTGTCTTTTAGACAGAGGCGCTTTTTTATATAGGGAAAACAAATGCATTTTTAAGTGCTGGGCAAGATTAGAAAAGCTAATTCTTAGGAATTAAGAAGCTTTTCTTGTGTATAAAGATATAGAGATGTTTATAGGGGAAAAAGATAAAGGGAATCATAACTTTTTAAAAGAGTAATGATTGCTAGAAAGCAGAATGTAGTAGCAAAATGGGGGAGATTTATATGTTTCGGCGCATAAAAGAGGATATAGCTGTTGTGTTTGAACAAGATCCTGCTGCAAGAAGCTCAATAGAAGTTATCTTAACTTATTCTGGGTTGCATGCTATATGGTTTCACAGAATTGCTCATTTCTTATTTAGACATAAACGGTTTTTCTTAGCGAGAGTGATTTCGCAATTTAGTCGCTTTATGACAGGGGTTGAAATCCATCCAGGAGCAAAAATCGGCAATCGTCTATTCATTGATCATGGTATGGGAGTAGTGATCGGAGAAACGTGTGAGATAGGGGATAATGTTACTATTTTTCAGGGAGTAACACTTGGCGGAACGGGAAAGGAAAAAGGAAAAAGGCATCCGACCGTTAAAGATAACGCCCTTATTGCTTCTGGTGCAAAAGTGCTTGGATCCATTGTTATTGGGGAAAATGCCAAAATAGGTGCAGGATCAGTTGTGCTAAAAGATGTACCAGCAAATTCTACAGTAGTAGGTATTCCAGGAAGAGTTAAAGTACAAGATGGTATTAAAATAAAAAAAGACTTAAATCATTGTGATTTACCAGATCCGGTTGCAGATCGACTAAAAGAAATGGAATTGGAAATTGCCCATTTAAGAGAACAACTAAAAGAATTACAGGAAGAAAGGAGTTATAAGTAATGCCTATTCAAATATATAACACATTAACAAGAGCGAAGGAGGACTTTGTTCCCCTGGAAGAGGGAAGAGTAAAAATGTATGTATGTGGACCAACTGTTTACAACTATATCCACATTGGAAATGCTCGACCTGCAATTGTCTTTGATACCGTTCGTCGCTATTTAGAATTTCGAGGATATGATGTCCAATTTGTATCTAATTTTACCGATGTGGATGATAAGTTAATTAAAGCAGCAAATGAGCTTGGAGAAACAGTACCTGTTATCGCTGACCGCTTTATTAACGCATATTTTGAAGATGTTTCCGCATTAGGCTGCAAAAAGGCTGATTCGCATCCACGGGTAACAGAGAATATGGATATTATTATTGATTTTATTGCAGCGTTAGTAG
The DNA here is from genome assembly GCF_012933555.1 of Niallia alba. GTDB lineage: Bacteria > Bacillota > Bacilli > Bacillales > Cytobacillaceae > Niallia > Niallia alba. Next base: position 124,023 of record NZ_JABBPK010000001.1, read on the forward strand.
AAAAGGGATTTGCTTACGAGTCTGAAGGAGACGTATATTATCATACAAGAGCTTTTGACGGATACGGAAAGCTCTCCCATCAATCCATTGATGAATTGCGTTCAGGAGCTCGCATTGCGGTAGGGGAGAAGAAACAAGATTCATTAGATTTTGCGTTATGGAAAAAAGCAAAAGATGGCGAAATTTCCTGGGATAGTCCATGGGGAGAGGGGCGTCCAGGCTGGCATATTGAATGCTCTGCGATGGTTCGTAAATATTTAGGGGATACAATTGATATTCATGCAGGCGGTCAAGATTTAGCATTCCCCCACCACGAAAATGAAATAGCACAATCAGAAGCATTAACAGGCAAGACTTTTGCTAATTATTGGATGCATAATGGGTATATTAATATTGATAATGAAAAGATGTCTAAGTCGCTTGGGAATTTTATTACGGTAAACGATATAATTAAAATTCATGATCCGCAAGTGCTAAGATTCTTTATGCTTTCCGTACATTATCGCAATCCGATTAATTATAGTGAAGAGGTATTGGAAAATACAAGAGCTGGATTAGAAAGAATTAGAACTTCTTATGAAAACTTAAAGCATCGCAGTACAGCGAGTACTGATCTTACTGATACAAATGATGAATGGATTGCTAAAATTACTGATCTTCGAAAACAATTTGTTGAAAGTATGGATGATGACTTTAATACAGCAAATGGCATTTCTGTTTTGTTCGAATTATCGAAACAAGCAAATTACTATTTACTAGAAAAAACAACCTCTCCTGCTGTTATTCATGCGTTTATGCAAGAGTTTGAAGAATTATTTGCAGTGCTGGGCTTATCTTTATCTGCTAATGAAGAATTATTAGATGAGGAAATTGAAGAACTAATTGAAAAAAGAACACAAGCAAGAAAAGATAGGAATTTTGTGCTTGCTGACCAGATTAGAGATCAATTAAAAGCAATGAATATCATATTAGAAGACACCGCACAAGGTATACGATGGAAAAGAGGGTAAAAGATGCTCCTCTATGATAAAAAAGTGGATGAAAAACAATTGAACAGCCTTGCCCTTGCTTATATGGGCGATGCTGTTCTTGAGATATATGTAAGAAGACATTTGTTGTATAGTGGAAAGGTAAAACCTAACCAGCTTCATAGAGAGGCTACCAAATATGTTTCAGCTAAAGGGCAGGCTAAAGTAGTACATGAGCTTCTTGAAAAAGGGTTTTTTTCCGAAGAGGAGATAGCGGTACTGAAGAGAGGGCGTAATGCAAAATCCGGTACAGTACCTAAAAATACAGATGTACAGACCTATCGATATAGCACTGGTTTTGAAGCGGTATTAGGTTTTTTATATTTAGCAAAGAAAGAAGAGCGACTTGAAGAAATAATCAAAGCAGCTCTTTCTGTCATTGAAAGCAAATAGGAGGAGCGAAAAGTGTCAAGTGACTTTATTGTTGGAAAAAATGCAGTAATTGAAGCGTTAAAATCGGAAAGAGATGTAAATAAAATACTCATTGCTGAAGGTTCTCAAAAGGGACAAATGCAAACCGTAATTGGTTTAGCGAAACAAGCAAATGTGCTTGTTCAATTTGTACCGAAGAAAAAGTTGGATAGCTTAGTAGATGCAAATCACCAAGGAGTAGTAGCTCAAGTTGCTGCGTATCAATATGCAGAAATAGACGATTTGTTTGCACTGGCAGAAAAAAAGCAAGAAACGCCTTTTTTCTTGCTGCTTGATGAAATTGAGGATCCACATAATTTAGGTTCCATTATGAGGACTGCTGATGCAGTAGGTGCCCATGGGATTATTATTCCACGAAGAAGAGCCGTAGGCTTAACAGCTACTGTTGCTAAAGCATCTACTGGCGCTATTGAGCATATACCAGTTGTACGTGTAACGAATATGGCAAGGACGATAGATGAACTTAAAACGAGAGGGATATGGATTGCAGGAACAGATGCAAAAGGAAGTGAAGATTATCGCAGATTTGATGGAACGATGCCATTAGGATTAGTGATTGGCAGCGAAGGGAAAGGCATGGGAAGGTTGATTAAGGAAAAATGTGATTTTCTTATTCATTTACCTATGGCCGGAGCTGTTACTTCTTTAAATGCTTCTGTTGCAGCCGCACTTTTAATGTATGAGGTATATCGGAAACGCCATCCACTTGAGGGATAATAATGGACATTCTTATTGTTGACGGATATAACATTATTGGTGCTTGGCCAGAATTAAACGTCCTAAAGAATAGAGACCTTGCAGCAGCGAGAGATACTTTAGTAGCGAAAATGGCAGAATATCAGGGTTATTCTGGATACAGGGTAATTGTTGTTTTTGATGCGTACTATGTAAAAGGCACAGAGAAAAAATATAAGGATTATAAAGTGGAAGTTATTTTTACTAGGGAAAATGAAACCGCAGATGAACGTATTGAGAAATTAGCAATTGAGCTCAATAACAGAAAAACACAAATACATGTTGCGACATCTGATTTTACAGAGCAATGGGCTATTTTTGGACAAGGAGCTTTGCGAAAATCAGCGAGAGAATTATTGTTAGAGATGGCTGGCATGGAGCAAGAAATCGGGAAAAAAGTAAAGAAAATCAAAGAAAAAAAGCCGGTTGCAAAGATTCCGCTTTCAAGAGAAGTGGAAGAAATTTTCGAAAAATGGCGCCGTGGAGAAAAATGAGTTGTTGACGCTCAAAAAAAGGCTAGAGTATAATGGATTTATCCATGATTGCACGGTCGGGGGGATCTGTATGAGTACTGACAACTGGACTAAGAGTAACGAATATATTGGAAATTATATGGAACTTGAAGATGAAGTGTTAGTGGAATTGGTGCACCAAGGGGAAAGTGATGCTTTAGATTATTTAATTCAAAAGTATCGTAACTTCGTGCGAGCTAAAGCCAGATCCTATTTCTTAATCGGAGCAGACAAAGAAGATATTGTACAAGAGGGTATGATTGGTCTCTATAAGGCAATCCGTGATTTTAAGGAGGACAAGCTCTCCTCGTTTAAGGCGTTTGCGGAATTATGTATAACAAGACAAATCATTACTGCTATCAAAACGGCAACTAGGCAGAAACATATTCCTTTAAATTCGTATGTTTCTTTGGACAAGCCCATCTATGATGAAGAATCTGATCGAACGTTAATGGATATTATATCTGGAGCAAAAGTGCTTGATCCAGAAGAATTGATCATTAATCAGGAAGAGTATGATCACATTGAGATAAAAATGTCTGAATTATTAAGTGATTTAGAAAGAAAAGTATTGTCTCTATATCTTGATGGTCAATCCTATCAAGAAATTTCTGAAGAGTTGAATAGGCATGTGAAGTCTATTGATAATGCCTTGCAAAGGGTGAAAAGAAAGTTAGAGCGGTATTTAGAAATAAGAGAATTTTCGCTATAGACGTAAATAGTTTTTTGAAATAACAAATATTTACTGATATTGACATCTTACGCGTGTCCATGATACAGTTTGAGTAGATATAAAGGACGTAGTAGGTGTAGGTAAAATGAGGAAAAAGCTTGTATTAGCGTGTGAAAAATGTGGGACAAGAAATTATTCTACTGTGAGTAACAATGGAACAGAACGTTTGGAAATGAAAAAATTTTGTCAAAATTGTAATGCTCATACCGTTCATAAAGAAACAAAATAACGATCTTGGATAAATTGCCCGCTTTAAAGATGGAGGTAACAAAACATGCAAAGTGCTGTTAAGTATTTTCGCGAAGTTGGTAGAGAATTAAGGAAGGTTAGTTGGCCGAAAAAGAAAGAGTTAACTAATTATACAATCACAGTACTTGTGACTGTTGTCTTTTTTGCTATCTTCTTCGCAGTTGTTGATTTAGGAATTTCTGAACTTATTCGTTTAATACTTGAATAACAGTTGTCTACTCATGGTATAATGGTAAAACGATAGGAAACATTTACAAAAGCCCGGTAACGGGTTTTTTCATTTGCTGAAAAATAAATGACTTGTTCCTTACAGATACTATAAAAAACAGCACGAAAAATAAAAATAAAGTTATAGGGAGGGACGGACGAAGTAGTCCTCTTTTATGGAAAAAAACTGGTATGTAGTGCATACGTACTCTGGATATGAGAATAAAGTAAAAGCCAATTTGGAAAAAAGGGTAGAAACAATGGCGATGCAAGATAAAATTTTCCGCGTTGTTGTACCTGAAGAAGAAGAAACAGATATCAGAAATGGTAAAACAAAAGTAGTGAAAAGAAAAGTTTTCCCAGGTTATGTGCTGGTGGAAATTGTTATGACAGATGATTCTTGGTATGTAGTGCGTAATACGCCTGGGGTAACTGGGTTTGTAGGTTCTGCTGGTTCAGGGTCTAAACCAACTCCGCTTTTGCCAGAAGAAGTCCAAGTAATTCTGAAGCGCATGGGTGTTGAGGAACAAAGAATTGAAATTGAGTTTGAATTAGGAGAAACAGTGAAGGTGAATGAAGGACCATTTGCTAATTTCACTGGGACTGTTGAGGAAATTGATAAAGATAAAGCGAAGGTTAAAGTACTGGTAAATATGTTTGGAAGAGATACCCCGGTAGAACTGGATTTTACACAAATTGAAAAATTTTAACCAGAAAACTTGAAATGATATTGAAAAAGTGTTACTATTTCATAGGTCAGTATATCTCATAAAGAGATAAGATATTGTCAAATTTCTTTATTTCATATAAAGACGATAAGTTGAGTGGGAGGGGAAACCCCTATTACCACATCACGGACTTTAAGGAGGTGTGTCTCGTGGCTAAAAAAGTAATTAAAGTTGTTAAATTGCAAATCCCAGCAGCTAAAGCGAATCCGGCACCACCAGTTGGTCCTGCATTGGGTCAAGCTGGCGTAAATATTATGGGATTCTGTAAGGAGTTCAACGCTCGTACAGCTGAACAAGCTGGTTTAATTATTCCTGTTGAGATTACGGTTTTCGAAGACCGTTCATTTACATTTATTACAAAAACTCCACCTGCTGCAGTTTTACTTAAAAAAGCAGCTGGTATTGAGTCTGGTTCAGGTGAACCAAATCGTAATAAAGTAGCAACTGTTAAGCGTGATAAAGTACGCGAGATTGCTGAAACAAAAATGCCTGATCTAAACGCAGCTGATGTTGAAGCAGCTATGCGCATGGTTGAAGGTACAGCCCGCAGCATGGGTATTGTTATTGAAGACTAAACCTATATAGGCTTGGTGTTGATTAAGGTTGTGACGACGGTGAATCTTTAGTCGCAACCTTTATTCGTGGGAGGTAATTCCGCTAAAACCACAATTCAAGGAGGAAATAAAGTTATGGCTAAAAAAGGTAAGAAGTATTTAGAAGCTATCAAACTTGTTGATCGTACTAAAACTTACCCAATTCAAGAAGCAATTGAGTTAGTGAAAAAAACTAGCACTACAAAATTTGATGCATCAGTTGAGGTTGCTTTCCGTCTAGGAGTAGATCCTAAGAAAGCTGATCAGCAAATCCGTGGAGCAGTAGTTCTTCCGAACGGAACTGGTAAAACTCAACGCGTTTTAGTTTTCGCTAAAGGTGAAAAATTAAAAGAAGCAGAAGCAGCAGGAGCAGACTTTGTAGGCGATGCTGAATATATAACTAAAATCCAACAAGGTTGGTTTGATTTTGACGTAATCGTTGCAACTCCAGACATGATGGGTGAAGTTGGTAAACTTGGTCGTGTATTAGGACCTAAAGGTTTAATGCCAAACCCTAAAACTGGTACAGTTACATTTGATGTAACAAAAGCAGTTAACGAAATCAAAGCTGGTAAAGTAGAATACCGCGTAGATAAAGCTGGTAATGTACATGTTCCAATTGGTAAAGTTTCTTTCGATGAAGCAAAACTAGTTGAAAACTTCAAAACTATCTTTGATACAATGTCAAAAGCAAAACCAGCAGCTGCAAAAGGAACTTACATGAAGAACGTTTCTGTTACTTCAACAATGGGACCTGGCGTAAAAGTAGATCCTTCTACTGTTTGATAAAAATTGGTATTTGACAAAACAAGATAGATAGAATATACTTCATCTTGTTGAAAAAATAAATAACATTTGTACCGTAGACAGTAGGTGCTTATATAAGCTTAATTTCCTACCGAGGTAATACGATAGATTATTTGATCAGTTGTGAGAACGACTATTGTATACACCTCCATGTCTAAAAAGATATGGAGGATTTTATTTGTCGGTATGAATGTAGAAATTCTACAGGAGGTGTAAAGATGAGCAGCGTAATCGAACAAAAGAAACAAATAGTATCTGATATTGCTGAGAAATTCAAAGCAAGTAAATCAACTATCGTTGTTGACTACCGTGGTTTGACTGTTTCAGAAGTAACTGAACTTCGTAAACAACTTCGTGACGCAGGAATCGAGTTCAAAGTTTTCAAAAACTCTTTAACTCGCCGTGCTGCAGAATCTGTTGAATTAGCAGGTTTAAACGAATCATTAACTGGTCCAAACGCTATTGCGTTCAGTAATGAGGATGTTGTTGCACCAGCAAAAATTTTAAACGACTTCGCTAAAAAACATGAAGCGTTAGAAATTAAAGCAGGAGTAATCGAAGGAAACTTAGCAACTGTTGAAGAAGTGAAAGCTCTAGCTGAACTTCCATCACGCGAAGGTTTACTTTCTATGTTACTCAGCGTTCTTCAAGCACCAATCCGCAACCTTGCTCTTGCTACAAAAGCAGTTGCAGATCAAAAAGAAGAACAAGGCGCTTAATATTTTATACGGAAACGTATCATAAAAACCCAAAAAACAAGGAGGAAACATATAATGTCTAAAGAACAAATCTTAGAAGCAGTTAAAAATATGACTGTTTTAGAATTAAACGATTTAGTAAAAGCGATTGAAGAAGAATTTGGAGTAACTGCTGCTGCTCCTGTAGCTGTAGTTGCAGGTGGCGGAGAAGCTGCTGCAGAAAAAACTGAGTTTGATGTAGTTCTTGCATCTGCTGGAGATCAAAAAATCAAAGTTATCAAAGTTGTACGTGAAATCACAGGTCTTGGTCTTAAAGAAGCAAAAGAACTTGTTGACAACACTCCAAAAGCTGTTAAAGAAGGAGCTTCTAAAGAAGAAGCTGAAGAAATCAAAGCTAAACTTGAAGAAGTTGGAGCTAACGTTGAAGTTAAGTAATGTTAGTTAAAAAGAAGCTCGCTATAATAGCGGGCTTTTTTTTCCTAAAGTGCGTGAGACTTAAGAAAAAGGCTGATTCTAATCTGCTAAGTTAGAACGGAGCTAAACCATCTTTTTGTGTAAGTGAATTCACTCTCTAGCTTTATAGAAGAATGATTTGCTTTATGGGAAAGGTTATGAATAACTTCTAACTGGATGTGATAGCTTGAAGAGTCATCTGCACTTTTTTAATTGATTGCCATGCAAATGAGCGTTGTAATCATCCTCAAGTAGTAGTCTTCCTTATATAAATTCTCCTAAGGAGGTGTTCGTATGTCAGAACATTATTATTCCCGAACCCAGAATGTAAATAGCGATCCAAATTACTGGAATTTTACGCTCAAAGGCAATACAATACGTTTTAAAACAGATAATGGGGTTTTTTCCAAAAGAGAAGTAGATTTTGGTTCTAGACTATTAATAGAATCTTATACATTTCCGAACCTAGATGGAGATATATTGGATGTAGGTTGTGGTTATGGTCCAATAGGTCTTTCTATTGCAAAGGAAGCTCCAGATAGAATGGTTCATATGGTAGATGTCAACTTACGTGCTATTGAATTGGCTCAAGAAAATGCGCGGCAAAATGGCGTTGGAAATATTCAAATCTATGAAAGTGATCGACTTCTTGGTGTGAAAGGTGAGAAGTTTGCTTCCATTTTAACGAATCCGCCGATTAGAGCAGGAAAGAAAGTTGTACATGATATTCTTGAGCAAAGTTATGAACGTTTAGCTGCAAATGGTGAACTTTGGGTTGTGATTCAAAAGAAACAAGGAGCCCCGTCTGCTATTGCGAAATTAGAAGCGTTTTTTAAAGAAGTAAATGTAGTAGAAAAGAAAAAAGGGTATTTTATAATTCAAGCAAAAAAGATTGACTAGTCCTTTTTGTTGTGATAGCATTGTATAATGCCAATATAATATTTTTCTGAAACTCGCAATTTTATCTAACTCATTGTATAAAATTGGTGTTAAAAGGAAAAACTAACAGAATAATATTAGAAATATGAAAATGCGGTTTTTATTGGAAAACCCTTTTTCTTTTTGTCTTATAAAAAAGGGTTTATATCCTTTTGATAAGATGTAAATAGATGTACTATAACGTTTGATTTGAGGGGTGAATCAGTTGACAGGTCAACTTGTTCAGTATGGACGACACCGCCAGCGCAGAAGCTACGCAAGAATTAGTGAGGTTTTAGAATTACCAAATCTTATTGAAATCCAAACCTCTTCCTATCAATGGTTTTTAGATGAGGGATTGCGAGAAATGTTCCAGGACATTTCGCCTATTGAAGATTTTACTGGCAATTTATCACTTGATTTCATTGATTACAGCTTAGGGGAACCTAAGTATTCAGTGGAAGAATCGAAAGAACGAGATGTTACATATTCAGCGCCTTTACGTGTGAAAGTCCGTCTTGTGAATAAAGAAACAGGAGAAGTAAAAGACCAAGATGTATTCATGGGTGATTTCCCGCTTATGACTGAAACTGGTACTTTTATTATTAACGGTGCGGAGCGAGTTATCGTTTCTCAGTTAGTACGTTCTCCAAGTGTGTATTATAATGGGAAAATTGATAAAAACGGAAAAAAAGGATTTACAGCAACTGTAATTCCTAACCGTGGAGCTTGGCTAGAGTATGAAACAGATGCTAAGGATGTTGTTTATGTACGTATTGACCGTACTCGTAAACTTCCAGTTACAGTTCTGTTACGTGCATTAGGATTTGGCTCTGACCAAGAGATTATTGAATTGATTGGTGACAATGAATATTTACGAAATACTTTAGAAAAAGATAACACCGAGGGAACAGACAAAGCGCTATTAGAAATTTATGAGCGTCTTCGTCCTGGTGAGCCACCTACTGTTGAAAATGCAAAAAGTCTATTGGTTTCAAGATTCTTTGATCCAAAAAGATATGATCTTGCCAATGTAGGTCGTTATAAAATTAACAAGAAGCTTCACATTAAAAATAGATTGTTCGGTCAACGCTTGGCTGAAACACTTGTGGATCCTGAAACAGGAGAAATCATTGCTGAAAAGGGAACTCTTTTAGATCGCCGTGCACTTGATCGTATTATTCCGAATCTAGAAAACAATATTGGATTTAAAAAGTTAAGCCCATATGGCGGCGTTTTAGAAGATGATGTTGTGGTTCAATCGGTAAAAATTTATTCACCATTAGATGAAGGTGACAAAGAAATTAATGTTATTAGTAATGCATATGTAGAAGAAGCTGTGAAAAACATCTCTCCTGCAGACATAATTGCGTCTATCAGCTATTTCTTTAACTTATTACATGGTGTAGGTTTAACAGATGATATTGATCATTTAGGGAATAGACGTATTCGTTCTGTAGGTGAATTGCTACAAAATCAATTCCGAATTGGTCTATCACGAATGGAACGTGTTGTACGTGAAAGAATGTCCATTCAAGATACAAATACAATTACACCGCAGCAATTAATCAATATTCGACCAGTAATTGCATCTACTAAAGAATTCTTTGGAAGCTCTCAGCTTTCTCAGTTTATGGACCAAACAAATCCATTAGCAGAATTAACGAATAAACGTCGTTTGTCTGCATTAGGACCTGGTGGTTTAACGCGAGAACGTGCGGGAATGGAAGTGCGTGACGTTCACTATTCTCACTATGGCCGTATGTGTCCGATTGAGACACCAGAGGGACCAAACATTGGTTTAATTAACTCTTTATCTTCTTATGCAAAAGTGAATCGATTTGGATTTATTGAGACACCGTATCGACGTGTTGACCCTGAAACAGGTAAAGTATCATCACGAATTGATTACTTAACTGCTGATGAACAAGATAACTATGTAGTTGCCCAAGCGAATGCTCGATTAGGAGAAGACGGTTCTTTCTTGGATGAAGATGTTGTTGCACGTTTCCGTGATGAGAACGTTGTTGTCAAACGTGATCGTGTAGACTATATGGACGTATCACCAAAGCAAGTAGTTTCTCCAGCAACAGCTTGTATTCCGTTCTTAGAAAACGATGACTCGAACCGTGCTCTGATGGGAGCAAACATGCAACGTCAAGCAGTACCTTTAATGCAACCAGAAGCTCCGATGGTAGGAACTGGAATGGAGTATGTTTCAGGAAAAGACTCCGGTGCCGCTGTTATTTGTAAGCATCCTGGTATTGTTGAACATGTAGAAGCACGTGGAGTTTGGGTAAGACGTATTTCTGAAGTAGATGGTCAAGAAGTTAAAGGTAATCTTGATAAGTATAAAATGCTTAAATTTACCCGTTCAAACCAAGGAACATGTTATAACCAACGCCCAATTGTTGCTGTTGGTGATAAGGTAGTCAAAGGGGAAGTTCTAGCAGATGGACCTTCTATGGAACTTGGAGAATTAGCTCTTGGACGTAACGTATTAGTTGCCTTTATGACATGGGATGGATACAACTACGAGGATGCTATTATCATGAGCGAGCGCTTAGTTAAAGATGATGTTTATACATCTATTCATATTGAAGAATATGAATCAGAGTCTCGCGATACAAAGTTAGGACCAGAAGAAATTACACGTGATATCCCGAATGTTGGGGAAGATGCATTACGCAACTTAGATGATCGCGGTATTATTCGTATTGGTGCAGAAGTGAAAGATGGAGACTTGCTAGTTGGTAAAGTTACACCTAAAGGGGTAACAGAATTAACAGCAGAGGAACGCTTGTTACATGCTATCTTTGGTGAAAAAGCACGTGAAGTTCGTGATACAAGTTTACGTGTTCCACATGGTGGAGGCGGTATTGTTCATGATGTTAAAGTCTTCAATAGAGAAGATGGAGATGAATTACCACCAGGAGTTAACCAATTAGTTCGTGTATATATTGTTCAAAAACGTAAAATCCATGAAGGTGATAAGATGGCAGGTCGTCATGGTAACAAAGGGGTTATCTCCCGAATTTTACCTGAAGAAGATATGCCGTATTTACCAGACGGAACACCAGTTGATATCATGTTAAACCCACTAGGTGTACCATCACGTATGAACATCGGTCAGGTATTAGAATTGCATCTTGGAATGGCTGCAAGAAGCCTAGGTATCCATGTTGCATCTCCGGTATTTGATGGAGCTCGTGAAGAAGATGTTTGGGAAACGATTAGAGAAGCTGGAATGGCGCAAGATGCTAAAACAGTACTATATGACGGACGTACAGGTGAACCATTTGATAACCGTGTATCTGTGGGCGTTATGTATATGATCAAACTTGCTCACATGGTTGATGATAAACTGCATGCACGTTCTACTGGACCATATTCTTTAGTAACGCAGCAGCCACTAGGAGGAAAAGCTCAATTCGGTGGTCAGCGTTTTGGAGAGATGGAGGTTTGGGCGCTTGAAGCTTATGGAGCGGCTTATACTTTGCAAGAAATTCTTACCGTTAAATCAGATGATGTTGTTGGTCGTGTGAAAACGTACGAAGCAATTGTTAAAGGGGAAAATGTTCCAGAACCAGGAGTACCTGAATCATTCCGCGTATTAATGAAAGAGCTGCAAAGCTTAGGTTTAGATGTAAAAATCTTATCTAGCACAGAGGAAGAAATTGAAATGAGAGACACAGATGATGATGATGAAATTCATCAAGCTGAATCTCTAACAATTGTTTCGGAAACAAAAGAGCCTGAGTCAGAAAAGGTAGGCATGCAAGAATAATAAAGTAATGAACATGGCCTGTCTAAAAACGAAAGGGTCAGACTCCACCATGAAGACATCTAGATAGAAGATCCTTATATATCTTTTATAAATAGATTATTCACGTGAGGTCAGACCCTTTTGTGACGGCCTGTCTTTGATTATAAATGTTTTTAAGAAGTTTTTAAGTAAGGCGAAAAGCCTGAAGATCGAAAGGGAGGTAGGACCCTTGTTGGATGTTAATAATTTTGAATATATGAAAATAGGTCTAGCTTCACCAGACAAAATCCGTTCTTGGTCATTTGGTGAAGTTAAAAAGCCAGAAACAATTAACTATCGTACTTTAAAACCGGAAAAAGATGGCTTGTTCTGTGAGCGTATTTTTGGTCCTACAAAAGACTGGGAATGTCACTGTGGTAAATACAAGCGTGTTAGATACAAAGGTGTAGTTTGTGATCGCTGTGGAGTAGAAGTTACACGTGCAAAGGTTCGTCGTGAACGTATGGGTCATATCGAATTAGCAGCACCAGTTTCACATATTTGGTATTTTAAAGGGATTCCTAGCCGTATGGGTCTTGTGTTGGATATGTCTCCACGTGCGTTGGAAGAAGTTATTTATTTTGCTTCTTACGTAGTAACAGATCCAGGTGATACTGCTCTTGAGAAAAAACAACTTCTTTCTGAAAAAGAATATCGAGCATATCGTGATAAATACGGAGTGAAATTCCAAGCTTCTATGGGAGCTGAATCAATCAAAAAACTACTATCTGACATTGATTTAAATAAAGATGTAGAAGCATTAAAAGAAGAATTGAAAACTGCACAAGGTCAAAGAAGAACTCGTGCAATTAAAAGATTAGAAGTATTAGAAGCATTCCGTGGTTCTGGTAATGAACCTTCTTGGATGATTCTTGACGTACTTCCGGTAATTCCTCCAGAATTACGCCCGATGGTTCAATTAGACGGTGGACGTTTTGCTACTTCTGACCTAAATGATTTATATCGCCGCGTTATTAACCGTAATAATCGCTTAAAAAGATTATTAGACTTAGGAGCACCAAGTATAATCGTTCAAAACGAAAAACGTATGCTTCAAGAAGCGGTTGATGCATTGATTGATAATGGTCGTCGTGGTCGTCCGGTAACAGGTCCTGGTAACAGACCACTTAAATCACTATCTCACATGCTAAAAGGTAAGCAAGGACGTTTCCGTCAAAACTTACTAGGAAAACGTGTTGACTATTCTGGACGTTCTGTTATTGTTGTTGGTCCGAACTTAAAGATGTATCAATGTGGTTTGCCTAGAGAGATGGCAATTGAATTGTTTAAACCTTTCGTTATGAAAGAGTTAGTTGAAAAAGGTATTGCTCATAATATTAAGTCTGCAAAAAGAAAAATCGAAAGACTTCAACCAGAAGTGTGGGATGTACTTGAAGAAGTGATTAAAGAGCATCCAGTATTGCTTAACCGCGCCCCAACTCTACATAGATTGGGAATTCAAGCGTTTGAACCTACTTTAGTAGAAGGCCGTGCGATTCGTCTACATCCGCTAGTATGTACAGCGTACAATGCTGACTTTGACGGTGACCAAATGGCGGTTCACGTTCCTTTATCTTCTGAGGCACAAGCGGAAGCGCGCTTACTTATGCTTGCAGCTCAAAATATCTTGAATCCTAAAGATGGTAAACCAGTTGTTACTCCTTCACAGGATATGGTATTAGGAAACTACTACCTAACATTAGAACGTGAAGGTGCAGTTGGAGAAGGTAGTATCTTCAATGATACGAGCGAAGCAATATTGGCTTACCAAAATGGTTACGTACATTTACACACACGTGTAGCAGTGCGTGCTAGCTCTTTAAACAATGAAACATTTACAGAAGAGCAAAATAAACAATTGTTATTAACAACAGTTGGTAAATTAATATTCAATGAAATTTTGCCGAAATCTTTCCCATACATTAACGAACCGACTAAAACAAATTTAGAAGAAAAAACTCCTGAGAGATACTTTGTTGAGCCAGGTGTAGATGTTCCTGCTGCTATCAGAGAGTTACAGATTATTGATCCGTTTAAAAAGAAAATTTTAGGGAATATAATCGCTGAAGTATTTAAACGATTCAAGATCACTGAAACTTCTAAGATGTTGGATAGAATGAAAGACTTAGGATTTAAACATTCTACAAAAGCCGGTATTACAGTTGGTGTGGCTGATATCGTTGTATTAGGTGAAAAACAAGAAATTATCGACGAAGCACAAAGTAAAGTTGATAATGTCATGAAACAATTTAAACGCGGATTAATTACAGAGGAAGAACGTTACGATCGCGTAATTTCTATCTGGAGTGCTGCGAAAGATACAATTCAAGCGAAGCTAATGAAATCATTGGATAAACGAAATCCAATCTTTATGATGAGTGACTCAGGTGCTCGTGGTAACGCATCTAACTTTACACAGCTTGCTGGTATGCGTGGTTTGATGGCCAACCCGGCTGGTAGAATTATCGAGTTACCGATTATCTCAAGTTTCCGTGAAGGATTAACAGTATTAGAGTACTTTATCTCTACTCACGGTGCTCGTAAAGGTCTTGCCGATACAGCACTGAAAACAGCAGACTCTGGTTACTTAACTCGTCGTCTAGTGGATGTAGCACAGGATGTTATTGTCCGTGATGATGATTGTGGTACAGATAGAGGATTGTTAGTTTCTGCTCTTAGAGAAGGTACAGAAATTATTGAATCTCTTGATGAGCGTTTAATTGGCCGTTATGCAAGAAAGGCTATTAGACATCCAGAAACGAAGGAAGTTATTGTTCCTGAAAATGGACTTATTACAGAAGATTTAGCTGTGGAAATAGTAGGAGCTAATATTGAAGAAGTGTGGATTCGTTCTGCATTTACATGTAATACTCGTCATGGAGTATGTAAAAAATGTTATGGTCGCAACCTAGCAACTGGCCAAGAGGTGGAAGTAGGAGAAGCTGTTGGTATTATAGCTGCGCAATCCATCGGGGAACCTGGTACACAGTTAACGATGCGTACATTCCATACTGGTGGTGTTGCTGGAGATGATATTACACAAGGTTTACCTCGTATTCAGGAAATATTCGAAGCTCGTAATCCAAAAGGGCAAGCCGTTATTACTGAAATGGCAGGGGTTGTTGTTGGTATCAATGAAGGTAGAGACCGTCAACACGAAATTGTAGTTCAAGGTGAATTAGAAACTAGAACATATACTGCTCCTTATACAGCAAGACTGAAAGTGAAAGTTGATGATGTAGTAGAACAAGGGCAGGAATTAACAGAAGGTTCTATTGATCCGAAAGAATTAATTAAAGTGAAAAACGTTACAGCAGTACAAGAATATTTACTTCGTGAAGTACAGAAAGTTTATCGTATGCAAGGGGTAGAAATTGGTGATAAACACGTAGAGGTGATGGTTCGCCAAATGCTTCGCAAAATCAGAGTAGTAGATGCTGGTGAGACAGAAGTATTACCAGGTACACTACTAGATATTCACCAATTTACTGATGCAAACGCAAAAGCTTTAAGAGAAGGAAAACTTCCTGCTACAGGAAGACCAGTATTGCTTGGTATTACGAAAGCATCTCTTGAAACAGATTCATTCTTGTCAGCTGCATCGTTCCAAGAAACTACAAGAGTTCTTACAGATGCTGCAATTAAAGGCAAGCGCGATGAGTTATTAGGATTGAAAGAGAATGTAATTATTGGTAAATTAGTTCCAGCTGGAACGGGTATGCCAAGATATCGTCATGCTGAACCTATTACTGCAGAAGAACTAACAGAAGAATCAGTTACTGTAGAATAATACGTTCCTATAAATGATTAATATCTATAAGGACTTGGATATTACGAGGATTATATCGACTCTATCATAAAGAAGAGAAGATATAATCTCTCGTAAGCCATGACCTTTCGAAAACAATCTAGTTATCTCTATAAAAGTTTTCTAGGAAAATAATTGACATCTGAAATTATAGATGATACTATATCAAAGGTGCTCCTATTCACCTGTTACTTTGGAGGATATAATATGTCTTATGAAAAAGTGCAACAGGCAAGAAAAATAGTAGTAGGAACAAAGCAAACAGTAAAAGCGTTAAAAAAAGGAATAGCGACAGAAGTTATCGTTGCAGAAGATGCTGATCCAATGTTAAAGAGAAAGGTATCCGAGGTAGCTGAAGAAGTGAATATTCCCATTATACTTGTTGAATCCATGAGGAAGCTTGGCGAATCATGCGGAATAGAAGTAGGCGCAGCAACTGTTGCCATAATTAATTAAAACTGTTTTTATGGAATTAACCATGAGAACTTTGTTTTTGCCCTAATATGAACCACCTGGATGTGTGGGCTTCAAACATAAAGGAAGGGAGGAAAAAGAAATGCCAACAATTAACCAATTAGTGCGCAAGCCTCGTCAATCTGCTGAAGAGAAGTCGAAGTCTCCTGCGTTAAACAAAGGTTATAACAGTTTCAAAAAAGCACAAACAAACGTATCATCACCTCAAAAACGTGGGGTATGTACTCGTGTTGGTACAATGACACCGAAAAAACCAAACTCTGCATTACGTAAATATGCACGTGTTCGTTTAACAAACGGTATCGAAGTAACAGCATACATTCCTGGTATTGGTCACAACCTACAAGAACATAGTGTTGTACTAATCCGTGGAGGACGTGTAAAAGATTTACCGGGGGTACGTTATCATATCGTACGCGGTGCGCTTGATACTGCTGGAGTTAACAACCGTATGCAAGGTCGTTCTAAATACGGTACGAAAAAACCAAAAGCAGCAAAAAAATAATAAACTAGAATTTATAGCATAATCGAAAGGAGGAAATCAAATGCCACGTAAAGGTCCTGTAGCAAAAAGAGACGTATTACCAGATCCGATTTACAATTCAAAGCTTGTATCTCGTTTAATCAATAAAATGATGATCGATGGTAAAAGAGGAAAATCGCAAGCTATCCTATATTCAGCATTCGAAATCGTTGCTGAGCGTTCTGGAAAAGAAGCGATTGAAGTATTTGATCAAGCATTAAAGAATATCATGCCAGTTCTTGAAGTAAGAGCACGCCGTGTTGGTGGTTCTAACTATCAAGTTCCAGTGGAGGTTCGTCCTGAAAGACGTACAACTTTAGGTCTTCGCTGGTTAGTTAACTATGCTCGTCTTCGCGGTGAGAAAACAATGGAAGAGAGACTAGCTAACGAAATCTTGGATGCAGCTAACAACACTGGTGCATCTGTTAAGAAACGTGAAGATACACACAAAATGGCTGAAGCGAACAAAGCGTTTGCTCACTACCGTTGGTAAGATTATAATATACAAAAATACTTTCATTATGAAAGGAGAAAGACCAAATGGCAAGAGAGTTCTCCTTAGAAAACACTCGTAATATTGGTATCATGGCCCATATTGATGCTGGTAAAACGACTACAACTGAGCGTGTACTTTATTACACTGGTCGTATCCACAAAATTGGTGAAACTCATGAAGGTGCATCTCAAATGGACTGGATGGAGCAAGAACAAGAGCGTGGAATTACCATTACTTCAGCGGCAACAACTGCACAATGGAAAGGTAACCGTGTAAACATTATCGATACTCCAGGGCACGTAGACTTCACTGTTGAAGTTGAACGTTCTCTTCGTGTACTTGATGGTGCGGTTGCAGTACTTGATGCTCAATCTGGTGTTGAGCCACAAACAGAAACTGTTTGGCGTCAAGCTACAACATACGGTGTACCTCGTGTAGTATTCGTAAACAAAATGGATAAAATCGGTGCAGACTTCCTTTATTCATTAAAAACTTTACATGATCGTTTACAAGCAAACGCTCATGCAATTCAACTACCGATTGGTGCTGAAGATCAATTCGAAGGTATCATTGACTTAGTTGAAATGAAAGCAACTTTCTACGGTAATGACCTAGGAACAGATGTTCAAGAACGTGAAATTCCAGAAGAGTACAAAGAGTTAGCTGATGAATACCATGAAAAATTGGTTGAAGCTGTAGCTGAACTTGATGAAGATCTAATGGAAAAATACCTTGGTGGTGAGGAAATCACTACTGATGAGTTAAAAGCTGCTATCCGTAAAGGTACAGTTAACGTTGAATTCTATCCAGTAATCTGTGGATCTGCTTTCAAAAACAAAGGTGTTCAACCAATGCTTGATGCTGTAATTGATTACTTACCATCACCATTAGATGTACCTGCAATTAAAGGTACTGCTCCTGATTCTGATGAAGTAATTGAAAAGCATTCAAGTGATGATGAAGCATTTGCTGCTCTTGCATTCAAAGTAATGACAGATCCATTCGTTGGTAAACTGACATTCTTCCGTGTATATTCTGGTACATTGAGCTCAGGTTCTTATGTACAAAACTCTACAAAAGGCAAACGCGAGCGTGTAGGACGTATCCTTCAAATGCATGCGAATAGCCGTCAAGAGATCACAGAAGTATATGCAGGTGATATCGCAGCAGCAGTTGGTTTAAAAGATACTACAACTGGAGATACTCTGTGTGATGAAAAGAACTTAGTAATCTTAGAATCCATGGAATTCCCAGAACCAGTTATCGAATTGTCTATTGAGCCAAAATCAAAAGCTGACCAAGACAAAATGACAACTGCGCTACAAAAATTACAAGAAGAAGATCCAACATTCCGTGCACATACTAACCAGGAAACTGGTCAAGTTATCATTGCAGGTATGGGTGAACTTCACTTAGACATTCTTGTAGACCGTATGCGTCGTGAATTCAAGGTAGAAGCTAATGTTGGTGCACCTCAGGTTGCTTACCGTGAAACATTCCGTTCATCTGCTGCAGTTGAAGGTAAATTCACTCGTCAATCTGGTGGTCGTGGACAATATGGTCACGTTTGGATCGAATTCGCTCCAAATGAAGAAGGTAAAGGATTCGAATTTGAAAATGCTATCGTCGGTGGTGTTGTTCCACGTGAATACATCGCTCCAGTTCAAGCTGGTCTAGAAGATGCATTACAAAGAGGAGTACTTGCTGGTTACCCATTGGTTGACATCAAAGCTAAATTATTTGATGGATCATACCATGATGTTGACTCATCTGAAATGGCGTTCAAAATCGCTGCTTCAATGGCATTGAAAAATGCAGCATCTAAATGTAATCCTGTAATTCTTGAACCTGTTATGAGAGTAGAAGTTATCATTCCAGAAGAATACATGGGTGATATCATGGGTAACATCACTTCACGTCGTGGACGTGTAGAAGGTATGGAAGCTCGTGGTAACGCACAAGTAGTTCGTGCGATGGTTCCTCTATCTGAAATGTTTGGTTATGCTACGACATTACGTTCAAGCACGCAAGGTCGCGGTGTGTTCTCAATGGTGTTTGACCATTATGAAGAAGTACCAAAATCAATCTCTGAAGAGATCATCAAAAAAAATAAAGGGTAATTGTTGATTTTACCTTTTTAATGAAGTATAACTACTATGTAAGCAATAAAGCTGTGATGAATAATCACAGCTCTATAAAAATACTTAATTTTTTACAAATCAAAGGAGGATTTTCCTAATGGCAAAAGCTAAATACGATCGTTCAAAGCCACACGTAAATATTGGAACTATTGGTCACGTTGACCATGGTAAAACTACTTTAACAGCTGCTATCACAACTGTACTTGCAAAAGCAGGTGGAGCTGAAGCTCGCGGTTATGATCAAATCGACGCTGCTCCAGAAGAGCGTGAGCGTGGAATTACAATCTCAACTGCACACGTTGAGTATGAAACTGAAACTCGTCACTATGCACACGTTGACTGCCCAGGACATGCTGACTATGTTAAAAACATGATCACTGGTGCTGCACAAATGGACGGCGGTATCTTAGTAGTATCTGCTACTGATGGTCCAATGCCACAAACTCGTGAGCACATTCTTCTTTCTCGTCAAGTTGGTGTACCTCACTTAGTAGTATTCTTAAACAAATGTGATATGGTTGATGACGAAGAATTATTAGAATTAGTAGAAATGGAAGTACGTGACCTATTATCAGAATATGAATTCCCTGGTGATGATATTCCTGTAATTAAAGGTTCTGCTCTTAAAGCTCTTGAAGGAGATGCTGCTTGGGAAGAAAAAGTTATCGAGCTTATGGCTGCGGTTGACGAATATATCCCAACACCAACTCGTGACACTGACAAACCATTCATGATGCCAGTTGAGGATGTATTCTCAATCACTGGTCGTGGTACAGTTGCTACTGGTCGTGTTGAGCGTGGACAAGTTAAAGTTGGTGACGTTGTAGACATCATCGGTTTAGCTGAAGAGAAAAAATCAACTACTGTAACTGGTGTTGAAATGTTCCGTAAATTACTTGACTATGCAGAAGCTGGAGATAACATCGGTGCACTTCTTCGTGGGGTTGCTCGTGAAGATATCCAACGTGGTCAAGTATTAGCAAAACCAGGTACAATTACTCCACACGTAAAATTCAAAGCTGAAGTTTACGTATTATCAAAAGAAGAAGGTGGACGTCATACTCCATTCTTCACAAACTACCGTCCACAGTTCTACTTCCGTACAACTGATGTAACTGGTATTTGTAACTTACCTGAAGGCGTAGAAATGGTTATGCCTGGCGATAACATCGAAATGGATGTTGAATTAATTTCTTCTATCGCTATCGAAGAAGGAACTAAATTCTCTATTCGTGAAGGTGGACGTACAGTAGGCGCTGGTGTCGTTGCTACTATCGTTGAGTAATAACTTATAATAGAAAAAACAAGCTGATTAGTCAGCTTGTTTTTTTGTGCTTAAATTGTATAGAAATATCTATTATTCTCCTGAAGCTTCATGTTTAAATAGTTAGGAGAAAAGCTATAATAGATAGATGTACATATTATAGAAGAAAGTAGGTTTCCAAAATCTTTCTATATAATATAGTATTGATATTTGTTAGAATAAGAAAGTGCTGTTAAGAGATCAGTTAAAATTAGTCGTTTTCATATTTAATTGACTGACTATTATACATTGCCTTGAAATATCATGGCAGTATATGTATAATAATCTGAGTGTACTAAAACGAAAGAAAAATAATAATAGTTGTTGCTTTTCTAGGCGTTTTTATGTATAATAGACAATGTTGGTCTTTGACTGCGATGATGTGGGAGGTTGCTGACACACCCGGCCGCTTTGCCATGGCGAGTGTGTGGGAAATTCCTACGGAGAATGTCTATTCTAAAATAGGCGAAAAGGAGGGAAAATAATGGCAAAACAAAAAATTCGTATTCGTTTAAAAGCGTATGATCATAGAATTTTAGATCAATCAGCTGAGAAAATTGTTGAAACTGCAAAACGTTCTGGTGCTGCTGTATCTGGACCAATTCCGTTACCAACTGAAAAGTCTATATACACAATCTTACGTGCGGTTCATAAATATAAAGATTCTCGTGAACAGTTTGAAATGCGTACGCATAAACGTCTAATCGACATCGTGAACCCAACTCCACAAACAGTTGATTCACTAATGCGTCTGGATTTACCGTCAGGTGTAGATATCGAAATTAAATTATAATTGAAATAAACATTTAAACTATCAGGAGGTGTGACTTAAATGACCAAAGGAATCTTAGGAAGAAAAATAGGTATGACTCAAGTATTCGCTGAAAATGGCAATCTTATCCCTGTAACAGTAGTTGAAGCTGCTGAGAACGTTGTTCTTCAAACGAAAACTGTTGAAGCTGATGGCTATACTGCAGTTCAAATCGGTTTTGAAAACAAACGTGAAAAGTTAGCTAACAAACCTGAACAAGGTCACGTTGCTAAAGCAAGTACTGCTCCTAAGCGCTTCGTTCGTGAATTTAGAGATGTTAGCGTGGATGAGTACGAGGTTGGTCAAGAAGTCAATGTAAGTATTTTCGCTGAGGGCGATATAGTAGATGTAACAGGTATCTCTAAAGGGAAAGGTTTCCAAGGTTCAATTAAGCGCCATGGACAATCTCGTGGACCAATGGCTCACGGATCTCGTTATCATCGTCGTCCAGGTTCAATGGGACCTGTAGCACCAAACCGTGTATTTAAAGGTAAAGCATTGCCAGGACGTATGGGTGGAGAGCAAATCACTGTTCAAAACTTAGAAATCGTTAAAGTAGATGCAGAACGCAATCTTCTTCTAATTAAAGGTAATGTACCTGGAGCTAGAAAAGCTTTATTAAAAATCAAAACTGCTGTTAAAGCATAATTATTAATCTGGAAAGGAGGAAATAAGAATGCCTAAAGTTGCATTATTCAACCAAGACGGTACGCAAGCTGGAGATATCGAATTAAACGAATCAGTATTTGGTATCGAGCCTAACAAACATGTTTTATTCGAAGCAGTTGTTATGCAAAGAGCTTCTTTACGTCAAGGAACTCATAAAACTAAAATTCGTTCTGAGGTTGCTGGTGGTGGACGTAAGCCATGGCGCCAAAAAGGTACAGGACGTGCACGTCAAGGATCTATCAGATCTCCACAATGGCGTGGTGGTGGAACAGTATTTGGACCAGTTCCACGTAGCTACAGCTACAAATTACCTAAAAAAGTTCGTAGATTAGCAATTAAATCTGCATTATCTACTAAAGTATTAGAAGAAAATATTTTAGTATTACAAAACCTTGCTTTTGATGCGCCTAAAACAAAAGATTTCAAAGCGGTACTAGGTGGCCTTTCTATTGAGAAGAAAGCATTAATCGTTACTGCTGACCTTGATGAGAACGTAGCATTATCTGCTCGTAACATCCCGGGGGTAACAGTTGTTACAGCTACTGGAATTACAGTTTTAGATGTTTTAAACCATGATAAATTAATCATGACAAAAGCAGCGGTTGAAAAAGTAGAGGAGGTGCTTGCATAATGGATGCACGCGATACGATTAAGCGCCCCGTTATCACTGAACGTTCTACTGATTTAATGGTTGATAAAAAATACACGTTTGAAGTTGATGTAAGAGCTAATAAAACTCAAGTTAAAGATGCTGTTGAAGAAATCTTTGGCGTAAAAGTTGAAAAAGTTAACATCATGAACTATAAAGGTAAATTCAAACGTATGGGACGTTTCGGAGGATACACAAACAAACGTCGTAAGGCAATTGTTAAATTAACAGCTGACAGCAAAGAAATCGAATTCTTTGAAGCTTAATAATATTTAGAAGAGGAGGGAACACAAATGGCGATTAAAAAATACAAACCTACCTCTAATGGTCGACGTAACATGACGTCTTCAGACTTTAGTGAAATCACTACAAGTACTCCTGAGAAGTCATTGCTTGCTCCTTTACACAGAAAAGGCGGCCGTAATAACCAAGGTAAGTTAACTGTTCGTCATCAAGGTGGAGGTCATAAGCGTCAATATCGTGTAATCGATTTTAAACGTGACAAAGATGGCATTCCAGGACGCGTTGCTACAATCGAGTATGATCCAAACAGATCTGCTAACATCGCGTTAATCAATTATGTAGACGGTGAGAAACGCTACATTCTTGCACCGAAAAATTTAGAAGTTGGATTAGAAGTTATGTCAGGACCAGAGGCTGATATCAAGCCGGGTAATGCATTACCACTTGCTAACATTCCTGTTGGTACAGTAATCCACAACATCGAATTAAAACCAGGTAAAGGTGGACAATTAGTTCGCTCTGCTGGAACAAGCGCTCAAGTGCTTGGTAAAGAAGGAAAATACGTACTTGTACGTTTAAATTCTGGTGAAGTTCGTTTAATTCTTGCTACTTGCCGTGCTTCAATCGGTCAAGTTGGTAATGAACAACACGAATTAATCAACATTGGTAAAGCAGGTCGTAATCGTTGGTTAGGTAAACGTCCAACTGTACGTGGATCTGTAATGAACCCTAACGACCATCCACACGGTGGTGGTGAAGGACGCGCTCCAATCGGACGTAAATCACCAATGTCTCCATGGGGTAAACCAACACTTGGTTACAAAACGCGTAGCAAGAAAAATAAATCTGATAAATTTATTGTACGTAGCCGTAAAAAATAACGGGGTTGAACTACGGTTCAATGATAGAACCGTAGAACAATCACGAAGGGAGGTTCCATTATGGGTCGCAGCTTAAAAAAAGGACCTTTTGTTGATGATCATTTACTGACAAAGATCGAAAAATTAAGTGATAGTGATAAGAAACAAGTTGTTAAAACTTGGTCTCGTCGTTCTACGATCTTCCCACAATTCATCGGTCAAACAATCGCTGTTTATGATGGTCGTAAACATGTTCCAGTTTATGTTACTGAAGACATGGTAGGTCACAAACTTGGAGAATTTGCTCCAACTCGTACTTACAAAGGTCATGCAAGTGACGATAAGAAAACAAGACGTTAATGAGAGGAGGGCATTCCAATGCAAGCAAAAGCTGTTGCAAATACAGTTCGTATTGCTCCTCGTAAAGCTCGTTTAGTCGTAGATTTAATTCGAGGAAAGCAAGTTGGTGAAGCGGTAGCTATTTTGAAGTTAACTCCAAAAGCAGCTTCTCCAATCGTAGAGAAAGTTTTAAAATCTGCTGTTGCTAACGCAGAGCATAACTACGAAATGGATATTAACAACCTAGTGGTTGAGCAAGCATACGTTAATGAAGGACCAACTCTAAAGAGATTCCGTCCACGTGCACAAGGTCGTGCAAGCCAAATCAACAAACGTACTAGCCACATCACTATCGTTTTATCAGAAAAGAAGGAGGGGTAATTAGTGGGTCAAAAAGTAAATCCAGTCGGTTTACGTGTTGGGATCATTCGTGACTGGGAATCTAAATGGTTCGCAGGTAAAGACTATGCTGATCTTTTACACGAAGACCTAAAGGTACGTGAGTATATTACAAAACGCCTAAGCGATGCTTCTGTTTCTAAAGTAGAAATTGAGCGTGCTGCTAACCGCTTAAATGTTACTATCCACACTGCTAAACCAGGTATGGTTATTGGTAAAGGTGGTACAGAAGTTGAAGCTTTACGTAAAGCTCTTAACTCACTTACTAGCAAACGTGTACACATCAATATCTTAGAAATCAAAAGAGCAGACATGGATGCAAAACTAGTTGCTGAGAACATTGCTCGTCAATTAGAAAACCGTGTATCTTTCCGTCGTGCTCAAAAACAAGCTATCCAACGCTCAATGCGTGCTGGCGCTAAAGGTATCAAAACAATGGTATCAGGTCGTTTAGGCGGAGCAGATATCGCACGTTCAGAGTCTTATAGCGAAGGAACTGTTCCATTGCACACTCTACGCGCAGATATCGATTATGCTACTGCAGAAGCTGATACAACTTATGGAAAACTAGGTGTAAAAGTTTGGATCTATCGTGGAGAGATCCTTCCAACGAAGAAGAAAACTGAGGAAGGAGGCAAATAATATGTTACTACCTAAACGTGTAAAATATCGCCGTGTACATCGTGGTAAAATGCGTGGTCAAGCAAAAGGTGGTACAGAAGTAGCATTCGGTGAATATGGTTTACAATCTTTAGAAGCTTCTTGGATTACAAACCGTCAAATCGAGTCTGCTCGTATTGCAATGACACGTTATATGAAACGTGGCGGTAAAGTTTGGATTAAAATTTTCCCACATAAGCCTTACACTGCTAAGCCTCTAGAAGTCCGAATGGGTTCCGGTAAGGGTGCTCCTGAAGGTTGGGTAGCGGTAGTTAAGCCTGGAAAAATTATGTTCGAAGTAGCAGGTGTATCTGAAGAGATCGCTCGTGAAGCACTTCGTCTTGCAGCGCACAAACTTCCTGTTAAATGTAAGTTTGTAAAACGTGAAGAAATTGGTGGTGAAACTAATGAAAGCTAATGAAATTCGTGACCTTACCACTGCTGAAATTGAACAAAAAGTTAAATCCTTAAAAGAAGAGCTTTTCAACCTTCGCTTTCAATTAGCGACTGGACAACTTGAAAATACAGCTCGCATTCGTGAAGTACGCAAAGCGATCGCTCGAATGAAAACTGTCATTCGTGAGAGAGAAATCGGCGTCAATAATCGATAAGTTGAGAGGAGGTTCGTAGAATGAGCGAACGCAATCAACGCAAAGTCTATACTGGTCGTGTTGTATCTGATAAAATGGATAAAACCATTTCAGTTGTTGTTGAAACATACAAAAAACACCCATTATACGGCAAACGCGTGAAATACTCTAAGAAGTATAAAGCTCATGATGAGCAAAACACAGCAAAAATCGGCGATATCGTACGTATTATGGAAACTCGCCCATTATCAGCTACAAAAC
The DNA here is from genome assembly GCF_012933555.1 of Niallia alba. GTDB lineage: Bacteria > Bacillota > Bacilli > Bacillales > Cytobacillaceae > Niallia > Niallia alba. The sequence continues at coordinate 150,147 of NZ_JABBPK010000001.1, forward strand.
GTTTCCGTCTTGTAGAAGTAGTAGAAAAAGCAGTTATTATATAATTGTTCGGAATTAAGCATCCCGAAGGGAGGTTACACACATGATTCAACAAGAATCACGTTTGAAAGTTGCTGACAACTCTGGTGCTCGTGAAGTACTTACTATTAAAGTTCTTGGTGGTTCAGGACGTAAAACTGCTAACATCGGTGATATCATCGTCGTTACTGTGAAACAAGCAACACCAGGTGGCGTTGTTAAAAAAGGTGACGTAGTTAAAGCAGTAGTCGTTAGAACTAAAAGTGGTGTTCGTCGTGCTGACGGTACTTACATTCGTTTCGATGAAAACGCATGTGTAATTATCCGTGATGATAAGAGTCCACGTGGAACACGTATCTTTGGACCAGTTGCACGCGAACTTCGCGACAATAACTTTATGAAGATTGTATCATTAGCTCCAGAAGTACTATAATATAAATTTTAATTGCCTTTAAGGAGGTGCGAAAAGATGCATGTTAAAAAAGGTGACAAAGTAATGGTCATCTCTGGTAAGGATAAAGGCAAAACAGGTGTTGTTCTTGCTGCTTTCCCTAAAAAAGATCGTGTGATCGTTGAAGGGATTAATATTGTTAAGAAGCACTCTAAGCCATCCCAGTTGAATCCACAAGGTGGAATCAATGACCAGGAAGCTGCTATTCATGTATCCAACGTTATGCCTATCGACCCTAAAACTGGTGAACCTACTCGTGTAGGATCTAAAACGGTTGATGGTAAAAAAGTACGCGTAGCGAAAAAATCCGGTGAAATTCTAGATAAATAGTTCAAATGAAGAAGGGAGGTACAATGAATGAACCGCCTAAAAGAAAAATTTGTTAAAGAAACTACTCCTGCTCTTATGAGCAAGTTCAATTATAAATCAGTGATGGAAGTTCCAAAACTGGAAAAAATCGTTGTTAACATGGGTGTCGGTGATGCTGTAGCAAATGCTAAAGCATTAGACGTTGCTGTTGAGGAATTAGCACAAATTACTGGTCAAAAGCCATTAATCACTCGTGCGAAAAAATCAATTGCAGGTTTCCGTCTACGTGAAGGAATGCCAATCGGAGCAAAAGTTACTCTTCGTGGAGAACGCATGTATCAATTCCTTGATAAACTTGTATCTGTTTCTCTTCCACGTGTACGTGACTTCCGTGGTGTATCTAAAAAATCATTTGACGGTCGCGGTAACTACACTTTAGGTGTTAAAGAACAATTAATTTTCCCTGAAATTGATTACGATAAAGTAAACAAAGTAAGAGGAATGGACATTGTTATCGTTACAACTGCAAAAACAGATGAAGAAGCTCGTGAACTGTTAACTCAATTTGGAATGCCGTTCCAAAAGTAATCTCTAATTAGGAGGCGAAGATGTGGCTAAGAAGTCAATGATTGCGAAACAAAAACGCACGCCTAAATATAAAGTACAAGAATACACACGTTGCGAACGTTGTGGTCGTCCACATTCTGTGTACCGTAAATTTAAGCTTTGCCGTATTTGTTTCCGCGAATTAGCGTATAAGGGACAAATTCCTGGTGTGAAAAAAGCTAGCTGGTAAAACCCGATATTGGGAAGGAGGTAAATACAAATGGTTATGACAGATCCAATTGCAGATTTGCTTACAAGAATCCGTAATGCGAATATGGTTCGTCACGAAAAATTAGAAGTTCCTGCTTCTAACATCAAAAAAGAGATCGCTGAAATCTTAAAGCGTGAAGGTTTTGTACGTGATGTAGAATATATCGAAGACAACAAACAAGGTATTATCCGCATTTTCTTAAAATACGGTTCAAGCAACGAGCGTGTAATTACTGGACTTAAAAGAATTAGTAAACCTGGTCTTCGTGTTTATGCGAAAGCAACAGAAGTACCTCGTGTATTAAACGGTCTTGGAATTGCATTAGTTTCTACTTCTCAAGGAGTACTTACTGATAAAGAAGCTCGTGCGAAACAAGTTGGCGGAGAAGTATTAGCATACGTTTGGTAATAATAGGTTTAATGAATGGAGGTGCAACTAAATGTCTCGTGTAGGTAAAAAACCAATCGAAGTACCAGCAGGCGTTACAGTTACTATTGATAAAAGTACTGTAACGGTGAAAGGTCCTAAAGGTGAATTAACTCGTACTTTTAATTCTGATATTGCGATCAGCTTAGAAGAAAACGTGATTAATGTAACTCGTCCTTCTGATGCGAAGGAACATCGTGCATTACATGGAACAACTCGCGCATTGTTAGCAAACATGGTTGAGGGTGTTTCAAAAGGCTTTGAGAGAGGTCTTGAATTAATCGGTGTCGGTTACCGTGCTCAAAAACAAGGAAGCAAGCTTGTATTGAACGTAGGTTACTCTCATCCAGTAGAAATTGAACCAGAAGCTGGTATTGAAATCGAAGTACCATCTGCTACGAAAGTAGTTGTTAAAGGAACTAATAAAGAGCGTGTTGGAGCACTTGCTGCTAACATTCGCGACGTTCGCCCACCAGAACCTTATAAAGGGAAAGGTATCCGTTATGAAGGCGAATATGTACGTAGAAAAGAAGGTAAAACTGGTAAGTAATGCCGCATAGGTAAACGAAAGGAGTGACCTAAATGATTACGAAGGCTGATAAAAATCAAGTCCGTAGAAAAAGACACGCACGTGTGCGTTCTAAACTTAGCGGAACTGAAGCTCGTCCTCGTTTAAATGTGTTCCGTTCAAACAAACACATTTACGCTCAATTAATTGATGATGTTAACGGTGTAACAATCGCAAGTGCATCTTCATTAGATAAAGAGCTTAACCTTGAATCTACTGGTAATTTTGAAGCTGCAGTTAAGATCGGTGAATTAGTAGCTAAACGTGCTGTAGAAAAAGGAATTAAATCAGTAGTATTTGACCGCGGAGGATATTTATATCATGGTCGCGTAAAAGCTTTAGCTGATGCTGCTCGTGAGAACGGCCTAGAATTTTAATAGACAAAGGAGGGACATAAAAAGATGCGTCGTATTGATCCAAACAAACTTGAACTTGAAGAACGCGTAGTTACAGTTAACCGTGTAGCGAAAGTTGTTAAAGGTGGACGTCGTTTTCGTTTCTCTGCTCTAGTAGTAGTTGGGGACAAAAATGGTAACGTTGGTTTTGGTACTGGTAAAGCACAGGAAGTACCAGATGCAATTCGCAAAGCGGTTGAAGATGCGAAGAAAAATCTTATTGAAGTACCAATGGTTGGTACAACAATTCCACACGAAATTATCGGACATTTCGGAGCTGGTGAAATCCTATTGAAACCTGCTTCAGAAGGTACTGGGGTTATCGCTGGTGGTCCAGTACGTGCTGTGCTTGAATTAGCTGGTGTAGCTGATATCTTATCTAAGTCACTAGGTACAAACACACCAATTAACATGGTTCGTGCTACTTTAGACGGTTTAAAACAATTAAAACGTGCTGAAGACGTAGCAAAGTTACGTGGAAAATCAGTAGAAGAACTGTTAGGATAAGGAGGGAAATTAAATGGCAAACAATCTGGAAATTACCCTCACTAGAAGCGTAATTGGTCGTCCGCAAGACCAACGCGAAACAGTTAAAGCTTTAGGATTACGTAAGGTAAATCAAACAGTTGTTCAACAAGATAATGCTGCTATTCGCGGTATGATCAATAAAGTATCACATCTTGTAACTGTAAAAGAAAACTAAAAATCATTCTTCTTCAATAAGGAGGTGCCAAGATGAAACTTCATGAATTAAAACCTGCAGAAGGTTCACGTCAAGAACGTAAACGCAAAGGGCGCGGTATCGGTTCAGGTAATGGTAAAACTGCTGGTAAAGGTCATAAAGGTCAAAACGCACGTTCAGGCGGGGGTGTAAGACCTGGATTCGAAGGTGGTCAAACTCCTTTATTCCGTCGTTTACCAAAACGTGGTTTTACTAATATCAACCGTAAAGAATACGCTATTGTTAATTTAGACACTCTAAATCGTTTTGAAGATGGAACTGAAGTAACTCCAGAACTTCTTATCGAAACAGGAGTTGTTAGTAACGAAAAAGCAGGAATTAAGATTCTTGCAAAAGGCAACGTAGAGAAAAAGCTTACTGTTAAAGCTCATAAATTCTCCTCTGCTGCTAAGGAAGCTATTAAAGCTGCCGGCGGTCAAACAGAGGTGATCTGATGTTTCAGACAATCTCCAATTTTATGCGCGTGGGTGAAATAAGACGAAAAATCATATTCACCCTATTAATGTTGATTATATTTCGCATTGGTACTTTTATTCCAGTACCATATGTGAATTCAGACTTCTTAAAAGCACAAGATGCTTTTAGTGCCTTCGGAATTTTAAATACTTTCGGTGGTGGGGCACTACAAAACTTTTCTATTCTTGCAATGGGGATCATGCCATATATTACAGCATCCATTATTGTAAGCTTATTGCAAATGGATGTTGTACCAAAATTTACGGAATGGTCAAAACAGGGTGAGGCTGGACGAAGAAAGTTAACGCAGTTTACGCGTTACTTCACAATTGTTCTAGCTCTTATCCAAGGTTTTGGTATGTCTTACGGTTTTAATAATCTAGCGGGTGGTTCGCTGATTACAAAACCTGGATTTTCGTCATACTTAGTAATTTCTATTGTATTAACAGCTGGTACAGCCTTTTTAATGTGGTTAGGAGAACTAATTACTTCTAAAGGCGTTGGTAATGGAATTTCTATTATCATTTTTGCTGGTATTGCTGCAGGAATTCCATCTATGGCTAATCAAATCTATGCACAGCAGTTTGACAACCCAGGTGATCAATTATTCCTAAATATTGTTAAGTTAGCTTTAATTATTTTAGCTGTCATTGCAATTGTAGTTGGAGTAATTTTCATCCAGCAAGCTCTTAGAAAAATACCTATTCAATATGCAAAAAGAATGGTAAACGGAAATAGTAGCACAGGTGGTCAGTCAACACATTTGCCGTTGAAAGTAAACTCTGCTGGTGTTATTCCTGTTATCTTTGCAGTTTCCTTCTTGGTAACACCAAGAACAATTGCATCTTTCTTTCCGCAAAATGACGTTACTTCCTGGATTCAAAGAGTATTTGATTATACTCATCCAATAGGAATGATTATATATACTGTATTAATCTTTGCGTTTACTTATTTCTATGCTTTCATTCAAGTGAATCCAGAACAAGTTTCTGAAAACCTGAAAAAACAAGGTGGATATATTCCTGGTATTCGACCTGGTAAAAGTACGCAAGATTATTTGTCACGTGTTCTATCTCGTTTAACTCTAGTTGGAGCTCTATTCTTAGCCATTATTGCTATACTACCTGTATTTTTCATTAATATTGCAGGGCTTCCACAATCTGCACAGATTGGCGGAACTAGTATCATAATCGTGGTTGGGGTTGCGTTGGAAACAATGAAACAATTAGAGTCGCAATTAGTTAAACGACACTATAAAGGTTTTATTAAATAGTATAATTTAGGGGACATATGTCCCTTGAATTTTATGTAAGAGAACTTGAGGGGGAATACGCATGAATTTAGTCTTAATGGGGCTCCCTGGCGCAGGTAAAGGTACACAAGCTGAGAAGATTGTCGAAAAATACGACATCCCTCATATCTCAACTGGCGACATGTTCCGTGCGGCTATGAAAGACGAAACAGAACTTGGACTAAAGGCAAAATCTTTTATGGATAAAGGTGAATTAGTACCAGATGAAGTTACAATTGGTATTGTTCGCGAAAGACTTAGTAAGGATGACTGTGAAAAAGGCTTTCTTTTAGATGGTTTTCCTCGTACTGTTCCTCAAGCTGAAGCTTTAGAAAATATTTTGTCTGATTTAAATAAGAAATTAGACTTTTGTATCAATGTTCAAGTAGATCAAGAGATATTAATGGAGCGTTTAACAGGCCGACGTATTTGTAAAAATTGCGGCGCAACATATCATTTAGTATTTAATCCGCCATCCAAGCCAGATACATGTGATCGATGTGGAGGCGAGTTATATCAACGTGCTGATGATAATGAAGCTACTGTAAAAAACCGCTTAGAAGTAAATATTAAGCAATCTCAACCATTACTTGATTTCTATGAGTCAAAAGGATATCTTCGTAATATTAATGGTCAACAAGATATTAATAAAGTCTTCTTAGATCTTGACGAGCTATTAAGTACTTTAAAATAAGAGTAACTTTTGCTTTGACTAATCTGTTATCTAGCATGGAAATGAATCAGAGATAATAAATAGAAGAATTGGGATGAAATGGCTGAGGAGTTTATTCCTAAACATGATGCATTTCCTTTTTCAAAAGGTATAATAATTTCCATGGTTATATCTGTAACAAAAAAAGCATAATCGTGTTATTTTGACATGTTTATCTTCGTTAAAAGATTAATCAATTTAGATAATTGGTGCAGAGTATTTTGGATTTCATGGTAACTCCGCTTGAATTGCTTTTTTATCTAGTAGTGAAGAAGGTAATGGAACTATTATTCTTTCTATTATGACGATTGGTATTAGAACAGGTGTGCAGTTGTCGAACACTCTACGAAATCCTGGAAATACGAAATCTATGTGGCTTTTCAAGTAAAACCGAGTATGTTGTGGAAGTTTTAAGGCTAGACTCTTGAAAGATGACGATTTTTCTTGAAACAAGTCATATAATTACATGCTTACTTCGATACGATAAGACACAGGCTGTTGATAGAATATTCGTAATCAGAGGAAAGATCATTTCTTTCTTAAATTGAATGATCTAGCAATGCTAAGTTTAGTTGGTAGCATTAAACCTTTTCCTATTATTATATTTTTTATAATAATAGCGGACGAAGTACCTTCTCTTATGTTATAATCAATTAGTTGCAGTTAAATGCAGTTTTATTATATTATAGGAGCAGTTCAGAGTAGTTTAATGTACACCGATCGTGTGACAAGAAGAGCTACACTTTGCTATATTAGTTAAGATGGATCTCGTATTTTTTATGGAAAGGAGAGATATTCGATGGCTAAAGACGATGTAATCGAAATTGAAGGCACAATCACTGAAACTTTGCCGAACGCCATGTTTAAGGTAGAATTAGAAAATGGTCATACTGTATTGGCTCACGTTTCTGGTAAAATTCGCATGCATTTCATCCGTATTTTACCTGGTGATAAAGTAACGGTTGAGTTATCTCCATATGACTTAACTCGCGGAAGAATTACTTACCGCTTTAAATAATCTGATTGCACTCCGTACTATCAAGGAGGTTAGGATAATGAAAGTTAGACCATCTGTTAAACCAATCTGCGAAAAATGTAAAGTTATCCGCAGACGTGGTAAAGTTATGGTTATCTGTGAAAACCCTAAACACAAACAAAAACAAGGTTAATAACAAGGAGGTGCGCATATAGATGGCACGTATTGCTGGTGTGGATATTCCACGTGAAAAACGTGTAGTAATATCTTTAACATACATTTACGGTATTGGAAAAAATACTGCACAAAAAGTATTGGCAGAAGCTGGTGTTTCTGAAGATACACGCGTTCGTGATTTAACGGAAGATGAATTAAACAAAATCCGTGATATGATCGACGGTTTAAAAGTAGAAGGGGATCTTCGTCGTGAGATTTCTTTAAATATCAAACGTCTAATGGAAATTGGTTGCTACCGTGGCCTTCGTCACCGTCGTGGTTTACCAGTTCGTGGACAAAACACGAAAAACAACGCTCGTACTCGCAAAGGTCCTCGTAAGACTGTAGCTAATAAGAAAAAATAATCGGTAAAGGAGGTACAATATAATGGCACGTAAAACTAATACACGTAAACGTCGTGTTAAAAAGAATATTGAGTCTGGTGTTGCTCATATTCGTTCTACTTTCAATAATACTATCGTAACAATTACAGACGTTCATGGAAATGCTCTTTCTTGGTCAAGCGCAGGTGCACTTGGATTCAGAGGTTCTCGTAAATCCACACCATTCGCTGCTCAAATGGCTGCAGAAACAGCTGCGAAAGCTTCTATGGAACATGGTATGAAAACTTTAGAAGTAACAGTTAAAGGACCAGGTGCAGGTCGTGAAGCTGCAATTCGTGCTCTTCAAGCTGCAGGACTTGAAGTTACAGCAATTAGAGATGTAACTCCAGTTCCTCATAACGGTTGCCGACCACCTAAACGTCGCCGAGTTTAATTTTTCTGTATAAATTTTGTATCCTTGTCTATAATGGGATATGACTAAAACTTTTAGAACCCGTACAGATTTATTAACTAACCCAGTTGTTGTGCACAAGCGGGAACGTAAACATGGGGAATTTCGGTAAACCTTACCGAGGTTTCGACGTTTTGAAGGAGGGTATATCTTGATGATCGAAATAGAAAAACCAAAAATCGAAACGGTTGAGATCAACGATGATGCCAAATATGGTAAATTCGTCGTAGAGCCACTTGAGCGTGGATATGGTACTACTTTGGGTAACTCCTTACGTCGTATTCTACTATCCTCACTGCCAGGTGCCGCTGTCACATCCATTCAAATTGATGGGGTACTTCATGAGTTCTCAACAATTGAAGGCGTCGTAGAAGATGTTACAGCTATCATATTAAATATCAAAAAACTAGCATTGAAAATATACTCTGATGATGAAAAGACTTTAGAGATTGATATGCAAGGTGCAGGGGTAGTTACAGCAGCAGATATTACACATGATAGTGATGTAGAGATCTTAAATCCAGATCTTCATATCGCAACTTTAGGTAGCAACGGAAATTTCCGCATGCGTTTAACTGCAAAGCGTGGTCGTGGATACACTCCAGCTGAGCAAAACAAACGTGAAGATCAACCTATTGGTGTAATTCCTATTGACTCTATCTTTACACCAGTATCTCGTGTTTCTTATCAAGTAGAGAATACTCGTGTTGGTCAATTGACTAATTATGATAAGTTAACTTTTGACGTGTGGACTGACGGTAGTACTGGTCCTCAAGATGCTATTGCACTTGGTGCAAAGATTTTAACTGAGCATTTGAATATCTTTGTTGGATTAACTGACGAAGCACAAAATGCTGAGATAATGGTAGAAAAAGAAGAAGATCAAAAAGAAAAAGTACTTGAGATGACAATCGAAGAATTAGATCTTTCTGTTCGCTCTTATAACTGCTTAAAACGTGCTGGTATCAATACCGTTCAAGAATTAGCAAATAAGACAGAAGAAGATATGATGAAAGTTCGAAACTTAGGTAGAAAATCTCTAGAAGAAGTAAAACATAAATTAGAAGAGCTTGGATTAGGTTTAAGAAAAGACGACTGATTAGTCTCTTGACTTTGTCTATAAAGCTTGTACTTTAACAAAAGGAGGGAATCTCACATGGGTTACAGAAAGTTAGGACGCACAAGCGCACAACGTAAAGCTATGTTACGTGACTTAACTACAGACTTAATCATCAATGAGCGTATTGAAACAACTGAAGCTCGTGCAAAAGAACTTCGTTCTGTTGTAGAAAAAATGATTACACTTGGTAAACGTGGAGATCTACATGCACGTCGTCAAGCAGCTGCTTATGTACGTCATGAAGTTGCTAACGCTGAAACAAACCAAGATGCTGTTCAAAAATTGTTCAGTGATGTTGCTGCTCGTTATACTGATCGTCAAGGTGGTTACACTCGTATTATGAAAATGGGACCTCGTCGTGGAGACGGAGCACCTATGGTAATTATCGAGTTAGTGTAATAGGATTTTCAAAGAAACTTAGGGTGCGGGACAGTTTATATTGTTATGAAACTTGTTCAAGTACCCTTTTTCTTTAATCCTCGCTTTTTTTGATCAAGCCAATATAGAGTGTTACGATGAGCATTTGTCTTCATTAAATGACTCGTCTAGCTCGTGCACCTCTTCTTCGATTTTAATTGTATGAATGAGGTGCGGGCTTTTTTCATGTTTCATTAGGACTGTAGGGTGCTAAGAAGTGGAATACCATAAGATATATTTTAACAAGCATAGAAATAGGATATCAAAGATTATATAAATAATCTTATGTTAAACCAATTCAAAGCTCGCCCAATTGGCGAGTTTATTTTTTTATCTTGGATTAAGTGCAAGTAAAGACCCACTTGAAAATTTAGAGTAGAAATGAGAAATTAGGTGAAGAGAACTAATTTACTTAAAGGCAATTGATTCTATTTATAATTTTCGGGAGTTCTTAATCCATTAATTGAAGATTCACGTTATCCATAATAGGATATGTTTAAAAAAGTCGTATGTAATATACAATCGACAATATCTAGTAAGTAAATGGTGGGAATGTAATGAACCAAAAGATTTTAGTAAAGGTAGAAGATGTATCCTTTAAATATGAGGAGCAATTAGAAAATGCCCTAAATCGTGTTTCTTTTCATGTGAACGCAGGTGAATGGGTTGCTATAGTTGGACACAATGGTTCAGGTAAATCTACGCTAGCTAAGTTATTAAATGGATTACAATTCTCCAATGAAGGTTCTATTATAATAGATGGTATTCCAATAACGGAGGATTCTGTGTGGGATATAAGGAAAAAGGTTGGAATGGTATTCCAGAATCCTGATAACCAGTTTGTTGGTACAACTGTTAAGGATGATGTGGCTTTTGGTTTAGAAAATAACGCCGTTCCTAGGAGTGAGATGGTAACAAGAGTAGAGCGTTCTTTAGAAAAAGTAAAGATGTTATCTTTTCTTGATCAAGAGCCGCACCATCTGTCTGGTGGACAAAAACAGAGAGTCGCTATAGCGGGAATTATTGCATTAAAACCTGAAATTATCATATTAGATGAGGCAACCTCCATGCTTGATCCACAAGGCAGAGAAGAAGTTTTTGAAATTATGAGAGAGCTGCAAAAGGAAAATATGACGATTATCTCGATTACACATGATTTAGATGAGGCTGCTAAAGCAGATCGGATTATAGTGATGAATAAAGGTGAAGTATATAAAGAGGGAATACCTAAAGATATATTTAAGCTTCAAAAGGAACTTGTTGAAATTGGGTTGGATATCCCTTTTACTATTAAAATGAGAGAAAGTCTAATTAATAAAGGCATTTCATTAGAAGAAGTATATTTAACAGAAGAAGAGTTGGTGACAGGAATATGGACATCTCACTTCAAAAAGTAGAGTATCGTTACCAGGAAAATTCGCCGTTTGAGAGATTGGCAATAGAGGATGTAAGTTTTGATATTCCATCAGGGAGCTATGTTGCAATTATCGGGCATACTGGTTCTGGAAAGTCGACCATTTTACAGCATCTTAATGCTCTTATAACTCCATCTCAAGGAAAAGTTGTAATAGGCGACCGAATAATTGAAGGTGGACAAAAGCATAAGAACTTGCGTAGTATTCGCCAGAAAGTAGGAATTGTTTTTCAATTTCCGGAGCAGCAGTTATTTGAAGAAACGGTGGAGAAAGATATTTGCTTTGGCCCACTTAATTTTGGGATATCGGAGTCGGAGGCAAAGGAAAGAGCCGAAAGGGCATTGCGTGAAGTGGGATTATCAGAAGAGTTTCTTGTGAAGTCTCCATTTGATTTGTCAGGTGGCCAGATGAGAAGAGTTGCCATTGCAGGTGTATTAGCAATGGAACCGGATGTGCTAGTTTTGGACGAGCCAACTGCTGGTTTAGATCCAAGGGGCAGACGAGAAATTATGGATATGTTTTATGGACTTCATAAAGAGCGGAATTTAACGACTATTTTAGTAACGCATAGTATGGAGGACGCAGCTCATTATGCTGATCAAATAGTCATTATGAATAAAGGGAAAGTACATCGTCAAGGGACACCAATAGAGATTTTTAAGAATGCAGAAGATTTGGCAGCAATTGGCTTAAATGTACCAGAAGTGGTGCGTTTCCAGAGGAAGATAGAAGCGAAATTGGGAATGAAGATGGAGCACGTCCACTTAAATATGGAAGACTTTACGAATGAATTAGCAGTGTATCTAAAGAAGAAGGTAGGTAGTAGTTAATGGGGAAAATGATTATAGGGCGTTTTATTCCCGTTGATTCCATATTGCACAGAATGGATCCCCGTTCTAAATTGCTGCTTGTTTTCCTTTTTATTTGTGTTGTATTTTTGGCTAATAATATTTGGAGCTATTCTCTGCTAATTATATATGTGGCTACTTTAGTAGCTATTTCTAATGTTCCAATAAAGTATATTTATTTGGGATTAAGGCCAATTTTTTGGTTAATTATCTTTACGTTTATTTTGCATATCTTTTTTACGAAAAATGGAGAACTATTGTTTGAATGGGGCTGGATTAAGATTTATGAGGAAGGCATAAGGATGGGAATTCTTATTTCGATTCGGTTCTTCTTGCTTATAATCATGACATCCTTGCTTACGTTAACAACGACACCAATTGAATTAACCGATGCAATTGAAACATTGTTAGGCCCATTAAAAAAAGTGAAGTTTCCTGTTTATGAATTGGCACTTATGATGTCTATCTCGCTTCGTTTCATCCCCACTTTAATGGATGAAACAGAGAAGATTATGAAGGCTCAGATGGCGAGAGGGGTTGAGTTCTCCAGTGGTTCGATTAAAAGCCGTGTACAAGCAATTATTCCGTTATTGATTCCTTTATTTGTTAACTCTTTTAAACGGGCAGAGGAGCTTGCTATTGCGATGGAGGCACGTGGCTATCAAGGTGGAGAAGGAAGAACAAAATACCGTCAATTAGTATGGAGTTCCATCGATACAATAATGATTATTATTTTGATACTAGTAACAGCTATGCTGTTTGTGTTAAGAACATAATGGAGAAAAGAATGCAAAGATATAAATGTACAATTAGCTATGATGGTTCGAATTATAGTGGTTTTCAAATTCAGCCAAAGGATCGAACAGTACAAGGCGAAATCGAAAAGGCCTTAAGAAAGCTTCATAAAGGGGGAGAGGTAAAGATTCAAGCTTCTGGCAGAACAGATGCTGGTGTTCATGCAAAGGGACAAGTCATTCATTTTGATAGCTCTCTTGATATTCCAGCAGAAAAATGGCCGATTGCATTGAACACTTTATTACCCCATGATATCGTGGTTGCAGATGTGGAGACTGTGTCAGCATCCTTCCATGCCAGATACAATGTAACAGCGAAGGAATACCGCTATTTTATTCAATTAGGAGAGCGGAGAGATCCTTTTAAGCGAAATTATGCTTATTATTACCCATATGCCCTAAATGTGAAAGCGATGAGGGAAGCACTTAGCTATTTTATTGGAGAATATGATTTTACTAGTTTTTGCTCTGCTAAAACAGACAAAGAAAGAAAAGTAAGAACCATTACAGCGGTAAAGCTAACAGAGGAAGAGAATATGTTGATTTTTTCTTTCCAAGGGAATGGATTCCTTTATAATATGGTGCGGATTATGGTTGGAACATTACTAGATGTCGGAAGAGGGAAGAAATTACCACAGGATATTCCGATGATTATTGAGAAAAAAGATAGAAAAGCAGCAGGAAAAACGGCTTCTGCTAATGGATTATATCTATGGAAAGTATTATATTAAAATCGGCTGCGGGTAATCGCAACAAACTTTACGAAAACAGCCACAATAAAAGAAATTATGATTTTTTCTCATAACAACTAAACCTGGTGTAACATTCCCTTGACATATACTAGTCTAGGATATATCATAATATGGTATGTATTTTAATCCCACATTAAGCCCCGGAACTTAATTGTGTGAACATATAGACGTAAGAACAAAACATTCGTAATTTAAAACAAATTATAATTAAACATTTCAGGAGGGAAACTCATGCGTACAACGTTTATGGCTAATTCAAACACTGTTGATCGTAAATGGTACGTGATTGATGCTGAAGGCAAAACTTTAGGTCGTCTTGCTAGTGAAGTAGCATCAATTCTACGTGGTAAACATAAACCAACTTTCACACCTCATGTGGATACTGGTGATCATGTAATTCTTTTAAATGCTTCAAAAATTGAATTGACTGGTAAAAAATTAACTGACAAAATTTACTACCGTCACTCTATGCACCCAGGTGGATTAAAACAAAGAACAGCTTTAGAAATGCGTACTAACTATCCAGAGCAAATGTTAGAACTTGCAATCAAAGGTATGCTTCCAAAGAATTCTCTTGGTCGTCAAATGTATAGAAAATTACACGTATATGCTGGTAGCGAACATCCGCACCAAGCTCAACAACCAGAAGTTTACGAACTTCGTGGATAATTAATAAAGGGAGGTAAAACAAATGGCACAGGTTCAATATATCGGTACTGGTCGTCGTAAAAGCTCTGTTGCTCGTGTACGTTTAGTTCCAGGTGACGGACAAATCATCATCAATGGTCGTGAAATCGAAAGTTATATCCCGTTTGCAGCTTTACGTGAAGTTGTTAAACAACCATTAGTAGCAACTGAAACTACTGGAAGCTACAATATTTTAGTAAATGTTAACGGTGGAGGTTATACTGGTCAAGCTGGCGCTATCCGTCATGGTATCGCTCGTGCTTTACTTCAAGTAGATCCTGAATACCGTCCAACATTAAAACGTGCAGGATTATTAACTCGTGACGCTCGTATGAAAGAACGTAAAAAATACGGTCTTAAAGGCGCTCGTCGTGCACCTCAGTTCTCAAAACGTTAATTTTGGGTTCTGTTCTCAAAAGGCTCTTTCCACTTATGTGGAGAGGGTCTTTTTTTATACCAAAGTAAGTAGGTTAATTAAAACTCTCTAGAAGCGGATTCTTTTGTAAAAAATATTTTGATTTTTGAAAAAATTAAGTGGTTATGTTAATATCAAATTATAAAACAATAGGAGGAATCGATATGTCAAAAATATATCTAGTATTTTCGAAACAAGAAGGAGGAGTGAACAGTTGACGTTCCGTAGGGGACGATAACAAGAGTGCTCCTGCTTCTCTTATAACAAGAGATATCAAAAGGAAGTAGGAGAAGAGAATGAAACATTTAAAAGGAACAATAGCCGGACATAACATTCGCGTTATGTTTTGGATTCAATTTTTTAGCTCGATGAGTTTTTTAGCGCCTATCTTAACGCTTTTTTATACGGAAAGAGGTTTGACTGCTTCTGAAATATTGATTGTTTTAATGTTCTGGAGCGGTGCTGTTCTTGTTGGTGAAATTCCAACTGGAGTTATAGCTGATCGGTTTGGGGCGAAAAAATCATTTCTTATTGGAACAAGTATTAAAATTGTTAGTATGGTGATATTGCTTTTTGCTCATGAACCTTGGGTATTCTTTTTTTATAGTTTTGTTAATGGTTTTTCTGTAACTTTTTTCTCAGGAGCAGATGAAGCACTTATTTACGATTCCTTAAAAGAAACTGGGGATCAAAACCAAATGGATCAAGCGATGGGGAAAATTCAATCGGCAGGGTTTATTTCAATGATTATTGCTGTTCTATTTGGTGCTTATTTAGCAAAGGACTTGCAAGAAGGACAATTTATTCTGTTAATCTTATTAGGGATTTTCTTTTATATCATAGAGCTGCTTCTTGTTTTACAAGTAAAACAGCCTTATCGGGAATCCTTCATTCGAGAAAATTCTTTTTCTCACGTAAAGGATGGCTGGAAGGCAATACGAAGAACACCACAATTAGTATGGATGTTCTTAAATGTTACATTAGTATTTATACCTGCAGGAGCTGTGTATGGGTATTTTGATCAACCATTAATGTTAGAAGCGGGGCTTCCTGTGTTTTTTATTGGTGTCATGTATGCGCTGGCATCCGTGGTCGGATACTTTGCCTCTCAGTCGATTGGATGGTTAACTAATCAATTTTCTCGCGTTTTCCTCATGAATCTAACTGGATTTTTAGCATTTGCAGGGTTACTGCTTTCTGCGCTTTTTGCTGATGTCTTATTTATGGTATTGGGTGCCTTTTTTGTACTACGTTTAGTTCAAACGGTGAGATATCCCATCTATTCTCAGCTGAGTAATGATATAATTCCTTCTCATGTGAGAGCAACAACAATTTCTTTGCTTTCCATTGTTGATTCGGGACTTGATTTACTTATATTTGGAAGTCTATCGGTTGTGGCTTTAAAAGGATATACTAATGTATTAATTGGTTGTGCAGTAATTGTGCTAATCGGTACACTTCTTCCCATTCGGATACGCAAAATGTAGAGGCTTAAAAAAAACTTTAACTCTATTCTAATACTATAGAGTTAAAGCCTTTTTACGTTAAACGATACCTTTTTTCACTATGTAAATATGTAGAATATGTAAGGAGTGTGTATTTCTGTCCGTGGACTTAAAAGAAAGTATCTGAAACAATTGAACAAACGACCTTAATTGATATTCTGGCATTAGATGCTAGTGGATTTTAACATTGTACAATAAACGAATGTATGGCATACAAGTAGAAGATTATTTGGCGAGCAATTCAGATGAAAATGGAAAGAAAGTACTGAAATAGCAACTATTCTTTCAATTGGATGCTAAAACTTTTGTTAGGCTAGTATGCTCACTTCCTGTTGGTTGAAAAATAAAGGCAAGAGGTGAAATCAATTGGCAGTCATTACAAGCTTTGATATAAAAAAACGAGAAAAACAAATAAAATACGAAAGAGCTGTTCTTAAGGAGATATCCCTTAAAGAGTTAAAAGAAAAGGTAGCTAACTACTTTGGTTCCTCTAACCTTACTTCTGGTGTGTTAATGAATACAGGGATTGAAGAAGCCTGTTATGATGTAGCAGTAGAAGCATTTCTATTAGGAGCGAATTATAGTAAATTTAGTGAGTATGGAGAAGATACCCAAGCAATCAAAAATAGATGTAGGGAAGAAGATACACATTTTAAAGAAACACTTTACCATTTTCTTCTTTATTGGGGTAGTGAGGAAAGTAATAAAAATGAATCCCTGTACTATTTATGTGAACAGTTTGTTGATGAATGGTGGTTGGAAGGTTTTACGAAAGCGAATAAGAGAAGAAAGCTTCGACTACATTAAAGATGGCATAAAGTTGCCATCTTTTTGTTGTTTTCTGAAAGAAGGACTTGCTGTTCTAAATTTTCTTGTTCCCCCATATAGTAAGAATATAAGGACGGGCATAGGGGGAATGAGAAAGACTGTGAGTAAAAAATGGAAAATAAGCATATATATCATGGGATTAGCACTCCTTTTCTTTATTTTGCAATTTGATTTTTCGAATGATGATTCATGGGATGCCTGGAATTTGCCGTTAACCGGAAAAGTGATCATTATTGATCCTGGTCATGGTGGGCCTGATGGAGGAGCGGGAGATAATGAGGTATTGGAAAAGGATATCGCACTAAATGTATCTTTGAAGATACGTGATTATTTGCAGGAGCAAGGCGCCTTAGTTATTATGACAAGAGAAGTCGATAAGGACTTAGCAAGTGAAAGTACAAAAGGGTATCGCAATAGAAAAGTGGAAGATTTGAAGGAAAGAATAAACATCATCAATAAATCGGATGCGGATTTATTCTTGAGTATTCATTTAAATGCCATTCCTTCATCAAAATGGAGCGGAGCGCAAACTTTTTATTCCTCTCAACTGGAGGGAAATGCTAGAGCTGCTAAGTTTATTCAAGATGAACTAATTTATAACTTAGAGAATACTACCCGAAAGGCGAAACCCCTAGAGAGTGTATACATACTTAAATATGCGGAGAAGCCGGGAGTGCTAGTGGAAGTAGGATTCTTATCAAATCCACCAGAAAAGGCAAATCTTATGAATGAAGATTATCAGGAAAAAATAGCAGCGTCCATATATAAAGGAGTTAACCGCTTTTTTACGAATGAAGAGGAATTAAAAGTAGAAGAATAGAGACTAGCCATGTCTCTATTTTTATTTTAGCCACTTATTTATTCCCGGGAAATAAACAAGTGGCTGTTCCGTTTGAATCTTCAGAATGTAAACGATAACTATTTTTGTGCTATACTGTTAGTAAAAACAGGAAAGGGGATTGCGTCATGATAACAAAAGAAGAAATCGAGAAGATAGTGGAGAATATGATCGATCCTTTTTTACATAAATCATTGCTTGAACTAGGGGCAGTGAAAGATGTTAAGTGGAATGCAGAAAAAGGACTTGCGAGTTTAAAGATTGCTGTGGCAAAGCTTGGATCTGCCTATCAAATAGAGTTGCAAAATCAAATTGTTAGTGCACTGAAAGACAAGGGAGTAAAAAGTGTAGGGTTAAGATTTACAGAACTATCTAGTACGCTTGTAGAAGAAATAGTAAACGAAACAGAATCAAGAGAGAAGATTCCTATTTACATTGCTATCGCTAGCGGAAAAGGTGGAGTGGGGAAATCGACTGTTTCTGTAAACTTAGCTGTGTCTTTAGCGAGATTAGGAAAAAAAGTCGGTTTATTGGATGCGGACATCTATGGTTTCAGTGTACCAGATATGATGGGCATTACGAAAAGACCTGAAGTGATAAATGAGCGAATTATCCCTGTAGAAAGATTTGGCGTGAAAGTTATCTCGATGGGATTCTTTGTTGAAGATAACACCCCAATTATCTGGAGAGGCCCTATGCTTGGGAAAATGCTGACAAGCTTCATGGAAGAAGTAGAATGGGGAGAGCTTGATTATCTCCTATTAGATTTACCGCCAGGAACAGGAGACGTTGCCTTAGATGTGCACTCCATGCTTCCTACAAGTAAGGAAATTATCGTCACAACACCACATCCAACTGCAGCCTTTGTTGCAGCCCGTGCTGGTGCTATGGCATTAAGAACAGAACATGAAATATTAGGTGTTATTGAAAATATGTCTTATTTTGAAAGCCGCTTAACTGGAGAAAAGGAATATGTATTCGGAAAAGGTGGAGGAAAGAAATTAGCAAAGGATTTAGAAGTTCCGATGCTAGGAGAGCTGCCATTAGGACAGCCTGATTGGAATGAAGAAGATTTTGCCCCTTCTGTGTACCAAGAAACACATCATATTGGGGAAAGATATAGAGCAATCGCTGAACAAATAGTAGAAGTTCTAGAGAAAACGGGCGATAAGGTAGAAAGCTAATCGATTCAATAAAGAGTTACCTTCTTAAGCAAATTAATTTCCTTAAGAAGGTAATTCTTTTTTATATGTTATTCTTTTCTGATTGCAATGGGAAAGAGGCTTCTTTTGCAGCTTTATCGAGTATGTCTTTAAACTTGGATTTGAATTCAGGTGTTTCCATTGTCTCCTGAAGAATTTGTTCAATATGCTCTCTGTATTCTGTACTTTTCAAAATGTTTTTCATTTCCGTTTCTAATGACGGGTCTTGCAAAAGCTCGACCATCATTTTTCGGTAACCCGGATCTTTCATTAAATCTTTTATCAATTTTTCGTTTTCCGATTTCATGCTTTTTGCCATTGTTTCAGCAAACTCAGGATCTTTGAATTTTTTTTCCCAGAAGTCAGCTGCCTTGTCGGATACAAGTGTTTTTTCTATGGTACTTGTTACTGCCTTTTCATTCATAACTAAATTTTGTTTTATCTCTTCGTCATCCATTACTTCACGTATTGCCTTTTTTCCCTCATCGGTTTTTAATATATCCACAACCATTTTCTTCGTTTGATCATAGTCTGTTTGCTGAGCGTTTTCACTTTCAGAACACCCGCTTAATAAAGAAATGACTAGTAGGAGGCTGATCCCTTTTTTTAGCATGATAATTACCTCTTTCATTAAAGATATCTATTAAGTAGAATGGATTCTTTTTGAATTTTTATTCCTATTGAAAGAGAAAAGATAAACGGTGTATAAAAAGAAAAAGAGCTGTTCCTAAGAAATAATGAACCGATCTTTAGTATTGCTATCTAAATTAAGATAGTTAGCTTTAATCGGTTTATTATTTTGGCAACAGCTTTATAAATTAATGTACTTCTTTAGATTTAGAATCAGCATTTGAAATCATCTCTGATACGGTAACGAACTTTAGGTTCTTTTTCTGTAATTTCTCTATGATCTCAGGAAGAGCCTTTACTGTTTGTTTAGCGGAATCAGAAGCATGTAACAAAACAATGTCTCCTTTTTTGGCGGAAGTTGCTTTTTTAATAATTTGTTGTGAACCAGGATTTGTCCAATCCTTTGAGTCAATGCTCCAATGTACTAACGTATAATGATATTGATCCGTAATAGTTAAAGCAGATTGGTTGAAATGGCCAGTTGGAGCTCGAGCAAGCAAAATATTATCGACTTTTAATTTCTCAAACGCAGTTTTTGCTTTGGATACATCTTGACTTATTTTTTCGTCTTTTACCTCAGAATAATCAACATAATCATAGCCCAAAATGCCAATTTCATGACCTTCTTTTGATATTCTGCTTACTAACTCAGGATGCCTCTCTGCCCATGCTCCAGCCAAGAAAAATGTTGCGTTTACTTTCTCTTCTTTCAAAATATCAAGAATAGGTTCCGCGTTTTTGTCGCCCCACCCAATATTAAAGGTAAGAGCAACTCCTTTCTCCCCCTTATATACAGCCTTTGGTCCATCTTTAGAAGAGAATACAGGAATTTGCACAATGTTTTCCACATACAAAAACCAGGCTGTAAAGAAAGATACTACAACAATTAATGCAAATTGCTTTAAGGATTTACTGTTAAGAACATAAAAAAAATTCATCATTGTCACCTCGTCCACTTTACTGCTCGTCTCATTTTTATGAAGGAAAGTAAAAAATAATGACAAAAACTTTTATAAAAACAGAAAAACTAGTACATAATACAGAGACCAAAATATGGATGTGCAGCAGGAGGAATAACGATGATTGGATTATTATTAAATAAAAAAGAAGTAAAGGAGATTGAATACCTAATAAAAAGGGAATTAGATGAAATACTATTAGATCTAGGAGATAAGAGAATTGATCTTGCGGTAAAAAAGGCAATGGTTGAAAGGTATAAGGATTTATTTTCGTTGTTAAAAAGAGTCGCATCTCCTAAGGATTGTTTAGCTTATATCCTTACAGAAAATAAGATGATAAATGAAAAAATATAAAATATGAAAAAACTGTTGACGGATGATAGTTATCTTGGTATATTAGTAAACGTCACTTCGACATGAGAGAAAACAGCGGAAAAGAAAATAAAAAATGTTGTTGACTCTTATATGGGAACATGTTAAATTAATAAAGTCGCTTATTGAGCGGCCGACTAATTGCTCTTTGAAAACTGAACAAACAAACGTCAACAATAATCGTTTTATAATAAATATTATAAAACGAAAACAAGTAATACAAAAGCTAGAGTTTAGCAATGAGCTAATCAACTCTTTATTGGAGAGTTTGATCCTGGCTCAGGACGAACGCTGGCGGCGTGCCTAATACATGCAAGTCGAGCGGACTTTAAAAGCTTGCTTTTAAAGTTAGCGGCGGACGGGTGAGTAACACGTGGGCAACCTGCCTGTAAGACTGGGATAACTTCGGGAAACCGGAGCTAATACCGGATAATCCTTTTCCTCTCATGAGGAAAAGCTGAAAGACGGCATCTCGCTGTCACTTACAGATGGGCCCGCGGCGCATTAGCTAGTTGGTGAGGTAACGGCTCACCAAGGCAACGATGCGTAGCCGACCTGAGAGGGTGATCGGCCACACTGGGACTGAGACACGGCCCAGACTCCTACGGGAGGCAGCAGTAGGGAATCTTCCGCAATGGACGAAAGTCTGACGGAGCAACGCCGCGTGAGTGATGAAGGTTTTCGGATCGTAAAGCTCTGTTGTTAGGGAAGAACAAGTACAAGAGTAACTGCTTGTACCTTGACGGTACCTAACCAGAAAGCCACGGCTAACTACGTGCCAGCAGCCGCGGTAATACGTAGGTGGCAAGCGTTGTCCGGAATTATTGGGCGTAAAGCGCGCGCAGGCGGTCCTTTAAGTCTGATGTGAAAGCCCACGGCTCAACCGTGGAGGGTCATTGGAAACTGGGGGACTTGAGTGCAGAAGAGAAGAGTGGAATTCCACGTGTAGCGGTGAAATGCGTAGAGATGTGGAGGAACACCAGTGGCGAAGGCGACTCTTTGGTCTGTAACTGACGCTGAGGCGCGAAAGCGTGGGGAGCAAACAGGATTAGATACCCTGGTAGTCCACGCCGTAAACGATGAGTGCTAAGTGTTAGAGGGTTTCCGCCCTTTAGTGCTGCAGCAAACGCATTAAGCACTCCGCCTGGGGAGTACGGCCGCAAGGCTGAAACTCAAAGGAATTGACGGGGGCCCGCACAAGCGGTGGAGCATGTGGTTTAATTCGAAGCAACGCGAAGAACCTTACCAGGTCTTGACATCCTCTGACACTCCTAGAGATAGGACGTTCCCCTTCGGGGGACAGAGTGACAGGTGGTGCATGGTTGTCGTCAGCTCGTGTCGTGAGATGTTGGGTTAAGTCCCGCAACGAGCGCAACCCTTGATCTTAGTTGCCAGCATTAAGTTGGGCACTCTAAGGTGACTGCCGGTGACAAACCGGAGGAAGGTGGGGATGACGTCAAATCATCATGCCCCTTATGACCTGGGCTACACACGTGCTACAATGGATGGTACAAAGGGCAGCAAAACCGCGAGGTCGAGCAAATCCCATAAAACCATTCTCAGTTCGGATTGTAGGCTGCAACTCGCCTACATGAAGCTGGAATCGCTAGTAATCGCGGATCAGCATGCCGCGGTGAATACGTTCCCGGGCCTTGTACACACCGCCCGTCACACCACGAGAGTTTGTAACACCCGAAGTCGGTGGGGTAACCTTTTTGGAGCCAGCCGCCTAAGGTGGGATAGATGATTGGGGTGAAGTCGTAACAAGGTAGCCGTATCGGAAGGTGCGGCTGGATCACCTCCTTTCTAAGGAAAATGGAATTTACATTCCATCATAGATTGTTGACGATTTGTTGTTCAGTTTTGAGGGAGCAATTAATTCCTCAAAACAGTAAGAAGTTTGAGGGTAAAGAGAAACGAGTAGATCAAGGAAGCGCCTGAGTAAGCACCGGAGCGTACGACAGTACGTGAGGAGCAGAGCAAAGAAGCTGACGAAGAGATGCGAAGTTTATCTTTAGCCGAAATTGTTCCTTGAAAACTAGATTATGAATAGTAAAAACAAGAAAGAAACCGAGTAATCGCCATCTTAGATTCTCTATGTTAGAGAATTATTTCTTTGAAAAGTAATCGTATTAAACGAATACCTATTCAAAGAATGGAGGGTAAAGAGAAACGAGCAGGTCAAGGAAGCGACGGAGCGAGCACCGGAGCGTACGACAGTACGTGAGGAGCAGAGTGAAGAAGCTGACGAAGAGATGTGAAGTTTATCTTTAGCCGACAACTAAGTTAAGTTAGAAAGGGCGCACGGTGGATGCCTTGGCACTAGGAGCCGATGAAGGACGGGATTAACACCGATATGCTTTGGGGAGCTGTAAGTAAGCTTTGATCCAGAGATTTCCGAATGGGGGAACCCTCTATCCGTAATGGGATAGAATCTTTACCTGAATACATAGGGTACTGAAGGCAGACCCGGGGAACTGAAACATCTAAGTACCCGGAGGAAGAGAAAGCAAACGCGATTCCCTGAGTAGCGGCGAGCGAAACGGGATTAGCCCAAACCAAGAGGCTTGCCTCTTGGGGTTGTAGGACACTCTATATGGAGTTACAAAGGAACGGGGTAGACGAATCGATCTGGAAAGGTCAGTCGTAGAAGGTAAAAACCCTGTAGTCGAAACTTCGTTCCCTCTTGAGTGTATCCTGAGTACGGCGGGACACGAGAAATCCCGTCGGAAGCAGGGAGGACCATCTCCCAAGGCTAAATACTCCCTAGTGACCGATAGTGAACCAGTACCGTGAGGGAAAGGTGAAAAGCACCCCGGAAGGGGAGTGAAATAGATCCTGAAACCGTGTGCCTACAAGTAGTTAGAGCCCTTTTATGGGTGATAGCGTGCCTTTTGTAGAATGAACCGGCGAGTTACGATTACATGCGAGGTTAAGTTGAAGAGACGGAGCCGCAGCGAAAGCGAGTCTGAATAGGGCGAAATAGTATGTGGTTGTAGACCCGAAACCAGGTGATCTACCCATGTCCAGGGTGAAGTCCAGGTAACACTGGATGGAGGCCCGAACCCACGCACGTTGAAAAGTGCGGGGATGAGGTGTGGGTAGCGGAGAAATTCCAATCGAACTTGGAGATAGCTGGTTCTCTCCGAAATAGCTTTAGGGCTAGCCTCAAGATTGAGAGTATTGGAGGTAGAGCACTGTTTGGACTAGGGGCCCCCATCGGGTTACCGAATTCAGACAAACTCCGAATGCCAAATACTTATTCTTGGGAGTCAGACTACGAGTGATAAGATCCGTGGTCAAGAGGGAAACAGCCCAGACCACCAGCTAAGGTCCCAAAGTATACGTTAAGTGGAAAAGGATGTGGAGTTGCTTAGACAACCAGGATGTTGGCTTAGAAGCAGCCACCATTTAAAGAGTGCGTAATAGCTCACTGGTCGAGTGACTCTGCGCCGAAAATGTACCGGGGCTAAACGTATCACCGAAGCTGTGGATTGACATCTATGATGTCAGTGGTAGGAGAGCGTTCTAAGGGCGTTGAAGCTAGACCGTAAGGACTGGTGGAGCGCTTAGAAGTGAGAATGCCGGTATGAGTAGCGAAAGATGAGTGAGAATCTCATCCACCGAATGCCTAAGGTTTCCTGAGGAAGGCTCGTCCGCTCAGGGTTAGTCGGGACCTAAGCCGAGGCTGAAAAGCGTAGGCGATGGACAACAGGTTGATATTCCTGTACCACCTTTAAATCATTTGAGCAATGGGGGGACGCAGGAGGATAGGGTAAGCGTGCTGTTGGATTAGCACGTCCAAGCAGTTAGGCCGGTAATGAGGCAAATCCCATTACCATATGGCGGAGCTGTGACGGCGAGGGAAATATAGTACCGAAGTTCCTGATTCCACACTGCCAAGAAAAGCCTCTAGCGAGATTTATGGTGCCCGTACCGCAAACCGACACAGGTAGGCGAGGAGAGAATCCTAAGGTGAGCGAGAGAACTCTCGTTAAGGAACTCGGCAAAATGACCCCGTAACTTCGGGAGAAGGGGTGCTCTTTTGGGTGTTAAAGCCCGAGAGAGCCGCAGTGAATAGGCCCAGGCGACTGTTTAGCAAAAACACAGGTCTCTGCGAAGCCGCAAGGCGAAGTATAGGGGCTGACACCTGCCCGGTGCTGGAAGGTTAAGAGGAGGGGTTAGCACGTGTAGTGCGAAGCTCTGAATTGAAGCCCCAGTAAACGGCGGCCGTAACTATAACGGTCCTAAGGTAGCGAAATTCCTTGTCGGGTAAGTTCCGACCCGCACGAAAGGTGTAACGATCTGGGCACTGTCTCAACGAGAGACTCGGTGAAATTATAGTACCTGTGAAGATGCAGGTTACCCGCGACAGGACGGAAAGACCCCGTGGAGCTTTACTGCAGCCTGATATTGAATTTTGGTACAGCTTGTACAGGATAGGTAGGAGCCTTGGAAGCCGGAGCGCCAGCTTCGGTGGAGGCATTGGTGGGATACTACCCTGGCTGTATTGACATTCTAACCCGCACCCCTGATCGGGGTGGGAGACAGTGTCAGGTGGGCAGTTTGACTGGGGCGGTCGCCTCCTAAAAAGTAACGGAGGCGCCCAAAGGTTCCCTCAGAATGGTTGGAAATCATTCGTAGAGTGTAAAGGCACAAGGGAGCTTGACTGCGAGACCTACAAGTCGAGCAGGGACGAAAGTCGGGCTTAGTGATCCGGTGGTTCCGCATGGAAGGGCCATCGCTCAACGGATAAAAGCTACCCCGGGGATAACAGGCTTATCTCCCCCAAGAGTCCACATCGACGGGGAGGTTTGGCACCTCGATGTCGGCTCATCGCATCCTGGGGCTGTAGTCGGTCCCAAGGGTTGGGCTGTTCGCCCATTAAAGCGGTACGCGAGCTGGGTTCAGAACGTCGTGAGACAGTTCGGTCCCTATCCGTCGTGGGCGTAGGAAATTTGAGAGGAGCTGTCCTTAGTACGAGAGGACCGGGATGGACGCACCGCTGGTGTACCAGTTGTCTTGCCAAAGGCATCGCTGGGTAGCTATGTGCGGAAGGGATAAGTGCTGAAAGCATCTAAGCATGAAGCCCCCCTCAAGATGAGATTTCCCATAGCGTAAGCTAGTAAGATCCCTGAAAGATGATCAGGTTGATAGGTCAGAGATGGAAGCGTGGCGACATGTGGAGTTGACTGATACTAATAGATCGAGGACTTAACTAAAAAGAAAAGCGGAAACGCCTGTTTATCGGCGTACAAACTGGAAGAGTTTCGACTGAGATAAAGGAAACACAGTGAACGAGAGTGAACTGATGTTGACTTATCGTAGGGAGGAGATCGGAAGTTTGCTAGGCGATAGGCGTTGGAGCTGGACAATTGATTACTTATTTCTTTCTTTTACTTCATAATCTAGTTTTCAGGGAATAATTTTTTTAAATTATACTTGAAAAAATCTCGAAAACATGTATAATAATATATGTCTTGAGAAAAATAGTCTGGTGGCGATAGCGAGAAGGTCACACCCGTTCCCATACCGAACACGGAAGTTAAGCTTCTCAGCGCCGATGGTAGTTGGGGGATCTCCCCCTGTGAGAGTAGGACGTCGCCAGGCATACCATTTGTTCCGCAGTAGCTCAGTGGTAGAGCATTCGGCTGTTAACCGAACGGTCGTAGGTTCGAGTCCTACCTGCGGAGCCATTATTTTTGTTCATATGTTAGCCAAAGTGCTTCCATAGCTCAGCAGGTAGAGCACTTCCATGGTAAGGAAGAGGTCACCGGTTCGAGCCCGGTTGGAAGCTTAAGAAAAAGAAAATATGGCCCATTGGTCAAGCGGTTAAGACACCGCCCTTTCACGGCGGTAACACGGGTTCGAATCCCGTATGGGTCACCATTATGGAGGATTAGCTCAGCTGGGAGAGCATCTGCCTTACAAGCAGAGGGTCGGCGGTTCGATCCCGTCATCCTCCACCATTAATTTTTAAAAGCATATAGATTTATCGCCGGTTTAGCTCAATTGGTAGAGCAACTGACTTGTAATCAGTAGGTTGGGGGTTCAAGTCCTCTAGCCGGCACCACTTTTTTAATTGTCATTAGTTTGAATATCGGAGGGGTAGCGAAGTGGCTAAACGCGGCGGACTGTAAATCCGCTCCTTCGGGTTCGGCGGTTCGAATCCGTCCCCCTCCACCATTTATCATTGGACAATATTAAGATATATGTCCTTTTTATATTTTTGGGCTATAGCCAAGCGGTAAGGCAACGGACTTTGACTCCGTCACTCGTTGGTTCGAATCCAGCTAGCCCAGCCATCGAGCCATTAGCTCAGTCGGTAGAGCATCTGACTTTTAATCAGAGGGTCGGAGGTTCGAATCCTCCATGGCTCATATTATTTAAACCAAACACTGAAGTGTTTGGTTTTTTGTGTTCTTTTTATTTATTTTCAAAGTATATTTCTACTGGCATACATGTATCCTACGTCTTCTTTTGCTATTTTAATTTCCGAAGTCTTTTTTGAATATTCGCATATATATACATAAAAATGTTGAGTTGAGTCATTGATTTAGAAAAAGGTACAATATAAGGAAATAGAGACAAGAGGATGGGGAGGATTTTTATGAAGAAGCTAACTATTATTGGAATGCCTATGGATCTTGGACAAATGCGTAGAGGTGTAGATATGGGGCCAAGTGCTATACGTTATGCTGGAGTATTTGAAAGACTATCAACGTTATTTTCCTCTATTGAAGATTGGGGCGATATTTCAGTTGGAAGACCAGAAACCATAATAGATGAACAAAGCAATCTGAGAAATCTTCATTTGATAGCAGAAAAAAATCAAAGACTTGCTGAAATGGTAGATAAAATTATTCAATCCAAATCCTTTCCTCTTGTATTAGGTGGAGATCATAGCATAGCAATAGGAACACTAGCTGGTGTTTCTAAGCATTATAAAAATCTAGGGGTCATTTGGTATGATGCACACGGAGATTTAAATACTGCAGAAACCTCTCCATCTGGAAATATTCATGGGATGCCACTTGCTGCTAGTTTGGGATATGGCCATGAACTTTTAACCAATTTATTAGGTACTTCGCCTAAAATTAAACCTGAGCACGTAGTAATAATTGGTGCAAGGTCCTTAGATGAAGGTGAGCGTAAGCTTATAAAGGAATTGGGAATAAAAGTTTTTACGATGCATGAAATTGATCGCTTAGGAATGACAAAAGTAATGGAAGAAACAATTGAATATTTAAAGGATCATACCGATGGAGTCCATTTATCTCTTGATTTGGATGGACTAGATCCCAATGACGCACCGGGTGTTGGCACCCCAGTGCCCGGGGGAATAAGTTACAGAGAAAGTCATTTAGCAATGGAAATGTTAGCAGAATCAGGACTTATTACTTCTGCTGAATTCGTGGAGGTCAATCCGATATTAGATGAAAGAAACAAAACCGCATCGTTAGCAGTAGCATTGATGGGCTCTTTATTTGGGGAAAAATTATTATAAGTTTTAAGAAGGTAACTTTATCCGAAATCTAAAAAGCAGTCATGGATGTGCGCTGCTGTTCATATGATAAGTGGGTTGAGAGTATGGATTAAAGTTACCTTTATTATTATTTAATCGATAATTCGCTACATTTTTTTTCATATTTATTTAATAACAAATCAAGTTTTGTGCTTATGTCAACAACTTGGGGGTGTGAAAAAGAAGTGTTGTTTGCCAAATAGATCATCATTTCACGATGTTCTTCAATGTCTTTTAATAGTTTTCTATCACTCATTTACTTCACCCTCTATATGTTTTTTAATATTTCTTCATTTATATAGCCTCAGTAAATTCAAATGTGCTTGACTTGATTTTAGCATATTATTACTTTTTTTATAACCAATTCTAAAAATTTTAAACATTATGTGGCATTATTTGTTAAAATAAGAATGAGTATCCTAAAAAAGACAGATGTGCATAATAGGGAGATTTTTCACTTCATGTAAGTGGAAATAAATATTTTTTAATACATGAGTCAATTTCATAAGTCTAACTTTTAAAAAATCAAAAACTTGCAGAATTTAATTCCTTTTAATTTTTTTACTTTGATTAAGCAACTTGTTGTTGATTTAACATTTGATTAAGACGGTCTGCAGCTAATTTTGAAGCATTATAAACTAACGTAACGAGGTCAAAATGGACTTTAGCCTTTTTTCCTGTACGATAACGAACATTGTTTAATTGGAAATATCCCTTAAGATAAGCATTCACACGTTCTACCGCCGTGCGTCTTTTGAAGATTTTTTTCCATGTTTGAGATCCACGTGCTGGCGCTGTAAATTTTCTTAAATCTGTAGTGATTTTTACTTTATACACCTTTTGACATAGAGCATCATTGGCTAGTGGACAGTCTTTACATTCGTTTGGACGTGTGTATTTTAGTGTTTCATATTTTACTTCAAAGCTATCATAGCGATAGGAATGTTCACGGACACAAGTAGGAGCGAAATGCTTATCAAAACCAATTGGTTCTGGTTCATTGCGTTTATTATAAGCAATCACAGCTCGATGACCCATTCGATGTATTTGCGTATAAACGGCTTCAAAATCGTAACCAGCGTCCATTGTTTCATAGAGTAAAGAAGAAAGCGATATTCGTTCATGAATTCCTTTTAATAAAGGAATCGCAGCCTTTCCGTCATTCAAGTTGGCCGAAGAAAGAAGGGATTGAAGAATATATTGACTGGATGTTCCAACAGCCAAATGAGCTTTAAATCCATACCAAAAAACGTTTTTTCCTTCACTGTTTTTTTTCACACCCCACTGTGGATCTTGAGGAATTTCAGCTCGAAGGTCGGCTAAAGGAATGTCTAACTGATCTTCGATTTTTTTATCAAAAAGAGGCAGATTGGCTTCCAGTTCCGCCTTTTCAATGAGCCATTTTTCATATTCTTCTTTTGATTTACGCCCACGCTTTTTCGGTTCACTTTTCGGTTGTTCTTCCTTTGGTGGTGCTCCATCTTTTGCGAGAAAGTGTGTAGCGTCAATGGCTACTGTGTCATCGGAAATAAAACCTTCTGAAATCGCTTGATGAAGCAAGGTTCCTTGGACTTTTTCAAGTACATTCGATTCACTGAGGATTGTGACCATTCTGGAATAAGCTGCTTCTGACGGAATAGTATCTGACACTAAAAAGCCACAATCAAGGCGAAAAATCATGTCATTCTGTAATCTTTTCACTAAATCTTTAATAAATGAAATACGCTCTGTGATTCTAGCAACGAGTGAATAAATCATCGCTGCATAGTTCAACTTAACGGGTCTTCCAAAACGTGATTTCTTCGTTACCACAGCGAAGATTGGGTCTATATCAATAGAAGAAAAAATAGCTTCAAAACGTTGGGTAGGTTCTAAATTATATAATTCTTGTAGGTCAAATAGGCTTCCTTGTCGTATAATAGTCATAGGGAGTCTTCCTCCAGTCTTATAAGTTTGTGTGGTGCTTACTTATTTCGACATTTTGGGGAGGTACTCCTTTTTTCGTACATTTGATAGCTTGTGGCTCTAAGGATTTAATTTATGAAATTGATTCACATAATAAAAAAATCTTTAATAAAAAATGAAACCTTTCCTGCTGTCGATTCGTAAATCGATTAGCCGCACTAGAGCGGAGGTAAATAGATGGAAGCATTAGTAAAAAAAAGGATCCAACAAGTTTTAAAAGGGGATAAAAATGCATTTGGTGACATAATCGAACTATATAAAGATAAAGTGTTTCAAATTTGTTATCGGATGCTAGGCAATAGGCATGAGGCAGAGGATATAGCACAAGAAGCTTTTATTCGTGCATATGTTAATATCCATCGATATAATATGGAATATAAGTTTTCGACATGGTTATATCGAATTGCAACAAACCTATGCATTGACCGTATTAGAAAAAGGAAGCCAGATTATTATCTTGATGCAGAGGTTCCAGGGACAGATGGCCTAAATATGTATTCGCAGATTCCATCAGAGGGGAAATTACCTGAGGAAGATGTGGAAAGTATGGAACTACAAGCAATGATACAAAGGGAAATTTCGAAACTTCCTGAAAAGTATCGAGCAGTCATAGTGTTAAAGTATATCGAAGAACTTTCTTTAAACGAGATAAGTGAGATTCTGGAGCTTCCTTTAGGAACAGTGAAAACGCGAATTCATAGGGGAAGAGAAGCGTTGAGAAAACAATTACGGTATGTCTGATAAAGAAGGTGAAATTAATATGTCTTGTTCAACAAAGATTATTTCCTATATGCATCAATATCTTGATGAAGAAATAGAAGAAGAAAGTCTAAAAGAATTGAAGCAGCATTTAGATCAGTGTGAAGAATGTGCAACACATTTTCATGAATTGAAGAAAACCATCGCACTGGTCCAAAGCACTTCTCATATCCATGCGCCAATGGATTTTACAGAGAATATACTTGACAGGTTGCCAGAAGAGCCCAAAAGAGTAAGAGTGAAACGATGGCTACGGCACCACCCTATGCTTGCTGCTGCATCCCTTTTTCTTATCTTAATGGTATCAAGTTTAATGTCAGCATGGAATCAAGATCACCAATTCTCTGTATCAAAGCAGCCCAATATACTAGTGGAAAATAACACAGCTATTGTGCCTGAGGGAGAAACAGTAAAAGGTGATATTATCGTTCGAAATGGTGATATTAAAATAGAAGGACAAGTTGAAGGCAATGTAACAGTAATCAATGGAAAGAAGTATATGGCTTCTGCCAGTCAAGTTACTGGAGAAATAAAAGAAGTGAACGAAGTGTTTGAATGGCTGTGGTATCATATAAAGAAAACTGTAACTGATTTTACAGAGTTATTTAGTAATGACGACATGAAAGATAAAAACAGCCTCCCTGCAATTTAATTATAAATTGCAGGGTTCTTTGTATTTCTAAAGCGATAGGACTTTTATATTACTAGTATCGTAAGTTCATTTCTCTTTCGGGTAAAAATAGGGCTAAATACAATGATGGGACATATACTAATGATATGGACAATCTAGATACTTAGTTATGGTATGAGTAAAATGTTTGTGGGAGATGTTGTACCCTGTTTCTCAATGGATGGGGCGTAGATCCATCCATTGAGAAACAGGTCACCAAACGGAAGTGCGGTAGATGGAAAATAAAATCAAATGAAAAAAGGACTCTCTTCTTGTATAGTAAAGTCTGCGAAAACCACAAATACAAGGAAGAGGAGTCCTATGAAAAAAGATACCATACAATTACCCACATTAAAAGAACTGGAAAAAGATTTATTTGTTATGCTTCAAAAGACATTTGGTGAAGTTCTCACGAAGCAACTCGAAGAAATGGATCAACAGATTGCAGAAAATAGAGATAAAAAGAGATTTTACCTTCAGGATAAGCGAGCCGTAGAGATGGATACTTCATTCGGTTCTATTATCATCAATCGGAATTACTATAGGGACAGGGAAAAGGGTGGATACGTTTATCTCCTTGATCACTATTTAGAGTTTGAGGGGTCAAAAGGTTTCAGTCCCCTAGTTGAAACGATGGCAATGGAAATGGCAGTTCAAGGTACATCCTATCGTCATGCTTCCTCCATGATTGAGAAACTTCTAGGTTACAAAGTAATCAGCCATGAGACTATTCGTCAACACCTTCTACAAACAGAAGTTACTTTCGTCAAGCCGACCGACCAATTGAGGAAAGTGCTCTTTGTAGAAGTAGACGGACTATATGTGAAAAGGCAACGTGGAAAACGACGTGGGCGGGAAGAAAAGATTGCTTCCGTACATGAGGGCTGGATAGTCAACGGGAAACGAACATCCTTAATCGCAAAACGTCACTATGTCCACAAAGGTAAAGAAGCGTTCTGGGAAGGATTTGAGCAGTTCTTAATAGATAATTACAACTACAATCCGAGTGAACATCACCTCGTAATTAATGGGGATGGAGCCCAGTGGATTACGGCTTGTCAGGATCACTATAAGAATGCATTCTTTGTCATCGACCGATTCCATGTAGCTCGTGAGGTTAAAACGCTTTTCAAAGGCCATAAGAGATATAGAGTCATTCGTAAGAAACTGGCTCAATATGATGCGAAAGGATTCCTAGTGGAACTTAATAGTGCAGTTGGTACTCTTGAAAACGAAAAGAAAGAAGAACGGTTAGAAGAGTTCATACAACAGCTGTCAAAATATCCTCAGGCCCTTGGAGATTATCGCGAATGGTTGAAGGAAAAAGACATAGACACAAGCCACTATCGTCCAATGGGAAGTGCGGAAGGAACGATGAGTGTATTCGCTAAACGGCTTAAAAACGGCCGCAGCTGGTGCGATAAAGGAATACAAGCATTTATTGACTTTATGGTTGGTATGAAGGATGAATTAGAAATCAAGACGATTTTAGGACGAATTAACCCTAACGATCAAACCGCTTCTGTTTCTCAGCCAAAATATTATGTGGAAAAGTTAAAGAGTTCAGTCGGAGAGCTAACAAGAAATAATTTATCATATTTAAATCGGCAAAAAGGAAAGCCGATATACCATGCTTTACAAGCCTTACGAGGTTTTTAAAAAATGAAGGAAATGAACAAAAACAAAACTAAATTGTTTAGATAACGCTTTCATTTAGGTGGGAAATATAACTAAATAAGAGGGGAGTTTTTCTATCCAAAAAAAACTCCCACAAAAACTTGACTCAATCTTAGTTATGCTTTTCTTTGTATTAATTTGAATTGTGTTATAATATGATAATTGTAGGTTTTTTTCATTCCATTATTTATTTAATTATTTAATAGGAAGAACCTTTATAGAAAAAGTCATTTTTAAGTAGGCAGTAGTAACTTTTGAAATATACACTTTGGAGGAAGGAAAATGTCGTTTGCAGATTTCCCTTTTTTAAAATATTTAGCGAATACAGTAGACATTATCCTTGTTTGGTATGTCATATATAAAATTATCACAATAATTCGTGGGACGAAGGCTGTCCAGTTATTGAATGGAATATTTGTTATTTTGATTATTAAAATGTTGAGTGACTATTTCCAACTACAAACATTAGGCTGGATGATGCAGCAGGTAATACAGTGGGGGGCATTAGCACTTATTATTATTTTCCAGGGAGAACTAAGAAGAGCTCTCGAGCAGCTGGGACGAGGAAAATTCTTCTCACGCTCAGTAGTTCAAGAACATGAACTTCAGGAACAGTTAGTGGAATCAATTGTAAAAGCAGTAGACTATATGGCTAAACGACGAATTGGAGCTTTAATTACGATTGAAAGAGAGACAGGGATGAGTGATTACATAGAAACAGGTATCGCTCTCGATTCAAAAATATCTGCAGAGCTATTAATTAACATCTTTATTCCGAATACGCCACTACATGATGGAGCTGTCATTATACAAAAAACAAATATTGCTGCAGCCGCATGTTACCTTCCTCTTTCCGAAAGTCCATTTATTTCAAAAGAGCTGGGAACTAGGCATAGAGCAGCATTAGGTATTAGCGAAGTGACGGATAGCTTAACTGTTGTTGTTTCAGAGGAAACAGGGGCTATCTCTATTACAAAGAATGGTGATTTGCATAGAGAATTGAAACTAGATGCTTTTAGAGAAATGTTATCTAGTGCCCTGATAACACCTTCTACCAAACAAACCACGTCAAGTAAGTGGAGCTGGAAGGGGAAGAAAAATGAATAAACTGTTTAATAATGTAATAGGCAAAAATTGGTTTACCAAAGTACTATCTCTCGCATTCGCCCTTTTACTTTTTTCCTATGCATATGATCCCAACGAAAGTTCAACAGATGTGAACGTTCCTGGTGATTCAGAAACAGCTAATTTAGAGGACATTCCGGTAACAGCTTATTACGATACGGAAAATGTTGTTGTAACAGGTATACCGAAAACAGTTACTGTAACGTTAAGAGGGCCAACCGTTCATATACAGCAGGCTAAACTAAAAAAAGACTTTGAGGTATATGTTAATTTAGCAAATGCTGATTTAGGTAGTAAAACTGTTCCACTAGAAATAAAGGATTTATCCGATAAAATAAAAGCGACGATAGATCCTGAAACGATAAAAGTCACAGTGAAGGAAAAGGTTACAAAGGAATTTACTGTGGAAGCAGAATTTAGTAGTAATGCTATTGAGAAAGGCTATTCTGCTGGAACACCAAAGATTGAACCAAAAACAGTGAAGGTTACAGGAGCAAAAGACGAAATTGAAAAAATCGCCTATGTAAAGGCAAATGTTAATTTGAATGAAAATACAAATGAGGCAGTTAGTCAGCAGGCAAAAGTTTCTGTGTTGGATAGTAGTTTAAATAAATTAAATGTGCAAGTGGAACCAGAGACAGTGGAAGTGAATATTCCTGTTAAAAGAACGAGTAAAACAGTACCGATAAATATAGTCGAACAAGGTACATCACCTGCAAATATAAACATTGATTCGATTACGTTAGATAAAAAGGAAGCAACCATTAGTGGACCAGAAGATGTTTTGAAAGAAGTGGAAAGCACAAGGGTTGAAGTGGATTTAAGTACGATTGAAAAAGATGAGGAATTGACGTTACCAGTTATCATATCTAATGGAGTAACGTCTGTCGATCCAGAGCTCGTTAAGGTAACCGTAAAAGTAACTGTTGCACAAGAGGAACAAGAAGAAGAACAGGAAGAGGATCCACAAGAAAATCAGGATTCGGAGGAAACTGCTGCTACAGAAAAAACAGAAACAAGAATGATTAGTAGTATACCAATTAATATTCAAGGTTTAAATAGTAGTCTGAAGCGAGCATTAAGAATCCAAGAAGTAGTAGTACAAGTCTTCGGATTTCTGGAGAACAAAACAGGGTAAGAGAAATGAGTATCTCTGATTTTAATCTCTATATAGATTTAACGGGAATGGATGATGGAGAGCACGAAGTACCTATTAAAGTAAATGGGCCAGCGGATATAGATTGGGAACTTGCCATTGATACAGCAAGTGTGTCTATTACAAATAAAGAGGCTTAACATAAAACGTGATCTATACTAGTTAGAAGGAGCGATATAGAAATGGGTAAATATTTCGGTACGGACGGAGTACGAGGTGTGGCAAATAGTGAACTAACACCAGAAATAGCGTTTAAGCTAGGAAGATATGGTGGTTTTGTCCTAACAAAAGACCACGATAGACCAAAGGTATTAATCGGAAGAGATACTCGTATTTCCGGCCATATGCTGGAAGGAGCGCTTGTAGCAGGATTACTTTCCATTGGTGCAGAAGTAATGCGCTTAGGTGTTATTTCTACACCTGGTGTTTCCTATTTGACAAAGGCACTAGGCGCACAGGCGGGAGTAATGATTTCTGCATCGCATAACCCGGTCGCAGATAACGGAATTAAATTTTTTGGACCAGATGGCTTTAAGCTTTCAGATGAGCAAGAGCTAGAAATAGAAGCACTAATTGATAAAGAAGAAGATACTCTTCCAAGACCAACTGGTGCTGACCTTGGTCAGGTAGATGATTATTTCGAAGGTGGCCAGAAATATCTGCAATTCCTAAAGCAAACAGTAGATGAAGAATTTGCTGGTATTCATATTGCGTTAGATTGTGCACATGGAGCAACATCTTCCTTAGCGATGCATTTATTTGCAGATTTAGATGCGGATATTTCCACAATGGGTGCGTCCCCAAATGGCTTAAATATTAATGATGGGGTAGGTTCAACACATCCAGAAACACTTGCTAAATTTGTTCTAGAAAAAGAAGCAGATGTTGGGTTAGCATTTGATGGTGATGGCGATCGTCTGATAGCTATTGATGAAAATGGTGATATCGTGGATGGCGATCAAATTATGTATATTTGTGCAAAATATTTAAAAGAAACGGGAAGATTGAAAAATAATACGGTTGTATCTACTGTAATGAGTAATTTAGGCTTTTATAAAGCATTAAAGCAACATGAGATTACTAGTATTCCAACTGCTGTTGGTGACCGTTATGTAGTCGAAGAAATGCGTAATAATGGCTATAACCTTGGTGGAGAGCAGTCAGGTCATATTATCTTCCTTGACTTCAATACAACAGGTGACGGACTTTTAACTGGATTGCAATTGGTTAATATCATGAAAGTTACAAAGAAAAAATTATCAGAGCTTGCTGGGGAAATGAAAAAGTTCCCGCAAAAGTTGGTAAATATTAAAGTGACAGATAAATTCCATGTGACAGATAATGAAAAGGTTAAAGAAGTTATTGCAAAAGTGGAACAGGACATGAACGGAAATGGAAGAATTTTAGTTCGTCCTTCTGGAACAGAGCCGCTGGTACGCGTTATGGCTGAGGCTCCAACAGAGGAATTATGTGAAGCCTATGTAAATGTTATTTCAGAAGTAGTTAAGAATGAAATGGGTTTACCAGAAGAGTAAGCTTAAACATAAGGAACTTATACTAATATCTATGCAATTAGGAACAAATATAGCACGATAGAATACATTATTAGGGTGAAGGGCACTTAAGAAATTAAATGCTTTTCACCCTATTATGATTTTATTTTCCGCTTTCGTGTCAGATGGATATCCTACTGCAATTAGAGAAATATAAAATTTACCGTTTTGTCACAGGAATGTATTTGACGAGGGGAATCGAGGTAGGGTATGATTAAATTGCTTTTGGAAAAAAGCCATTATGTGAAAAAGGAGGATAGGAGTGGAAATAGGAAAATGAAGCGCCTGGACTAGTGATGGACGACACGAAACTAGTTGACGAGGAGGAGGTTTATCGATTTTTCGGCGGATGCCTCCCGGTTGTGTTAGCCAATCGTAAGTACTACTTTAAAACATTAAGGCAACTTAATGCACAAAGAGTAGGGTATGCTAATAATATAAGTATTTCTTTTAAGTTGTATCATTTTACATTGTTTCGTTTTTACATGCTTATTCCCGGAGAAAATGGATGGGTAAGTAGGAAATCTAACAATGAAAAGTAATATGATTTATGAAAAAAATAATCAGAGGTAAGGGAGCAAGTTTGTTCCCTAAATAGTGACTTCTTGCTCCCTTAGAACGGAGGAAAAGAAGTATGTGCGGAATTGTTGGTTATATTGGAAACCAGGATGCGAAAGAGATTTTATTAAAAGGTTTAGAAAAACTTGAATATAGAGGCTATGACTCAGCTGGTATTGCTTTAAGCAATGGAGAAGGAGTGCAAGTTTTTAAAGAAAAAGGAAGAATTGCAGATCTTCGTAATATTGTGGACGAAGATGTGTTTGCACCTGCAGGAATTGGTCATACACGCTGGGCAACACATGGTGTACCAAGCAGATTGAACGCTCACCCACATAAAAGTGCTTCAGAACGTTTCACCATTGTTCATAACGGAGTAATTGAGAACTACGACTTACTAAAGAAAGAGTACCTTTCTGACGTTTCGTTAAAAAGTGATACAGATACAGAAGTAGTAGTTCAACTTATTGAACATTTTGTTGAGACAGGAAGCGATGTAAAGGCTGCTTTTGTTCAAACATTAAAATTATTAAAAGGGTCTTATGCTTTTGCTTTATTAGATGAGCAAAACAAAGACATGATATATGTGGCAAAAAATAAAAGTCCACTATTGATTGGTTTAGGCGAAAGCTTCAATGTCGTTGCTAGTGACGCAATGGCTATGCTTCAAGTAACAGATCAATATGTGGAATTAGTAGATAAAGAAATTGTAATCGTGACAAAAGACGCGGTAACCATTGAGACATTAGAGGGAGAAATTATTTCCCGGGAAGCTTATACGGCTGAATTGGATGCTAGTGATATTGAAAAAGGCACATATCCTCATTATATGCTAAAAGAAATTGACGAACAGCCATTAGCTATTCGCAAAATCATTCAAGAATACCAAGATAAAGATGGTAAGTTAAAAATTGATCCGGCTATCGTTGATGCTGTAAACGCAGCAGATCGTCTCTATATTATTGCTGCTGGTACATCATATCATGCTGGTCTTCTTGGAAAGCAATTTATTGAGAAATTAGCAAAAATTCCAGTTGAAGTTCATGTAGCTAGTGAATTTGGCTACAATATGCCGTTGCTTTCAGAAAAACCTTTGTTCATCTTCATTACACAAAGTGGAGAAACAGCAGATAGCCGAGCAGTACTAGTGCAAGTAAAAGAAATGGGCTATCCAACTTTAACAATCACAAATGTGCCAGGCTCTACACTGTCTCGTGAAGCTGACCATACCTTATTATTATATGCAGGTCCGGAAATTGCTGTAGCTTCAACGAAAGCTTATACTTCACAGATGGCTGTATTATCTATTCTTGCAGAAGTGACAGCAAAAAGTAAAGGCTATGAAGTGGATTTTGATCTTATCCATGAACTAGGCATTATTGCCAATGCTATGGAAGTCATTTTTGAAGATAAGGAAGAGCTTGAAGCAATTGCTAAAGAGTATCTTGAAACATCAAGAAACGCTTTCTTTATCGGACGTGGTATTGACTATTATGTTGTACTTGAAGGTGCATTAAAATTAAAAGAAATCTCTTACATCCAAGCAGAAGGTTTTGCAGGTGGAGAATTAAAGCATGGAACAATTGCTTTGATTGAAGATGGAACACCTATTATCGCATTAGCAACACAAGAAAGTGTTAACTTAAGCATACGTGGTAACGTAAAAGAGGTAGTGGCTCGCGGAGCAAACCCATGTATCATTTCCATGAAAGGTCTAGAAATGGAAGACGATCGCTACATCGTACCAGCTGTGCACGATCTGTTAACACCCCTTATCTCTGTAGTACCATTACAATTAATTGCTTACTATGCAGCACTCCATAGAGGCTGTGATGTAGATAAACCTCGTAACTTGGCTAAGAGTGTTACGGTAGAGTGATTTTGGTTGTAATAAAATAAGTTGTTGTCAAATCAAAATAAAGTTTGCAGAATGAGAAAAAAGTCTGCTTAAGAAGAAAAAAGTTTGTAAAAGCCTCGTGATTGTACCCAATATGGGTGTATTCACGGGGTTTTTAATTTAGCGCTGTAATCCTATTGAGGGGTCATTTAAGGTTCCATAATATATGGGTAATGACTGCTGATGTTATAGCAAAAAGAAGTTTTACCCAAGGCAAATAAACTGTTCCCTTGGTTAAATAAGTTGTTCCCTAAAACGAGTGAAAATTGGAGGATAGCCTCCAGTTTTCCTCGTTTTTTTGTGTCCAGAAGCGGAGAAAAAGCCAGTAAAAAGCATGAGAAAGGCATGAATAAAGGCAGGAGGAAACGTCTGATAAAGCCCGATAAATCAACGATTTCAAGATAAAAACCAGAGGAAAAGAGAGAAAAAGGGCAGGAGAAAAAGCAGGAAAAACCCTTAGCCCTGACCCATTTTTATCCCTGTTCCTACGGAACAACTTATTTTCCTAAAAAATCAGGATTCTGACAAAAAATAGGAGAAAAAAGGAGCGAACGGGGGAACAACTCATTTGCCTACAGAAAATGGGAAAATCGGAGAAAGGCAGGAATGACAAGGGTTTGAGAGAAGGGGGGAGGGAAGGTTTCTTTTTTACAACTACATAGAAGGCAGGGTTTATTTGAAATAAAATCTAAAGTGATTCTGAACTCAGTAGGGAAAAAGGGGGAAGGATGGATAATTAGACAAAAAAGTATGGTTAAGACTAAAGGAAAATCAGGTCAAATGCCTGGTCATCCTTCAGTAATTGTTGCGAATGAAATAAATAAACATAAAAATAGAGCATCGGATATGATGCTCGAACATTTATTTTTCAGTTTTTACGCTAACACTATTGCGATTGTAATTTTGTAATTTTTAATGTGCTCTTTGTTTCCTTGCTGTTATACATCTTGTCATCAGCTATCTTTATTAACTCAAACAAATCTTTACTATGGTTTGGATATATAGCCGAACCGATTGAAGCCTTTATAGGCAGGTTTATTTGATAAGCGAGGTTTTTCAGGTGCTCTTCCAGCCTTTGGAGAATAGTTTGCAAATCAGCCTCTTCATTGCAAAGACCAATAACCAAAAATTCATCACCGCCCCATCGAGCAACAATATCACTTTTTCTTGTTGAATCAACAAGTGTTTCACTAATCTTGATTAAGACCATATCGCCATTATGATGTCCGTAAGTGTCATTGATAGCTTTGAAATTATCGCAATCTATTACTAAAACATATAGTTTACTATTTGTACGTTCTGCTATAGAAGTAATCTTTTCATAAGTGTTCATCACAAACCTTCTATTGTAAATACCAGTCAGTTCATCTTTTTCTGAATAAAATCTAACTTTATCAAACTGCTTACCACCCCAATACCCAATCCAAATTAAGAGTGGATATGAATATAAATCAAGCGGTTCTACTTCTCCATCCCGAAAAAAATAGTAGAAAATATAAACTGAGTGTAATAAAAACAAGCCTAAACTTCCAAAAATCCTGCCAGTATATTTCATAGTTAGTCACCTTTTTACAGTCTAATAGTTCTATTTATATATTATCATGTGTTTATGTACAAATGTTATAGCAATATGAAGTTTCTTCTAAGATAGAAATTGGAGTATTCCTCCAGTTTCCTTGTTATTTTGATTTTTCTTTAGAAATATGGTGAATAGAGGAAAGGGAATTGATGTTAAAGTCCCTGCGAAATCTGGTAGTATAGATATAAAAGTGGGTGAGGAAAATGAAAGCTAATGATAAATTGATTAAGGAGATGGAAGCGTTCGATGATGCCTTCCCTAACGGAGTATTTGCAATTCCTCGAAATCCTAATGACCCAAGAATAAAAGTTAGGGCGTTATGGGATTATTGTAAGAAAAAGTGGATTGATATAGAATTTATAAGTGAAGAAGAGCTTAAACAATTCCTTACTAAATCAAATAACTATAAAAATACATAAAGAAACAGGAGGAATGATATTCCCCCCTGTTGTAGCAGTAAAGCGGTTATTGAATTCTTAAGGATTTCATTTCAATTATCCTCTTGGTGGATAAGGGTCGTTTCCGTAACTGTTTCTTTCTCTAATTTGTCCTGTTCTGTTATGAATGAACAGTTCAGATTGCTGGTTTTTTGCAATATCTCTTGCAAATGAAATCGCTTCACGTTGAGTATCAAATACTTTTGTTGCTCTTGAATTTCCTGCACCTTTTACTTGAAATCCACCGCCAGAATGTGGGGTAACATGCTGATTTTTACCCATTTAAACATCACCTCATTATTTGTTATGGTGAGGGAGGCGAACGTAAGTCCTCTTTTATGAAAATGAATTTTGTTGTAATATAAACGTGGATATATAAATCAATGGCTCTTATTTGTTCTGCAAAACAAATAAGGGCTTTTTTATTTTAGCTTTCTCTTTAATTCTCGTTCGAGCTTCTGCACTTCTCTTTTTACTTGCTTATCTACTTCTCTATTTAAATCCCTAATGGCTCTATTAACTTGGGATGTATTGATTCGTACTCGTACCATATAGTCACCTCCTCATACGTGTAATCTAATGCTTATTTTTTGCCTCCTCACAATATTGAATTATAGCACTATATTCCAACTTAATCAATATATAGTATTTATTCAATAGTAAATAACACTATATATTGTGTTTTTGGTAGGTGTTTTTTTATTTGTCAAATGTGAAAAGTTTAGAATGTGTGAGAAAAAGTCTGATTATTTAAGTAAATGATAGATTTTTAACAAATTTCCCTTAATTTCTTCATTTGCCATAGTTGATTCATTACGGAACACATTCTTTGCCAAGCATTTTTCATATTCTATCATCTTTGTTTTTCCTTTGATTGAATTTCTTGTTGAACGTCTTCTCCTCCGATTATGCAGTTATATATTTGGGGCAACTGCTTATAATACAGTAGCTTTAATAAAACAGGTTTCTAAATTTGAAGCTATTAAAACAGGATGTTCTAATCTATCAATTCGGATTAGACAGATAAACCAGGTGTTATCGCAAATCATAAACGGTAAACAGCAAAACAACTTGTAAAATGGTTAAACATAAACGGTAAATAGCACGAGTGAAAATTGGACTCTCCATCCAGTTTTCCTCGTGTTTTTTGTTTCTAATAAGCAGGAAAAACGTACCGTTGGTACGTGAATCAGAGTTAATCAAACGTTTGATAAAAAGCCCAATAAAACAGGATTTAAGAGAGGAAAAGGAGAAAGAAAACAGGAAGAAAAGAGCGAAAAAAGGCAGGAGAAAAAGCAGGAATCCCCCATCCCTAACCTCCTAATTCCTGTGAACTGATTTACCATTTATGTTTTCCTAAAAACCCTGATTTCTGTCAAAAAATGGGGGAAAAGAGACAGAAAATATTTACCGTTTTTATTTGCCTACAGAAATTGGGAAATCGGAGAAAGGCAGGAATGGCAAGGGTTTGTGAGAATGGGGGAGTTACCGTTTATGTTTTGCGACTACATAGAAGGGCTGGGTTTCTGAAGAACAAATCTAAAGTGAGTCTGAACTTGATAAGGGAAAGAGGGGAAAGGGAGGAAACAGCAAAAGATTGGAATTTTGATGAAATTCTATAGTTCTGTGCTATGCTAATTATATATAAAATCTTAATTTGGAGAGGTCTTATGGGGGAGCAAATTATTTATGACATGACTACACTTCCAGATACAATTGGCTCAATTAGCAAATTATTGGGTGTGGATGAACGACAAATTACGAAATACTGTGCAAGTCATAAGGATGATTATGATGCAGAGGGTTTTTTAAGTTTGTTAGGATTAAGTGAACATTCTCTGTTGGATTTTGAGATTTATATAACTTCATTGCACGTAACTACGGATAAGGATAATTGTTCATCCTTAAAGAAGTATGGACTTTTAAATTTGCAACAAGCCATCATAAAGGATACGCCCTTAAGGGCTTATTTAAGGAATTACGGAGTTCGCATTGAAATTGAAAAGAAACAAATTCAATTTCAAGATAAGCTCTTTGATATAAGCAAAGATTATAATGGCATAAGTGAACCGATTGATTGGATTATCTACAAATTGTATAAGGACTTCCAACTAAATTCATTCTTTCATTCTGACAATGTGCTTAAATATGGCGGAGGGATTAGAAGGAGACCTGAGTTTCTATATAATTTGGCTGAACTTTTAAGAGTGCCAAATATAGAATATGACTGGATGAATGATATATCTTGTTATGTCATAAAATATAAGGCAACACTCTCACAATTCGCTGATTGGAATTTTGATATTGATAAGAATGAAATCAATTATTTGGATGAAAGTGAAATTAATATAAGGAAAATAAAATGGCTTATAAATCAATCATT
This sequence comes from Niallia alba, assembly GCF_012933555.1. Classification (GTDB taxonomy): domain Bacteria; phylum Bacillota; class Bacilli; order Bacillales; family Cytobacillaceae; genus Niallia; species Niallia alba. The sequence continues at coordinate 194,385 of NZ_JABBPK010000001.1, forward strand.
AAGAAGAATAAACAATGACCTTTTTTACAATAGTATAGACGATTGTTATTCTTATTTGAAAAATGATGCTTATGTACGAGTTTCTGATATTTTGAGAATTTATACTGAAAATGAGTATTTGGAAGAATACCGAATCAACGAGTGAAAAGCATTTTTAAGAATAGACAATATTAAGTAGAGATAGACACTTTGCCTCGCAGTGGTAAGGTGTCTTTTTGTGTCAACATGCCGAACTATGTGCGACTCCTTTTCTATCAGTTATAAATCAAACTTTCCTATCTATAATATAAGGTTAATACAAACAAGGGTTCTATTAAGAAACCTATAAAAACAGGATGTTCTAATCTATCAATTCGGATTAGACAGATAAACCAGGAGGAATGAGTTTTTATGAGTAGTAGAGAAGTACGAGAGATGCCAAGAACATTTGCTCAACAATTAAAATATTATAGAGGTCTCAGAGGTTATACCTGTAAAGAATTGGGAATGATGGCGAAAATTGACCCAGGCTACGTAAATTCTTTAGAGCGTGGGAAGAAAAAAGCGCCTACCTATCCCATAATCAAAAATTTGGCAAAGGCACTAAAAGTAGATATTACTGATTTGATTGATATTGAACCAAGCGAGGGTGAGCTTCCTTTAAAAAGTATTCAAGAAGTTATGGTTAATCAAGAATATCTTATAAAAGGGAAACTTCCGACTATGGAAACAAGGGAGGATTTATTAGGATTAATAGAGGCATTACTTGATTGTGAATGGGAAGAACATAGTAAACATTTGGATTCTGTGGAGATTTTAAACAGAGTTGATACATTTTTAAGGTCTATAAAATAATCATCAAACAGGCGAGGAAAGAGAACTATGTATTTTTTACTGGTTCTCTTTTTCTATATTTTTTGGAGGTTAGAGAAAAATGTCTAAAAATTCAAGTGAGCGCGAATTCATATTTACACTTTCGCAATTTGAAAATCCTCAAATTTTAGAAAAGGAATTGAACTTGAAATTAGCAGGATTAGAATTAGAAACAAAATTTGCAGGGTTGAAAATTGATATGTATGGGATAGAACAGGATTTAGGAGTAGAGGTCTTTGTAGAGAATGTGTTGTTGAAATCGGATTATTCTCACCAATACCGACTTCTTAAGCTGATAGAGGCTATTGATAAAGGGATTATTATTTATCAAGCGGTAGGGTTTAAGGATAAATACGTAAAGCAGTTGAGAGATAAAATATTGAATTCGAGCAAAAAAGTCAACCTTTACTTTGTAACGGATTGAGTCAAGTTTTTGTGGGAGTTTTTTTAGCTCCCTTTTTTATAAAGTAAAACCTCTAAGTTTGTATCCGCTTTCCAATTGGTTTTGTTCTTCCAACTGTTGATTCTCTCATTTTTTAAAAACCTTTTAATCCCTGTAAGGCAAAGTGAACGGGTTTTCCAATCGCTTGATTTAAGTATGGCATGTTCTGACGCACGGTTTCTGTTACTAATTTTGTGGGTATTTTTCTTTTCGGTCGATGCTCTTTCTTTGATTTTTCCGTGGCTTTTTCCCATTTTCCATATATCGTTTGGATAGATAGATCATCCTTCAACCCAATCCACAAACGTGCCATGCTCATGACGCCTTTTTTGCTCCATGCTCTTCCATTTTTTAATCGTTTGGCTAATTGATTCATCATTGCTTCTGCACTTCCCATTGGACGATACGCTGTCGTGTCCACGCCTTTCTCCTGTAACCAACTACGGTAATCTTTTATGGTTTCCTGATGATGCGTTAAAAAGCCGAGGAAATGCGCTAGTTTTTCTTCTTCTTCTGGTGTATCCATTGTTCCTACTGCGCTATTCAACTCTAGAAGTAATGTTTCTACCTGGTAGTTTTTTAACGCTCTTTTCATGTAGCGGTATCGAGGATGGCTCTTCATTAGTTGCTTCATCGAACGAGCGACATGAAAACGGTCCATGGTGAAAAAGGCGCGTTCCCGAAAATACTCCCGACATGCCGTTATCCAGCCTGCTCCATCGCCATTAATAATAAGCAAGGTTTGGGTTGGATCATACGCATAATGATTCTGTAAGAATGTTTCAAAAGCTTCCCAAAAGGGTTCTTTTTCTTCATAGAGAAAATGCCTTTTATTTCGGAGCCTGACTCGCTTTCCGTTTTCTTTCCATCCCTCATGTACAGCGGCGAATTTCAACTCCCATCCACGCTTTTTCTTTTCTTGACTCTTCACATATAATCCATCTACTTCGACAAACAACACCTTTTGAAAAGGACGTTTTTCCTTAGCGGGAAGTACGCTTGTATGAAGAAGATGTTGCCGTAATGCTTCGTGGCTCATCGCCGAATAGCCTAAAAATTGTTCGAACGTTTCCACCGCCTTTCGATAGGAGGAACCATTTGTCGCTAATTCTAGCCCCCATTCTTCTAATAGTGGACTAAACCCTTTATTCCCTTGAAACTGTAAATAATGATCTAACAGACAAATATATTTTTTGGTTACACGATCGAAATAATAATTACGCTTCAGCTCCACTGCTCCAAACGCTGTATCTACTCGTATTTCTCGTTTATCTCGTAAAGCAAATCTTCTTTTGTCTCGTTGCTGAGCAATCTCTAGATCCCAATTTTCTAATGTTTGAACAAGGATTTCTTGAAAGGTCATTTGTAGTGTTCGAAATAAAGTTTTTTCCAATTCTTTTAATGATGGCATTTTTGTGTTACATTGATTCATGAGAGCCTCTCCTTTTCGTAGTATTCTAGTCAAACTCTACTTTACAAAAGGAAGCTCTCTTTTTTAATACTTAATTTTTTCCAGCTACCGCGCTTTCGCTTGGTGGCCTTTTTGTCTAGTTGGGGGACTCGTCCCCCAACTAGACAAAAAGGATATTTATTCTCCCACAAACATTTTACTCATACTTTGTAACGATTAATCCTGAATTATTTAAGGGAATTGACTTATTGAATAGTGGAACACATAAGTTGAAAGTCTATGAAAACCTTCATATCCTCAATGAAGTCTCTAATCCCATCCAATTACAAAAGGAAATGAGCATTATTCGACCAATTAAGGGGAACAAGAAATATAGGGAAAAGATTGATTGGGATTTTACTAATAGAGAGGATGTAAACAACTATCTCTTACTGCAATTAAGAGAAAGGATTCCATATTTTTTATCATTCCAAAGGCAGAAATCCAATCTTGATAATATGAGGATTATCCCATGTGGATTCGGAAAATCTGGTGTGTCGCTTATGCTAACAGTAGAGGATATGCGTTATCGTGCGTTCGTAGAGTTAAGATTTAGAGAGTTTAGTCCACCAATCTATTACAAAATAAAGGAGAGAGAAGAGAAGGCAAAAGAATTAATTGGGGAGGAGCTAAAATTTTTGGATGATAAACACACCATAACTTACTCCTTTAAATCAAGAGGAAGGAGTGTAAGAGAAACAGTTGATAGGTTAGTAGATGTTGCTGAGAAATTTATCTTGGCATTCAGTAATGATGTTCTTTATGGTGAGGAGGAGAGACTTGATATGTGGGAAGAATTTGAATATAGTCTGTAAATAAGCAGGAACAAGGCATTGGGTTATCCAGTGCCTTTCTTAATAGGTTGTTTTCTAAAGATATAAAAAATGACCATCAGAATGGTGGTCGTATTGAATTAACGCACCCCATTAGTCAAATATTGATATTAACATCATCTGTACTATGTAATTTTCCTTTATTCGACTACTATAAGAAGTATTAAGTATATTCCATACCCAAGCCTGAAAAATTCTATCTATTTCTGCTTATTGCAGAAACGCACCCAATTGCAGAGGATTAAAAAGAATACAGTTCTATTATTTTTTCTAATTGTAATTTATTCGGATTACACATATCAACAAAATAGGGTAATTGCCATTCTTGAGTTTTCATCGCTTGTTTACTACTCGGACTATCCCAGGTAGGATAAACTCTTATTGCCATTTTTCCCTTTGTTGAAGTAGACCTAAGAATATTCTGTTTTAAAAGAACTTCTTTTGGAAAAATAAATTGACCAAACTCATTTTCATTTTTAAAGGTAGTTATAACTAATAAATCAGGGGCTTCCTCATATAAATAGGGTTGATTTTTATTATTTTCATCCTTTTCCCAAAATGCAACAAACTGACCTACTTTGGTGGGAGTTATATTCGCAACTCTGAATCGAACTGTTTTAGATGATAATTTAAATGTACCAGCACCATACTTAGAATTTTGTTTTTCTTCTTGAACCGACTCCACCGTTAAATCATTTGCCTCGTAAATCATTTTATTTACATAATTTAATGCTGTATAAAAATCATCCATTATTCCACCCTCCTCAAAGTTCAACAATTAATGGTCCATTTGTTAGGCAAATGCTTCCTAATTTACTCCCTATATTTTACCATAAATATAATTTATCCTTCTTATAATTGCCGATGGTTTTTTATAATTCCAATCAATTCTTCACCGAAAGCATTAATTTTCATTTCGCCAATTCCATGAATGGTTTTTAAATCGGTTAAGCTACACGGTTTTTTTAGAATCAATTCTTCCAATGTTTTATTGCTAAATATGTGAAATGCTTTTACGTTTTGTTCAGTCGCTTTGTTCATACGGAATTTTTTCAATAATTCTTCTAAATCGGTATTATTCGCTTGAGCTGATACTATCCGTTCATTGTTTTCATTTTGTGTACTAATTGTTTCCTCTAATAATTTCATTTCTACTAAGTCAGTTTCGTCATCAATCAATTCAAAATGAGTAGCCTTGATATAATCGCTCATTTCTTTCATACGGTTATCCATAAAGCGAACAGGCGATGACTTTTCGAGTTCTTGTTTTATATATGCCACTAAACCGTCTACACGTAATAATTTTTCCTTTACATGTTTACTTGCCTTTTTCGTATTGATAACCGTTCGATTATTGGTGAAAACAACAACACTTTTAATTGGTGTTCGTGTCACTGCTCCCATGTCCCTCATATATGACTCAAAAACTTCAACCTGTCTTTCTACTTGGCGAACTGGGCTGTAGAACCCTTCTTGAAATGCTAACCTGTTTCCTTTGTACACTTGTCGTATGAATTCGTCTTTTTCATTTACTAAAATGTTGCCATAGTAATTTTTCACTTCTATCAATAAAATGAATTTTCTTGTTAAAACAACAAAATCTATTTGAGCTTTTAAGTCATTGTGAACAATACGAACATCGTGCAGGATATGTATAGGCATAAAGGAATTTTGTAATTCAAAAAGAACGCTATTTTCACCTTTTAAACCGAGTTCTAATAGTTTTATTTTTTCGTGAAGGGATTTGCTTTGCTTTTCATCTACTGTGTTTGCGATTTCCTGTTTAGATTGTTCAATTAACTGATTGCTTTCTGTTGCTTCCTTCACAAGAATGGGTGTTTTTAACTTTTCGGTATCCGTTAGAGCTTTAGCAACTCTTTTAAAAAATCCAACTTGTTTATATTCCATATAATCTAAACCTCCGTTTCTATGCTAAAATCCGAGTGTACGCCAATTTCTTTTTGTATGCTTTTATAGCGTCTGATAAACTCCCTGCCAAATTCTCTCGTATTCAACTTAATGCGGTCTATCGGTTCATATTGAATTCCAAAAGAGAACTCTTCATTTAATCTTTTAAGCTCTTTATACATATTTTTAACAGGCACTTCATGTCCATCGAGAACCTGATAAATGACAAGTTTCGGCAGAGCGTTTCCGTCATTGTATTGATGAATTCGATACAATCCATTTACGGATTTGGCCTCAATTGTTTCAAGCAATTTGTTCATGCAATTACCTCCGAACGAATTCCATTTGTAGCCATATTATAACATGTGTTTTCTAAAACTTTCTTCAACTTATCAGTTCAATAGTGTTTGTTACAAAAATATATCTCAACATTTGCGTACAAGGTATGAAAGAAGTACGAAAGAATTCATAACAGTTCTTAATTAATCACACTTGTTTAGCAACAATTCAGAGCAATTACGTAAAAAGTGTGAAATGGTTCATAGCCTTTTCATACAGAACTACGATATCCAAACTCTTATGTATAAGTATTTTTATTTTAATAAAGTAAAAAGGCACAGGTATCTTCATCTGTGCCATTAAAAATGTCGTTTACTAAGTTTCTTGGTATGTGTAAATAAACTCCAATAAACTGTGTGCAATTAAATCTTGAATTTTCAAATGTGGGAACTGGTTCTCGCATAACTTGGAGAACTTGTCATAAATGTTTTCATTCAACTTCAAATTTTTGTTCACGTATTTTGCCTTAGTATTGTAGATTTCTTTATCTAAGACAAGCGTAGGTTTTTCGTTTACGGTAGATACTAAGCTCTTCAAGGTTTCTAAATTCTCTTTTATAAAGGTTAATTCCTCTTGGAAGCCAATGGTTGCTTTATCAGAAGGTTTCGCATTTCCTAATGATTCCTTGTCCCGAATAAACTTGAAATACTGATTCTCTCTCGCAATATAGACGAAATCTTGTTTCTGCATTTCTTTCGTGAACGAAGAATAGGCGAGACCTAAAGCCTCTGCAACCCCTTTTAAATCGCTGTTTACCAGCATTTTATTTATTTCCTCTGCACGTCTGTCTACATCCATCGTAAAAAATCTATCTTTATTCATGTGTACTTTGCTCCTCTCTATTGGTTTTTTAATATTATAGTAGAGTTGCTTTTTCTTTATAACTGCACTGTGTAGGAGCTACTTCGAGCAAGGTGTTGTAAGGTTGGAAGGAGCTAAAAGCAAAGGTGGCTCGTGATTATGGAATCAAAGTGGCTCAATATTGAATAATGTTTTGGTTCGGCAGGATTAGCGTTATAAGGTTGCTCCTGAATTACTATCATATACAAGTGAACATGAGAGAGGAGGGAGGTCTTATAGTAATAGAAATAGAGAACAAGAAGAAAGGCAGTGGTAGTAAGAATCCAGGGAAGGCATTTGAAAAAGACTTTTATGATTCTATCCCAGAAAATGTATTTGCTTACAGAATGAAAGACGATAGTTTAGGATTCGCTAATGTGAAAAACCCCTGCGATTTTATCCTATACAAGATTCCGAATCTCTATCTATTAGAGCTGAAAAGCCATAAAGGTAAATCTATTCCTTTCGGAGCTTTACAGCTAAATCAGGTAGAATCCCTTTATCAATACAGCACGATTGATGGTGTAAAAGCAGGATTTGTATTCAATTTTAGAGATGTAAATGAAACGTATTTTGTGAATGCGTAAGCAGTTTATCAGTTTTATCATGACGGAGAACGCAAGAGTTTTTCATTAGTTTGGACAAGGAAAAACGGGATTCTTATTCCGCAGGAGTTAAAACGGACTCGATATAAATATGATTTGAGTAATCTAATAAATTATTAAATTAAATCAAATAGCAAGAAACGGAGGAATGTAAGTGGGAAAAATAATTGAAATTGAAAGAAATTATGAAGGTGAGTTTCACCATATTTTATGGACTATCCTTAAAGGAGAAGTAGACGAAAAGCCAGAATTTATGGGCTGGTATAGAAAAGAAAGAGTCATCAAGCTAAATGAGGAATTGTATAGGCTAACAGAATTTAAATGCTACCAAACCCAAGTATGGCTTACACTAAAGCCATTTACAGGCGATTTAAGCAAAGTAAAAGAGAAGTATGAGGGTGAAGTTGATTATGTAAATGAATACGAAATAGGATAAACGAGAAGCCCCTACAGAGGAGCTTCTATTGTTTTTTTATTACCCTTTCAACTGTATTAATTGAGCCTTTGACCATGTTTTTATATCGGCTTGTGTAAAGTTCCAATACCTTCAAAATAATATCTTCCTCCTTTGCTACATAATCACTATAAGATTTTAGCTGTACAATCTCACCTATTTCCTGTTCTAACGCTTCTGTAAGAATTATCTCCACCTTTTTCATGGTCTGCATCCTTTCCCAGTGTAAAATGATTACTCCTGTTCTGTTGAACTATTAGATTATAGATTTGGAAAAGGTGTGTTATTGACCTAAAACGTTTATTAGTGAGCCTTCTCATAGTGGGAAAAATTTACCCCAGCCTTTTGATATAGGAATAATGGCAAAACAATCATCAACAAAAATAAAATCTATAATGATTGTCTCCTTCCCCTTAAATACAATGATATTCTTTCTTTGACCATCTTCTCATTTAATTCATCTTTGTAGTCAAAATAAACTATTCCAAGTTTATAGTAATCGCATAAATTTACTTTTTCTTTATCCCTTGCTTTAGTATTTTCAAATGCTTCCTCTCCTCCCATAAAAGCAATAGGTTTGAAGTGCTGTTCTCCTTGATATTCAATTACGAGATTCAATTCTTCAATAAGAATATCAGCTTTTAAATGGTCAAGTGGGTATTGATGAATAACTGTATAATTTGGATATAGTTTTCTTATGATTTCAAGAAGTTTAACTTCCGTTGTCCATTTCTTACCTATTGCAAAGTAGCCTATACGAATTCGTATGACATCTTCGCAATATCTTAGGAAATCTGTTATAGATTGGTCATCGAGCCTTTTATCATCAAATGAATGTGTAATAAGATATGGAACTATGTCAGTGGGTAAAAGGTCTGGTGCATAAATTCTCCCTCGTGAACCAATCCCAAGCCCAAAGGCTAAACTATTTATATAATGGCCATAGATAGAGTGGAACTTTGTTCCGTTTAACGTTTTTCCAAATCCGTATTTTGGGCTTACTTTATTGCAAACGTGGCATAAATTATCTTTGAATTGGAGTGTATTTATAAACGCCTCTCCCAAATCGAAACGCAATGATTTAGGAATATCTCCAAACTGATTAAATTCTTCGTTCAAAAGGTATATTTCTAATCCTTTTTGTTGGCATTTGCAATAACATACAGGTGAGTCTTCATTTTCTTGAAAGCCAAAAAATGACCCAAATCTTGAAGGATAATGAACAATAGGATATGGCAACTCTTCTTCATAAGTAACGTATCCATCTGATTCTAAAGTGGGAACAGATTCCTTCGGTACAATCCTTGAACGCATGTTATTCACTCCTACTTTTCAATTCTATTACTAATAAAATGAATTCCAGCCTTTTCATATCTGTAAAACGGATTTGTCCCATTCCAATCATCAGCCATTTTGATAGATGGCAATTTGTCGTCTTCCTCTTTTGTAACAGTGCAAACAAAGTAATATTTAATCAAAAGGTCATAGATAAATTCCTCTGTTAATTGTCCAGCTAATGTAATTTCCGAAATTTGTTTTATGTAAAGATTTTTCGGTATCATATGTTCATAAATCAGGTTCTTTGTAACAATACCTGTTTCAATGGCTTTCATAGCGTTAGGGGTAATGTAATCGGACATGCTGTGTTTTCCTCTAAAAAGCCCTTTTTGTCTAAAATAGCTTTCCGTTAGAAAATAAAGGTCATCACCAATTCCTTTTGAACTAAGATGATATTTCCGTAAAAAGTTATCGGGAATTTCCCTTTTTAAAATCAGCACCTCAAACAAGTTCTTGCTTAAATGTCGTATATATTCTTCTCTGTTAAAGGCAGAGGAGGAAGTCCCTTTATTTAGAACAGGAACACTGATTTCAGTTTCAAACGCTGGAACAGTAGTTTCGGTTTTAGATGATGAATCTTCTCTCTTTTGATAAACTCCACTTTTCATAACCCAATTACCACTCCGTTTAATTGCATACCATATTGCTTTATTTATGGCTGTATGGATATACGTATCGAATTCTTTATGATGAAAGGTAGATTGTTTGAATTTTTCTACTAAATTAGCATTTGTAAAAACAGTTCCACCAGCCACACTATTTTCAAATTGTAATAAGAATTTCAATGTCTCTTCGTTAAGTGAATATTTTCCCATTTATCTTCAATCCAGTCTTTTTATGTTAAATATACCATCTGTCATATAATGCTGTATATTTGCATGGTTTTCATCGCCTTTAGTCAAAATAACTCAGCAGTCCTTGCTTTGATTTGGTAAAATAAAGGTATTAATAGGTCGGTTGTCAATAGGTAAGGGGGAGGAAAAGTGAAAAAGAAGTTAAGTGAACGTGATATTTGTACAAAATATATTACTCCTGCCATTCAACAAGCAGGATGGGATTTACATAAACAAATTCGAGAAGAAGTAACTTTCACAGCAGGGAGAATCATTGTTAAGGGAAAAGTACATTCCCGAAAGAAATCTAAAAGAGCTGACTACATCCTTTATTATAAACCAAATATACCAATAGCCATTATTGAAGCTAAAGATTTAGAACATTCAGTTGGAGATGGGATGCAACAGGCCTTAGAATACGCAGAAATGCTCGATATTCCCTTTGTATTTAGCTCTAATGGTCAAGCCTTCTTACAGCATGACCGCACTGGACAATCGGAAAAAATAGAGCAAGAGATACAGTTAGAAAGGTTTCCAACACCAGAAGAGCTTTGGAGCAGATATAAGAATTGGAAAGGGATTGTTACAGAGGAGCAAGAAAAAGTTGTAACACAGGATTATTTTACAGATACCAGTGGGAAAACGCCAAGATATTATCAACGTATTGCGGTCAATCGAGCAGTGGAAGCTATTGCACAGGGGAAAGACCGTATCCTACTTGTGTTAGCAACAGGAACAGGGAAAACGATGATTGCTTTTCAACTAATTTGGCGTTTATGGAAGTCAAAAACCAAGAAGCGTATTCTTTTCCTTGCAGACCGAAACATATTAGTAGACCAAACCATGAGCAATGATTTTAAGCATTTTGGCGATAAAATGACTAAGATAAAGAACCGAACAGTGGATAAATCATATGAAATCTTCCTTGCTTTATATCAAGGGGTATCGGGAGCGGAAGATTGGAAAAATATTTACAAAGAATTTTCTAAAGACTTCTTCGACCTAATAATTATTGACGAGTGTCACCGTGGGAGTGCAAAGGAGGATTCCGCATGGCGAGAAATCCTTGAGTATTTTTCTTCTGCTACACAAGTTGGTTTAACTGCAACACCTAAAGAAACAAAAGATGTTAGCAACATTGATTATTTTGGTGAACCACTGTACACATATAGCTTAAAACAAGGAATTAGCGATGGTTTTCTTGCTCCGTATCGAGTGATTCGTTACATCTTAGATAAAGATACTGGATGGAGACCAACAAAAGGGCAAACAGATAAATTTGGAGAAGTCATTGAAGACCGTATCTATAATGTGAAAGATTTTGACCGTAACTTGATTTTGGAACAGAGAACAATTGCTGTTGCCAAAAAAGTAACAGAGTATTTGAAACGAACAGACCGTTATCAAAAAACGATTATTTTCTGTACTAATATTAATCACGCTGAACGGATGCGACAGGCGATAGCCAATGAAAACAGTGATTTAGTAGCCAAAAATCATAAATATGTTATGAGAATCACTGGTGACAATGACGAAGGGAAGGCAGAACTTGATAACTTTATTCATCCTGGAAGTACCTATCCAGTCATTGCGGTGACTTCAAAGCTAATGACAACTGGAGTTGATGCTCAAACTTGTAAGCTGATTGTTTTAGATTCTAACATAAACTCTATGACAGAATTTAAGCAGATTATCGGGCGAGGTACTCGTGTGAATGAAGAACATAATAAATATTCCTTTACTATTATGGACTTCCGAAATGTAACAAATCTCTTTGCAGACCCAGATTTTGATGGAGACCCTGTTCAAATCTATGAGCCGAAAGAAGGAGAGCCACCAACCCCACCAGATGAAGAGGGAGATAACGAGGATTTCCCACCTGAAACAGATGGTGGTTCAGGTTATAACGGAGACACTGATACGGAACAATCGAAAACAAAGACATATTATGTTCACAATATAAAGGTGCAAGTCATCAATGAACGTGTGCAATATTACGCAGAAGATGGTCAATTGATAACTGAATCACTAAAGGATTATACAAAGAACACAGTAAAAAAGGAGTATTCTTCTTTGGATGTATTTTTGCAAAAGTGGAATTCTGCCGAAAGAAAAGATGCTATTATAGAAGAGTTGATAGAGCAAGGGATACTGTTGGATGAACTGCAAGATGAAGTGGGGAGAGAGTATGACCCCTTCGATTTAATCTGTCACATAGCGTTTGATAGAAAGCCTTTAACACGCAAAGAACGAGCGATGAATGTAAAGAAACAGGACTACTTCGCCAAGTACGGTGATAAAGCCAGAGCGGTTCTGGAAGCATTGTTGGACAAGTACGCTGACGAAGGAATCGAAAACATAGAGAGTATGGAAGTGCTGAAACTTACTCCATTCGATGAATTTGGCTCTGTGTTGGAAATTATGAAGAGCTTTGGCGGTAAGAAACAGTATTTAATAGCTTTACAGGAGCTTCAACAGCAACTTTATACAACAGCATAGAGGAAGCAGAGGGGGAACAAAATGTCGATTGCAAATATAATCAAATCCATTCAGGATATTATGCGACAAGATGTTGGGGTAGATGGTGATGCCCAACGTATTGCCCAAATTGTGTGGATGATTTTTCTTAAGATATTTGATGATAAAGAAATAGAATTAGAAATTATGGAAGATGATTATCAGTCCCCACTTCCAGAAGCCTACCGTTGGAGAAATTGGGCTTCTGATGATGAAGGAATGACAGGTGATGATTTATTAAACTTCGTAAATAACGAGCTTTTTCCTGCTTTAAAAGACCTTCCAGATGTTGAGGAAAACACAAGAGGCTTTATTGTAAAAGAAGTGTTTACCGATAGTTATAACTATATGAAATCGGGTACGCTAATGCGTCAAGTTATTAATAAGATAAATGAAATGGACTTCAATAGCTCAGATGACCGTCACTTGTTTAATGATTTCTATGAAACATTCTTAAAAGACTTACAAAGTGCAGGAAACAGTGGCGAGTATTATACACCGAGAGCAGTCACCCAATTCATGGTTGATATGATAAATCCGCAGTTAGGTGAAACCGTATTAGACCCTGCCTGTGGAACAGGGGGATTTTTAACCAGCACATTAGAGAACCTGAAAAAACAAGCGAAAACAGTGGAAGACCGAAAAGGAATTCAAGAATCGGTTTTAGGAATTGAAAAGAAGCCATTGCCACACTTGTTAGCAGTAACCAATTTGATTTTACATGACGTAGAAGTACCTAAAATTCATAGGGATAATTCATTGGCAAGACCACTAAGAGATTACAGTTCAAAGGATAAGGTTTCTGCAGTATTATCCAATCCACCTTTTGGTGGGGTGGAAGAGGATGGTATTCAAGCAAATTTTCCATTAAGCTATCGTACAAAAGAGACAGCCGATTTATTTATGGTACTCATTTTAGAAAGATTAAAAGAAAATGGTCGTGCGGCCGTTGTTCTTCCCGATGGATTTCTCTTCGGTGAAGGGGTTAAAACACGTATCAAAGAAAAGCTGTTGGAGGAGTGTAATCTTCATACGATTGTAAGATTGCCAAACGGTGTATTTGCTCCATATACAGGTATTAAAACAAATTTGTTGTTTTTCAAAAAGGGAGAACCAACGAAGGAAGTTTGGTATTTTGAACATCCATATCCAGATGGTCAAAAATCTTATTCCAAAACTAAACCCATCCGAATTGAAGAATTTGATTTAGAAAAACAGTGGTGGGAGAACCGAGAAGAAAATGAGTATGCTTGGAAGGTTTCTTTTGAAGAAATTAAATTCAAAGGTTATAACCTTGATATAAAAAACCCAAACAAAGTTGAAGAAAGTACCCACCTTACTGTTCCAGAAATCCTATCGAAGATTCAGGAAAAGAATCAAAAGATTTATCACCTTACAGAAGAATTGAACAGGATATTGGGGTAATAAAGATGAATAGTATCAAGTTTATAAGACTTGGAAAAGTAATTGAAAGAAATATGGAACAAATCTCAATTGATGATAATCAAACATATAAACAGGTAAAAGTTCGACTTTGGGGTAAAGGTGTTCAATTAAGAAATGAAGTCAAAGGGCATGAAATCATGTCTGCTAAACGATATATTGTAAAGCCAAACCAATTTATTATTTCTAAAATAGATGCAAGAAATGGAGCTTCTGGTTTAATTCCTGATGAATTAAATGGAGCTGTAATAACAGGAGACTTTCTATCGTTTAATTGTAAAGTAGACCTTATACTTCCAGAATATTTGTTTTGGTTAAGTAAAACAAATTGGTTCATTGAACAATGTGTTAAAGCAAGTTCTGGAACAACCAATCGGGTACGATTAAATGAAAAGAAGTTTTTAGAGATTGAAATACCACTTCCTGATATTCAACAGCAAAAAGTAGTTATTAATAAAATAAATAATGTTGTTGGAATTATAAGTAAAATAGATTCGGAACTTAATGAGCAAAGTGAATTGGTTGCTGAATTAAGAAGAGCTATTTTGCATCAAGCAGTACAAGGTCAAGTGGTTGAACAGGAACAGAATGATACACCAGCATTAGAATTATTAAAAGAAATAGAAGTAGAAAAAAAAGAACTTCTAAAAAACAAGCTAATGAAGAAACCCAAATCACTTCCTAAAGTTACATGTGATGAAATCCCCTTTAAAATCCCTGAGAATTGGGAATGGGTAAGGTTAGGGGAATTAGTTAGTAAGTTAGGTGCAGGGAAAACACCACTTGGAGGAGACAAAAATTATGTATCGTCTGGTGTAAAGTTTATTCGTTCCCAAAATGTTTGGAATGAAGGATTGAATACAGATGATATTGCCTTTATCTCTGAAGAAATGAATACGAGTATGGCTGGAAGTATAGTTGAGTCTAATGATATATTACTTAACATTACTGGTGGCTCAATTGGTAGAAGTTGCTTGATTTCAAGTGATTTTGATATTGGAAATGTCAATCAACATGTTGCAATTATCAGGTTGATTGACCCGAAAATAAGACAATATATTCATAAATGTATTATCTCACCATTGTTTCAACAGGAAATAATGAATGTACAAGTAGGTGTTTCGAGAGAGGGGTTAAGCATGACAAAGTTAGCAAAATTTTTAATCCCTTTACCGCCAATAGAAGAGCAAGAACGTATAATTAACAAAGTGGAAGAACTTATGAATGTAATACAGTTATTGGAACAGGAAGTAATGAGTTCAAGAAATGATAATACTTTATTATTTCAAAAGGTTATTCAACAAACATTTCAACTGGATTTGTTAAAAGAAGATATTATGGTATAGACAACGAAAGAGCCTAATAATGGCTCTTTTATTGTTTTGTGGATGAATCAATTTTTATAAAAACTGCTATAAAAATCCAACTTATTGTTGTTCTACAGTATATAACCTATTCAATCCAGTTCCTAACTTTCCAGCTTACTCAATATTTTCAATGGCACTTTCGACTAATAACCTTACTTGTATTCCTTTGCCATCTTAAATACTGTTTGGAAAGCAAATCTATTTAGTATAAAATTGTAGGAACAAATGTTTTGTTTCTTTTATAAGCATTAAGCCATTGCAAGAAAATATAGTGTAAAATATTAACATAGTCAATAAATAAATAGGGGGAAAGATAATGTGGGCCGATGACGCTTCAAAAATAGATATGTTGGCTTATGAACCTTATGCTAACCTAATTTGCGAAATTGCTACCAGTGAACGAATGAATCCTTTAACAATTGGATTATTTGGCAACTGGGGAAGTGGAAAATCGACTTTGCTTCATCTGATTGAACAGAATACCATGAATCAAACAGAAAAAAGAATTGCAGTTGTTACAGTAAATGCTTGGATGTTTGAGGGGTATGATGATGCAAAGACAGCATTAATGGAGGCAATTCTACAAAGTCTCCAAGAAAATCAAACATTTTTTAAGGAATCAACTGATAAGATTAAAAACTTAATTAAACGGGTTGATTGGATAAGGGTAGGTAGTACAGCCTTAAAAAAAGGCATTCCTTTATCTTTGAGTTTATTAGCAGGAAATCCTTTGCCAATGCTTCTCGGAGGTTTTAATTCTGAAAATTTTGATTCAGAAGAAGAGATTGGACAGCATTTGGACAAGGCATCTCAAATGAAAAAAGACTACATCAACGCTCCGCAACAAGAAAATATCATTGAAAATGTACGAAAATTCAGAGAGGATTTCGTAAACATAATTCGTACATCTAAGATAGATAATTTAATCATAATGATAGATGATTTAGATAGATGTAATCCTGACAGAATAATCGAAACACTTGAAGCTATTAAACTGTTTCTTGCTGTCGAAAAGACTACTTTTGTTATTGCTATGGATGAGAACATTATCACCTATTCAATCAAGAGAAAATATCCTCAATTGGATGATGTAGATATAGATGTATCGACTGATTACATTGAAAAAATAGTTCAGCTTCCTATCAGAATAGCTGAGTTAGCTGAGACCGATATAAAAAATTATATGCTTCTTTTGATAAGCGAAATGTATTTAAGTGAAGATGTATT
Organism: Niallia alba; assembly: GCF_012933555.1. Taxonomy (GTDB): domain Bacteria; phylum Bacillota; class Bacilli; order Bacillales; family Cytobacillaceae; genus Niallia; species Niallia alba. Next base: position 210,833 of record NZ_JABBPK010000001.1, read on the forward strand.
AAACCAATTAATTAATAAGCTAAGAGATAAGGGTATTTTTGTTAAAGGGGAAATTATAAGCGGGAAAGAGATAGTAGAAATAATCAATGGTGTAACAAGTACGAATGGAAACAAGTATAAACAGGGCTACAGCCAATCGGATTTTGAAGAACAAATTCAAATATTCAATAGTATTGGAAGTGTAATTGCGGCCACTCTTAAAGGGAATCCAAGACAAACCAAACGATTTTTAAATACATTCTATATGAGAAAACGTCTTGCTGAGATACAAAGAATAGAACTGAATTTATCAGTTTTAGCAAAGTTGATGGTTCTTGAATACACCGATAGGGATTTATTTAGAGAATTGTATCAGTGGCAGTTTGAAAATGATGGAATTCCAAAGCCGTTATCAGATATTGAAAATCAAGTATTAAACGAAGGATTAAATGATGAGGAAAAGCCTAAAACAAGTCAAGAACAGAAAAATGGTGCTTGGTTTGGAGACAAAATAAAAAGATGGATTGGTGTTGAACCAACTAATTTATCTGAAGTTGATTTGTCGCAATATTTCTATTTAGCTCGTGATTCCGTTTCAGATAAAAAACTATTCTCTATAAACTTAAATCAGGAAGAAAGAAAAATAATAAATCAAATATGTAATCTAACTGTCTCTGAAATTATTAGAAAGAAAAAGATAGAAGAACTAAAAGTGATGGATGAGGTTACTCGAAGCGAAATTATAAAAGGAATTATTAGTAAATATAATCAGGACAAGAATCATTTATGGGTGTTGATTGAACTCTATAAGATGTTCCAGCAGTATCAGCCAAAAATACTTGAAGAGTTAAAAAAGTATAAGAGAGGCTCAATCACTCCAAATGAAATATTGTTATTTAAGCAAATGGATAAAGAAACATTCGATAAACTTAAAGATTATTATATTAACGAAAAAAACTCGTCTAAAAAGCTATGGGAGATAGGGTGATAAAGGAATGGGAACATCTAAAGGATATTTACCGCCAACAGGATATTTATGGCCAGAAGCTAAAAGAGATGTAACGGGTATGGTGAAAAATGGATTTACCCCATCTTCAATAGGTAAAGCAGTTTCAAGTTTTTCAAAGGCAATGGGTGATGGAGGAAAATCTTATTCAGGTTCAGTTGCTAAAATAGGAACAAAGGCAGTTAATTTTATTGAAGCTGTTAAGAGTTATGGATTTTTCGAGGCTTTAGAGAAGGTTGGGCTATCGCATTTGCGAGGTCAATCTTCAGAAGGCCTTCGTTCAGGTCTCTTAGAATATTTTAATGATAGCGGAAGTGATTTTTACGGTAGCGTTGCTCAGCAAAGTATGAGTGAGCTTATGCGTGAACTATTAAAAAGTGCTGAAGATGAAGATGATTATAATAATATAATTGGTTCGATTAATACTGGTGAATTCATTAGGGAATTCATTATAAAATTTATCCAAAACTGTTTCTTTGCTAATTTTGCGGAGAAAATACTTACAATGTTTGACAAATTGGATAAATATGATATTGCAGAAAAAAGTGTAAAGACGTATATTCGTACATCCTTAGAGTCTGAGTTTACAATAGTGGACATTCAAAAAGTTGACTGGAATGGACAGCAAGGCAATCAAATTATTACAGAGAAATGTAACAAGGCATTTGAAATATTATCTGTTTGGAGTGAGACACTTGTTTAACATATGGATTAACAAGCAAGATGATGATTTAGCAAATAGCGGAAACCAAACTGAAAATCTTTTAGTGTTTAATCTTTTCGATAAGAACAACAAATCAAATGTTAAGACTGATGCAGAACAACTATGGAGAAGATTTGGATGTCAATCTCTATCGGATATTAGTGAGGACTTGTTGGTAATAGCCATTAGTGTTTTTTGTGCAGATAAAAGAATACCTCGAAAAAAATCAACTGATAATTGGACAAGACGTATTAAACTCCACTTGCCTGTTCTTGAAGTAGAAAAATGGACTGTAGTAAAAAATGAACTGGAAAAAACTCTTAGATTTTTAAGTGGCGATAACTGGACATTTGAATTCAGACAATCAACAAGCAAGTTTAGGTCTAATAAGAAAAATACAAAGTATAAACTTATCGACAAACAAAAATATGATTCAGTAAGTCTATTTTCTGGTGGTTTGGACTCATTCTGCGGAGCTTTAACCTTATCTGAAAAACAAAAAAACACATGTTTTGTAGGGTTCAGGGAATACAATCTTTTGACAAGCAGACAGCACGAACTTTTTAATGAGATTGATAAGGCATATCCTGCGATAAACAAAGAGCTAATTTTATTTAATGCGAATCCCTTAGCTCCGATTCAATGGAATGGAGAAAAGGGTAGATTGGGTGCTGAGAGTTCAAGTAGAAGCAGGTCATTTTTATTTTTAGCTGGAGCAGTTGCGATTGCATCGATAATAGGAGAAGGAACGCCCGTGTTTATTCCAGAGAACGGATTTATTGGCATTAATGTTCCTTTAACTGATAGCAGAAGTGGAAGTTGTAGTACGAGAACGACCCACCCTATCTTTTTGAAAACACTGAATCAAATCCTGCAATTGGTCGGGTTAAATCATACAATCAAGAATTTTTATTGGGATAAATCTAAAGGAGAAATTGTAGCAGAGCATACTGAGAAACTTGTTTTTCAAAATAATGCACATAGAACTCTTTCATGTTCCCACCCTTGTTTATCAAGATACGATAGAAAATACGATAAAAGTATTGAGATTCCTTGTAATTGTGGATATTGTTACCCTTGTCTTATTAGAAGAGCCTCATTCTTAGCAATCGGTAAGGATAACACTGTTTATAATTCGGTATATAAATTAAATAGCAAGTTTTTAACCCAATATAGCAAATTGCAAGGCAGGGCAAGTGATTTAAAGGCGGTGCTTTTTAGCTTAAGGAGATATTTCAAACATAAAGATGATAAGGAATACATTAGAACGCTTTTGGTTCGGCAAGGTCCATTATCTATGGATGAAATTACTTCCTACGAGCGGTTGTATCATAAATCTATGAATGAATTATTAGAAATGTTGAAGTTTGAAGATGCACAAAGTGGAGGCGGTTTAATAGAATATTTGGGGCTAAAGGATTTAATAGAAGATGCCCAGCTTAGTTGATTTTCATATTCATATAGATTATTACAAAAATTATAGAGAAATGTATGATTACTTTAATCATAACAAAACGTATGCTCTTTTTGTTACGAATTTACCTGAAATATTTGAGAAGTGTAAGAGGGAATTTCCTGATAATAAGTATGTGAAGATAGGTTTGGGTTACAACCCACAATTAGCAAAGACGCATCAATTCAACATGAGGCTGTTTGATAAATGGCTTCCTCATACTAAATATATTGGTGAGGTTGGTTTAGATTATTCTAAAGAATTTATAGCAACTAAAACAGAACAACAAAGAGCATTTCAATACATTTGTAAAAGAGCAGGAGAGACAAACAAGATAATGTCGATACATTCCAGAATGGCTGAGAAAGACGCCTTAGAAATTTTAATAGATAATAGGGTTAAGTTTGCAGTATTTCACTGGTATTCTGGCAGTAAAACCCTTTTAGAAGAAATCATTAGAAATGGGTATTACTTATCCGTAAACTATTCAATGCTTACCTCAATAAAGGGTCTAAACATCATAAAAGCTGTACCTTTGGATAAGTTGCTTATTGAAACTGATGCTCCTTTTGGAAAATCTGATATAAAAGGAAAATCATATAACTTACCTGTAATCTACGAGGAGTTTGAAGAAAAGCTCCAGATAAAAAACTTTAGCTCTATTGTATTAAGTAATTTAAAAAGACTGTTAATTGAGCAAAAACAGTATGGATTAAGAAATGATTTCAAATAAGGATATTTGAAAGTGGTGAACAGTAATGGATGATTCATTTAAGCATTTACGAAAATGGCAAAAGATGATGAATCAAATAAATAGGAATCAAGAAATGATAAATCGTATGACCAGAGCCAGTGAGTTAGCCAATAAAATGGCGAATAGTAGTGTTGTTGCAAGTTATATGGAACATGCAAGTGCGTTTGAAAAAGCAAATACAATGTCAAGTGCACTAATGAATAGTGATGCATTTGCTATTTATAAGCAGTCCAATATCTTAGAATTGATGAACAGTGGTGTGGTTGCTCATTTAATAAATTATCCTATGCACACAATGGCTAATATTCCACGTCATGACTTTTCTCAAATGGCAAGTGCTGTAGCAGGTTTGAGCAACCAAGGTTTAGCTTTCTCAAGTGCTTCCCAATTTGCTCCCTTTTTTAATCAAATATCTTCTGCAATCAACAGTTCCTTTGTGGAAAATCTAAGTGAATATATTCATGATACAGAGGATGATGTAGAAGAAATAGAGGAACTACATGAAGAAGATATTCAAGTGAAAATTAAGCGGCCACACTTTTTCGATATGGCTCTTAAAATCAATATTATTGTAAATGTTACAGATGCCGAAGCTCAAAGTGGAAATTTAAATGAAGAAGAAGTAAGCACTTGGAAAAAGGTTCTATTACCAGTTCTGACGGTTCTTGGTCAACTATTTCTTGCTTGGGCAATGAGTGATACCCCTTTGCGTGAAACAAATATTTACAAAAGCGTTGAGACTATCGTTCATTATGTAGAAACACTTGATATAAATTTTGATGACGTTGAACAGCCTAATTCGGAAGTTCAATAATCAACAGTGATAGGATTGGGGCTTTAGTTGTCTATTTCAATTTTGAAAAGAGACAGATGAAGCCCTAAGCCCCTCCCTGAACCAGTTTATTCTCCTTCAATGGATTGAGCATAATGACCCCACCCTTTTTCGTTTCCCATTCAATAAAATCAACTATTATCTCTTTATCTCCCTCTGAATAAAAAACGTCTTCTTCGATTTCCACCACTTTAGTCACCTTATTCTTCCTGGCATGATAGGAAGCCATCATTTCCAATTCAATTTTCATTCCAGCTTTCAATCCCTTGCTTTTACGAGCATTAGCTACCTCTCCTTCCTTGAATTTTATCTAACCCTTTCACCACATTTATTATAGCAAGTTTTTTTCCTTGATACTGCCTTTTCCTGGTTTGATAGCGTCTAACTCAGAGTGAGAGCTAATCAAAAGTGGTTTGAAATGAAACTTTATTTGCGGAAATGAGGGGAGAAAAGCAAGAAATGAAAGTGAGGTTGTTTTTCGACTTTTAAACATATCAATCCCTTGTAGCTGTAAGGAAAAACAGACTTCATAACTTTCGGAATACATAAACCTATATAGTCCAAAAAAATATCTGCAATTTTTTATTGAACATTGCACAAATGGGTCAATTAGAAATGTCAAAGGACTATTCTAAAAACCCCGATTTATTTTGAAGAATCTAAGGTGTAATTGTAAAAAAAGATAACTTTTATCAACAGCCAAGCTGTAAAGGAAAGAACTAAATCTATCATTCTTATGAAAACAGAGATGGAAAAAATCATCATCTAACGAAACCTCAAATCCTTTTTGGGGGAACACATCATCTATTAAAATTGTCGTCACTACAATGTAAAGGATAACTTTTACATTTGAATCGCCAGTATGCGATTAAGTTATTATATCTAAGTTCTATAGAAACTAAAAACAGTTTAGAAGAACATCTATCTACCTTTAAACAAAATATATTATTACGTGAAGACCAGTTGTAACCGAAAATCCCCAAATACCAAAAATTTCAATTTGAGGTTAAACATCTCTTTTTAAAGTAATGAAATAGCTGTCGTTTTGTGAAATATTAGGTAAAACAGGGTAGAGCAGATAATCTATATAATGCCTCTTGTTTATTTGATTTAATAAAATCAAATTTAATCAAGGAGGCAAAGTGAATGAATAAATCAACTTATGATTTTGAACAACTAAGACAACAAATTACCAATAAGGAATTATGGAGAAGGGACCAATTCATAGTTTATCCGTTTGAAGCTGGTAGTGGAAAGTCAAGAGAGTCGCAAAGGTTTTTAGGTGAAATGACCAAGCAAAATGATTACCGAGCTTTATATGTACAACGATTTGTAAAAGACAATCAACTTGAGGCAACAGTTGCTCGTATCAACGAATTTGCTGGAAAGGAAGTTGCTGTTGGGATTACTGGCGAAGATAACAAGTCTAAAAGGAAATTAAAAAAGGTTATGGAAGCACAAATACTTGTCTGCAGTCATTCAATGTATAAACAATTTTGTCGGGGATTGCACCCAGAATTAATTGACAATCGGCAAATTTTAGTTATTGATGAACGAATGGATTTAGTAGAGAGAATAAGCATTTCCATTGAAGATATCGGCAACCTTTGGGGAAGTTTTGACCTGTATAAACAAGGCAAATTGATGGAAGAATTAGCGGGAATTTTAAAAGAAAAGTTTTATCATTATTCACCATTAATTGGCTCTGTGAGTAAGCAGGAAATGTTTTCGATTGGTTTTAAGGTTGATTGCTTCTTAAAATATCAAACCGCACTCAATGAACTGATTGGCGTGGTTACAGACAAGAATCATAAGATGTTACTGTTAAAGGTGAAGAATCTTATAAAAAATGGTGGACTGTTTTTTGAAAATCAGTTTCACACGTTCGAGGCAATAAGCTACCTAATGCTGGAAAATAACGTTGTGTTAGATGCGAACGGAAACTTCGATGAAACTTATTCAATATTTAAAGAGCTATTCTCCATCCAAAACCAGCCCTCAATATTTGATTATTCCCAAACAAACTTCCATCATTTTGAAGTCAAAACAGGGAAAGGGAACTTAGACAAATACATAAGTTTTTTCCAGGAATCCCTTGAAAGAGTTGAATTTAGCAATGGCAGTCAGATTTTATTCGTAACCGAAAAAGATAGTGTGGACAGAGTTAAGGATGCCTTGTTGCTGAAATTCGCTCAAATGGGTGATAGTTTGGAAGAAATAGAGGAGTTTCTTAATGTAAAAATAGAGGTGGAGTATTTTGGCAATATTATAGGCCGCAATGATTTCAGGGGTTTTGATAAGGTAGTAATACTTAAAACCCCGAATTATTCATATATTGACTATTCAATGCAGTTTGTATATTTGCAAAAGTTAAGTGGAAAAGCAGTCGGGGATATTCGAGTATTTGAACATGAAGAAGTGGAAGCGATTAGAAAATCGGTAGTAGCTGGGGAGATTTATCAAGCGATTAAAAGGATTAATAGAGATTTATCAAAACGTGCCGACATTTATCTTTTTTGCAGTAATAAAGAAGCGGTAGATATTGTATTAAATCAATTGCAAAATGTGCAATACGTAAGCCAAAAATTGACCGTAGAAAGCAAACAGAAGAAATCTGATAGAAAGCCGAAGGAACAATCCACATTTGATAAGAAGGTATTGTTAGTTCAGGAAGCTCTTGTGGCTAATGCAAAGATAGCATGTAGCATCAGGAAGAAGGAGCTTAGAGAACAAGTAGGTATTCTGGATAAACACTTATTTGCAAAAATATTAAAAACGCTGGATTCCTTTTTACAAGCAAATCATATCGAAAACCAAGGTCAAAAGCTCATTTTTAAATAATAACCAATTACTGGATGTCTTTACAGGCATCCTTTTTCTGTTAACTCATAAATAGTTATATTGCACATTCGTTTGCTGAAGAGCCAGGGGGAATATCATTAGCATCCATTAAACTATAGGTATCTTTATGCAATGAACAGATGGTAGGGAAAATTGTTTATAGATATTCCAGTCACATCTGTGATTATAGTACACCTTATTAATGCAAACACTGGATGGTATAAAATAAAACCCCAACTTTTACATAAAGCCAAATGGATAAAGAAAAACAACAACTTTAAAAAGTCAGAAGTGCTATTATCCATTTGCTTTGTATCATACAGTTCCTTTGCATAAGCATATGGTATTGATGTTATACCAAAATCTATTGAATGTTTTGGCTATAGTTGTTTGTTATTGGTTGTTTTATTTGTACTATGGCATTTTGAATAGATGGCTTCGGTTCTTTTGGTAACAAAAGAGCTATTTTAGCTAACCTATTATTCATTGACAAGATGAAAATGCTAATGTTGGATATCCGTCTATTGTGCAAATGAAATAATACATTATATTGATTGTTTTGTTTAGTTCTAAGATATTCTGGATTGTTAATGTATCAGCTTTGATGTAGTACCTTTTTGAAAATAGTCTTTTGACATTTTAATAGATAAGCGAAGGCTTTTATGTAAAAGTTCATTGTTTTTATTAAAGACCTTAGATTTTTTGAAAGAATAGGATTATTTTTGTGCTATTGGCACATTGTATTGTAATGGCAATGAATATTTCATCTTCACCTTTATGTAGGAATATCAATTATGTGGAATATCTCAAAAGTTGTTTTTTAGTTAATCTCCTTTATACAAGAAGACAGCATACACAACTTTTTTCGTTAGAGCATTTGGACATAATTCAATCCAAGTTCTTCATCATACGAATGTGCAAAACAACATTCCACTACTTTAATCAAATAAAGGACTTGAGATACAATTTATTCCAGTAAAATAGCGTTTGAACCATATTTTTATAGGAACGGTGTTTTTGAAAATGGAGAACAATAGTAGAACCTCATAGAACCATTTTTGCCCCTAAAAAAACTTGTAAATTGATAAACTGGTATTACATAAGAGGTAATTGATAGAAAGGAGAAGACGATATAGTGACCACCGAACAAATTAAAATAGCCATCGACCAACTGGAAAGAACGCTGTTTCTCCATTCATTACAACCACTGGCGATTGAAGAGCTGGAGCAAATGCAGGAAAAAGTAAACGAGTTAAAAGAATCCTTATTAGAAACGTGCTTTTTAGATATTAGCGTTGCTGAACTGGAAGAAATGCGATTTAAGTTAGCGGAAATTAGATACAGCATAATTATCGCAACAAAGGAGTATTTGCATTTAAACACAGTAGACGATATTAGAAGCCTCGAAAACTTATATAGAACTGCTTAATAGAAAAGAAGGAGGAGAGAAAAAGTGAAAAAGGATATGAACGGACAGGACATTTTCGCAAGGGACTTCAAACAATTAGATGTTTGGAACAAGGCAGTGTCATTAACGGAAAAAATCTACTCGCTGACAAAGAGTTTTCCGCAACACGAACAATACGGTCTAAGGTCGCAAATCGAGAGGTCATCGGTGTCGATTTCAAGTAATCTCGCTGAGGGACAAGGTTATGCAGGTCTCTTTCCTAATCAGATGTTGCACTTCTACGCAATTGCGAACGGTTCTGCATACGAGGTAAGAGCACAAATTGAGCTAATTTATCGGGTCGGTTATGTGAGTTTAGAAATCTACCATCAGTTGGAAAAGGAAATTTGCGAGATTATAAAGATGCTTATTGCTTTAATTAAAAAGGTCAAGAGAGAAATTGCTTAATATAAAGTTGTTAAAATTTTGTCCTCATACGTTAATTCAATGAGCCTTCCTCTAAAGAGTTCCACCAGCATATAAATTGGTAAGACAATAGTCGATAAGAAAGTTATTGACATATAATAAATATGAGTGTAAATTAGGAACATAGGCAACGCCAAATGTTTTGTTGCCTAAAGAAGATTTTTTGAAACTAACTTATACATTTTTATTAATGTATTATTATCTGATGACGGTAAGAGGCCGTATTTATTTCTTGTAATTTCATATAGGTTTTTTGACTATATCCAAAAGGATTTTTTCCCTATGGTTGTGTCTACCTATGTGTTCTTGCAAAAAATAAATACGGTCTTTTTGTCGTTCCTTGAAAATTTGATAGCGAAAACACGTTTGTATTGTCACTTACCGAGTGATACGGAGTTGGTGATGCACTTTTATTACCACATATCAAATTATAGAAAAATTGGAGGGAATTGTGATGTGTAACTTAGATGAAGGAAAAGGTATATCTGTTTATTTGGAAAAACCATTGATTGAACAAATTAAAGACCTTAAATGTTTTAATCAACAAACCTATTTGGATTTCAATAAGGAATCCAACCTGAAGTTTGGTGTAGAAGAAAAACTATATACTATCTTGCGTTACGCCAATGATTTTACAGAAATGGCTAAAAGAGAAGTTGAGGGATTATTTACTGCAGAAGAAGCATTGCTACTTTTCGTTTGTTTAGTAAATGAAGAATATGCCTGGATTGGGGAAAGCCAGGGAGGGAACTCATGCTTTTGATTTACCAAAAGAGTGATTTTCTTAGGGGATTTTATAAAACCTTTCCGATGGAAACAATTGAGCAAATATCGAAAAAGGCTGAGTCTCTTACATCCGCTCAACTAATGGGACTAAAGGCAATGGCGGTGGAATTATGTCATAAAAGCAATGGTAGGTCTTTACGTTTTAGTAGTACGGATATTGATAGATATTTCAGAACTGCTGTCGGTTCGGACCTAAATGAAAAGTGGTATGAAATCGTAGTTTACTAAAAAATATTGGAAAACCTTAAAGAAGAACTTCAAGATTTGTTGTTAGGAAAGGGAGAAAAAGCAACGGTAAAAGAAGCTATCCATGATATTTATTCACAAATGGAAATTCCAGATATAAGAGTGAAATTAGGAGCTGATAGACTTTTTGATGTCGTGGAAGTTTTAAATTCAAAATACAAATTAAATGGTTTCTTTAGTCTGGGAAAGGAAGAAACTAAATTCATTCTTTTTGTCTATGGAGACGAATATGGACTTACAGAAGTTAGATATTCAGTAGAGGAGGCATTTGTGTTAGATGTCGTGGATGAAGCTCACATGTTGGCTTTCCTAAACAAGTGAAGCGATAAAAATGAATAGATTCAATTAAAAGTAAAATAAGGCTTATGTAAATAAATATGTTCAAGGAGGAAAACTTTAATGAATCAAACATGTGTTAAATCGAATCAGATTGGTGAAGGGATTATTAAAGGTAACTTGCTTCCTGTTAGCGGTCATTCTTGGGTCAGTAGCAATACATCCGATATAGGAAGATATAAGAATCGGGATGGCTATGGGTTGTCAGGATTCTATTTCAGAGACTTTAAGAATATGAGACATGCTATTTCTTTAGACAATGGACATTTTCAAACAAAATACAGATTTCCAATTGTTGATATACCATTTTCCAGCCCTATGCATCGATGGGACAATTTATATTTTTGTGGTGGGTATGGTGCTACTTTACCAGATGGACAACAGTTTGATACTAACGAAAGGCTAATTGAGTACGTCTTAAAGAAGCAAAAACCAATGGGATTTATTGTTGTAGAAAAATCTAAGATAGACAGATTTATTCAAATGGTAGAAGGAAATCTGGATTATAAGATTATGCCTCATTTCAGAGAGGATTATGTGGAGTTGGGATTTGCAAATATAGGTAAGATTGGAGATTTGTTTGATATAGAACAGCTTATTTGTTCTTATCAAATTCTAAATGAAAAAATGGGGTTTGAATTAAATGAATCCAATGCAACTAAGTTAAGAAAAATAACTGATTGCGAATTCAAGGATTTCTTTGATTATGATTATGCCAATCCCAACTACATGATTGATTGTATGATAGTAGGTTTAATCTTAGGTTTTCCAGTAGAATCTACTTTTGCATTTTTAAATAATTATAGATAACTAAAACACATCTTAGTGATTTAACAAAAAATATGCTTGGGAAATTTCAAGATAAATAACTTTAAATATAATGAAATTAGGAGGAAACAAAATGGGATACAACATTTACTATGAAGGAAGAATTGAATTAGATAAGCCACTGGATGATGAAACTTACAACATTATTAAGGGGCTTGGAAAAACAAGAAGAATGCGTTGGGATGCGGATAAGTTGGAACAGGATGGAATTGCCTTAAAGTCGGAAATAGGGTATTGGGGTGAATTTTTCTTCGGAGTTCAAGATATGAAACCCAAAAGTCAAAGAGAGTTTGAATCTAAATATGTTATTGACCATAATTGTCCACCACCAGGTCAGCCAGAATTATGGGGTGTTTGGACAGTAACAGATGACCGATTAGGATTAGCTTGGAACAGAAATGAAAAATCTTACGGTGGTCATGAATGGTTAAAGTACCTTGTCAAAAGTATTTTTATTCCAAGAGGATATTATCCGAGGGGGATTATCAACTGGTTTACTGAAGGGCATTGGTATGAAAACAAATGGCATACAGTTGTTGAAGGTAAGTCAGTTCGGAAATATCGGGGATATAATCGGAAGCAAAAAGAGCCAGATATTGATGGTTGGTATGAAGAAGAACTTCAATCCTATGACGAATACCATCAAAAATGGCTAAAGAATCTTATGGACAATAAGGTAGAGTTTCTCCATGAACATCGCCCTTGGAAAAACGAGAAAACGGATGCCGAATTTGTTCTATCATTTAACCTGTATCTTGAGAATAACATTGTTCAAGCAACGTATGATAGAAAAGAAATTTGCTATGCCAAATATCTATATGAGAATTTAAGAATAGTAGATGGCAAGATTATTCATAATGAGGATTCATCTGATATTGATAAGGTTATAAATGACCATGAAACCTTAATGAAGGTGAAGGATTTGATTGAAGAGTATATTTTACTAACCCCTGATTTTCTTGAAGAAGCAGTGGTGTAAAACGTAAACCGAACAGATTTGAATGATTATATCCCAAGCCTAAAAATCTATAATATAAAGTATTTTTAATAAAATAATATGAAAAATGGGAGGAAAAGAAATGAGTAATGTATCGAATCAATCAACTTATAAAATAAAGAAGGGATTTGAAATGAGTCCATTTCAAAAAAACTTAGTGGACAGGGTAAAGGAGCATTTACAAGAATGTGCTACGGATAAAACCAGAATCATGTTTGCAAAAAAGGAAGAATTGCATGAATATGACGGAAGAGAATTTTCTTCAAGAGATTATGGAAACGAATATGAAGATAATTATATCTGGGTTTGTTTTAATGGTTATATGGATGGGAAAGACATGCAAGAAATGTCTTGGTCGGATGAAGAAATTTGCTTTAAAGATTTTTTGAATGAACAATATACCATTCCAGAAAAATTCTATAATTTCGATGCAATTGCAGTTAAACATTTGGAGTGTCATATAAACGGAAATGATATTTTCTTTACATCTCAAGAAGAGCCAGGTGGGATTGATGCTGATATGTATTATTTTGTTTAAAGTTTTGTTGCAATTCCTTCAATCCAGCTATATTCTATAAATAATAGAGGTTCATTTATTAGTAAAGCTAATTTTTAGAGGCATTTTGTAATAGGCAGTTTTCTTTTAAAAAAAAGAAAATTTCGCCTATATGCAAGATGTCTTTTGTTTTGCCTAAAAACAATGAGAAGAAAAGCCTTAAGAGTTTGCTCAATGCTATGTATTTGTATTATGGAGGTAAAGCAATTTCTAAAAAGTACTAAAAACCAAAAAGAATCTATTAAAAGAAGGAGAGAAGTTAATGGCATTCGAGAGAAATAAAAAGAGCGTTAATCCGAATTTTGGGAAAAAGATGGCTGTTGCTGATATTAGCCATCCGATTCTAAAGGAACATAAAAAAGCTCTGGTTTTATTAGACGAAATGGATAAAAGGAAGTTTAGATTCTTTAGACGGAAAGGGGAGAAGAAAATATGAGATTAACATCGGTTTATGCAACCACCTCATTTCATTTAATTATGGAATTTAATAACAAGGAATATCGACTCTTAAATGTTAAACAATTTTTGAAAGATGATAAAGGATTATTAGAAGAAGTACGTGATGATATTGATATGTTCCGAACAGCAATGGTTGACAACGTAGCGGGTACGGTTGCTTGGGAAAATGGGGTAGATTTTCAGCCTGAACATTTATATTCGGAAAGTGTAAATATAGACCATATATTTGGGAATGAAGGTGGAGAAGAGCATGAGGGATACTGAACCATATAAAATTGGTTATAATGAAGGTTTTGAAGCTGGATTTGTTGAGGCTTTAAAAATTATTTCAGCAAAAGTATCTGATGAAAGCAGGATGCAATTAGCAGTAAATTGTTTGGGTTATTTGCCATTGCCAAAAATTATAGAGCACTGTCGAATTTGTTATCATCGAGCTGTGGAGGTAGTGGAACAGTCGGAATTCGTAGAATATGTGAAAGATAAATTTGATAGTTATGTAGAAAATGACGAATTTTTTGACCAAGAATCAATGGGAAGGATTTATCAATATCGTTTGGAATCTGCAAAGAGAGATATCGAAGACACACCTCCCCAAGAAATAATAAGCAGTTCTAAGATTTTATCGATGGACCTGAAAAAGTTGTTGATTGAATATATAAAGGAACAGGGAGAAGGCAGGAAGTAAGGATAGAGGTAAAGGAGAGGGAGAATAATGGGGCAATATCTGCAAATGGGAATTTGTTATAGATTGGAAGTTGATAAAAAAAGATTGGATAAGTTAGAGGTTACATTAGAAGGATTGATAAATGAGTTAAATAAACACTTAGATATTACCTTGTACGAAATAAATGAAACTCATGAAGAAGTCATTTTTGAGATTAAAGAAACGGTAGCCTTAGAACAAATGCAGGAATTTATGCAATATCAATATTCGATGTGTCCTCAAGAGCAATGGGACACAGATTGTTTTGAATCGGCTTCGGAAATGATGGGTGAATTATCATCATTAAAAGAGTTAGTTGAACTGGCAGAAGAGGGGAGATTTCCTTGTTTTCAATCCAATATTATTACTGACGAAGTAAAGGTGTCAGCATGGGATTTGTTAAGAGTGGAATTCTCGATGTTGGTGTTCTTTATTGAGGGCAAAATATATATGGAGGGATATGGTGCATTCTTGAAATATATTGAAAATAACATAAGAGAGTCAAGTAAGAAATGGAAAATTGCAGGAACTTTTAAATGTTTTATTGATTGAGGTATTGAGAATATATCTGGGTAAATGGAGGTGTTTATAATGTTTGATGATGATTTTGATATTAATGATGGTGTCTATGCTGTTCCATCACATTATAAAGTCAAAGTTCGGGCATTGCTGGAGTATTGTAAATCGAAAAATGTCGATGTAGAAGACTTAACGGAAGAGGAGATAAAGCAATTTGTAGTTTATAAGAAAAATCCCCTATTAGAAGATGATTAATCAGGGCTTAGTAATTCTCCTTCAGTTTCCATTATTTTAGATTATAGATATCTTCGCTAAATCTATAATAAAATACAACGACAAAAAAGGAGGCAGAGAAAGTGCTAAATATGTTAGGGTCAGTCCATCGAATAAATAGTAATCTTGAAGATGATAAAAAGAGCATGAGAATATTGAAAAGCCATCGGAGAACAATATTTGCCCTTATCATTCTTATTATGGTAATAAATATTAGCGATTATATTACAAAAGAAATGACATTTTTGATGGGTTTGTTTACTGGTGTGATTGGTGTGATGTGTATAGGAGGTCTGATTATCAATATAAAACTAAGTAAAAGGATTGGAATAAGAATTAAGAAGAACTTGGGTTAGGACAGCCTTAGAAGAACTGCGAGTTAATTATTGCAGTTTTTTTCTTTTTGCCTGTAATTTGAATAGATTTTCTTCATATTTATTGAGGTATGATAACTTAGGAAGGTGAGGGTCAGTTTAAAGAACAAGGGTCTTGTATAAATGAATCCAGATTTATAAAATATAAGATATATAATAGAAGAAACTCGGAATAAAGGGATGAAATTAAAAATGGAAAAGAATTGGGCTGTCGAGTGTTGGGGGAATATGGGGAACACAGAAATATTCTATACAAGGAGAGAGGCAGAAACCTATTTCAGAAGCATTAGGAAAACACTGGATAGTAGCAAATACATTTTTACTAAGGACTCTATTGTAGACAAGAACGATAGCAGTAATGCTGTTTATCTTACTAATCTGAGTGAACTTTGAACGTTATAGCAATATCAGTTTGGTTTCTTTTGGATGTGTATGTTGGAATTTTTCAATCAATTTATGCTTGAGTTTTGTTACCCCTTGAGATAAGATGATGACAAAAGAAAAACATCTAAGGGCGGGGGATAAGATTCAGCCCTTTCGACTTTTATAAAAAAATTAGAATAGCCAGTAGTCTTTCCAAAAAAAACCATTTGGATTGACTACTGGCTATTTTTTATACCCAATGACTATATTCAAGGGGGTGATACCGAAAAGGGCTATGCAACTAACTAATAAATTGACCAATTCATTAACATACGACTTAAAGAGCAACTGGACATTGATAGTCCTATATTTTTTCAGCTTTTAAGTCAGATGTTATGAATAATAATTGACTACATATAAGTGGGGGAAGAACAAGTTGGATGTTTTTGGATATATAAGGGTTAGTACAAAAACTCAAATGGATGGGTATGGGTTAAAAACGCAGGAATCAGCAATTATAGACTTTTGCCAAAAGAATGGATACGACTTAATTGAAGTATTTCGAGATGAGGGAATCTCTGGAACGATTGCAAACAGAGACGGATTAAATGATTTAATTAGTTCTTTTGGTGAAGTAAAGAAAGTTGTAGTATTAAACACCTCCCGACTTTGGAGAAGTGATACAGTCAAAGTTTTAGTTCACAGAGAATTTCAGAAGCATTCGGCTGACGTTATCAGCATTGAACAGCCTAATTACAGCGGAATTTACACGAAAAATCCAAATGACTTTTTGGTTAATGGGATGATGGAATTGCTCGACCAATATGAGAGAATGAGTATCGCTATGAAGCTCAACAAAGGCCGTAGAACAAAAATTAAAATGGGCGATAAAGCATGTGGGAATGCTCCTCTTGGCTATAAGTGGAATGATAAAGCAAAGATTATTGTTGATGAAGAAACAGCGGCCATTATCGAATTGATTTTCAAAAAGTATTTGGAGTTACGCAGTCTTGGGAAACTTAAAAAGTATTTAGACAACTCTGGGGTAAGAAGCAGTAGGGGGAACAGATTTAGCAAACAGGCCTTGGTTGGGATACTAAAGAATGATTTTTATAAAGGTGTTTTAAGACACAGTGATTTGATTATCGAGGGGAATCATAAACCGTTGATAAATAAGGTCGTATTTGGGAAAGTACAAGCTCTAATTAATAGAAACAGAAAAGCTGGTGTAAGAAATGAGAAGTGAGTGGAACGAGGAAAAATTACAAAGGTATATAAAGGAAGGTAGAGGACAGGGAGAATTTGAATCCTATAAAGGATTTATTCGAGTGCAGGACTTCGGCTCGGTTGGCAGAAGCAGTCGTTTAAGAACTTGGCGATGTAATCGGATTGTCCACCTACTGTCGGATATAGAAACACGATTCTTCTACCTAACTGAGTTTGACGATTCAATTTTACAAGTGAAAGAGCATGTGCCTTTATACGATTTTGAAGAAGTAGTTGGGGAGCAAGAAGATATAGATATAAGGAAATTTAAGGATAAACAATCGGGATTTCCCTACATTTTAACCACGACCTTTCTAATTACAGTTAGGGGAAATGACGGAAATACCTATGATGTTGCAAGGAGTGTTAAAGCAAGTCATGAATTGGAAAGAAAGGCAGTGATTGAACGCTTCGAGTTAATAAGACGTTATTTTTGGAAAAAAGGTATTGATTGGGCGTTATTAACCCAAAAGGAGCTTCCAATAGTTAAGGCGAAAAACATCGAGTGGATACATCCAGCGAGGTTTTTAGAGGAAACAACGGATTTTACTAAAGGTGATATTTCGTATATTTCAGGAATTCTTTTGGAATCACTCTATAAAAATAAAAGACCAGTTCGGGAGATAACAAGTTCAGTTGATTCTCAACTAAATCTTGAAGCTGGTTCAGGGTTGTTGTTATTTAAACATTTATTAACAACAAAACAGATAAAAATAGATATGAATAAGAAGATTGAATTAAACCAATCGGCAGAAGTTTTAGAGATAGTTCCGCAAGAAAGGCAGGGTGAAATAAAAATTGCTATTGACCGTTAATACGTTAATCGGTTATACGGGAGATTCGTTAAAGGATACCGTTGAAAGAATATTGTGGATTAGCAGTGATTATACAGTTGCAGTTTTGATTGATATTTATGCTAACAAGAGCACTCCAATATATAAAAATGTAGAAGACATTGTTAATGATATTGAGATTAAAGGTGCAACCGTTATTAAAGATGACCCTTTCCAAATTTTTAGAAATGATAATGAGATTAATGAAAAAGAGAAGGAGATTCGGAATAAAGCATGGGAGATAATAAAAGCCATTGCGGAGAAAGAAAATGAACCAGAAGTTTTTAATGCAAAGAAACGTGCAGAACTTGTTAAAAAGGCAAGTGGAAAATTTGGAGTAAGTAATAAAACAGTCTACAAGTATTTAAGGCGATATTGGCAAAGGGGAAAACACATGAATGCCCTTTTGCCAGATTACAAGAATATAGGGAGGTCTCAGGAAAAACAAGCAACAGGTAAAAAAAGGGGGAGACCAAAAAAATATAAAGATATTGTGGGTGAAGGTGTAAATGTCAATGAAGAAACGAAACGGATATTTAGGATAGCACTTAATAAATTTTACTATACAAAGTCTGGTAACTCCTTAAACACTGCATACCAGTTAATGAGGAAGGAATTTTATGCAGATGGTTACAGGATAGATGGAGGCATTAGGAAGCCAATATTAAAACCATCCAGTGAAGTTCCAACCTTTGGACAGTTTAAATACTTCTTTTATAAGGAGCGAAACTTGAAGAAGGAAATATACTCAAGGCAGGGGTCGAAAGAGTATTTGCAAAATCATAGAGCATTATTGGGTAACTCTACGGTAGAGGCTTATGGACCAGGTTATTACGAAATTGATGCCACCATTGCTGATGTTTACTTAGTCTCCAGATATAACAGAAATTGGATAATCGGAAGGCCCGTCATCTACCTCTGTGTGGACAAGTTTTCCATGATGATTACAGGACTATATGTGGGCTTAGAAGGACCTTCTTGGAATGGGGCTATGAGTGCTCTTGCTAATTCGGCAAGTAATAAAGTGGATTTTTGCAAAGAGTACGATATTGAGATTATAGAGGAGCAATGGCCATCCCGCCATCTTTGCGATACTTTGATAGCTGACCGAGAGTTGCAGGGTAAGATGGTTGAGACACTTGTTAGTTCCTTACATGTTAAAGTACAGAACACAAGTCCCTATAGAGCCGATATGAAACCTTTTGTAGAAAGAAAATTTCAAATTATTAATGAGAAATCCGTACAACCATTTTTACCTGGAACTGTGAAAACAGATTTCCGTAAGAGAGGAAGCCGAGATTATCGTCTTGATAGCGTTCTCGATTTGTTCCAATTTACCCAAGTTATGATTTATTCGATTCTCGAATATAACCAAAGTTGGCTTTCTAATTATAATCGTGAAGAAATGATGATTAGCGATGATATAGAGCCTATTCCAATAAAGTTATGGAATTGGGGAATGAAAAATCGTGCTGGTTTATTGCGTTCTGTTTCAGAAGATACTGTGAAATTGTGTCTGATGCCAACTGCAAATGCTTATATAACTGGTAAAGGAATTAAATTCAAAGGGTTATTTTACACTTCTTCAAATCTTATTAGAGAAGGTAGTTTTGAACGTGTTCGTATAAGTGGTAGTGGAGAAAAGATTCATATATCCTATGACCCAAGAAATTTAAACTTCATATATATAAAGAAGGAAGACGGAAAAGAATTTGAGAAATGCCACCTTCTGGATTACCAAGAAGTTCACATAAACAAGAGTATTGAAGAGTTTGAATACTTACAGGAATATGAAAAGTTACTGAAAAAGCAAAAAGAGGATGAACAGTTACAATCCAAAATTGATTTAATTTCAGAGATAGAAAATATCGTTCAAGAAGCAGAGAAAATGACGAGGGAACAGCAGGATGAAACTGAGAGCAAGACACAAAAACTAAAGGGAATTCGTAAAAATAGGCAAATAGAAAAGATGATTAACAAAGAAAATGAGGCATTTGAACTTGATAAGAAAGTGACGAACGAAAAGGGAGAAGTTCTTTCATTTAATAGAATGAATAATCAAGAACCTGAAGAGGGACCAGAAGAGTTTGAAAATGAAATGGCCCTATTAAGAAAGAAGCAGAAGGAGAGAACGTATGGAAAAACAGAATAAAGTAATAATTCCAAACGGTGGAGAAGCTGTAATGGCAAAATATAGAGACCAGGAAGTGATGGAATACAGAAACAATCCTTTTATCGAAGCTCTTCCTCCCATTCTTTCAAAGGAGGAGGTAGTTGATAAATTAGCCTATTATCCACCTTTTAATGAAAATGAACGTAACTTGGATAGTCATATAAGACTGCACCTTGTCCAGCGATTATTCCAATATTACCAGCCAATTTTTCAAACGCTTGATTTGGAGTCAAGGGTCTCCAGGATGATTCGTATGGGTTATGTTCATAAAAATCCTTTTAAACCAGAATTCGCTCAAGGATTGCACGAAAACTACAAGTCGATTCTAAACGCAAACATAGATATGTACAATGGCAATTTAAAAAGCACGTCTTCTGCAATGACGATTTTGGGACCATCAGGAATCGGTAAAAGCCGAATGATAAATGTGGTACTATCAGCTCTACCACAACTTATTGTTCATTCTCGCTATAAGAATAATGATTTTAATATGTATCAGTTGGTCTGGCTTAAATTAGATTGTTCATTCGATGGAAATATTAAAGGTGTTTGTATTGATGCATATAGGAGCTTGGATAGTTTATTGGGTACAAGCTATTATAAGCGGTTTGGTTCAGCAAGAATGCCCATAGCCTCCATGCAACCTGCTTTATCTCAAATGCTTAGGGTTCATGGGGTTGGACTACTGGTAATAGACGAGGTGCAGTCGCTGAGCGTTGCCAAATCTGGTGGAGCAGAAAAAATGATGAACTTCTTTCATTACTTATCTAATATGGGAACTCCTATTCTTTTGATAGGAACACCAAAGGCACTTCCTTATTTAAGAGGCGACCTCCGCCAAGCACGAAGAGGCAGTGGTCAGGGGGATATGGTGATAGAACGCATGAAAAAGGATTTTAATTGGGATTTAATTCTCGAAGGAATGTGGGATTATCAGTGGGTGAGAAAGCCAACTGCTCTTACACAAGAGTTTAAAGATATTTTATATGATGAATCTGGCGGAATAACAGATATTGCGATTAAACTTTTTGTCATGGCTCAAGTAAAGGCAATTTCCAGTGGTAAGGAACAAATAACTCCTGCATTAATAAGAAAAGTGGCAAGAGAGAATTTGCAACTAATTCAGCCGATGATTAATGCTATAAGAAGTGGCGACATTAAAGCTATTTCGAGATACGAAGATATCGCACCTATAGATGTAGAAGGGTTTATTAATCTGGAATTTTCTACTGTTTCTATGAACAATAAAATAAAAGAAATTCAAAAAGCGAAGAAAAAGCAGGAGAAAAATTGGAAGGAAAACGTGAGGGAACAGTCTATCTTAAAGTTAATTGAGTTGGATGTTGAACCAGGCAAGGCAAAAAAGTGTATTGATACTGTGATTGAAAAGCAAGGACAAGAATTTGATATAAAGGGGATTGTAAAAGAGGCGTTTAAGCTGTCTATAAATATAGAAGAAAGTAGCCCTATACCGACTAAATTACCAAAGAAAATGGAGTTGCAAAACAAGCAAGATTTAAGATTGATTGTTTCGGAAGGAAAAGCAAATGGTCTATCTGCCCATGAAGCACTTAAAGAAAAAGGAATTATTAAAGTGATAGAAAATGATTTCTTCAGTGTGGGGTGAGAATAATGGTTGGTTTTTTTCCAACACCGTATCCGAATGAGTTGTTATATAGTACATTAGCACGTTTCCATATAAGAAGTGGGAACATCAGCCCCAAGGCAACCATTGAAGAGTTATTTGGCTCTCGTTCTGTCACTACTGTTGTCGATTTACCAGCCAACATAGATAGCTTGATAAGCAATTTACCGATTGGAAGTGCATATACTGTGGAAAATTTGATAATGGAGAACACTTTATATCCATTTTATAGTGCCTTTCTTCCGCCAGAACGTGCCAAAAGCATCTTGCAATCTATGAAGGGTAACAGCGGTGGAAGCATCCATAATCGAATAGGTGTTATGGCAAGTACAATTGCAGAGAATAGATATATTAGGATGTGCAAAGAGTGTGCGACAGAGTCATTAAAGAAATATGGAGAAGTGTATTGGGTGAGAAGTCACCAAATTCCTGGGATTATTATTTGTTCAAAGCATAAGACCTTACTGTACAACAGCAAAGTATTAGTACATCACTTTAACAAAAATGAGTTTGTTCCAGCAACTGTAGACAATTGCAATTTAACCGAAGAACATACAACCTCAAAGAATATAGAAGATGCTATAGAATCTGAATTTATCCCCAATTATATTCAAGTTGTAGATAATGTGGATAAACTATTAAACAATCGTTATTCCAATAAGCCACCTGAATGGTTTTTCTCTCAATATATAGAGAGGTTAAAGTTGATGGGATTAGCAAATATAAATGGAAGTGTAAAGCAAAAAGAACTTCGAGAGCAGTTTCTTGAGTTTTATGGGGAGAATTTATTAACGATAGTCCAATCATCCGTTACTAATAATGAAAGTTGCTGGTTAAGTATGATGGTTAGAAAACCACGTAAAACTGTTCATCCAATTAGACATCTGCTGATGATTCAATTTTTAGGAATTATGTTGGAAGACTTATGGAATGAGGAAAATGAGTATTTACCTTTTGGCAAAAGTCCTTTTCCATGTTTAAATGCGGGAGCAGACCATTATTTACAGCCAGTAATTACTGAAGTGTCTATACGGTATGACAGTAAAATCAAGCGGCCAGTTGGGACATTTAGCTGTTCCTGTGGGTTTGTTTACGCACGAAAGGGACCCGATAGTAGTGAAGATGATAGGTACAAGGTTGGAAGAGTAAAAGAGTTTGGAGAAGTATGGAAATCAAAGCTAAAAGAACTTTTTCAAATGAATTTAAGTATGAGAGAAATCGCAAGAAGATTAAAGGTAGATGTAAATACGGTAAAGAAATATGGTCAGAATTTAGGAGAAACCGAAGTGGAACTCGGTTATAAAAGAAAAGACAATCTTATTAACAAGGATAGTTTTCGTAATGAATGGCTGGATTTGCAGAAGCGATATCCCGAAAAGAGTAAAACGGAACTGCGGAAGGTTAATAGTGGTCTTTATACTTGGCTATATCGCAATGATAGGGAGTGGTTAAATTCAAACTCTCCAAAAAAGAAGCAAATTACTATGGTAAATAATCGGGTGGATTGGGATAAAAGAGATGTGGAAACTCATGAGTCCGTAAAGGAAATTGTAGAAGAAATACTTAATTCCCCTAATAAGCCTGAAAGAGTAACGATAAGCAGAGTTGGGAAGAAAGTAGGCAAATTATCCTTGCTGGAAAAGCATCTATTCAAGTTGCCTCAAACCAATGAATACTTGCTACAACATATTGAATCGGTAAGAGATTTTCAAATTCGCAGAATCAAATGGGCGATTAAAGAATGCCAACGAGAAGGATATGATGTGCAATGGTGGAGAGTAGCGAGGGTAGCTGGTATTCGGGGTGAATGGATAGAGGAATTAGAAGTGGAGTTTGAAAGGATAAGTAGCATTATTTCATAAGATTAGTTTAGCAAGGTTTGGCTTGATATTGGGAAGAGCTGTAGGTATCATAAATTTATAGAAAATAATAATTATTTGAAATGAGGAAACAAAATGGCGACTTTTTATATTAATCGCAAAAGTCCATATTGCATAAATTAACGCTCAGTCATAGGACTGGGCGTTTTTAATTGTGTTTGTTTCCAAACTGTATCGAAAGGAGGAGAGAGAATGTTGTTGGAAAAGTTGAAAGGGTCTTTACAAAATCTTTCTATTGAATTAATTGGAGACGCACTTACTATTGCTGTTTCTTTAGTCATTGGCTACTATGTGAAAGTTTTCTTTCTTATGTAGTTAGCTTTATTAAAGACTGTAATCAAAAGGAGATGACTAATTTGTGAATGAAATGAGTTTCGTGGATGTTATAAACAGGTCAGATTACAACTTAAAGAACGATGATGAATAGGAACAAGGAGGATATAAGAATGAATAAGGGATTTAAGCAGGAAAAGGAAATTGATATTACCGAATTGATGGAGGTGTTATCATTTAATGCTGAATTAGAATTGGATAATGATATTCGAGAATGGTTACAAACACCGCCTGTTAAATTGCAGAATTATGGATATGAGGTGGAAAGGGAAGAGGAGTATTTTGCAACACTAAACGAGATTTCAGAATATCTATTGGAGAGATGATGAAATAAGAATCGCAAATAAAGGAGGGAAGTCTTAATGGAACAAGATTGGATGGAAAAGTTTAGAGCAGAACTTCTGGAGGATATGAAAAAGGAAGCAAGGCAAGAGATAGCGGAAGAAATGGCAAGAATTTATCTGGAGACCACTGATTATGATGATGAACCAATATCTGAAAGGTTTGGAGTGCCTATTTACAAAATAGAGCAATTTAGAGAAGACCATAAAAAGTGGCAGTTCGCAAAACAATTAGAGATAACAGAAGAACCAGCTTTTCTTGAGGACAATGTGATTTCATTGTGCTTACCAAAAGACATGTTTCTAAAGAAGGGAAAACTGGATGGGGCTGAAAATATGCTTTTGCTCGGTTTACATGCCACAGGATTAAAGCGATTTTTAGAACTCATCTCCGATGATACAAGGAAGACATTGCGAAAGATGCTAACTGAACAAGATTTAGACGTTAAAGAGGAGGGGGAAGAGTGAATTACTATCAAATGTTAGAGAATTTGCATGTTGTTTCCAATAATAAAGATAGAGATGATGAGAACTTCTGGTCACAAGAGGTATATAGCCAATCTGATTTTTCCAGTGCGTGTTTAGATGCCCATCTACTGGTAAGGAAAAATATTTGTAAACAAGTTGAGTGGGGAAAAGAACAAAATGAAGAATGAGCAAGAAATACCAAAAGAATATTGTCCGTATTGTGGCAAGAATTTGATAAGAATTCTTTCGGAACAAGAGCAAAAGAAATACAAACTTCGATACGTAAGTGAGAAAATTGGCGTTTCCAATTGGGATTCTATCTTTGCATGGAAATGTCCTTATTGTACTAAAACCTGGAGGAGGTAGTTATGACCTTATGTTAATCCCAAAGATAGAAGCTCAGCTTATTAATTATAAGATTTACGAAGAATATACTCCTACATTAAACAAGTTAGAATTCTTTCAAGGAGTTTTCCTCCCTTTTAACAATGAAAGACAAAAAATGTTGATGTTGTGCTTATTCAATATGGGCATCAGAGAATTTATCAGTATTCTTCCACAGGAATCAAAAGAAGAATTATTGTGTTTGCTTCAACAAGATTTGAAAGAATGATTTAATTTACACAACTTTCCTGCATTTACTTTCTGTTTGTTTAGAGTTTTGGTAAAATATGATAGCGGAGCTTTGGGTTTTCGTGCATCGAAAGGATATTTTTATGAGAACGAGCACCCTTTTTGCTTTACGAAACAACCACCTTTTTTGCGGAGCTTAAAGGTGGTTGTTTTCATTACTGTGTGTATTAATGCAGGAAGGCAAAAATTCCCTTTTTGACATAAAAATAGGGAGAAGTATTTATTTTACCAAATTGAGTAAAGTTGCTAAGGTAACTCTTTTCTTCGATAGTCTTAATTGAAATATGTAAAGAGTACGGTAAATGTCATTGACGAGATTACTAAACCATAATAAGCAGATAAAAGAACTTTTCAAGTCAATTCCAAATATGAAACAGTTTTTTCAGACACTTAATGAAGGTCCTGCCTTTCCTGTGAAAGCACCAATTATTGTGAAATCAGATGGTAGAGCAAACCCCATTGTAGGACACGCATATGATTATTGGTTAAGAGCGTTTATACAACGAATAAATAACCGCTTACAAGAAAATGATAATTTAGTTGCTTATCAGGGTCTATCCTTGCTTTTTACAGAGAAAAAATTTTTCGATAAAGATGCTTACAAATATCACCTTCCATTCATAAAAGAAGAAGAAAAAGAGTTCGGTAATTATTATTATGAGACCTATTTGAAATGAAAGAAGAGAATAAAACAACTGATGAATGGTTTGAAGCAGTCCTTGATTAAATACATGAAAAATACACGGATGAAATCCTTGAAAATATGGAGCTAAAGTTTTTTGGGGACTTTACAATAACTACCCATTATTCTGAAGGGGAAATTATTTATGATAATATTATTGAAAGAAGAAATTCTTACATTTTAGGGGAATCAGTTGATGATACTCAACTGATGGAAGATTGTATGATACTGGGGAATTTGGATGCTTTCTATCGTTCTAATTATATACATGAACAAGGTGTTTTTTATGTGTCAGAAAAGGATATCACAGACTTGTTAAATTTAACAAGAGAGACTCAAAAGTTTTCTTCTCTTTTCATAATGAACCATACTCTTATATGTAATCCTTCATTTGAAAAAGCATCTATTTTAGTAGGAGGAGCAGATGCTGATATTTTAATAGATAGCACGTTGATTGAGATAAAAACTGAGTCCCAGTTTGGATATAAAGCAGACCATATGAGGCAACTTATCGGATATTATATTTTATCTCTCTTTACACCTTCCTTTCCTAAAATAGATAAGTTGGCTATTTATAATTCAAGATTTTGTCGATATGTTTACATCAATATTGATGATATATTTGATTACTTTGATTTGATTGGTTTTGCTAAAGAATTTATTGAGATTCTCCTTGAAAGAAATTCGCTGTTAAACAAAGATAAAGACGTAATTCAGCAGTCTTTTGTAACCAAAACGAAAGATTTCCAGAAGTGAAAATAATATTATTTCATTTAAATATTTTTCAACAGGGATTTCAAAACTTCCTTAAAATAGGAAGTTTCTATAAATATTCAAGTAACTGGGAATGTTAAAAGGTTATTATTCATTAAATTGTTCAAGGGAGTGTTTATATTTGTTTTATACAATCGCATTATTTCTGTTTGCAGGAATTGCTGAGATTGGAGGAGGTTATCTTATTTGGCTGTGGCTAAGGGAAGGTAAGCCGTTTTATTGGGGTATATTTGGAGGTGTTGCATTAGCTTTATACGGTGTTATTGCTACATTTCAAACCTTTCCATCGTTTGGAAGAGTCTATGCGGCCTATGGAGGAGTATTTATAATACTTTCCGTATTATGGGGATGGGGTATTGATAAAAAGACACCAGATTTATATGACTGGGTGGGTGCAGGTATATGTTTAGTTGGTGTTTCAGTGATGTTGTTTGCACCACGCCAATAACAATTCCTTTAATAGAAGGGTATTGCTTTTTTAGTCTTAAGAAAAATGTATAACACTATCCTTGACCGTGTACTATAGTACACGGTTTATACTTTTATATGGGGTGAATAATTTGAGTTATCGTATTAGTGAATTTGCGGATAAGTGTAGGGTTAATAAAGAAACCATTAGATACTACGAACGAAAGAATTTATTACAAGAACCTTCTCGAACAAATTCAGGTTATCGGACATATTCAGAGGATGATGTTAAGCGTGTAGGGTTTATTAAACGAATGCAAGAGCTTGGTTTTTCTTTGAATGAAATTTATAAATTACTTGGGGTTGTAGATAAAGATGAAATTCGATGCCAGGACATGTTTGAATTTGTATCAAAAAAAGAAGAAGAAGTTAAAAAACAAATAGAAGATTTAAAGCGTATTGAACGCATGTTGAAAGATTTAAAGAAAAGATGTCCAGATGAAAAGGAGTTACATGAATGCCCCATTATTGAAGCGTTGATTGAGGACTAATAAGAAGGGAGATTTTTATGAAACATAAAAAGAGCTTTATTGTAGGAATGGTAGGGATATTTGTTGTTCTACTATGTTGTGCTACACCTATATTAGTTATTTTATTAAGTGCTATTGGATTAGGGGCGATAACTGGCTATTTAGATTATATTCTAATTCCAGTTTTAGCAATTTTTCTTGCCTTAACTCTCTACTCTTATAATAAGTTGAATAAATCGAATTCTAAGAATGATTCTTGTTGCTCTTAAGATATAGGTGGTGATAGTGATGAAAGAGAAAGTTTCACAAGTAGCAACACTATTTTCTGGATTTCTGATGGCAGGTTGTTGTTTAGGACCTGTAATTTTGATTCCTCTTGGTTTAACAGGTTTTGCTGGAGGATTAGCAATTTATGCAACGAAATATCAAACGATGCTAATAACGGTTACGTTGGTTTTATTAGCTTACTCATTTTATTTGATTTATGGGCGAAAGTGTAAAAAGAAAAGTTCTATTATTGGATTATGGATTACAACGGTTTTGGTATTTGGGATGTTTGTTTATACGCTAATTTCCAAAGGGTACTTGTAGGAAAGGGGTATTTATTGTGCGGGTTCAACAGGTTTTAGCCATCATTTTATTGTTGTTTTTACTTTTTCTTTCTGCGTGTAGTAATGAAAAAGAGATACAAACTATTACAAGTAATAATAGTAACTCCGTATCGTTTACAGTAACAGATATGTATTGTGCAAGTTGTCCATTTGTCGTAGAAAGTGCGATAAATAAAGTGGATGGGGTAAATAATGTAATTATTGAAACAAAAGGAACAGAGGGAACTGTAACGGTTTCTTATGATGATGTAAAAACAGATATTAAAATCATTCAAGAGTCCGTTTTGGATTTAGGTTACGGTGTAAAATAAAGGAGGATAAAACACATGAAAAAATATCGGATAAAGATTGAGGGAATGACTTGTACAGGGTGTGAAGAGCATGTAGCTGTCGCACTTGAAAATATAGGAGCTAAAAACATAAAAGCTAATTTTAGTCGTGGTGAAGCTGTATTTGAATTACCTGATAATAAAGAGATTGAAACTGCCAAAAGAGCTATCAATGAAGCAAAATATCAACCTGGTGAAATAGAAGATGTGTTATCAAAGGAAGATGTGGATTTAGGTAATGAAGGTGATTATGACCTGCTTATTATCGGTTCTGGTGGAGCGGCCTTTTCGGCCGCCATTAAAGCAATAGAATATGGGGCAAAAGTTGGGATGATTGAGCGTGGAACGGTTGGGGGAACATGCGTAAATATTGGTTGTGTTCCTTCAAAAACCCTTTTACGAGCTGGGGAAATCAATCATTTAGCAAAATCAAATCCATTTATTGGGTTACAAACATCTGCTGGAGAAGTAGAATTAGCACCGTTAGTAAAGCAAAAGAATGAATTGGTTAGTGAACTCCGCAATCAAAAATATGTTAATTTAATTGATAAATATGGATTTGATTTAATTGAGGGTGAAGCTAAATTTGTTGATGAAAGTATAGTTGAGGTAAATGGAAGAAAACTTTCAGCAAAACGCTTTTTAATCGCAACAGGTGCTTCTCCATCTTTACCACCGATTGCAGGACTTGAAGAAGTAGATTATTTAACAAGTACAACGCTACTTGAATTAAAAAAAGTTCCAAAACGCTTAACGGTAATTGGTTCAGGGTATATTGGAATGGAACTTGGGCAACTTTTTCATCATTTAGGTTCGGAAGTTACACTTATGCAAAGAAGTGAGCGTCTATTAAAAGAATATGACCCTGAGATTTCTGAAGCAGTGGAAAGAGCTTTAACAGAACAGGGTATAAACCTAATAAAAGGGGCAACTTTTGAGCGTGTGGAACAAGAAGGAGAAATAAAAAAGGTTTATGTAACGGTTGAAGGAAAACGAAAAATAATTGAATCAGAGCAACTCCTTGTTGCAACAGGTAGAAAACCAAATACAGATTCTCTAAATTTAAGTGTAGCAGGTGTTGAAGTGGGAAACCGCAAAGAAATAAAAATAAATGAATATGCTCAAACAAGTAATGAAAAGATTTATTCTGCTGGGGATGTAACACTTGGACCACAATTTGTGTATGTAGCGGCCTATGAAGGTGGAATTGTCGCTGATAATGCAATTGGTGGGTTAAATAAAAAATTAGATTTATCGGTTGTACCAGGTGTTACATTTACAAATCCTTCGATTGCAACCGTTGGTTTAACAGAAGAACAAGCAAAAGAAAAAGGATATGATGTCAAAACATCTGTATTACCTTTAGAAGCTGTTCCAAGAGCAATTGTGAATCGTGAAACCACAGGTGTATTCAAAATAGTGGCAGATGCGAAAACATTAAAGATATTAGGAGTCCATGTTGTATCTGAAAATGCTGGTGATGTAATTTATGCAGGAACATTAGCTGTGAAATTTGGTCTAACTGTTGAAGACTTAAAGGAAAGCCTTGCACCATACTTAACAATGGCAGAAGGGTTAAAGTTGGCTTCTCTTACGTTTGATAAAGACGTTTCAAAATTATCTTGTTGTGCAGGATAGAAGGTCTGTACATGTTCTTCTTAAACAAATGGTGCTTTACTTCAATAAGGAGTAAAGCATTTTTTATTCAATTAACCTTGAGTATTTAATTCCTTACTTTTTTATCATTTTGGATTTTAATTCCAATAATTTTTCTGTACATACCATTTAGCATAATTGGTGAATCCATTTGTATGGATAATTGCTTAGAAAATGGATTAGCCACTTGTTCAAATCTCAATCCAATATCTGTACCCAACAAGGAGATAAGCGGTCTTATTCCCCTTTTGAAAAGGGATAGTTCTTGGTTCTCAGGAACGAATTTATCAAATATCAATATTCTCCCTTTAGGTTTCGTTACTCTAATCATCTCTTCCATACACTTATGAGGATTTGGGACAACAGAAAGAAGTAAACTTGCTATTACAATGTCAAAAGATTCATCAGGAAATGTTAAATCCTGTGCATCCATTTGCAGGAATGTAATATCTGTATGATGAAACTTTTCTCTTGCTTTATCCAGCATGTCACTGGAAAAATCAATGGCTGTTATGTCGATATCATTATGAGGGACATACTCTAAATCTGCACCTGTACCACAACCTACGAAGAGTACCCTTTCCTCCTGAACCCATTCTATAT
Source organism: Niallia alba (assembly GCF_012933555.1). Lineage (GTDB taxonomy): Bacteria > Bacillota > Bacilli > Bacillales > Cytobacillaceae > Niallia > Niallia alba. The sequence continues at coordinate 241,879 of NZ_JABBPK010000001.1, forward strand.
CCTTAAATACCTCTCTTCTTGCTTTTAAAAAAATTCCTTTATTGAAAAATTGGTCATAAAATGGCGACCATACTTTATAGATAATTTGATTCCATGTGCTATTCATTTTAGAACTCCTCGTTTAAAAACTTTATTGTGTATCTGTATTCTTTGGAATATTAATAAAATCCTTTAATTTGTGGGATTTTCATAAAGATAAGAATAATTTTTCGTTTCATTCAAATATATATTTGAATAACAAAGGGGTTAGAGTTATAATATATTCAAATAAACATTTGAATGAGAAAGGAGAAGTGAATGTGAGTAAAAAAGATACATGTGAAATTTATTGCTACGATGAAGAGAAAGTAAATCGAGTTCAAGAGGAAATCGAGAAGGCAGATATCAGTAATATTTCCAAAGTATTTAAAGTAATAGGTGATGAAAATCGTACTAAGATTGCGTATGCTCTTTGTCAAGAAGATGAACTATGTGTTTGTGATGTTGCCAATATCTTAGGTACATCTGTAGCGACAGCCTCCCATCATCTTCGTACTCTTCATAAACTTTCTATATTAAGGCATCGAAAAGAAGGGAAATTGGCTTTTTATTCATTAGACGATGACCATATTAAACAGTTAATCCTTATTGCATTGGAACATAATCAGGAGGTGAAAGCACATGTCTGAACAACAACAAACGAAAACTTATAGAGTACAAGGTTTTACTTGTGCAAATTGTGCATCAATATTTGAAAACAACGTCAAAGCACTTGAAGGAGTTCAAGATGCGAAAGTAAATTTTGGTGCATCGAAAGTTGATGTTATTGGAAATGCAACTATTGAAGAGTTAGAAAAAGCAGGGGCATTTGAAAATTTAAAGATAAGAAATGAAAGAGAGCAAGTTGTTAAGCAAGAATCTTTTTGGAAACAAAAAGAAAATATAAAAGTATATATATCAGCAGTCTTACTATTGATAAGTTGGATGATGACCAAACAATATGGTGAGGAAAGTCTAATTCCGACTATAGGCTATGCACTTTCTATTTTGATTGGTGGCTATTCCCTATTTATCAAAGGACTTAAAAATTTAGTTCATTTAAAGTTTGATATGAATACCTTGATGACGGTAGCCATATTAGGAGCATCTGCTATTGGAGAATGGGGCGAAGGAGCAACTGTTGTTATCCTGTTTGCAGTTAGCGAAGCATTAGAAAGATACTCAATGGATAAAGCTCGTAATTCTATCCAATCCCTAATGGATATAGCACCAAAAGAAGCTCTTATTCGTAGAGGAAATAAAGAGATTACGGTTCAAGTTGATGACATTCAAATAGACGACATTATGATAGTAAAACCAGGTCAGAAACTTGCAATGGATGGGATTGTTGTAAAAGGAACATCTACTATCAATCAAGCGGCCATTACGGGTGAATCTGTACCAGTAGTAAAAAAAGTCAATGAAGAGGTATATGCTGGTACGTTGAATGAAGAAGGATTATTAGAGGTAAAAGTTACGAAACGTGTTGAGGATACCACTCTTTCCAAAATCATTCATATGGTGGAGGAAGCACAAGTGGAAAAAGCACCATCCCAGGCGTTTGTAGACAAATTTGCAAAGTATTATACACCAGGAATTATTATTATTGCCCTATTACTGGCAGTAGTTCCTCCCCTATTCTTAAACGGAGATTGGCAGGAGTGGATTTATAGAGGTTTGGCAGTTCTTGTTGTAGGTTGTCCTTGTGCGTTGGTCATTTCAACACCAGTATCCATTGTAACTGCCATAGGAAATGGAGCGAAAAATGGTGTTTTGATAAAAGGTGGAATTCACTTAGAAGAAACAGGGGCATTAAAAGTTATTGCATTTGATAAAACTGGAACACTTACAAAAGGTCTTCCTTCTGTTACAGATATTGTCGCTTTTAATGAAGAAGAACAAAAAATAATGACGATTACATCTGCAATTGAAAAGGGGTCACAGCATCCGTTAGCTTCAGCCATTATAAGAAAAGCTGAAGCCGATAATTTACCTTATAAAGATGTGAATATAGAGAACTTCCAGTCGATTACAGGAAAAGGTGTAAAAGCAGATATCGATGGAACGACTTATTATGTAGGTAGTCCAAATTTATTCGAGGAATTATATAGCATAGAAAAGAATATTAAACAACAGATAACTAATATGCAAGAGCAAGGAAAAACAGTGATGGTCTTAGGAACTTCTAAAGAGATTATGTCTCTTATTGCAGTGGCAGATGAAGTAAGGGAGAGTTCTAAAGAGGCAATTCGTAAACTTCATCAAATTGGCATTGAAAAGACGGTCATGCTTACAGGAGATAATGAAGGAACAGCTAAAGCAATCGGTAAAGAAGTTGGTGTCATGGAGATACAAGCTGAACTTTTACCAGAAGATAAGTTAGTCTATATTAAACAGCTTCGTAGTAAATATGATAAAGTAGCAATGGTCGGAGACGGAGTAAACGATGCACCTGCCCTTGCATCTGCAACAGTGGGTATAGCAATGGGCGGAGCTGGAACGGACACAGCATTAGAGACTGCGGATATTGCTTTGATGTCTGATGATTTAAGTAAACTTCCATATACAATCAAACTAAGTCGAAAAGCGTTGGCAATCATTAAGCAAAATATTACTTTTTCATTAGGCATTAAGTTACTTGCCTTGGTACTTATTGTTCCAGGCTGGTTGACATTGTGGTTAGCCATCTTTGCAGATATGGGAGCAACATTGATTGTTACCCTAAACAGTTTAAGATTATTGAAAGTAAAGGAATAATGGAAAAATGTTAGCACTCAATCCCTAATCCCTTTTTTCCTATCACCTGCTTCTATGTTATAGCAAAAAGAAGTTTTACCCAAGGCAAATAAACTGTTCCCTTGGTTAAATAAGTTGTTCCCTAAAACGAGTGAAAATTGGAGGATAGCCTCCAGTTTTCCTCGTTTTTTTGTGTCCAGAAGCGGAGAAAAAGCCAGTAAAAAGCATGAGAAAGGCATGAATAAAGGCAGGAGGAAACGTCTGATAAAGCCCGATAAATCAACGATTTCAAGATAAAAACCAGAGGAAAAGAGAGAAAAAGGGCAGGAGAAAAAGCAGGAAAAACCCTTAGCCCTGACCCATTTTTATCCCTGTTCCTACGGAACAACTTATTTTCCTAAAAAATCAGGATTCTGACAAAAAATAGGAGAAAAAAGGAGCGAACGGGGGAACAACTCATTTGCCTACAGAAAATGGGAAAATCGGAGAAAGGCAGGAATGACAAGGGTTTGAGAGAAGGGGGGAGGGAAGGTTTCTTTTTTACAACTACAGCTGAATTGCAGCGCAAGGGATTCCTATGTCTTCCTGCAGTGTAGAACACCGGAATCAAGTGTACACACCTAAAAAACATTGTCCTTACACAATAATGTATGTCCTTAAATAAAAAAGTTTGGTCAAGACTGGAGGAAAATCAGGTGAAAGCCTGGTCGCCCTTCGGTCTTTTTTGCATGAAAAAAGCGGGAGAAAAAGCGAGGATACGTACCGTTGGTACGTCAGCAAGATTGAATAAAATGTATGAATAAATGCCTGATATATACCGATAAATCAATGGTTTAAGGCAGGAAAGAGTATGAGAAAAATGGTGAAGAAAAGCAGGAGGAAATGCAGGAAAAAACAAAAAAGGCAGGGGGAAACGGGAGAAAAAGCGGGAGAAATACAAGATTTTTGGACAAAGTTTTTTATGTCTATGACCATGAAAATTCGGTACAAGTATGAGCAAAAGTGGGGGAATAGGCAGGACAAACTTTTTTCTTTCTAAAAGATGGAGAAAGGGCGTGAGCCTAAACAGGACAAGGGTTTGAGGGGGAGAAGGCAGGAGGAAGAGAAGGGACATTGTTTTTTATGTGTGAACATCAAGCGAATTAACGAATTTCCACGTGTAACCTGATCCCAGTACGGTTCCCCATAAAATATATGAAAGGAAAGTTAAATGTAGGTAATGTCGGAAGTAAAGGAATGATGGGGTACAGGCGATAAACAGTCCGACCCTAGGCTAAGTAAGGGTGACTCAATATATATCGGGTGGTTTAAGGAATTGGGATTTTATCTTCGGATTTAATCTCGATTCTTCTTTCTTTTTAGCCCATCAGGGCTAGTCACACAAGGCGCTTTGAGACAACCATGCGAGGAGAAATTGTAAGAAAAGGCGTGAGGTCAGGTGGTGCAAGGGATAGTAGAGGGTTAAGGTGGGGGTGAGTTAGGGACAAACTAAAGGACGGGTGGACAAACGTAAGGTGTCCTATAATCTTCTTGTAACTGAGTTTAAAAAAGAAGGAGAAGTAGGGGCAAGACGGCTATGTACGAGGCTGAAGGATTAGACTAAATAATCGGGAACGTACCTACGATAATAAGTGGTTTTTTTGTTTAACAAAAACAATCTCTTTTAATAGCGAAGTTATTAGTTCAACTGGCTCATTCTAATAATGCCAAGGGTTTGACTGGTTCAATGTTGGTCCAACTTTTATTTTGTTAGAAAACAAGGAAGGAACATATGTTTGTTTAATTAAATATATGAATATATTTTACTAAGAAATAGGGAGGATAAACAAATGATAAAGGGAAAAGGCAAAAAGAAAAGCCCGGATTATATAAAAGCCTATCATAATGATTATGTTATTACGATAGGTAGGCATCCCCGCTTTAATTGGGTCACTCACACGGATAAAGATTATATGTATTTCTTATATATCACCCGTACAGAGAAGGATTTTGTCGGTAAAAATACAGCGCATGTGGGGAATATCAATGTTTTATGTCACCAACAAACATTCTACGATTATCACCATTTAATGTTAGTCATTGAACCGATATTAAGTGAATATATCTTGGAGAGTGAGAAAATCTTTAAGATTTGTATGCTTGTGCAAGAATTAGAATACCAAAGTGAAGACCCGCTCCACCAAGAAGCAAGTGGAGAATAACAGTAGGGAATACCCTACTGTCTTTTTTTCTCAATAAATATTTATATTAGTTTTTGAGAAATAAAGGTTTGGCCTACTAGTGTCAAACCAAAATGAAGTTTGATGTATGGGAAAAGTCTGTTTTAAAAGAAAAAAGTCTACACAAAGCCCCTGAGTGTATCCAGAGTATGGATATATTCACAGGGCTTTTTTATATAAAATCGTGGTCGTACGAGGTTCTCTGCGTGGATCAGGGTTACCCTTACGGGGGAGGTGAGGTAATCCCTGCATAAGTACAGCACAAGGGAAGTTCCCATGTCACTCCGAAGGGAGCATTGGAACCAACCCAATCGAGGGGGAGCCCACGTCCAGTAACGTGTAACACGCTTCAGACAGAAGCACTCGCCAATAAAAAAATAAATAAATATATAAATAATTAGGCATAGGTCACGTTGTAAGTATGGGAATGGTGGTGGTACAGGCGAAACCGTAAGGTATAATAGTCCCTCCACTTTCAAGGGAAGTCCACGTCCAGCAACGTATAACAGGCTTCAACAGAAGCACTCGCCCATAAAGAAATAAATAAAAATAAATAATTAGGTATAGGTCACGTGGTGAGTATGGGAATGACGGTGGTATATGGGAAACCAAACCGTAAGGTACTATGTATGAGGCTGATTGATTAGACTATCGAGTAGGAAACGTATCTTCGATACCTCTTATATTGGCGAGGTGCAAATAACATTACTGAAACACCCACCAAACATATACCAGCACCTATCCAATCGTATAAATCAGGTGTTTGTTTATCAATACCCCATCCCCAGAATACAGAAAGAACAATAAATACTCCTCCATAGGCAGCATATACTCTGCCGAATGATGGAAATGTTTGAAATGTGGCAATAACACCATATAACGCCAAGGCTACTCCTCCGAGATCCCCCAATAAAATGGCTTACCTTCTCTTAACCATAGCCAAATAAGATAACCTCCACCAATCTCTGCAAATCCAGCAAATATAAATAATACAATTGCATAAATCATTTAATGCTCACCCTTGATAACTTAATTAACATGGTAATTATACTGTATCCCAAAAGTAGTAAAGAACTGCACTACCATAGAATCACCAGAAGGCAAGAATCGGTTGTGGTAAAGGTGTCACCGTAAGGTGCCATCATGAGGTTTAGGTCACTCCCTTTGTTTGGCGATCTCTCCTTTATGTTTCAGCAAACTTTATTATTATCTCTTTACTTTTTTTGGTTATTTTCGGCCGAAAACAGGCAAATCTTTGTGCAGACTTTATTCTCATGGAATAACTTGGATAATGGTTGTGAGGTTAGATGTGGCAAGGGGTGAATGTGTTTTCTAGTTTCTGCAAACTTTTTTCTAAATTAACATAGTTACAAAATCTTATTTGCAATAAATAACTTAGGAAAGAAAAGAATAAGAATAATGTTCGCTTAAAATCATAAAAAAGATTGCTCAAGATATTGCATGTACCAAACCGGCCCGTTAGAATCGAGTTACTTAATTTACTAGGAATATAGTATCCTAGAATATTCATGATTGTAGAGGAAGTAGATTATGTCTAAACGTAACCATTCTTGGAATGAGAATAAGTATAACCGTTTTGTTAATGAGGGGCGAGGACAGGGAGTAGGTAAAGAATATAAACCGTGGTTAACTATTCAGGATTTTCCTTCTATGGGGAGAGTATCACGAATACTAGGATGGAAGAGTGGAAGAATACATCACCTATTTTCTGATTTGCAGGCTCGCTATTTTTATATGTTGGAATGGGAAGATACAGTTACGGACATACGGGAGCACTTCCCCCTATTGGACCTTGAGGATACTGTACAACAAAAAAAGGACTTAGATTTTAAACTATTTACAGATAAAGAAAGTGGATATGCGTATACTTTAAGCACCAATTTTTTAATCACGATAAAGAAAGCAAATGGTGATAATTTGTATTTGGCAAGAAGTATAAAAATGGCTTCCGAACTTGAGAAGAAAAAGACTTTGGAAAGATTGGAGATTGAGCGCCGATATTGGACGGGAAAAGGTATTGACTGGGGAATCGTTACCCAAAAAGAAATTTCAACTGTTTTTACCAAAAATATTGAATGGGTACATTCATGTTTATATTCATATGTTGAAAGGGGTTTTACGCAAGATGAACTAATTTACTTAAGTAACTCTTTAATAGAAAGGTTAATAGATACCAAGCAGTCCATTAGAAAGGTTACTGCCGACTTTGACAAAGAATTCAACTATGATTCGGGAACAGGGTTGTTTGTGTTTAAGTTTTTAATTGCTTCAAAACAGATTGGGATAGATATGACAAAGCAAATTGACTTAAATCTTTCCAATTCGACAATTGAAGTAAAACCACGAATTACACATGAGGAGGCAAGGAGAAGATGTTTGTAGTAAATAATCTGATTTCCTATACTTCGTCAGAAAACGAGAAAGTAATAGAAAGGGTATTATGGCTTAATAAAGCACATAATTATGGGTATTTTTTCAATGTTTACTCTACCGCTTTGCCCTATGAAAAGAGTATTTCAGAAGTTGATGAAGGGTTTAACAATGGTAGTATTGTCCTTGTTGAAAAAGACCCTTTCAGTCGACTAATAAATGAAAACAATATTTCTGAAAAACATTTATCCTTACGTGACAATGCATGGGAAATCATAAAGGATATTGTGAAATTGGAACCATTTGTTTACCACTCAGAAGAAAGAAGAAAATTAATTCTAAAAAGGTGTGAAGCCCACAATATTCATGAAAGCACTGTTATTCGCTATCTAAAGAAGTATTGGCAGCGTGGTAAAACAAAAAATGCCCTTTTACCTGACTATTACTTGTGTGGAGGGAAGGGTAAGGAAAAGAAGGCTAGTGAGGTAAAAAGAGGAAGACCAAGAAAGCATGGACAGATAACAGGCGAAGGAATAAATATAGACGAAAATATCAAAAGAATTTTTAGGTCTGCTATAAACAAACATTATCTCTCCTCTGCCGAAAAATCCTTAGCACTGACCTATGAATTAATGTTAAAAGAGCATTTTAGTCTAGATAGTAAAGTGAAAGGAAATGTGGAAATACCCGTAATTAAAACTTATGGAGAATTACCAACACTAAATCAATTTAGATATTGGTTTGAAAAGCAAAGAGACATCAAGAAAGAAATCAGCCAAAGAAAAGGCCGAAAAAAGTATGAGCAAAACCATAGAGCAATTATTGGGGAGTCAACAACAGAAGCATTAGGGCCCGGAGCAATTTATCAGATTGACGCAACTGTTGGAGATTTGTATCTGTTATCAAGGTTTAATCGTGAATGGATAATTGGACGACCTGTAATTTATTCTGTTATGGATGTTTATAGCAGAATGATAGTTGGTCTATATATTGGCTTAGAGGGTCCATCGTGGGCCGGTGCAATGATGGCTTTAGCCAACGCTGCTTCTGATAAAGTTAATTTTTGTCGTGACTTCGGAATTGAGATTGAAAAACATGAATGGCCTGTTGAACATCTTCCTGAATCCATCTTGGCTGATCGAGGAGAATTAGAGGGAAGTAAAGTTGATCCCCTAATTAATAATTTCGGAATAAGAATTCTGAATACGCCTTCTTATAGAGCAGATTTAAAAGGAATAATTGAACAACATTTTCGGGTAACCAATTCAAGAACAAAGGCATTTCTGCCGGGTGCTGTTAAGCCAATTAAAGAACGTGGGGACCGGGATTACCGTTTGGAAGCACAATTGGATATTTACCAGTTTACTCAAGTTATTATCAAATGTGTATTATACCATAATAATCACCACTATCTTACAAACTATCAACGTGAAGAAATGATGGTGGAGGATGGAATAGAGTCCATTCCAATACGGCTTTGGGAATGGGGGATAAACAACAAATCTGGAAAGTTACGTCATGCTTCGGAAGATATTGTTAAACTCAATCTCATGCCTACGGGCAAGGCTACGGTAACTGCAAAGGGAATTGCGTTTAAAGGATTGCTTTATGGTTCAAAACAGTCCCTAAAGGACAGATGGTTTGAACAGGCACGGAACAGGGGCACTTGGAAAATTGATATAAGTTATGATCCAAGAAATATGGACTATATCTATATACGGGATGAAAATGGCTTGAGTTTTGATAAATGTTTTTTATTGGAACATCAACAGCGTTATAGAGGCAAGGTAGTTGAAGAAATTGATTACTTGTTAGAATACGAAAAAGTAAAAGAAAAGCAATATAAGGAGAAAACAATACAGGAAAAAGTTGATTTAAACACTGAAATTGAAGAAATTGTAAAGCAGGCTAAACAGGAAACATCTCAAGAACAAACGGATGTAATCAGTAAAAGGAGCAGGATTGGGAATATTCGTCAAAACCGTGCTGTTGAAAAAATGATTCAACGTGAAGAAGAGGCCTTTGAGTTAGATAGAAGTAATATAGAAAACTCTAAAGTTGTTCCTTTTAATCTATCTGAAAGTAAAGAATTTATGGGGGATACAGGGTTTGATTTGTTATTGAGAAAGCAGAAGGAGGCTTTAAATAAGATAGATGAATAGGGTTATTATTCCAAATGGTTGCAATGCTATTGAAGCAGATTATAGTGAACAGGTTATCGAAGAATATAGGAAGAATCCTTTTATTGAAGCACTTCCTTCTATTCTCTCTACAGAAGAAGCCATTGAAAAAATGGCTATATATGCCGAATACAATTCAAAAGAAAGAATGCTAGATAAACAATACCGTATTCATTTAGTACAGAGATTATTTCAATGCTTTCAGCCGTTATGGATACACTTGGATTTGGAAAGCAGAATTTCCAGAGTAATTCGTCAAGGATATTTGGCAAGAAACCCCTTCAGAGCCGGATATGCGCAGAGTTTACAGGAAGGACATCGAAATATCAACGGATTGAACAATGAATTAAGCAACAACAGTGTTTTTAGAACAACTGCAGCAGGATTTACGATAATCGGTGTTAGTGGTATGGGGAAAACAACGGCTATAAATAGAATTTTATCTTTATATCCTCAAGTTATTGTTCATAAAGATTATAACGAAATAAAATTCAGTATGTATCAACTTGTATGGCTTAAACTTGATTGTCCATTTGATTCTTCCTTGAGAGGACTTGCCTTAGAATTTTTCCGTAAGGTAGACGATTTACTGGGGACAGAATATCACAAAAAGTTTGGGCTAGGTAGAAAAACGATAAATGATATGTTGGTGATTATGTCTCAAATAGCAAGAAACACAGGATTGGGTGTTTTAATTATAGACGAGATTCAGCATTTAAGTAAGGCCAAAAGCGGTGGGGATCAAAAAATGCTGAACTTCTTTGTAACGCTAGTTAATACAATTGGAGTTCCAGTTATTTTAGTCGGAACGCCAGCAGGCTTATCTATTTTGCAAAGTGAATTTAGACAGGCCAGACGGGGCAGTGGCCAAGGAGATATGATTTGGGATAGGTTGAAAAACAACCAAAACTGGGATTTATTGATTAATGCACTTTGGGGATATCAATGGACAAAGAAGCAGATTCCTTTAACAGATGATTTTAAAAATATCCTGTATGAAGAAAGCCAAGGTATTATTGATATCGCAGTAAAACTCTACGTAATGGCTCAAATTGAGGCCATTATGACGCAAAGGGAAGAAATAACTCCAGAATCAATTAGTCAGGTGGCTAATAAGCATTTACAACTAGTTAAGCCAATGATTCAGGCTTTGAAATCAGGTAACATAAGTAAGATTGCCAAGTTCGAGGATATCAGTACAGTAGACGTAGACTTTTTAGGGTTTATGGAAAGGGAAAGGGCTACTGTTGATTTACAAATGAAAATGGAGGCCATGAAAAGAACGCAAAGGAAAAAAGAACAAGAAATGAGTATATCCATAAAAGAAAAAGCAATTTTGAAACTTTTAGAATTGGATTTTGAACCAAATGAGGTTCAAAAAGTTGTAGAGGCAATTGTTGAAAAAGAGGGGAATTTGGATATCAATGAACTTGTTGTGAAAGCCATTCAGGAAATGTCCACATCAAATAAACGAAAGAAAAAGCGAAAGGAAGAGGAATCTTCTGTAGAGAATGATATAAGACACTTGGTTATTGAAGGACGAAAAGAAAATAAGACAGCCTATGAAGTGCTTTGTAATGGTGGGTTTATTAAAAGTCATGAAAGCGATTTTGGTCAGACAGGATGATGTGAAATGATGACCTTCTTCCCTGTACCATATAAAGACGAACTTTTATACAGCGTTTTGGCTAGATACCATATTCGTAGTGGAAATGTCAGTAACAAAGCCACACAAAAGGATATATACGGTACGGACAGTATCACAGCAATAATGGATTTGCCTTCTCATATCAGCCGTATAATGGAAAACCTTCCTGTGGGGCATCATTATACACCCGAATATTTAATTACAAATCATACCCTATATCCATTCTATTCCGCCTTCCTGCCTTCTGAACATGCTACTAAGGTTAAAGAATCTATGATTGGGGATAAAGGGGGTAGTATATATAATAAAATTGGTTTGATGGCAAGTTCAATTAAGTTGTATCAGTACTTTAAATTTTGTCCTCAATGTGTTGAAGAAGATTTATATAATCTTGGGGAATTGTATTGGCATAGAATCCATCAAATACCGGGAGTTCTTGTTTGTCTAGAGCATAAGATGCCACTGTATGATAGTCAAGTTTCTATTAGAGGTTATAACAAACATGATTATAGATTAGCCACTATTGAAAATTGCAGAATAAATACCTCGGATTTACAGTATTCTGATAATATCATGGAAAAGGCAATCAATATTGCAGAAGATATTGAGTTCCTTTTAAATAATAAGATGAAAAACAAACGTTCGGATTGGTTTAGAGTGCAGTATTTAAGTAAATTAAAAGAACTTGGTTTTGCAAATGTAAACGGTAAAATAAAGCAAAAAGAATTATTAAATTCTTTCTTAGACTTTTATGAACATGGATTTCTGGAGAAACTGCAATCAGATATCGGTAATAATAATAATTGGTTGAGTGATATGCTTTGGAGAAAAAATAGAACAAGCCATCCTATAAGACACCTATTATTTATACGGTTTCTCGGAATTTCAATTTCAGACCTTTTCAACAAGAAAATCGAATATAAACCGTTTGGGGATAAACCGTGGCCTTGTTTAAATCCTGTTGCTGACCATTATCTTAGACCTGTTATTACTGATATAGAAATAGAGTATGGGGCTGAAAGTAAAGGTCCGATAGGGCTCTTTAGGTGTGATTGCGGTTATGTTTACCTCAGAACAGGCCCTGATCATGAAGAAAAGGACAGATACAAATTAACAAAGGTAAAGAACTTCGGGTCTGTGTGGGAAACTAAATTAGAAGAATTGACTAATAAAAGATTTAGTTTAAGAGATACAGCCCGGCAATTGCAGGTAGACCCAGCCACAGTCAAAAAATATGCTAAGAAGTTAGGTTTAAAGACATACTGGACAAAAAGGGGTCAGGAAGAAAAAAAACGTACGAATACCATTGAGCAATGCTCTGTTATTAATAATAAAGAAAAAAACAGACGAGATTGGTTAAATTTGAGAAAACAGTACCCAATTAAGAGTAAAACGGAATTACGTCAAGTTAACAATAGAGTTTTTACATGGTTGTACCGAAATGACAGGGACTGGCTTAATCAGAACTCCCCTAGGTTAAAATCAACAATACATGATAGTCACAGGGTTAACTGGGGGGATAGGGACGAGGGAATTTTGGAAATTGTAAAAGTAGCAATTACTGAAATGTTGTCTATTGACGGAAAACCTAAACGGATTACGGTAAGTTCAATAGGGAGTATGCTAGGCATTAGACCGTTATTAGAAAAACATCTTGATAAACTGCCAAAGACAAAAGAATACATGGTGGAGCATACTGAAGGTATTAGAGACTTTCAAGTTAGACGGTTACAATGGGCAGTTCAAGAGTTACGGGAAGAGGGACAGGATTTGTCTTTATGGAGAATTTATCGAAAGGCTGGAATCAGGGAAAACTTCCAGAAGGAACTTCAGGAAGAAGCAATAAAATTAGTTGCTAAAGAGAATGACCTGTACCCATGTGTGGATAAATAATCAATAATTTCTACCTTAAAATGGTTAGGTTTAAAAAAACCTAGCCTTTTTTATTTTATCCACAAGTTATCAACAGGGTGGAAAAACATACTGAAGACAACAGAAGTTTGGTATAATAAAAAACTGTCTGGAAAGACAGTTTTTAGAGAATAAACAATTATCAATGAAGCCTGTTATTACCTATACTATCGTCAACCATATCATTAACCTTTTCTATGGCCTGTTCTACCATTTCATCAGCAATCATTACAACGTCCGTATCATACTTTTCTTTTTGTGATACATCGAATTGAAGTTTCTCAGCATAAGGTGCTGGTCTATTCATCATAAAAGCAGAAGTCACCTCACAGTATTTATCGCGGGCTTCTTCAGCAATTAACTTACCTGTTACAATATCATTCATCATATTAAGGGCAAGGATATTAGCCGCTTCCATATCACATCGAGATGAAATTTCACCTCTTGTTCTTTCGACAATGACACTACCATCAAATTTAGCAAGTTCACTAAACATTTCAGGTGGGACAGAGTAGTTAATATAGTTCTCAATAACATCGGTATGAGGCTGTGGGAAATCATGTGGAATTTCATCACGATAAACAATGGTACGTTTCCAAGGTCCATTGTTCTACCAAATTAACCTGCTTTGAGTTGCTTCGTTTGGAGGACCGTACTGTTTAATTGTAAGATTAGCCGCCTTTTTAGACATAGCGTTCCAATCATTTATAATATTTTCAACAGCATCCCTAGCAACCACAGTATCAGTCGTTTTCTCAGCATCTCCAAAAATTTGCACCTTGAAATCACTCGTCATTGCAGTTGTAGCAGTTTTCAATTTTTCTTCTTGTTCCAAATGTATCACCCTTGTCAAAATTTATTTTTTTAGTCTTTGATACATTTTCACAATATATACCTTATGTTTTTGTTTTTAACGATGCTTTAATTGAATAAGACAAGTAGATTAAAAACGCATGGATTATAATAAAACCTATGGGTTCAAAACAAGGAGTAAAATCCTTGTTTTTTAATGTCATAAAAAAGATTATCACCCGCTTCAACGCTGCTTTATAAGTGATTGTTATGTATAATAGTATACAGATAATTCCAAATAGTGTTTAGGAAGGAGCCCTAGTATGTTGCACGTTATTACAAAGTGCTTATATCGATTGTCCTTTTTCATTATGGGGTTGTTCTATTCTATATTGTTCACGATCTTCTTTTACCCACTATCGGTAAAATACTTAGAGTTTTCTATCATGGATTATTTTTTATTTTCAATGTTTTTATTAGCACTTGGTGGAGCATTTTTTGATAGAGCATTTACATACTTCTATTTAGACATAGGAAATGATTACGAAGCAATCAATAAAGTACATTATGTGGCTATGTTTGTTGGTAAGGTGATTGCATATATAGTTGCAGGAATGGCAATTTACTTTTTCAAAAAAGATTTTTACCTTTCGCTATATATACCAGTATTTCTTTTAACTGGTGGGTGGATTTGGTTTAGCATCTTGAAGGGCTATATTAAGGTAAAAAGGGAAAAAGAGGGGAATTTGGAGGTGAAATTTAAAACAAAAGTCGGTTACTAGATTACCTTTTTTGGGAATTGCCGTACCTAATGTTCAAAAATTTGAAGGAGAGATACGGAACTATATTATTAAAAATAAAGGTATGGGAAGATATATGTGGAATTTAATCAGTGATCCTTTACTTGAAGGGCATACATATTATTTGTGTTTTTTCTATGAAACCTCTCCTTTGCTGTAAATTTTGGGGTATTCCTTTCTTTTTGAAGAATAAAGACGAAAAAAGCGTGAAAACTACATCTAGTAATACACGCTTTTTTGTTTTAGTATTGTAAGACAATTACACATAGTCGATATGAATTAATATGATTAAAATAATTTACATACAAGTACTTAATTATTATTCTTTAGATTATTTTTCTAGTGCTTTATTCAATAACTCACCGATATTCCACCATTCATTATTAGGGAATAACTCTAAAATGAGTTTAATTCTTATATCATGATAGGACTTCACATTATCTGCTCCCACACTAATGGAAACTTCCTTGTCTGCATTTAGCCAATTAAGATTGAGTTCATAAATATTTGGATGGCTTTCAGGTTTGTTTCCTCTTAAATATATTGGTGATCTTGTTACCCTAATTATATTGTCTTGCTCAAGTAATTTAATATGGTTAATGGCAGTTTTAACAGAACATTTCGCAGCCAATGCAATTTGTTCATAAGTCATAAAAAACTCATTGTTTAAATCTGCAAATCGTTTTAAGTGAATAAACAAAGTAAAAATCGTTTTATGGAATTTTTTAGGATACTGATATAATGTTAGCATTTCACTTCTGGATATAACTATCTTTGTTACTCCTTTGGTAAGCACAACGTTTTTTTTATAAACTAAATTAACAATTCTAGTTATTTCTTTATAACATTCTTCAAGTGGGGTTTTATAAAATGCTCTATTCTGACCCTTCATCCAAATTCTTAATTTTTGTTCACAATCATGTTTGTTTTCCCTTAATGTATTAAAATACACCGCTAATTTACAAGTAACTTCATTTCTAGTACTTGGTTTTCTCAGGCCATTTTCATACAAATCTGCTAGTGATTTTAGTGTTTCCTCCGATAAATCAAAATTCGCATTAGCATTACCCTCAATTTTTTTAGTATCACTTTTGCTAATTGGTGACTCCTCTTCATCTTCTTGTAAATCCGATATTAAATCATTTACGATATCAACGCATATGGGTTCAATATTTAAGAAGTAATCTAACGATTGGATAGTAGTAAAATTATTTTGCACGTCTACATACCAGCAGATATTAATCCTTTTATCCTTATTTTTGTAATTAATGCTGAGAGGAAGTTTCAACCCTTGAGTAGGTGTTGGTCGAAGTTCAATTTTCCCATTTATTTTTCCATCTAATAAGTTATATGCTGTTGAAACTGCTGCATTAAAAAGTACTTTCATTGAGTTGTAAGGGATTTCCTCTGAAAAATAAATGTCAACGTGATATCCCTTTGTACCGCTCCAACTAGTGAAAATTTTGTCTGAAGGTATTCCGAGTGTGTTTAAAGATTCATAGAGAGCCAATACTACTTTTTTAGCCTCTGGTATAACTGGAACATCCACATCGAAAGTGACAAATTTTGTATGTGTTTTCCTGCAAAAAATGCCGTAAGTGCTTTGTTGCAGTATATGGGATTTCAAAAATCCATCATTAAGTCTTACATGTTTGTCGTTATTATATATATTGAATGTATGGTAACTACCATCTTCGTTAAGTTTGATATATTTGTATCTAACCGTAATAAACAACTGCTTCATCTTTTCAATAACTTGATCTATATCGTTCATAAAAACACTTCCTTCCTAAAATCAATATCACAATGTAAATATTTTTAATATAGATGAAATAAATTGCACACAAGTACTTAATTATTATTCTTTACTATTCTTTTAATAGGTTTTTTATAAGAATATCATGTGTAATAATGTTTTTCATATTTTCACAAAAATCCGCCACAATTATCTCTTAACATACTGACCTCGTATTTTTCTTTTTATGTTATAACAATTGTAAGCCATTCAAATTGGCAAAAATGAAAGGAGAGGATGAGAAATGAATCAAATCAAAGATGAAATGGATAATTTATTTAATGTAGGTGTAGGTAATCAAATGGAGTTCGTAGGCTTTTATAAGGGGGAAGACGGTAATTACATAATCGACCGGACAGATGGTCATTCATATACAGACGATTATTTAGCAGAAAGCAAGATTGAGGCAATTAATCTTCTATTTGAAAAAGTTGAAGAAATGATTGATGATGCACAATCTAGATTAAAAAATTACTACTCTGAAATCGAAGCAGAATACCCTGAAGGGATAAATAACGAAGAGATAATAGAAAGATTGGAAAAAGTCTCCTTAACCGCTCTTTATAAAATTCAAAGAACTGACTTAAAGTCCTTTTTTAACGAAGATGAATTACAACTAGCAGAATTAAAGCATAATAAGTTAGTAGAAAGATATGGACTAAAAGAAGTGAAGGATATAAGTTTTAATTACTATATAAAATTCTTCTGAAGTTAACAAGTGGAGGTGAATTGAAATGGAACTTTTATCAAATACGGACATAGAAGCAGTAAGGGGGATGTATCGGCAGGCACAAAATAAAAGTGCATATCTCAACAGTGATGGTACATACAATCTATATTTGAATTTCGGTTGTGGGTGTGACGAATATAAAGTTACTGAGGAGCAACTAAACTACATTCGGGAGTAAACGGTACAAAGTATTAATAGTATAATTTGAAATATTTCACTATTAAAAATGAGAAGGTGCTGGCAAAGGGTTCCAAACGCGCTATAATACGACCAAATAAGTTTTGTCAGATAATATGTCTTATGCGACAGAACCTATGGTTTCGGCTATATTTTTTCGTCGCATAACATATATAATCATTACTCAATTTTTGTCGTATAACATAGCGTAGGAGGGTCCTCTTAATGGAAATCAATTCGGTAACTTTTTCCCAAGCGATTGAAGGATTTAAAAACTATTTAATTGAAAAAAACAGAAGCAGTAATACCATTAAAAGTTATGTACAGGATTTACACTTCTTGGAGAGTTGGTTGTCTGATATACACTCTAATCCGATCATGGTTCATGCCATAACGAAAACTGACATAAAAGATTTCGAGCGTGAGATTAAATTGGATTCTTCTTTATCTCCAGCAACTATTAACCGAAGACTAGTAGCAATTAAGAAGTGGGCTGATTTTTTAGTTGAATCCAAATTCTCACCAGTAAACTTAAGTGATGAGATTACAATTAAAAAGGTCCAAAAACAGAATACCATTCGTTGGTTAACGAGACAAGAGGTGGGGCGATTATTACATGCAATAGAATTGACAAAACACAGTAACTTTCAAAAGGGATTATTACATGAAACACTAGTCATCCTTCTTGTAAATCTTGGTCTAAGGATTGATGAGGCATGTTCCTTAACTAAGTCCTCCGTTTCTTTTCGCAACGGTATAATAAATGTGATCGGTAAAGGTGATAAACACAGAGTAGTTCCTTTAACAGAAAAAACAAAAGCACATATTCAAATGTGGCTAGAAAAAAGAGAAAAGGATTCAGATTACATTTTGATCAGTAGTAAAAGTAATCGATTAAGTGCTAGAGCAGCGCAGCATATTCTGAAAAAGTATAGCAATCAACTAGGGAAAGAAATTACGCCCCATTCACTAAGACACACATATTGTAAGCAACTTGCAAATAGTGGTGTAGGTCTTCAAAGTATTGCGGAATTGGCCGGGCATTCCTCAATGGATACCACACGTATTTATGTTACACCGTCAATAAAAGAACTTCAGACTGCTTTAAAGAAAACAGAATTTTAATCAACCGATAACTCATTTGACCAAAAAGGGAGAAACGTCCCTATTTTTTTATGTTTAGCATTCCAAAAAATAGAACCTTATAGTAGATTTAAACGTATATCATATAAGAAAAAGAACCTGAAGATATCAATTGTTGAAGAGGAGGAAGTTTAAGTAACATGAATGGTATTGTGAGCCTATTTAATTTTCTAAACAATAATACTGGTGCTTTATCAGTGTTAATTAATTTAACGCTGGTTATAGTCACTATTATATATGTAGTTTTAACAGGAAGTCTCTCTAAGACTTCAAATAAGACAATTGAACATACAATAAATGAGGTTAATGAAAAGAAGAAAAGAGAAGAAACGATAAAAAAGAATTTGATTTATCTAATTAATAGTGAAATTTATATGAACTCATTTATTTATGTTTTTTCTCAGTACTATCTTCTAAATGGTAAACAGATTAATCTAAAGGAGAAACTAAGACATTATATTACTAGTGGAGGAGTTACGATTGACAAGTCTTCCAAAGGTCATGTTGTTGTTCATACTAAACTGGATACTTGGAAAGAGATCAATTCTGAATGTGCTCAATATTTTTCTAATACTCTTATGCAAGAACTAACAGGTTACTACACAGGAGTGGAACACTCTAAAATATATTCAGTCAATGGGATGTCCACTGAGAACTTTATAGAAGTCTGTAAAAATCAACTTGTTTCTACTTTAAGATGTTTAGATTTGTTAAAAGAGGAAGAGCCGAACTTAAGAACTAGTATACAATATGATATTGATGGAAAACTCCTAACAATAGATAAAGAAAAGGGAACTATTGTTGAAGTTGAAAAACATATAGTACAAGCAGTATCTAGATAAATTTATATAAGGATTAATTAAGACTATTGATATATTAAAAGGATGTACCCCTTCTTTCTATAAGGGATATATAGAAAGGAGGGGATTGTTTATGGAACAATATATATTGCAAAAAGATGTTGAGTTACAAGGTCATAAATACCGATTTGCTATTTTTGAGATGCAAGAAAAAGATGGCATTTACTTTTATTCGATATTTGCAGAAATATTCGAAGAAGAAACATTTGAACTTATTCATGGTGGAAGGTTTGTATCTGAAGAAGCAGCCAAAGGGGATTTAAAACACGTTTTATATTATTTGGTACATGGGGAGTTAACATTTAATCATTATAATGAAAATTAATAGTTTTTATGATTATAACTTTTATAATCATTCATAATGATTAGTTACAGTCAAAACCGAGAATCTGAAAAAAGCATAGGTGAAAAAAATGATTTTTTTCATCCGAAAAAAATGGCTACAGAATGAAATAAAATGATTGAAATAAATGAAAAAAATCTAGTGGGCTAATAAAATAGAAAATGGTTAACATTTAATTATTTTGCCTATTTTTAAGCCGAAAATGTCTGAAATGACCGAATCTGGAGCGTTTACCGAATCAAGTAAACGTAGTATAATATATGAAGAATATACCGAATATATAGAATACACTTTGAGGAAAGGTCACCTAGGGTCCTTTCCTCTTTTCCATTAGCGGAAATAAAAACAAATACGCGTTACAATATTTGTATAAAATACAAAGTAAAACTTCATATTAGTTTGATAGGAGAAGATAAAAATGTACTACTTAGACTACTTGTCCAGTTATTTTTGCGTTGTAGGTTTTCTGTGGTTCTTAATGATCATTTGTGTAAAGTATATACCTATAATCTTGAAACAAGGAGAAGCAAAGGCTGAAAAATGGCAATTAAGACTTTTTTTACTTAGCATTCCTTCATCGTTTGTAGTTGGATACACAGTATTTCATTTTCTTAACCTATACGAGTACATGAGATTAGTTTAAGAGTGAGGGATTTAATGTGTTTGGGTACTTCGAAATTCATTTAAATCGGGAGTTTGATAATTTGTTGGGGCTACCAATAGATGTTGGATTTAAAAATAACCAAAGAGTAATGTGTTTAATGGCTGACTTAAGTATACTAGAATTGCTATTAACGAATATTAACAGGAACCAAGTAGACCAGATAATGCTACTTAGTAATAATAGTCATATAGACATTAAATATTATCAAAGGTTTAAAGAGGCTTGTAAAAGGCATAATATAGAATACGGCATTGTTTAATAGTCTCTTCATTAATTAAATAGAAAAGTATCCTATAAAAGCAAAATAAATTTTTAAAAAAACCAAATTGGTCCTTTACAGGAAGAAAATTCTGTTGTACTATAATAATACGCAATATACATTATATGATTTCAATTTCAATTTCAATTTTAATAGTTAATTTATATTATATATATCTCTTTCTTTTTATCACTAAAAGGGAAGGTAACAACAAATATACTAAATATACCTTAAGTAAATAAGATGATGAGTTTAGTTTACAATGATGACCTAGGCTCATAATCACTGTGCATCTACATGCCTTATAAGGCAATGTTTGTTATGCGCAACCTAAGTATATGTCTGTTTATTTTTGTTCTTTCCAATATGTGATAAAAAGGAGGAGATTTTTTTATGCTGATTTTTCATACCGTCCCAAGTTAACATATCTGAATCATTGAATAAAATATGTGCAATCTACAAGGAGTAGAGTACAAATTAAGTATTAATCTAATATTAAAAGACGGAATATTCCGAATATATAAAGAGACGAGACTTGGTTTTACTTTGCGAAGAATATGCTGGTGAGGTTCAATTCTGTTTTGGTCACTTATCTTCAAAAGGTAAGTATAAGTTGATCGAGATTCTTGATGAATTAACAGGAAATGCTTAACGGCCAATTGATGTTAGTAAAGAATGACCCAATAAAAGACAAAGGAGACATCACTATGAAACAAAGAGTAAAAATGAAAGATGTTTTTAAGAAAATGACACGGGGTTTAATGTATGCAGGTGTACAATATAACGCTGTGACAAATGCCACTGAAACGGTTTTTATAATCAAAGATTACGAGTATAAGTTGAAACTATTAGCGGACTCCCCTTTTGTTGATATTAGAGGAAGTTTGGAATATAACACAAAGGCCACAGGTTTTATCTACTTAGTAAAGTTTGGACAATCAAAAAACAGAATCTACCATCATTGGTTTGATAAAACAATGCAAAAAAATGATTTGTTGCATCTACTAGATCAAGATAAAGTGACCTATTGTTTAGTGAACGAGAGAAATAAAATAGTTGATATTCTGGCTACACCAAATGGCACAAAAGAAATAGTGTATAAGTATCTTTCTACTATTGATCCAGTTTGGACGGTTAATGAATTTAATCAGTTAGTTAATGAAACCATGTACAAATACAAATCACTGGAAAGCATTTGGGAATATATTACTGAGAACATGGCTTCCTAAAAATGTTTTGAAGGGATAACCAGATAAATTTCCCTTACAGTGAAGTACTAAATTTATTAATTCAAATTATTTGATATCTATGGAGGAGATTACTATGCAAAAAAATGCAGTTAATAAGGTTGGTTATATGGTTCACTTAAGTTCAGAAAGGGATGACAGCATAGACTTAGATTTGAAACAGCAAGTATTAAGCACTTTACTAGAAAATGTTAGAGGTCTTGAAGTCGCTGAGTACCTTTCTTATAAGAGTAATCCATCAGTTGCTCAATACTTTCGGATTAACCCCCGAATTTTGGACAATAACTCTCTTATTCTTTCATTTCCTCAGTTTTTTATTTTATAGATTTCTTTCATTATTCTTCAAAAAGGCCATGTTGCTTGACATGGAGCCTCTGCGGGCATGATTCTCCTGCCAAGAAGCCAGCTGTTTTACAACATTGGCATCGCCGAACGAGGCTATCATGCCCGCCACTCCAAATCAAGCTGATGCTTTGAATGAATACATCCATTACACCCGAACCTCCTTGATCACCAATGAATCTTGTTTTTGATAGAATTCCTTTGGTGACAAATCTAGTATACTAGAATGCATACGTCTCTCGTTGTAGAACTCCATAAAATTCATGACTTCTTGATATGCTTCTGTGTAGGTTTCAAACTGCCATCTGGATAGGCAATCGTCCTCAAAAATGCGATGGAAAGACTCAATATGAGCATTCATATTTGGTGTTCTTGGTGGAATTCTTTCGTGCTCAATTTTGGAATCTTCACAAAACTTTTCAAAAGTATGGGAAATAAACTGCGGTCCATTGTCTGTTCGGATTACAGGTTTTTCCAATTCATCATATTGTTGGCGTTTTAATAATGCCCTTTTCAGTGTCTGTTTGACATCATCTCCAGTGCAGCTTAATCCCATATGATAGGTAATGATGCCCCTGTCATAAACATCGATGATGGACATGACAAAGAAAAAGCGATCCTCACCTTCGATAAAGCCATATTTAATGTCAGCTTCCCATAGCTGATTAGATCTTGTAATAATGCGATTTCTTGCTAGTTTCCTAGGGTATGAGACTTTCTTTTGGCGCTGTGGGCGTAAGATGCCCAATTCTTTACAAATCCGGTATACTTTTTTCTTGTTAATTTTAAGTTTGTATTTTCGCCTTAAGACCTTAGTGAGTTTGCGATAACCATAGTTATAGCAATCACCGGCAATCTCTTCTAGTAGAAATTCTTTAATCTGTTCGTCTGATATCTTTTGACCGTCCTCTTGGATCGAATAACCTGGTGCTGGACGTCCCTCACTTACTTTTTTCTCCTCAACACGATAATTCTTTTGATAATAGTATGTGGATCGAGGAATACCTATGATTTTAAGCACCTTTGAAATCGAGTAGCCTTTTTGAATCCATTTGTTAGCTACTTCATGCTTTTCAGCAAGTGAGGGTTTTTCTTTTTTATAAGATCCCTCAGGATCGCTATTTCAAGGTCTTTTTCACCTAATAACATTTTAAGTTTTTCATTTTCTTTGGATAATTCTTTGGAGTCTATATCTGGCAGCACAGCCACATCTACTTCACCAAATTTACCATCTTTGTATTCACGAACCCAGCGACTAACCATATTGGGATTCAGATCATACCGGCGAGCTACAAGGGTATTCTTCCCTGTGTCTTGGGCTTCCTTGATGACTTGTAATTTAAATTCTTTAGAATGTTTTATTCGTTTCATGATGTCAGCCTCCTTGGTACATTAAGCAGTATAATAAATATTACTCTTATTGTCCAAGTTCATTTTGGGGCTTATGAGCTTTATCAGTTTATTAAGAAAGCAAAACATCTACACGATTGCCGTTCAGGATCGTTCAATATTTAAGAAGGATATTATCAATTTGTTCATCGAAGAGGGCTTTCACTTTATTTTGATAGATGTTAATAGTAGCAAAACAAAATATCGCATTGAGGAGATTTCTAACGACGAAATGAGATCCAACCGACATAATGTAGCCAGATCAGGTAAAAGTAAATGGAAACTATTAAGTTCTGGGTATAGAAAGGCATTGATTCATAATGAAAAGGCTGCGAAGATGTCGAATGATTTGATAAATCATTTTGAGTCTACTAATGGTATAAACGTGTCTGCCTATTGATAAGAGGGACCATACAAAACTATTTAAGGAGATGATATTTCATGGAAAACGAAACTTTTTTCACATTATTACCTGAATCTATTAAAGGGAACAGGGTGGAAGCAAATATGGAGTTCTTAATGTATGCGACAATTGCATTCGGCTTTGCTGACAAACATAACCTTAATCTAAAAAATGCTTGTGGTGTTTCAACTTTCGAAAATGGCAGTCTAGAAAAGTACTTTTCTAAACTGAAGAGAAAGTCAACCGTATTGATAATATCACCTGCACTGGCTGCAAATCCTAAGATTCTTAATTCTTTCATAAGAAAGGATGTCACATTTAGAGTCATTGAAGGGGATTATCTAATTAAACCAAAATTATTAAAAGAACTCTGGATAGAAGAAGCAAAAACAGCAACAGTAAAATTTCCTAATGCAGTGGACTATTTAATTAAAACCGAAGTGTTAACTGCAGAGAGAAAAGTAAATTCGATATGAAAAATTGTCTAGTTTGTTAGAAAAATAACGATAAGTAGAAAACCGGAGAGCAAAAATATGAATTGGGATGTTATGAAATTAATCAACTTAAAAAATTGATATCAGAAGGAGATGCTGAAATTATGACGGAGATAGAAGAAACAAGGGAACCAGAAAAATTCATTTTAATTGACTGTGATCCACTGGCTCCAAGACCAAATCGGGTTCTTAAAAAGGTCTTAAAAGGAACAGGTATTACTAGTGAAAAAGAGCCAATATTTAAGATTTTTGGAGCATGGAAATGGGATTATAGTGAGGTTGATGATGAAACTTGGAATAAGGTTATTGAAACAATTGAAGAAAGGTTAGATTTAGCCTATGAAAATGGATGGGCAAGAAGGGTAAGTTGGTACCCTACAAGTAGAAAATACCAACAAAGTATCAAATAAGCATAGTCCACTACGGGGCAGATAGTAATGGGCATTCGCTCAAATTGAATATGAAGAATGACTATCGTGCCCCAGCACTAAATCGTAAAGATAATAAGAGGTAAGTTTGAACTAGGGGAGGATTATTTAATGAAAAAGAAAACAAACATTTCAACTATTTGTTGCTTAGAGATTTTTGGGAGAAATTACAACGTAGAATTGTATCATCAGAAAGAAGACGATCCCAACGAAATGAGAAAGATATTAGATAACATTTCTATGACTATGTATCTGACAAATGCGAATAACATAAAAAAAATGAAAGATTTAATAAGAGAGATTAATTGTCCATATCTTATAGAGGTTACAACAGTTAAGATTTAAAATTCATTATAAGAATTTCTTTTCATATTAAGACGGTTTTATACTGAACCTTCCGGTGAGAACAAGCACACAGAGGAAGAGTGAAGAAAAACAGCCACCCACTGGAGATTAGCCCAGTAGTTTTTCGATATTTTTAGAGGAAGAGGTAATTATATGGACTTTGAAAATCATTTATATAGAATTATAATCGGTTCATTTATTGAAGATTTAAGAAGCGACTATAAATTGGATGATTTAACCATCATTAATGAATTTGAGAAAGAACTCGGAGCGAAGGAATCAGTTCATGCAGCAATTGAAGACTTTGAGTTGGAACGTTTATATCAACAAATTATTGAGTATTGCCCTTCTTTTAATACTCCAGATTATTGGGGTAGTCTTAGGGCAGCATTGAACTTTTATGATAGGTCAATACGCCCAACAGAAGAAGAACACTGGGAAGATTAGTGATAATGGAGTGGTTTCTGCCGCTCTTTTTATTTTTCTTTTTTTGGTATGATATCTACTATTATCATAATCGATATAAATAGTAAAATGGTTTAATTCCTGTTGTATCAGGTTTTCTCAATTGATAGTGTGTCTTTTTGGATTCTACTTGTACCGTTTTCCTAGCAAATGTACCCTTTTTAATTTATGCTAAAAGAAGGTTCGAACATATGTGCGTATAATTTAATAGTATAAGGTACTTTACTTAAGAAAACGGGAGGCTGTATTTATGAAAGAACAGGACATGACCAATAGACAAATAAAAGAGTTTAAACCACGAGACCATTTTGAATTTCGTGACTGTGAATATGTTTTTATCGTCGCAAGGTTTGAAAATTTGAAGTCAATTAGTAGTTACAATAATGAAGATTATAGTTATTTTATCTACATTTTTAAGCAAGAACATAAACTTGTAGATAAAAATACAATGGAGACAAAGGCGTTCAATGTTCTATGCTTCCACCATGTTTATCAGAACTTTGACTATCTGACTAGGAATATACTTCCGGTTGTAAAAGAGTATATCTTAGATAAGGAATTATTATTTGACTTTATTCAACATCTAGTTGAACTTGACCCAGAATTAGTTAAGTGACAGTAGGTTAAATCCTACTGTTTTTTATTTTAAAAACAAGGGTAACCTCTGGAAAATACAGATTTATAGTGATAAGGTCCTTCTGAAAAACAAAAAAGGGCTGAAAACCCTTTCTGTCCTTATCTAGCAACACCTTCAAATTCTTCTATAACCTTGTTAAATCTGGATTGGGTTACTAAGATTACTTTTTGTAAGTCATCTGTTATTTTGCTAACCTTTTCTACTTCTCTTGTAATATTTTCTACATTCGTATTCACATTTTTAATGGCATCATCAACATTGCCAGCCAATTTTCGTACTTCATCAGCCACAACTTTAAAACCTCGTCCATGCTCTCCCACACGCGCTGCTTCGATAGCAGCATTTAATGCCAACACATTCGTTTGTGTAGAAATATTGCGTATGATTTTAGTTATTTCAGTTATTAAATCAGTCTGTTTCTTTAGTGATTCAACTGCATGGAGTTTTTCTTTAGAATTTTCAACAACCATATTTACTAATTCTATTGGCATATCCTTTAATTGAGAAATGATTTTTATCGTGTTATTTTCACGTTCTGTAATATCGGTTGCTATTTTAAGAACAGCATCAACTTTTCCCTCCTCATTTAAAATTGGAATATAGGTGGCTTCTAACCAAAGTAAATTGCCTGCTTTACCGATCCTTTGAATCTTTTGTTGAAACTTTTCCCCTTTTCCAAGGTTTTCCCATAATTCTTCATATTCTCTGCTGTTTCTGAATTCAACAGTACAAAATTGTTTATGTTGCATATTTTTCATTTCATTAACTGTATATCCCAAAGTTTTTGAGAAATTTTCATTTACCCAAATAACTTCTCTATTTAAATTAAATTCTATCATGGCTAGATTTGACTCTTGTGCGGCTAAAATAGATGTTTTATCTAAAATTTGAGTGCTTATATTAATACTTGAAGAAATGGCCATAGGTATATACCCCTCTATTAGAAATATTTTTAGTTTAATTATAATAGTTGTTTATACCTATATGAAACTTTTTTAAAATAAATATCTTAATAAGTTGAAAAAGAATCAATACCCATAGCAATAGAGTAATGCCTATTGATATACAGTAAAGTGACTTCAAATAATCGATTCATAATATCTTATAAGATTTCCATCAAAATGCTTTTCGTTGCAAATATGCTGTTATCTTCCTGATGTTACCCGTAATAAGACTAAAATCCTGCTATTTTTTATTTAAAAAAACAAGGTTATTAACTGCCTGAGTGGAAGATGACTATAAAATATCTATACGAAAGAAGGATAGGAAATGGACTTAAGAAAAGAGCCAAGTTTTATACATACTGATGAAAGAATGGTTTTGGCTGAATGTGACAATTATTATGTCGCTGTGGTTAAATTGGATCAACAACGTGAAAGGGATCAAAAATATGCGGTTATTCTTACAGAAGATATATCTTTAAGGGAACAACGCGATATTTTGGCTAAACGATTTTGTCAAAATAATCTTCTCATGTATTTTGTCAGAACAATAATCCCAGAGTACTTTTTAGAAAGAAAGATGATTAATGAGGTATATAAGGCGATATACCGCTTTGTATATCAGGTGAAATAACAGCGAGCATTATCTATTAATGCTTGCTTTTTTTTGAAATTAGTGGAATAAAGAAATTATTGAAATCGTAGGATTTATTCGTTAAAAGGCGAATATTATCCCATATATAATTGAGCCTATCCAACGGAATACTAAATTGTCAGTTTCATAAAGTATTAAAGTGGATTGGAAAATATGGGAAGAATGGATAAAGGATATTATAATAAAATTAATTACTGACAGTTTTTAATGGGGGGATAATATGGGGAAAAATAATGAATTACATGCTTTTTTATTAAACAAAGCGTCCCAATTAACAGAAGAATGGTATAACTCTTTAGATAAAAACGATCCTACAGGAGTTTATTCATCTTCAGATCCAAAAGTAATAAAAACATTAAAAGAACAGAATTTTGAATTTCATTTAAATTTATGTGAGATCTTCATTGAAGAAGATGCACTAATGCTCCAAAAGTTTAATACTTGGGTTCAAAAGGTCGCAAGGGACAAAGAGCATTTAAACACTCCAATACATTTTATTATTAGAGAATTCATAAGGGTTAGGAAACAGTATCTTGAATTTATTGAAG
The DNA here is from genome assembly GCF_012933555.1 of Niallia alba. Lineage (GTDB taxonomy): Bacteria > Bacillota > Bacilli > Bacillales > Cytobacillaceae > Niallia > Niallia alba. The sequence goes on from NZ_JABBPK010000001.1 coordinate 270,439, forward strand.
AATTTGTCTCTGAAAATGAAGGGGATATTGATAATCAAATAGAAAAGTGGAATGAAATGATCATTGATGCTTTTGATTTTGCGATACTTCAATTTTCGGAAGAGACTCACAAATATTCAAGTAGCCAATTGGAAGCACAACAAGAAATGATTAATGAATTAAGTTCGCCTATTATTACTTTAAATAATGACATGGCTTTATTACCATTAGTTGGGGATATTGATACTGCAAGAGCAAAATTCATTATTGAAAGCACATTAAATCAATGTGCTGATAAAGGTATCACTGACCTATTTATAGATTTATCAGGTGTAGTAATGGTTGATACCCTCGTAGCACAAAGAATTTTTCATTTGATAGAGGCTCTAAGACTTATAGGAGTGACGACAATCATATCGGGCATAAGACCAGAAATTGCACAAACTGCTGTACAACTAGGGCTCTCCTTTAACAACATTATCACAAAATCAACCCTTTCACAGGCAATTACATTTAAGACTGAAAAATCGATAGTAAGTAGGCAAATGTGAAAAAAGAAACTTTTAAAAAAAAGAAGGTATCAGGCACCTTTTACATAAATGTATAAGTATCCACTAGTGTTGCATTAATTTAATTTCACTATTAAAAATACTCGAAATGTTCACTTTTATTATTTTATGCATAGAAAAAGTCCTTTATAATGGATAAGTCAGGTGGTAACCCGTCCAAATCCACTAAAAAAGGACCAATCTCATGGACAAGATTACACGAAAAACTTCATTTGGACAATGGTTTTCACCAATAAATCTTCAATTATTTGAAGAAAACGTGAAAACGTTGAAATTAGATTTCTATACGAAAAAACTAACGACAGAGTCATTTCTAAAATTATTACTTTTTGCGCAGCTAGAAGAAGTCGAAAGTCTGCATGCGCTGAGCGATTGTCTTTTCGATGATCAACTGCAAAAGGGCATTGATCTTGATTCTATCAGTATTTCCCAACTCTCACGCCGTTTAAATGGCATGAATCCAGACTTATTCCAAAAGCTTTTCCTTGATTTAGTTTCACAAATTCATGCCAAAACGCACAACACGAAACTTGTGATGCCATTAAAAATCATTGATTCAAGCACATTGCCTCTCAATTTGACTAATCATAAATGGGCAAAATTCCGCAAAACAAAAGCGGGTGTTAAATTGCACTTACGCCTTGTGTTTATGGAAAAAGGTATATCCTATCCCGAAAAGGCCATTATGACAACGGCCAAAGAACATGACCGCGGTCAGCTTGAAGTAATGGTTGATGACAAGGAATGTATGTATGTGTTTGACCGTGGTTACTTAGACTACGAACGCTTTGATCGGATGACAGATGACGGCTACTTTTTCCTTTCTAGGCTGCGAAAAAACGCAGTCATACGGGAGGTTTACGATTTTAAACTACCCGAGAATACATCTGTTTTGTCGGATCAAATGGTGTTGATTGGTACGACGCAAAACCGTGCCGAAAATTACTTTCGTCTTCTAAAAGTGATTGATTCAAAAGGAAATGAGCTTCATTTAATCACAAATCGTTTTGATTTAAGTGCTGAAGAAATCTCAAAGATGTATAAATCACGCTGGGCGATTGAGTTATTTTTCAAATGGATTAAACAACATCTCCATATCAAAAAGTTTTACGGCCAAAGCGAATGGGCAATTCAGAATCAAGTGTTTATCGCACTTATTGTTTTTTGCCTGCATGTTCTCGCACAAATCGAGACAAAAAGTAAACGAAAAACCCTACAAATTAGCCGATATTTACGGGCAGCTTTGTGGAAACCAGCACATATTTGGCTTCGAAAGATTGAAGGAAAAACCATTCCTTAATAAACAAATTGTCGTCGTCTCTTAAGTCTAATTGTAAAAAAATTTCCAAATGGATGGATCCACCTTTAGTTGGGTATTTACTTTTTTGGCTCTTAACAGGGGACATATTTAAACTGAATATTCTAACAAAATTTATGCAACACTAGTGAATCGCTTTATATAACTCGAAAATATTCGGATAGATTGTGTGGAAACTAATAATGGAAGGGATTAACAATAATGGATCAAAATGACCATAATGTAGAATTAACAGCCTCAGAAATTTCCCAACTTTGGATTTCTTACCAAAATGACTCAATGGCAATATGCGGAATAGAATATTTTTTGGCAAATTGTGAAGATGAACAAATTCGTTCGGTATTGGGATATGCTTTAGAAATATCAAAGGCACACGTTAAGAAAGTAACTAAAATCTTTAATAATGAAAACTATCCAGTTCCACAAGGGTTTACTGAACATGACGTGAATCTTGACGCTCCGCGTCTTTTTTCGGATAAACTTTACCTTGAATATATGACGAATATGGCAAACTTTGGATTGACCTCATATGGTTTGGCCGTATCACTTGCAGAAAGAACGGATATAATCGAATATTACAACGAATGTTTAAATGAAACACAAGACCTGCATAACAGTGCAAAGGAGTTAGCGAAAGAAAAAGGTATTTATGTGCGTGCTCCTCATATTGCGAAACCAGAGCAAATTGAGTTTGTAAAGAAGCAAAGTTTCTTGGCAGGTTGGTTCGGGGATCGGAGATCGCTACTAGGTATTGAAATAGCGAATCTAGTTTATAACGCCAAACGTAACGCTTTACTACAGGCTATTATTACAGGATTTAGTCAGGTTGCAAAGTCAAAAGAGGTTCGAAAGTACTTTGAAAGAGGAAGAGAAATTGCAGGAAAGCAACTTGAAATTTTTACCTCAATATTACATGACGATTATCTTTCTGGTGGGGGGGGCATTACTACTTACTTCCGAAGTTACCGATTCCAAGATAGCCCCTTTTTCAGATAAACTCATGATGTATCACATTAGCGCACTTATTGGGTCTGGAATCGGTCAATATGGAATTGCTATGTCGACGAGTCCTAGACATGATTTAGGCGTTCATTATACCCGTTTAATGGGTGAACTCGCCCATTTTTCTGACGACGGAGCAAACTTAATGATTAAAAATGGCTGGATGGAATATCCACCACAAGCACCACAAAGAAAAGACTTGGCAAAGTAGGTTAGGAAAATGATAAATGGAGAAAACAAACAATAAAAATAAAGTAGAAAAACTCTTATGGAGTATTGCCTTACCAGGTTTTGGACAAATCTTAAATGGAAAGTACCTCAAGGGTGTTCTATTAATTGCTTTAGAAATATTGGTTAATGTACAGGCGAATTTCAATTTAGCAATAATATACAGTTTCCATGGGGAAATAAAACAAGCAATAGAGGTAACAAATTATCAATGGCTTATGTTTTATCCATGTCTTTATATGTTTGCTATTTGGGATGCTTATAAAGATTCAGGAGGTGGGAAATCACCTTTCTCTTTTATACCCATTGTGTTTGCTGCATATTTTATAACGGTAGGCTTAATCTATTCCTCAACATTTAAAATTTTTGGGGTATTGATGGGACCAATATGGTTACCTATTATCTTTTTAGGAATAGGTTTATGTGTGGGGCTAGTTATTAGGGGATTTTTAATTAACATTTTTGAGTAACTAACAAATGAATATGATGAATTTCCGTACATTAAAATACCCGGTGGATACCGGGTTAATTTAGATGAAGATGGTATTTATAACAAAAAATATGTGCTGATTCAATAATTTAAGCAGTACTTTTTAGTTTAGACCTCCTCTCCATAAAAATAAAAATGTTAGTTATTAATTTGGATATTATCGCAATCAGAAGATATCCCAAGAAAAGATGAAAATAATTAGCGCCTTCATTTAATTTAAAAAAACCGAAAGTAGTCATTAGTGGTTTGAAAATAAAAGATAAAATCACGCAAAGTCCCGTGATATATAAATAATAGTTTTTCCCGTGGTTTAAGGTCCATTGATAAACCAACATATATACTACAGGAATCAAAGAAACGTCTAGAGCGAAATTTACAGGAAGAATAGGTAAAACCTTATATGGATAAAACCACAAGGCTTTACTTCCCCCAAAAGCGTCTATATAAGTAAACCATACATGTACATTATAACCAAAGAACCCTAATAAAAGCGCTTTTTTCTTATCAATTAAGATATAAAGTAGTATTAACGGGACTACAAGAAACCCTAAGTTTACCCAAAATTCCCATGTACTCCAATCCGAGTATTGTTGCCAGTATTCATACCATGCATCTGATTGTTCAAGTTGTGTTTTTTCTATATGTTCCTTTTGATTAAAGTCCATTTTCTTCTCCTTACCATGGAATATAGTGTTATTTTTCCTTTTAGGATTAAATTTGATACCTAAAGGAATTATATTTACAGGGTAAAAAGGGATATAAAGATAGAAACAATTAAATATACAGAAAATAAAAGAATTCGAATGGAGCCAATTGCTCATTCGAATTCTTTTTCCCTTTCAAAAAACAATATCTGATCTTAATTATGTATATTCATGCTGTCTTTTCTCTATATAGGAATTCTTTGAAAGGTACTATAACATATTCGACAACATGGGTATAGTTAATACCTCAAATATTATATCCATAATTATTAGAATCTTTTTGTATAATTATAATGGTATTTTAATTATATAGAAGATTGGTGTTGTAAAGATGATTGGTAAACAGATAAAGAAGTATCGGCTAGCCAAAAATATAACATTGTCTGAATTAGCAGAACAAGCAGGTGTAGCCAAATCATATATCAGTTCCCTTGAAAGGGGTATTCAATTAAATCCCTCAATTCACTTTCTGGCGAAAATATCAAATGTATTGGAGATACCGGTTGAAACATTATTACAACCAGAAGAGTCTCTCACCAATGAAATGGAATTAGAATGGAAGGTACTACTCAGAGATGCAATAAATTCTGGGATGACTAAAGAGCAATTCAGAGAATTTTTGGAGTTTAGAAAGTGGAAAAAAGACCATTAATAGTGGGGAGTTGTTTTCTAGGGGATAAGAGATTAAATGAATTAGACAAAAGATAATGAATATTTTGTTGGGGTAAAGAAAATTATGGAAGAGTAACACAATGATCATTCCGATTGTTTTTGATACTCTGCATTTTTATTTCTGGTTTCTTCTACCTATCTTGTTCCCTGATGTTTAGTATTATCATGTTTTTTTCGGAATAATTCTTGTTCGTTTTAAGATAATATATACGGAGATTTTAGTTATAGGGAGGTATTGAAGTGCAATTTAATGAAAATAACATTAGGCTTACCTCTGCAGAAATGTCCCAACTTTGGGGGGCATATATAAACGATAGTTTGGCTGTATGTGTTTTGAAGTACTTTTTAGAAAAGGTAGAAGATAAAGAGATTCGTCCAATCTTGGAGCAAACATTCGAATTATCTGAATCGCATTTAGAAAAACTAACTTCCATCTTTACAGTTGAGAATTTCCCGATTCCTCAAGGTTTTACTGATGAGGATATAAACATAAATGCCCCAAGACTGTATTCTGATACATACTTTTTAAAATATGTGTATCAAATGAGCCAGTTAGGACTAAATGCGTACAGTATTGCTTTACCGACTGTAACACGTGCTGATATTTTGGCTTATTTTTCTGAATGTCTTACCGAATTTATAGAACTTCACAAAATGACAACAAACTTATTACTGTCAAAAGGTCTTTATATTCGTCCACCTTATATACCTACACCAAAAGAAGTTGATTTTGTTAAAAGCAAAAGTTTTCTTGCCGGATGGTTAGGAGAGAGAAGACCTTTACTTGCATTAGAGATTTCAAACTTATTTAACAATATTCAACGAAATGCTCTGGGTGTTGCAACATTATTAGGATTCAGCCAAGTTGCAAATTCAAAAGAAGTTAGACAATATATGGTACATGGGAAAGAAATTGCTTCCAAACATGTTGAAATCTTTGGCTCGATTTTAAGGGAAGAAGATCTACCAGTTCCCATGACATGGGATAGCGAAGTTACAGATTCTACTGTTTCCCCATTTTCAGATAAACTTATGATGTTCCAAACAACTGCTTTAAATGGAATTGGTATGGGATATTATGGAGCAAGCATAGCGACTAGCCCAAGACATGACTTAGCAACGCATTACGCTCGTCTCTCATTCGAAATTGGGAAATATTCAGAAGAAGGAACAAAGATTATGTTTGAAAATGGTTGGTTTGAACAACCCCCACAGGCGATTGATCGGGATGAATTGGCAAAGAGAAAAAGTTAAAAACACTTCTAATCTTTGGGCACCGATACTTAAGGTGCCCTCTTTTGGGATAGTGGTAAGTATATTTATGATTTAAAGAGAGAGTGAAATAATGAAGGATTCAGTAAGATTTAGTGAACTTGAAAAGGCGCAAAAAACACTTAGCCATTTGAGGTTGGACTATTGGAGGGAAGAGGTACTTTATTCTTTTCAATGGTGGTTTCTCCTTATAAGTACTTTCGTAATTGGATACTTATGGTGGAAATTTGTTGATCGTTCAAGGTTAAGAAATATAGTTTTGCATGGATTTCTGACTTTATCTATAGTTATTTTCCTAGACGTTTTAGGTTCAGAGTTGCACCTTTGGGATTATCCAAAAATGGTTTTACCTTGGGGTTCAAGAATAATTTGTATAGATATTATAATTTCCTTGGTATTCATGATGTTATATCAACGTTTTAGAGTATGGAAAACGTATATTTTAATTTCTTTACTAATGGCTTTAACTTTTGCTTTTATACTTGAGCCGCTTGCAATTTTTATGAATATTTATAAACCATATGCTTGGAAATCAGTTTATTCTTTTCCAATTTATTTTTTATTATCAGTGTTCATAAAGTGGCTTGTAGACACGATACATAGAATAGAAACAAGGGAAAAATAGCACGATTCATCTACCATTTACCTAACTTAAGAAAATAAATATGAGTGAACTTAAAAATAACCGTGCGTAGATATCAAAATATGCCACTACTGCACGGTTATTGTTTGAGTAAGAAACATTTCATTTATTAAATTTTAAAAAAGGAAAACAGTAATCAAAACATTTTTATTTATTAAGAGGAAGGATAATACCAATAGTCGTTCCATTAGGAGAACTTGATATTTGTAACTTTCCATTATGGTTTTCAATGATATTATTGCATATCATCATTCCCAAGCCCGTTCCCTTTTCCTTAGTGGTAAAGAAAGGCTCCCAAATCCTTTTCAGAATTTCTGCTGGTATACCACTCCCTCGGTCAATTATGTGAATTAATATACTATCGTTGTCTCTTTTGAAAACCTTAATATAAATAGGTCCACCATTAGGCATTGCTTCAATAGAATTTTTGATAAAGTTAATGAAGACCTGCTTTAATTGATTTTCGTCACAACTGATCATACACGTATCCGTATTAATCTCTTTTTTTATTTCGATATTATGTAAGATGGCTTGGGTACTCATCAGAGAGATAACCTGTTCTATGATACTTTCAAGATTAATAAATTTATGTTTAGTGTTCTGTGGTTTAGATAGCAGGAGTAATTCAGTTAAAACTAATTCTATACGGTTAACCTCCGACAAAAGAACATCGAAGTACATTTTACTCCCAATCGATTCCCTATCCATTATTTGAAGAAACCCTTTTATTGCTGTTAAAGGATTTCTAACCTCGTGCGCAATTCCTGCAGCCAATTGTCCTGCTACATTTAACTTTTCAGAATTTAAAAGGAACTGTTCTGTTTTCTTTTTTTCACTAATATCCTTCATGATGACATGCATATCATTTTTCTCACCGTTATAAACCGGGAATGCTGTAAACTCTACATTAATAAATTTGCCGTCAACTCTACCGAAAATTTCTTCTATACGATAAATGGTCTCTCCCGCTTCTACTCTATTAATATAGTTCACGGAAATGTTACGTTTATCTGGATGAATAAAATCAATAACTGATTTACCTATTATTTCTTCCTTCTCTGAAATATTCAAAAATTTTAACCCTGTTTCGTTTATGTATTGTATCTTCCTGTTGCTTATAATAATCATGGCCTCTGATGACCGTTCAATAAAGTTAAAGTATCTTTCCTCTACTTTCTTTCGTTCTGTTATATTCTGCACTTGAATGATCAAGTACAAGGGATTTCCTTCATTACTTTGAACTAATGAGATCCTTAATAAAGTCCAAATCCCATAATTATGCTTATGTAAAAGCCTTGTTTCTATTTGATGAGAAGATATCTTTCCCAATAAGAGTTGAGATATATAATCATCAAGTTTTACAAAATCCTCCGAAAACGTAATGTCCCGTAAAGTTAAGGAGATTAATTCATTTTCGGTAAATCCTAATATGTGACTTAAAGACGGGTTTACCTTTAAGATTCGTCCGATTGGATCAACTACCGCAGTGCCTATCATTGAAAAATTAAAAGCATGTGTGAAAATTGATCCATGTTTAAGTTCATTTTCTTGCATAATTTTACCCCCATTTAAATATTATTTTTAACAAAAAACAAACTATAGGCTTCTTTTTTGTTAATTCTAGTTTATTCCTCTTTTTCCAACTTTCAAGGATTTCTAGCCTTCATTGAATTAGTCCTTTATTGTTGGAATCTTTATTATGGGGGAAGGGTAATTTATTGGCTGCTGAATATAGTGTAAGGATATGTTAACCATCAATGCTACTCCGGATAAAGATATGAGTCTTATTTTTGGACAGTCTATTGATGAGAGGTTGAATAAAAGAGAAAAGAGATTGAAAAATATTTTCAAAAATACAAGGGATTTAAAAGGGAATAAGGAAATATACAGTGTCAGGAAAACCCCTTTCCCCTTAGGGCTTTCCAGATAGCCTCTTTGGTTTTAGACCGCTTTCTTGTGTATGCCTATATTATTGAATAAGGCCAGACAGTTATTCAACTGTTTGGTCTTTTCAGTCGGTGGTAAAAAGCCAAAAATCCAATCTATAATTTATTTCATTTCATAAGAGAAAATAGTAATGCTTGAAGATGATTAGATTCGCGCTATACTTTCATTAAATAACAAACTGGGGTGATAGTATGCGTTATCTGGGGATTACTTTTGACTTTGGTGACTACCATTATATTGCTGATGCATTGGAAGACCATGCAAAATATTTTAATAAGAAATCAAGTATGTATCTATTGGATGATATTGGGTTACTAGAATCATTTTTCAAGTTTATTGATCGTACTACTTTTAGTAGAGTGATTCTTTATGACTTTAAAGAATTAGGGAGTTGGGAGAATTTCAAGTATTTCTCAAGGCTATGCCGCTCTTATAATTTGGAATTTTCAATTTTAAAGCAGGACATCCATTCAGATGTAGCCATTGAGGTTGATTATTTATTAAATGTTATTTAAAAAAGGAACTTTATAAACCTTTCTAGTTATAATATCAAGTGGCAGATGGGTATGGAACTATTACAATGTTAAAACCTTCAGTGAAATAAAAGGTGACTAGTGAGAATATCAATACCTTAATTGAAGGGTCTTTCTAATGAAACAAAAAAGAATTGCTTCTTGGAATCAGTCCAGTGGTAATTCTTTTTTTTGCTAAAAATTATTATGCTACATTTCATCAAAATATCTTATTTCAAACTTTTCAGTTCTTGAAAGTTGAATTATTAATTCTTTATCAAATTCGTTAACAATAGGTTTATTTGTAAATATGTAATCAATTTCTGAAAGAGGAGAGTTGAGTAATTCCATTAGTTCGGTGCTTTGATTAAAGAAATCTAAAAACACTCCTAAAATTACATGGTGGATCTCTAAATTGTGTATCAATTCGTTGACACGATGAACCGCCTGTTCGGTACTTTCGCTTTGATCTGAATTATAATAAATAAATACATTTGCCACTTGTTTCACCTCGTTCTAGAGGGTATTGTAAAAAAGTAACTTAAATATTATAGCATGAAAATCAACAAAAGAACTACAAACTTTGTTATAATTATCCCATTAGGACAAGTGTTCGGAGGTGAGGAATATGTTATATAGATTTATTGACTTGTTTGCTGGTATCGGAGGTATTAGAACTGCTTTTGAACCCTATGGACATTGTGTTTTTAGTTGTGAGTGGGACGTGAAGGCTCAGGAAACATATGAAGCAAATTTCGGTGAAAAACCAGTTGGTGATATTAGAAGTGTAAATGAAAAAGAAATTCCTGATCATGATATATTGCTTGCAGGTTTTCCATGTCAACCGTTTAGTATTGCAGGAGTTTCTAAGAAGCAATCATTAGGACGGCAGCATGGTTTTTTAGACGAGACACAAGGGACTCTATTTTTTGATATTGCTCGAATAATAAAAGAAAAACAGCCTCAAGCCTTTCTACTGGAAAATGTAAAGAATTTAAGAAGTCACGATAAGGGTAAAACATTTAAGGTAATAATTAATGTATTAGAAGAACTAGGTTATACAGTTTATTCAGAGGTATTAAATGCGAAAGGACTAGTACCGCAGAACCGTGAACGTATTTATATTGTAGGCTTTAAAAAGCCTTTGAAATTTGAATTTCCTCAGGTTCCTAAAGAAGGTCCTTCTCTACAAACAATTCTAGAGGAAGATGTAGACGAAAAATACACCTTATCGGATAAACTTTGGGATTATCTTCAAGCATATAAAGAAAAACATGCAAAAAAGGGAAATGGATTTGGCTACGGCCTTGCTGATCTAAACTCTTACAGTAGAACTTTAAGTGCAAGATACTATAAGGATGGAAGTGAGATTCTCATTCCTCAAGGAGAGGGAAAAAATCCAAGAAGACTGACCCCACGCGAATGTGCGCGCTTGCAAGGGTTTCCAGAAACGTTTAAGATTGTAGTAAGTAACACTGCTGCTTACAAACAGTTCGGTAATAGCGTTGCAGTACCTGTTGTTCGGCTGATTGCTGAAAAGATGGTACAAGCAATTGAGCGTGAAGAAATACTACAAGTCGTGGAAGAGGGTCGAGTCGAGTATGCAACAAAATGAGTCAGAAAAACTCACGAATGCAATTGAGGCGGCCAAGTCTATTGGTCGCTTTTATTGTAAATTCATATCTGCAAATGATGTAGATCTAACAGGTGCCCATCAAGTAGGGCTTTACATTGCAAAACAAGCATGGAATATCTTCTTTGAAGAAAAAGGTGTAAAAGGAGAAAACAAAGACAAATACATTAAAGTTCACCTTGACGGATATTATCCATATGAAAGCCGTGTAATATATTATGGCAGAGGGACAAGAAACGAATACCGTATTACTCGTTTTTGGACCAATTCACCATTTGAGAAAGCAGAACAAGTGGGTAACTTGATTATCTTCATGCCGATGGATCAAGAGAACTTCAAAGTCTATATTTTAGATACTGAAGATGAGATTGAAAAATTCATAGATTCCTTCTCCCTGTCCCTTATCGTATTGTCAAAACTTTTATAGTAAATAGGTTATTAAATCCTATCTGAGAGGGCTTTATAAGCAAAAAAATTGCCACCCCCTGAATTCTAAGGATAATTGAGGTTACGACACTCTCAACAACCTAGAAAAGGAAGTGACAATTTGTACCCTCAAATTATAACCTATTTATTAACTTTTATAAACTATCAAGAACAACTAATTCGAACATTGCTTACTTTATTGATTGGTAAGAGTATGTTTGATAAGCCTACTGAACAGCCAGTAAAAAACCATATCGAAAACTTCAAGTGGACGACCTTCCGGTCATTGAAGTTCTGGAACAGCTTGATTATCGAGTTCTTCTTAGTGAATATCTAGAGAAGAACGGGAAACCACTTAAACCTGTTCAAAGGCGTAAGAATGCAAAAGTTTCCGTACCTAAAGCCATGAACTGTCCAAAGTGTGGTGCTCCATCGGATTATCTTTATGCCAACAATGGAGATAAAGGTCAGTATCAATGCAAGGTGTGTACAGAACTTTTCAGTGAAAAGAACCGTTACTCTAAGGAGGCCATCCTGAAGTGTCCTCATTGTTCCAAGACTCTCGAGAAAATAAAAGAAAGAAAAGATTTTCACGTGTTTAAGTGCAAGAACAATGACTGTTCTTATTATCAAAAGAAGCTCAATGGGATGACTTCAAAAGAAAAGAAAAGGTTCAAAAAGGACCCTCAAGCATTTAAATTAAGATACATTTTCCGTCAGTTTCATATCGATTTCCAGCCGTTATCCAAGGAATCACCAGAACTGCCGGCCGTTGACTTATCAAAGATTTATGCATCACCACATACATTAGGATTAATCCTAACCTATCATGTAAACTATGGCCTTTCGGCCCGTAAAACAGCTGCGATTATGCAGGACGTACACGGAGTGATGATTTCACATCAGACTGTATTGAACTACGAAAATAGCGTAGCTTTATTACTTAAACCTTATGTGGATCACTATCCCTATGAACTTTCAGACCAATTCTGCGGTGATGAAACGTATATCAGAGTAAACGGTCGATGGCATTATTTATTTTTCTTTTTTGACGCCGTGAAAAAGATTATTCTTTCGTATCCGGTGTCGCCTAATCGAGACACAGCAACAGCCATTCGAGCAATTGATGAGGTCTTAATCAAGATGAAAGAGATTCCAGAAAATCTGACCTTTGTGGTAGACGGGAATCCAATCTATCTTTTAGCCCAACATTTCTTCGCTCAACATGGGATTTCATTCGATGTGAAGCAGGTCATTGGATTAACCAATGAGGACCCTGTTTCGACCGAATATAGACCACTGAAACAAATAATTGAGAGACTTAACCGCACCTTTAAGGGCAATTATCGCTCCACTCATGGATTCGGCTCTGAACATGGTTCCATTTCATACGTCACCTTATTTACGGCCTACTTTAACTTTTTGCGTCCGCATGCCGCCTTAGAAGGAAAAGTGCCCGTAGTGAATCCAGAACTCAAGGGGCTTCCAACAATGCCAGCACGTTGGACAAAGCTCATTGGATTAGCACAACAATGGATAGTAGAACAAAGACAAGCCTAACTTTTTGTTTAGCTGAGCCCTTAAGCTAATTCAGCAATCGGCGGAGCGAACTCTTGACAAACCGAACTTGCCAATGGTTTAAAATGGAAACAACCAAGGGCTTATTTGGTATGCCTTCTTTTGTTCCCTTCGCCCTTGTTAAACAATCCTCAAACCATTGGCGTGTTTGTCAAGAGCGATTGCGGCGCATCTCCATCCAGTAAATAGGAGAGAAACTAACCCTTTAGGTAGTTTTCATAAATCTTTTGACACTACCTCCCTTATGGACAATAACGCGGTTTACAATGGGGGAAAAGTTAAGGACATAGATTTATCTAAAAAGTTAGAAAAGGAAATAGAAGAAGTAGTCTATGTGTTTGAGGACTTCCCTGAAACAATTAAACTTGCAGAATTAGCCAGACAAATACATTACCATGTATATAAAAAGAAAAGTTTTCCACCCGATACTATGATTCTTGAGTGGGTAAAGACTGAATACAGTGTATTTAGAGCAATTGAAAGAAATTTGTATAAAAATAATTTATCCTATGATGATATTGATCCACTAATTGCGTTTGCTAGTAGTGCCTTAAATCGAAGAAAGAGTAGAGCAGGAAAGTCTTTGGAACATCATGTTGATTTCTTATTTTCTTCTTATCGTATTCCGTTTAGCCATCCCGGTCGGTCTGAAGGTAATAAAAAGCCTGATTTCTTACTTCCATCAAATGCAGCCTATGCTGATAAGTCATTCCTTGATAGCGACTTAATTTTTCTAGGTGCGAAAACTACTTGTAAGGATAGATGGAGACAGATTCTGAACGAAGCGAACAGAATCGATGAGAAACACTTATTGACACTTCAACAGGGAATATCCCCTAACCAGTTAGATGAAATGGCAGATGAAAAAGTTACGTTAGTTGTACCTAAGCCCTACCACTCATTATATCCAGCAAAATATCAGAATAGATTATGGACCGTTGAAAAATTTATTCACTATGCAGAAGAAAAATATTCATTATAATAGACCCTTCGGGTCTTTTTGTCTTAAACAGGGGTAAAATTAGGGTTAGAATAGGCCTGTAATCAAAGTTAGTGTATGAACTAAGTTGTAGTAAGGACTCATTATTGAGTTTCTTATAAATCGGGTAATGGTATAATCTTAATAGAGTCATAGTTAGAAATGCAAAGATTCTTCCTCAACCGCAACCGCTATTAATTGATATTTGGAGAGATTAGGTATGGACGTAGTTAAGCATAAGAAAACAGGACAAATTTATTCGGCTTATCAAGTTCAAAATATGTCTGAAGAAAAACAACTAGAATTAAAGGGTTTAATTATTTGTAGAGAATGTGGAAAAGATGCTTGGTTTCGAAAAAAATCAGTAGATGGTAAGGAACCCTGTTTTTCAGCAAAGCATGATATAGACTGTAATTTAAAGAAGTCGAATACTTCTTCAAATAAAAAGGAGAACAGAGTATCTCAAAATAAAAGAGAGGCAGATACAAATGATATAGGAATCTTGTTTAAGGATTACTTTAGTAACGCTTCTCTTGCTGGAGATGATAACGAAGAATCTGATGTTTTTGGAAAAACAGGTGATAGTAAAAATATTTATGATAAAGATCCGACAAAAACTGTACAGAAAACATGGACGCTTAAAAGGATATTAGACTGTGCTATAAATAATAATCTTGATAAGCAAGGATTTTCATTGGAAATAGATAATAAGATAATTCCTCTTGAAAAAATGGTCAGTTCTTGGGATGGAGTTACTAAACAACAAAATGGTGTTCAAGGTTTCTTTTGGGGATATCTTCAAAGTTCGGATAACGAAATATGGCTAAATTCTGATAAGAAATATCCCTATAATAGTTTCAGCATTAAGTTAAATGAACAGGTCAAAAAAAGATTTTGGTTAAGTATGGGTAAAATTAAGGGGAATTGGAAAAATGGTGTGCCCGCTATAGTATTCGGAGAACTCAAGTGGGTTCAATCAGGTAAAATTTATGTAGAGATCAATGACCTTACAAGATTGTATATTAATCGTAGAGTATATAAATCTAATAGCAACTAATCTAATTAACTTATTTTAATTACTTTTAGTTACTCATCGGGGTGAAAAACTTGCTATACTACATTTTTACAATAATTGGATTATCTTTGTTAGGGTTTAGTTTAATAATCCGTAATTCAATAAAGGAAGTAAATAATCAAAGGGAAGCCTATGAGTATCTTAATAAATTTCGTGAATATGGTAATAGTCTATTAATTGAAAAAGAGAACTATCAGTTATATGAATGGTTAACCATGAAAGCACCAAAAATGCAGGATAAGGTTGGAGAACTAGGGATTGCAAGAGGATTCATTCCACCTTTTTCTGGTATTCAGTATAGAACATATCAAATAATAATTAACGCTTTACCTACTTTGAGGGATGAAGCAAGAAGTCCAATTCGAGGATTTAATAGTCTTCAAAATAGCATAATGCATAATTATCTTTCTATGATTGACGATGTCTTGTTAAGATATATAGGTGTTGTAGAAAATAATATCGAAAAGTTAAAGGGGCAAGCAAAGAACCCCTTTGTATGGTTAAGAGAAGGGGTTCAGTTTTTTGTGCATCTGCCTATTCTCTTATTATACTGGACTGGACTAATTAAGTACGGCACGTATTATAGGATTTTAAATAATATAATTGTAAAAATCATAAATTTCCTCGTTATAGTAATTGGTTTGATTAGTTCAATAATCACTATTGTAACAGGCTATAATCCTTTTACAGAGATTTTAAGTAAATATGTAAAATGACAACCAAACTATAACTGGCAGCAGGGAAGCCTGCTGTTCTTTTTTATGGAAGGTAAAGGGTGTATATTTATGGAATGAAGGTTTTTTGTCATTTCTTGTAGAATTCTAATATAGGCATTATTAAATAAGTTTTAAGGAGTTTAGTCGTGTATATTTCAAAGTTGAGTGTAAAGAACTATAGAAATTTTGGTGAAGAGAAATTTACGATTCCGCTGAAACCATTTACTGCTATTATTGGAGAGAATAATATAGGGAAGTCAAATCTTATTGATTGCATAGGTTTGGTCTTAAGTCAGGATATCACTATGTTCAAGAAAAGGTTTTTAGACATTGATGATATAAATTCAAAAACAAAAGAGAACTTTAAAAAATCCATTGTAAGAGTTATTGACGAAGAAACCATTGATGATTCTGAAATGAAGTTTCCTGAAGTTAAGGTCGAATTAATATTAGATGAATTAGACGATGATCAACTTGCTGTTGTAGGGGATTGGTTTTATGAAAAGACATTTACTAAGGCCAAATTAACTTATTGGTTTAAACCTAGGGCTGGTTTTAAAAGACAAGAATGGATTGAAAGGCAAGTTGCCAATTTGAGGGAACTATTAAGTGAAGGTAAGGTGAAAAAAGAAGAATTATATAATCATGTTGAATTCCCTATCGATCAATATGAATATGTAATTTTTGGTGGAAATAACCCTACTAATAAATGTGACCCATACTTCTTAAAAATGTTAAAATTAGAGGTTTTAGACGCTCTACGTGATGCAAAAAAGGAACTAGTAGTCACAACGGGGAATATAAATTATTATATCGTATTTTAAATAAAAATTATGCAAATGATTTTATTGAGGTCCAATCAATTCTTGGGGAATTAAATCAGAAATTAAAAGAAAATAAAAAATTAGATTCTATTAAGAGGGAACTAACTACATATTTAGACAGGGTTTCTTTATCTAACCCATCGGAATTAAACAGTATTGACTTTAATTTCTCTTCTCCAGAGGTTAATGAAATATTAAAGAAATTAAGTATTGTGTATGGAGAGAATCCTGTTTCAATTGAAAGAAATGGATTGGGTAAGAATAATTTATTATTTATTTCTCTTGTACTCTCGCATCTAGCGTCTCAGGCGGATGATAAGACAAAATTAGCGTTTAGAGTTATTGGGATAGAAGAGCCTGAGGCACATTTACACCCACATTTACAAACACATCTGGCGAAAAATTTAAGTAAGGTTAATAGTATTGGGAGCAAAGAGGATAAAAAGAAGGATGATAAAGAGGAAAAGAAGAAGGATACCCAGATTATCATTACATCTCACTCCACTAATATAACTACCTCAATTGATTTAAATAACCTAGTTATTCTTTACAAAGATAAGGTACAGATAAAGTATCATTATATCCTTGATGGTTTTTCAGATAAAAAAGAAGGACAAGACCATATTAAGTATTTGAAAAAATATCTAGATGCAACAAATTCATCTATGTTTTATGCAAGGAGACTTATCCTTGTTGAGGGAATATCTGAGCAAATATTGGTTCCATTATTCTTTGAAATGCACCAAAAGAAAACGTTAGAAAGTATTGGCTCTAACATAATCAATGTTAATGGGGTTGCTTTTAAGCATTTTCTAGAAATAATAAAAAACGGATACTTTATTAAGTGTGGTGTACTAACCGATAAAGATGCGGGAAAGAAAACGGAAAAACGGGCTGAAAAACTAAAAGAGCACTATAAGGTTAATAAGGATGTAATTGCCATTGAAATCAACGATGACACATTTGAAAAAGAGATAATAAAGTATAATGATAAGGGCAAGGGAAGGGAGTTGTTGTTAAGGGTTTTTAAACAACTTCACCCTATAAAATATAAAGAAGTAGAGAAGAATTGGACAAAACAGATTGACATGAAGACTTACTTCGAAAACATAGAAAATGATAAATCTGATTTTGCATTTGCTTTACATGAAGAACTATTAAAAGATAGTACAGGCTTTAAAATTCCTGATTATATAGTTTTGTAATTGACAGAAAAATAAAAAACAAGTATTATAATTGAGAATGATAATCATTATAAAAATAGAAAAAGAGGGACATACATATGTTTAAAAAACAAAGAAAGCCATTTATTCATATTTTATTATTCTCAATTGTAGCAATCCTTTTATTAGCGGGTTGTTCAAGTCAGTCAACACCTAAATCAGATGAAACAAAATCAGATGATTCAAATACAGATTCTCAATATCCAATAACTATCAAACATGCGTTTGGTGAGACAGTAATTGAGGAGAAGCCTGAACGTGTTGCTACTATTGCATGGTCCAATCATGATGTTGCACTTGCTCTTGGGGTTGTACCTGTAGGTTTCTCAGCAGCAAACTACGGAGTGCAAGATGAAAGCGGTATGTTACCTTGGACGAAAGCGAAAATAGAAGAATTAGGGGAAAAAAATCCGAATATTTTTCAAGATACAGATGGTTTAGACTTTGAAGCGATTGCTGATTCTAATCCAGATGTTATTCTTGCAGCATATTCAGGTATTACGCAAGAAGAATATGATACATTAAGTGAAATTGCCCCAGTTGTTGCTTATCAAGAAAATCCTTGGGTAGCAACTTGGCGTGAACAAGTAACATACAATTCTATGGGAATGGGTATGGAAGAAGAAGGAAAACAGCTTATTGCGGATACAGAAAAATTAATTGCAGATAAAGCAAGTGCACACCCTGGAATTAAGGGGAAAAAAGCAGCATTTGTAAGTGTCAATGGTGCTGATTTATCTAAGTTTTACATCTACACACCAGCAGATCCACGTGGTGAATTCTTGACAGAATTAGGAATGGAATATCCGGAAAGTATTACAAGTCAAATTACTGATCCAACTAGCTTCTATTTGGAAGTAAGTGCTGAAAATGCAGATATACTAAACGATGTAGATATTTTTGTATCATATGGAAATGATCAAACACTTGCTGCTTTACAGGCTGATCCGATTTATGGAAAGATTCCTGCTGTAGAGAGAGGATCTGTTGTTATTATTGAGGATAATACTCCACTTGCAGCAGCAGGAACTCCAAGTACACTTTCTATTGAATACTCTATCGATGAGTACTTAACTTTACTCTCAGAAGCTGTAAGCAAAGTGAAATAAATGGAACATACATCCGTTTTAAAAAATAAGCAGTTAGTAATTCCGAGAAGATTTATTAGCGTATTAATACTTTCAATTGTCTTACTCGGTATAAGTATATTGGTGTCTCTTGCTTTTGGGTCTCGTACTGTTGGATGGAACGAAATAATGGATGGTTTATTCCATCCTGATGTCCAGTCACACGGAGCAAATGTTGTTCGCCAAAGAATTGCTAGAACTGTTTTTAGTCTTATGTGTGGTGCTGCATTAGGAGTTTCTGGGGCTCTTATGCAGTCCGTCACACGTAACCCTATTGCAGATCCTAGCATATTAGGAGTAAACACAGGTGCGGCACTATTCGTCGTTTGTGGAATATCCTTTTTTCATATTGGTACTGCTAGTCAATACATTTGGTTTGCATTAGCAGGAGCAATCTTAACTGCCATTTTTGTATTCGGAATTGGTTCGATGGGGAGTGGCGGTGCCACCCCCCTTAAACTCGTTTTAGCTGGGGCGGCGACAAGTGCAGCATTATCCTCTCTTGTAATGGCAATTATGATCCCGCGCTCAAATGTGATGGATCAATTTAGATTTTGGCAGGTAGGCAGCGTTGGTTCTGGAAATTGGAACTCTATCTCTATTTTTATTCCTTTTCTTATCGTCGGTATTCTAATAGCCTTGTTTTCCGCTCCAGCCCTAAATGCTTTAGCGTTAGGGGATGAAGTTGCTACAGGATTAGGTGTACGTACTGGTACACTTAGACTTATCGCAGCATTTGGAGGAGTACTATTATGTGGTGCGGCAACAGCACTAGCAGGCCCAATTGGTTTTATTGGATTACTTGCAACCCATGTGATTCGTCTCATTATTGGTCCTGATTTGCGCTACATTATTCCGATGTCCGCTGTAGCAGGAGCTATTATATTAACTATTTCAGATGTATGTGGCCGAATCATCGGAAGTCCTGGTGAACTTGAAGTGGGAGTAGTTACTGCTTTTATTGGTGCTCCTATTTTAATCTTAATAACTATGAAAGCGAAAATGCGTACGTTATGATGAATGAATCAATGAATCTTATTATGGTAGGTAGATTAAAAAGACGTCGTCGTTTTATACTTGTGACTTGCCTCCTAGCAATTATTTCTTTTGCGCTATGCTGGACGATGCTTATGTTAGGAAACACTATATATCCTGTTTCAGATGTAATCAGTGTTTTACTAGGTGAGCAAGTAAAAGGAGCCTCCTTTGCAGTGGGAACCATCCGTTTTCCAAGAATGGTTGCAGGTGTTTTTGCTGGCTTTGCATTTGGTATCTCTGGATATGTGTTTCAAACGATGCTTCGTAATCCGTTAGCAAACCCAAATGTTATCGGAATAACAACTGGTTCAAGTGCTGCTGCTGTATTTTGCATCATTGTGCTTCATGCAAGTAGTACTTTTGTTTCGATTGCCTCTATTATCGGCGGACTAGTCACAGTAATTGTTATTTTTCTATTGTCAAAAGGTTCTTCTTTTTCGATTGGTAGATTAATATTAATAGGAATTGGAATACAAGCAATGCTCAATGCGGTAATATCCTATCTATTGCTTATCGGCCAACATCATGATGTACCTACAGCCATGAGATGGTTAAGTGGTAGTTTAAATGGAGCTAAAATGGAGAATGTTTATCCACTTATTATTGCTGTCCTTCTCTTTGCTCCAATTATCATCTTACTTGGCAAGCGATTAGATATGTTAGAACTTGGTGAGCAAACTGCAACTTCCCTTGGAATTCATACAGATAGGACAAGGCTAATATTGATAATCAGCTCTGTACTTATTATTGCGCTGGCTACTGCTACAACAGGACCCATTGCATTTGTTGCTTTCCTTTCTGGACCTATCGCCAAAAGACTAGTTGGTATTGGTTTTTCTAGTGTTATTCCAGCAGGTCTTGTGGGGATCATTTTAGTTTTAGCATCGGATCTTATTGGCCAGTTTGCGTTCGTTGCTAGATATCCAGTAGGTGTTATTACTGGTATTCTAGGTGCTCCGTACTTAATTATGCTATTAATTCGAATGAATCGAAGGGAAGAATTGTAATGGAAAAGATACATGAATTTCGAGCTGAAAAGTTAACATCTGGCTATGAAAATAAAATGATATTACAAGACATTGAGCTTGAAATTCCGAGTAATAAAATCAGTGTTATTATTGGAGCAAACGGTTGTGGAAAATCCACTCTCTTAAAAACGCTATCGAATCTTATTAAATCTTCGTCTGGTAACATAACACTGGACGGAAAATCGATTAGCAAATTTCCACCAAAGCAATTAGCACGGATTCTCGGTATTTTACCTCAATCTCCTATTGTGCCAGAAGGAATAACAGTAGCAGATTTAGTTGGTCGTGGGCGTTTTCCTCATCAGGCCTTATTTAGTGGTTGGTCCAAGAAAGATTATGAAGCAGTTGCGGAAGCAATGGAAATTATGAAGATAACAGAATTTGCTAATCGTGATATCGATGAGCTATCAGGTGGCCAAAGGCAACGTGTTTGGATTGCAATGGCTTTAGCGCAACAAACGGATATTCTATTTCTTGATGAGCCGACAACGTTTCTAGATATAACGTATCAAATAGAAATATTAGATTTGCTAACAGACCTTAATCGCAAATATGGTACGACCATTGTGATGGTTCTCCATGATATTAACCTGTCCGCCCGTTATGCAGATTATATTTTTGCACTTGAGAAAGGTAAACTTGTTGGAGAAGGAAAACCGGTAGATATTATTACAAGTACATTGGTAAAAGATATTTTTGGTCTTAATTGCACGGTGATTAATGATCCTGTTTCAGGTACTCCTTTAGTTGTGCCTCGAGGAAGATACCATGTTAATGTTTAGTAGAATAAGATTTAGATAGTTAATGGATATAAAGCCTGCCTCTATAGAAATAGAGGCAGAATTAATATGGATTATTCTTCTGTTAATGCATATTCTGATTCTTCCATTGCTCGCAGCGTTTCAGCAACTTTCACCATCATGGAACATTCGACTCGTTTACGGAAAATATCGCAACTAAAGTCATGCGTGCCTTGTAAAGAACCAGTTGCATGTAGTGTGTTTGCAGGGCAGCCTCCACTACAGTAAAGCTTTGCCCAGCACTTTTGACATTCTTCCTTTGAATAACAATTATTTTCTTTAAACTGACATTGCAGTTCCGGCTTGGTGATGCCAGCCCATACATTGCCCATACTAAATTCTTTATCACCAACAAACTGATGACAAGGAAAGAGTTCTCCCCATGGAGTGACAGCTAAATACTCGGTTCCAGAACCACAGCCAGATATTCTTTTTTGAATGCAAGGGCCTTCAGAAAGATCCAGCATATAATGGTAAAAGGTAAAGCTGTTTCCATTTTTTCCGAGGTTTAGCATTTCTTTAGCTAGCACTTCATATTGATGGTAAATTTCCGGAAGGTCTGCTTCTGTTAATGCATAAGGTTCTGATGAATCACAAATAACTGGTTCCATCGATAGTTTATCAAATCCAAGATCTGCTATATGAAAAATATCATTGGTGAAATCAAGATTGTTATGGGTATAAGTTCCGCGAATATAGTATTCTTTATCCCCACGTTTTTCAACAAAGCGCTTAAATTTCGGGATGATATAATCATAGCTCCCTTTGTTATTAACCGTTTTTCGGAGATGATCATGAACTTCTTTTCTTCCATCCAGGCTAAGCACAACATTATCCATTTCCTTATTTAAAAAGTCAGTCACTTCATCATTCAATAACATGCCATTGGTTGTAAAGGTAAAACGGAACTTTTTATGATATTCTGCTTCTTTACTCCTAGCGTAATGGACAATATCTTTTACGACTTTCCATGCCATCAGTGGTTCTCCGCCGAAGAAATCAATATCAAGATTTCGATGGTGCCCAGAATTCTCTAAAAGAAAATCAATGGCACTTTTTCCAACTTGGTAGCTCATGAGGGCTCTTTCTCCATTGTATTTCCCTTGGCTCGCGAAACAGTAATCACAGGATAAATTACAAGTGTGGGCAACATTGAGGCAGAGTGCCTTTACGTATGTACGTCGCTTTTTTAAATGGATAGATAAATCTCTATATTCATCCTCTGTAAACAGCTGCCCTGTAGTTTTTAAGTGTTCTATATCCTCGATTGTCTCGAAAATTGCTTTTTCTGAGATGGTAGGGTCAGCGGTATACTTGTTAAGTAGGCCATCAATAATATCTTTAGTAGATGTCGTCTCATAAAGAGCAATGATTTCATAGGCAAGATCATCAACAACATGAACCGAACCACTATAAGTATCCATCACAATATTGTATCCATTAAGTTTATACTGATGAATCATTTGAAAATAAGCTCCTTTTGCTTATGTAGTTAGTTTAATTTTCACGGTGATATTCGGATTTCAACCAATGGGGAATGAGATATTCCCCGTTGAATAAAGGTAGTTCTTGGTAGACAATGGGCAGTCTATCGGTTCCAAGGGTTCTCGCATTTTTGATTAGCAATTCCACAAGAAGTTTTGCAAGCTGATTGGCAGGAAGTTTGGCATTCCCCACAGCCACCATATTTTACGGTATCATTAAGTTTACGAGTGCTTAATGTAATAATTCTCTTCATTTATTTGCACCTTCTTTCTAACATATTAATGATGCAAAAGTTATTATTGTGAATTTATTCACAAACTTTTACATCCTGTATTTTAACAAGACCTGATTAGGTCGTCAAATCATGAGAAGCTCAGCTATTGTCGATTTATCCCACTCTTAACGGACAGCAAGATTCCCTCCTCAAGCTTATGAGTATACGAGGAAGATAGGTGGGAGATCAACTATCCGTAAAGGTCAGATTGTCAGCTAACCATCAGTGGGGAGGAAGGAAAACCCCTCTAATGGATAAAATAATATAGCATATTTTGTCAGAAAATATGCTATTATTATTTTATTCGCAATACAATGAGAATTAATTTGAAACAGCATGGGGGAGTAGGATGAAGACCTGGATACTACAAAAACTATATTGGATCATACCAGTTGTGCTGATTTTATTAGGACTGTTTTTATTATTTGTCGAAAATTTTTCTAAGGTTACAGCACAACCAGAACCAGATTGGAGTAGAGGATTATTAGTTGGGAAATCTCAAGTAAATAAATTACCAGCAATAATAGAAACAAAGGATGGTCATTACTTGTTCTCCTTTTTTCAGGAAAATAAATTGCATACCGTGACCATGAACAAGGAGTTTCAGATAGCGGAAGAGAAGAATTATGATATACCTGTAGACAAATGGACGCAAATATATCAGGGAAATAATCAGCTTATTTATTTTGACTATAAAAATATTTTTGACCAAGATAAGACGCAATTGGTTGCAGATGTAGAGGCGTTCTTTCCGTTACGGACGACCATTCTTTATGTAAAAGAAAACAAGCTTTTTCAATTAAATCCTGAAACAAAAAAATCATCGGAAATAATGGCGATTGATTTAGAGAAAGAAAAGGTATCGATAGAGGAAAAGGAGGATGGTATTCACCTTCTGTTATTTGCAAAGGCAAAAGGTAATGTAGATCTCACTTTATATCGTATTGAAAATGGGAAGATCAATCGTTTATATAACACAAAAGTAAAGGTCGATCCTGGCAAAATAGTGAATAATATTTCCTTTACTTTTGAGGAGCAAAAGCTGGCATTATTGCTTCAGGAAGAACTGGAATTAACGCAAGGAAAACCAGAGTATTTCAACTATTTTGCTGAAATTGATATAACAAAAGGACAACAACCTGAACAGTATGAATTAAAGTTTGAGGATCCTGCGATAGAAAGCGGCAAGTTAACGGAAATTTCGGATATTGCTTTTACATATAGAGATGGAAAGCCACGTCTTTTATTTAAGGCGAATGGTTTTACAGAAACAAAATATAATGAGAAAAAGGGCTTCAATATTTATGAAGCGGAAATAGGTGAGGAAGGTAAAACAAAGTCAGAACGACGCAGTAACACAGCTGCTATTTCCACTATTCCTCAATGGTTAAATGAGGATACAGTTGCGTGGATGGATCTTGATGGAGCTGGCAATAAAGTTTATGTTTCTTCCAATGAGCTGGCAAAGATAAACAAACAAATTAAACATACATCTGAAGATTGGTTACAGGCATTTGGAAAGACATTTGGAATGATTTCGACTTCCTTCTTTGCCTTTGCGCTTTCCTTCATTTGGTTAATATGGCCAATTTTATTTGTCCTATTTATGTATGTATTTTTTAGTAGAACAGTAGATTATGATCGACCTTGGATTTTTCATACAGGTATCGGGGTCTATTTAATTGCAGCTGTCCTATTTAAGGATCGTTTCTTTGTGCCCAATATTTTATCAAGTGCGCCTGGGTATTTAACATTTACGGGGAGTACCTATTTCTACCTCTTTTTAATTGCGGTTATTGCTTATTTCTTAGCTATAATGACAAAAAGAGTGAATGAATGGATAGGTGCTCCGAGGATTATCTATTTTGTTGGGGTACATATTATTTTGTTAACTATATTATTTGGACCATATATTATTTATTAGAAGGAGCAATTGCCGGTGAACCTTTTAGAACATTTTATCCCACTCTTAACGGACAGTAATACTCCTCTCTCAAGGAAGAAAGGTAGGAGCTCAACTGTCCGTAAAGGTCCGATTGGTTCAACTAACTATCAGTGGGGGAGGAGGGAAAACCACCACTGATGGAAGTTTCACTTTATATAACAAGATACTATTTGGATTCGTGTGCCGCCAATTATTAGAAAAAAACGATTAAACATAATTGGAGGAGATAAGATGCGAACAGAGCAACAGATGCTAGATTTAGTGTTAAAAGTAGCGAATGAGGATAATAGAGTGAGAGCTGTTTGTATGAATGGCTCAAGAACAAATCTGAATGTACCGAAAGATGCTTTTCAAGATTTCGATATTGTTTATATAGTAGATGATATGCAGTCATTTTTGGCTGAACCAGATTGGATTGATGTTTTTGGTGAAAAAATCATCATGCAAACACCAGAAGATTTCTCGCTTTTTCCAGCAGAGCTTGGTGGAAGATTCACCTATCTTATGTTATTTACAGATGGCAATCGGATAGATTTAATGCTTATTCCAATTGAAGAGAAGGAGAAATACTGTCAAGAGGATGGACTGACAATTGTTTTGTTCGATAAAGATGGTAGTCTTCCTTATGTGCCACCTAGTACAGATAAGGATTATTGGGTAAAAAAGCCGACAGCCGAACAGTTTGCTGATTGCTTTAATGAATTTTGGTGGGTCTCTACCTATGTAGTCAAAGGGTTATGGAGACAAGAGATCCTTTATGCGATTGACCATATGAATATTGTAAGAGCGATGCTGTTAAAAATGCTGGAATGGAAGGCTGGCATCGAAACAGATTTTTCACTTAGTGTAGGTAAAAACAGTAAGTATTTAAAGCGATATATGGATGAGCAAACGTGGCAGAAACTCATGGATACCTACCCGAGTGGAGAGTATAATCAAGTCTGGGAAGCGTTATTTTCGATGACAGCATTATTTGAGGAAACAGGATTAGAAGTCGGAAAGCAGTTGAGTTATCGTTATTCAATAAAAGAGGCAGAAAAGGTGAAAAGCTATTTAAAACATGTCCGTACGTTGCATCCTAATGCAACAGAGATATATTAAGGGTTTTTTGGGCGGTTCTTTTGCATCAGCAGATTAACCGCCCTTTTCACTCGCGTAGTAATGGGTGTCTTAATTTTTAAATAAAAAGCTGAATATCTGATTTCAAAGCATCCTCCAGATAGACCTTGGCATCGACAATTTCGACTTCTGGATAAAACTCTTCTTGCTTAAATCCGAGTATATCAACAGATAGTTTGCAGGCAAGAAACTTTACTTGTTTCTTTCGTGCACCTTTTAAGAAGGCTATCAATGGCGGGGCATCTTCATCTTCAAGCATTTCTTTCATCATTGCTTTACCTAGACCAGCATAATTCATTTTAGATAAAGGAAGTTGCTCAATGTCTTTGGGAGTGAGAGTACTAAACATTTTTTCATAGAGTGACTTGCCTTCCATATCGATTTTTTCTGGGTCTCTAAGCAATAAGAGCCCCCAAAAGGTGAAAAACATTGTTACTTCGATATTTATTTCCCGGGCACTATTGGCCAAGATTAAACCAGCCATTGCTTTATCATAATCACCACTGAACATTAACAAATTTAATCTTTTTTCCATTGAATAATCCCTTCTTTGTTTTAGAATATCCTTAGCTTTTTTTAAAATGATGTTTGATATGCGGACTTCACTAGATTGTCATAATTCCGGAACGGAAGATGAATAAACTATTAAGGGGATGATTAGGATGTTGTATCGAAAATTTACTGTAAATGATTTTGAGTTATATTTTCAGCTAGTATCTGATAAACGAGTGATGGCACAGATTACAGAGCGAGCCATTCCATTAGAAGAAGCAAAAGCGAACTTCGAGAAGTTAGTAACTCGCAATGAAAGGGATCATGTCTTTGGGTCATATGCCTTTTTTCAACCAGAAACAGAAGTGTTTATTGGGCTTGGGCATTTGACTTTAGACGAACAAAAGTCTGATGAGGCAGAACTTGGCTATATGCTTTTGCCAGAACAATGGGGAAAGGGATATGGCAGTACGATTGCGGGGATATTAATGTCATTAATGGAGCAAACAAATGTAAGGGTTATAAAAGCCATTATAGATCCGGCTAACAAGGCTTCGAGAAAAATATTAATGAATAAAGGCTTTTCTTCAGATTGGGTGGGGGAGATGGATGGCTTACCAGGAGAGATTTTGAAGAAGGAACTAAGATGATACCTATTACAATTAAAAGACCAACAATAGACGATGTTGATTTATTGCATGATTTTTTCAAGCTTGTAATAACGGATACCTTTCAGAAAGAAGGGATAAAAGATCAAACGGGGGATTTACTTGCCGAAATAGAAACGAAGAAACGTTATCTTGCAATCGATTTGGAAAGCAACGGGGAGGAACGGTATTTTTTAATTGCTAAACTAGAGGATTTAATAATTGGTACAATTGAATTCGGTCCTTCTAGTGCGCTTATTTGTCAATGTACCAACGATCAATTAAAAGATGTAAAGGAAGTAGGTACGATATTTGTACACCCACACTATCAACAAAGAGGCATTGGAAGTCTTCTATTGAAGGAAATTTATAAGGAGATGGATAAAAGAGGAGTAGAGGCATTCTGCTTAGATAGCGGTTATGTTCATGCACAGCTTGTTTGGAAAAAGAAGTTTGGAACTCCTGACTATATCTTTAAGGATTATTGGGATATAGGGTATGACCATATGATTTGGAAGTTAAGTATACGGGAAGTTAGGAAATAAGAAGGTTGTTTTTAGAATATTCATTAAAAAGTGGTTGAGAACTTTTGATGATTCCCGTATTATCTAATTTATATGCATTTTTATGAAGGAGTATTAGAACTATGCAATCAAGAATTTCTTTATCAACGTATGCTCTAATTGGGACGATGCTTTTCGGTATGTTTTTTGGAGCAGGCAATTTAATTTTTCCTATTCAGCTTGGACAGCTTGCTGGAACAAATTTCTGGCTTGCGCTAGCTGGTTTTTTAGTTACGGCAATTGGCCTTCCGTTTCTCGGGATATTAGCAATTGGATTATCAGGGAGTAATGGGGTACGTGAGCTTTCGAATCGGGTTCATCCAGTATTCGGCTTTCTATTTTCTCTCTTTCTTTACTTAACGATTGGCCCATTTTTTGCTATTCCACGCACAGCAACGGTTCCATTTGCTGTAGGGATTGAACCATATGTAGGGGATGGACATATCGCTCTATTTTTGGCTATTTTTAGTTTTCTTTTCTTTTTACTGGTTTACTATTTTTCATTAAATCCAGCAAAAATTATGGATGTGATAGGAAAATATTTAACGCCTGCTTTTTTACTGTTTTTATTTCTATTAATAATTATAAGCCTTGTTCGTCCAATGGGGAGTTTTCAAGAGCCGCAAGGAACTTATCTAAATAATGCTTTTATGACAGGGTTTAAAGAAGGATACAATACGATGGATGCTCTAGCATCTCTTGCTTTTGGGATTGTTGTTATTAATGCAATTAAAGCGAAAGGGATTAGTGATGTAAAAAGTATTGCTAAAACGACATGGAAATCAGGAATATTTGCTATGTTGTTAATGATGCTGATTTACGGATTTATCACATATATGGGGTCTTCAAGTGTACAAGCTGTGGGAATGTTTGAAAATGGCGGGCTCATCTTTGCAGCTGTTGCTAAACACTATTTTGGATCTTTCGGTGGAATTTTGCTCGCAATTATTATTGTACTTGCATGTTTAAAAACAAGCATAGGACTGATAACGTCTTGTAGTGAATTTTTTCATGAAGCATTTCCGAAGATTAGCTATAAAAGCTTTGTGTTTATCCTATGTGCAGTTTCTTTCTTATTTGCAAATCTAGGCTTAAACAAAATTATTCAATTTGCTGTACCTGTGCTTATGTTTTTATATCCTTTAGCAATTGTGCTTATCGTACTTGCACTTGTTTCTCCATTATTCAAAGGAAAGCAGAGTGTGTACTTAATGGCGATGGTATTAACGTTTTTTGTAAGTATACTGGATGGTTATCAGGCACTTGTTAAGAGTATGCCAGAAGCTAAGCTTATGTTCTTTAATCAGATTGGGGCATTTTACGAGAACATACTCCCATTTTACGATCTAGGATTAGGCTGGATAGTACCCGCACTTGTCGGTGCAGTGATTGGGTATTTTATTCATAAATAGGACGCAGAGGGGCGGTTCGCCTGCTTCCCTTTTTGGGGGGCGGAAGAACCGTCCTCTGCTTATTCTAAATCAGCTTCTAAATTTGCAATAAATCCAGAGGAGTTAAGGGTGAATTTAAATAGCCCGTTAATTTCTTCACCTGGGAAATTACCTGTGAATAAGACTTTCATGTCGATAATATTTTCAGATGTGGTATATGTTAATACTTTTGTTTGTGTTTGGTAATTGATGAAGTATGTTTCAAAGTAATGCTGAATTTCCTTTTTTCCAACGAGCGCTTTTCCTAATGAGTCTTCCTTGATAATAGCATCCTCAGAAAATGTTGCTAAGTATCCTTGAGTATCGTAGTTATTTGACACATTGATATAGTCAGATATGATTTGGGGAAGTTTATCCATAGTGTTGAAACCTCACTTTTCAAAATAGTATTTTGCTTTGTGTACATGGTCTACTTTAACCCCCAATACCTGACAACATTATGTCATATTAAGAGTTGGATTTTGTATTTGAATATAGATTGAGCATTTGTTGGATTCTATTCTTTAATTCTTTCCTTATGTCTGTAGGCTCAATAACCTCTAAATAGTTCCCGTAGGATAAGAGATAGCTGTACAGCCATTCTCCTTTCATATGAGAGATTGTTATGTGATAAAATCCATCTTTCTCGATTGTAATATGTTCTTCATCGAATTCGTCAAATATACGATAGCTAACCTCAGGGCTAACTCTTAGAACTAAATCGGCTCGTTCTTGATGGTCATCGTGGAATGGGGGAGAAAACGAAAGAGTTTCAACGTTATCCATTTGTTCTAAATGATCATCTGTTACTTCTATTTTTGACATACGATTAATCTTAAAAATTCGAGAAGCTGCTTTATCTAAACAGAAGGCTTCTAAATACCATGATTTGTCCTTAAATAATAATTTCGTAGGGAGAACTCGTCGGAAGCCTTTGTCTCCATTTGAATTTATATAGTGAAAAGAGATTATTTGACGATCTAATATAGCTTGTTTAAATAGAGAAAAATATTCCTTTTCTTTTGTGTCACTTCCCCAGGATGAAAAATCTACTTCAATCCATTTTGTATCACTTTTTTTAAATACATGACTCAGTTTCGTTAAGATCTCATCTATTTCTGGATAATTTGTAACAGATAGACTTTGGAGGGAAAATAAGATTTCATCTTGTTCTTTTTCTAAAAGAAGTGACTTGTTCAATATAAACTGGTCCATCAAGGTAATTCCTCCGCCTTTACCTTGGGTCGTATAGATAGGGATACCTGATTCAGTAAGTGTTTCAATGTCGCGGTAAATCGTTCGAACAGAAACTTCGAACTTTTCGGCTAATTCGTTTGCCGTTATGGATTTTTTTTCTAGTAAGATATATACAATTTGAAACAATCTACTTATTTTCATGTGTAAAAAGTCCTCTCCTTATCAATGTTATTAATTCAGTTAAAAATGTTTTATAAATATGACACGCTGTAGTCATATTATACTCACTATATTTGAAAGGTAAGTAAAATATAGTGAGTAGATAGGAAGGATCAAATAAAGGCGAAATTATAATTATCACAGGAGCTTCCAGCGGAATTGAGAAAGCTATAGCAATTGCTTTCAGAAAAGGGGGAAAAATCGTTCTTGCTGTAAGAAAAGAAGATTGTCTCCAAACGAATGTACCCCCTTTTCATTATTCAAAGAAAGGAGAAGAGGAATCAGAAGATGACATGATGTTGTCAGGTTAATTAGTTTATACTAAATTTATATTACTATTTGATGATTTCATGGAAAGAGGATGGGGAAATAGATGGAAACTAGATGTGCATGGGCAAATTCGAGTGATTTGATGCGAGAATATCATGATAAAGAGTGGTGTGTTCCAAGTAATAATGATCAATATTTGTTTGAAATGCTAGTACTTGAAGGAGCACAGGCTGGATTATCTTGGTCTATTGTATTAAAAAAGCGCGAGGCATATAGGAAGGCTTTTCATCATTTCGATTTAAAGTACTGTGCGAACCTGACAGAAATAGAAATGGAAAATATCCGAACCAATACGGAAGTTGTTAAACATCTGTTAAAGATTAAGTCAGTTAAAAGCAATGCAATAGCAATTATGGAAATTCAACGAGAATACGGCAGTTTTGCAAAATTTTTATGGTCCTATGTAGACGGAAAACCAATCATATCAAATTGGCAGTATGATAGCCAAATCCCGGCAGAAACCGATCTTTCAAAAAAAGTCAGCAAAGATTTGAAAAAAAGGGGCTTCAAATTCGTCGGTCCTGTAACCATCTATTCCTATCTGCAAGCATTGGGGTAGTCAACGATCACATTACTAGTTGTGCTTTTCATGGGAATAAAGGGAAGCATGGGGACGGCTCTACTGATTCCCTTAATAATTGAAATCAAAGGGATCGTTATGAATAAAGAGAGCAAGGAAATAGATTTTACTGAAGCGCTGGAGCAAGCAAAATATATCCGTGGTTTATATAACCAGATGGAACAGTTAAGTATTGGAAGGAAATGGACAATGCAAGAAGATATGCTCGGGTTTTCAACAGATGTTGGTGTACTAGGACGCTTTAGTGATGGCAAGCAGTGGTACATGGGGGTATGCTGGAGACGAAAAGGAAGAACTTAAGCACAAGTTGTCCGGTGGATTATGGTATTAAGTAATCATCTAGATATTGATATAACAAAAGAATACCAAGCTTTTATAACCAAGCTCGATACAAACCTTACAAAGAGCATAAAGGAAGCGGAGGAAGGAAGCAGAGGGACGGTTCTACTGATCCCTCGCTTTTTTTGTTCACATACTAAGAAAAACGATCAAGGGAAGCGAAAGAACCGTCCCTATGATCACTTAAATAAATGAGGAGTTTCTTCCCATAACTTAAGTGCAGTTCCTTTATCTATAGCCCAAGGTTTGACGCCGACTCGATTTTGATTACTATCGTCTGTGGCTAAAGGAGCTAAATCTCCATTTTCGCAATAAACCCCGCCATATCCTGCTAATTGTGGGCTTGTTGCACACCAAACAATGGTTGCGGCACCTTCTTTTATTGTTTTATGTTCATTGTTATAGCTATCGTAACCACGTTCTCCGTTTTTATTGATTGCTCCCATTGCGGACAATTCTTCATCTGTTAAATTATGAGAAAGGTTTGTAACGATACTTCCTGGATGTACCGCGAAGGAGCGGATATTGTCTTTTTTATACAGTTCATCAAGAGCTACGCTAAATAATGAAACAGCTGTTTTGGATTGTCCATAAGCCACCCACTTATCATAAGGCGTGTGTGTAAAGTTAGGGTCCTCAAAATGAAAAGGAGAAAACCAGTGTGCTCTTGAGGTTAAATGGACAACTCTCGCTCCATTCGCTTGCTTTAGTTCGGGAAGCAACGCTTTTGTTAAAAAGTAATGGCCTAAATAATTTGTTGCTATTTGTAGTTCATTTCCCAAGCTATCATAGGATAGAGGAGTAGCCATGATTCCGGCACTATTAATTAGTATCTCTAATTTTTGATGATTTTTTTTGAACCATTGGCTGAATGAGTTTATGGAATCCCTGTTGCTTAAATCAAATGAAGCAGGATAAAGCTCAATATTTGGAATTCCAGCTAAAGAAAGTTTAGCCTTACCTGGATTTCTTACTGGAATAACAATTGTTACCCCGGCATTTGCTAATGTTTTCGTTGTTTCTAAACCAAGGCCAGCTGCTCCACCAGTAATAATGACCGTTTTACCTGTTAAATCTATATTTTCAATTACTTCATCTGTCGTTGTTCTTGCTGAATTTCCTGTTAGTAATGGTTGTTGCATTATTTTCCGCCACCTTTGAGGGTACTAAAGTGAGAAATTTTGTATTGCACCTTTTCTAAAATTTGCTGGCGTTTGGCTAATTCCGCTTTCATTTTTTCTGCATGTTCCTGTAAAATACTATAACATTGCTGGTTATCGTTTTCTTTATAAGCATCTACATACTTTTTAATTTGTTCCAACGGCATATCGGTATCTTTTAAATTAACAATAAATCCTAAATATTGAACGATATTGTCATCATATACTTTGTAGCCTCTGTCATTTTTCATGGGGGCATCAATGAGTCCCAATTTTTCATAATAACGAATAGTAGGAATCGATAAGCCAACAAGCTTAGCAACTTCTGATACTTGATACATTTTCTCACCTCGTATTTTAGACGATACAACATGAAGTTAACTTTATGTCAAGGGGAAGCGTGGGGACGGTTTTACTGCTTCCGAATCATTTCCATTTATGGTATAATAAAATTAATTAGATGAATGGAGGGTTGCTTTAAGATGTGGAATTCTATCTCGATTTTATACTTTATGTAACTAATTTTATAGTACTTAAAGGCTCTGCCTGTGTGTAGAGTAATCGGGATTAGTCTGCCTATTTTTAATTTAACCTTTCATTAACGTTATTAATAATGATGTGGTGTAAAAAGGGAGAGAAATGTGCTCTCTTTTTATTTATTAAAATTGAATAATATTTTTCTCTAGATACCCAATTTTTATGAATTTAGGGTTTTTTCTGGATAAATGTTATTCCTTTTCCTTCTTCCGATTACTTAACACGCAGGCGGCCACCTGTGTGTTTTTTTATGAACAGAATGGAGGAATAGTAAATGGCAGAAAGACAAAAGGCGATAATAGTAGGCGTTCATTATGATCAGAAAGAAGATTTTTCGAATTCGATGGAAGAGCTAGCTCAATTAGCTGAGGCTTGTGATATAGAGGTAGTTGGGGAAGTAACACAGAAGTTGGATCGGGTTCATTCTGCCCATTATATTGGAAAAGGGAAGCTTCAGGAATTAACAGCTTTACTTGCTGAAAAGGATGTGCAAACAGTTCTTTTTAATGATGAGTTGTCTCCATCACAAGTTCGAAATTTGGAAGAAGCTACAAATTGTAAAATCATTGACAGAACGGTATTAATTTTAGATATTTTTGCTCAAAGAGCGAAGACAAAAGAAGCTATGCTACAGGTTGAAATTGCAAAATTGCAGTATATGCTACCTCGATTAGCGGGTTTAGGCGAATCATTAGGACGCCAAGGCGGTGGATCTGGACTAATAAATAGAGGGTCTGGGGAAACAAAGCTAGAGTTGGATCGAAGACGTATTGAGGACAGAATCAGTCGTCTGCATAAAGAATTGGATACGCTTGTTGTCCAACGTAAGAATCAACGGAAAATGCGGAAAAAGAAAGAAATGCCAAGTATAGCACTAGTTGGCTATACGAACGCTGGTAAATCTACTTTAATGAATGTGCTGATTGAAAAATTTCACGCTGCGACAGAAAAAAAGGTTTTTGAAAAGAATATGTTGTTTGCAACATTGGAAACATCTGTGCGAAATATAACATTGCCAAATAATAAGTCCTTTTTATTAACAGATACTGTTGGATTCATCAGTAAATTGCCACACCAATTAGTAAAAGCATTTCGATCTACCTTAGAGGAAGTGGCTGAAGCTGATTTACTCATTCATGTCGTAGACTTCTCCAATCCGAATTATAAGGAGCAAATAAACGTAACCAAGCAAACATTAAAAGAGCTAGGGGCAGAAAATATCCCTACTATTTATGCTTTTAATAAAGTCGATTTAGTAATGGAAGAAGTTTCAATGGCAGGAACAGATACAGTATACCTTTCTGCAAAAAAACAAATGGGAATAGATGAATTGATTGGAGTTATTACGGAAAATGTTTTTAAACAATATATTTCCTGCGAAATGAACATCCCTTACGATAAAGGAAATATCCTGTCTTATTTAAAAGAAAGGGCAAATATCCTTTCAACCGAATACAAAAACGAGGGAGTATATCTATCTATCGAATGCAAAGAAGAAGACTATAACCGCTATAGGGAATACGTAATGTAAGTGCGCAGAGGGACGGTTCTACTGCTTCCGCTATTTTGAAAAGGGAAGCGAAAGAACCGTCCCTCTGCTTTCATTCTACATCCTGTATATACATCGAAAAATCTGCTGACTCTCCGTTTACTATTAAGGCCCCATCATCGGTGAAGCGGGGCATGACTAAGCGTTCTTTTATTTTATTGAAAGTGGGAAGTTCCTCCAAATTTTCATTCTCTAATCGATATAGTTTTACTGTATCGGTATTTTTGTCCACTATACTTAGTGCAAGGTAATTTTTATATACTGCATAATTATTAAAGGGGGGAGTCTCTATTTTGTGAAAAGTGCCATCGGTGAGATCGATATAGCCTAAAATAGGTGAATTTTCATCCTCATTTGAAAATGCAGCATATATTTTATTGTTCATTAAGATAACATTTTCTGCCGCTTTATAAGGAGCTCCATATTTTCCAATTTGTTTTAGAGTGGTTAGATCATAGACGTAAAATTCAGTTGTATTTCCGTTATTTGATTTAAACTGTTCAGGTATAACAAGTAAATTATCATATAAACCGGCTTTGCTGTTTCTGCCTATTCCGGTGAAATCATGAAGGTTAGTTTCCTCCATTGTTATTAAATTTAACTGCTTATAACCCGAAGCATCATTATAAATTAACATATCCTCTTGGAGTTGAATATCCCCCAGAACGGTCTTTTTCTGTTCTTTCTGCAATGTTGTCTCTCGATTTAAAATATAGATATTATTGTTTTTTTCTCCCCAAATAAGCCAATTTTTATTTGCAGCCAGTGTATAAATATCAATATTCTCACTAGACTCAATAAGTACTTCCCGTGAGTGAGACGAAAGGGAATAAGAATATATCGTTTTTTTATCTGCGTAAATTAATTCGTTTGTATCTTTTATAAAGATAGAATGAATGAAAGAAGAATAATCACCATTTGGAATAGTTACTTTTTCCAATGGTAAATTAAAAGAAGATCTTGTTGAAAACCAATTGGATAGCGACGGACCAATTAAAATAATGAGAAGGCTAATAATGGCAAGTGTGCTGAATATGGGACGAAATAATCGTTTTTTCGGATGAATGGTACTTTGTAACTGCTGATTTGCTTTTCGTAAAATTCTTTGTTTATTTTCTTCGGAAAGGGTGATATCAGCTGGGATTGATTCATCTAATAATTGTTTAATGTTATTTGGCACGATCTATTTCCTCCTCACTTATGGTTAATTGCGCTTTTTTCCGTCCTCTCGCTAGTCTTGTTTTAACAGTGTTGCTGGAACAGTTTAATATCTCGCTAATTTCTTTTATAGATAATTCAGCATAGTAATATAACCATATGACTTCCTTGTATTTAGCTGGAAGTTTATTAAGCAATGCGGCAAGATAATGCTTATCTTCTTGTTTTAAATAGGCTTCTTCTGGTGTCTCCTTATAGATTAGAAAAGTGCTAGCAAGCTTGGAAACTTCTATTTTTCGAAAGGCCCAGCTTTTAAAATAATTTCGGCACTCATTTACAGTCATACGATATAAATACGTTTTAACACTAGATCGACCCTCAAATTGTTCGAGATGTAAGTAATAACGGATAAATACTTCTTGCACAATGTCCTCTGCTTTTTCTTTGTCTTTCACAAGGGCATAGGCAAGTCGGGTTAAATAATGGCCATATACATCCATCGCGTTTGTGAGCAATTTATCTCTTTCATGCTTTTCCACATTTCCCTCTCCTTTCTACCTATTGTTTAGACAAAGCAAACAGAAGAACGGTTTCTATTTTATAAAAATTTTATCCCACTCTTAACAGGCAGTAAGACTCTCCCCTCAAGCTTATGAGTATACGAGGAAGATAGGTGGGAGATCAACTGTCCGTAAAGGTCCGATTGGTTCAACTAACCATCAGTGGGGGAGGAAGGAAAATCCCCACTGATGGAAGTTTCACTTTATTCTAGCACTACAAAGTAAACAATGTTCATATAATTTAAATGGAAGCAAAAAGGGGGCCAATTGAGATGAATGTTTATGATTGTGTGGTTATAGGGGCTGGTCCAGCGGGAATGAGTGCGGCGCTTATGTTAGGGAGGGCAAGAAGAACGGTTGCTGTATTTGATGATGGGACGAACAGGAATAGAGTAACCCATGAATCACATGGTTTTCTTACGAGAGATGGGATAAGTCCTCAAATGTTTAAAGATTTAGGTATAAATGATCTGATGAAATACCCAAGTATTTCTTACCATAGAGCTACAATAACGAAAATCGAAAAGGTAAAAGCAGGAGGAGCTTTTCTTGTTAAAACAAAGAATCACGAAGAATACTTAACGGAGAAAATCATTTTAGCAACTGGAGTTCAAGAGGTAATCCCGATTCCAAATGTGAGACAATATTATGGAAAAAGCCTATTTAGTTGTCCGTACTGTGATGGGTGGGAACTAAGGGATCAAGCCCTTATTCTCATTGTCCATACCGAAGCGCAAATCTTACATATGGGGAAATTAGTTTATAATTGGTCAAAGGATTTAGTGATAACAACTAATGGAGCAGCTGTTTCAGCAGAGACTAAGGGGGCTTTTCAAAAGCGAAATATCCCAATTATCACAGAACCGATAAAAGGCATAATTGGAGAAAATGGATTCCTTCAACAAATCGAGTTTAGATCAGGAAGGAAAATGGCACGAACTGGTGGTTTTGTTGTTCCCTCTTATTACCGTTCCAATCAGTTTGTGGAACACCTTGGATTAGAAGTTCATCCTAATGGGGCAATAGTAACGGATGGATCCGGCCGCACAACAGTCAAAAATATTTATGTGGCAGGAGAAGTGGAAAAGGTAGCTTCATCCTCTATTCTCCTGTCCGCTGCAGATGGAAGTAAGACTGCTATAGCGGTGAATACAGACTTAATGCTGGAACGATTTTAAAGGAATTAAAGGGGTGGTTCTTGTGCTTCTATTCTTTCTAGTAGAGAAAAGGGAAGCACAAGAACCGTCCCCATGATTCCCTACTAGTTTAGAAAAAACATCGCTTAGAAGAACTGTAATGGTAGAATAGATTCAAGTAATATAAACGGCAAGAGGTGGAATGAAAATGCGATTTATCATGGCAAGTGCCTATATGTTAGAGGAAGTTAATGAGATTTATTTAAAATGTAGAGAAAATTTAATAAAGCAAAATATCTTTCAGTGGGACGATCAATATCCAAATATTGAATATTTTCAAGTGTGCATAGATAATAAAGTATTATTCGTTTTATTAAAAGAAGACAGGATAGTTGGACATGTTGTATTAAATGAATGGCAAACAGGGGAGTGGGAGGTTATTCAGTGGAAGCGAAATAAGCCTTTGATTATTCATTCTTTCATGATTGATCCCAGTTATCAAGGAAAAGGGATCGGTTCTACGTTTGTACAATATATGGAAGAATATGCCCTTGCCCAAGGATATGATAGCATCCGATTAGATTCATTTTCAGGAAACCTTCAAGCTTTAAATTTATATAAAAAGCGTGACTATGTGGAAAGAGGAGAGATTTTCTATAAATCTAAGCCGGAAGGACATCGCAAATACCTTTGTATGGAGAAGGAACTAATATGAATATGACCTCTATTAACGAAACCAATTGTGAAAAAGTACAGCTATTTTTTCAATCTCAGTGGGGAAGCCCTGAGATAGATACCTTTCCATGGAAATGACGGAATTTCTATTAGAGATGAAATAGTACTTGTAAAGAAGTTATCGGATAAGCTACAAAAAATTTGAGGTGAGAAACTTGTCTATCGCATTAGCATTTTATGAAGAAAAATATAAACCAGAGCTGGAAAATTACCTTTTATCAGAGGAACAATTATATTATACGAGTACACCTCTTGATGCTCTAGAGAAATGTTTAGTGGAAGAGGATCGCCATCCGGTCGTTATCTTAAAAGATGGTATGGTTGCTGGCTTTTTTGTCCTTCATGGCTGGGACGGAGTAAAAGATTATAGTGAGAATAAAGGGGCGATTTTAATGCGGGCTTATTCTATTCAGCATTCTTATCAGGGGCAGGGAATTGGAAGGGAATCAATGGAGCAATTAATCCCTTTTATAAAAGAACAATTTCCAGCTAAAAAGGAAGTAATCTTGGCTGTAAATGTGAAAAATACTCGAGCCCAATACGTATACCATAAAGCAGGATTTGATGATAATGGAAGAAGAGTAATGGGGCCAAAAGGAGAACTAATTATTTTTAGCAGAGAATTGTAAAAGGCCTGTTCCGATTTAAGCAGTCAAAATTAAATAATTACAATATGCAATAAATTAACTATTATGATAGAAGAAGTGGGAAAAAAGCAAGGAGACTGGTGTGAGATTAAGGAGGAAAGAGAGGATGAACGTAAAGCTTAGGCAGATTTCGGAGGATCATTGGGAAGAGGTAGCGAATATTTATAGGTTGGGGATTCAATCAAAGCAGGCAACATTTGAGACGAGTGTTCCAACTTGGGAGAAGTGGAGCAGTAGTAAAGATTTATCATCCAGCTTTGTTCTACTGGATGAAGACGCAGATAGAGTAATCGGTTGGACTGCTATCAGCAAAGTATCAAATCGCAGTGTATATCAAGGGGTAGGCGAGCATAGTCTTTATTTGCACCCAGATTATCAGCGAAAAGGATATGGGAAATTTTTATTGGTTAAATTAATCGAACATTCTGAATCAAGTGGTTATTGGACACTGCAATCAGGTATATTTCCAGAAAATATTGCAAGCATCCAGCTTCATAAAAGCTGCGGATTTAGAGAAGTTGGTATGCGTGAGAAAATTGGCAAGTTAGATGGAGTTTGGAGAGATGTTGTATTGATGGAAAGAAGAAGTGCGAATAAGAATTTTACTGAATAAGTTAGCTACATCTCAGAAAATATACCGAAAATAAAAAGCAGAAAGGGGAAGTTATTTTAAAATGAGCCCTATTAATCTATTAAAACAATACATTGACGCGACAAACACTCATAACTTCGAAAATGTTGAACGATTATTACATCCAAAAGCGGTATATTGGTTTACAGATAAAACATGTACAGGTATGGAAGAAATAAAAAAATATTTTGAGATTGCATGGGATACGATTAAGGAAGAAAAGTATTCAGCCGCAGATGTAGAGTGGCTAGTTGTGGAGAATGACTCGGCAACATGTATTTACAATTATCATTATGAAGGATATTTTAAAGGGAAATTCATAAAAGGAAGTGGACGAGCAACAAATGTTTTTGTAAAAGATAGTGAACAAAATTGGAAAATTATTCATGAACACTTGAGTAGCATCTAATGAAATTGATAAAAGAGGACCACTCAGTTTACTATCGTCTCATCAAGATTCGAAGAAAAACTGAGTGGCCGACTTCATGTTCAGTACAAAATCATCGGATTATGATTGAAAAAACTGGCACCCTGTTATAACTTCAACGTCATAAACACACTATTCGGATCTTCCACATAATCCGAAAACGGGCCGCAATACTGAAATCCTAAATTTTCATATAGTCTTTTGGCAGGCAAGAAAGCATCCATGGAACCTGTCTCTAAACTTAATCGGCTATAACCACGATTTTTGGCTTCTGTGATAATATGGACAAGTAATTTTTTCGCTACGCCTTTGCGTAAGTGATGAGGAGATGTTTTCATCGATTTTATCTCTCCATGCTTGTTATTAAGTTCCTTTAACGCACCGCAGCCAGTTAGCTCCCCGTCTTCCCATGCACTCCAAAAAGTTACTTCTGGTTTTCTCAATCCTTCTACATCAAGAGCATGTATGCTTTCAGGCGGTGAGTGGAGGGTCATGCTATGTAAATGATCTTCTAATAAAGCGATAACTTCTTTTGATGTAACATGATCGATAATAATTTTCATCCCCATCAACCTTTCTATTTATTTAATACTATTCTACTTTTTTACTTGTTCCAGTGGAATGAATTATGTGCATTTTAATTGGAAATATTTAATGGAAATATCTTTAGTTAAAAATGTTTGCCTTTGAGGTATTTTTTTTGTTATTATATTCACATTAGATTTCAATTTGAAATAGGGAAAGGAAAATGAAATAAAATGAATATCTTAGTAGTAAAAGCAAACAATCGTCCAGCTTCTGAAGCTGTATCAAGCAAAATGTATGAAACGTTTATGGAGTCTATTAAAGGTGCTGAAAACCTTAATGTAAATGTATATGATG
This sequence comes from Niallia alba, assembly GCF_012933555.1. Taxonomy (GTDB): domain Bacteria; phylum Bacillota; class Bacilli; order Bacillales; family Cytobacillaceae; genus Niallia; species Niallia alba. The sequence continues at coordinate 312,264 of NZ_JABBPK010000001.1, forward strand.
TATATGCAGAAGATACTCCTTACTTTGGTCAAGAATTATTTGATGCTTTTGGTAAAGTACAAAGCGGAGAAGAATTAACAGATATCGAACAACGCTTATTAGCTGCTAAACAAAAAGCGATGGATGCTTTAACAGCTGCTGATGTAGTAGTTTTTGCATTCCCACTTTGGAACTTAACTATTCCAGCTAAATTACAAACATTTATTGATTATGTATATGCTGCAGGCTTTGCATTTAAATTTGATGCAGAGGGTAACATGATCCAATTAATGACAGATAAAAAAGCAATTCTTTTAAATGCTCGTGGTGGCATTTATTCTACTCCAGAAGCTGCTTCATCTGAAATGGCAGTTAACTATATGCGTGCTGTATTTGGCGGCGTATTCGGAATGGAAATCATTGACGAAGTGATTATCGAAGGTCATAATGCAATGCCTGATAAAGCTGCTTCTATCATTGAAGAAGGTCTACAAAAAGTAACTGCTGCTGGAACTAAATTAGTAGCACAAACTGTTTAATTAATAGATAAGATAGCAAGCTAAACTCTGTCTGAAATTTATTTTTCAGATGGGTTTTTTTATGGAAAAAAGATTATACTAGGAAAAGGGCATATTTAGGACATATGTCCTTTTCCTATTTTTAGAATTCGATTATCTTTAAAAAGGAAATTAAATAACAAGGGGTCGAACAAATGAGAGGTATTTTATTTGCATTTATGGGTGGTGCATTTATTACTCTACAAGGAGTGGCAAATGCAAGAATTAGCCAAGATATTGGTTCATGGCAGGCAGCTGCAATTACACAATTTACCGGGTTTGTACTTGCCTTTTTAATCTTATTGCTTGTTAAAGAAGAAACCTTTTCAAAATATAAACAAGTAAAGCCGCTGTATTTGGCTGGAGGATCTTTTGCATCAGTTATTATTTTTAGTACGATTACAGCGATGCATTTAGTGGGCGCTACATTAACAATCTCAACGGCTTTAATTGCACAGCTATTTATGACCTTTATAATAGATAGCAATGGCTGGTTCGGATTAGAAAAAAAGCAAATGAAGGCTCCGCAGTTTATTGGCATTGGTATGATGATAATAGGTGTTCTTTTATTAAAAATGTAAGGAGAACCATTCATGAAAGTAATTGGTAATCTGGAACAGGTAGAAGAATATATTCGCACATTTCAATTAGAAGCAATTTTTCCTGAGAAGTTGAAAGAGCATTTACACCTTTATGCCTTTAAACAAGGGGAGTTTATTTGTACACAAGGGCAGACGGCTGAATATATTTATATTTTGGTGGATGGGAAAATTAAAATATATACAACTACAGCGGAAGGAAAAACATTAATCCTTTCTTTTAAAACGCCATTGGAAATGGTAGGCGACGTGGAATATATAAGAGATACGGATATTCTTAATACAGTGGAAGCTATAACAGACGTAATGATGATCGGTGTTCATAAACGACATTTAAAACAATATGTGAGCGATTATGCACCCTTTTTACAGTTTTTGTTGGATATTATCACGAAGAAGTTTTATATCAAATCAAGTTCGATGCGCTTCAATTTATTTTATCCAGTCGAAGTAAGATTGGCTAGTTATTTATTGTCTGTTTCCTTTGATAAGGAGGATCCATTATATGATACGGAGCGTAATAAGATTAACCTAAAAGATACAGCCAATCTAATTGGTACTAGTTACCGTCATTTAAACAGAGTGATACAGCAATTTTGTCAGGATGGCTTGATTGAACGGAAAAAAGGGTTTATTGTGGTGAAAAATCGTGATGGTTTAACAAATTTAGCTGGTAAAAGTATTTATGAAGAAGGATTGGGTGAATAAAAAATATGATTTATGGCTTACTTATTGCTTTTATTAGCGGTAGTCTTGTTGGGTTGCAAAATATATTTAATAATCGAGTAAATCAGAAGGCGGGCCTTTGGGCTACTACAACGCTTGTGTTAGCGTTAGGGTTTATTGCGTCTTTTATTCTGGGCTTTATTACGGAAGGAACAGGACTTTTTCATTTAGAAAATATGCAGACATGGTACTGGTTTAGTGGAATTATCGGGGTCGGTGTTGTTGTTTGTATGACAAAGGGGATTAGACATTTGGGGGCAACATATGCTGTTTCGATCTCCTTATCTTCTCAGCTTATTTTTGCTTTGCTGTTTGATTCCTTCGGTTTATTGGGATTAGATAAAGTTCCATTTACTTCAAAGCAGTTAATTGGAGTATTGGTCATTATCGGTGGAATCCTTGTTTTTAAAATGGGTGGAACATCAGAGAAGAAACAGCCAGTGAAAGAACTGGTGAAAAGATAGGAGAGGATTTTTATGCAGGGATTATTGAATAATAAGGGAGAGACAATGCTAAATACGACTCCAGCAACTAAGGAAAAAAGGAACATAAAGTACTATCAAACTTTGCTTTTTGATGTGGATGATACCTTATTAGACTTTGTAGCTGCAGAAGATCAAGCTTTTCGCTTATTGCTACAGGAACAAGGGATATCATACAGTGATGAATGGAAAAAGCAGTATCAAGAGCTAAATCAAGGTCTATGGAAGGCGTTTGAAGGAGGAGAAATTACGCGTGATGAGGTAGTCAATACAAGATTTACGCTCTTCTTTGAAAAGCTGGGCAAGAAAGTAGACGGCGTTTTATTACAGCAAAGCTATCGTGCGTATTTAGGAGAAGGAAGTCAGTTACTAGATGGAGCGCTTAATCTAATACGAAAGATTTCAAATCATTTTGATTTATATATTGTGACCAATGGTATATCTAAAACGCAAGAGAAGCGTTTAAAATCCTCTGGACTATACCCATATTTTAAAGCAGTATTTGTCTCAGAAGACACTGGCTATCAAAAGCCAATGAAGGAGTTCTTTGATTATTGCTTTGAGCGAATTCCACAGATCAACAAAGAGTCTACTTTAATTATTGGTGATTCATTAAGCGCCGATATACAAGGCGGTTACAATGCAGGAATTGATACATGCTGGGTCAATCCATTGAAAAAGGAAAATAATTTAGATGTGCAACCAACATACGAAATCACAAGTCTTCAAGAGCTGCTCGTTCTTCTTGAACGAGAAAAACAATCGGACCATTAATGGATCGATTGTTTTTTGTCTTCCTTATCAAATTTTTGAATAATGCCAAGACAAGTTCTGGAAAGTAAGAAAGTACATGTTTCTGTCAACAAAGTATGATACCAATGCCAGCCCTTTTTATATTTTATTAAATTTGTGTATCTTTCGAACAGAGCTTCCAAGATAGTCATTGGAATACTAAAGTAAAAGGATTTGAGTATAATTCCAGGTATTTTGGAATGATAACTTATTTGATTAAAAGCGACGCAAGTGATTGGGAATAACAGATAATCAAATAAAATATTGATTTGAAAATTTTTGGGGAGAAATCGAACAGGGAAATTAAGCCATTTTTCAGTAGTAACAATACTATCAATAAAGCTGGACACATAGCCTTTAAAAAAGAAAACCAGAAACCAATCCTTTACTGGTTTTTTTCTAAAAATAACTGGTAAAAGCCCAATTCCCAAAAATAAGAGAAATCTTAATATCTTCCGTTCCACTATAATCACCCGTCTAGTTGCAAATTATCCTTCCTTCTGGTCGTGATAGGATTTTATTATCTTACCCAGATAGCAAGAAAATATGAAAAAAAGCATCCGAATAGATGCTTCAGATTGTAGAAAAACCCCCTATTTTTAAAAGTATGATTTTGAAAAAGGGGGTTTTTGATGTTTTAATTGATTTTTACCACAACATATGGAATATAAGGTATTATTAAAACACTATATGTTGTATATCGGAATTGTAAAAAAAGCTGTCGAGACTTTCTCGACAGCCTGAGCATCCGAATAGATGCTTTTTTGTCTTTTTAGCTTACTCTTAATCCGTAAAGGTCCGATAAGAGTAACTAACCATTATGGGGGATAAGGTAAAACCCCCACTTATGGAAGGTTTCTTTATAATGCGCTTTTTCGTTCAATTAATTCCGATTGAAGCAAAACGGTCTTTGGTATTTTTCGCTGATCTAAGATTTGCTCCAAAAGCAAGGAAACCCCTGTCTTGCAAAGTTCAGGTATATCAATATGAAAGGTAGTCAAAGGGGGTGATACATACTTCGCGACACTAATATTATTAACACTTATGATACTAACTCTGTTTGGAATCGATATATTATATTCATTAAAAGCTTGGAGACTTCCAACTGCAATCGGATCTGAAGCAATAAAAAAGGCAGTTGGTAACTCTTCTTTTAAGTCGTTAATTACTTTTTTCGTAACAGTATAGCCATCGTTTACAGAGAAATGCCTTTCGCCAAATATGTACTTTTCATCATGTAATCCTAAATCCTGTATATATGTACGAAAAGTAATTTCCCGAATATCCATTTCATCCTCATTTGTATCAGGGTTGTGGTATGTTCCCCCGATAAATCCGATTTTTTGATGTCCTTTTTCAATAAAGTAATCAATTGCCTTTTTTGTAATTCTTACTGTATCCGGCAGAACAGCATCATATAAATCTGGAACGGGGTTTGTATCAATGAAAACCCCCCTTTTTGTTTTCTTTCTTAGTTTTTGTATCTCTTCTGTTGAAAATGCACCTACAGCAATAAAGCCGGATATATCATTAGGAATACTTTTGACGCCATCTTCGTGTTTAAACAAATGCAACTCTATATTATGATTAAGAGCATTTTTCTCCAATTCCAATCGCATTTGTTTAAAATAAACATCTTCTAGCTCCTCTTTTTCCGTGATCCAGTAAAGGAGTGCTACTTTTTCTATTAATGGTTGAATACTTTTTCTTTCATAGCCTAATTCAAGCGCCGTATCTAAAATTCTCTTCTTAGTTTCTGGAGAAATGGAAAGTGTTGAATCATTGTTCAATAATCTTGAAACGGTCGATGGAGAAAAACCTGCTTTTTTTGCAATATCTTTAATGGTGACCATGTAAACCTCCTAAAAGCACTGTTCTACAATACTTTCATTATAAGCTATTTACTAATAAATTAGTAATGTTTTTTAGTAAATTGTTTTCCTTCGGTTGTTCTATGGTAAGTAAAGTGATTGATTGGTTTTTATAAGAAGGTTAAATTTATTTGGTGTTGAATCGTTACTTATTAAATAAAAAATGTTACTAAATATATTTACAAAGAAATAGATGTGTAGTATCCTTTTGTTAGAAAACGTTTTCAGTAAAATATTAAAGCAAAGGGTGGAAAAAAAGATGAAAAAAAGGCTGACAACAATACTTTTGAGTAGTTCTTTAGCTTTGGCACTAGCAGGTTGTGGACCGTCTGGTGAAACAAATAACGATACATCTTCCAAGAAAAATAATAATGGATATGATCTCCTTGTATGGGAAGATCAAAGTAAATCCGATGGGATTGCAGATGCAATTAAAAAATTTGAAGAAGAAAATAATGTGAAAATTAAAGTGGAAGAAAAAGCATATGCAGATCAATTAGAGGATTTACGATTAGACGGTCCTGCAGGCACAGGTGCTGATGTTATTACGATTCCCGCTGATCAAATTGGAACAGCTGTCACAGAAGGGATTTTAAAAGAAATCACAGTGGATGATACCCTTAAGGCATCGTATACAGAGGCAGCGATGGATTCTCAAATTGTAGATGGTAAAGTATACGGGCTTCCTAAAGCAGTAGAAACAACCATTTTATACTATAACAAGGACTTAGTGAGTGAAGACCAATTGCCTAAAACCACCGAAGAATGGTACGAGTTCTCTAAAAGTGTAACAAAGGACGGTAATTATGGATTATTGGCATTATGGGATCAAATCTATTATGCAAATGGTGTTTTAAGCGGATATGGCGGTTATGTATTCGGGCAGGATAGTTCTGGCACTTATAATCCAGAGGATATTGGCTTAGCGAACGATGGAGCTATCGATGGAGCAGAATATATTTCTAAATTCTATAAAGACGGATTATTCCCATCAGGCATTATCGGTGAGCAAGGTATTAACGTTCTAGACTCTCTATTTACAGAAGGAAAAGCAGCGGCAGTTATTTCTGGACCATGGAATTTAGAACCATATGCAAAAGCAGGCATCAATTACGGGGTAACGGAACTTCCAATGTTAGCGAATGGAGAGCATATGGGCTCCTTTATCGGAGTTAAAAGCTATAACGTAAGCACATATAGCAAAAACGCTGAGTTAGCGGAAGAGTTAGTAAAGTTTTTAGCGAATGAAGAAAATTCGAAAACACGTTATGAAATTACGAAAGAGGTCCCAGCAGTGAAAGCATTGGCAGAGGATCCAGCTGTAACAGAAAGTGAAAATGCGAAGGCGGTAGCCAATCAATCTCAATATTCTCAACTAACACCAGGCATTACAGCAATGGATGCAGTTTGGCAACCTGTTGACTCTGCACTTCAAACGATTGCTACTGGAAAAGCAAAACCAGAAGAAGCTCTAACTACGGCAGTAGAAACAATTAAAGGTTCTATTGCTGCGAATAGTGGAAACTAACTTGAGACAAGAAGGGACAGTACGAAAAATTACTCGTCCCTTTTAAAAGGAGAGAGGTGAAGTTTAGGTATGAGCTTCCAGGCAAATACAGTTGATAAGGATACAAAGTTTGCGAAAAAGGCTGCGTTATTATCCATTATTCCAGGATTAGGACAGTTTTATAATAAGCAGTGGGGTAAGGGAGCATTCTTCCTTGTCTTTTCTATCGCATTTATTATTGTTTTTAAGGATTTATTTAATATGGGGCTTTGGGGGATTGTTACACTTGGTGAACAAGTACCCCGGGATAATTCGATCTTCTTGCTGGCAGAAGGGATCATCGCTTTAATTGTAATTTTTTTCGGATTAGCATTTTACTACTTTAATATAAAAGACGCTTATGCGATCGGAAAGAGGAGAGAAGAAGGCTTTGATATTCCTTCTATAAAAGAGCAGTATCAAGTTCTTTTGGCAGAAGGCTATCCATATATCATTACAAGTCCAGCCTTTATTTTACTTGTTTTCTCCGTTATTTTTCCTATTCTATTTTGTTTTGCCCTTGCGTTTACTAATTACGATTTATATCACTCAGCACCAGCTAACTTAGTGGATTGGGTAGGGCTGGAGACATTTAAGAAAATATTTACTGTTGATATATGGCGTGCTACTTTTTTTGATGTATTAGGATGGACATTAATTTGGACATTAATCGCCTCAACGCTTCAAGTAGCAATTGGGATATTCTTAGCAGTGGTCGTTCACCAGAAGGAATTACGCTTTAAAAAATTCTTTCGGACCATTTTAGTATTGCCATGGGCAGTTCCTGGATTTGTTACGATTTTAGTTTTTGCTGGAATGTTTAATGATAGTTTTGGAGCAATTAACAATTCTATCTTGGCATTCCTTGGAATAGATGCCATCCCTTGGCTAACAAGTCCGAATTGGACGCGACTTGCATTGTTGCTTATTCAAGGCTGGCTAGGGTTCCCATATATATTTATTGTAACAACAGGGGTACTTCAATCTATTTCAGATGATTTGTATGAAGCAGCTACTATTGACGGAGCATCGCCTATTCAAAAATTTAAGAATATCACCTTGCCATTAATTTTATATGCAATGGCACCAATTATCATTACGCAATACACGTTCAATTTTAATAACTTCAATATTATATATTTGTTTAATGCTGGAGGGCCAGCAGTTCCAGGCTCCACTGCAGGCGGTACAGATATTTTAGTTTCTTGGATATATAAATTAACGATGCAGAACAGTCAATATGCGCTTGCTGCTGCATTAACGATTCTACTAAGTATTTTTGTTATTAGCATTGCTTTATGGCAATTCAGAAGAACGAATTCGTTTAAGGAGGTAAAATAAGATGACGAAAAAAATAGTCAGTATCAAAAAACAGCGGACGATTCGAATGACGCTGACTTACCTTCTTTTACTTTTTGTATGTGCTGCTATCATTTATCCGTTAGTCTGGACCATTGGTGCAAGCTTTAATCCTGGAAATAGCTTGGTGAGTACGCGTGTTGTCCCTGATAATCCAACGATAGGTCATTATAAAGACCTATTCCAACAGGAAGGTACTCTATATTATGGAAAATGGTATATGAATTCCATGAAAATTAGTATTCTAACGATGGTATTTTCCATCTTATGTGTATCCTATACAGCTTACGCTTTCTCCCGTTTCCGATTTAAGGGAAGAAAAAATGGTCTCATGCTATTTTTGTTATTACAGATGATTCCACAGTTTTCCGCTTTAATCGCGATTTTTGTTTTAGCGCAAATGCTTGGATTAATCAATAGTCACTGGTTGTTAATATTCATTTATGTCGGCGGTCAAATACCAATGAATACGTATTTGATGAAGGGATATATTGATTCCATCCCATTGGATTTGGACGAGAGTGCGAAGATTGATGGTGCTAGCAACACAAGGATTTTTTGGAGAATACTCATGCCTTTATCTCGACCGATGCTGGCAGTAGTTGCGATGAACGGATTTACTGCTCCATTGGGTGATTTTGCGATATCTTCAGTAATCTTGAGAAATCCAGAGTACTATACACTTCCAATAGGGCTCTATAAATTAGTCAGCGATAAAATGGGAGCAAGCTACACCACCTTTGCAGCTGGAGCTATTCTGATAAGTATTCCGGTTGCGATTGTATTTGTAGCTTTACAGAAGCATTTCGTATCTGGATTAACAGCAGGAGGAACAAAAGGATAAGAATCGGAGGGCATTAAGATGACAGATAAAACAGTAGCAGATAATCGCTTATTGCATGGTGGAGATTATAATCCTGATCAATGGCTCGATTATCCAGAAATATTGAAAGATGATTTACGACTGATGAAACAAGCCAAAACAAATACATTCACATTGGGCGTATTTGCGTGGAGTGCACTTGAACCAACAGAAGGTGAATTTCAGTTTGGTTGGCTCGATGAAAGAATCGATGCTATTCACAAAATGGGCGGAAGAGTAATTTTGGCAACACCAAGTGGGGCAAGACCAGCATGGATGTCGAAAAAATATCCAGAGGTATTAAGAACTTCTGAGAAGCGTACGAAAATGTTGCAGGGGGGACGTCATAACCATTGCTTTTCTTCTCCCATTTATCGAGAAAAAGTTGCCATCATTAATAGAAAACTAGCAGAACGTTATGGAAATCATCCTGCATTACTAATGTGGCATATTTCTAATGAATTTAGTGGTGACTGTCATTGTGATTTTTGCCAAGCGAACTTCCGCAGCTGGTTAAAAGATAAGTATGAAACATTGGAAAAACTAAATCATGCTTGGTGGGGACCGTTTTGGAGCCATACGATTACTGAGTGGTCGGAAATTGAATCGCCTTCTTCTATTGGAGAGAGTATGGTACATGGATTGAATTTAGATTGGAAGCGTTTTGTCACTGACCAAACAATTGATTTTTACAAGCATGAAATAGTGCCATTAAGGGAAATCTCTCCATCTATCCCTATTACAACAAACTTTATGGCAGACACGCATGATTTAATACCCTTTCAAAGTTTGAATTATAGTGAGTTTGCAAAGCATGTGGATATTGTTAGTTGGGATTGCTATCCTGCTTGGCACAATGATTGGGAGGAAACAAAGGACTTAGCTGCAAAAGTTGGTTTTATCAATGATTTGTATCGCTCTTTAAAACAACAGCCTTTTCTCATTATGGAAAGTACACCAAGTGGGGTAAACTGGCATGATGTGAATAAAACGAAGAGACCTGGTATGCATTTGCTATCCTCCATGCAATTTATTGCACATGGTTCAGACAGTGTTCTGTATTTTCAATGGAGAAAATCAAGAGGATCCTCTGAGAAATTTCACGGGGCAGTAGTGGATCATGATAATAGTGAAACGAATCGAGTCTTTCAAGAGGTTTCAGCAGTTGGTGGAGCTTTAGAGAAGATTGCTGAAGTAAAGGGAACGCATAAACAAGCAAGAGTAGCAATTGTATATGATTGGGAAAATAACTGGGCTTTAAACGATGCACAAGGATTCTCCGATTCAACAAAGCAATATCCTCAAACGTTGCAAAAGCATTATCAAAGTTTTTGGAAAAAGGATATTAGTGTCGATATAGTTACATTAAATCAAGAGCTTGCTTCCTATGATTTAGTTATTGCTCCAATGCTTTATATGATGTCTGACGAGACTATTTCTAAATTAGAAAGCTATGTTTTTAATGGAGGGACATTAGTAAGTTCTTATATTAGTGGTCTTGTCGATGATACGGATCTTGCACATCTATCAGGGTGGCCAGCCCCATTAAAACGTATATTTGGCATGGAAGTAAAAGAAACAGATACACTTTATCCAAAAGATCGAAATGCGCTTATTTATAATGGAAAGCAATATGAAATAAAGGATTACTGTACTATTTTTGAAAATAAGGAAGCAGATGTTTTAGCAACTTATATGGAAGACTTTTATCAAGGAAATCCTGCAGTTGTAAAAAACAGCTATGGTAAAGGAAAAACTTATTTTATAGGGGCTAGAACAGAACAGTCCTTTTTAGACGATCTCTATGAAGAAATTCAACAGGAAGTAAAGCTTCATACAGAAACTAACATTTTGCATGAAGAAGGTGTGTCTGTTCAAACAAGAGAATCAGACGATTACTATTACTTCTTTGTGATGAATTTTACCGAACAAAAGCAAACCATTATGTTAAAGGAATCCTTCTATGATTTGCTTACACAGGAAACAATAGATGAGCATGTAGAGCTTTCCCCTTATGAAGTAATGGTATTGAGAAAAGAAAAGTAATTTGCTGATGATGAAGGGACGACAGGGAAGTACTGTTGTCCTTTTTGCTAGTTCCTAAGTAGCAACCATCGCACCACCGTTTACATGAATTGTTTGCCCTGTGATATAAGAACCGTCATCGGAGGCAAGTAGCACATATACCGGGGCGATTTCATATGGCTGGCCAGCGCGCTTCATTGGTACATCCGTACCTAAAATGGCAATACTTTCGGCAGGTTTGGTTGCAGGCTGGATCGGTGTCCAAAATGGACCTGGAGCCACCGCATTAACTCGAATTTCTTCGCTTACAAGATTATTAGCGAGTGCTCTTGTATAGCTAACAATCGCACCTTTTGTAGTTGCGTAATCGATCATTTTACTTGCACCGATATAGGCAACAACTGACGTCGTGTTGACAATGCTAGCTCCTTTTTTTAAATGAGGTAAGGTGGCTTTTGTTAAATGGAAATAGGAATGAATGTTAACATCAAAGGTCAATTCCCATTGTTCATCTGTTATTGACATTAAGTCCTCTTGTAAAAATTGGACAGCTACATTATTTACTAGAATATTGATTTTTCCAAACGCCTCTAACGTTTTTTGCACAATGAATTCACAGTGTTCTTTTCTTCGTAAGTCTCCTGGAATAAGCAAGCATGAACTGCCGTAATGCTCGATTGCCTGTTTCGTTGTTTCTGCATCTGTATGCTCATCGTAATAAGAGATAACGATATTTGCCTCCTCTTTTGCAAAGGCCACTGCCACCGCTCTTCCGATGCCACTATCTCCCCCGGATATAATAGCGGTACGACCTTTTAATTTACCTGTTCCAATATAATTGGGATTATCAAAAATGGGAAGGGGTTCCATAAGGTATTCAAAGCCAGGCTGTCTTGTTTGGTGTTGAGGCGGAAAAGTCCATTTCATCTCTTCACATTTTGTTTCCGATCCATAATATTTTTTCTTCGTCACGGTGTTAACCTCCAAATCACATTTAATAAGGGGTAGGCGGAGGGGAGAGATCAATATAAGGATGGGTAGTAGGTGAAGGCTGCGTGACATGGTGTGGATGGTTCATTGTGCCGCCATGTTGATTACAGTTTAGTGGTGGTCCAAGAATAGTGGATTGATTAATAGGTGCAATCGCATTTGCATAAGCCGCTTCATTTACACAATAAGCTCTGTTAGCAATCTCTTTAGGCAAAAAGCGGAGAAAATCAGAGCCATAAACAATATCCGGTGTTGGTTGATCAAAAATAGTAAGAAAATGAGTATTGTTTCTCAATGCAACAATCCAGTGAAACCATCCTTTAGGGAACTGAGAAGCCTGCCCTGGTTTTACATGATAAGTCATAATACTTTGCGTAAAAGGATTGAAGACAGATGTTATTACTTCCCCGCTAATGACAAAAACAAGTTCATTTACATTTGTATGCCAGTGCGGCTGTACGATGATTCCTTGATTTAGATGCACATTGAATAACCCAGTATGTATAGCTGGTAATTGATCAGAAAATAATTGTGTAATGTAATTATAGGAATCCCTTTTATAATTCACAGACTGAGTTGAATCGCCAAAGAGCTGAAAGGAAGGAGAAGCTGGATTAACAGACATAATGTAGCCTCCTAGTTGTTTAGTAGAGAATTTTTCATGTATTACAAGCTTAAATATATACAAAATTAGGTTGGCCTATGAGTGGAAAATTAGTTTGTTTTATAGTGGACTGAAATGCAATGGTGGAAAATCTCATGAAAATATAGATATATCAGCCAAAGCGGTGGGGAAATCAGCCAAACAATGAAAATATCAGCCAAAGCGGTGGGGAAATCAGCCAAACAATGAAAATATCAGCCAAAGCGGTGGGGAAATCAGCCAAACAATGAAAATATCAGCCAAAGCGGTGGGGAAATCAGCCAAACATCGAAAATATCAGCCAAAGCGGTGGGGAAATCAGCCAAACATCGAAAATATCAGCCAAAGCAACAAGGAAATCAGCCAAACATCGAAAATATCAGCCAAAGCAGCAAGGAAATCAGCCAAACATCGAAAATATCAGCCAAAGCAGCAAGGAAATCAGCCAAACTCCGAAAATATCAGCCAAAGCAGCAAGGAAATCAGCCAAACATCGAAAATATCAGCCAAAGCAACAAGGAAATCAGCCAAACATCGAAAATATCAGCCAAAGCAGCAAGGAAATCAGCCAAACATCGAAAATATCAGCCAAACCAGCAAACATAACGATACCCCACCACCAACCTCAATCCCAAAAAACACCACCCAATCAAAAATGATTAAAGTGGTGTCAACTATTCAACAATCAATCGTGAAAATTAGTACCATCTGTTACTTCTTTAACAACGCCAGCGCGTATGACAAAATCTCCAAAATGTTCATGTTCTAGGCGTTCTTTTGCATAACGAGGGAGCAGCACACGGAGCTCTGAAAGGATTTCTTCCTCGCCAACATTTTCGCGATAGAGTTTGCTTAAGCGACTTCCATTAAAGGCAGCTCCTAAATACATATTGTATTTTCCGGGACCTTTCCCGATAAAACCAATTTCTCCTAAAGCATGGCGGGCACAGCCGTTAGGACAGCCAGTCATACGAATGGTAATCTCTTCTTCGCGCAATCCATTTTCATCAATAATTTTCTCAATCTTATCAATTAATACTGGTAAATATCGCTCTGCTTCGGCCATGGCTAGTCCGCAAGTTGGTAGTGATACACAAGCGATTGAATTACGGCGTAGAGCAGAGAAAAGCTTTCCATCCATTATGCCGTATTGTTCTATTAAATTAGCAATTTTCTTTTTATTACGGCTTGAAACATTAGCGATAACCAGGTTTTGATTGGCAGTTAATCGGAAATCTCCAGTGTGTACTTTAGCAATTTCACGTAATCCGGTCATTAAAGGATAGTTCTCATAATCTTTAATACGACCGCCTTCCACAAATAAAGTGAAATGCCATTTTCCCTTGATGCCTTTTTCCCAGCCATAGCGATCTCCATTATGATCGAAGCGGAATTCTCTTGCTTCTTGTAGCTTCCAACCTAATCGATTTTCTAGTTCTTCTACTACATTCTCTAAACCAAGGCGATCCACGGTATATTTGAAACGAGCATTTTTACGAACAGAACGATTACCGTAATCACGTTGGATCGTAATTACTTTTTCAGCAATCTCAAGAATTTGCTCTGGAGTACAATACCCAATCACTTTTGCAAGCTGAGGGTAAGTTGCTTTGTCTCCATGAGTCATTCCCATCCCACCGCCGATTGCTACATTGAATCCAACTAATTTTTGATCTTCTGTAATAGCAATAAACCCAAGATCCTGAGAAAAAACATCAATATCATTGGAAGGAGGAACGGCAATACCAATTTTAAATTTTCTAGGCAAGTAAAGTTTTCCGTACATTGGCTCTACTTCAGTTTCCTCCACTGTTGGAGAGAAAGCAACTTTTTCCTGATCTAACCAAAGTTCATGATAAGCGCGTGTACGAGGTAATAAATGATCACTTAATTTTTGAGACCATTCATAAACCTCACTATGTAACTCTGATTGATACGGATTTGGGTTACACATAACATTACGGTTTACGTCTCCACAAGCAGCAATTGTATCAAGCAAGGATTGATGAATATCTTGAATAGTTTGTTTCATATTCCATTTTAAAATGCCATGCATTTGGAAAGCTTGGCGTGTGGTTAATTTTAATGTATGATTTCCATATTTTTGAGCTAAATCATCCATTGTCAACCATTGAGCAGGTGTTGCTACTCCACCTGGAGTTCGAACACGGAGCATAAATTGGTAGGCAGGCTCTAGCTTTTGTTTAGCTCTTTCATTGCGAATATCACGGTCATCCTGCAAATAACTGCCATGGAATTTCATTAAACGGTTATCATCTTCTGAAATACCAGAGCTTATTTCTTCTTCCATGGATTCTTTTAATGTGCCACGTAAATAATTACTTTCTTCTTTAATTCGTTCCACATCACTTGGTGATCCATCTGGTGCTTTTAATACTTGTTTAGCCATTTATAGAAAACTCCTTTCCTGTAAAAATTAATTAATAAACGTCACGTTGATAACGCTTGTTTTGAATCATAGCTGCTACATATTCTTCCGCTTTTTCTAAAGACATTTGGCCTTCTTTTTGAATAATAGCAAGAAGTGTTTGATGTACATCATGTGCCATATGCTTTTCATCTCCACAAATATAGAGAACTGCCCCGTCCTCTAGCCATTCAAATAGCTCTTTGCTATGTTCAAGCATACGATGCTGAACGTAAACCTTTTCTGCTTTATCTCGAGAAAAAGCGATATTCAATTTCGTTAACACGCCATCCTTAAGCCAATTTTGCCATTCTGTTTGATAGAGAAAGTCTGTTACGAAATGCTGGTCTCCAAAAAATAGCCACGATTTTCCTTGTGCACCAATTTCCTCTCTTTCTTGCATAAAAGAACGGAATGGGGCAACGCCTGTTCCAGGTCCGACCATAATAATAGGTGTTTCTGGATTTTCAGGAAGTTTGAAATTTTCATTGTTTTGG
Organism: Niallia alba; assembly: GCF_012933555.1. Taxonomy (GTDB): domain Bacteria; phylum Bacillota; class Bacilli; order Bacillales; family Cytobacillaceae; genus Niallia; species Niallia alba. Next base: position 327,620 of record NZ_JABBPK010000001.1, read on the forward strand.
ATATAGATAGGCAGCTTATCACCTGGCTGGATACGTTCTGCTATTTGAACCGAACAAACGCCATTGCGATCTCTTCCGTTTGCGTGGTAACGAACTGCCCCGATTGTTAAATGTGCTTCATCAGGATTTGCTTTGTAGCTACTGGCAATCGAATAAAGCCGAGTAGGCAGCTTACGAAGCAAGGATACAAATGTTTGAGCATTTGTGTCTAATGGACCAAACTCACGGATAAGATCTAATAAGTCTCGACCATTCATATAATCTTTTAATTTTTCCTCGTTTCCTTTACCTAGCAATGCAGCTAAAGACTTATTAGCTGTTATTGCGGAAAACTTTTGTAATAGTGGCTTTGTTAAAACGGTAATTTCGTAGTAGGTTAATAGAGCTTCACGAAAAGCGAGCACTTCACCTTGTTTATTGATCGTTACACTTTCTGTTGGTGAGAAGTCTAGCTCTTTTATTAAAAGGTCGACCAGCTCTGGATCATTGTTTGGAAATATTCCAAGGCTATCGCCTGGTTCGTAGGAAATTCCAGAATCCTCAAGAGAAAGTTCAACATGGAATGTTTCTTTATTTGAACCGCGACCATTCAAATTAATGACATCAAGTACTTCAGCATAATACGGATTGGTGCGGGAGTAGCCAGAATCTTGGACAGATGTTGGTGCTGTATTTACTGTATTGGTGACTGTTGACTTCGATTGGAGATTTAAGCCACTTACTACACCTTCAAACCACTCATTTGCCGGTTCATCATAATCAAGATCGCAATCTACACGTGGGTAAAGTCTGATTCCGCCTAATTCCTCTAAACGCTTATCAAATTGTTTGCCTGTTTCACAAAAGAACTCATAAGAACTATCGCCAAGCGCCAATACGGAGTACTGGAGACCCTCTAGCTTTGGTGCGCGTTTTCCATGTAGAAATTCGTGGAATGCTATTGCTGTATCTGGCGGGTCACCTTCGCCATGTGTACTAACAATAATAAGAAGATTTTGTATTTTTTTAAGATTATTAGGCTTAAAGTCACTCATTGATTGCACAGTAACATTAAATCCGTTTTCTTTTAAACGGTTACCATGATTTTTGGTAAGATTTTGTGCATTGCCTGTTTGAGAACCAAAAAGAATTGTAATGTCTTTGGTAATTGGCTTTGCTGCCTTTTGTTCTGTTATTTCAGTTGTTAAGTTAGGTAATTCTGCTGTTGCCACTGTTGTCGTGGAAGCAGATAAATAGCCACTTAGCCAAATTTTTTGTGATTCTGTTAAAGTTGGTAATAGGCTGTTTAATAATTCAGTTTGTTCTTGATTAAATGGGCTGTTTATTACTTGAAGCTGCAACACTTTCACCTCGCATAGATAATAACGTTTCTTGGCATTGTTTGATTAGTAAGATAATTCTTGAGATTCATTTTATAATGAAAAGGGAGGATTGTCACTGTATATTTATTAATCCTATCAGACAAATCGGATTAGAAAAACAAAAGAAGCCTGTTACTATTTGGAACAAGCAGTGGAATAATGTTTTTCTAAGGTTGTTTTCGTAAAGTTTGTTGCGATTACCCGTAGCCGGAATACACTTCGCTTTCCGTGGGGCTCGCTCTGAGCCTCCTCAGCTTCGCCTGCGGGGTCTCAGGCTGTCTCGCTAATCCCCGTGGCCTCTTCGTGTATTTCGGCTGCTCCATTTTTCCAACTAATTCTTTTTTTTCGATTGATAAAACAACAATCCTTTAGAAAAAAGCCTTTTCTAAAAGCCTTTCATCTATTCCAAAAGCTAAGGATTGGATAGATGTCTTTTAGAATCACCATCTAATAGTAGATTTATCTAACTAGTGACTGAAAGTTGGATAGGCGACAAGACGTTAAAACGCCAAAAACAAGCCAAACATAAAGAAAAACGCCTAAACCATCCTCATATGACACGTATTCTAATTGTACTTTACTGCAAATAAAGGAATTAGTAAAATACATATAAATAATTGCAACTATTAGTAATTTTAATAATTGGCTACTATCCTTCTCATTCAAAAAAGCGGAAGTAACAACTCATCTAAACTAGTTAAACCATATGGAGGAAAAAATCATGCAGTATGATGCCTTAAAAATATTTGTAACACTTGTTGAAGTGAAAAATTTTACAAAGACAGCAGAAATGTTGCTGATGTCACAGCCAAGTGTTAGTTTGCATATAAAGAATCTCGAAAAAGAATTTCAAACAAAATTACTGGACCGCTCACCCAAGTATCTAAAGGTAACCCCAACAGGTCAAATGCTATATGATTGTGCGGTTCAGATGATACGCTTATATGAGCAGACAAGACAGCATATTACAGAGCACCATCATGCGATAAAAGGGGAGCTTAAAATAGGTGCGAGCTTTACAATTGGTGAATATATACTCCCTTCTTTATTACTTGATTTGCAACAGCAGCATCCTGAGTTGCAAATACAAGCAACGATTGGGAATACGGAGGAAATTGTGGAAGCGGTAAGATTGTATGAAGTAGATATTGGCTTAATTGAAGGACAGACAAACAATAAGGAATTGCAGGTTGTGCCTTTTATGGAGGATGAGTTATTTATTGTTGCATCTGTCCATCACCCGCTAGCAAAGCGAGAGCAAGTTTCGATTTCAGAACTCCATGATCAAGCATGGATTACAAGAGAGGTCGGATCGGGGACAAGGGAATACTTGAATCATGTTATTCGTTCCAATGGACTAAGAGCAAAATCATTTTTGACAATTAGCAGTAATCAAGGAATTAAGGAAACCATTATTAATGGGTATGGCTTATCTCTTTTATCCAAAAGTGTAATAGAAAGAGATGTAAAGAATGGGAACCTGTGTATTATCCCAGTAGTAAATACTCGTTTTACAAGAAGATTATCCTATCTATTTGCTCCAATTATGAAGGAGAAGCAAAATGTTCTTACATTTATGGAAACTCTTAAAGCGACATTTCCTTATACAGAGTAAGTAACATTGTCTAGGTGAAATGTATAACTGGAAGTAATTAGTTCCATCCTATAAAGGAAAAAGCAGAAATTCCTTCTATAATCATAGAAAAATGACTAGCGTTTGTAGTATGATAACAAAGGAATTTTATTATATAGAAGAAAAAGTGATGAACCTTCCTTTTTCTAATAAGGAGAACTACTCGCAGATGAAGAAAAAAAATAAAACAACTCGCTTGGTTCTACTAGGACTGCTTTCAGCAATTATAATTATTCAAACTTTCGTTCCGATATTAGGATATATCCCGACTCCTGCACTAAGCTTAACAATCATTCCGGTTACCGTTATTATCGCGGCGATTGTTTTAGGACCATTAGATGGCGCGATTATCGGAGGAGTATGGGGAGTTATCACGTTTATTCGCGCATTCACTTTTCCAACAAGTGCCCTAGCACCGATAATTTTCACAAATCCATTGATATCTGTTTTTCCAAGAGTAATGATTGGAGTTGTAGCAGGAATCTTATTTTATAAAGTACTGAAAGACAGAATGAATGAGACTTTAGCAATGAGTATATCTGGTGTTATTGGGTCCTTAACCAATACTATTCTTGTGCTTGGCTTTGTCTATTTATTTGTAAGAGAACCTTATGCAAATGCTATTGGAGTGAATGTAGAAAAACTTCTACCCGCAATCTTGGCCGTTGTTGGTACAAATGGGGTCCCAGAAGCGATTTTATCAGGTATTTTAACGCCAATCATTGCCAAGCCATTATTAAAAATAAGAAAGAAATAAGAAATGGAAAATAGCTGATGTAGCCTAGTGCTAATCAGCTATTTTTGCAAAAGAAAAAGGGTCATTTTTAAGTTTGGTCATGCACTAGTAAAATCTTATTTTATATAATGAGAGAGAGTATCTCCCTTCTTAAATACTAGGAGATACCAAAAATAATTCCGACTAAACAACTAGTAAAACTTATTGACAATAATAACAATTATGATAAAATTTAGAAAATAACGATGCTTATCAAGAGAGACTGAGGGAATTGGCCCAAAGAAGTCCGGCAACCTGCTCACAGGCAAGGTGCTAAATCCAACAAAATGGATAACCATTTTGAAAGATAAGGTAAGGAATAAGTACCTACAATCTTTCCGAATGGGAAGGATTTCTTTATCTTTTGGGTTTGTCTATTTCTAAACGCTAAAAATTCAAACAGCCATTTGGTAAGAGTATTGGATATCAAAAAATGTCTGGCATAAGGGCTATTCAAAAGGTTTTATAAAGATTTCACCTTTCTTAAGGAGGGATTTGTTGGTGGGGGAAACAAATCAGCTAGACAAAGTGAAAACTCAATTAGAGGCAATTCTAAAAACCATGAAATTTGGATCTGTCACATTAGTGATACAAGACGGGAAAATAATCCAAATTGAAAAAAATGAAAAAATACGCTTAGGAAAATAAGTGGTAGTAGCCTGTTATGAGGGAATATTCTGATTAAGGCGTTTTATAAAGAGGCTGACTAGAAAACTAGAGGCAACTTTAACTGAGAAAGTGGGTTAAAGCTGCCTTTTTGTGTTAATTGTCACATAATCCGTGATAGTTGAACTAGTGTTTGGTAAAAGGGACTAGCGGCTTTTGCCCTTGCTTAAATAGGTATTAACGTTTTTCTAATAAGATTGGAGGGTTTTTTTATGAGTCCATTATTAACTTATGAAACTATTGATACGTATCCTCCTGTTGACTTTTCAAGTGAAACGGAAACAAAGGGAGCCTTAGAGGTTTTAAAGTGGGCTTATGATACGTACGAAGATGATATTGTCTATGCATGTAGTTTTGGAATAGAAGGAATTGTCCTAATCGATTTAATTTCCAAAATAAAAAAAGATGCACATATTGTCTTTTTAGACACAGATGTACATTTTGATGAAACATATAAATTAATTGAAAAAGTAAAAACACGGTATCCAGATTTGCAAATTGAAATGAAAAAACCAGCGATTACATTGGAAGAACAAGCTGCTCAATATGGAGATGAACTTTGGTTATCAAATCCAAATAAATGCTGTGAGATTCGTAAAGTTATTCCTTTAAATGAAGTATTGTCTGAACCGATTGCTTGGATATCAGGCCTTCGAAGAGAACAATCCGAATCAAGAAAAAATACGCAATATTTTAATAAAGATAATAAATTCAAGTCCGTTAAAGTTTGTCCGCTTATTCATTGGACATGGAAAGATGTTTGGAGATATGCCCATAAGAATTCTTTAGATTACAATATTCTTCACGATAAGGGATATCCTAGCATTGGCTGCAGGACATGTACACAGCCTGCCATTAATATGGATGATTTACGATCTGGAAGATGGACAGGAAAAGGCAAAACAGAATGTGGGTTACACTTACAATAAGGAGTAGAGGTATAGGGATATGATCGTTATTTTAGCAGGTATTATGTCATTGTTTTTTGCAATGAACATTGGCGCGAGTGGTGCAGCAGCAAGTCTTGGTGTTGCATATGGATCTGGCGCCATTCCTAAAAAAAGAGTTGCTCTTCTCATATGTGGGGTTGCCATTTTTCTAGGCGCTGTTATTGGAGGAAGCGAAGTAGTAAAAACGGTTGGGGAAGGGCTCATTCCAAGTGATATCCTTGATGCCAAAATCGTCTTAATCATTTTATCATCAGCGGCTCTCTCCTTATTTATTGCTAATATAATGGGGATTCCCCTATCAACAAGTGAAATTACAGTTGGTAGTGTAGTAGGAGTAGGTGTGGCCTTCAAAAGTTTGTATATTGCTAATATTTTATGGATTGTTTTCTTTTGGATTTTAGTTCCTATTGTTTCTTTTTTTATCGCCTTAGGTGCTGGGAAATATATAAGGAAGTTAGAGGATCAAAATGAATGGATCCGCAATCCAAACAATGAAAAATATTTATCGATTTTTGTCATTATCATTGGGTGCTTTGAAGCATTCTCAGCAGGAATGAACAATGTTGCAAACTCTATTGGCCCATTAGTTGGTGCCAATCTCATATCGATGAATACAGGAGTAGTTATTGGAGGATTCTTTATTGCAATTGGCGCCTTTTTCTTAGGTGGTAGAGTATTACAGACAAATGGAAAGAAAATTGTTCAATTTAGCAAGCTTGAAGGAGGATTAATCTCAGGAACCGGTGCAACATTAGTAATGATTGCGTCTATCTTTGGAATACCAGTTCCGTTAACACAAGTAACTAGCTCTGCAATTATAGGAATAGGTGTTTCTAAGAATGGATATGAGATACTGAAAAAGAAATTGGTGTTAAGAATATTTAAGGTATGGCTTGTTTCTCCAATTTTATCACTAGTTATTTCGTATAGCTTGGTTCAATTATTTATTAAAGCAGATATCTATAGTGTTCTTATCATTCTTAGTGTATGTATTGCTACACTTGGAATTATAAGTTTAATGAAAACCATTCGTGAAGATAACAGTACTATTTATGAAGACGGTGGCGGTATTTAAAATTAATAACTTAGTAAAAAAAGTTAACTACTAAAATAGTCGAAAAAAGAAAGGTGTGCTAAAAATGTCACTAAGCCAACCACATGGTGGAAAATTAATTAATTTATACAACCCTAATTTTGATGTATCTAAACTCACGGCAGAACTAGAAATAGACACTATTGCACTTAGTGATTTGGAGTTGATTGGCAACGGAGCGTATAGCCCACTAACAGGATTTTTATCACAAAAAGATTATGAAGCAGTGGTAGATAACATGCACTTGTCAACTGGAGAAGTGTGGAGTATTCCTATTACATTGCCTATTTCAAAAGAACAATCAGAAACTATTGAACTTCACGAAACCGTAAAATTAGTACATCAAGGAGAAGTGTATGGTGTACTTACAGTGGAGGATATTTATATTCCTGATAAAAATAAAGAGGCTGTTTCCGTTTATCGTACCGATGATTTAGCACATCCTGGTGTCAAGAAAATGTATGACCGGGGAAATATTTATCTTGGCGGCCCAATTAATCTTTTAAAGAAAGTAGAAAAAACAGATTTTAGTAGCTTTTACTTAGACCCGGCGGAAACGAGAGCAGTGTTTGCAGAAAAAGGGTGGAAGACAGTAGTCGGATTCCAAACAAGAAATCCTGTTCATCGTGCCCATGAATATATCCAAAAATCAGCCCTTGAAATAGTGGATGGTTTATTTTTAAACCCATTGGTAGGAGAAACAAAAGCGGATGATATTCCAGCCGATGTACGTATGGAAAGTTATCAAGTACTATTAAAAAATTACTATCCAGAGGATCGTGTCTTCCTAGCAGTATTCCCAGCAGCTATGCGTTATGCAGGGCCGAGAGAGGCAGTGTTCCATGCCATGGTTAGAAAGAATTATGGCTGTACTCATTTTATTGTAGGTCGTGATCATGCTGGTGTCGGAAGTTACTATGGAACCTATGACGCCCAAAGAATTTTCGATCAATTTACACAAGAAGAGCTAGGAATTAATCTATTATTCTTTGAACATAGTTTCTATTGTAAGAAATGCGAAAACATGGCTTCCACAAAGACTTGTCCACATGGCAGTGAGCATCATGAAATTTTATCTGGTACGAAGGTTCGTGAACTTTTAAGAAATGGAGAGATTCCACCAAGTACATTTAGCCGTAAAGAAGTAGTGGAAGTGTTGATCAAAGGATTGCAGAAACAAGAAATTCATTCTTAAAGGAGAGAGAACTTTTGAGCCAAAGTGCAAATATTACATGGCATGACCATGCTGTAACAAAGAAGGAAAGAAGAGAAAGAAACAAGCATCACAGCTATGTATTATGGTTTACTGGGTTATCTGGTTCCGGAAAATCAACGGTTGCGAATGCTGTTGCCAAAAGATTATTTGAAGAACAAACAAATAGCTATGTGTTAGATGGAGATAATATTCGTTTTGGAATTAATAAAGACTTAGGATTCTCAGATGAGGATCGTAAAGAAAATATCAGAAGAATAGGAGAAGTCAGCAAGCTGTTTGTAGACAGTGGCCAAGTAGTATTAACTGCCTTCATTTCTCCATTTCAAGAAGATCGTGATAGAGTAAGGGCTTTATTAGAAGATAATGAGTTTATTGAAGTATATATAAAGTGTTCGATAGAGGCTTGTGAGGCTCGAGATCCAAAGGGATTATATGAGAAGGCAAGAAAAGGAATCATTAAAGAATTTACAGGGATTAGTTCTCCGTATGAGGAACCGGCTCATCCAGAAATAATAGTGGATACCGAAAAACATTCTATTGAAGAGTGTGTGGAACAAATCGTACAATATTTAAAAGGAAAAGGTTATTATATCTCTTAATGTAGGGAAAAGGAGAAACTTGGGCGAAAGTCAAGATAATTACTTTCCGTTCATCGTTATTTCCTTTCCCCACTTTTTTAATTGATCCTATAAAGAAACAACAAGAAGGGTGGATAAAATGGGGAAGGTATACCTAGTAGGTGCAGGACCAGGAGATCCAGATTTAATAACGGTAAAAGGACTAAAATGTATCAAAAATGCAGATGTTATTTTATATGATCGCTTAGTAAATCGAGAGTTATTAGAATATGCCAGACCCAAAGCTGAACTGATTTATTGCGGTAAGCTGCCGCATCATCATGCCATGAAGCAAGAGTTGATCAATCAAACCTTGGTCAAACATGCCAAAAAGGGCAAAATCGTAACAAGGCTAAAAGGCGGTGATCCTTTTGTATTTGGAAGAGGTGGAGAAGAAGCCGAAGAATTAGCAAAAAATCAGATCCCTTTTGAAATAGTCCCAGGCATTACTGCAGGCATTGCTGCGCCAAGTTATGCAGGTATCCCGGTGACTCATCGTAACTATGGATCTTCGTTTGCGTTTGTAACAGGACATATGAAAAATGGAGAGGAAGACCATATTAAATGGGAGGCACTTTCTCAAATTGATACTCTGGCCATCTATATGGGAGTGAAAAATCTACCATATATTCAGTCAAAGCTTCTGTCTTTTGGAAAAAATAGCACTACACCAGTTGCATTAATTAATTGGGGAACAACCTTTAAACAAAAAACAATTATAACGGACTTGTATCATGTAATAGAGGATGCAGAAACAGGGAAGATTGAAAATCCATGTATGATTGTGATTGGCGAAGTAGTAAAAATGAGAGAGAAAATCCAATGGTTTGAGGAAAGCTTCGGAGAAACCATTCCGAAAGAGGTAGTTTAATGGAAGCAGTATTATATATATGTCATGGAAGCAGAGTAAAAGAGGCAAGCGAGCAGGCTATCTCATTTGTTAAGAAGTGTATGGAGACAAATGAATTTCAAGGCATACAAGAATATTCCTTCTTAGAGTTGTCGGAACCTTCCATAGAAGAAGGATTTCGAAATTGCGTAGAAAAAGGTGCTACTACTATTCGTATTATACCGGTTCTGCTGCTTACAGCGGCCCATGCTAAAAAAGATATTCCAGAAGTATTAGAAAAGCTTTCATTGGAATATCCGCACGTCCAATTACAATATGGCAGGCCGATTGGTGTTCATCCTCAAATGGTTGAAATTGTGTCAGATAAAATCAGAAATAATTCCCTTTACAAAAAAAACGATGAAAAGATCCATGTCATTCTTGTTGGGCGTGGCAGTAGTGATCCAGATGTGAAACGGGATTTAGGTAAAATCGCATCTTTAATCGAAAAACAAGTAGATCGGATTGATGTACAAGATTGTTATTTAACAGCAGCACAACCTAGCTTTGAAGAAGCGCTTCAAATGGCAGAACATTCTTCCTACCGCCATATATTAGTGATTCCCTATCTGCTTTTTACGGGGATTTTAATGAAATCCATGGAAAAGACAATCAAAGAAATGAACAGTATTGATAAGGAATACGTGTTGGCTCCTTATTTAGGCTATGATCCATTCATTGCAGAGATTTTAAAAGAAAGAATAGAAGAAATGAGTGTTGGTGACGAATATGCTATCATTACTAGTTGATATAAAGGATAAATATTGTGTAGTAGTAGGTGGTGGCAAGATTGCTTATCGAAAGGTAAGAATGCTTCTTGCGGAAGGGGCAAGTGTAACAGTGATTAGCCCTGAAGTTTGTAGTGAAATAGAAGAACTTTCAAAAAACGGAGAAATAAAGTTGGTTAGAAGAAAAGGAATGGAAGAGGATTTTGCCGAAGCCTTTCTAACCGTTGCAGCAACTAATGACTCGCAAGAAAATCGTCGTATCTCCCAACAACTTAAATCAATTAGTTTGGTTAATGATGCTTCCTCCTATGAAGAAGGAAATTGTCAGCTTCCTGCTAGCTTTAAAAAGGGGCGTCTTCATTTAACTGTTTCCACTAATGGGGCAAGTCCGAAACTCGCAAAGAAGATAAAGGAAGAATGGCAGCATACGTATGATGATAATTATATTGCGTATATTGATTTTTTATTTGAGGTTCGTACTCTTATAAAGAAAAAGTCACTTTCTCCGGAAGTTTCTGATGCTATCTTAGGAGAGATATTAGATGATGCTTATAAAGAATCGGCAACTTTAAGACATATTTATTATGAAAAACTCCTAAACCTTTAAACAGATAACCAGGTTTAGGAGTTTTTTAATACTTTAGTACCCTTTATAAAAATTACTTTTTGTCTCCAAGTATTATGTTGTTCTCCATCTCTGTTACTCCTAGTTTCATCCATTTATCATATTGTGTCATTTCCTTATTTAACATATAATTTTCTTATAATGGCATTATTTACATAACTTTAAAAAGTCTTCATTTGTTTATCCCACTCTTAACGGCCAGTAAGACTCCCCTCAAGCTTATGAGTATGCGAGGAAGAGAAGTGGGAGATCAACTGTCCGTAAAGGTCCGATTGGTTCAACTAACCATCAGTGGGGGAGGAAGGAACCCCCACTGAAGGAAGTTTCACTTTATAAAAAAATAATCTTCCAAGCTTCGCCTTTTAAACTGTAGATTGATAGGAGGATACATGAGATTTAGTACAAAGCTTTATTTTGGTTTAGGAATTATCTTTATTTTAATCACCATTCTAATTATTGTACTCCTGAGTATGCTTCGACAGCAAAATGACAAAATGCATCTACTTGTCCATGACAAAACAGAAAGAATAAATGCTGCTTATACATTAAAGAATGAAGTGAATAATTTAAGCAGGCAGCTTTATGAATTGTCCTCCCAATCTTCTAAAACGCTCAATGATATAACGATGAGACATATGGAAGATACAAGAAAGGAAATAAACAAAGCACATAATTTTTTAACAGAGAATGATAAAAGAGAAGAGGCGCAGGATCTTTTAATAAAATTTGAAATCCTTTACGAACCATTTGAAGAAAAAGGGCAACAGATAATAGAAGCTGAAAATAAAAAAATGAATACAAATTTTTGGGTCAGAGAAAATGATGAAAAAAATAGATTACTGCAAATTGCCAGTTCCCTTTATACAGTACAGATTCAAGAAATGCAGGATGACCTAGAAAATTCGAAAAAAACATATGATATCGTTGTACTGATGACGTATATTTATATTATTGTCGGGGTCGTATGCAGTATAGCGCTAGCTATCTATTTAATTAGAGGATTAACGAAAAATTTGCGCCAAGTTACTACTGTTATGTCTGGTATATCCTACAAAAAAGGTATAAAATTCCCACGATTAAAGGTTGCGTCAAAGGATGAAATAGGAGAAATTTCCCGTGCCTTTAATGAAATGGTAACAACTTTAGAAAATTATTCTCAGGATGAAATAGAAAGCCGTGCAAAGGCAGAAGAGAAAAGTTGGCTTGATTCACAATTGGCAGAAATTACAACGAATTTTTCTATGGCAGAAACAATGGAATCTCTTGCAGACTACTTTATTAGCAAAATAACACCAGCAGTTGGTGCCCAATATGGTATCTTTTATCTATTAAATAAGAAGGGGAATGTTCGTTATCTAGAGGAAATAGCAAATTATGCTTTTCATAGTCAAGAACAACAATCTATTATCCAACTTGGGGAGGGGCTAGTAGGACAAGCTGCGAAAGAGAATAAAAGTATCAGTCTTATTGATATCCCTAAAGGATACATAAAGATTAAATCCGGGTCAGGAGAGGCAGAGCCAAAGCAGGTCTTGATTCAACCTATTTCCTATGAAGGAAAGGTATTGGCAATTGTGGAATTAGCCTCTTTACAATATGTTAGACCTTTGCAACAAAGTTTACTTAAAGAAGTGGTGGAATATTTAGGTATATCGATTCAAGGGATTATCAATCGACTGGAAGTTAAGAGATTGTTAGAAGATGAACAACGTTTGACAGAGGAGCTACAAAGCCAATCGGAGGAGCTGCAAGCACAGCAGCAAGAATTAATGGCTATTAATGAGGAACTGCAGACTCAATATAGAGTTTCAGAAGAAAAAAATGCAGAACTCGAAAAAATAAGCAAGAAATTAGAAGAAAAAGCACAGCAGTTGATTTATAGTTCCCAATATAAATCAGAGTTTTTAGCTAATATGTCTCATGAACTGAGAACACCTTTAAATAGTATGCTGATATTGTCGCAAATGCTAGTGGAAAAGGAAAATGAAAATTTAAATGCAAAGCAAATTCAATATTTACAAACAATCTATTATTCTGGCAATGAATTATTAAGGTTGATTAATGAAATTTTAGACTTGGAAAAGATTGAGACTGGGATGATGGAGATAATAGAGGAGCCTGTGAAAATGGAGGGAATCCTAAATTGTTTGAAAAACCAATTTTCTCCTATCGCTAATCAAAAGAAGCTTGATTTTCTGATAAAAATTGATAAAGAAGTTCCTACTTGTATTGAAACAGATAGCCATCGTTTAAATCAGGTATTAAAAAATCTACTGTCTAACGCGTTTAAATTTACGGAAAAGGGAAAGGTAGAGCTCTCTGTTCAAATGGAAGATACTTCTAAGTTGGCCATACCTGATGAAGTGGTTTTATCCTTTACTGTGAAGGATACAGGGATTGGTATTCCTGAGGAAAAAATGAGTATTATTTTTGAGCCATTTAAGCAAGCGGATGGAACCATTAGCAGAAAATACGGTGGTACAGGACTTGGATTATCTATCTGTAAGGAAATTTCCCGCTTGCTTGGAGGGGAATTAGAAGCAACCAGTATCGAAGGAATGGGAAGCTCCTTTTCCATTTATTTGCCTATAAAAGGACAAACGAAAAAGGGAACAGTCTTAGCTAAAGAACCTATTTCTATGGAAGGGAGTTATCGGCAGATTGCAACCGCAAAGGGAGAGTTAATAGAGAACATCGACTCTAATAAGAGTGTTCATTTAACGGGAAAGAAAGTCCTAATCATAGATGATGATATACGCAACATCTTTTCCATCCATGCAGCTTTAGAGGAGTATAATATTGACATACTTTATTCGGAAAATGGTAAGGATGGTATAAATCTTTTAGAGGAAAACCCGGACACTGATCTTGTATTAATGGATATTATGATGCCAGAAATGAGTGGTTTAGAAGCTATTTCCATCATAAGAAAAAAGGAGAAGTTTAAAACATTGCCAATTATTGCATTGACTGCAAAGGCGATGAAACATAATCGAGAGCAATGTATAGAAGCGGGAGCATCTGATTATATTAGTAAACCAGTTAATTTAGAACAATTATATTCGCTTATTCAAGTTTGGCTTTATAAGGAATAATAGAGCGATACTGATATATAGGTAACGTTGGTAAATGGCTTGTTAATAGATAGGAGGCTTCATATATTTATGCAGTATTCGGCTCAATCTATAGAACAAAAGAAAAATCTATCTTCTTCTGTATCGGAACCAATCTACATTTTAATGGTAGATGATTTACAAGAAAATCTTTTGGCGCTAGAAGCAGTATTAAATTCTCCTCGTTATCATTTAGTATTTGCTAAATCAGGTGAAGAAGCTTTAAAATGCATTTTAAAATATGACTTCGCTGTTATTTTACTCGATGTCCAAATGCCAGGTTTAAACGGGTTTGAAACAGCAAAATTAATTAAAGAACGAAAAAAATCACGACATATTCCCATTATTTTTATTACCGCCATCTCACAAGATATTCAACATATTACACAAGGTTATCAAGTAGGGGCAATTGATTATATTGTAAAACCTTTTAATCCAGAAACATTAAGAAGTAAAGTGGCTCAGTTTGTTCAAATTTATGAAAGCCATACGAAAAGTCTCCATGAGATTAACTGGCAAACAACATCAGAACTGGAGAAAATGAATAAGGAACTAAGAATAACGAAAATGGATTTGACTAAAAATACGGTATTCTCTTCTGTCTTACAGAAAGCGTTACAGGATACAATTGTCACCTTCGATGAAGATGGAACCATTATTAGTGTTAATCCAAGTGTAAGAAATATGTTTGGTTATGAAGAAGATGACCTTATTGGGTCTTCTATCGAAGTTCTCTTGCATTCTGTTGAATCAGAAGTTTCTGGAGAGACACCTATTACCTTCGATATACTCATGCCAAATTTTATTGGTAGAATGATAGAGGCAAAAGCGAAGCGGAAGAATAATATTATTTTTCCCGTTGATTTATATATTGGGGATGCAATGGTTGAAGATTATCAGCTATTCGTATGTACGATTCGAGATATTTCTGAAAGAAAAGAGGTAAAGCTATTAAGAAAACAACAAGTTGATCAACTAGAGCATGCTGTAGAAGAAAGAACGCTAGAGTTATTATCTATGAATCATCAGCTGCATAGGGAACGGGAGGAAAAATCTAGGGTAACAGATGATTTAATGCTTTCCGAAGGACGATTTCAACAAATATTCGAGGCGAGTCCATGCATGATGGCAATTCGTTCCTTGCAAAACCCAGTTTTTATTGCTGTAAATAAAAACTGGGTGGCAAGTACAGGTTATACGATGGAAGAGTTGAAGGAAGACAGTTATCAATGGGAGATATCCAAAGATATAAATGGCTTAGAAGAGAAATTTCATGAGGATGAATGGCAGACCCCATTTAAAAATCAAAGAGTCTTTTTCATGCTGAAAAATGGGGAACAGAAGCAAGGATTATTATCTACGGAGATTATAACAATTGAGAATAAAAATTGTGTGTTAATCGTTTTGAACGATATAACAGAAAGATTGGCTTTTGAAAAGGAAATGGCAAGACTAGATCAATTAAACCTAGTTGGGGAAATGGCCGCTGGAATAGCTCATGAGATTCGTAATCCGATGACAACAGTTCATGGATTCTTGCAAATTGGAAAATCGAATCCTTCAAATTTATCATTAGAGCATATGGAGTTAATGATTGATGAGTTAGATCGGGCGAATAAGATTATCAAAGAGTTTCTAACATTAGCAAAAAATAAGACGAGCGATAAGAGAAAGTACTCGTTAAATAAGATTATTGAAATTATTTATCCCTTAATTAATGCAGAGGCATTATTGACTGGAAAAAAGGTGAATCTCCAGTTGGATGATTGTCCTGAACTTTATTTGGATGAGAAAGAAATAAGGCAGCTTTTACTGAACCTTGCTTTAAATGGTTTAGAAGCTATGGATGCAGAAGGAATTCTCACAATAAGAACATTTTGCCAAGAACAATATCTTGTGTTGGAAATCATCGATAGCGGTACTGGAATTGATGAGGAAATCTTAAATAAATTAGGAACACCTTTTTTTACAACGAAGGACAATGGTACAGGACTTGGCCTTGCGGTGTGTTATCGAATTGCAGAACGTCATAAAGCGAGAATAAAAGTTAAGACAAGCGAGAATGGTACGAGATTCTCTGTATATTTTGAAATAGTGGAAGGAAAATAGGGATTGCTTAACTAGCAGTTCTTCTATTTTTCTTTTTTATTGTTAGAAATCCATTTCCTTTATAGCAAATGAATAAGGATTTTAAAATTCATGTTATTTAAAAAGGAATTCTAGAAAGAAAAAACGAAAGTATACAAAAAATGATAGAGAGGAGATTTCAAATGGTTCCACAAAGGGTTTCGTTGCTAACGTTAGGAGCTTTCCAATTACCGGAATTGCGCAGGTTTTATCAACTTCTTGGCTGGGAGGAAAAAGAATCTAGTTCGAATCAATATGCTATTTTTACGACAGCTGGCGTTTTGTTAACCTTGTTTCCATTGGAGGAATTAGCGAAGGATGCTGGGATAGAACTACAAAATCCAAAGGAGGGCTTTAGAGGAGTTACCTTTGCTATTATTGTAAATACGCCAGAGGAAGTAGACGTTGTAATGGAAAAGGTGAAAGAAGCGGGAGGAAAGGTTCTTAGAGAACCAAGTGATGCATTTTGGGGCGGAAGAACCTCTTATTTCGCTGATCCAGAAAATAATATTTGGGAAGTAGCATGGAATCCGAGCGCGGTATTTGATGAACGTGGAGCAATGATTGAGTTCTAATCGATGAAATAATAAAAAACCAATGGTGTTTGTGTTTTCCATTGGTTTTTTTGACAGTCCGACTTCTGCTTTTCTTACATAGATTACTTATGTTTTACAAAATCCATTACGTAGCGGATATATTTATCATCTCTTGCAAGCCAAGCCCCATAGTTTCTGCGGAGGAAGATTTCCCCTTGCAAGAAGGTCGGAAATGTTTGCGGGAGTTTGGTTTTTTTATGATTGATTGCCCACTGGTTTTTGCTTACTTGATAAAGGAAGAATATATCATCTTGTTTATTTTCAAACAAGGTTCCGAGTGGAGAATCTTTTTTATTGTATTCATTCTTTTTTGGATCTTCTCTTAACGGTTCTAATGCAAAAGTATCTAAGCAATAATTTTGATAGGCTTTATCGGTTAAGTTGCAGCCAGATGCTTTGACATGACCACCACCGCCATAGGTACCTGCTACTTTGGATACATCTACATGATCATGAATGGTACGGAAACCAAGCTTTTTCCCGCCAATATTAACAATCGCTATGTAATCTAAATGAGGGTACTCTTTTCCGAGCTCATTCCCTAATTCAGAATGGTATTGCTCTGCATATACAACGCCTGCATATAAACCATCAATCTCCTTTTGCACGAGTTCACGTCGTTTGCGTCGGATGTAACGGTCAATTTTCTTTTCTTCCATATCTAGTATCTGTACTTCTAGCTCATCAAAAAAGAAATGCTCATTTTCCTTTAAACGTGTTACCATTTTCTCAACAAATTCATCAAAAGAAATTAGATAAAAAAGTGCATTTAGACGTTGTGCTTCTAAATTATTATTTCTTTCCCAATCCCAGGTATCGTATTGTCTTACTAGTTCAACAAATTCATCCACCGCTGGAGAGGGTGTCATATAGCCATTTTTGACAAGGTATTCATATAATAAAGAAGTGGCACTAGTTAACGTTCCATCCTCATCTTGAACAGAAACAAATCCCCATTCAAAATCATTTAAATGAAGTGCCGTTTTATGATGGTCAATAAGTTGAACTTTTCCACCCTTTTTATAATAATCATCTAGTCGAATTGTATTTTCCTCATTAACAGAAAGATCGGTAATAAAGAGGAAGGTATTTTCTATTTTTTGATCTAAGAATTTTTCTACTTCTTGATTCAGAAAAGAAACGGAGTTATAACGAATCTCTACGTCTTCTCCGAAAGCCAGCTTTGCCACAATGCCGCAGCCAACTCCATCTAGGTCATTATGCGATAATAGTTTGTACATTTTTTTCACCCCTGCCCAATAGTATAATCTAATATGGAAAAAATAGAACAGCTTACGACTAATTTCTTTTAGAAAACAATCTGAAAAACAATTCATTGGAAAGAAAAAAGGTGTCTCAAATAGGTTATGCACCCTGCTTGAGACAGCCCTACGTATAGTTATTTCAATCCAATGTATACAATTTCGCCGTCTATTTGAATTTCTTTCATTTCTGCTATTCTTTCAAAGAGGAGCTTATGAAGAATAACGCCTTTATGAATGAGGGAATGATATTCCATCATTGTATTTTTGAAAATGGATGAACTGTCGATATATAAATCAATTTTTTTATCGACAGGCAGATTTTTCTCTTTGCGCAAATCTTGGATAGACCGAATCAGTTCTCGGATGTTCCCTTCCTTTTTTAATGCTACTGATACGGTAGTATCAAGCATTACGGTAAAGTTCTTATTAGAGGCCTCATGATATCCAGGTAAATTTGTTTTTCTTTGAAGGAGTATTTCCTCTCCTGCTAGGGTAACACTTTCTTTACTTTCTAGCTGAAAAGTTAAATATCCTTTATTTCTGAAGAAATTTATCTCTTCTTGTGTAGCGGTTTGTACTCTCTCTTTAAGTTGCTTTGTATTACTTCCTAGTTTTGGTCCTGTCTTTTGAAAATTGAGCTTTAAGGAATATTGAACATAATTATCTTGAGAATCTATCCAGTTAATGCTTTTTACATTAAGTTCATCTTTTATAATTGGCTCAAATTTAATAAGCTCGATATCTGGCGAATTCGTTGCTGAGAAAATCAGTAGTGTTGCTAAAGGTTGCTTTGTTTTTAGTTGAAACCGGTGACGGAGACTTCGCCCTAGTTCAACTATCTCTTTAACCTGTTCCATTTGTTCTTCTAATTGTTTATTCATTCTTTCTGAATTCTTTGAAGGAAAGTTAGTCAGATGGACGCTTTTCCCTGTTAAGGCAAGATAAATGCTTTCAGAAGTGAAAGGAGTAAAAGGAGCAAGCAATTGTGATAACTGAGTTAATACAGTATATAGTGTTTGAAAGGCAGAAATTTTATCCTCAGACATTCCGGCTATCCAAAACCGTTCGCGATTTCTACGAATATACCAGTTGCTTACATCGTCCATTAACTCACCAAGTTTCCGAGCTGCATTAGTCACTTGATATTGTTCCATCTCTGATTGCACGACCATTGTCGTCGTTGCTAAGCGAGAGAGAATCCAGTGATCCATATTAGGCATATTTTTAACTTTAGGTAAATCTGTCTCAAAACCATCTATCTCAGCGTATAAGGAGTAGAAATGAAATAAACTTAAAAATGTATCAATGATTTTTGATTTTGCCTCTTGGACATTTTTTGCTGAGAATCTTTTTTGGTTCCATGGAGCGCTATCTGCGATAAGCGCCCATCGTAGTGCATCTGCACCATATGTTTGGATAAGCTGGACAGGGTCTAGCGCATTGCCCTTACTTTTAGACATTTTTTGCCCATCCTCATCTAATACATGCCCTGTAGCCACAACATTCTTATATGGTACTTTACCAGTATAGAGGACAGATACAGCCAATAGCGAATAAAACCATCCTCTTGTTTGGTCAATTCCTTCTACAATAACATCTGCAGGAAACTGCCGTTGAAATACTTCATTATTTTCAAATGGAGTATGATATTGGGCAAATGGCATGGAGCCACTATCAAACCATACGTCGATTACTTCAGGTGTTCGATACATCTCTCCACTGCAAGATGGACATGTTAAGACAAGTTCATCTACGTAAGGTTTATGCAATTCTAACTGGTCAAATGGGGCCTTAGTATATTTTTTTACTTGTGCAATACTTTTTGGAGCAATCTCCTTTTGACAGGAAGTACATTGCCAAACATTTAGTGGTGTTCCCCAATATCGGTTTCGACTTATATTCCAATCGACTAAACCATCAAGAAATTTTCCGAAACGACCATCCTTTATATGCTCAGGATGCCAAGTTACTTCTTGATTTCTAGTGATAAGCATTTCTTTTACGGCAGTAGTTTTAATAAACCAGCTTTCTGTCGCGTAATACAAAAGAGCTGTGTCACAGCGCCAGCAATGTGGATAGGAATGTTCATACTTTTCTTTATGGAATAACAACCCCTTTTGGTGAAGCATTTTGATTATCTCCACATCCACTTTCCCGTCTTTTACAAAGGCGCCAGCTAGAGGAGGAATACATTCTTTGTATCTTCCCCTTTCATCGACTACGTGTACAAAAGAAAGATTGTTTTCTTGCACAAGTCGATAGTCATCCTCTCCATAAGCAGGAGCAATATGGACAATTCCTGTTCCGCTTTCACTTGTGACGAAATCGCCATGATGAATGGTATGACCTTTCACAACTTGAATATAGGAAAATGGTGCTGAATAGGAGAGACCAACTAAGGCTGATCCCTTTAATTGTTCGATTACTTCCCCTTCTGTGCCAATAACCTGCTGCAATCTATTTTGAGCAACAATGAATATTTCTTCCCCTACTTTTACTTTTACATAATCTAAGTCTTTATGAACTGCTAAGGCCACGTTCGCTGGTAGCGTCCAAGGTGTCGTTGTCCAACCTAGTATATATTCATTTGCTTTTGTAGTTAATTTAAATTTAACGGTTGCACTTAAATCTTTTACATCTTTATAGCCTTGTGCCACTTCATGTGAGCTTAAGGAGGTTTGGCAGCTAGGGCAGTATGGAGAGACGCGGTGTCCTTTATACAGCCAGCCCTTTTCATGAATAGTTCCAAGGATATTCCAAACCGATTCCATATATTCATTACTCATGGTCATATATGGTTCATCCATATCAACCCAATATCCTAATTCTTTCGTAAAGGTTCTCCATTGCTTTTCATAAGAGAATACACTTTCTTTGCACTGTTCAATAAATGGAATAACCCCGTATTTTTCGATTTCTTGTTTTCCAGAAATACCGAGTTTTTTTTCTACCCCTAATTCAACAGGGAGTCCGTGGGTATCCCAACCGGCTTTGCGAATTACTTGTTTTCCGTTCATTGTTTGAAAGCGGGCAATAATATCTTTGATAGTTCTGCCTAGTGCATGGCCGACGTGTGGAAGGCCATTAGCTGTTGGCGGTCCTTCGTAAAATACAAAAGAATCATTGTTTTTGCGCTGTTCGATTGATTTTTGAAAAATTCGTTCTTTTTCCCAAAAGGCGAGTATTCTTTTTTCACGGGCTCTGTCTGTTTCTTTTGGTTTTTCCATGCATATCCCTCCATTTTTAATCAGTAAACATTCCAGTATAGAAAGATATTTTCGGAAATAAAAAACACCCGTCCCTTTGTAGGGACGAGTGTATTATTCATAACCCGCGTTACCACCCAAATTCTGTTTGGCAAAAAAGCAAACAGCGCTTAGTCAACGTACTATCATACGTGTTCCTTTTAACGGTGGAAATCCGTCAAGACTTACTAACGGTTCAGCCTTGCATCTCAGAGATGATTTTTCCGGTTTGCTTTCCTTACTGGCTTTCACCATACCCAGCTCGCTAAAAGGGACACAAAACGTACTTTTTCTCTTCATTGATTTCTATGAATTGGAATGTTTTGTATAGGATAGCACTTTTAAATGGGAAGTTCAAGAGGCATATGCCTATATTTCATCATGAAAAAAAGCTTAATAAATAAGTGAAAATACAGCCACAAATCTGTCATAGTATCGAGACTGGGATTTTGTTAGAATGGTAGGTAGTGATTGAATAGGCTTGAAAGGGAGTAGAGACATGAAGAAAGTATTAAATATAGCCTTCTTTTATGCTATTTTAGGATTAGTTAGTGGTGTTTACTATAGAGAATTTACAAAAATGAGAGATTTTGCAGGGGAAACTCAGCTCTCCGTTGTTCATACCCACTCATTTGCCTTAGGAATGATGATTATGCTGATTGTCTATTTATTCTGTTATACGATGAAAATACATACGCTTAAAAATTTTGATGTGTTCTTTTATTTTTATAATATTGGTGTACTTTCAACGATTACATTAATGATTATTCGTGGGACACTGCAAGTGCTTGAATTTGATTTATCAGTTGGGGTAGACTCTGCTATTTCTGGAATTGCAGGCTTAGGCCATATTTCTGTTACGATTGGATTAGTGTTGTTTTTTCTTCTTTTGAGAAAAAATCATAGCGAAAATATTCGAACGAAGTAGAAAAGATCTGTTTTTCCGAAGCCAATTCGTAGGAGTGTTGCTTCGGAAAAACAATCGATTTTATGGTAAAGCTTTGCTACCTTGTTTTTCTATCGCTTATATAATGGGAAAGAGCCAATAATGGAAAAATCTTATTATAGCTATGATAATAGATATAGAATTGATTTGGTAAACCAATTCCTGTAGGATAGGTAATTGCATCATCCTCTTGTTTTTTTTCTAGTATATAGCTTATTCCCCTTTTTACTTCTTTGCTTGCTCCTTCCCCTGCTGCAACTAATGCATCAACAGCCCAAGCCGTTTGTGATTCTGTGCTGAATGGGAGAGACACATAGGATAATTTTTCACAGCTTTGGCAAGATTCGCCCCATCCTCCATCTGATTGTTGAATTTTTTTCAACCAAGCTATAGCTTTCTTGATTGTTGGGTGATTTACATCCATACCAACAGCGGCTAAACCAGTAATTGCTGCCCATGTTCCGTAAATATAACAAACACCCCATCTGCCATACCAAGAACCATCTTTTTCCTGATGGTCGATTAGCCAGCTTTTGGCTCGCTTTATATGAGGATGCGTGTAGTCTAAATGCGCAAAGTTTCCCAAGTATTCTAGCACTCTTCCTGTCAAATCAGCAGTAGAAGGATCAATTGCTGCATCTTTTGCATTTTCAATTGGAACTAATTTAAGTATTTCCCAATCGGTATTTTTTTCAAAGGCTCCCCATCCTCCATCTCTGTTTTGCATGGAAAGTAAATAGTTTGTTCCTTTTTGCCAAGCCTGATGGACAGTTTGGTCTATTGCTGCTGGAGCTGTTATGGCTCGTAAAACTGCAGAGGTATCATCATTGTCTGGGTTATTTGTATTAATGTCAGAAAAGCCCCATCCACCAGGTTCTGTATGGGGGTTATGAACCTGCCAATCTCCTTTTTTTGTATGCTGTTTTGTCAGTAGATATTTCGTTGCTTTTCTTATCGGGGTAGTGTCAGTAGCCATTCCCGCTTGCTGTAACGTATAACTAATTAACCCTGTATCCCAAACGGTGCTGGTAGAATTCTCGAGGTGACTTTGTTCCCCTCTTTTATCAATGAGGGATGAGAGACCAGTAACTGCTTTTTGAATAACAGGAGAGTCCTTTTTATAGCCAAGCGCAAGTAGTGCATAAATCATAAAGAAAGTTGCGCTTGCATAACTGTAAAGCGTTCCATCTTCTTCTAGTCGATCTAACATGTACTTTTCTCCGTATTGAAAGCCTAGGTGATGGAGATAAGACGGGAATTTTCCTATTCGTTTCATCTCTTTCCATAGGAAGGTAATTGGAGAGCGCTCATCTTCTAAGTGAGCATAGGATGGATAAAGGGCTATATCTCTTGCAAATAAGTCATCTAGCTGTGGTTTTGTTTTAGCATCGATAGTGAATTTTTTATTCGCTGCTATTAACATTGGTATGAAATGAATACGAGCATAGGCACTAAACTGATAGAAATTAATAGGTTGAAAGGTGGGCAAAAGTAGAAATGTCATCGGAATATAGATCATATGGGACCATGGGTAAAGACCATTGACGGAAAGCATCCATTTTATCATAAAATGAGCTTTCGCTAATCCGCCATTTTTTACTATAAATGCTTTTGCTTTCTTCATTTGATTGTCGTTCTTCGAATAATGTCCAGAGTATAAAAGAGCAGTATACGCAATAATGGTTGCGGATAAATGCCCGTTAGGCTCATCACTATATGCTTTCCAATAGCCCTCTCTATGCTGAGTGGCACGCAGTGTCTTCGTTAAAAGGCGAATATTTTCTTCTTCTGTCTGGATGTCTAAAGCTCTTATGGTGATGATATAAAATGCATCTGTCATTAAGCTTCCCTGAAAACGAAAAGGAAAAGATCCATTTGCTTGCTGATGTTCGACAAGTTCTTTTACACGTCTTTGTTGTTCTGTTTTAACCGATTCGAGAAATGTATTCAATAAGCTCACCTCAAATTCAACATCGTATTAGTAAACTTTATGCAACTTAGGGAAAGTCATATTCAGAAATATTTATATTTTCTTTTTTTAGTGGTTGAAATTGGAAAGATAGAGGACTATAATAAAACATAATTTCATCGAGCGAACATGTAGATCAGAAGGAGTATCCTAAAAAACTTTTTCAAAAGAGAGCAGTCGGCAGCTGAAAAGATTGTGTTGAAGTCTTAGGAGAAGACATCTGTGAGTGTTACTTTGAACGTTGTATAACTAACTAGTAGAAGTAACCGGCCGTCACCGTTATGATACAAGTGGTTTTTTTAAAAGAACAATTTGGGTGGTACCGCGGATAATCCGTCCCTTTTATAGGGGCGGATTTTTGTTGTTTTTTTGCATAAATTTAAGGAGGTGAGTACCGTGGATGACGATGATGATAACGATATGAATCAAGAGAATTTACTAACTTTAGGAGGAACAACGATATGGAATTTTCAAAAAGGGTACTCATTTCTGAGTGTGAGCAACATATTGGTAAAGAAGTAATATTAAAGGGCTGGGTGAAGAAAATTCGCCAACTAGGAAAGGTTGGCTTCTTGTTATTGAGAGATCGTACTGGAACAGTACAATGTGTTTTAGAGCAGGAGCAAAATCAGTTGAAAATAGAAACAGAAAGTGTAGTTCGGGTGACTGGAGTTCTTGTAAAAACGGATAAAACAGCAAATGGAGTAGAACTGCAAGTAAACGAATTAATCGTACTAGCTGAAGCGGATCCTTTGCCATTTGAAATTAATAAGAAAAAAGTAAATGCAGGGTTAGACCACTTATTAAATCATCGAGTTTTATCTTTAAGACACGAGCAAATAAATGCTATTTTTACAGTCCAATCCATGTTTGTAAAAGGTTTTGCAGAGTTCTTAACAAAGGAAGGGTTCACCCGGATTTTCACTCCTAAAATCGTTTCACAAGGAGCAGAAGGCGGGGCCAATGTTTTTACCTTTAACTACTTTGATAAAAATGCTTATTTAGCTCAATCTCCGCAATTTTATAAACAAATGATGGTTGGAGCGGGGTTTGAAAGAGTGTTTGAAATTGCTCCTGTATATAGAGCAGAAGAACATAATTCCTCTAGACATTTAAATGAATATACCTCGCTAGATGTCGAAATGGGCTTTATTGAAAACGTCGAGGAAGTAATGGAGATGGAAAAGCAGGTTCTTCAATATACTTTTGATTATGTGAAGGAGCATTGTCAGAAACAGTTAGACATACTAAAGGTTGAAATACCAGTGATTAACGATATTCCCCAAATGACATTAGCAGAGGCACAGCAACTATTAAAGAAGAAGTATCAAAAGGATTCCCCAGAAGGAGATTTAAATACAGAAGGGGAAAAGTGCATTGGAAACTATATAAAGGAAAAGTACGGAAGTGATTTTGTTTTTATAACCAACTATCCGAGAACAACTAGACCGATGTATACAATGCCAAATAAGGAGAATCCGGTGTTAACTGATTCATTTGACCTTTTATATAAAGGAAGTGAAATTACCTCAGGCGGACAGAGAATTCATCGACAAGCAGAGCTGATAGCATCTTTTAAAGAAAAGGGACTAAACCCAGATGAGTTTAAGGCATATATCGATTCTTTTGCATATGCAATTCCACCACATGGAGGGTTTGGAATTGGCTTAGAACGAATTATCATGAAGTTTCTAAACCTAGGAAATATTCGGGAAGCAAGCGCGTTTCCGAGAGATTGCGACAGGATTATTCCATAAAATGGTTATTTAAGTCTAGTACTCATAAATAAAAACTAGCCCCTTACTCGTAAATTCGTAGGTTAATTTGGAGAAATGTTTTCTAGAAAACATAACCAAAGCAGAGCTACATTACGAAAGGAGCTAGTTTTATTATAATATCCCGAATTTGATTGATTAAAACATAAAAACGAGCATATTTTTATAAAATTTTAATAATATGGGTTTCTTTTCTATCTAGAAAAGGTATAGGACAAGGAGATAGATTATACATAGTGGTAGTGTCAAAAGATTTATGAAAACTACCTAAAGGGTTAGTTTCTCTCCTATTTACTGGATGGAGATGCGCCGCAATCGCTCTTGACAAACACGCCAATGGTTTGAGGATTGTTTAACAAGGGCGAAGGGAACAAAAGAAGGCATACCAAATAAGCCCTTGGTTGTTTCCATTTTAAACCATTGGCAAGTTCGGTTTGTCAAGAGTTCGCTCCGCCGATTGCTGAATTAGCTTAAGGGCTCAGCTAAACAAAAAGTTAGGCTTGTCTTTGTTCTACTATCCATTGTTGTGCTAATCCAATGAGCTTTGTCCAACGTGCTGGCATTGTTGGAAGCCCCTTGAGTTCTGGATTCACTACGGGCACT
Organism: Niallia alba; assembly: GCF_012933555.1. Classification (GTDB taxonomy): domain Bacteria; phylum Bacillota; class Bacilli; order Bacillales; family Cytobacillaceae; genus Niallia; species Niallia alba. The sequence goes on from NZ_JABBPK010000001.1 coordinate 353,812, forward strand.
TTTCCTTCTAAGGCGGCATGCGGACGCAAAAAGTTAAAGTAGGCCGTAAATAAGGTGACGTATGAAATGGAACCATGTTCAGAGCCGAATCCATGAGTGGAGCGATAATTGCCCTTAAAGGTGCGGTTAAGTCTCTCAATTATTTGTTTCAGTGGTCTATATTCGGTCGAAACAGGGTCCTCATTGGTTAATCCAATGACCTGCTTCACATCGAATGAAATCCCATGTTGAGCGAAGAAATGTTGGGCTAAAAGATAGATTGGATTCCCGTCTACCACAAAGGTCAGATTTTCTGGAATCTCTTTCATCTTGATTAAGACCTCATCAATTGCTCGAATGGCTGTTGCTGTGTCTCGATTAGGCGACACCGGATACGAAAGAATAATCTTTTTCACGGCGTCAAAAAAGAAAAATAAATAATGCCATCGACCGTTTACTCTGATATACGTTTCATCACCGCAGAATTGGTCTGAAAGTTCATAGGGATAGTGATCCACATAAGGTTTAAGTAATAAAGCTACGCTATTTTCGTAGTTCAATACAGTCTGATGTGAAATCATCACTCCGTGTACGTCCTGCATAATCGCAGCTGTTTTACGGGCCGAAAGGCCATAGTTTACATGATAGGTTAGGATTAATCCTAATGTATGTGGTGATGCATAAATCTTTGATAAGTCAACGGCCGGCAGTTCTGGTGATTCCTTGGATAACGGCTGGAAATCGATATGAAACTGACGGAAAATGTATCTTAATTTAAATGCTTGAGGGTCCTTTTTGAACCTTTTCTTTTCTTTTGAAGTCATCCCATTGAGCTTCTTTTGATAATAAGAACAGTCATTGTTCTTGCACTTAAACACGTGAAAATCTTTTCTTTCTTTTATTTTCTCGAGAGTTTTGGAACAATGAGGACACTTCAGGATGGCTTCCTTAGAATAACGGTTCTTTTCACTGAAGAGCTCTGTACACACCTTGCATTGATACTGGCCTTTATCTCCATTGTTGGCATAAAGATAATCTGATGGAGCACCACACTTTGGGCAGTTCATGGATTTAGGTACGGAAACTTTTGCATTCTTACGCCTTTGAACAGGTTTAAGTGGTTTCCCGTTCTTCTCTAGATATTCACTAAGAAGAACTCGATAATCAAGCTGTTCCAGAACTTCAATGACCGGAAGGTCGTCCACTTGAAGTTTTCGATATGGTTTATTTACTGGCTGTTCAGTAGGCTTATCAAACATACTCTTACCAATCAATAAAGTAAGCAATGTTCGAATTAGTTGTTCTTGATAGTTTATAAAAGTTAATAAATAGGTTATAATTTGAGGGTACAAATTGTCACTTCCTTTTCTAGGTTGTTGAGAGTGTCGTAACCTCAATTATCCTTAGAATTCAGGGGGTGGCAATTTTTTTGCTTATAAAGCCCTCTCAGATAGGATTTAATAACCTATTTACTATAAAAGTTTTGACAATACGTACATAGTTGGAGGGGGAAACATATGATAGAGGATCTAGAATTAGTACTTGATGCAAAAGCTGTGCTTGGAGAAGGACCATGCTGGGATTTTAGAAACAATATTTTATATTGGGTAGATATTGAAGGAAAAAAAGTACATATGTATAACCATATTTCTGGTGAGCACAAACAGGTTCAACTAGAACGAGAAGTATCGGCTGTTATCCCTTGTATAACAAAAGATACAGAATTTATTGTTACATTAGATAATGGCTTTCATCTTTTAAATATAGAAACAGAGCAACTAAAGTTTATTGGCGATCCAGAGCGAGATTTAAAACAGAATCGTTTTAATGATGGGAAATGTGATGCTTATGGTCGTTTATGGGCAGGTACAATGTGCAGAGATGGAAAGACGAAAGATGCAGCACTATACTGTCTTGATAATGAGGGAAAATGGACGGAAAAAATAAGTCATTTGAGTATTTCGAACGGCATTGCATGGACTAGTGATAATGAATACTTATACCATATTGATACACCTGCTCAAACAGTAACACGTTATGAATATGATTTGGAAACAGGAAAATTAGGAAAAGCAAAGCAGATTATTGATTTTTCAGAGGAAGAAGGATTCCCAGATGGTATGACAATTGATAGCGAAGGAATGCTATGGATTGCTCATTACGGTGGAGGAAGAGTGTCTAGATGGAATCCAGAGAGTGGGGGGAAATTAAGTGAAATATGCTTGCCAGTGCCGAATGTGACGTCTTGTACATTTGGAGGGAAAAAACTAAATGAGTTATATATAACGACAGCGAGATCTGGTTTGGATGATGAAGAATTAAAAAAGTATCCACAATCAGGAGGGTTATATAAAATCAAGCTACATATTCAAGGAGTAAAAACGTATTTATATCAAAACTAATTCTCTTGGCTATAAAAAAAGAGCTAATCAAACAGGATAATCATTTAATTAGCTCTTTTTTTATTTAACAACTAAAACTGGACATTTTACGCTTTTGATTACTTTATGACTAACACTTCCCAATACCAGTTCTTGCAAGGAATTTAATCCGCGGCTGCCAATGACAAGTAAGTCAAAGCTCTTTTGATTTGCATACTCGACAATTGTAGGACCCGGCTCTCCATGAAGAAATAGTAGTTTATAAGTGATATTATTGGATTGTAAGTATTCTTCCATTGATAAGAATTTTTTCCGCCTAGTAAGTTCTAAATCAGCCTTCCCTTGAGCGTGCAATACATCGTATTTCGATTGAGTGATATCTAGGACATGAACAACTGTAATTACAGCATTCTCCTGAAGGGAAGCTAATTTTACTGCTTCTGTTGTTGCTCTTAACGAGTTTTTTGAACCATCAATTGCTAAAAGAATAGTAGAATACATGATTTACGCCCCTTTTTCTGATTTAGTGATCAGATAGTTTCGCATTTTGTTTGGGAAATACAGCAAGTTTATCTACAATCTTTTTACTTGCAGAATCTAAGCCAGTAATGGTAACTGTATTTTGATTTTCCTTCAGCTTTAACGCAATTTTATCAATGGCACCGACTGCAGAATCATCCCATACATGAGAATTAGTAAAATTAATGGAAATTTGTTTGTTTTTAATCGTTGTATCAAATGCTTGAACAAAGCTATCAACAGAAGCAAAAAATAGTTGTCCTTCCACTGCATAGTTGTAGCCTTGCGACGTTTCCTGTTTATGCATTTTCACATGGGAAATCTTCGCAGCAAATAAGACAGCACTTAAAATAACCCCAGCAATTACCCCTATCGATAAATTATCGGTTGCGACAACAATTATCACGGTTACGAGCATAACGATTGCATCTCCTTTTGGAGCAGTAACTAAGTACTTGAAGGAAGACCAGTCAAAGGTGCCGATACACACCATAATCATGATGCCAACTAGGACTGGCATAGGAATCTGTACAACAAGGCTGCCTAATACCATAATTAAAAACATTAGAAAAACGCCTGCAACAAATGTAGAGAGTCTCCCTCTCCCACCTGATTTCACATTGATAACAGATTGACCAATCATCGCACAGCCAGCCATTCCGCCAAAGAATCCTGTAACAATATTAGCTATTCCCTGTCCCCTTGCTTCTCTGTTTTTATTACTGTCTGTATCTGTTGCATCATCAATGATAGAAGCAGTTAATAAGGATTCCAATAGACCAACAATCGATAAAGCCAGCGCATATGGGAAAATTATTGCTAACGTTTCAAAGGAAAACGGTACATTTGGAATAAAGAAAGATGGCAATGATTGCGTAATTTTTCCCAAATCACCAACAGTAGATACATTTACATTTCCAACAATAGCAACAGCGGTTAAAATAATAATAGCAATTAGCGGTGCTGGAATGACTTTTAAAAATCGCGGCAAGATATACACAATTAATAACGTGATGATTACAAATAAATAAGTAATGTTTGTTACGTTAATAAGATGTGGCACTTGAGCCATAAAAATTAAGATCGCTAAAGCATTAACAAATCCAATCATCACTGCTCTCGGGATAAACTTCATGAGCTTCGCAATTTTTAATACGCCGAAAAGAATCTGAATTATCCCTGTAAGGATTGTAGCAGCAAATAAATATTCTAATCCGTAATCTCTAACTAATGGCCCCATTAATAATGCCATTGCTCCTGTTGCTGCCGAAATCATACCAGGTCTTCCACCTGTAAACGAAATAACCACAGCCATAGTAAAGGAGGCATATAATCCGATCATCGGATCTACCCCGGCAATGATGGAAAATGCAATTGCCTCTGGTATTAATGCAAGAGCAACGACCATTCCTGATAAAATATCCCCACGGATATTTGAAAACCATTCTTTTTTTATTTTTTCAATCAATTGATTCACCTCAATATCTTTCTGCTTGATACAAAGAAGTCTACCATGTTTTTTCCCAAAAAGGAATATGTTTTGGGAAAGTTTTTACAAGGAGAGAATTTCTATCTATAATAATGAGAAGAGATAATGTTGGAGGCAATTAAGATGAAATATGGTTATATGCGACCTACCATTGCAGATAATAGCTGCGAGCAACAGTTAAAAATACTGAAGCCTATATGTGAGCAAATGTATCAAGAAGAACATGATTCGGCAAAAAATAGATCCAAGCTATCGGAAGTAATAGCCTCTCTATTAAAGGGAGACAAAATTATTGTAGCCCAGTTATTTACAATTGCAGACTCGAGTAGGCATTTGATGGAGTTATTAGACATACTTGAAGACAAAGGTGCTTATTTGCAATCAATAAAGGAAGATATTGATACAGAAAGAAAAAAGGAATATTCATTGTCTGAAATGCTGTCTCATTTAATTGAATTCCAGAATGAGATTATTCGGGAAAGAACAAAAAAAGGCATGGAATACGCGAGACAGCATGGGAAAGCAAGTGGAAGACCGAGAAAAGCTGATGAAAATGTAAAAAAAGCAATGGAGATGTATCAGTCTAAAAAATATACATTAAAAGAAATAAAAGAAGAAACAGGAATTAGTAAATCTACATTATATAGGTATTTAGAGCATTAATGAGGGATTTCATTTTTAAAGAGTGGAAGGAAGAAGCAGAGTTTATCAAAGAAAAGAAAGCAAGAAATAAGTCGTTCATCCGAGGAATGAACGACCAAGTCGAAGTGAAACGAGTTTTTTATTTTGTCTTAAGTAACTGTTTTACGATTCTACCTAAAGAATTTTCCTCTATAAAAGGAGCTAGCTTTGCTAGTAATTGTGGGGATAGTTTATCAGCATCCATATTGGATAATAATTGATCAATAGCATCCTCTTCTAAAAAAGGAGCAAGTTCAATCAGCTGTTCCAATTCTATTTCTCCATTCACTGCTTTATCCACTAGTTCATTAAAGGAAGCTTCTCCTATAAAAGGAGCCATTTTTTGTATGAAAGACCATTCCCCCTTACTTGATGCGATTGAAACTAAGTGTTCAATCGTATCTTCTTCTAAAAAGGGAGCCAAACCAATTATATGTTCCTCATTAAACATGTCATCTATTCCTTGCAAGACAAGATTATTTAAAGCTGTATCACTAATAAAAGGAGCCATATTTGTGATGAACTTCCAAGTTAACTGCCCATTTTGCATTTTCCATATTAAGTTGTCTATATATTCTTCATCTAAAAAGGGGGCAAGCTGGACTAATTCTATAGGTTCAATCGATTCGCTAATGACTTGATTGGCGATTGAGTGTAAGGTGCTAGAAGATAAAAAAGGTGCAATTCGATGAACAATCTTCCAATCTATGGTTTCTTTTGTTACTTGTATGACGATTTCATCTAATGCTTCTGTTGACAGAAAAGGAGCTAGATGAACAATTGTGTCTAGATTCCAAGCGGTTGCATTCATTTTTTCAGATACTTTACTTAGTTGACTAGTTTTAATAAGAGGGGCGATATCAATCAGCTCCTTTACGTCGGTAGCTCCTGAATTAATTAAATCAGCTACTTCCTCGGTTTGGTCGGCCGATAAATGCTCAACCATTTTCCCAATTTGCTTGGAAGGTTTTGGTTGTTTATTCCCAGCGCTCATTAAGAGATCAATAGAAACCTCCAATTCATTAGCAATAATGGGAATGGTCATAATATCAGGAAGGGATTCTCCTCTTTCCCATTTGGATACCGCTTGATGACTGATATTTAATTTATCTGCTAATTCAACCTGTGTTAGGTCTTTTTCTTTTCTCAATTTTGATATATATGCCCCAATTTTTCGTGAATCAACCATACTTGTCATCTCCTCTACTTTTCCAGTGCGCACTGTCTAATTCGATACTAGCATACTTGCCAAAACATGCCTATCAACGGTTAGTTGAATAGCTGAAAAATAGTGATTCTACTGGTGGTAGAATTGTTTTTGCATGATGGTTTTTAGTGGAAAGCAATGCAACATTAGAACATAAAAAATCCACAAAGAGTCTCAACTCCTTGTGGACTATTATAATCTTACACTAGTACGCCTTCTTTATATTCTTTTGTTAATGTTGGCCAGTATTCCTTATTTGCCTCAATTAAATCATCAAGAACTGCCTTTGCTACTTTTGCTGATGGTAAAGTTTTATTTAAAGTGAATGCTTGTAACGCTTTTTCATAAGAACCTTCCACAATTGCTTCCACTAAAATTTTCTCAGATGCTAATTGCTGGTCAATCATTGCTTTGTAAAAGTAAGGAATGTCTCCAACAAACTCAGGTTTAGGACCATCACTTGTAATAAGTGCCGGTACTTCAATCATTGCATCCGCAGGTAAGTTTGGAATTGTTCCGTTGTTTTCTACCATAACTAAATATCTTTTTCCTAAATTTTGTGCAAGGGATACTGTTACATCTACAATAAATGTTCCGTGTACGCCTACTGCAAAGGAATCTTCTAAAATGCCAGTCTCTTCATATTTCTTAACTGTTTCAAATAACGTTTTTTCACGGCCATCCATTACTTCATTTGCACGAGTATAATCTTTGTTTGAAGTTTCCACAATATAATCTGGGAACAGATAGTATTGTAAATATGGGTTTGGCAGATATTCTGGAAAATGATCCATAATTAGTTTGATATTCTTAAAGGTTTTAATCCAAGAAGAATCTGCATGGCGATAATCAATTTTGGAAATGTCTTCTGTTAGTAATCCATATTTATAGACATGTTCACGAATTTCAGGCAATTTTTCTTGACCCTCTACCTTAATGCTTGTAAACCAGCCAAAGTGGTTTAGACCGAAGTAGTCAACCTCTAGTTCTTCTCTTTCTACTCCAAGGATAGCTGCAATATTACGCATTGTTGCTACCGGCATATCACATATATTTAATACTCTTGAGTTTGGACGTAATTTACGAACACCTTCTGCTACAATAGATGCAGGATTTGAGTAGTTTACAATCCAAGCTGTTTCTTTTGCGTATTTTTCTACATAATCGATTAACTCGATCATTGGAAAAATGGTTCTAAGTCCATAAGCTAATCCACCTGGTCCACATGTTTCTTGTCCGACTACATGATGGGAAAGGGGAATTTTTTCATCCAGTTCACGCATTGCATATTTGCCAACTCTCATTTGTGCAAACACAAAGTCTACATCATCAAATGCTGTTTGTGGATCTGTTGTATCAATGACTTTAATTTTATCTGTATATTCTTCAATAACTGCTTTTGCTGCAACAACTACTTGTGATTGTCTTTCTCCATCAATATCATAGAAGCGAATTTCAGATAGAGGCAGGTCCTCTAAACGATCCATTAAGCTTCGAATAATTCCTGGTGTGTATGTGCTTCCTCCGCCTGCAACTGCTAATTTATATGTTTTCATATTAAATACCTCCTAATTGTTGGTCTACTTGGTCTCGAACAGATTTAACATTTAAACCATAGACGACTTGAACATTATTTCCTGATTTAATAATTCCTTTTGAACCTGTTTGTTTTAGTGTTTGTTCATCTACCACATTTGGATCTTTTAAAATTAAGCGTAATCTTGTATAACAATTATCTACATTTTCAATATTTGCTTTTCCGCCTAAGGCGTTGACAATAGTTGCTCCTAAAGCAGATGGTGAATCGCTTGGTGCGACACCAGAAGCAGCTGCTTCTGCTTTAGCTATTTTATTTGTTTCTGTTACTGCCGCATCTTCTTCTCTGCCTGGTGTTTTTAAATTCAACTTAAGAATTAAGAAGCGGAAAAGAATGAAGTAAATAGTTGCCATTAATAATCCTACTAAGATAAACATTGGCCAGTTAGACTTGGTTGTTCCAAGCGGTAAATTGTATAGTAGGAAGTCAATAAATCCATTTGCACCAATTGCATGTACGTTAAAGATACTTAAGAGCATCATCCCTACGCCTGAAAGAACCGCATGTATTACAAACAAGATTGGAGCTGTGAAAAGGAAAGCGAATTCTAATGGCTCTGTTACCCCTAGTAAAAAGGAGGTAAAGGCAGCTGGGAGAAGAATTGCTTTTGCGATCGATTTCTTCTTTTTATCTGCAGTCACGTACATTGCTAGTGCTGCACCCATCAGCCCAAACATTTTGCTTAAGCCACGCGCATCCCAGTTAACCGTACTGCTTAACGTTTTAATACCTGAGTCTGCCATTTCAGCAAAATAGATATTTCTTGCTCCATAAATAATTTCGTTTCCGATATGTGCAACTCCGCCTAATTCTGTATATAGGAATGGAGTATAGACTAAGTGATGAAGACCAGTTGGAATCAGAATTCTTTCTAAGAATCCATAAATAAGTAATCCGACTACCCCTAAATTTTTAATGCCGCTTGCAACTGCTGTAATACCATCTTGAACGAATGGCCAAAATTCTGCGGAAAGTGCGCCTAAAATCATTGCGCTAGGAATAGCTAAAATAGCAACGAAGCGATGTCCTGAATATATGGCCATAACTCCTTTGAATTCTGTGTCACAGTATTTATTGTGCAAAATACCAACTAGAGCACCTAGAAGAATTCCGGAGAATACTCCCATTTCCAGCACTTGGACATTTAATACCATTGCCTGCCCAGACAATTGCATTTGCTCCGGTGCTACTAAACGACCAGTTAGGTTTAGTACTTGATGCATAGCGTTTATAAAGATAACGAAGGTTACTAACCCAGTTAAGGCAGCGTATCCTTTATCTTTTTTAGCTAAGCCGATCGGGATACCAACAGCAAAGATTAAAGCTAGATTTTGCAGAATGGCTACAGCTGAGGAAGAAATAAACTTCCCTGTATTTTGGATAAGAGGATTTTCTAAAAACGGAATATATTGTGCTAAGTTTCCATTTCCGAAAACATTCCCAAATGCGATAAATAAACCGATAATCGGTAGAATGAGAATTGGTGCAAATAAAGATTTTCCAAAGAGCTGGAGACCATTTACAACCTTTTTCATCTATAAAACCTCCCTTTATGGTAAGCGTTGTCAAATGTTTTTAATAACCAAAGTATATAATTGAATATATCATTTTGAAAGGGGTTGCAAGCATTGTGTACTATGTCTTTCAATCCTGTAACATGTTACAAACCTTCGGCAAGGCAAAATAGAGGATGTTCTACGAGCATCCCCTTAATAGGTCAGTATTCTGTAATAATCCCTCTTTTAATGGCTACAAGTAACAGTAAATCAATGAGCATAAACATGTTGGATTCATAGGACGTTACTTCAAATTCTTGTTGGGACTCAATAGTCGGATCGAGGACAGTAAAAACAATATCAGAAATTTTAGCTGTTGAACTTTTACTATTTCCGGTAAAAAGGATTGTTTTAACGCCCTTGTCTTTTGCGATTTTCACTTTCTCTAGAACTTTAGCTGTTTCACCAGAACGTGAAAAGGCAATGAGTAATTTATATTTTTGAATATTATTGAGGAAAATGGCTCGACTATCGCTTGTTGTTGTATTGGAAACATAATAACCAAATAACTCTAGTTTTTTAGCGAAATAGCTAGAAAATACGGTGGAAAAGCCTGCACCATAAAAGTAAATCATTTTATTATCATTAATTTGTGTAAGAAATTGTTCAATGCTTGTCTCATCTAAGGAATCGATGGTGCGTTGATAATTTTGTTTAAAGGAAACCACCGATTCCACTAGTGGTTGGTGAATGCTGTCTACGTATTCAACTTCTTGATTAAGCATTTTAGTTACTTTCAAATTTAAGTTGTATATGAATTCGCTGTATCCACTAAATCCAAGCTTTTTACAAAGGCGGATAATGGTTGCAGTGGATACAAATAGATCATTTGCGGCTGCGCGGATGCTTAACGTCTCTCCTGCTAATTTCTTTTGGATGAGAAAATGGATGATATCTTTCTCCGACTCGGTTAGGTTTTTATCGTTCGCATAATCAAGAAAAAGCATATCTATATTTTTCAAGCTATCATCAGTCCTTGTTATTATTTTCGTCTAGTATGTATGCTCTTATTATAATGAATAAATAAGTACGACATTATGTTTTTCTAATATTCATTAGATAGCATAATATCAAAAAGGATGCCCATACTACTAAATACAATGTAAATTTTGGAGGTTTTACTTCGTGTCCCAATCAAATATAAAACTGACATCCTCAGAAATTGCTTCCCTGTGGACATCGTATTTAAATAATTGCATGTCCAAACAGGTTCTCACACATATGATTCAATATGTAAAGGACAGAGAAATTGCTGATGTTATTCGTTTTGCTTTTCGGTTTGCCCAAAAGCAAGGAAAGCGTTTTGAAACAGTTTTTCAAAAAGATGAATTTGCTATTCCACTTGGTTTCTCAGAAGCCGATGTTAATACGAAAGCGCCTGCTTTATTTACTGATTCTTTCTGTTTAGCATATATTAACCATATGGCGAAAGCTGGCCTACTGGCATACGGAGGATTTTTGGCTATGAGTACAAGGGAAGATTTGATAGCCTTCTTCCATCATGGATTACATTATACCTCAAAGTTATATCATTTAAGTACTTCCATTCTTGAAAAAAAAGGATTGCTCGTTTGCGCACCTTATACTTCCATTCCAAAGGAAATGGATTATATTGATAACAAAAAATATTTAAGTGGCTACTCCTTGTTTCATAAAAAAAGACCCTTAAATGCAGTAGAAGTTTCTCATCTTTATATGAATACACAGACAAATAATATGGGACTAAAGATTACAATGGCTTTTGCTCAAACAACGACGAATAAAAAAGTACAAGCATATATGCTAAGAGGAAGAGATATTTCACAAAAATATTTAAAAATATTTACGGATACATTAATGAATGAGGGAATCCAAAATCCCAATTCTTCGGATATAGGTGTCACTAACTCGACCGTACGAACTTTCTCTGATAAGTTAATGATGTTTCATATTGGTTTATTGAGTGCCGCTGGCGTAGGCAATTATGCAATGGCGGGTGGAGCTAGCCAAAGAAGCGATCTTCTGCTTAATTATGAAAGGCTATCTATGGAAATTGGTCAATATGCAAAAGACGGGGCCGATTTAATGATTAAAAATAAGTGGCTAGAACAGCCGCCGCCAACTAAATAACATAAGTAGTTAGTTCACATGATGGCAAAATAGAGTTCACAGCATACAAAGAAGAGGATGGGACATAACTAAATAGATACTCTGTAAAGACGAACAATTTCTAATCTATCTAGTAAATAGCGGCTGCTTTCGCATACTTTTTACAAGAGGAAATATAATTAGTTGGAAAAACAAAGCAGCCGGAATACACGAAGACTCCTATGGGATTAGCGAGACAGTCTGAGACCCTGCAGGCCATAGGCCGAAGCGGCTCAGCGCGAGCCCCATGGAAAGCGAAGTGTATTCCGGCTGCGGGGGATCGCACCAAACTTCATGGAAACATCCTTTGAAAAACAAATAAAAGCCCGAACAATTATACGGAACATTCATTAGCATCTTCGTATAATTGTTCGGAATTATCCTTGGCTGGAATACTTATGTCCCAGCCTCTTCTTTGTATTTTAAGCTTCCTGCTCATTATTTATTCTTTTGCTGTTTTTTTTGACGGTGTGAGCGCTTTCCTCCAAGATGTACATTACTGGTAATTGAGAGGTAATATTTGATTCTCCTATATAGACTTCTGTAACATAATACGCAATATTTATATCGGAAATTTTCGCTAATTGGCAGTCTTTGCTATTGGTGATACTGATGATATTGCAGCCTTCTATTTTTAATTGGTTGGCAAGGTGCAGTGTGTGATCTGTTTCACCTGAAACGGATAAGATAATGGCCGTGCTGCTTTTCAGCTCTTTACTGTTAATTGGATAAAAGGGATCTTTTATAAAAGTAGAAAATTTCCCTAAGCTTGAAAAGTATCTGGCTCCATACTCTGCTAAAATACCTGAACTTCCTGTTCCTACAAATATTACTTTATTAGATTGGATTACCATTTCAGCTGTTTCTTGTATGTATGTTTCAAAGTTGCCTTTCAGCGTACGTTCTAAAAACTCTGAAAGATAATATTTTGTTGATTTTAAGTTTTCTTGTTCATTTCTATCTAAATATAATTTTAATTTTACCTTAAACTCCGAAAAACCATCACAGTTTAGTTTTCTGCAAAATCTTAGAATGCTAGATGTTGAAACATGGGTTTCATCAGATAATTCTCTGATGCGCATATAAATAACCTTATCGATATTTTTTGTAACATAGTTATAGAGTAGCATTTCTAAATCATTAAAGGATTGAATCATTTCATTTGTGAACAAATTTTCTTCCCCCTACTCTAAATAATATTTTTTCTATATTTCCCATTACCTCGTTCTTAACGAACAGTAAGACTCCCGCCTCAAGCTTATGAGAATAGGAGGAAGGAGGTGGGAAATGAAGAAATCCCAACTGATGGAAGTTTCACTTTATTATAAAACAGGTTGTGACTAAAATGTAACAAATTCCTTCTGGAGAAAAAAGATACTAAGTGTTTATTTTTCCTTGTAATATATTTGAAAGCGTATACAATTTAAATGAAAGGAGGAATGAGATGGCTGAGAAAGAGTGCTTTCCAGAAAAATTTCTATGGGGATCAGCTTCAGCTGCGTATCAAGTGGAAGGAGCTTGGAGTGAAGAGGGAAAGGGTCCATCGGTATGGGATCATTTTACGAAAATTCCTGGAACAACTTTTCAAGGAACAAATGGCGATGTGGCAGTTGATCATTACCATCGCTTTAAAGAAGATGTCGCATTGATGGCTGAAATGGGTTTAAAGGCATATCGATTTTCTATTGCTTGGAGCAGGGTTTTACCTGATGGGAGAGGAAAAGAGAATAAAGCTGGGCTACAATTTTACGATCAGTTAATTAATGAACTTATAAAATATAATATTCAGCCCATTATCACGATTTATCATTGGGATGTTCCGCAAAAGTTAATGGATTTGTATGGTGCTTGGGAATCAAGAGAAATCATTCAAGACTTTAATGCGTATTGCATCCTTCTTTACAAGCATTTTGGTGATCGAGTAAAGTATTGGGTTACACTTAATGAACAAAATGTATTTATGTCTTTAGGATATGAGCATGGATTACATCCTCCTGCTGTGAAGGATAAGAAGAGAATGCTTGAGGCCAATCATATTGCTAATTTGGCTAATGCGAAAGCGATTCAATCTTTTCGAAGATATGTGCCAGATGGCAAAATTGGACCCAGCTTTGCTTATGGTCCTGTCTATCCATTTGATTGTAATCCAGAAAATATTCTTGCTTACGAAAATGCAGAAGAGCTTCATAATCATTGGTGGTTAGATGTTTATGTTTGGGGAAGATATCCAAAGACAATGTGGAAGCTTTTAAGCGATGAGGGGTTGGCACCAACCATGGAGGAAGGAGATAGCGAATTATTAGCATTTGGTCGCCCTGATTTTCTTGGAATCAATTACTATCGTACAGGAACGGTGGAAAGTAATCCTATAGACAAAGCTGTGGAAGGGGGAGAAATGAACACAACAGGAAAAAAAGGCACATCTAAGGAACATGGAATACCAGGTTTATTCAAATCAAAAAAAAATCCCTATTTAGACTCAACTAACTGGGATTGGGAGATTGATCCGCAAGGTTTACGGATTGGACTCCGGAGACTTGCGAGCAGATACCATTTGCCGTTATTGATTACGGAAAATGGGCTGGGGGAATTTGATCAATTAGAGGAAGGAGAGATTCATGACGAGTATCGCATTGACTACCTTCGCTCCCATATTCAAGCATGCCGAAGTGCAATAAAAGAGGGTGTTGACCTAATCGGGTATTGTACTTGGTCCTTTACAGATTTGTTAAGCTGGCTTAATGGCTATCAGAAAAGGTATGGATTTGTTTATATAGATAGAGAAGAGCAGGATGAAAAGGAACTAAAACGAATAAAAAAGAAGAGCTTTTATTGGTATAAGAAAGTAATCGAAACAGATGGTTGTGAGTTATAGTATTCTTATTTTTGAATAATTGGAGGAAATTAAATGAAAAAATTACTTTTAGTATGTGCAGCTGGGATGTCTACGAGTTTATTAGTAAATAAAATGAAGGATGCAGCAAAAGAAAAGGGAATGGAGCTTGAGATTTTCGCATTGCCAGTGTCGGAATGTCAAAAAGTCGCACATGAAGTGGATGTTGTTTTATTAGGACCACAAGTACGTTATCAAAAACCACAAGTAGAGGAGATTATTGCTGGAAGAGTACCAGTGGAAGTAATTGATATGCGGGCATATGGCATGATGAATGGAAAGGCAGTATTGGACAGAGCGTTAGAATTAATGGCATAAGTCGATTAGCAACTTGCACCTAGAGAAGCCTACAAAAACAGCTTTCCACTGTAAAAATAACGATAATTATTTAGGGGGAATTATATAATGGGTTTTATGGCGGCTTTTGAAAAGTTTGCGGAGAAAACGTTAGTGCCAGTTGCAGCAAAATTAAACTCACAGAGGCATATAGTTGCTATCCGTGATGCATTTATTCTATCTTTTCCTATCACACTTGCAGGTTCATTAATTGTCCTACTAAACTTCGCGGTTTTAGCTCCAGACGGCTTCATTGCCAAAATCTTATTCTTGCATAAATTATTTCCGAATTTAGCTGACTTGCAGTCGGTTTTCTCTCCAGTTTTAAATGGATCTGTTAATATTTTATCCATGTTTATTGTCTTTCTCGTTGCCAGAAATATGGCGATTTCCCTTAAAGCAGATGAATTGTTAAGTGGACTCACAGGTCTTTCCGTATTTTTCATCATTTATCCACCTTATACAAATGTAGAAGGAACAAACTTTTTAACGACTCAATGGGTAGGGGCACAAGGATTATTTGTTGCGTTAATCGTAGGGTTGTTAGTTGGAGAGCTGTTCAGTAGATTATCTAAGTCAAAAAAATTACAAATAAATATGCCGGACTCTGTACCTCCTGCTGTTTCTCGTTCTTTTAAGGTATTATTTCCAATTATAATTATTACTGTTTTGTTCGCTATTGTAAACGCTTTAATAAATGCGGTTTATCCAGAAGGACTGCACGGATTTATTTATGCAGTGATTCAAACACCATTAAAGAGCTTGGGAACTAATATTGTATCTTTAGTTATCCTAGCGATTGTTTCCAACTTATTATGGGTATTTGGTATTCATGGTCCTAATACAATTGCTGCCATTCGTGAAGCAATGTTTGCAGAGGCAAACTTAGAAAATCTGAACTTCGTGGCAGAGCATGGAACAGCTTGGGGAGCTCCATATCCTGTAACTTGGGCAATAAATGACGCCTTTGCAAACTATGGTGGCTCTGGTATGACACTTGGATTGCTTATTGCCATTTTTATTGTTGCAAAAAGACAAGATTACCGGGATATTGGAAAGCTATCCCTTGCACCAGGGTTATTCAATATTAATGAACCAATTATCTTTGGTTTACCAGTAGTATTGAATCCGATTTTAATTGTACCGTTTATTCTAGTTCCAGCTATTAATATTATTATCGGATATGTTGCGATTGTCTCAGGACTAATTCCGCCAATTGCCTATTCCGTACCATGGACCACTCCAGGGCCACTAATTGCCTTCCTTGGAACAGGTGGAAACTATATTGCATTATTGCTTGGTTTTGTCTGCTTAGCTGTTTCAACGCTTGTATATTTACCATTTGTAATAGCTGCTAATAAGGCTAATGCAGTAAGTTACGGAGGACAAAAAAGTGATTCGGATGTTTCTGCTTAAAGTGTGAGACAAAATGAACCAATATACTATTCAGTTTTTCTGTGGGCAAATAAACTATGTTCGGGCTTTTTTTGAAAATTATCAGGATGATTACATCAGAACCAGTATAACGGTTATTAATAAGATTAAAGCCGATCTAGTGGTTGATACAGCCTTGTCCCCTGAACTAGCTATACGCCATGTAGAGAGAACATTCCAGCAATCCAAATATGGTTGTGCACTGCATTTTAATGTTTCTATGAAATAATATAAAAATGATCAAAAAAAGGCTTTCTCCAAGCATGTAACTTTGGGAAAGCCTTTCAAATTAGACAAAATAAATTTTATCCCACTCTTAACGGACAGTAAGACTCTGACCTAAAAGTTTATAAGAATACGAGGGAGATAAGTGGGAGATCAACTGTCCGTAAAGGTCCGATTGGTTCAACTAACCATCAGTGGGGGAGGAAGAAACACCCCCACTGATGGAAGTTTCACTTTATCCCACTCTTAACGGACAGTAAGACTCTGACCTAAAAGTTTATAAGAATACGAGGGAGATAAGTGGGAGATCAACTGTCCGTAAAGGTCCGATTGGTTCAACTAACCATCAGTGGGGGAGGAAGAAACACCCCCACTGATGGAAGTTTCACTTTATCCCACTCTTAACGGACAGTAAGACTCTGACCTAAAAGTTTATAAGAATACGAGGGAGATAAGTGGGAGATCAACTGTCCGTAAAGGTCCGATTGGTTCAACTAACCATCAGTGGGGAGGAAGGAATCCCCCACTGATGGAAGTTTCACTTTATGCAGTTTCATCTTGATCAATAATATCAATAATTTGGTTTTTTAATACTTCGGAGGTAGGACCAAGAATGGCCTGAATTCCGTTTCCGACATCGAGGACACCCTTTGCGCCAAGCAGCTTTAATTGATCATGGTTTACTTGTGACTTATCAATAATGCCAACGCGAAGTCTTGTAATGCAGGCATCTAAATTGTTAATGTTTTCTTTCCCGCCAAGTGCTTGCAATACTTGTAAGGCTTTTTCTCCTTTAGAAGTGTTTGTTTTTCCTCTTTTTTTATAATCTTCTTTTGAGGAAAATATGTAACGGCATATAGTAATCATGAAAATCAAATCTCGGACGCTCTTTCTCTTAGAAAAGGAGATTTTGCTTTAGTTATTTCTTTTTCAGGTGATACAAGATTTATCGTTCGCTTGGTGAAAGTATTAAAAGGACAGGGAATCCCTATAGTGGCGATAACTGGGAGAGAAGATTCTTTTTTGGCAAGAAATGCAGAAGAAATCATTCTTGTTAGTGATAAAAGTGATTCTGATTTTAAATCACCAATAATTGAAGAAATTAGTATGTTAAGTATTATTAACTCTATTTATTTAGTATACTCGTTATTTTTAAATAGCTTAGAGGGACCATAGACCATCGAGTCAAGGAATAATAGGAAAATCATTTTGATGTCAGATTTCCTTAGAAGGTAAAATGTGCTTCTTTCTTTTTACATTTTGTTATATTATAATTACTATTATAAATCTAAGCAGGAAGGGATTTCGATTTTATGAAGTCTCTTTTTGTTTGTGTACCTACATTTTTATATCATTTGTGTTAATTTTATATAGCTGCTAACTTTGTTGCTTTTAAGCCATTTAATCGATAGAATTCTTTGTTGGAATCCTAATGAATAAATAGGAGCAATGAGTTTTTACTGTTGTCACTTTTATTGTATAGTTAAGTATAGATTGATAAATTGTTTAGAATAGGGTGTTGAAAAATGAGTGAATATAGAGTTTTACTTTATTATAAATATGTACCAATTGATAATCCAGAAGAGTTCACAAAAGAGCATTTAGCCCTTTGTAAAGAGTTAGGATTACTAGGTCGTATTCTTATTTCGCATGAAGGGATCAATGGAACGGTTTCTGGTACGGTAGAGCAAACAGACAAGTATATAGAAGCAATGAGACAGGATCCGCGTTTTAGCGATACTATTTTTAAAATCGATGAAGCGGATGGTCATGCTTTTAAGAAAATGCATGTGCGTCATAAAAAAGAATTAGTTAATTTAAGCTTAGAAGATGATGTAGATCCACTTGAGATAACTGGTAAGCATTTAAAGCCAACAGAATTTTATAAGGAAATGCAAGATCCTAACGCAATTGTGATTGACGCTCGTAATGACTATGAATTTGATCTTGGTCATTTCAGAGGCGCTATTAAGCCAGAGATTGAAACATTTAGAGAATTACCGCAATGGATTAAAGAAAATAAAGACATGCTAGAGGGCAAAAAAATTCTTACTTACTGTACTGGTGGGGTAAGATGTGAAAAATTCTCTGGCTGGTTACTAAAAGAGGGCTTTGAAGATGTAAGTCAATTAGATGGTGGAATTGTAACTTACGGAAAAGATCCAGAAGTACAAGGCGAACTTTGGGATGGTCAATGCTATGTGTTTGACCAAAGAATCAGTGTGCCAGTCAATCAAAAAGAACATGTGATTGTTGGACGTGACTTCTTTACAGGAGAGCCATGTGAAAGATATGTAAACTGTGCAAATCCAGAGTGTAACCGTAAAATGTTATGCAGTGAAGAAAATGAAGAAAAGTATATGAGAAGCTGTAGCCATGAGTGCCGCACACATCCAAGAAACTTCTATGTAAAACACAATGGTCTTACACCAGAGCAAGTAGAAGCAAGAGTGAAAGAAATTGCTCAATGGGAAGAAGAAAGAAAAGTAATGTAATGATAAGGGCTGTCCTTCGAGGGCAGTTCTTTTTTGTCTGTGTTGTTGGGAGAAGGCGCTTTGGCTGATAAATTGAAAGTTTGGCTGATATTCAAGCAGAGTTGGCTGATAAATCGAAAGTTTGGCTGATATCTAAGCAGAGTTGGCTGATAAATCGAAAGTTTGGCTGATATCTAAGCAGAGTTGGCTGATAAATCGAAAGTTTGGCTGATATCTAAGCAGAGTTGGCTGAAAAATTGAAAGTTTGGCTGATATCTAAGCAGAGTTGGCTGATAAATTGAAAGTTTGGCTGATATCTAAGCAGAGTTGGCTGATACACAAGCAAGCTTAGCTCATAAAACAGAAATTAGGCTGGATATGCCAAAAATGTAGCTCATACCAACCTTCTTTTTTATAGGCTAAGCTAAGAAAAATTAGCTTAATATTTTAATTTTGGATGGAGGAGAATTAGTCGTATTAATAAATGCTAATAATTGTTCTGCCATATATTCAGAAGGATAACAAAAGTCCTCCTTGACCCATTCCATGATCAAGCCAACAATTGCATTGGCTTGATAACTGATATGAAGGTTTCGGTTAATTTTTGGATCTATTAGGGCATACTCAAAATCTTCATTATTTACTTTTTTTAACGTTTGATAGATACGTAATCGATAATCGTACAGGAAATCAGAAGAGAAGACTAACTTATAAAACAAGGCATGCCTTTGCACATGTTCAAATATTTTAATTGATTTAGCTGTTAATGTAGGATATATCAAAGGTTTCTAGATGAACATAGGGAAAGCGATAGGCCCAAATTAGATCTGATAGAACATCATTTGTTAGATCCTCTAGTAAATCTTCTTTGTACTGGTAATGGCGATAAAAAGTTCCGCGATTAACATCTGCATGCTCGACAATATTTGTTATGGTGATATCTTTAAAATCCTTTTGATCCATTAAAGTGATAAGGGCGTTTTTTAATGCTTTTTTTGATTTTTTCACTCTTCTATCAGAGTTAGTTTCGTTGGTCTTCATCACATAAACCTCCCTACTACTTCAAAGAATTTGAGTAATAAAACAAAATCCTACTCGTTTGTTCAATAAGATACATATCTTCTTTTTTTGCTGATTGAATAAGTTATTTTAATAAAATTATACTATAAGAGTAGTGAATACGTTAAATAATTCAATTAGTATTGCTAGCGATTTCAATAGAGGGAGTGGATTTAAAAATGAAATTACAAGACAAGGTTGCAGTAATTACAGGTGCAGCATCTGGGATGGGGAGAGAGATTGCTCTCATTTATGCAAAAGAAGGAGCGAGTGTTGTTGTTTCTGATTTGAATTTAGAAGGCGCAGAGGCTACAGTTCAAGAAATTAAAAATAATGGTGGCAATGCAGTTGCATTAAAAACAAATGTAGCGTTAGAAGACGATATTCAGCAGTTGATTGATAAAACCATTGATACTTTTGGAAAAGTAGATATATTAGTGAATAATGCTGGGATTATGGACAATATGGAGCCAGCAGCGGATATTGAGGATAAAATATGGGATAGAATCTTTGCTGTTAATACAACGAGTGTCATGCGTTCTACTAGAAAAGTATTGCCACTATTTTTAGAGCAACAAGGTGGCATCATAGTAAATATCGCTTCTGCTGGAGGATTATATGGCGCTCGTGCAGGTGCAGCCTATACGGCTAGTAAGCATGCGGTTGTTGGTTTTACGAAAAATACTGGTTTTATGTATGCAGATAAAGGGATTAGATGTAATGCGATTGCTCCAGGAGCAGTTATCACAAATATTGGTGCTTCGATGACAAATATCAATCAATATGGCGCGGCAAAACAGCAACTAGGTATGGCTATAAACCCAAGAGCTGGTAGTGCAGAAGAAATTGCAAAGGTTGCCTTGTTTTTAGCATCGGATGATTCAAGCTTCTTAAATGGAACAGTCATTACGGCAGATGGTGGCTGGACTGCTTACTAATATTGAAGATAGCGTATAGGTGTCGACAGACTTAGTATGTGGGAGTTTGTGAAGGATAAGTGGAAACTAACCATAAGCGGGGATAAGGACCCTCCACTGATGGTTAGTTTTTTTATTATAATTCGAATGTCTCACCCAGTTCTAATACTTTTCCTTTTAAACCGAGCTCTTCTAGTTTATTCACAAACGCCTTAGCGTCTTGCTCGATAGCAGGGAATGTATTGTAATGGATAGGAATAACTAATTTGGCTTGATACCATTCGGCTGCTTGTAGCGCATCCTCTGGTCCCATTGTATAATGGTCTCCGATTGGTAGAAACACGACGTCTAAATGATGCCTATCACCAATCATCTTCATATCGCTAAAAAGTCCAGTGTCTCCAGCATGGTGTAACACTTTTCCTTCTGCTTCAATGATATATCCAGCTGGCATTCCGCCATACAAGATATTTTTATTTTCTTCGTCAATAATCCCAGAGCTGTGGAATGCATGTGTCATTTTCGCTTTAGCGAATCCTAAATCGACTGTTCCTCCGATATTCATACCAATTGTTTCGACACCTTTCCAGGCCATATAGGCAGCTAACTCAGGATTAGCGACAACTGGGGCATTATTTGCTTTTGCAATTGGTGCGGCATCGAGAATATGATCCATATGTGCATGGGTCAATAGAACAGCGTCTACTTTCACTTCCTCCACTTTTGTTGTGGCTGAAGGGTTTCCGCTAATAAACGGATCAATAATGAATGATTTTCCTTCTGTACTAATTTCAATCGCGGATTGACCATGATAAGTAATTTTCATGCAAAATCATCTCCTTAATTCCACAAAAAGGTGGATTATTGTCTATTTTAGATTAAAACAGAGAGAGGGAAAGTGCCAAATGATATGCTTGTCTGTTGATTGGAAAAAATCGGTTCCTTGTAAAGCATGTTGTTGCAATGCTCCTGATGAACCCAATTAAAAGTTAAGATACTCTATACTACCCAAAAAACAGTAAAGTAAAAAAGAGCAGAATAAGGAGACCACTGAAAAAGTCTTTTTTTCGAACGAAATTAAGACCAAGCATGTTTGAAAGTAAAAAAAGGTTGGTTTGGAGAGGCGTCCGCTCGCCCCATGGAAAGCGAGCGGACGCCTCGGAAAACAAATCCATCATCTTATATTTAAAAAGTGGCTATTGCCCATCATCATTATCTAGCCAGTTTTTCAGTGTCCTCAGAATAAGTCAGCATTTTTTCTCATAGTACTTCTCGATTTTGCCAAACAGCCATTACTATTTTCTTTTCTTGTTTACTCAAAGGAGATAATGGCTCTCTGCAAATTCCAGCTTCTATATTGTTTTCCGTTAGGACATATTTTATAGCTCGCAATGCTCCAAGTTCTAAGATTGTATGTACGGTTGGGCGTAATTTGTTGAATTGTTCTTCTGCGAATACCCATTCTTCCCGTTTTATCAATTCAACAATTTGTTGCATTTCTTTTGGAAAAACATTTCCTATTATACTAGTAATTCCATCATATCCATTTCGCATATTATCCAAAAGAAGTAAATCAAATCCTGTTAAAACAGAGAAGGAAGAGCCAAGCTCCCTTTTGACTATCGGAGCATTGCTAGGATTTCCTGCCTCCTTTAAAGCTTTAATCTGAGGATACTTCTCTACTAAATGATATAGGGTATTTAATTCTAGGTTAAATCCAGTCCGGGGTGGATTGTTATAGAGCATAATAGGTAAATCAGTAACAGCACAAACTCTTTTCACATAAGCTGCTGCTTC
This sequence comes from Niallia alba, assembly GCF_012933555.1. Taxonomy (GTDB): domain Bacteria; phylum Bacillota; class Bacilli; order Bacillales; family Cytobacillaceae; genus Niallia; species Niallia alba. The sequence continues at coordinate 376,483 of NZ_JABBPK010000001.1, forward strand.
TAGCTGACTCATACGTAAATAGGGAGGAAATCCAAGCATAATTCCATCCAATTTTTCTCTTTGAGCAGCTTCCGCTAATCGTATGGCATCTGTTGTTCTTACGGCAGCAACTCCACCAATGAGGAGAAGACTATCCTTCCCCGCTGACTTTGCTTCCTGATAGAGAATCTGTCGTTCTTCAATTGTCATTGAATGTTGTTCTCCCGTAGAACCACTAATAAGAAGAGCTGGGACATGGTTCTGTTTATAGTAATCTATTAATGAATAGATACCACTAAGCGACAGCCTCTCTTTTTGATCAAAAGGGGTAACCATCGCAACACTAAATGGAACAAATGGATTTTGTGTAATCATTCTCCTAACTCCTTTCAAAATAGATTATACTTAAACTATTCAGACAATGGCAAAAGAAAGCTGTTTACTGGAAGTATTTCTACCGATTTATCCCATTTTCAACGGACAGTAAGAGTCAATCGTAAGCTTTAAGAATTCAATGAAGATAGGTATGAGACCACTGAAAAGTCTTTTTTTCGTACGAAATTAAGAGCAAGCATATTTGAAAGTGAAAACAAATCCATCATCTTATGTTTAAAAAGTGGCTATTGCGCATCATCATTAACTAGCCAGTTTTTCAGTGCCCTCGATAGGTATAGGTGGGAGATTAAAGGCTCGATTGGTTCAACTAACCATCAGTGGGGATAAAGGAAAACCCTCACTGATGGAAGTTTCACTTTATCTTTTTCATGTAATGAAATCAATAGGAAACTCGAAGGGAGTAGGATTTTAGTGATTAGAGTAGCACTCAATTTTGCAATTATGTTGGAACAAGTGAAAGAAAAAGGATTTATGGAAGAAGAGATTATCCAAGCCCTCGAAACGGATGATTTTGTTTTTTTTGAAAATTGTGGGAATGGGTTGCCGGATTGGGAAACGCTTTTCTCCTATTATAAAGAAAATAGAGAAGGAGTAAAAGCGATCATTTCAGATGATTATGAAATAACCTTTTTAACTAAAGGAGCACTAAAGAGGCTTTTATTATTGAAATATCAATTAGCGGAAGGAAGAGATTATGAAGACCGCGGAGAAATACTCGGGACAATAACTTTATCGAAAGAATCTTTTCAGCAATTTACGAAGATAGTAGCAAAAAACTGGACTTTTGTCGTATTGGAAGAAAATACAGACAATGCTATCTTTGATATAAAGTTGTCTGTAAACGATTAAATGAATTTAGGACAAGTGGTTGTTATTTTTGCGTCGAACCTTTCTTTATATAAATAGAAGGAGGTAAAAATAACCTATCTAGTCAAAAAGAGGCTAATATTGATTAGTCCCTTTTTTTACAACAAAAACAGAACATATGTTCCTTTTGGGAGGTTTAAAATATGAAGGAATGGCGTTCTTCACAGTCAGAAGCATATACCACGTTTTTAGAGGAAAACAAATCATTATTAAGCAATCCAATTGTAAGGAGTTTTTTGCAAAAAAAGGTAAATGTTCATCTGTTAAAAAAAGCGATCGAATGTCCGACAAAGGAAAATAAGGAAAAAGTGGATAAAGCCTTTAAAAAACATTTCTTTACTATTCGGTTTATTTCTTATATCACTTCTTCGATGGAGTATAGCACCATTAATTTTAATAAAAATGTAACGACATATCAGAAAAGGTTTCCTTTAATACTGACTGAAAAGGAAGAAGGAGGAGAGAGGGACATGCCTCTAAATGATAGGGAGGCAGAAATGGAATGGATAGTGGAGAAAGAAGATTTACGTTCTGGGATGGAGGAATATATTTCAGATGAAACGATATATTCAGCCATTCTTGGCCTGACCTTATCACAACGAACGATTCTTACCTATGCTTACCTTTATAAATTATCGGATACAGAAATTGCCCGGATACTTAGTACGTCCCAGCAATATGTGTCGAAAACGAGAAAAACAGCTTTAAAGCGTATTCTTACATTTACGAACAAAGGGAGGAAGGAAGATGGAATTAATAGACATGACTCAATGGATGACGATGATCAGTAATTTTGGTTTTCCGCTAACTTTATCATTATTTGTTCTACTTCGATTAGACAAAAAAATGGATGAACTTCTTAAGGAATGGAAGAAAATTGATCAAGATCAACGAAAGGAAAATGCCAAATGACAGATATGTACACGATGGTGAAAAGGGCCAAGGCAGATCCAGAAGTACTAAATGAATTAATTCAACTGTTTGAGCCAAAGGTCAATAAATTAATGAAAAGAACAAATCCTAATGATATGGCAGATCTTTCTCAAGAGCTAAAAATAATGTTAATACAATCTGCCTACCAATATGACTTAAATAGTGTTCCAGGCTTTTGGGAGTTTAAAGATAAATATAAAAAAGAAGAGAGCTGATAAGCAAAATCCGAACCCATCATGCCGATTGGCTTGCAATGGCTGGGTTCGGATTATGGTAAAGAGCACATTAAACCTTCCTTTTTAATAAGCTAGTAGTAATTTCATAAAGATGGTTTTTGTAATCTCCTTCAGGTAATTTACTTAGTTGTTTGATGGCTTTTTCCGTATACTTTTTCGCAAGGAGTTCTGCTTTTTCAACTCCTTTGTATTTAGTTATAAGCTCAGAAATTAGCTGCATATCCTCGTCAGTCAAAGCATCTTTTTTATCTAAAAGAGGGATAAGCTCTTTAGGGTTTGCTTGGATTGCATAGATAAGTGGCAAATTGTAATGACCTTGCTTAATATCTGCCATTACAGGCTTTCCTAATGTTTGAGAATCTCCTTTATAATCTAGAATATCATCCATTATTTGAAAAGCCATGCCAATATAATGTCCCATATTCCAAGCGTTCATAGCGAGTGGTCTGCTTGCTTCACTCTCGATTGCGCCGGAATAGCAGCTTACGGCAAAAAGCTGAGCTGTTTTTCCGGAGATTCTTGTTAAATAATTTTTAACCGTAACAGTAGATTGATAACGAGCATTTAATTGATCTAGCTCTCCGCTTAAGATTTTTTCCATGCTGCGGGCATTGAATTCTAAATGGGAAAGAGATGTTGCGTGCTTAGATAAAATTGTAAAACAAACACAGAATAGATAGTCACCTGCATAGATGGCAAACTTATTCCCGTTATGAGCATGGATAGTTGGAATGTTATGTCGTGTTGGTGATTCATCAATGACATCGTCATGGATGAGTGTTGCCATATGCAATGTTTCCAATGCCGCTGCCACAGCAACCGCACGACCTTTATCTTTTGAAGGACCTATTTGTGAACAAAGCAGGGAGTAGGCAGGTCTAAGTAGCTTGCCGCCGGAATAGATTAAATCCTTAATCGTCTTTTCAACTACTTTATCACGAACACGAATATTACTTTTAATTAATTGAAGTACTTTAGACAAGTCATTTTTTAATTCTGGATACGTATCCCACATTTGATGTACACGCATAGTCTAACCTCTTTCATTACTAGATTCGTTTATTTCCGATAAATCTCGATAATATTGTAGTTTTTCTACATGTGTGATTAAATAGTTGGCTAGTATTCCTATGGCTATTCCCGATAAGATCCCGATAAAGGATAGAACAGGTAAATATAAGAATACAGTCCATGTTTGTGCCACAAAACCTGCAACGGCTAATTGTCCAATATTATGAAGAATTGCTCCGGTGGTACTTACACCGATTAAGCTAATTCGTTTTGTTCCAAGTTGTTTCGCACCCCACATGCCGATAAAGCTTAAGAGAGCTCCACTAGCACTATACATAAAAGTAGAAAGCGTTCCTCCTAATAATGTTGCCAAGCAAAGTCTAATTGCGACTACTTTAAAGGCATCTTTTGTAGAAAGTGTATATAACGCCAAGCATGTGATAATATTTGCTAATCCAAGTTTTGCTCCTGGAGCAAATGCAAAGGGAAAAGGGATAGCCCGTTCCAATAAGCTTATAATTACTGCTTGAGATGCAAGTAGTGCTATATATACAAGGCGTTGATTTTTCGTCATATTCTCAACTTCCATTCTTGCGAATATAATTATTCCTATAAATAAGTTGATTGTAGGTTAAACAAATACTGATACCTATTAATCAGTACAGGACAAAAAAGAATAGGTATTTGCAGATTCTTTATTCTATAACTTACCCTATTGTTAACAGGTTGATTGGAGCTGATATACGAGACTCCCCGCGGAAAGCAACCTATTGGTTTAAAAGCTTAAGGTTTATAAAACGGTTAAAGAATAAAATCCAATAGATTCTTTTTTCTCCTTTACTGATTCAAAGGATTGCTAGAAACATGGAGAACGTTGTATTCCCTATGTTTCTAGCATATTGTCAATTATTTATAGTCTTTATATATCGCTCGTTCTTTTCCGTACCACCAGTCGCCCAATTTTCTTTGAAGGAAAGGAACAACCCAGTAGTCTAATCCAAATGTACGACCAGATCCATTCATTAAAGCGATAGATGCTGGTAATGCCCATACTTTATCCCATCCAAGCATTGCACATAAAGTGAACATTACTAAGAATGCAGCACTTGCAGCATTTGCTAACCATGTGAATAAACCTGCAAGAATTGCTAATCCGATTGCTAACTCAATAAAGATCATCATTTTTTGCATAAATAGCGCAACTTCTGGTGTTGGAAGCATGATTTTCATAATCCACTCAAACCAGAATGGCATTTTACTTAAAATTGGTGTTGCAAAATCAGTAGAAGTTGCCGCTTCACTAGCACCACTTGTAGCAGTTTGTAACCATTCAAAAGGCATTTTAACACTTGTAGCAGTTAACCAAGAATCTTCACCAAGACCATTGAATAGGTTTGGAACCTTTGACCAGCTGGAAATAGAATCTTTCCATGTTGATTCTCCCCATAGCTTCGCACATGCTTCTATTATCCAGAAACCTGCAACAAATACGCGTAAAGGTAAGCTCCAAAGGACATTGCCATAGCGTGTTAAGAAATCGCGGAAGATATTACGCTTATCTTTTGTATGGAAAAACTCATGCATTACATATTGGTACATATAATAGCCACTTCTGATACCAAAGAAATAATATAGATTAACCATATGCTTCATGAAGTTTGCAAACCAACCGCTTAGATGAACACCACTTAAATTAGCAACACCGTATCTTGCTCCGATGGAAACCATAACACCATGGTACTTTCCTACATATTCTTCCTTTTCACCACCGCTAATTTCTGCAATAATATTTTTAGCTGCAGTCATAGCAGTTTGTTCAGCAGCCTCAACAATTTGTGGAGTAGGCTTTCCAGGCTCTTCTTCAAAATATGCTAAGTCACCAACTACATAAACATCTTTATAGTCTTCAGATTCCATATGAGCATTTACTTTTAAGCGACCTGCTCTTCCAGCTGACATGCCGTAATCTTTTGTATCAGAGTTTGCGCGAACACCCGCTGTCCAAATAAGTGTATAAGTCGGTAGCTCTTCGCCGGATTTTAGTACGATAGCATCTTCTTTGACTTCAACAATTGGAGCGCTTTTTAAGATTTTAACTCCTTGCTTCACCATATAGCTTTCTGCTTTATCAGCATCTCTGCGTTCTAGCATATTTAATATAGTAGGAGCAGCTTCTACAACATATAAAGTAATATCATCTGCATCTAGTTTATAGTCTTTCGCTAATCGTTCTTTCCATTCAATAAGTTCCCCAACCATTTCGATTCCCGTGAACCCAGAACCACAGACAGTAAAGGTCAGCATGGCTTTTCTTGTAGCTTCATCGTGAACAGTAGCCGCTTTACGAACGATCTTTTCAATATGTTCTCTTAATCTAACAGCATCTTCCCAAGACCAAAGGGTAAAGCCATTTTCTTGTACTCCAGGTGTTCCAAAATCATTTGGTTCGCCACCCATTCCTAAGATTAGATAATCAAAAGAAAATTGACCGTGCTCTGTTGTAACTACTTTGCTTTGATAATCAACATGCTTAACGTTGTCTGTAACTAATTTAACCTTTGTGCGATTAAATAAACGGCGTAAATCAAATTGAATAGCATCCGGCTCTACTCTATGTGCAGCAACCTCATGTAATTCAGTCATCATTGTATGATAGGAATGTCTATCTATAAGTGTAATGGAAACTGAATCATCTTTTTTATACTTTTTAGCAAGTTTTTTTGCGGCATGAACGCCTGCATAACCTGCTCCGATTATGACAATATTTTTTTTGTCCATTCTTCCTATTCACTCCCATAATAGTTAATTACTTTTTTGTGAAGTTTTGAACAATACTAATATAACAATGTGGTTTATATCTGTCTATGGACTTCATAGAATGTATACAATTTAAAATTTCGATTGTTCACATTTTCGAAACATTTATAAACAGAGTATTTTTGTCATAAATTCTCCATATTTTAAGAAGGTGCTGATAAACACTATTAAGACAATGGTTAATCCGTAAATCGGCTGTTTTATAGGCTTTTGTCCACTAAAAAGTCGATAGACAGTGGCAGAAAGCAATGATAAAATGACGGTGTTATAAATGTGAAAAAATTCACATTGTGAAAATAATAACAAATTATATGGATTATAGAAAAAAATAAAACAACCATAATGTGATATTCATAGAAGGGATGATTTGAATGAATAAATTTAAAATGGCGGTGATCCTTTTTCTTTCCCTCCTTTTATTAGTAGGCTGTGGCAAGCAAAAGGAATCTGATGCAGGAGTAACTAGTACCCCATATAAAAGAACGGAATTTTTAATGGGAACAGTAGTTACGATTAAAATCTATGATAAGGACAAGGAAGCCGTATTAGATCAAGTGTTTGATCGAATAGAGTTATTAGCAAGCCAAATCACGGTGAACGAAGAGGGCTCTATTGTGGATGAAATAAATGAAAATGCTGGTCGTAAGCCACTTCAAGTACCAGATGATATCTACCGTTTAGTGAAAGCAGGAAAAGAATATAGTGGTTACTCAGGAGGGGACTTTGATATAACAATTGGTCCGTTAACTAATTTGTGGCATATTGGATTTCCAGATGAGAAAAAGCCAACGCAATCAGAAATTGATGCCGTTCTCCCTTTTATTAACTATTCAAAGATAGAATTAAATGAAGAAAACCAAACAATATATTTGCCGGAACAAGGAATGATGTTGGATTTAGGAGGAATAGCAAAAGGGTTTATAACAGACGAAGTTGTTAAAGTATTAAACGATAATGGTGTGAAATCTGCCATTGTTGATTTAGGCGGAAACATTTATGTAAAAGGAATGAATCCTTCCGGAAAACCTTGGGAAGTTGGGGTTCAGGATCCTTTTTCCGATAGGGGCGAAATGGTAGGGAAAATGGAAGAAAGCAATACTTCTATTGTTACATCTGGGATATATGAACGGTATTTAGAGGTAGATGGAGTGAAATACCACCATATTCTTAGTCCCAAAACTGGCTACTCTGTCAATAATGATGTTGCTGGTATAACGATTGTTTCCGATAAGTCATTCGATGGAGACGGATACTCTACAACAATATTTATAAAAGGGGTAGAAGAAGGGTTAAAAGCAGTAGAACAAATGGATGGAATGGAAGCCATTTTTGTAACCAAAGATAAAGAAGTTTACTTAACATCAGGACTAAAAGGTAAATTTACATTAACGAATGAGAAATTTAAATTAGCAAATTAATAAGGAAGAAAGGGGTCATTAGGAATGTCGATTCGTTCATTTTTAAAGTTAGTAGAAATACAAACAAAAATAGCTAGTATATTCCCATTTTTTATCGGAATATTATTCGTATTATACCGTTATGAAGCACTCCATTGGAAAAACACGCTTATATTTTTTAGCTCCATGTTAATCTTTGATTTAACAACAACAGCCATTAATAATTATATGGATTATCGAAAAGCAAATAGTGATGAATACAGGAAAGAAAAAAACGTGATTGGGCAAGAGGGAATAAAAGAAAGTACGGTTATCGCAACGATTTTAACACTCTTTTTAACAGCGACGGGATTAGGCGTTTGGCTCACAGTGGAAACGGGATTATTGGTGCTTTTGATTGGTTTTATATGTTTTTGTATTGGCATCTTGTATACCTTTGGACCAATTCCTTTATCAAGAATGCCTTTAGGAGAATTATTTTCTGGCGTAACAATGGGAGTTGGAATCGTCTTTCTAACAGTGTATGTAAACGCATTTGATTATGGTATTGCATCATTAGTATGGGAACAGGAAATGATTATGCTGCAAGTGAACATTATAAAAATAATAGAAATTATCATTGTATCCTTACCGTGTATGTTTACGATTGCAAACCTAATGCTGGCAAATAATATTTGTGATGTGGAAGACGATATAAAGAACCATCGTTTCACTTTACCATTTTATTTAGGAAAGAAATATTCTTTATGGTTATATAATGGCCTTTATGCTGGATCCTTTGTTGCGATACTGATCTGTGTATTTCTCCATCTACTACCAGCTATTGCATTAATTAGTTTAATAGCGATATTACCAGTATATAAGCATATTCGGATTTTTAACCAAATCCAAGTTAAATCAAAAACATTTAGTTTAGCAGTCAAAAATTTAATTATCGTTAATGGATTTCTAGTAGTATCGTTAGCGATGTCTTTCATTATTAGATAAAAATATAACGGATAAGCAAAACACTGGTGCTTTTCCCATAAGGGGGGATTGGTTTGGGAATTGTTTTAGAAGTGAAAGGATTAAGCTTTCGATATGACAAAAGGCAGGATAGAGGCAATGTAATGGACGTTTCCTTTCAGTTAAGAGAGGGAGAATGGACGGCGCTTATTGGCCATAATGGCAGTGGTAAATCAACTTTAGCGAATTTGCTTGTTGGATTGCTTCAATTAGATGAAGGAAAAATTAAGTTGAATGGATCGGTTACAAAGAAAGAGCAAAGTTTTGAGCATATTGGGATTATTTTTCAAAATCCAGAAAATCAATTTATTGGAACAACGGTAGAAGATGATGTTGCTTTCGGACTGGAAAATATAAATATGTCTTATGAAGAAATGCGAGAAAGAGTGGATAAAGCATTATTAGATGTAGATATGCTCGATTATCGTATGGCCGATCCTTCTCAATTATCAGGCGGCCAAAAACAAAGAGTTGCGATTGCAGGAATGCTAGCATTAGAGCCAAAGGTACTCATATTGGATGAAGCCTTTGTTATGTTAGATCCAAGAAGCCGCAAGGAATTAATGGCTACGATACGTAAATTAACAAACAAGGGAATGACGATTCTATCTATTACTCATGACATGGAGGAAGCAGCACATGCTGACAAAGTGATGGTCATGGAGCGAGGGAGAATTAAAACAGTAGATAGCCCCTCACAGCTCTTCTTTTCAGATTCAACACTAGAAAAGCCGTTTGCAGAGAAACTGAGAGAAGCATTGAAAAGTAGAAAACGTAAGGTTCCAGATAAATACATGACAGAAGAAGAAATGGTGCTATGGATATGCAAATCGAATTAAAGGATGTATCCGCAAATTATCAAATCGGACCAATCCGCAAACCAAACGTATTAAATTCCGTAAATCTTACAATTGAATCAGGAACTTTTACAGCGCTCATTGGGAGAACGGGTGCTGGGAAATCCAGTTTACTTAAGACATTAAATGGTTTGCTTCTACCATCAACAGGAAGTATTCGTGTAGGGAATACAGTAATCAAGTCTTCTAACCAAAAAGACGCTATCCGAAAGATACGAAAACAAGTAGGGATGGTTTTTCAATTTCCAGAGTCCCAATTATTTGCTGAAACAGTCGAAAAGGACATTTGCTTTGGACCGCTTAATTTTGGTGTTCCATTAGAAGAAGCGAAAGAAAAGGCAAAAAAGGTAATAGACCTAGTTGGTTTAGAGCCGTCTATTTTATCGAAATCACCGTTTTCCTTATCTGGTGGGCAAAAAAGAAGAGTAGCGATTGCGGGGATTCTAGCAATGGAGCCATCTGTGCTTGTCTTAGACGAACCAGGTGCAGGCTTGGATCCGCAAGGTAAAAAGGAGATAATGTCTCTTATTTCTACTTGGCATCAACAAGAAGGTTTAACGACCATTCTAGTGACGCATGATATGGAGGATGTAGCTTTATACGCAGATCGAGTTATTTTAATGGATCAAGGAAAAATTTTAAAATATGAAAAAACCAAAAAGATCTTTTCAGATACAGAGTTATTGGAGAGTTGGGGGCTAGAAATACCGCAGGCTCGACATTATCAAAGAAGGATTGAACAGGAAACAGGAATAAAACTACCAAATGTGTGTTTAACGTTGGAAGAACTAGCAGATGCTTTGGTTGCGGTGGGATTAGTATGAATAAATTAATTTTAGGAAGGTATTTCCCAGGGGAATCATGGCTTCATCAACTAGATGCTCGGGCAAAGATGATTTCAGTCGTTTTACTTATAGCTATGCTATTTATAGCAAATAATTGGCTAGCCTACTTGTTTTTATGGTTAATTACTCTGTTTATCATGCACTTATCACAAGTTCCTTTTCATACTTATGTGCGGGGAGTAAAACCAATGATATGGCTCATTCTATTTACAGTAATGTTACAGGTGTTATTTACTTCTGGCAGTAATGTATATGTAGAATGGGGACCAATTACGATTTCAGAGTATGGTTTAATAAATGGAGTATTTATTTTCAGTCGTTTTGTCATGATTGTATTTTTATCAACGGTTTTAACATTAACAACCAAACCAATTGATTTGACGGATGGGATAAATAAACTATTAACTCCATTGCGTTTAGTAAAGGTTCCTGTAGATGATATTAGCATCATGTTATCCATCTCCTTACGCTTCATTCCTAATTTACTAGATGAAACACAAAAGGTGATGGATGCCCAAAGAGCAAGAGGGACAGAGTTTGGAGAGGGATCCTTATTCCAGCAAATGAAAACATTAGTCCCCATTTTTCTTCCTTTATTTGCGAGCTCTTTGAATAGAGCAGAGGATATGGCTAATATGATGGACGTTAAAGGATACAATTCTGGAATAAAACGATCTACATTTAGAAGAGTATATTGGAAGAAACAAGATACATGGTGTTTATGCGGGGTATTTTTCATTGGAGTGGTCACTGTATTATTAAGAGGATAACGAAATTGAGTAAGGATTGTCTATTAACCGATGAAGGGTGGTAGGCAATCTTATTTTCATTTATAGGTTAAAATCTTTTTTCAATGAGAGGAGGCAGGGATGGGGAAAGTGAACCCGTCTCAAAGGCCTTATTATCAAGAAGGCTGGGAAGGTAATAGAGAGGTATCTTCTGTGCCCAAGAGCAAGAGCAGGAAAAGGTAACAGAGAAGCGCCTCTGTGACCGAGAGCAAGAGAATTAGGAAAAGGTAATAGAGAAGCTCCCTCAGTGACCGAGAGCAGGAGAATTAGCAGGAAAAGGTAATAGAGGGGCGCCCTCAGTAACCGTAAGCAAGAGAATTAGCAGGAAAAGGTAACAGAGAGGCTTCCTCTGTGACCGAGAGCAAGAGGAAAAGAGCGAAAGGGTAACAGAGAGGCTCGTCTCAAACCCCTTTTACCCGAAGCCACTGAAAAAGTCTTTTTTTCGTGCGAAATGAAGAGCAAGCATATTTGAAAGTGAAAATAAGGTTGGTTTGGAGAGGCGTCCGCTCGACTCCTATGGAGCTGCGAGAAAGTCCGAGACACCGCAGGAATGTAGCGCCAAGCCTCGTAAACAAATCGATCATCTTATGTTTAAAAAGTGGCTATTGCCCATCATCATTAACTAGCTAGTTTTTCAGTGCCCTACTTTTACCCAAAAAGGAAGCCAAGAAGGTAATCGACGAACCATCTACATTTTATAAGATGTCCTTTTTCCACTCACTCCCCCATTTTCACCACCTCAAGCAATGCTTCTGTATTTCGTTAAATCTTCCAATCCAACTAATAACACATCAATATATACCAAAATAGACGGGAAATTTACAATCATTTACCATTCCTTAAAATAGATTCAACGATTTATTAACATTGGAACCATATACTAATTTTGTACATAGCTCAGATAGATAAAACTTTGAGGTGAAAAAAATGCAGGCTAACAGGAGTATCCATATTTTAAAAGAGATATCAATTGTACAAGCAAATAACCTTAAGTCTTCTAAAAAAGGTTCCTTTTATCCATTTATTAAAAGAACGATGGATCTCTTTATAGCAAGTATCGGTATTGTCATTACTCTCCCGTTGATTTTATTGTTTGCTGTTCTTATACGCATAGACTCGCCAGGTTCCCCTTTCTATGTTCAAAGCAGGGTTGGAAAGAATGGCAAATGCTTTAATTTGATTAAAATGCGTTCGATGAGAATAGATGCAGAAAAAGATGGTGAAAAATGGGCAGAGGTAAATGATCCACGTATTACGAAAATAGGTGCATTTATTAGAAAAACAAGAATTGACGAGTTACCACAATTATTTTCTGTTTTGAAAGGTGATATGTCCATTATAGGACCTAGACCAGAGAGACCATCTTTTACGGCGCAATTCAGCAAAGAAATAAAAGGGTTCTCTAACAGGCTGCTTGTGAAACCTGGATTAACAGGATTAGCACAGGTAAATGGGGGCTATGATATTACACCAAAGGAAAAGTTAAAATACGATCTTCAATATATTAATAACGTAACATTTTTTTTAGAAATGAAAATTTTACTAAAGACAATAAAGGTAGTGTTAACAGGAGAAGGTGCAAGGTAATTGGACTCCATTAAGAGCCAAATTAACAGTGGAGCAAAGTGGACCAGTATATCAACATTAGTCATTACTTTATTGCAGATTGGACAGTTCATCATACTGGGAAATTTAATGAGCGCAAAGGAATTTGGCATGATAGGAATGTTAACGACGATTACTATCTTTGCCCAAATTTTTGTAGAGTTAGGATTAGGTGCAGCTGTTATACAGAAACATCATGCAACAGCTAGGCAATTGTCTACGTTGTTTTGGATAAATATTCTTCTAGGAATTCTTATCTGTCTCTTTATGCAGGCAGCTAGTCCTATTATTGCAGATTATTTTCAAACGAAAGAGCTAGAGGGGAAAATTCGTCTCTTATCGATCTTATTCTTGATTGCCCCAATCGGTCAGCAATCACAGTATTTAATGCAGCGCGACTTATCTTTTCAACTATTAGGAAAAGTAGAAACAATATCAACTATTTTTAGCTTTAGTCTATTAATCGGCTTATTATTTTTGACGAAACAAAATCCAGTAAATGTGTATGTATGGTCACAGGTTTCTCTCTATTCTCTGAAAGGAATTCTTTATTATATTTGTTATCTTCCAAAGTGGAAACCAAGCTTTGTGTTAGATATAAAAGACTGTAAAGAATTTTTTTCTTTTGGTATATATCAGCTTTTATCAAGACTGGTAAATCGTCTAGGCAGTAATATCGATATGTTGTTAATTGGGAGATTTATTGGGATGGAGGCATTAGGCCTCTATAATTTAGTCTATCAAATAGTGACCATTCCAGTTCTTAAGTTAAATCCTATTATAACGAGAGTGGCGTTTCCAGTGTTTGCGAAAGATAAAAATAATAATCAGGCATTAGAAACAGGTTATTTACACATGACCCAATTATTAGCGATCGTTTCTTTTCCGTTATTATTAGGTCTGTATTCCGTATCAGATTTGGTTATCCCCTTATTTTTTGGAGAGCAATGGATCGAGGCCATTCCAATTTTACAAATTATGATTATCGTTGGAATATTAAGAGTCCTTATGAATCCAAATGGCAGCATTATCTTAGCAAAGGGAAAGGCAAATATTGCATTTTATTGGGATTTAGGAGTACTGGTTTGCTACGGAGCAGCATTGTTAGCCGCAGTGCGGAGTAATCAGTTAGAAATAGTGGCATGGGCATATGTAGGGGTAAGCATTCTTAATTTTATTGGTGGAAGAATGCTATTAACTAGAATGATAGGGCTCCAACTGAAAAGTTATGTAAAAGTATTGTTGCTACCATTTATTCTTGCAGGAGTTAGCAGTGGGATTGCCTTACTATTAAAAGATCAAATGATTTCTATTTATAATAATTTGGTTTGGGCGTTTATATGGCCTGTGTTAGTAAGTGGGATAAGCTATTTATTGTTACTACATGTATTGAAAAAGCTTGAGGTTCGAGAAGAGTATCTATAATTGGGGATAAGCCTAAAGAAAGAAGGATGTGTATCATGAAAGTATTGTGGATAACCAGTGTGTACCCTAGTGCAGATAATCCTGGAAATGGGGTGTTTCATGAAACACAGGTAAGAGCACTATCTTCTTTAGGAGTAGAGGTAACAGTCATTAATCCCATCCCATTAAATGCTTCCATTTTTAGATTATGGAAGAGAAAATATCGAAAAAAAAGAATTCCTTTTATGGAGGAAAGGGATGGAGTAAAAGTTTATAGACCAGTGTACAGAGCAACTCCTGGTCAATTACGCTGGTTTCAGCCAGATAAACGAATCGCAGGGAGCATCCTTGAAACCTTGAAGAAAGAAAATATAGACTGCGATTTAATCCATGCGCATTTTGCGATGCCATCAGGAGGAGCTGCAAGAATTGTTGCTTCCAAATATAAGAAGCCGTGGCTACTCACATTACATGGGAGTGATGTTCATATTTATCCGTCCTTTAGCTGGAGTGCAGAGCGAATTTTTCAAAAAACAGTCAAATCCGCAGATAATGTCATGGCTGTAGGCGAACACCTTGCTGAGGCAGCGGAGTTGAAAACGGGGAGAATTTGTACTCCATTACCAATAGGAATTGACCTATCAAAATTTAATCTAGCGCAAGCAAAGATTTTGAAAGCAAAGCATAAAGAGGAGCTAGCGTTACCTAACAATAAAAAAATCATTCTCTATGTTGGACGTCTTGTCAAAGAAAAAGGAATTTTTGAATTAGCAGAAGCGTTGCCCTATCTTCCAGAAGAATATGTAGCTGTTTATGTAGGAGATGGACCTGAAAAAGAAAAATTAAAAAAACACAAAATGTATAAGGAACGATTATTCTTAGTCGGGCAAATTTCTAATGAAAAGGTGCGAGACTATTTATTGGCAAGCGATATTTTTATTTTACCATCCTATTCGGAAGGACTGCCTACTGTAGTTATCGAGGCTATGGCTTTAAAAATACCAATTATTAGTACAAATGTAGGTGGGATACCTGATTTATTTGGTGAATATAACCATCTATTAATGGAGCCTCGATCCGTACAGCAAATTGTGACAAAGGTAAAAGAACTAGCAGCTGACCTACCTTTCTATGAAGAAATAACGGAACAATTATATCAGCGTGTTCAGGAGAATTACTCTGCAGTTGATAATGCAAAAAAACTGGTAGAGAAGTATCAGGAAGTAGCCAGTATATTTATCGATTCTACTTATGAAATAAATCACTCTTGGGAGGAAGCGAAATGAGCAAGGTTCTAGTTACAGGTGGAGCAGGTTTTATCGGATCACATATTGTAGAGGGTCTGTTGGCAGAGGGATATGAAGTAGTCGTAATAGATAATTTTTCATCAGGGAAATTTGAAAATATTAAAGATTTACCTATCAAAATTTGCCCGTTTGATATAACGGATCCAAAAGTAATCGATGTTATTTCTAACTTAAAACCTTCGTTTATTATTCACCAAGCAGCACAAGTGAGTGTGGCAGATTCGGTTCAGAA
Organism: Niallia alba; assembly: GCF_012933555.1. Taxonomy (GTDB): domain Bacteria; phylum Bacillota; class Bacilli; order Bacillales; family Cytobacillaceae; genus Niallia; species Niallia alba. The sequence continues at coordinate 392,162 of NZ_JABBPK010000001.1, forward strand.
TATATTGCATGATGAAAATGTAAATGTAAAAGGATCTTTGCATGTGATCAAAGCAGCTATTTGTGCCTCTGTGGAGAAAATACTATTTGCTTCCTCTGCCGCTGTATATGGCAATCCAGAGCAGCTTCCTGTTAAAATCGATCATCCAACTTTACCGGAATCACCGTATGGATTAACAAAATTGACAGTTGAAAAATATCTAAAACTGGCCTATAAGTTTTATGGGTTGTCCTATGGGATTTTGAGGTATAGCAATGTCTATGGACCAAGACAGGATGGGAAAGGCGAAGGAGGAGTTATCTCTATTTTTGCAGATCGGATTTTGGAAAATAAGACACCTATCATTTATGGATCTGGTGAACAAACAAGGGACTTCATTTATGTCAAGGATGTAGCGAGTGCAAATGTTCAAGCATTAAAGCAACAAGAAAATCTTTGTGTAAATATTTCATCTAACGATAAAATTTCAATCAATCAGCTTTGGGAAAAGATGGGTTCCATTGGGAATGTGTCAATTGAGCCAATATATAAGGCTGAAAGAGAAGGCGATATTCTGCATAGTATTCTTTGTAATGAACAGACAATGTCGCAATTGAATTGGAAGCCCAAAATAGATCTAGAAAATGGATTAAGACAAACCCTTTTCTCATCTAAAAAAGTTTTACAAAAGTAATCATAAGATCGGGAGGAAGGATTGTAGAAGTTGGGAAATAATCGTACAGTAAGCAAAACAATAGGATTCGCTGTTATATTTATCACTTGTCTTACCATTTTATATTTGACAACGATATATAAATTAACTTGGATACTTCCTATCGTGTGTATATGGGTTGTCATTCAAATAGGTATTTATTTGAAGTCAATCATTACACTTGATCAATTATTTAAAAATGTCATGTATGCCTTGCTGCTTTCTACTTTTCTTAACCAGTCAATCATTAGTATTAATATAGGTCCCTTTTCGATTTTTTTGTACAGAATATTGTTAATATTGGCAATTGTGTTGTATATAAGTACTGCTTTGTACAGAAAAAGAGTGATAGAGGACTTTTATAACAGTAGGATACCATTTATTTGGCTGTTTTTTGGTGGATGGATTCTTTATGGAGTCATTTCTGTTCTTTGGTCTGTCTCCATTATGGCTTCACTTAAATATATGTCCTTATTGGTTATGGGAATAGCGTTCGTCTATTTAGCAAATAGGACATTTAAAACAAGGCGACAGTTACAATATTTCTTAGCTGGCTGGCTTGGAATGACTGTTTTGTTAGTAGGGATAGGGTTTGTGAATTATTGCTTTTCTATTCAGTTGCCTAGTTCTGGGCTGTATGGGGCTTCAAGCTATAAATTGTCTTATCCGACAGCTGTTTTTTTTAATCAAAATGATTTTGCTGTATATCTCGGAATCTCTTTTTTCTTCTTTGTGGCCGTTGGCAAAAATGCTAAGAGAACCATGCTTAAAGGGTGCATGCTTATTTTTAGTATGCTGGTTGTTCTTCTTATTTATTTAACAGAGTCACGCGCTGCACTACTTGCGTTAGTAGGAGGAGGACTGGTTTATCTGTTCCTGTTGATTCCAAAGAGATGGAAGAGGTTAACCTTACAAGTTATTTGCGGATTAGTATTACTAGGAGGTCTCTTCGTTGCTAATAGAGGAATAGTTAAGGTGCAGAATCTTATTGAGTCAGCCGAACAATATGAGCTTAATGAAGTACTACCATCGAATTTAGCGAGAATCAATCTGTTAAGAAACACATTCTCTTATTTACTAGACTCTTATGGATTTGGGATAGGAGCGGGCAATATCCCTTATTATTTAGAGCATAAAAGCTATTTTTCAACAGGAAATGTCTATCAAGTGCATAATTGGTTTGCAGAAATTGCCGGCAACTTTGGTTTAGTGACTTTACTTGGCTACGTCATTATGCTGATTTATGCATGGTTCGCCTTCTATCGAATATACGAAAAAGTAAGCAGTCGGACAGATAAAATGCTGTTAGAAGCATGTATGGTCGGAATGGTGTCTTTCCTTATTTCTAGTATTAGTCCAAGTTCAGTGATGAATTTATATTTTCATTGGGTTTTTCTAGGGTTTATTTTATCTACACTGTCTGTTTATAAAAATAGAAAGCTAGAATTTTAACTTTCATAGGAGAAAGGGAGAGTTTGTTTGTGAAGTCTGTTTTATCAGTTATAGCAGCAAGATCGAAAAAATATTTTATCCCTTTATTGTTACTGAGTATCCTGTTAGGTGTAATAGGATGGTTTGCTCCTGCTGGTAAAGAAAGTCCAACTGTAAAAGCAGAAGCAACTATTTTACTTGGAAATTATGAAAATGAATACATAAACAATAGTGAGGTAATCGCATCTTTATTAAGGAATGAAACGACCTTTTATAGCTATTTGCCAGATGTGGACATAGACTTGGAGCAACTTCTTATTTCTGCTGAGCCACCAAAAAAGTTAAACCTTGTTTTGACTGCATCAAGTGAACAGGAAGCAGTGGCTTCCTTATCTGAATTAGTAACGGCCTTTTTAGAAATGGATCAATATCACTACCAAGAAAAAGATGAAATTATTTCAGACAGCATTAATCAGCTCCAAGGAAACCCTGTTCCAGCAGAATTAGTTGTGGAGCAGCAACGATTTTTATATGAATTAAAAACGAAACAATTGAATCAGCAGCCTGCCGTGTTAGTAAAGGATGTCACCGCAGAAAAAGGAGACGGTCGAGTAGTGTCTCAACAAGATCGGGCACTAATGGGGATTATGATTGGAATCATGCTCAGTTGTTTATGGATACTTTATCCACTGTTTTTGAAATCCGAATCTGATTAAAGAGGTGAGTGTAGAATGGCTCCATCTATATCTATTATTATGCCTTCATACAATTGTAAAGAGTATATATCTTTTAGCATCGAGTCTGTCAGAGCGCAAACATACACAAATTGGGAGCTATTAATTGTTGATGACCATTCAACCGACGGCACCGTTGAATTATTAAAAGAGTGGGAGAAGGTTGATAAGCGAATTCGTGTTTTTTATCGAACGGTTAATGGAGGAGCTGCTATTGCTCGGAACATAGCACTTGAACATGCCTGTGGAAAATACATCGCTTTTTTAGACAGTGACGACAGATGGAAGAAGGAAAAACTTGAAGTTCAACTAGCATATATGAAGGCAAATAACTATGCCTTCACCTTTACTGCTTATGAGTGCATTGACCAAGCGGGATCACGATTAAAAAAGTACATTCGTGTTCCTAAGGAAGTTGATTATCAAACGATGTTAAAAAATACGATTGTTGGCTGTTTAACGGTTTTAATTGATCGAGATCAAGTTGGGGATTTTCAAATGCCTAATATCCGTACTCGTCAAGACTTGGCAACATGGCTAATGATTTTAAAGCGTGGATTCCGTGCGTTTGGCTTAGATGAAATATTAGCAGAATATAGGGTAGGGAATGAATCTATTTCCAAAAATAAGTGGAAGGCTGCGAAAAACAATTGGCATGTGTATCGTCATATAGAACAGTTGAATTTCTTGCAGTCATCCTGGTATTTTTCTCATTATGCCTATAATGCTATTCGGAAAAGACTGTAGAAAAGGTAGAGGAGCTTACAAGATGAGAACAATCCATGTTATTGTTGCGACTGGTGTTTGGGATTTAGACAATTTAACTTATCGTAGACATCGTTTTGCTGAGTTTCTGCAAAAGCAGCAGGAAACAGAGGAAGTAATCTGGCTTTGCCCAGGGAAAAAACAGACTCCAGAAGTAACAAAGTTAGAAAATGGTATTTATCAATGGGTAATCAGTGACTTGGGCAATCATAAAGCACAGCGATTCGCTCGATTTATTCCCCTTTTCTACCAGAAAAAGCTCCGAGGTTTAAGTAATTATTTAGCAGAAAAGAAAGGGAGCTGTTCTGTGAAACTATGGTATACCTATCCTGCTTTTCCATCTTTACATAAGATATTTACTTGGGATCAAATCGTCTATGATTGCAGTGATTTATGGGCAGAACAGCTAAGTGGAAAATTTTCTATCCTTTCCTATTTTAAGCAAAAAGTAATTGATCAAAGTGAACAAAAAATTGTCGGGAAAGCAAGTTATATTATTTGTACTTCTAGCTTTTTAAAAGAGGAATTAATAAGCAGAACGCCGGCATATCGAAATAAGATTTATACGTATGAAAATGGCGTGGAATATAGGCTTTTTCAAAAGCAGGAGAATAGTGAACCTCTTATAGAGAAGGATGGCTTAACGATTGGATATATAGGTGGAATTAAGCCTAAGCTTGATTTTGCTCTTATACAGGAGATCGCACAGAAAAGGAAGGAATGGAGCATTTTATTAGTGGGACCAGATGGGACAAATAGCAGCCAAGCGTTTATGGAACTGTTGAAAGCACCAAATATTCGTTGGACTGGCAGTGTACCAAGGAATCAAGTTGCTGATTATATGCAAATGCTTGATATTGGAATCATGCCATATAAGGATACTTCATACAATAAAGCTATATTTCCATTAAAACTTTTTGAATTTCTTGCTGCTGGCAAACCAGTGATAGGAATGAACTTGCCTTCTACAAGAGAATATGCAGAAGAGGGAGTTTACGAACTTTTGCAGGGGAAGGTGGAAGCTGATCCATTTATTCAAGCCTGCGAAAAGATGGCAAACAGTGCTGATAATCAAAAGTGGAAGGAAAGAAGAAAGCAACTTGCAAAGGAAAAAGATTGGGAGATTATTTTCCAAGAAATCATCCATATAAACAAAGAAACTAGCATGTGAGGAAAAAATAGCTGCTAGTTTCTTTGTTGTTCGTCTGTAATTAACGGCCAGCTCAAGCTAAGAATGTTCCTAGGAATCTCCCGCTTCAATCAGACCACAAGGTCGATAAGTGGGGGTAGTTCAAATTTTACTGTAGATGTCCATTTCATCCATTATATCTTGTAAGGTAATTTGTGCTAATTCCTTTTCCATTGATTGTTGGATAGTTGAAAAAGCGTTATTTAATGTAGGGTGGATTTTACTACCTATAGGACAATGGTGATTTGGATGATCATGTATAGCAAACCATTCGCTTTTTGATTGAACGGCTAAGTAAATATTTAAAAGAGTAATATCTGCAGGAGATTTTAATAAGGTTGCCCCAGAAATGCCTGCCCTGCTCGTTAGGATTCCGCCTTTTTTCAAAAGTCCACACATTCTTCTTATCACTACAGGGTTTGTATTAACGCTTTCTGCAATAGAATCAGAGGTTATTTGTTCATATGGTTTCGAGGCAATTAAAGATAGGATATGAATAGCAACAGATAGTCGGCTGTTAGCCATAATAAATAGACACCACCAATCAAATTTTTTGTCATTCATTCGGAATACGATATAATTGTTGCGTTGATAAAAATGAAACGCTATTCAAAAGCGCTTTCATTTTGTGTCTAATCCTATTATACAATGGATTTTGCTATCAAAAGCCGCTAATTTATCATTAAATTGTGAACAAATAGACACAAAAAAAACGTTGGTCACTTGAAAGAAAATGGTTATTCATGCTTTATAATAAAAACAGCAATTGATCGAGGAAAAAAGGTTATAAATAGATGGGATCTTTAGTAGATGAGGTGGAAGAATGTGAAAACAGTTTTAGTTGTAGGTGGGGGAATAACTGGTTTATCTACCATGTATTATTTGCAGAAGGAAAATAGGGAAAGAAATTTAGGGCTTCGTTTAGTATTAGTAGAGGCAAATGACTATCTAGGTGGAAAAATTCATACGGTTATGAAAGATGATTTGATTATGGAAACAGGAGCAGATTCTATTGTTGCTCGGAATAAAAATGTTCTTCCCTTTGTAAAAGAATTAAATTTAGAAAAGGAACTTGTTTATAATGCAACAGGAATATCTTATATTCATACACAAAATAAATTATTAGAAATACCGAAGGATTCTATATTTGGGATCCCAATGACGTTAGAAGCTCTTTTTACTAGTGAGCTGATTTCAACTCGGGGAAAATTAGAAGCTTTAAAGGACTTATTTCGAACAAATACACACTTTACGAAAGAATCATCAATCGGCGAGTTTTTAGCGTACTATCTTGGTAGAGAAATTGTAGAAAAACAAATTGCGCCTGTTCTTGCAGGTGTATATTCCGGGAATATTTATTCGTTAACAATGGGATCGACATTGCCTTATTTACTGGATTACAAAGAGCAGTATGGGAGTGTTATTCGCGGTCTAGGAAAGAATAAAGAAGCATTTCAATCTGCTGCTAATAAGAAATTTATCTCTTTTAAAAAAGGTTTATCTACCATTATCGATCGCCTAGAAGAAGTATTAACAGATGTAACGATTCTAAAGGGGATTGCTGTTACGAATATGGAAAAAGAAGAAAATCACTATAAAATTCAGTTATCAAATGGAGTGCAACAAATAGTAGACACTGTTGTATTATCCACACCTCATGATGTTTCCAATAGCATTCTAAACATGGAAGAATTAACTCCTTCGTTTAGTAAATTAAAGAATTCATCAAATATTACTTTGTATTTATCCTATGATATTCCCGATGAAGAATTACCTAAAGATGGAACAGGCTTTATTGTAGCAGGAGATAGTGATATTGTTTGTAATGCATGTACGTGGACAAGTAGAAAGTGGCAGCATACATCTAAACATAATCAACTATTATTACGTTTATTTTATAAAAAAATGAATCCAGCCTATGAACAATTAAATAGTCTTTCAGAAGAAGAACTGATAAAAGAGGCAAAGAAGGATATTGAGAAAAGTTTAGGAATTACTTCGAATCCAAAAAGCTATGAAGTGACAAAATGGGAGAACGCGATGCCAGTTTACTCTTTAGAACATAAGCAAGCTGTAGAAGCACTTACCCGAAACTTAGCTGACTTATATCCTAATGTGTATTTAGCTGGTTGTTCTTACTATGGAGTAGGAATTGCGGCATGTATAGCAAATGGGGAAGAAACAGCCGAGAAAGTTTTACATTCAATGGAATAGTCAAAAAAGCAGGGCCGAATAATAGGGCTCTGCTTTTTTCGATCAACCATGTAAAATATCTAGATGATGGTTTTGTATAGTTATTAATAAAATGGAGAATTTTTTACAACTTAACTAGTAACAATTTTTCACAAGATTTATAATAAATGAAAGAACATTAAGAAATGAGGAACCAACTAAAATGAAAATGAGACAGATGATCACGGTACAGGAGTAAATTTAATGGATCATACAGTAATGGTATATATTGTTTTAATAACGATGTCCGGTGCATTGCATATAATATTAGCGATTATTGCCTATATGAATAGGCAAGCTTTTGAAGGAATGAGAACGTTATTATGGCTTTCGTGTTTTGTAGCGATTTATGCATTTGGGTATGCATTAAGTCTTGCTAGTACAACGATAGAGGAAATGAAGTTTTGGACAGCACTTCAATATTTAGGTATGCCATTTTCAGCACCTGCTACATTGATCCTTGTTTTACAATATATTGGATATGACAAGCCACTAGTGTTGCATAAATGTTGTTAGAATATTCAGTTTAAATATGTCCCCTGTTAAGAGCCAAAAAAGTAAATACCCAACTAAAGGTGGATCCATCCATTTGGAAATTTTTTTACAATTAGACTTAAGAGACGACGACAATTTGTTTATTAAGGAATGGTTTTTCCTTCAATCTTTCGAAGCCAAATATGTGCTGGTTTCCACAAAGCTGCCCGTAAATATCGGCTAATTTGTAGGGTTTTTCGTTTACTTTTTGTCTCGATTTGTGCGAGAACATGCAGGCAAAAAACAATAAGTGCGATAAACACTTGATTCTGAATTGCCCATTCGCTTTGGCCGTAAAACTTTTTGATATGGAGATGTTGTTTAATCCATTTGAAAAATAACTCAATCGCCCAGCGTGATTTATACATCTTTGAGATTTCTTCAGCACTTAAATCAAAACGATTTGTGATTAAATGAAGCTCATTTCCTTTTGAATCAATCACTTTTAGAAGACGAAAGTAATTTTCGGCACGGTTTTGCGTCGTACCAATCAACACCATTTGATCCGACAAAACAGATGTATTCTCGGGTAGTTTAAAATCGTAAACCTCCCGTATGACTGCGTTTTTTCGCAGCCTAGAAAGGAAAAAGTAGCCGTCATCTGTCATCCGATCAAAGCGTTCGTAGTCTAAGTAACCACGGTCAAACACATACATACATTCCTTGTCATCAACCATTACTTCAAGCTGACCGCGGTCATGTTCTTTGGCCGTTGTCATAATGGCCTTTTCGGGATAGGATATACCTTTTTCCATAAACACAAGGCGTAAGTGCAATTTAACACCCGCTTTTGTTTTGCGGAATTTTGCCCATTTATGATTAGTCAAATTGAGAGGCAATGTGCTTGAATCAATGATTTTTAATGGCATCACAAGTTTCGTGTTGTGCGTTTTGGCATGAATTTGTGAAACTAAATCAAGGAAAAGCTTTTGGAATAAGTCTGGATTCATGCCATTTAAACGGCGTGAGAGTTGGGAAATACTGATAGAATCAAGATCAATGCCCTTTTGCAGTTGATCATCGAAAAGACAATCGCTCAGCGCATGCAGACTTTCGACTTCTTCTAGCTGCGCAAAAAGTAATAATTTTAGAAATGACTCTGTCGTTAGTTTTTTCGTATAGAAATCTAATTTCAACGTTTTCACGTTTTCTTCAAATAATTGAAGATTTATTGGTGAAAACCATTGTCCAAATGAAGTTTTTCGTGTAATCTTGTCCATGCGATAGTCCTTTTTAGTGGATTTGGACGGGTTACCACCTAACTTATCCATTATAAAGGACTTTTTCTTTGCATAAAATGATAAAATTGAACATTTCAAGTATTTTTAATAGTTAAATTAAATTAACGCAACACTAGTGATGACAAGCATATAAATAAAAAAACATACTTTCTCTATTATTTAATCCCAATGATCTCTTTTTTACTTATTGCAACGAATGAATTTCATCATTTATTTTATCAATCAACCTATTTAGAATATCGTAACACGACTCCTATTATGCAAATAACAGTGGGACAATGGTATTTAATACATGGTGCCTATACATTTGGGACACTTGCTATAGCTTTTGTGTTACTTTCCATCTATTGGTTTAAAGAAAAAACAAGACAGACAAAGCAAGTGATTATTTTGTTAACGGGGATTCTTCTCCCGATTAGTACCTCATTAGCTTATCTAGTTGGACTTACTCCAAGCGGTTTGGATCCGGTACCGATAGCAATGCTATTTACGAGTTCTTTATATTTATATGCCATCATATCGACAAAGTTTTTATTGGTTCCGCCAATAGAAAAGGATTATATATTTGAAAGTATGGGAGATGCTGTTCTTGTATTAGATCAAACTTATCATCTAAAAGATTTTAATAAAGCAGCCTTTACTTTATTTTCAGATGTGAGAATAGGGGAGCATATAGCAGCTGTATTAGGATTGGATAATCAGATTCTTCCATTATTGAAAAATATCGATGCGAATTCTATCATAACAGAAGTAGAAATGAGTAATAAATCAGCACTAGATTATTATCAAGTAAAGGTCTCGCCGATAAAAAAAGGAGAGTCGACCATTGTTGGTACTACGATAATTTTCACTAATATTACGGAACAAAAAAAAGAACAAATGAACTTAACAAAAATCGCCTACACGGATGTGCTAACGCAAATTTATAATCGGGCTTATGTGCTATCTGTTGCTGAAAAGATGCTTGCCTCTCATAATAAAATGGCTGTTATTTTGTTTGATATTGATCATTTTAAGAAAATAAATGATACATATGGACATTTGGGTGGAGACGAAGCGCTAAAGCATGTGGCCGCTCTCTGTAAAAGTGTGGTTCCAGAGAATGGAGTCTTTGGTAGATATGGTGGTGAGGAATTTATCATCTTTTTATTCGAAAACGAAGCAGATGAAGCCGTTTCTATTTCTGAAAGTTTAAGAAGAGTAATAGAAGAATCACCTTTACCTTATAATGAAATAGTGATTAACATTACTGCCAGCTTTGGCGTTGTAGTAAAGGAAAACGGTTTAGCTCTTACCCCATTGATCAATGAGGCGGATGAAGCACTATATGCTTCCAAAAGAGAGGGGCGAAATACGGTTTGTGTGGCAGTAGATGGAGAATATACCAAATTATCTTCTAAAATAACCGCGGGAAAATACTGATAATAGAAGGCCATAGCGCTTGTCTCCTTCTTACAGTATGAGATTGTTAGAGGTAAATAGATACGTATGTCATCTTTTCTTACGTTATTTGTTAAAATATTTAGAAAATACGCAAAAATGTATTGCGCAAAAAAGAGCGGTGTATTACAATTTTTTATATAATCTAAACTTATCTTATATAGTTAGAAAAATATTCTAACTCCAGCGCAAAGTGATATGGAGAAAAGTCAGTTAATCGTTTTTTCTCGTATTTAAGCAACCGCGCTTTTCTTAAGACATATGCATTGCTTTGAATGTTTATGATTATCTCATAAATATCTCATGCAATATCCAGATGTTTGTAGGGGGAGTATCACATGTATCATGCTAACACTATATATATTATTGGAGAAAGCAAAACTTCCTCTAATAATGCAATTATGCAGCAATACAATGGTTTCTTTATCGCATTAGTTGTAGATAGAGTTTCTCATACGATTGTTGATGCGGAATGTTCTTCAACTATTAATATCACCTCTTCCTTTATTCGGTCTATTGTTGTTGGGAAGTCGATGTTAGATACAGACACAGTTTTAAAGGAAGTAGAAAATCGTTATTTTGGATCTTCTCAAAAGGCAGTGATGGTTGCTTTTAAGAATGCCCATATTAAATATAAACAAATAGTAAAAGAATTAGTATAAACTGCTTTTTCTGTTATACGCAGAGGAAATCCAGTTGATAGAGACTTTGTTCTCTATTGGCTGGATTTTTTATTTTGCACGAATAAAGATGGCTAAGAAGAAAAATATGGGAGGTTTTTTTATGGGGAAAATTTATATGTCGGTTGATATGGAAGGGATAACAGGGTTAATTGATCACACACAGGTTGATTCCAATAAGTTAAATTATGAAAGAAGTCGCATCCTTATGACAGATGAAGCAAACTACGTCGTAACAAGTTTGTTTGACTATGGTGTAGAAGAAGTAGTCGTGAATGATAGTCATAGTAAAATGAATAATTTGTTAGTAGAGAGATTTCATCCGAAAACAAAGCTAATAACAGGGGATGTAAAACCGTATTCGATGGTACAGGGCCTTGATGCTACATATGATGGGGCAATTTTTGTTGGTTATCATGCACGAGCTTCTGTTCCTGGTGTTATGACACATAGCATGATTTTTGGGGTTCGTAATATGTACATAGATGATGTGGTAGTTGGCGAATTAGGGTTTAATGCATATGTCGCGGGATATTATGGCGTTCCTATTCTTCTTGTAGCAGGAGATGATCAAGCTGCAAAAGAAGCAGAGAAACTTATTCCGAATGTAACAACAGCAGTTGTGAAAAATAGTATATCAAGATCGGCAGCTTTGAGTTTGACACCTGTTCAGGCCGGAGAAATATTGAAAGAAAAGACAAAAGAAGCATTAGAAAGGAAAAATCTAGTAAAGCCCTTGGTGCCACCAGCAAGCCCTTTGCTCCGAATAGAGTTTGCAAACTATGGACAAGCAGAATGGGCTCATTTGATGCCAGGAACGGAGATAGAGCAAGGTACCACGATTGTTCGGTTTCAAGCAAAAAGCATTTTAGAGGCCTATCAAGCTATGCTAGTTATGACTGAACTTGCGATGAGAACAACATTTTGTTAGGCGGTGAAGAGCAATGAAATCTTATTATGTAAAGCGCTTTTTCTCGATGCTTGTGACGTTATGGGTCATTATTACGATTACATTCTTTTTAATGCATTTTACACCAGGCTCTCCATTTAATGATGAAAGAACGACAAATGAGGCAATTCAGAAGAACTTAGAGGAGCAATACCATTTAGATAAGCCGTTAATTGTGCAATATGGAATGTATTTAAAACAAATAGCTACCTTTGATTTTGGTATTTCGATAAAAAAGTCTTCTCAAACAGTTAATGAGATGATTGGCAGAGGGTTTCCTGTTTCCTTTGAGCTTGGCATGGTTGCATTAATTGTCGCCGTAATCTCAGGAATTACCCTTGGAGTTGTCGCTTCCCTTAAACACAATGGAGTCATCGACTATTTAGCGATGACAATAGCAGTAATTGGTATTTCCATTCCTAACTTTGTTTTAGCAACAATGCTTATTCAGCAGTTTGCTGTTCATTGGAAAATACTACCTACAGCAACATGGTCAAGCTGGAAGCATATGATTTTACCGACTATAGCACTTGCAACTAGTCCTACTGCTATCATTGCCCGTTTAACAAGAACGAGTATGTTAGAGGTATTAACACAGGATTATATAAAAACGGCAAAGGCGAAGGGGCTTTCTCCATTCAAAATAATCGTAAAACATGCATTACGCAATGCTCTTTTGCCAGTTGTAACATTATTAGGTGCTTTGGCAGCTAGCATTTTAACAGGAACATTCGTCATCGAAAAAATATTTGCTATTCCAGGTATGGGAAAATACTTTGTAGATAGTATTAATAACCGTGATTATCCAGTTATTATGGGGACAACTATTTTTTACAGTACTATTTTAATTATCATGCTATTCCTCGTTGATTTAGCATATGGCATATTGGATCCTAGAATAAAACTTCAGAAGAAGGAGGGATAGCGATGGGCTTGCGTCAGGAAACTTTTTATGAAAAGAAGGAAGAGATTGCTCTTGATGAATGGTTTGTGCCAATACAGAAAAAGCAAGGGGAAGCTGAAGCTGTTGTTCGCCCAAGCCTATCCTATTGGCAGGAAGCGTGGAGGAATTTATGGAAGAATAAATTAGCGATGGTAGCATTATTCTTCTTAACTTTATTAATCATTATGTCTATTATTGGACCGATTATTTCTCCCCATTCGATTTCAGAGCAAAAACTAATTAATCAAAATCAGCCACCTTCTTCAGAATATTGGTTTGGGACAGATAGTTTAGGCAGAGACGTGTTTGCGAGAACTTGGTATGGAGCAAGAATATCATTATTTGTTGGGGTTACTGCAGCTGTTATTGATTTTCTGATAGGGGTAGCCTATGGTGGACTATCGGGATATAAGGGCGGAAAAGTAGATCATATTATGATGAGAATAGTAGAAGTACTATATGGGCTCCCTTATTTATTAATTGTTATTTTAATGTCTGTTGTGATGGGACCAGGGTTAGCGTCTATTATTATCGCCCTATCCATTACAGGATGGGTTGGAATGGCACGTATAGTAAGAGGACAAGTTCTTCAAATAAAAAACTATGAATTTATCTTAGCATCGAAAACCTTTGGAGCTAAAAGTTACAGAATAATTAGAAAAAACCTCCTTCCCAATACAATGGGTCCAATTATCGTTCAGATGACTTTAACAGTTCCATCAGCGATATTTGCTGAAGCATTCTTAAGTTTTTTAGGATTAGGCATCCAAGCACCTTTAACAAGCTGGGGGGTAATGGCGGATGAAGGATTATCTGCCATTTTAACTGGGCATTGGTGGAGATTGTTTTTCCCGACCTTATTTATCTCGCTTACGATGTTTGCTTTCAATGTATTGGGTGATGGACTACAGGATGCGCTGGATCCAAAGCTAAGGGGTGGAAAATAATGACGAACATACTAGAAGTTACTAATCTACAAGTATCTTTCTCTTCTTATGGAGGAGAGGTACAAGCAGTCAGAGGAGTAAATTTTTCATTAAAAAAGGGGGAAACATTAGCCATTGTCGGAGAATCTGGCTGTGGCAAAAGTGTTACATCTCAAACGATTATGCAATTGATTCCAAGTCCACCAGGAAGAATCAAAGACGGATCTATTTTATATAAAGGGATGGATCTGACAAGGCTAAAAGATGAAGACATGAGAAAAATTCGCGGAGCAGATATCTCGATGATTTTCCAAGATCCAATGACAGCTTTAAATCCTACGTTAACTATTGGCGATCAGATAATGGAAGGGATTAAGCAGCATAAGCGAATTTCAAAAGTCGAAGCAAGGAGTAAGGCTATCGAAATGCTTCAATTAGTTGGAATCCCTAATCCAGAAATGAGATTGAAACAATATCCTCACCAATTTAGTGGGGGGATGAGACAAAGAATTGTGATAGCAATGGCATTGATTTGTGAGCCGGAGATTTTGATTGCAGATGAACCTACAACTGCTCTCGATGTAACAATCCAAGCACAGATTCTGGACTTATTCCGAGAAATTCAACAACAGAGAGATGTCTCCATTATATTAATTACACATGATTTAGGAGTAGTTGCACAAGTAGCAGATCGTGTCGCTGTTATGTATGCTGGAAAAATAGTTGAGATGGGCAATAGAAGAGATATTTTCTACTCTCCCCAGCATCCATATACAAAGGGATTATTAAATTCTGTACCCAGATTGGACCAAGAAGGAGAGCTAGTCCCAATAGATGGAACACCACCAGATTTATTTTCACCACCAGAAGGATGTTCTTTTGCTGCTAGATGCCCCTATGCAATGGAAGTCTGCAAGAGAGTGTATCCGTTAGAAAGCAATTTAAATGCACATCATCTAGTTAATTGTTGGCTTCAGGATGAGCGAGCAAAGCGAGTACTGCACACAATCTAATGATGTGAAAAGAAACTATAGGAAGTTTTATTTTGCTATTTTTTGGCTTTAAAAGAAAAGCCATTTTATAGATTGCTAGATGAAAACGATGTAGGGGGAATACGATGAAAAAGATAGGGATAAGTTTTTTGACAATGATAGTAATTTTTACTCTTGCTGCATGTACAGCCAATAGTGATGCAGGGAAGGAAGAGACAAATGGGGAGAAGGAAGAAAAGATATTATATTTAAACAATGGACAAGAGCCTAGTTCTTTTGATCCGCCGATTGGTTTTGATAGTGTTTCTTGGACTGCCTTAAACAATTTAATGGAAGGTTTAACCCGATTGGATAATAATCATGAGCCACAAGCAGCCATTGCAGAAAATTGGGATGTATCAGAGGACGGAAAAGTATATACATTCCATTTAAGAGACAATGCAAATTGGTCTAATGGAGATCCAGTTACTGCCGGAGATTTTGCTTTTGCATGGAAGCGATTATTAAATCCAGAAACGAAATCGCCAGCTGCTTTCCTCGGATATTTCATTGAAGGGGGAGAAGCATACGCAAACGGAGAAGGTTCGGCAGATGATGTAAAAGTTAAAGTAGTTGATGAAAAGACATTTGAAGTTACATTAACAAGCCCACAGGCTTATTTCCTAAATGTTATTACTAATCCTGCATTTTTCCCGATTAATGAAAAGGTAGCAACGGAAAATCCGGAATGGTTTTCAGAGGCAGATTCATTTGTAGGAAATGGTCCATTTCAATTAACCAAATGGGAGCATGACAGCTATTTTGAGATGGAGAAAAATGAAACGTATTGGGATGCTGATACGGTTAAATTAAATAAAATACATTGGGCAATGGTAGACGATTCCAATACAGAATATCAAATGTTCCAAAATGGAGAATTAGATACTTCGGATGTTCCAGCAGAATTAAGCGAGCAGTTATTTAGTGAAGGAAAAGTAAAAGTAGAAGACCAGGCAGGAACATACTTTTATCGATTTAATGTGACAAAAGAGCCCTTCATAAATAAAAATATTCGTAAAGCTTTTGCTTTAGCTGTTGATCAGCAGCAAATTGTCGATTATGTAACAAAAAATCAGGAGAAGCCTGCGTATGGTTTTGTTTCTTATGGATACTTGGACAATAAAGGGAATGATTTTCGTGAAACGAGTGGAGAGTTAGTAAAAACAAATGTGGAAGAAGCAAAGAAACTACTGGAACAAGGAATGAAGGAAGAAGGATATACAACATTGCCAGAAGTGACGCTCACTTATAGTACTAATGATACACATAAGGCTATAGCAGAAGCTCTACAAGCAATGTTTAAGGATAATCTTGGAGTAGATGTAAAGCTTGCCAATATGGAATCAAGTGTTTTTACACAGGAACAAACAGCATTGAAGCTGCAATTATCCAGAAGCTCTTTCCTTGCAGATTACGGCGATCCAATTAACTTCCTTGAAAACTTTCAGACAGGTTTAGCAATGAATAGAACGGGTTGGTCAAATGCTGAATATGATCAATTAATTAAAGATGCCAAGAATGAATCTGATGAAGCAAAACGGTTTGAATTAATGTATAAAGCAGAAAAGCTATTACTGGATGAGGCACCAATTTTCCCCATCCATTTCTATAATTATGTGTATTTGCAAAATGATAGTGTAACGGGGATTGTTCGTCACCCAGTTGGCTACCTTGAATTAAAATGGGCAGATAAAAAATAAGTAGAGTGAAGAAGGGATGAACGAATAGCATCCCTTCTTTCCTTAAATCATTAGATTATCGCTTTCAGAAAACTAAAAGGGAAAGGGATTAAAAGAGTGATAAAGCCAGAACGTTTAAAAAAAGGAGATACCGTTACCGTTATTGCCCCAGCTAGTCCGCCATCACTAGACTCTTTACAAAAAGGTATAAGCTATTTGGAAGAAGAATTAGGGCTAAAGGTAAAAGTGGGAGACCATGTTTATGATCAATATGGTTATTTAGCTGGGGAAGATGAAGCTAGATTAACAGATTTAGAGAATGCTTTTCTAGATAAAGAAGTAAAAGGTATTATTTGTGCATGTGGAGGATATGGAACAGCAAGACTGGCGAGTCAGATTAACTATTTAATCATTGCCCAAAATCCAAAAATATTTTGGGGTTATAGTGATATAACTTTTCTGCATACAGCTATCTTTAATAACACTGGATTAGTTACTTTCCATGGCCCAATGCTTTCATCTGATATTGGCAAAGACGACTGTCATCCTTTGTCGAGAAATCTGTTCCAACAATTATTTGAACCGCAAGAAATGATTTATACAGAAGAATACTCGACACTTGAGGTTTTAGTAGAAGGAAAAGCTTCTGGAAAGATTACAGGAGGAAATCTTTCCCTTATCACAAGTTCAATCGGTACACCTTTTGAAATAGATACAAAGTCGAAAATCTTGTTGATGGAAGATATAAATGAAGAACCACGATCTGTGGATCGTATGCTTAATCAATTAATGCAGGCAGGGAA
Organism: Niallia alba; assembly: GCF_012933555.1. Classification (GTDB taxonomy): domain Bacteria; phylum Bacillota; class Bacilli; order Bacillales; family Cytobacillaceae; genus Niallia; species Niallia alba. Next base: position 409,430 of record NZ_JABBPK010000001.1, read on the forward strand.
GCTAACCGATGCAAAAGGAATCGTTATCGGCGACTTTCATCAATGTCATTCTAGAAGAGACAAATCGCTTGCGTTAGAAGAGGTGATAAACCACTACATTCAACAAGCCGGGAAACCGACTATGAAGGGATTTCAAATAGGCCATTGTTCTCCTCATATATCAATCCCGCTTGGTGTTAATGCGGAAATAAATACGAAGGAGAAAGTATTAATGATTGATAGTGGGGTGGAATAAATTAGAAGAGGTTATCCCGCTCTCAACGGAGATCACTGAAAAAGTCTTTTTTTCGTGCGAAATGAAGAGCAAGCATATTGGAAAGTGAAAATAAGGTTGGTTTGGAGAGGCGTCCGCTCGACTCCTATGGGAGCTGCGAGAAAATCCGAGACCCCGCAGGAACTTAAGAAGCGAGGAGGCTTGGCGCTCGCCCCATGGAAAGCGAGCGGACGCTTCGGAAAATAAATCGATCATCTTATGTTTAAAAAGTGGCTATCGTCCATCATCATTAACTGGCCAGTTTTTCAGTGCCCTCCTCTCAACGGACAGTGAGACTCCCCCTCAAGCTTATGAGTATAGGAGGAAGATAGGTGGGAGATCAACTGTCCGTAAAGGTTCGATTGGTTCAACTAACCATCAGTGGGGATCGCGCTGAGCCTCTGGTGTCTCAGACTCTACGTGAATTTCGGCTGCTCTGTTTTTCCAACTAATCCATTTCTTCTATTGAAAAAACAGCCATTACTTTTGAATAGGAGCAAGTTAATCGAAATATTGAACAGCACAATAAAAATAGACTTTATAAAATAAGGATGATACATAGTGAAAATAACCAGAATAGAGACATTCTGTGTCGCAGTGCCATTAATCAAGCCTTTTAAAACAGCATTACGAACCGTAACCATTGCAGACTCTGTATATGTAAAAATTACATGCGAAAACGGAATTGTTGGTTGGGGAGAAGCCCCGCCAACTTTAGTGATAACAGGAGATAGCCTAAAAAGTATTGAAGCATCTATACATGAAGTGTTTAAACCCTTTTTATTGAGTAAAAGCATTTTACAGCTCGAATTACTGCTTCAAGGAATCCAGCAAATTTTAGTAGGAAATGTGAGTGCAAAAGCAGCGATTGATATGGCACTTTATGATTGCTTTTCCCAATACTGTAAACTTCCGCTTTATCAATTATTGGGCGGATATAATAATACATTGGAAACGGATTATACGGTTAGTGTCAATGATCCGATAGAAATGGGAGAAGACGCGGTCTCCTATGTTAACCAAGGGTTTAATGTTTTAAAGATTAAAGTTGGAAAAGATGAACTGCAAACAGATATTAATAGAATAATAGAAATCAGAAGAAGAGTAGGCAATGAAATTAAATTAAGACTAGACGCTAACCAAGGCTGGAACCCAAAAGAAGCTATTACAGCTATACGAAAAATGGAAGATTTAGGACTTAATATCGAATTAGTTGAGCAGCCGGTTAAAGCAGAGGATATACAAGGGCTTAAGAAGGTAACAGATTCAGTAAATACATTAATCATGGCTGATGAAGCTGTATTTACTCCGAAGCAAGCTTTTGAGGTGTTAAAAACACGAAGCGCTGATTTAATTAATATTAAATTAATGAAATCAGGGGGAATCTATCGAGCACAGATTATTAACCATTTAGCTGAAGTTTCTGGAATGGAATGTATGGTCGGAAGTATGATTGAAACTAAATTGGGTATTACTGCGGCAGCGCATTTTGCAGCAAGTAAAAAGAATATCACTCGTTATGATTTTGACGCACCATTGATGCTGGCTGAAGACATAGTGGATGGTGGTGTTCAATATAACGGAAGAAACATAACTTTATCTGATCAACCTGGATTAGGAATAAATCATATTCTTTTACATAAAAAGGAGAATGTGGGATGAAAAAATACGATGTGAAAATAGTGGATGTTCCCGTTGCAACCTTATGGACAAATGAATATTCAGCAAGAGAAATAGATAGTCTGGCAATTGATAATCCTTGTGATATAAAAGCATGGTTAGATAGTCTTGATTATGAAAAGGGACTGGGGCTTTATACAGGTAACTTAGTGCAATCACAAGTATTATACGGGCAAGAGGTATATATCTTGGAAGAAAAAGAGGAATGGGCATTTGTTGCATTGCCCAATCAGGCGTCACAAAAAAATGAACTTGGTTATCCAGGATGGATACCAAAAAAACAATTGATAAAAAAGCAAACGTATTCCTTAGAAAATGGGCCAATTGCAGTTGTTGAAGCATCGATAACAGCTCTCTGTGACGACCATAAAGATGTGATACTGCCATTATGTTTTCAAACACGGTTGCCAGTAAGACGGCAAGAGGGTGAATGGATAGTAGTGATGACACCTACCGGGGAAGGGTGGATAAAAGCAACGGATGTATCCATTTATTCCTCCTCACAAGACGTCCGTAAAGGCACAGGGAAGGATATAGTAAAGCAGGGAGAACGATTTTTGCATCTTGACTATTTATGGGGTGGCATGAGTTCCTACGGTTATGACTGTTCGGGTTTTAGTTACACCATGTGTTTAGCAAATGGTTACTTAATACCAAGAGATGCGAGTGAGCAGGCAGAGACGGGGAGAAATGTTCCTTTAGATGAAATAGAGCCAGGAGATTTATTATTTTTTGCTTATGAGGAAGGGAAAGGAAAGATTCACCATGTAGGTATCTATTATGGAGAAAATAAGTTACTTCATTCCCCCAACACCGGAAAATCAATCGAAATTATTCCTTTAGAAAATACAATCTATGAAAAAGAATTATGTGTAGCAAGAAGATATTGGGAATAAGGAGAGAGAAGGAATGACACAGCAGGTTCTATTAAAAGTGGATAATGTATCGAAGCATTTTGAATTAGAAAAGAATATGACATTACAAGCTGTATCAAATGTATCCTTTCATATCAAGAGAGGGGAAACGTTTGGCATTGTTGGTGAATCAGGCTGTGGTAAATCTACATTGGGTAGAACAATTATTGGATTATATAAAACATCAAATGGGCAGATTTTATACAATGATACCAACCTAGAAAGTGTTTCTACAAAGGATACATTTGCATTTCGCAGAAAGATGCAAATGATCTTTCAAGACCCTTACGCCTCTTTAAACCCTCGTTCTACTGTACGTGAGATTTTGGCAGAGCCTTTGGAAGTCCATGGAGTGTATCAAACAAAGGAAGAAAAAAATGCCCGTATAGATGAACTGTTGGAAAGAGTAGGACTAAATAGAGAACATGCTAATCGATTTCCACATGAATTTAGTGGGGGCCAAAGGCAAAGAATTGGGATAGCAAGAGCGTTAGCGTTAGAGCCAGAATTTATTATTGCTGACGAACCAATTTCCGCATTAGATGTTTCAGTTCAAGCACAAGTAGTAAATCTGCTAAAAAGATTACAACGAGAAAAACAATTAACCTATCTATTTATAGCCCATGACTTATCAATGGTAAAGCAAATTAGTGATCGAATTGGTGTAATGTATTTAGGGAATTTAGTGGAACTGACAGATAGTAAAGAGTTATATTCCAATCCACTACACCCTTATACACAGGCACTCCTTTCTGCTATTCCGATTCCAGATCCAGATATAGAGGACAAAAGAGAACGAATTATATTAAAAGGGGAATTACCAAGTCCAGTGGATCCGCCAAGCGGCTGTGTTTTTCGAACGCGTTGCCCGCATGCAATGGATATTTGTACTAATGATAAGCCAGTTTGGCAAGAACGAGAAGATGGCCATTTTGTTGCATGTCATCTTTATTAGGGAATAACGATTAGGATGAATATGGAGATATTAAGCAAACGAATAAACGAAATTGTACAGGAGTATAAGGCTCATGGTCACTTTGGGATAGCTATTGAGTGGAAGGGAAAATGTTTTTACTTTAACGCGAAGGATGTCTTTCCAAGTGCTAGTCTAATTAAATTGCCAATTCTGTTAGAAGGCTTTATGCAGAGCTCAAGTGGAACCTTAGTGTTGGATGATTTAGAAAGGGTTAAAGATATCCAGAAAGTAGGAGGGGCGGGTATTGTTCAATATATGTCCCCACAAAGCCGTTTATCTGTTCATGATCTACTCACTTTAATGATTATTGTTTCAGATAATATGGCAGCCAATTATTTGATTGAACGACTTGGCATAGACAGCGTTAATAGAAGATGTCAGCAGCTTCGGATGTCCTCAACGATTCTCCAGCGCAAAATGATGGACCAAGAAGCAAGAGAAAGAAAACTGGAAAACTATACTTCGCCTTTAGATATTATTCGTTGTTTAAAGGCAATTCAGAACAATAAGAATCAGAGCTGTAAAAAAATCTTATCCCATCAGCAACTTCTTGATAAACTACCGTATTACTTTGAGGAGAATAGTTGTATAAGGATTGCGAATAAAACTGGAGAGTTAGATAAGGTAGAGCATGATTGTGCTATTATAGAGCACGAGGATGAAATGATCTATGTTGCTGTTTTAACAGACCAATTAACAACAAATTTTAAAGGGAAACAAGTTATCCAGTTAATTGGAGCAAGTATTCTTGAATGTTTATCATGAAAAAAGTCTGAACCTATTAGGCAGACTTTTTTTATAAATGAAATGTTTATGCGAAAAAATAAATCTTGTTAAATATTTTAAACAGTCTTGAATGAAAGTCTAGTTCAAATTATAATAAATAATGAAAATCATTATCAATTATTAAAAAGCGTTCTTATTTAATTAATAAAGGGATAGGTACAAATGCTCTCTTGGAATAAAGAATGAAATAAATGAAAAAATAGGATTAGCAGAATAAAACGAAAAATGCTCCTCGGTTTTAAAAGGGTATATAGAAAAGTAAGGGAAGGAGAGAAGAAAGCGTGGACATACTATCTACAGATCAATTGAAAATTGGCTATGAAGATAAAATTATCGTTAATGACTTAAATTTACATGTGCAAGAAGGGAAAATTACTACTATCATTGGACCAAATGGTTGTGGGAAATCGACGATATTAAAAACTCTTGCACGGATTCATAAGGCAAAGGCCGGGTATGTATATTTAGATGGAGAAATGATACACAAAATCCCCACGAAAAAAATTGCCCAAAGAATGGCTGTGCTTCCTCAATCTCCAGAAGCACCGAATGGATTAACAATATTCGATTTAGTTTCCTATGGGCGGTCTCCTCATCAAAAAGGCTTTGGTCGTTTAGGGGAGAAAGACAGAGAAGTAATAAATTGGGCATTGGATGTCACTGGTCTTACGGAGTTGAGAGATCAGGAAGTGGATACCTTATCAGGTGGACAGAGACAAAGAGCGTGGATCGCAATGGCGATTGCACAAGAAACAAATCTTCTGCTTTTAGATGAGCCGACTACTTATTTAGACATGGCCCATCAGCTGGAAGTACTGAAATTATTAAAAAAACTAAATGAAGAAGAAAATCGAACCATTGTGATGGTTATCCATGATTTAAACCATGCAGCAAGATTTTCTGATCATATGGTAGCGATGAGAAACGGACATTTAATGAAAGAAGGAACAGCGGAGGAAGTAATGACCGAAACGGTTTTGAAAGAAGTTTTTCAAATAGATGCCGTTGTAGTCAAAGACCCTAGAACAAATAAGCCAGCTTGTCTTTCTTACGATTTAATACATCAAAAGGAAAGAGTATTAGTAGCATCTGCTAAGTAATCAATGGAAGAGGATTGCTTAGCTTTTTTTGTTTGGCTGTTTATGTAATATATGGTTATTTTACGGTGAATATTGCTTGTTTCCGCCTTTTCTTAGCATGAAAGGTAGGCGTTTTTCATATAATGGATTGAGTAACGTTTCACATAAATTTGCTTATTATCGTCGTACCTATTTATAATTTTGGTATACTATTAGAATAGTGTAGTCAGAAATATGTATAGAAGGTTGAGATTAATGGATAAGAATATATTGATTAAAAAGTTTCTTGAAATTTTGCCCGAAGAATGTGTAAAGATGGATGAGGCGTTAAATAAATATACGTATACGAAAATTGGTGGAAAGGCTGATTTTTTACTTTTTCCGCTTACGTACGAACAATTACAGTCAGCTTATAAAATAGCACTTAGCGAAAATATGCCAATCACTATTTTAGGAAATGGTTCCAATGTGTTAATTAGAGATGGTGGTATTCGTGGAGTTGTCTTTAATTTAACAAGGCTAGACAAAATTTCCCTTGAAGGTAATAAAGTGATTGCCCAGAGTGGAGCTGCCATTATTGAGACCTCTAGATTTGCCTTAGAACATTCTTTAACAGGATTGGAGTTTGCTTGTGGAATTCCAGGATCTGTAGGTGGTGCGTTATATATGAACGCTGGTGCTTATGGAGGAGAGGTTTCTGACGTATTGCAATCCGCCAAGATATTAACGCGAGCTGGAGAAATTATAATAGTAACAAAAGAGGAATTAGAGCTTGGCTACCGCACAAGTAGTATTGGGAAAAATGGCTGGGTAGCGTTAGAAGGAACTTTTTCTCTTGAAACAGGAGATTATGCAGAAATTAAAGCGAAAATGGATGAACTGACTTTCTTGCGCGAATCAAAACAGCCGTTAGAATATCCTTCATGTGGAAGTGTTTTTAAAAGACCACCAAACTACTTTGCAGGAAAACTTATTCAAGATAGTGGACTTCAAGGAACGAAAATTGGTGGTGCTCAAGTATCTACAAAACATGCAGGTTTTATTGTAAACGTGGAGGATGCCACAGCGAATGATTATTTATCCTTAATAAAGCATGTCCAAAAAACTGTGAAAGCAAACTTTAATGTAGACCTCGAGACAGAAGTAAGAATCATTGGTGAGGAATAAAGAGCAGGCTGTTAATGAAATAAGAACGAAAAGGGCATCTGAAAGAGAGTAATCTTTTTCAGATGCCCTTTTTTTTAAAAGAAGGCTATTTCCGTAAAGTTATTGCTCTGCCGCCTTCCTGGCTTTGCCTGTGGAGTCTGGATATCTATGTGTATTCATGCTGCTCAGTATTTCTTCCCTATTGAGTAAAATTTTTTGAAAGTGGCTTAAAAGAAAAAAGATTTATATACTATTCTTCGCACAAATAACCGCATCATTAGATACAGGAAGTAACCAAATATCGCTCCGAAGACATTTAAAATAAAATCATCTATATCTGCCGCTCGATCCATGGTAAAGAAATATTGGATAAGTTCAATAGAAAGAGAACATAGAACAGCAAGCCCTATTGTGACACATGTTCTAAATCGTTTTTTATATAACATAGGCAGGATAAAACCAAAGGGAATAAACAGAATGATATTTCCTAAAGTATATAACATCCAAAAAAAAGGTGGCTTATATTTATATTGATACAAAATTTGGACATAGGGAGTTAAGTTCATTTTCCCCTCGGTTATATTTGGCGGTGAGAAGTGAAAAGGCTTTAATGTTATGTATATGAGTGTCAATAAATAAAAGAAAAAAAGATTGAGCATAAATTCTCTAGAAAATAGGATTGCTTTTCTTTGATTATTTTGATGAATACGAAAATAAATCCATAACGGAACGACAAGGATAAGAATAAAGGGGAAATTTAATAGTAACTGAACTCCGCTTATGGACCATAGTATGATAAACAGAAAGAGGACAATGATAAAAAAAATCCCGTTTTTTAATACTTGCACAGATAATCGAAGTCCTTTCTTTTTTGTTCTCCCAAAAGTATATGTAGGCTTGTTCAAAAGTAGACTATCCAATTGGAACAGGAGCGAATTACTTTACTCTTTGTACGGAAATACGCATACTAGGAGTGAATGCGAGTGTTTGTCTATACATTAATGAAGGAGATGAATTTTTTGAGTAGTAAAGTTCAAATCGGTCAAACGGCTATGCGTGTTACGAAGCTGGGATATGGAGCAAATTCTGTCGGCGGTCATAATTTATTTCCGAATTTAAATGATGAAACAGGAAGAAATGTGGTAAGGAATGCATTAGATGCGGGAATCGACTTTCTGGACACTGCCTATGTTTACGGGTTAGGGAGATCAGAGGAGTTAATTGGTGAGGTGCTAAAGGAAAGAGGCAACCGCCAAGATATCGTCATTGCAAGCAAAGCAGCTCATAAATTAGTGGATGGCAAAATGGAGCTTGATAACAGCAGAGAATTTTTACGTAAATCTGTAGAAGATAGCTTAAAGCGTCTGCAAACAGATTATATTGATTTGTTCTATGTTCATTTTCCAGATGGGGTTACTCCAATGGCTGAAGTGGCAGGAACACTAAGAGAGTTAAAGGATGAAGGAAAGATTCTTGCAGTTGGAGCTTCGAATTTAGATGCTGAGCAAATAAAAGAATTTAATCAAGATGGTTATTTAGAGGTATTTCAAGCAGAGTATTCTTTATTTAAAAGACAAGCAGAGGACATATACTTACCATACTGTGTAGAAAACAATATTAGCTTTGTTCCGTATTTTCCTTTAGCCTCCGGACTATTGACTGGAAAATACTCAAAAGATTCAGCTATTAGTGATGGCAGAAAAAATAATCCGCTTTTCCAAGGAGAAGCATTTATTCGCAATGTAGAAAAGGTGGACCAATTAAAGCAAATGGCTGAAGACAAAGGCTTTGACGCGACACATTTTGCTTTGGCTTGGTTGTTGGAACAACCTGCCGTTGATGTTATTATTCCAGGAGCGAAATCAACAGACCAGCTTAAGAACAATTTACGAACATTAGACGTGACATTAACAGAAGAAGATGTGAAGAAAATAAGCAATATATTTGTGTAAGGTATCATTATTTTGAAAGACTGTTGTTTTTCCAATAGGAGAAAAGAATTAGTTGGAAAAATGGAGCAGCCGGAATACACGTAGACGCCACGGGATTAGCCAGACAGGTGAGACCCCGGCGGCTCTGAGCCCCACGGAAAGCGAAGTGTATTCGGGCTGTGAGTAATAGCAACAAACAATTTTACGAAAACAGCCTTTTAAAAACAAACGAAACCGATAGCAAAGCGATGGAGGGGTAGAAAACACTTCATCGCTTTTGCTTATATAAAGGGTATTTATGAAAAAGTCTTTAGTGATAGTGGGATGGGCGTATATTATTTTTGTATAACTTCAGTTCAGTCTAGAATTCCAAAAGAAGAGAAAGGGTGCATTAGGGAAGAGTCGAGTTATGTTAGATATCCTTACATTTTTTGTTATTAAAATCCTAATTTAACAATGTTTCTGCTTTTTGGTAAGCGAAATAGAAGAGATGAATTTCTCTGAATAACTAATAAGAAGAAATTATACCAATTTTACTATCATAGTGTTACAATAGGTAAAAGTTTAAATATACAGATTTTTCGATTTAGTCGGATAATTGGAGGGGTAGAAGTGACACAATTGAGAAGTAATATGATAAAGAAGGGATTCGATCGAGCGCCACATAGAAGCTTACTACGTGCTGCTGGTGTGAAAGAGGAGGATTTTGACAAACCGTTTATCGCTGTAGTTAATTCATATATTGATATTGTTCCAGGTCATGTACACTTACAGGAATTTGGAAAAATCGTAAAAGATGCGATACGAGAAGCAGGTGGCGTGCCATTTGAAATGAATACAATTGGCGTGGACGATGGTATTGCGATGGGACATATTGGAATGCGCTATTCTTTGCCAAGCCGTGAAATCATTGCCGATTCCATTGAAACGGTAGTGGCAGCACACTGGTTTGATGGGATGGTTTGTATTCCAAACTGTGACAAAATAACACCAGGAATGATGATGGCGTCCTTACGCTTAAATATTCCTACTATCTTTGTCAGTGGTGGCCCGATGAAGGCTGGAGTTACTAGTGATGGTAGAAAGATATCTTTATCATCTGTGTTTGAAGGGGTAGGAGCCTATCAATCTGGTAAAATTGATGAAAGCGGTCTAAGAGAATTAGAACAATTTGGCTGTCCGACATGTGGTTCCTGTTCGGGAATGTTTACGGCGAATTCCATGAACTGTTTAGCTGAAGCACTTGGTCTTGCGTTGCCTGGAAATGGGACAATTCTTGCTGTTGCTCCAGAAAGAAGAGAGTTTGTAAAAAAATCTGCTAAACAGCTGATGCAATTAATAAAAGACGATATTAAACCAAGAGATATTGTCACAGAAAAAGCAATTGATAATGCATTTGCGTTGGATATGGCATTAGGGGGATCAACAAATACGGTACTTCATACATTGGCATTAGCCCATGAAGCAGGTGTAGAATATCCACTTGAAAGGATTAATGAAGTAGCATCACGCGTGCCTCATTTATCTAAGTTAGCCCCTTCATCTGATGTACATATTGAAGATCTGCATGAAGCAGGCGGTGTTTCAGCGGCTCTATATGAATTATCTAAAAAAGAAGGAGCCCTTCATTTAGATACAATAACGGTTTCTGGGAAAACACTTGGAGAGAATATTGCTGGATGTAAAGTGAAAGATTACGGTGTTATTCGCCCGATTGATGATCCGCATACGCAAACAGGGGGATTAGCCGTATTGTTTGGTAATCTAGCCCCTCAAGGTGCGATTATTAAAACGGGTGGTGTCCAAGATGGAATTCAACGACATGAAGGACCAGCTATCGTATTTAATTCACAAGATGAAGTATTAGAGGGATTAGTAAAAGGGAAGGTAAAGGAAGGTCATGTTGTTATCATTCGCTATGAGGGACCAAAAGGGGGACCTGGTATGCCGGAAATGCTGGCACCTACTTCTCAAATTGTTGGAATGGGTCTCGGTCCAAAAGTTGCGCTTGTAACAGATGGGCGCTTTTCAGGAGCTTCACGTGGTATTTCTATCGGACATGCTTCACCAGAAGCAGCAGAGGGAGGACCGTTGGCATTCGTAAAAGATGGCGATCATGTTATAATCGACATCGAAAATCGAACAATGGATGTTATTGTTCCAGAGGAAGAGTGGGAGCAAAGAAAAGCAGAATGGAAAGGTTTTGAATCGAAAGTGAAAAGCGGCTATTTAGCTCGCTATTCCAAACTTGTTACATCTGCAAATACTGGTGCAGTATTAAAATACTAAGACGAAATACATTAGCGAAAAACGAAAAGCAGGTTGGATACACGAAAAGTGTATTCAACCTGCCTTTAATATTATTAATGCCCAGTTTTTTTATAGCTGGTCTATTCTTTTATTATTTCTTTTTTGTTATTAGGATTCATACTCTGAACCTGGAGGATATCTAAAAGAAAAACGAATACCGGTATCCCGATGATTAATCCCCATACTCCAAAGAAGTGCTCAGAGAAGATAAGGACAATAAAAGTGAAAAACACTGGTAAATTTGTTTTAGAGGACATTAATTTTGGATTTAGTATATAAGCCTCGATAGCATGGATTATACAAATGAATATTATTAAAATAATAATATAGGTATAGCCTCCAATGGTGTATCCAATCGTCAACAATGGTATTAGGGAGATAATAACTCCTGCCACTGGAATAAGACCAAGAACAAATACCATAAGAGACAAGCCTAGTAATTGAGGGAAATCAAGAATCCATAATCCGATTGTCGTTAAAATACAGTTCACTAAAGCAATAATAACTTGAGCTTCTAGCACTTTTCCAAACGTTAAAACAAATTTTTTGCCGAAAAATTCAATTTCATTATAAAAAGGTGCTATTTTACTTGTTCGAAAGTTTTCTCTATATTTGATCAGTCGAGGCTTCTCTAAAAGGAAGAAGAAGCTTAAGATAATAGCTAATATGAATTGTATACTTATCGAGCTAATGCTGGAAAAATATTTGACTACAATGCCTAGTCCTTGTTCCAAATAGCTGTTAATTTGTCTTTCTTGAATAATGGAAACAATATAATTTAAGACAGCATTATCATGTGGACGGGAGTAAAAGTCCATTAACTGTCTAACTAATGCCGTTATTTCTTCCACTAGCATTGGTAAATATTTAATAAAACTATAGGAAAGTAATCCGATCGTTATTAGATAGAGGATGCTAACTATAACGTTTCGTTTTACATGAATACGCTTAGAGATAATTTTTTCCATCCGGTCCATTAAAAATGAAAGGATAAAGGTAAAAAGCATTAAATTAATCATGCTTCTAAGGGCGTAGATACCCAGAATAATGAAAGCAAAGATGAAAAACCTTTTTACACTTTTACTTGTAAGAAAATTGATAATTGTTTCCACTCCATTTCCCCTTTTTTGATATATTTTCTCTTTTCTATCTTTCTTCCTATATTTTAACCTAAATTGAATTTTAATAATATAAAAAAGCCGACATTTTCGAAAATTTAGCAAGAAGAAAAAAAGAGGCATTCTAGATAGGAAGTTTTTTGCTTGAATCTTTCCTCCATTGACTTATATAATTAGGAAGTAAAACTAAAACGTTATGGTTAGGAGGAGAAGCGATGGGGCTGTGAAATTAAGAATTGGTGATTTGGCAAAAGTTACAGGTGTAACGAAAAGAACCATTGATTATTATACAAACCTTGGTCTTCTTCAAGCAGAACGTTCTCAAACAAATTATCGTTACTATAGCGAAGAGCAGATTGAACAAATTAAAACGATAGAGGAATTTAAAAAGAGAAAACTATCGCTCGAGGAAATTAAGGAACAATTAAATAAGCATAAAATGAACTCCTTTGATATCGAAGAATTAAAAACAAATATGAAGGATCTTAATGAAAAAATCCATCAGATGCTTACAACAGTTGATATTCAGGACCATCATAAAAAAAAGGAAGTAAGAAATACTATATCTCATGAAAGTATTTCTTTAATACAAGCACTGTTGCTTTTGCTAAATTAACTGTAATTTATCCCACTCTTAACGGACAGTAAGACTCAACCATAAGCTTATGAGAATACGGTGGGAGATCAACTGTCCGGAAAGGTCCGATTGGTTTAACTGACCATCAGTGGGGGAGGAAGGAAAACCCCTACTGATGGAAGTTTCACTTTATAGGATGCATTTATTTATATGATTGAAGTAGTAATTTTACAAGCAACAGCGTCTCTTTCTTTGTATAGGAGAAATGCCGCGCGTGGCTTTTATTAATCAGGAGGTGTAAGCCCCTTTACGGGCTACTTATTGGAAATTTTTAATTTGATTTTATTCGTGATATTAATTGCATTAACTGCTTTTTTCGTTGCAACAGAGTTTGCAATCGTAAAAGTCAGGAGTTCAAGAATTGATCAGTTAGTTGCTGAAGGAAAAAAAGGTGCGTTAGCAGCAAAAAAAGTAACGACCCATTTAGATGAATATTTATCTGCCTGTCAATTAGGGATAACAGTTACAGCGTTAGGTCTAGGTTGGATTGGGGAATCTACTTTCGCAGAAATTTTAGAGCCGCTATTTGTTCGTTTATCTATTGGGAATGCGCTCTCGCACTTGATTGCCTTTATTATTTCTTTTTTACTTGTAACTTTTTTGCATGTCGTTGTCGGAGAACTTGCTCCAAAAACGGTTGCTATTCAAAAAGCGGAATTAATATCCTTAACCTTTGCAACGCCAATTATTTGGTTCTATCGACTATTATATCCTTTTATTTGGCTGTTGAATGGATCGGCACGACTTTTGACAAGTATCTTTGGATTAAAGCCAGCGTCAGAACATGAACTTGCTCACTCGGAAGAAGAGTTAAGAATTTTAATGTCAGAAAGCTATAAAAGCGGTGAAATCAATAAAAATGAATTAGCATATGTAAATAATATTTTTGAATTTGATGAACGAATTGCAAAAGAAATCATGGTACCAAGAACAGAAATGGTTACTATCAGTGTGGACAATACGTTTGATGAAATAATGGCTATTTTAGAAGAAGAGAATTATACGCGCTATCCATTAGTGAATGGAGATAAGGATAATGTGATCGGGTTAATTAACATTCGCGAATTTCTAACAGCGACTATTCAAAACAAACAAGAGATTCAACTAGAGGAATACATGAAACCGATTATCCGTGTGATTGAAACAGTTCCTATCCGTGAATTACTAATAAAAATGCAAAAGGAACGCACACATATGGCGATTTTGCTTGATGAATACGGTGGTACTTCAGGGATTGTTACAGCAGAAGATATATTAGAGGAAATTGTCGGCGACATCAGAGATGAATTTGATGAGGATGAAATTTCTGACATTCGTAAAATTAAAGATAATCATTATATCCTTAATGGGAAAGTATTGATTAGCGAAGTTAATGACCTTTTAGGGACCCATTTATCTGAAGATGAAGTGGATACAATTGGCGGATGGTTCTTGACTAATAATTTCGAAGCAGTTGAAGGAGATATATTAGAAGAAGAAGGATATATCTTTAAAATTAAAAATATTGAAGAACATCATATACACTTTATTGAAGTTATGAAGGATGTAAGTGTAGTAGAAGTGCAATAAAAAGAAGGGGGAAACCCCTTCTTTTTTGTTTGGAATTGTGTATAGATAGGTGTTTTAGTGGCATTTTAAAAAAGGGTTCGAAGTCGAATACTGATTTTATTGAATTTTATCAATTAAATTAATTTAATTGTGTCAGCAGTGTGTCTGTCAAAAGTGTGTTTACTTTAAATTGTTATAATTCTGTAAACGCTTTATTATGAAAGTATGAAATAAAAGGAGGTAAAAAAAGATGTCAAACGAAAATAAAAATGGTTTTCGTGTAAAAATACAGCGTTTTGGTAGTCATTTGAGCGGCATGATTATGCCGAATATTGGAGCATTTATAGCTTGGGGGTTAATTACAGCCTTATTTATTGAAACAGGTTGGACTCCTAATGCGAAGTTGGCGGAACTAGTTGGTCCGATGATCACTTATTTATTACCATTATTAATTGGTTATACAGGCGGTAAAATGGTATATGCTGAACGTGGTGGTGTAGTCGGTGCGATTGCTACAATGGGTGTAGTCGTTGGAGCAGATATCCCAATGTTCCTTGGAGCAATGGTAATGGGTCCACTTGGTGGTTTCTTAATCAAAAAAGTGGATGACTTATTTAGAGGGAAAATTAAAGCTGGATTTGAAATGCTAGTAAACAACTTCTCAGCAGGTATTCTTGGAGCAATTATTGCAATTATTGGTTTTCTATATGTAGGTCCAATTGTTGAAGGTTTAAGTAGCATTTTATCAAGTGGAGTACAATGGATTGTAGATGCAAAATTATTGCCTCTTGCAAGTATTTTCATTGAGCCGGCAAAAGTATTATTCTTAAACAATGCGATTAACCAAGGTGTTCTAGGTCCAATTGGAGTAGAGCAAGCGAAAGAAGTTGGTAAATCGATTTTATTCTTATTAGAAACAAACCCAGGACCTGGTCTAGGGGTATTATTAGCTTATTGCTTATTTGGTAAAGGTACGTCAAAACAAACAGCACCTGGTGCAGTAATTATTCATTTCTTAGGTGGGATTCATGAAATTTACTTCCCATACATCTTAATGAAGCCAATGTTATTATTAGCTGTTATCGGTGGCGGTATGGGTGGAGTATTCACCTTTACATTATTCAATTCAGGTTTAGTTGCTACACCGTCTCCTGGTAGTATCATTGCATTAATGGCAATGGCGCCAAAAGGACAACATTTAGGTGTAATTGCTGGTGTTATTGTTGCGACTATTATTTCTTTCGTAATTGCAGCTATCATCTTGAAAACAAGTAAAGAAAAAGAAGAAGATATTAATGCAGCAACAGAAAAAATGGAAGCTTTAAAAGGGAAAAAGAGTTCAGTAGCAAGTGCAATTACTGCAACTACTGCAACTTCTGAAGCAACAGAATTTGATTATAAAAATGTGAAGAAAATAATCTTCGCATGTGATGCAGGTATGGGTTCAAGTGCGATGGGTGCATCTATTATGCGTAATAAAGTGAAAAAGGCAGGAATTGAAGGAGTAGATGTAACAAATACATCTATTGCAAATCTTCCAAGTGATGCAGATCTTGTTATTACACATAAAGATTTAACAGCAAGAGCAGTAGAAAAATTACCAGCTGCACAGCATGTTTCTGTTGAGAACTTCATGAACAGCCCTAAATATGATGAAATTGTTGAGAAATTGAAATAAGCTTATGCTTATTAACAAGCTGTCGGCCAACTCTGGCCGGCGGTTTTTTCTGTTGATACTTGCACATATAGCTGTAAAGAACAAAGTCATTTAAAAGATTTCTATTTAATCTACCCAAGTGTAAATGAAAGTATTTACTTTTCAGTATTTATAGAGGGAGATAGGGAACCCTAAATTAAAATTGACAACAATAAAGTTGAAAAAAATATGTTTAAAACTGTTTGAATAAGTGTATTTAGTAGTTCTATAATTAAATTATGTCAGGGAATTAAGGAGATAAGCTATGATTATTTCCGCTCGTGAAAGAATTATTTTACAAATATTATTAGAAAATATAGAAGAAGAAATGACGATTAAAGGGATTGCTGAGCATGTAAATGTCAGCGAAAGAACCATTCATCGGGATTTGAAAAATATAGAAGATATTCTAGAAGGCTTCCATCTTAAATTGAATAAGAAAGCGGGAGTTGGGGTAAAAATCATTGGTAACCCTAATGATATTTACCAATTAAGGGTATCTATATTAAAACAGGATTATGTAGAGTACACTCCAGATGAACGAATCCTTGTTGCTTTGTGTACTTTACTAGATCATCAAGAACCGATTAAGCTGTTTTCGTTAGCAAAGGAGCTTGGGGTAACTACTGCTACCGTAAGCAATGATTTAGATAAGTTAGAACCAACTATTGAAAAATTTAATCTGCGATTACTGCGAAAAAGAGGTTACGGGATTGAACTAGTTGGAACAGAAGAAGATAAAAGGAAAGCAATTCGCAGTCTTATTTCTGATCGATTCGATGTACCAGAGTTTCTTAAAATGGTAAAGGAAAATATTCAGAAGAAGTCTAGCAATAAAATTGACTCTATATCTGAACGGCTTTTAGGGCTTGTTCAAAAGGAGAAGTTGCTTCGGATTGAAAATATTATTGAAGATATTAATGAGCAATTGCCTTATCCATTGGCAGACAGTTCATATGTTGGGTTAGTTGTTCATATCGCCCTTGCAATGGAAAGAATACAGCGGGGAGAAAATATCTCCTTTAAGGAAGACTATTTAAATGAACTTTCCAAAACAAAAGAATTTGAGTTTGCAACACAAATTGTTGAGAGATTGGAACGAACGTTTGATATAGTGATTCCAGAAGAGGAAATTGGCTATATTACGATGCACTTAAGAGGTGCCAAAGTTCGTTATGATAATAAGGTTGGTATTAAAGATGAAAATGTAGAAGTGGCTATGCTAGTAAGAACTTTAATTACGAATGTAGAGAAATTGCTGCATACGACATTATTAGGTGATTCTTTGTTCCAAGGGTTGTTAGCCCATCTTCAGCCAACATTATATCGGTTGGATCAAAAAATGAGGATCTCCAATCCTTTATTAGAAAACATAAAAGAGGATTATGCTGAATTGTTTGCAGTAGTACAAAAAGCAGTGGAGCTAACGCTTGTCAACAGAGATGTTCCTGAAGAAGAAATTGGCTACCTGGTCTTGCACTTTGGATCTGCTCTTAATGATAAAAAAATAACAAAAGATTTAAAGTTATTGATTATCTGTTCAAGCGGAATTGGAACATCGAAAATGCTTGCGGCAAAAATAATCAATCAAATTCCAAGCCTATCAGAAGTTAAAACAGCTTCTGTATTTGAGCTAAAGAATATTTCGATTGATGAATATGATGCAATTCTTTCGACAATCCCACTGGAGGATATCTCTAGAGATTATTTAGTAGTTAATCCTATACTAAGCGATAAAGATTTAGAAGAAGTGAAAAGCTATTTGCAGAAGAATAGTGGTCATCTTTTAAAAGAAGCGAAGGTTATAGAAGCTCCTAAACAAAAATGTATGGATTTTCAGTCATTTCTTCTGTTTACAGAGAAATCGCAGATTCTATCTACTGTTTTAAAAGAAATGCATATATGGGATGAGGGAGTAAGTTTAGGTGAAAGCTTAAAAAGGGGATTAGAGGTATTGAAGCAGCAAGGCTCTATTTTAAGTAATACAGAGGTGTATGAAGCTCTAGAGGCAAGGGCTGAAATAGGTGGTCTTGCTATTCCTGAAACCAATTTAGCACTCTATCATACAAGTAGTAATCAAATTGAAAGTCCATCTTTCGATATCATTGACTTGCCCGAGATGGTGAGTTTGAGGGCAATGAATGGTGCTAATGAAATGGTGAAACGAGTCCTACTTTTACTCGCACCATTAAATGCAAGTCCAAGTGTAATGGAAGTATTAAGTTTTTTAAGTGCATCTATTATTGAATCGGAGAGGAGTATCGATCTATTCAATAATGGCAATAAAGAAGAACTATTGAATTTTATTAGCAGCCAGTTTTTAAGACATCATTTGTAAAATTAATAGGAGGAATAAAAAATGAGCATTTTAAAAAAGGAAAATATTATTTTAAACAGCAGTGTAGCAGGTAAAGAGGAAGCGATCAAAAAAGCCGGTCAAATTCTAGTAGACCAAGGCTATGTATCTGAGGATTATATTCCAGCAATGTTACAAAGAGAAGAAATTTCATCTACTTATATGGGTAATTTCTTAGCAATTCCACATGGTACAGATGAGGCAAAAACAGCTGTATTAAACTCTGGACTATCTGTTATTCAAGCGCCAAATGGAGTAGATTTCGGTGATGGTAATATTGTAAAACTTATTATTGGTATTGCTGGGAAAGATGGCGAACACTTGGAGTTATTATCACAAATTGCTATTGTATGTTCTGAAATTGAAAATGTAGAAAAATTAGTTGCTGCGAAATCAGAAGAGGAAATAATCCAAATTTTAAGCGAGGTAGAATAATACTATGAATGCTATTCATTTTGGAGCTGGAAATATTGGTCGAGGATTTATTGGTTTATTATTGCATCAGTCAGATTATGCTATAACGTTTGTAGATGTTAACGAGCAAGTAATCGATGAAATTAATCGTGTTGGTCAATACAATGTTTTGCTTGCTAATGAAACAAAAGAGCAGTTCACAGTAAAAAATGTAAAAGGGATTAATAGTAAAATAAATCCTGAACAAGTAGTAGAACGGTTTATCCAGGCAGATATTGTTACTACAGCTATCGGTCCAAACATTTTAAAATTTATTGCACCACTGATTGCAGACGGAATTAAAGCACGTATGAAAAATAATCAAACACCTGTAAATGTGATTGCGTGTGAAAATATGATAGGTGGAAGTAGTGCCCTTAAGCAGTTTGTATTAGAGCATTTAAATGAAGAAGAAGCAGCATGGTTAGAAGAATATGTAGGTTTCCCTGATTCTGCTGTTGACAGAATTGTGCCAAACCAGAAAAATGACAATTTATTAGACGTTCTAGTTGAACCTTTCCATGAGTGGGTTATAGATGAAACTGCAATCAAAGGAGAGAAACCAGAAATTGCCGAAGCTCATTTTGTAGGTAATTTACAGGCTTATATTGAAAGAAAGCTTTTTACTGTAAATACTGGCCATGCTGCAACAGCATACTTAGGCAATATCAAGAACTATGAGACCATTTCAGAAACAATCCATCATGAAGGTGTGAAAGAAAAGGTACTTCATGTTTTACAAGAAACAGGAAAAGTACTTGTAGCTAGATATAATTTTAATGAAGCAGATCACCAAAAATATATTGATAAAATTTTAGGTCGTTTTGCAAATGCTTATATTGTGGACGACGTAAAACGAGTAGGTAGATCGCCGTTACGAAAATTAAGTGGTAACGATCGCTTAGTTGCGCCAGCTCTAGCTTATTATAAGGAGTTTCATGAAATTCCTGCTCATTTAGTAGAAGTTATGGCATCCGCTCTTCATTTTTACACACCAGAAGATCAAGAGTCTGTTGAATTGAAGAAACTAGTGGAGGAAAAGGGAGTTCAATCAGCTTTCGTTCAAGTATCAGGCTTAAGCGAAGATCATGAACTAGTAACAGAAGTTATACGTGTTTATAACAATATTCATGCATAAAGAAAAATCCAATGTGGCCGTGTTTTCAAGGCTACATTGGATTTTTTTGATAGTTAACATAAGGCAGATATGTTTCTTAAGTCTATTCCTATCTAGACCGAGCGCCTTTTGCCTAGCAAACTTTAGGTCACTATTAACGTGCAGCGGTTGTAGAATTTACCTTTGATTGTTTGCGTTTTTCCCATAGTTTTTTAGCGAAGGGATAAATGATAGGTCCCCACGTAATCATTCGTCTGAACATTTTTTTCATTATCTCTCACATCCTTTTATTCTTTATAAGGTCTTTTCCCGAAAGAACGATTGTATAAACAATAATCCCTATTCTAGTTAAATTTGGTAATATTAGAGCGAAGTACCTTCTTGTAATTTAGAAAAAAAGAGAATATAGTTTTCATAGATACTTGCAACATATAAGTGATAATAAACGTCTAATGTATGGATAGACCGAAAGAAGAAATTATTCCATGAGTAAAAGTAAAGGATAGGTAATTGATGGATAGATTAAAACCATATTGGGAAGGATTTCGACGTTTCTGGAAAAAGAGACATCTTACCCAAATTATACTTTTGGCTTTATTATTAGTTGTTTTAATAGCGATATTATATTTTACGTATTTAGCAACACAAGCAAATGTCAGTACGCTAAAGGCTGGATTAAGCCAAGCTACGATTATTTATGATAAAGATGGGGATGAAGCAACCCAAATTAGAACGGAAAGAACAGAAGGCATCGAATTGAAGGATGTACCTAAATACGTTCCAGCCGCAGTTGTTTCAATTGAAGATGAACGTTTCTATCAACATAATGGATTTGATATAAAAGGGATTAGCCGCGCCTTCTTTAAAAATATCTTTGCAGGAAGAATTACCGGTGGAGGAAGTACGATTACGCAACAGTTAACAAAGAACGCTTTGTTAACATCCGAACAGACTTATAAGCGAAAAGCAGAAGAATTATTTCTTGCGGTAGAAATAGAGAAGCATTATGAAAAAGAAGAAATTTTGCAAATGTATTTAAATCATGTTTATTTTGGCAGTGGAGCATGGGGGATTAGCCAGGCGTCACTGAAATATTTCAATAAAGATATTAAGGATGTATCTATAAGTGAAGCTGCATTACTTGCGGGAATATTGCAAGCGCCATCTGCATTAGATCCATATAACAATTATGATGGTGCTGTTAATCGTCGTAATCTTGTTCTAAAGAAAATGGTAGATTTAAAACAAATAACAAAAGACGAGTATCAACAGGCAGTAAATGAAAAAATTGTCTTGGAAAATGGGGGAGGCTCTTTTATTGAAAGAGAATATCCATATTATGTGGACGCAGTTATCGATGAAGCGATAAAAAAATACGGTCTTACCCAAGAAGAACTTTTAAAAAGAGGGTATAAAATTTATACGGAGATGGACCAAAATCTCCAGTCTACATTAGAAAAAACCTTTGCTAGGGATTCCTTATTTCCGAGAAGTGCTGATGGAACATCAGCACAAGGCGGAGCAGTATTACTCGACCCAGAAACAGGAGGAGTAAGAGGGTTAGTTGGAGGTAGAGGGGAACAAGTTTTCAGAGGTTTTAACCGGGCTACTCAAATTAGAGTACAACCAGGATCTACGATGAAGCCACTTGCTGTTTATACACCCGCTTTAGAAAAGGGCTATAAGATTGATTCGATGTTAGAAGATAAGCCATTTAAGAAGGGGGATTACGAACCACAGAACTTCACGAAGACATATAAAGGGGAGGTTCCGATGTATGAAGCCTTAGAAGACTCCTTAAATGTTCCAGCAGTCTGGCTATTAGACAAAATTGGATTGGAGAATGGTCTTAAATCACTTGATCGGTTCGGTATTCCTTATGAAAAAGAGGATGAATATTTAGGGATAGCTTTAGGTGGGATGACCAGAGGGGTTTCTCCATTGCAAATGGCGAGTGCTTATTCTGCCTTTCCTAATGAGGGAATTCGAATGGAAAGTCATTTGATTACCAAAATTGTTGGACCGACAGGCAATGTTATTGCCGATTATGAACCAACGTCAACAAGAGTTACTTCTAGATCTGTTACCAATGACATGACATCAATGTTGCTAGATGTTATTAAATCAGGAACAGGTCAAGGGGCAAAAGTGACTGGATTCCAAATTGCTGGAAAAACTGGATCTACTCAATTGGATAATAGTAATATTTCTGGTACGAAGGATCAGTGGTTTGTCGGATATACTCCTAATTTAGTTGGAGCGATGTGGTTAGGCTATGATAAAACAGATGATACACATTATCTACCAAGCAAAAGTTCGGGAGATGTAGTACCTATTTTTAAAACTATTATGGACCAAGCTGTGCAATATGTGGAGCCAGAGAATTTTAATGTTTTATCTGTAAGTGATAGACTTGCAAATAAAGATAGTGGAAATGTTAATAAAAAAGTGGAAGAAACGAAAAAAGTCATTAAAGAAAAAGCGGAGGAATTAGAAACCACTATTAAAGAGAATTCGTCAAAATGGAGCCAGGTCGTAGATGAAATAAAAAAAGATGCGAAAAAGGTAAATGAAAAGGTAAAAGGGAAGTTACAAGAAATACTGGGAAATTAGTATTTTCAACAGGGTAGAAAAATATACTGGAACTAGTAGTTAATGCGACTATAGACAGTATATTTTTCTATCTATTTTTATTCTTCCGTTACTGGAATAGTAGATTGTAGAGAAAGTCTATGTTTGAAGTATAACTTGTTGTAGAAACTATAGAGAATAATCAAGATAAATACGTTTAATTAAATGAGGCATGTGATAAATATAACAGAATAAATGAAAAGGAGGAGACGAAATTTTAAGGAGTGAAAGTTAAGCAAAATAATGGAAAAGTCAACTAGGTTCAATTATAATTAATGTAAGCGTTTTATATTATTTATAAAGCGAATAATAAGTTTGGAAAAAATGTTTGTGACAGAATTGTGGACATGGATTTTAACAATGGCATCTGCTATAATAAAAAGGTTGATAAAATCTTGAATTCGCGGAAAACATAAGAATAGAAAATGTTAAAATTGGTAAATTTATACTTACGTTTTTTGTCACAAATAATAGGTTCGAGATGTGATATCATCATACAGGTAGTAATAATCGTTATTTTACCTCATGTAATATGAATGTTCTATGTCTAAATAGCGAACATTCTGTGAATATTTTAACATTTGAACTTAAACGGAAGGAGCTGTACAAATGAAAAAGGGAGTTTTAGTTTCGCTTTTAGCAATTGTACCATTATTCATTTTAAGTGGCTGTGAATCGATGGTTGTATTCGATCCGCAAGGTCCTGTCGCTAGAAGTATTACGGACTTAATTAACTGGTCAATTTTATTAATGGCTTTTGTATGTCTTGTAGTTTTTGCACTATTTGGCTACATAGTTTGGAAATATCGTGCAACGAAAGAGAATGCTGATTATGAACCAGATGAACATGGAAGTACTAAGCTTGAAATTGTTTGGACTGTAATCCCATTCTTAATTATTATTGCATTAACGATTCCAACTGTAAAAACAATTTATGCATTAGAGGATGTACCAAAAGATTACAAAGACCATGATCCAATTGTGATTAATGTAACTTCTGCAGATTGGAAGTGGATTTTTAGCTATCCAGAAGAAGGAATTGAAACAGTCAATTACGTAAATATTCCTGCTGGTGTACCTATTGAGTTTAAATTAACTTCTGCTGGTACCATGCAATCATTCTGGATTCCTGCATTAGCTGGTCAAAAATACACAATGTATGGAGCTGAAACAGATTTATATGTTGTGGCAGATAACCCAGGTAACTATGAAGGACAAAATACAAGCTTTAATGGTAAAGGTTATGCAGAGATGAAGTTTGATGTCGAAGCAAAAACTTTAGAAGACTATGATAAGTGGGTAGACGAAGTAAAAGAGAATGCCCCTGAATTAACAGAGGAAAAATATAAAGAAATTATCAAGCCTACACACTTAGGCCGTTTGACTTTCTCTAATACACATTTAGAATGGATCGATCACGGTAAAGGTGGAGACTCAAATTATTATTTAAACCCTGAGTTATATCGAGTTCATGGATATCCAGGTAGAACATTTGAAAAGAACCAAGAGTCTGACGGGGGTGAAAAGGATGCACATTAAGTGGGATGATATCGTTATTACTGGCGATCCCCTTATATTATCTGCTCAAATAGGTATTACGCTAACAATGCTTGCTATTGTAGTTGGTGTTACTTATTTTAAGAAGTGGCAATATTTATGGGATGAATGGATAACAACGGTTGATCACAAAAAAATCGGTATCATGTATATTATTGTTGCCGTATTAATGTTCTTCCGTGGTGGAGTCGACGGTTTGATGATGAAATATCAAACCTCAGCTCCTGAAATGAAATTCTTAGATGCACAGCATTACAATGAAGTATTTACAACGCACGGCGTTATTATGATTCTTTTTATGGCGATGCCAGCGTTAATCGGATTAATGAACGTAGTAATACCTTTGCAAATTGGAGCACGTGACGTTGCGTTTCCACAGTTGAATGCATTAAGCTTTTGGCTAACATTTAGTGGGGCGATGCTTTTCAATATTTCTTTCGTAATTGGTGGATCTCCTGATGCAGGATGGACATCCTATTTCCCTCTAGCTGGGAAAGAATTTACACCAGGGGTTGGTAACAACTTCTATGCAATTGGGCTGCAAATTGCCGGTATTGGTACGCTGATGACGGGTATTAACTTTATTGTTACCATCTTGAAAATGCGTGCAAAAGGCATGACTTTAATGAAAATGCCAATGTTCACTTGGACATCTTTAATCACAAACGTTATTATTGTGTTTGCATTCCCTATTTTAACGGTTGCATTAGCATTGATGACATTTGATCGTTTATTCGGAACACATTTCTTCACGATTTCTGGCGGAGGAAATGCGATGCTTTGGAATAACCTATTCTGGTTATGGGGACATCCAGAGGTATATATCGTAATCTTGCCAGCGTTTGGTATGTTCTCAGAAATCATCGCAACATTCTCGAAAAAGCGTTTATACGGTTATAACTCGATGATTATCTCTATTATTGGTATTGCTTTATTGAGTTTCGTTGTTTGGGTTCACCATTTCTATACAATGGGATCTGGACCAGTTGTAAACTCTGTTTTCTCGATTACGACGATGTTAATTGCGGTACCAACCGGGGTTAAAATTTTCAACTGGCTATTTACAATGAGAAAAGGTCGCATTCAGTTTACAACGGCTATGCTATGGTCTCTTGCATTTATTCCAACCTTTACTATCGGTGGGGTAACTGGAGTTATGCTTGCAATGGCTGCAGCAGACTATCAATATCATAATACATTATTCTTAGTAGCTCATTTCCACTATGTATTAATACCAGGTGTTGTATATGCAGTATTTGCTGGTTTCTATTACTGGTGGCCAAAAATGTTCGGTTATGCTCTAAACGAACGTTTAGGAAAATGGCATTTCTGGTTGTTTAATATTGGTTTTAACGTAACATTTATGCCAATGTTCTTCTTAGGTTTAAAAGGGGCAGTAAGACGTTCTTATACGTTCTCTGCAGAATCTGGATTTGCACCATTGTTTATGCTATCTGCAATTGGTTCCTTAATTCTTGCAGCAGGTTTCGCTGTACTTGTTTATAACATTTACTATAGTACTCGTTATGCAGATAGAAAGATTTCTACAGATCCATGGGATGCAAGAACATTAGAATGGCATACAGCTTCTCCAGTTCAGCCATATAACTTTGCTATTACACCAGAAGTTAAAGCATTAGATGCATTCTGGTATATGAAGAAAAATAACGAAGGTTTAGTATTAAAAGAAGAAGAATTAGAAGAAATACACATGCCAAGCAATTCTTGGCTGCCAATTTACATGTGTGTTGTATTTGGTGTAGTTGGTTTCTTCCTAGTATTTGAATGGTTTATTCCAGCTGCAATCTGCAGTTTAGGTATTTTTGTAGGCTTAATAATTCGTTCCTTTGATTATGACGAAGGTTACCATATTAAACTGGATGTTATTAAGAAAACGGAACGCGCATGGAGAGGTGAGAAATAATGGCAAAAGTCGATAAGTCTTTACCACTAGAATATCAGACAGAGCAAAGCCGCTTAAACATTCTAGGCTTCTGGATCTTCCTTGGTGCGGAGGTTGTATTATTCGCTACCTTGTTTGCAGCCTATGGATCTTTAAAGGATAACTTTGCAGGCGGTCCTACTCCAGCAGAATTATTTAAATTAAAAGATGTAATGATTGAAACACTTCTACTATTAACAAGTAGTTTCACATGCGGTATCGCTATCTGGTATATGCGTCGCCAAAATTTAAAAGGATTATTAACTTGGTTAATTATCACTTTAGCATTAGGTGCAGGATTCGTCTTTGTGGAAATAAATGAATTTATTCATTATGTACATGAAGGAGCAACAATGCAGACAAGTGCATTCCTTTCCTCATTCTTTGTATTGCTAGGAACACACGGATTGCACGTATCTTTAGGTATTGGTTGGGCTATATTAATCATTATTCAATTGATTAGACACGGCCTAACGCCAACAACTGCTCGTAAGACATTTATTATAAGTTTATATTGGCACTTCTTAGACGTTGTGTGGATTTTCATCTTCACATTCGTTTATCTAGCAAGGATGGTGTTTTAGATGGCGAAAAATCATGAGAATGAAAAGTTTCCAATCAGTCATATTGCTGGTTTCATCGTATCTTTATTACTTACCTTTGCGGCAGTAGCGGCTAAGAAATATACGGATCTACCAATGATTACTGTTATGTGGATTATCGGTGCATTGGCAGTTATCCAAGCTATTCTTCAACTGTTTATGTTTATGCATCTTACAGAAGGCGAAGGAAAAGTACAAACAATTAACATCATTTATGCATTCTTCTGCGCGATTGTCGTAGCGGGAGGAACAATTTGGGTAATGACATCAGGACACGTTCATTACTAATAAAATATGTATAAAGTAGAAAAAAACCTCCATTTGGGGGTTTTTTCTTTTGTATAAAACATGACAAAATAATTAGGTAATAGGAATGGTTGTTTCTTGAAATTTTGAGATAATTCATCCCCGTCTCCGAAAAGGCATTATCTCTCCATTTATAGGAGCTATAAATATTTCTATAAGTGAGCAATCAAAATACTGCGCTTATTCTATGAAAAGCGAACTTTCATATTGTAAATAAATACTTATTAGTAGTAATTAATAAATCATTTTCAAAAGATAAAAATACTAGCAGATGGTTGCTTTTTTAATGACTTCCCTCCAAAATAAAAGAGAGAAGGAATATTTCATTTAATGAGGAGGCCTATATGACGATTAGATTTGGAATCATCGGAACTAATTGGATTACAGAATCTTTTATTGAAGGCGCTAGCGAAATAGAGGATTTTCAATTAACTGCTATATACTCAAGAACAGAGGAAAAAGCGAAAGCGTTTGCGAAAAAGCACAATGCAGAATATACATATACTAGTTTAGAGGAAATGGCAAAGAGTGACAAAATCGATGCAGTATATATTGCTAGTCCTAATGCCTATCACGCACAACAGTCTATCATTTTTTTGAAAAATAAAAAGCACGTTCTAACAGAGAAAGCAATTGCTTCCAATGCGGTTGAAGTGAAACAAATGATTGCTGCTGCGAAGGAAAATAATGTCCTATTAATGGAGGCGCTTAAAACTACCTTTCTTCCTAACTTTAAGGTTGTACAAGAGAATTTACATAAAGTCGGAAAAATCCGTCGTGCTTTTGTAAGCTATTGTCAGTATTCTTCCCGGTATGATGCTTATAAGGAAGGTACTATATTAAATGCATTTAAGCCAGAATTGTCAAATGGAGCATTAATGGATATTGGTGTTTATTGTCTTTACCCAATGGTACTTCTTTTTGGAAAACCAGAGAAAGTAAAGGCGAATAGTTTCTTATTGGAATCTGGGGTTGACGGAGAAGGAAGTATTATCTTAGGTTATCCGGATATGGATGTGATACTAATGTATTCTAAAATAGCAAATTCCTATATTCCGTCTGAAATTCAAGGAGAAGAGGGAAATTTATTAATCAATCAAATGAACACCCCTACGAAAGTAGAATTTATTCCTCGAAAAGGGGAAGTGGAGAATCTAACCCTTCCTCAAAAAGAAGCTTCTATGTTTTATGAGGCGCAAGAATTTATTGAATTGATTAAGGCAGGAAAAGTAGAATCTTCCGTAAACTCCTATAACGTTTCTTTGTCTGTAATGGAAATTATGGATGAGGTAAGAAGACAAACGGGAGTTGTATTTCCTGCGGACACAAACAAGTAAGTGAGTTTATAAAACATTATAAGGGGAGAGGAACCATGTCACTATACGGTGCTATTGAAGCTGGCGGAACAAAATTTGTCTGTGCAGTGGGAGATGCAAAAGGAAACATTCAAGAAAGAATTTCTATTCCAACGACAACACCAGAGGAAACAATGCCAGAGGTTATCGCTTTTTTTAAGAGGTTTCCAATCGACGCAATTGGAATCGGATCATTTGGTCCGATTGATGTGGATAAAAATAGTCCTACTTATGGAAATGTAACAACCACTCCAAAATTAGCTTGGAAAGACTATCCATTATTGAAAGCAATTAAAGATGAATTTTCTGTACCAACTGGTTTTAACACAGATGTAAATGTAGCTGCTTTAGGAGAGGCAAAGCTTGGTGCTGCTAAAGGCGTAGATAATTGCTTATATATTACGGTTGGTACAGGCATTGGTGCGGGCGCTTATATTAATGGAGAACTGTTACAAGGGTTAACCCATCCAGAAATGGGCCATATTTTAGTAAGAAGGCATGCAAAAGATACGTATAAAGGAAGATGCCCATACCACGGTGATTGTTTAGAAGGCTTAGCTGCTGGACCAGCAATTGAAGAACGCTGGGGCGAAAAGGCTTTTCATCTAAGTGATAAAGAGGAAGTATGGGAAATGGAAGGCTATTATATTGCCCAAGCCCTTATGCAATATATTTTAATCCTATCTCCTAAAAAAATTATTCTTGGTGGAGGCGTAATGAATCAAGAGCATGTGCTGACACATGTTTATCGTCATTTAAGCGATCTATTAAATGGTTATGTTTCGTATCCAGAAGTCCAAGATAAGATGAATGAGTATATTGTTAGACCAGGATTAGGAGATAATGCTGGCATAACAGGAGGGCTTCTTCTTGCGGAAAAAGTTTTGGAGGAAAGTAAAGCGCCAATTAACTAAATAAACGTGATAATGAGACCATTTAAAGGAGGGTATCTTTTAAATGGTCTTTTTATTTGTATGCGGCATTCCGAGCAGGGGAATCGCGAAAATCCCTATTTATTATGCAAACCGATAAAATTATGAACAAACTATTTCCTATCCTTTAACAATCCATTAAACATGCTGGTAACCTATTGATTCGTTTAGTGAAAGTCGCTTTAATTAGTTAAAAGCAGAAAAATAGGAGAGTATAGATGAATATTTTAGTAATAGAGGATAACCAAAGTGTTTGTTCTATGTTGGAAATGTTTTTTATCAAGGAAGGTTTTCAGGGTACCTTTTTTCATAATGGCTTGGAAGGATATAAGCATTTTATGAATAATAAATATGATATGATTATTTTAGATTGGATGGTTCCAGATTTAGACGGAATAACTGTTTGTCGCAAAATAAGAGAAACAGATAAAGGGACACCAATTATTATGTTAACTGCAAAGGATACTGAATCGGATCAAGTGCTTGGATTAGAAATGGGAGCAGATGATTATGTCACGAAGCCCTTTAGCCCTTTAGCTTTAATTGCTCGTATAAAGGCAATTAGAAGAAGAAATTCTAATGTAGAAGAAGTAAGAACGAATGCAATCATTAAATTAGATAAAGAAACAAGAGAGGTATTTATGTATAATCGACCTGTATTAGGATTAACACCCAAGGAATTTGATTTACTTGCATTCTTCGTTCAGCATCCAAAACAAGTATTTTCTAGAGAACAAATTTTACAGCAAGTATGGGGATTTCAATTCTATGGAGATGATCGGACGGTTGATGTCCATATTAAAAGACTCAGAAGAAAAATAGGAAGGGATAGTCAGCCCTTTTTACATACAGTATGGGGTGTAGGCTATAAATTCGATGAAACGGTGGTAGTACATGAGAATTAAATACATCTATCAGCAGCTAATAAGTCACTTAAGCGTCATCCTAGTAGCCTTGTTAGTATTAAGCCTTGTTTTTTCTCATTATATAGAGAAATTAGTATTTTCCATGAAGGCAGATGAGCTTCAAGGATACGGATATAATATTGTTCAAGATGTGCAAGGAGATGATTTATGGTCTGCTGCAACGTATTCGACGTTATTACGGTATTCCGAAGAACTAAAAGGGACAGGAATAACAATCGGTATATTTAATACACAAAGAAATCGAATATGGTCTTTTGGGAAAGATTTGAATATTAATATTACTCATGCAGAGTGGGATGAAATAAAAGACGGCAGTAGTACGGTTATTAAGCCTAGCACGCGAAGAGGAGATCAAGAGGTTGCACTAGTTGCGATACCGTATTCCGTAAATAATGTCGTTGTTGGAGGAATTATCTTAACATCTCCTCTTGTCGAATCGAAAGAAATGATACAAGAAATCAATAAGTATTTAATTTATATCCTTTTTCTAGTGTTTGGAATTGCATTATTAATGAGTTTTATTTTTTCAAGAGTACATGTCAATCGGATAAAAAAACTACAGGAAGCTACAAGCCATGTTGCGGAAGGGGATTACAGTGTGAAAGTCTCTTCTTCTACGTTTGATGAAATAGGTGAACTCGGGCAAGATTTCAATCAGATGGTAGATCGACTAAGAGAGTCAAAAGAAGCAATTGATGCTTTAGAAAATCGGAGAAGACAATTTATGTCGGATGTTTCTCATGAATTAAAGACCCCTTTAACAACAATCAGTGGCGTCATAGAAGGCTTAAATAATAATATGATACCAGAAAATGAGCGGGAAAAAGGGCTCAAATTAATTAGCCAAGAAGCGAAAAGGCTTATTCGTTTGGTAAATGAGAATCTTGATTATGATAAAATCCGTTCAAATCAAATTGTTTTAATGAAGGAATTTATTTCTCTCCAAGAAGTGTTAGAGATTATTGAGGAGCAACTGTCTATTTTAGCCGAAGAAAAGAATGTGAAAATTTATGTAGATGTGGATAATGCTGCGGTAATTTATGCAGATTATGATCGTCTCATTCAAATCATCATGAATATTACGAAAAATAGTATTCAATTTACAGAGAACGGAAGTATTTGGTTATCCGGGCGTATGGAAGTGGACAGAACAATTATCGAGGTGAAAGATACGGGGATTGGAATTGATGCCCATGAAATAGAAAACATCTGGAAGAGATTTTATAAAGCAGATATTTCAAGAACCAATAACCCTTACGGAGAATTTGGGCTTGGCTTATCCATTGTTAAGCAGCTAGTTCAGTTTCATGAAGGAGATATTCATGTAATGAGTGAAAAAGGAAAAGGAACTACTTTCACGATTTACTTCCCTCTACCAAAGGAAAAAGTAACAGAGTTCGCGTAATTGTATAAAATAGGCTGAATAGGTTCGCTAATGAATTCTATTTTGAACGGAAGGTAAGTGGCTGTAAAGGATTAAACGAATTGGTAAGAATAAATTGTTCCAAAATTCTTCTATGTCTTTTCAAACTTTGTTCATAATTTATTCATATATAGTGGTTACTATGTATGTATAAACAAGTTAATAGAAATGAAAAGAATATTAATGAATTGAAATAAATGTTCGAAATTAGAAATAGGAGGAACAAAAGATGAGCGACTTTGAAAAAAGAAATGAATGGGAGAAAGAACCACTACAAGAGAAGCAACTGAACTTGAGTGAAGATGATTTCTCAGAAAAGAAACAAGAACCAGAAAATGAGGAAGAGGCAACAATTAAGGAAGAAATGGATACGCCACAAGAAGAACAACCTATGCTCCCGACAGATGATAGCGAACAAATCTCTCCTGATAAAGAGGAAATAGAGGAAATTAAAGCTACAGAACAAGCAGTGGCAAGCTCAAGTGAAGAAGGAAGAGCTTTTAATAATCAAAAAGGAAATTCGAAGGCCAAAGGCTTTTTCTCCTTGCTGGCAGCAGGTATCTTTGGTTCCGCATTAACATTTTTTACGATTCCCCATACGGATTTATACAATGATTCTTATGATAAGCTGGAGAAGCAAGTGGCAGAGCTTTCTAATAAAGTGGAAAGCAAGACAGGGGCAATTACTGCAAGCACTACATCAAATACAGCAACTAGTGATGGGACAGTAGCCATTGCTGATATGGTAGAAACATCATCTAAAGCAATCGTTGGAATTGAAAATCTTCAACAACAACAATCAAATCCATTTTCACAGGAATCCAGTGATGTGGAATCTGGATCAGGTTCTGGCATTATTTTTAAAAAAGATGATCAATATGCATATATAGTGACAAATAACCATGTCATTGAAGGAGCAAATACATTAGAAATCTCTCTATATAACGGAGAGAAAACAGAGGCTAAATTAATTGGTGCAGATGCGTTAACAGATTTAGCCGTAGTAAGAATTGATGCCAAGTATGCAACAGATGTCATTAATTTTGGAGATTCATCTACACTAAGACCTGGAGATCAAGTATGGGCCATTGGCAATCCCCTTGGCCTAGAGCTATCTAGAACTGTAACACAGGGAATTGTTAGTGCTGTAGAACGTAGTATTACGGTTAATACATCTGCAGGAGATTGGGAATTTAATGTTATCCAAACAGATGCAGCCATAAATCCAGGAAATAGCGGCGGTGCTCTTATTAATTCTTCGGGAGAGGTAATAGGTATCAACAGTTTGAAAATTGCTGATTCCGGTGTAGAAGGACTAGGTTTTGCGATTCCAAGTAATGATCTTATCCCAATTGTGAATGAGATTATCGAAAAAGGTAAAGTAGAGCGACCATATCTTGGAGTAGGTTTAGCAAGCTTAGAGGAAGTTCCTCGCATGTATCTTCAAGACCTTCCAAACGAAGTTTCAGAAGGTGTAATGGTTACTAATATTGATTCCAATTCTGCAGCTGCAGAGGCTGGGTTAAAAGTTCAAGACGTGATTGTATCCATTGATGGTAAAAAAATCACTAATTCAACCGATTTACGAAAATATCTATATACAGAAGTGAAAATTGGAGACAAAGTAGAACTAGAAATTTATAGAGATGGTAAATCTCAAAAAGTGGAATTAACGTTAACAAGTAACAACACAAACAATTAATCGACACGTTTCATGTGAAACATACGAAAATTGTCGAAAAAATTCCAGCTTATTTAATTGTAAGGTGGAATTTTTTTTAAATCTGTTAATAATTTCGTCATAATTATATGATAATATAGTGTAAGAGTTATAATAGGGGTATGCCTGTTATATCCAAAATTTTGTGCAGAGAGGATTTTAGCTTAATATGAAAAATAAGAAGGTTCTTATTCCTATACTAGCGGTAGTACTAATAGCGTTAATTATAGGAGCGGTTTATCTAACACAACGTAGTGAAACGGTTGCAACAGTGGACAAGGAAAAAATTACACAAGAACAATTAAATGAAGAGCTAAATAAGCAATATGGCGCAAGTGTATTAAATATGATGATCTCTAATAAAGTAGTAGATCTTGAAGCTGATAAAGCAAAAGTAAAAGTAACAGATAAAGAAATCCAAGCAGAATTGGACAAGATGGTAGAACAATACGGTGGGCAAGAAACATTTAATATGCTATTAGCTCAAAATGGAGTAACCGAAGATCTATTTAAAGAGCAAATTGAGCAAAACCTAAAAGTGACAAAAATTCTTGAGCCATCTATCGAAATCACAGATGACGAGATTAAAACATATTTTGAAGATAATAAAGCAAGCTTTGACACTCCAGAACAAGTGGAAGCAAGTCATATCTTAGTAGAGGATGAAAAGACTGCTAAAGAAGTGAAGAAGAAGATAGACGAAGGTGGAGACTTTGCTGAATTGGCGAAAGAATATTCAACTGACACACAAACTGCTGAGAATGGTGGAGAATTAGGTTATTTCTCTACAGGCCAAATGGTTGAAGCGTTTGATAAAGCTGCATTCGCTATGAAGGTAGATGAAATTAGTGATCCAGTTAAAACGGATTATGGCTATCACATTATTAAAGTAACTGGTAAAAAAGAAGCAAAAGAAGCAACATTAGAAGACTCAAAAGCTAAAATTAAAGAAGATTTATTAGCTACAAAAGTACAAGAGCAAGCTAGCACATGGTTAACAGAGGCAACGGCAAAATATAAAGTAGAGAATAAATTAGAAAAAGATGCTGAGTAAATAAAAAAGCAGATGGCAAAGGCCATCTGCTTTTTTATTTAATAGAGAGGACTAATATCTACATTGGCAGGCAGTTCAAACGGGTTTGTACTATTGATATGATCATAAAATAATATCCCATTTAAATGATCTATTTCATGTTGAAAGACAATTGCCTCATAATCTCTCAGTTTAATCTTTACCTCTTCTCCATTTATATTGTAGGCACGAACAGTTATTCTCCGATAGCGCGGTACATAGCCTACAATGGGG
The DNA here is from genome assembly GCF_012933555.1 of Niallia alba. GTDB lineage: Bacteria > Bacillota > Bacilli > Bacillales > Cytobacillaceae > Niallia > Niallia alba. Next base: position 444,130 of record NZ_JABBPK010000001.1, read on the forward strand.
CGATCGATGGAAAGGCAGCCTTCACTCTCGGGAATATAGGTCATTGCAGTCGAATGGCTGATTATTTTTGGATTGATGAGCATAAATTCCAATGCCTCTCCATTTTCCTGTCTAATATATGCCGCAAACATTCGTTTATTTAAGCCAATTTGGTTAGCGGATAATCCTACACCAGCACGTAATTGATATTTTTCCGATAGAATTGGATCTTGGCTATTTTTTAAATATTGTAGCATACACTCTAGCTCTTCTTGATCCTCTTTAGTAGGAGGAATGGTTACTTCTTTGGTTTTTTCGCGAAGGATAGAATCTCCTTCCCTCACAATATCCTCCATTTTTATAATATAGTCTTTTGTAAATTTACTCATCTAATAAACTCATCTCCAGCAAATATGATATATATGTAAAATAGCAGAAGATGATTAGTATGTCTAATTGTTAAGTATGAAATGAATGATTAGCTACTGGGAGAAAGAAGATAGAAGGTAAATCATAAAGACAAATCAAATATTTTTAGAGAAAACGTACATATAAAATAAAGAAGAGGAAAGGATATAAAAGATATAAGTTTACCTATTTAAAGATGGAAAGGAAGAGTAAGATGAAAAAAATGACGCTATTAATGCTAGCTTTACTAGTAGCATTAACCAGCTTTGGTTCTTTAACTAGTGCAGCACCATCTCCAGCAACACCAGAAAAAAGGGAGATATCTCAGGATGATAAACAGTTTTTAATAGAAATGGCTAAAAGTCTTGGGATTAAAACAGAAGGAAAAGATCCAGTTGCCATAAAAAAAGAGATTCATGAAGCATTAATAAAGAAAGAAGCAGAAAAATTAGGTATCAAAGCAGAGGGAAAAGATATACATCAACTGGCGATGGAAGTACATACTGCTCATTTAAAGGAAGAAGCAAAATCGCTAGGAATTAGTACAGAAGGAAAAGATGCTAAAGCATTAATGAAAGAAGTTTTTGAAGCGAAAATTTCGAAAAAAGCCAAGGAATTAGGAATTGATACAAAAGGAAAAACGATGCAACAATTAGGCAAAGAAGTACAAGAAAAAATGACGATGGAAGAAGCAAAAAAATTAAGTATCAAAACAGAAGGAAAAGATCTTAAACAAATTGCTGATGAAATAAGAGAAATACAAATTTTGAATAAAGCGAAAGAGTTAGGATTAGATACAGAAAATAAAAAGCCAAAGGAACTATTAAAAGAAATGATGATAAAATACCCAGAAGAAGTAAAGAAATTAAAATTATTTCCTTCACATGGGGAGCATTTCATGTTTAAAAAGCACTATAAACTTAAAAAAGAAGATTAAAAATGAACAAGAAAAACCGCTTGGAAACTTCGAGTGGTTTTTTATTTGATTTATTTGTTCATTATATTGAACAAAATTAGAAGGTTGGAATTTTTCAAAAGCGGGAAAAGGAAGAAAAACCAACAGGATAATTCCTTCAAAAAAAAATAGGAATGATGACTAGGTGTTCAATATATTGAAATGATTCATTTGACCTATTAACAAATGAAGTTTTGAAACCTATTATCTATTTTTCGAAAAAAAAAACATAAATGCATGTTATTTTGATAAAGGATTAGTATGCTTAAATTAGCAGACTTAGACAGTGAAATTTATATATTGAAAATTTACACAAAAAGTTTCTAGAAGAAATGAAAGAACGATTTAAGGGAAAAGGAATCTGTTTTTGTAGCTGCAGTAAAATGGGAGCAATAGGAGGAATAAAGATTGAAGCAATATTCCAAACTACGAATTACGGAAAAAGATGAAAATATTTATAAAGCACTGTGTGATTTGTATAAGGAAAAAGGGGGAAAAGTAGGAATTGGTCCTACAGAAATTGGGATAAGAGTTGGAAGAGATTCCTATGATGCTTCTGCGTATTGCAACGCATCTCTAAAAAAGCTAATTCATTTTAAAAAAATTGAAAAAATAGATAGCGGAAAGTACATACCAATAGAGATGGGTAAGGAAGAACAATAAGTTAGTTTAAGGTTGAGCCTCATAAAAAATGTTTGTAGAGCAGTGTTTATTTTAACACGATAAGCTTTGCTAAAACGTTCTTTTATGGGGTTTCTTTCTTTTTGGCTGTTTTCTAAAGAATGGTTGTTTTTTAATAGCATAAACTTTACGAAAACAGCCTTCTTTTATATGTATTGAATACGGGGGAATTTCGAATTGGTTAGTTGTGGGAAAGAATAGGTATATTAATAACGAAAAAAGGATTGAAAGTTAGATAAATTATTGTATAATAACTGGGTATGAGTAAACTTTAAGTTTATAAATACCAAACTTTTGTGCTTTCAAGTTTACTATTTCTAAACAAAAAGTAGGTTAAATCATGGAAATTGGGAAAAAGATAAAGAATTTACGGTTGAAAAAAGGACTTACACAAGAAGAATTAGGAGAAAGAACGGATTTAAGTAAGGGATACATATCCCAACTAGAGAGAGATTTAAGTTCTCCTTCCATTGAAACATTCTTTGATATTTTAGAGGTGTTGGGATGTACACCAAAGGAATTTTTCGATGATGAAGAGCGAAAGCAGAAAGTAGTCTATACAGAGGAAGACATTACAGACTTCCTTGATGAAGAAAAGGGATATCGTATTCAATGGCTAGTTCCTGAATCAAATGAAAAAGAAATGGAGCCAATACGTCTCTTCTTTTTGAAGAATGGAGAGTTTAAGCAATTCGAGCCTTCTTTATCAGAAACATTTGCTTACGTAGTAGAAGGAGAGATTTTGCTGAAATTAGGAAAGCAAGAGTATAGAGCTAAAAAAGGGGAATCTATTTACTATCATGCTACAGAGGAACATCAATTAGTGAATCTAGCAGATGGCGTAACAGAACTAATTCTCGTAGTTACCGATTCTTACTTATAATGAGATGGATCTTTTTTAATTTTTAAAAAAATTGGAAAAATAGAGCAGCGGGAATACAAGTAGACGCCATGGGGATTAGCGAGACTGTCTGAGACCACGGAAAGCGAAGTGTATTCACGTTGCTCACTTATAGCAACAAACTTCACCAAAGCATCCTTAAGTGAAAATAAATTAAGAGGGGGATATTATGTCCGAGCAGCATATTATTCGATTTGAAAATGTAACAAAAAGTTATGATCAAGATACAACTGTTCTAGAAAATGTGAGCTTTGAAATTGAGCGAGGTAAATTTTATACACTGCTTGGGCCATCAGGCTGTGGGAAAACAACTGTACTACGATTGATCGCTGGATTTATGGAACCTTCAGAAGGAAACATTTATTTTAACGGTAAGCTAATAAATAAAATACCAGCGAACAAAAGACAGGTAAATACAGTTTTCCAGGATTATGCGCTTTTCCCTCATTTAAATGTATTTGAAAATGTGGCTTTTGGTCTTCGCATTAAAAAATGGAAGAAGCAAGTGATTGAAGAAAAAGTAAAAGAAGCTCTACGTTTCGTTAACCTAGAAGGATATGAGAAGAGAGAAATCAGTGAGATGTCTGGTGGACAGAGACAGCGTGTTGCTATCGCCAGAGCGATTGTAAATGAACCAGAGATTATTCTTCTGGATGAACCATTATCAGCGTTGGATTTAAAGCTTCGTACAGAAATGCAATATGAATTAAGAGAATTACAGAGAAGATTAGGAATTACTTTTATCTTTGTTACCCATGATCAGGAAGAAGCATTGGCGATGTCGGATGAAATTTTTGTTTTAAATAAAGGGCGCATTGAGCAAAGCGGAACACCAACAGATATTTATGATGAACCAATTAATCGCTTCGTTGCAGATTTTATCGGCGAATCCAATATTGTACCAGGAACAATGAAAAAAGATTTTGTTGTCCATTTTGGCAGTAAAACGTTTGATTGTGTAGATGGCGGTTTTAACGAAAATGAAGCAGTAGAAGTAGTTATTCGTCCAGAGGATTTAGAAATAACTTCTCTTGAAGCAGGAAAATTAAAGGTGAAAGTAGACTCTCAATTGTTTAGAGGGGTTCATTATGAGATTTGCGGATACGATGAAGACGGAAATGAATGGCTTGTCCATTCTACTAAGAAAGCAACAGTAGGAACAGAAATAGGTCTTTATTTTGAACCAGAAGCAATTCATGTTATGCGCCTTGGAGAAACGGAGGAAGAGTTTGATAAACGACTAGAAGCATATGAGGGGGCAGCCAATGAAAAGTAGTACTAAATGGTATACTGTACCTTATTATCTTTGGATTGCACTCTTTGTAATTGCTCCAGTTGCGCTTGTTGTCTATTATTCTTTCTTTGATATTGAAGGGGCATTTACGTTTGAAAATTATCAGAAGTTCTTTACACCGGTTTATTTAAAAATGACGTTGAGTTCCTTTTGGTATGCATTTCTAATTACGTTTTTTTCTCTAATCATTGCTTATCCGACTGCTTATTTATTAACAAAAACGAAGCATAAGCAATTATGGCTGTTATTAATAATCTTGCCATCCTGGATTAATCTTTTATTAAAAGCATATGCGTTTTTAGGGATATTTGGGACGCATGGTGCGGCCAATCAAATGCTTGATTTTCTAGGGATAGGGGAACACCAGTTATTATTTACAGACTTTAGTTTTCTTTTTGTAAGTGTCTATATTTTTATTCCCTTTATGATTTTGCCTATCTTTAATGCATTGGAAAAGATGAATCCTAGCTTAGTTGATGCATCACAAGATCTAGGGGCATCTGCTTGGACGACATTTAAAAAGATTGTTTTTCCCCTTACACTAAATGGGGTGAAATCTGGATGCCAAGCTGTATTTATTCCAGCATTGTCTTTATTCATGATAACTCGTTTAATTGCAGGTAACCGTGTTATAACACTAGGTACGGCGATTGAGCAGCATTTCCTCATAACACAAGATTGGGGAATGGGTTCAACAATAGCTGTATTTTTGATTATTAGTATGATTATTATTATGGTTCTTACAGGGAACAGAAAGAGAGGGATATAAAATGAAAAAGCTATCAAAATGGTCTATCTTTTATTTATGTATTGTTTTTGTCATTTTATATGCACCTATCTTTTATTTAATCTTCTATTCGTTTAATAGTGGGGGAACCATGCATGATTTTGATTCCTTTACACTTGACTGGTATAAGGAATTATTCCAAGATACGAGATTACTTGTTATTGTTTTAAATACAATTATTATTGCCCTTTTGTCTGCAGCTATATCAACTATTATTGGAGTGCTTGGGGCAATTAGTATTTCTATGATGAGGAAAAAAGGGTTTAGGAATTCCATTTTGTCTTTAAACAATGTGCTGATTGTAAGCCCAGATGTTATCATCGGTGCGTCTTTCTTAATTTTCTTTACGATTATTGGGATTAAACTAGGATTCTTTTCTGTTCTTCTGTCTCACATAGCTTTCTCGATTCCTATTGTTGTTATCATGGTTTTACCGAAGCTAGAGGAAATGAGTCCAACTTTGGTGGATGCAGCATTAGATCTTGGAGCTAGTTGGAAGGATGTACTTACAAAAGTAATTATTCCTTATATTTCACCAGGAATATTTGCTGGCTTCTTTATGGCGTTAACCTATTCCTTAGATGATTTCGCTGTAACTTTCTTTGTAACAGGTAATGGCTTTACAACACTATCTGTGGAAATTTATTCATTAGCAAGACGAGGTATTTCTTTAAATATTAATGCGCTATCGACCCTATTATTCTTATTTACGCTGCTCCTTGTAATTGGCTATTATTTCATTACACAGCGTGTTAATAAGACTCCACAAGCGGGGGTGAGAAAATGAAATCTCTAATACGTGGTTTAATTTTTATCTTTGCACTGTCTTTCATTCTTCTATTTATTGTTCATCAATTAAATTCGAGCAGAGGGTATACAAGTGGAAACACATTAACTGTATATAACTGGGGAGATTATATTGATGCTGATTTAATAACCAAGTTTGAAGAGGAGACTGGAATAAAGGTAATTTACGAGACGTTTGATTCAAATGAGGCAATGATGACAAAAATTCAGCAGGGAGGAACAAGCTATGATATTGCTATTCCCTCTGAATATATGATTGACAAAATGAAGGAAGAAGATTTATTAATTCCGATTGATCATACAAAGATACCTAATTTAAAAAATATTGACAGTAGGTTTATGGATCTTTCCTTTGATCCAGACAATAAATATTCTATTCCTTACTTTTGGGGAACCGTTGGAATTGTTTATAATCCAACCATGCTTGATAATAAGGAAATTACTTCTTGGAATGATTTATGGGATAAAGATTTAAAAAATGAAATTATGCTGATAGATGGTGCACGGGAAATCATGGGCATGAGCTTAAATAGCTTACATTACTCTTTAAATGATAAAGATCATGAGCACCTAAAGGAAGCAAAAGAAAAGCTAGATACGCTAACTCCGAATGTAAAGGCGATTGTTGGAGATGAAATTCGGATGCTTATCGAAAATGGAGAAGCGTCTATCGGTGTTTTATGGTCTGGAATGGCTGCTGAAATTATGTGGGAAAATGAAGATGTGGAATACGTGGTTCCTGAAGAGGGATCTAACTTATGGTTCGATAATATGGTTATCCCGAAAACAGCTAAGAATATCGACGGAGCTCATCAATTTATTAATTTTATGTTAGATGCTGAAAATGCAGCCCAAAATACAGAATACGTCGGTTATTCTACTCCGAATAAGGCAGCAATGGAATTTTTGCCTGAGGATATTACTGGGGATGAGCGTTTCTATCCGGATGAAGAATTGACTTCTAAATTAGAGGTATATGAAAACCTCGGTCATCGCTCTTTAGCAGAATATAATGATTTATTCCTGGAGTTTAAAATGCATCGGAAATAAATAACGTCAATAAAAACAGTTCGTTAAATTTAGCGAACTGTTTTTTGTATGAAAAAAATATATATGAATACGTGAAAAGGTTGAAAAGATAAATCTATACCTTGAAACCAAATAGCGTTTTCATCGTATCTAAAGTAAGGGGGGATACGATGAAAAAAACTGTAATGCGCGTTTTTATAATCCTTTTCGTAATCGGAACTATTTTCTTCTTTGTTTATCGTACTTCGAATACTGAGATTGCCGAACAAAAGGAAGCTGTCACTACCATTCAAACGGTTTTGGAACATACATTCACAGGACCAGAAGAGAAACTGGCCAATTTGTGGGAGACTATTGATAACAAGGAAATAGAGGATAATGAAGTGGAGGCAGCATTAGCAGAATGGAATTCATATACAGCTAATAATTTTAAACCCTACTTTACAGAAGAATTCTATCATTCTTATATTGCTTCATATGGTGAGAATTTCTTGCAAAAGGCTCATTGGAACGGCTATCAGTTAAAAATGAGCAATCTAGAAGTGGAGAAAGCAGATACTAAATTAGAGAATATTTACAATTTCTCTTTAACTGTTCATTATCAAAAAGAGAAAGTTGTAAATGTTACTGGGCAAGCAAATATAAATAAGGACGGATTGATAACTGGGATGGAAATTAAAGGGAATAAACTATGGGAGGAATTAATGGATATAAATTAATATACCCCTTATTCTCGCGGAGGATTGTTTTTTATAATTGGCTGTTTTCTAAAGGATTGTTGTTTTTTTAATCGAAAAAAAGAATTAGTTGGAAAAATGGAGCAGCGGAATACACGAAGACGCCACGGGGATTAGCGAGACAGTCTGAGACCCCGGATGCGAAGCTGAAGAGGCTTAAGCCTAGCCACACGGAAAGCGAAGTGTATTCCGGCTGCGGGTAATCGCAACAAACTTTACGAAAACAGCCTTATAATTAATAAGAACTTCATTGATTCTTATATATCGTGGTATGCAACCTGCCTTTATGGAAAATACTAACGGAAAACAAGGTAGGTTTTAAAATGAAAAAGATAATATTCTTCTTATGTTTTCTTTCGTTTCCATTAAGTATCTCCGCACAAGAGGCGGATCCATCTAAGAATCAAGTGAGAAAAGAGTTAGCAATTGTTATTGATGATTTCGGTAATAACATGAAAGGAACAGAAGAGATGCTTAACTTACCTGTTCCAATCACGGTCGCGATTATGCCTTTCCTATCTACGAGTAAAGAAGATGCTATCCGTGCCCATAAAAAAGGTCATGAGGTTATAGTTCATTTGCCATTAGAACCGAAAAAAGGGAAAAAAAGCTGGCTTGGACCTGGTGCGATTACAACGGATTTATCAGATGAGGAAATTAGAAAACGGGTGAAGGATGCGATTGAAAGTATCCCTTATGCTGTTGGAATGAATCATCATATGGGATCAAAGGCTACGGAAGATAAAAGAGTGATGAGAATTATCCTTGAGGAATGCCGTAACCACAGTCTTTACTATTTAGACAGTAAAACAACGAGCAAAAGTGTCATAAAGGATTTAGCTGAGGAATTAAATGTACCTTATTTAGAAAATGGTCTTTTTTTTGATCATATATACACAAGTCAATATATTACGAAGCAAGCTAGTCGTTTAGCGAAAAAACTAGATACAGAGCAGGAGTTTATCGCGATTGGGCATGTTGGAGTTTCCGGACCAGCAGTAGTAAGTGTTTTAAAAGAATATATTCCTGTTTATCAAAAAGATGCCGATATTGTACCACTTTCTACACTAGTAGAAGGTTATGAACTGCTGGATACCGATTTGCCATAACCAAATTTTAAAGAAATAGAAAAAAGAGCAAGCCATCACGCTATAACGAAATCGAAATATGACGCTGGTCTATGCTCTCTTTATTAGATTAAACTATGAAATGGGTTTCATAACAATAGCCGTTTTTGAAAATACTGACAAAATGGCTTCATACTTTGAAGGAAAGGCTGTTCCAGCTGCGAGTAATAGCAATAAACTTAACGAAAACAGCATAAAGAAAAGAGGACAGACGATATTTTCCGTCTGTCCTCTTATGATGATTAGCTGTTTAAAGAATTATCATCATTTGGTTTTTGGATAGATGTTTGTTCCATTTTTGTATCCAGTTTATCTAATCGTTTTTTAGCAAATTCCTTGCCGCCAAGACCAAACGCAAGACCAAATGCTAATGCAAGACCGCCGAGGATTAAAATAAAGGCAGAATTGACGATAGAAGATGCTACTCTTAATTGGTCAAGAGCCATAAAAACAGAAAGAGTGATAATCGCATATTTTGCGATAACTGGTAATACTTTGAAGTGAGCACCTTGTAAAATGCTGCTTAGTAACTGCTGGACGAGATAGCCTAACCATAAGCCAACGCCAAGAATGACAATTGCAGCGATAACCATTGGTAGGTAAGCAATAACCGCAGTAGATAATGTTACTAAAAATTCTAGTCCTACTATATTTAAGGCTTGTACAGCCAATAAGAAAACGATCAGAATTTGAACAATAGTACCAATAATGTTAGAAATACTAGTATTGGCGTTAAGACCCATTTTTCGTACGTAAGTATCTAAACTAAGTTTTACTAATAACGTAACGACCATTTGTTTTACCCATTTTCCTATCCAAATACCAATTAAGATGAGGACAATGGCAGTAGCGATATTAGGAATCATCGTCAGAATATCATTTAACATATTAATAGCTGGCTGAGAGATTCCTTGGATATCCAACTTTTCAAGCGCTGAAATAACAGTTGGAATGAGAATGAAAATAAAAACAATGTTTCCGATAACAGAAGATAAGCTTACATTATCTAGAAGTTTGTTAATGCCTAATCGATTAGCTAAAGCCTCTGTGCCGATTGCTTGCAGGAAGTTGGTTAGAATGGTACGCACAATTTTTGCTACAAACCAACCTACTAAAACAATCAGTGCTGCAGCTAAAAGTTTTGGTAAGAAGGCAAGAATGCTTTGAAGCATATTGGCAAATGGTTCCGAAACACCATATAAATTAAGAGCACCTAAAACGGCAGGTAAGAATAATAACAACACTAAATAAAAAGCAATATTAGCTACTTTATCCATTACATTTTGCGGGCTATTCTTTTCTGCAAGATTCCACTTCTGTAATTTCTCATGAACCTTTAAGGTGCTTCCTGTTTTCTTAATAAGGTATTTTAATCCGGAAGCAATGACCCAAGCAATTAATAGAATCAACGCTGCTTTTAATATATTAGGAATTGCTCCAAGGATAGATGAAAGCATATTCACTAGTGGAGAAGTAATCACCGTTAAATTTAAAATATTAAAGAATAGGGTAAAGACAAAAACTAATAATAAATAATAAACTATTTTACTTATTATCTTTTCAGAAGAATATTTTTTAGGTTTTCCTTCGGGAAAAATTTTATTATCTAAGTTTGTTTTTTGCAGTCCTTTATAGAGGGCTTTTTCAATGATTTTTGCAATAATCCACCCTACAATTAAAACAACTACCGCTAAAATAAAATCAGGTAGCTTGTCCCAAAAGGAATTCCAATTCCAGTTATAGTACATATACTTCACTCCTTGATTTGATTTAGGCATTTTTTAAAGAATATTGTTCCGCATAGGAAGTAAATTTGTTTACAGAGTCGATTTCCTTCTCTAATCCGCGTTAACTTTATTTCCCATTAGAAACAACAACTTAATCAGCCATAATGTATTCTACTTAATACCCAGTGATGGAAGGATTAAACGTTGGATAAAATGGAGTTTAGTAAATAGGAGAGTAAATGAAAAAAGAGAATGCTTGAATGAAAGCCTTCTCTTTTGGTGTTTAATAAATATTTAAATTTATTTTTCGTGTGGTTATCTTAACGCCTTTTCTTCAAAATTATATAAGCAATCATTACTGCCTACCATAATTAGAATATCGCCTTGATGGATTACTTCATTTGCAGATGGAGAGACGATTGTTTCTCCTGCTCGTTGGATTCCGATAATGGTACAGCCGTATTTTGCCCGCACATCTAGGTCTAAGATGGATTGGTTATGTATTTTAGAGGAAGCGACCATTTCCACAATCCCATGTTCTTTAGAAAGCTGAATATAATCAATCATACTATCTGAAATGACATGGTGTGCAATTCTTTTTGCCATATCTTGTTCTGGATGAATCACTCGATCAGCACCGACTTTCTCGAGAACGCGTTTATGATAGACATCTGCTGCTTTTACCCAAACTTGGCTAATACCCATTTCTTTTAAAAGCATCGTAGTGAGGGTGCTGGATTCTACATCATCGCCAAAGGATACAAAAGCATGGTCAAAATTTCGAATTCCGATTTGGGTTAACGATGCTTCCGTAATATGTGTCATTTGCACACAAAGTGTAGCATATGCTCGATATTTTTCAACCTTTTCTAGAGACTGATCAATGGCTAATACTTCTGCTCCCTTTGTATGGAATTCTTCTACTAAACTGCCACCAAAGCTTCCTAGTCCTATTACAACAAATTGTTTTTTTTTCATGTTATCCTCCTAAGGATGAAAAATACATGCTTTTGCCATTATTATACTTTTTTCTAGATGAGAATGAAAATAATTTTTTCATGGGATGAGTAGATAATGGGGTTTTTTGGGGGAAAATAAAAGCCACTTTTTCAACATTAAGAAGAAAAAGTGGCTTTGTCCATTCTAAAAATAAGTGTTATTCAGAAAGATATGCAGTTAGCATCCATAAATGTTTCTCAATCTTGCCAATTAAACCAACTGCTAAATCATTTGTAATCACATCTTCTAATTCATCAGCATGTTCTGCTAATGCTTTTAATTGCGTATTGATATGGCTGAAATCTTCCACTAAAGATTTCACCATTTCAGTTGCAGTTAATTTGTCTGTGCTTTCTTGTAGTGTAGAAGTTTCAATAAATTCTTTTAATGTAGAAACCGGTTTTCCACCAATAGCAAGCAAGCGCTCTGCGATTTCATCTACTGCTTCAGCCGCTTCGTCATATAGCTCTTCAAATTTTTCATGTAGTGTGAAGAAAAAAGGTCCCTTTACATACCAATGATGTTGGTGAAGTTTTGTGTATAATACGCTCCAGTTAGCGATTTGTACGTTTAATTCTTTTTGTAATTCAACTTTTGTTTGTAATCCCATGTTAACAAACTCCCTTCAACTGATTATATTTTAATTATAACAAATTCTAAATTAAAATCAATACTTATTTGTAATTATTTTAATTTAGTTTTTATTATAATTAGATAAAATGAATGGTCATCTTGTTGTTATAACAGGCTGAACTTAAGATTTTACTTTTTATTTTTTGTTGTCCTATTAAATTATATACCCTAATTATATAAGAAAGGAAACTAAAGGAGGAAGAATTCATCAAATAGACAAATTTGAAAAAAAGACTCAGCAATGCGCCGAGTCTAGATGATAATTAACCTTAAAAAGAAAGAGAGTTGGAAGAAAACATATAAGACTTATGGTGATATCGAATGCTAAACATGAGTCCCATTGCCATCATATTTGTCATTAGGGAGCTGCCGCCATAGCTAATAAAGGGGAGAGGAATTCCTGTTATTGGTAATAGCTGTATTGTCATGCCAATATTTTCGAATACATGAAAGGTAATCATGCTAATGACTCCAACGCTAATATAAATACTATATGGATCGGCTGTTTGTAAAGCGGTTCTAACAAGATGAAATATTAAGAGAAAATAAAGAATAATGACAATGCTGCCGCCGATAAAACCATATTCTTCGCCGATAATTGTAAAAATAAAATCTGTATGTCTTTCTGGAATGTAAACTTCTTCTTTTCCTAATCCTTTTCCGCTAATAAGGCCTGAACCTATTGCCATTAATGATTTAACTAACTGCATTCCTGCGTCTCCAGCATTATGAGGATCGAGCCAAGAATTAATACGATCAAATTGATATGGATCGACTCCCAAATATTTTTCTAACAATTCTCTTCCGAAAATAGCTAAGTAGAAAACGAGGGAACCAAAAGCTGCTGCCACTCCATATAAAGGAATAAGTATCTTCCAAGAAATCCCTGATACTAACATCATTCCAATTAAGATAGCCATTAACACGAGTGTCGTCCCAAAATCCTGGACAATAACTAAGCCAATCGGAATTCCAGCTACAATGCCGAGCTTACACATTAATAGGAAATCAGTTAAGAGCGTCTTATAGATTGTTTTCTTATGGTGATTATTTATTACTTTCGCAATCGCTAAAATATAAAAGACCTTCATATATTCAGATGGTTGAATACTGCCAAGGTGAGGAATAACATACCAACTTTGCGCTCCACCTCTTTTTGGTGTGAATTCTGTTACTGGAGCAATTAGTAGACCGATCAGTAGAATAGCCCCTATCCCGTATAAAATCCAAGTTATTTGTTGAATCTGTTCATTATCAAAGTACATAATAATGGCAATCGTAATCGAGCCGATAACATACCACATAATTTGTGATTGTAAGTAGGAATCTTTTGGACCTTGTGCACTGTATATAGCAATACAGCTAACTAAACAAAATAACATAAGTAAGAGACATAATGTCCAATCGAATCTTTCAGAAAATCCTTTTTTTGTTCTCATTCCGGCAAACCCCTAGTTCAAATTTCTTACATGTATATAGACGGAATAGAATCCAAAATTGTTTCCTTATTTTTCATAATCCTATAAAAAAGATGGCTCTGTTGATTTAGATAGAGGGAGGAAAATTAGATAAACTCTAAAAAACAAAACAAAGAGGAAGGGACATAACTAAATAGATACTCTGTAAAGACGAACAATTTCTAATATAGCTAGTAAATAGCGGCTGCTTTCGCATACTTTTTACAAGAGGAAATATAATTAGTTGGAAAAACAGAGCAGCCGGAATACACGAAGACTCCTATGGGATTAGCGAGACAGTCTGAGACCCTGCAGGCCACAGGCCGAAGCGGCTCAGCGCGAGCCCCATGGAAAGCGAAGTGTATTCCGGCTGCGGGGAATCGCACCAAACTTCATGGAAACATCCTTTGAAAAACAAATAAAAGCCCGAACAATTATACGGAACATTCATTAGCATCTTCGTATAATTGTTCGGAATTATCCTTGGCTGGAATACTTATGTCCCAGCCTCTTTGCTCACATTAAGTGATTAAGGAAAATTTGCGCGATTCCGAAGTAAATAAACAACGAAAATATATCATTAAGTGTAGTGATTAATGGCCCTGATGCAACTGCTGGGTCAATGTTCAATTTATAAAGAATGATGGGAATGATGGTACCCGATAATGTTCCGATTATAAGTGTACAAATTAAGGACAGACCAACTACGAGACCAAGCATTAAATCACTTTGCCATACATAGGCAATCAATGTAATAATCACACCACATGTAATCCCAATAATCAAGCCAACTAACAATTCTCTAAATATCAATTTCGTTACAACGGTTTTATTAATTGTATTAGAAATAAGTCCACGAACAACAACTGCTAATGATTGAGTTCCCGTGTTACCAGTCATACCTGAGATCATGGGCATAAAAAAGGATAAAGCTACAACTTTTGTTAGTACATCTTCATAGTTGCTTATAATACTGCCAGATACAACACCGATAAATAAAAGTAAGATTAACCATGGGAGTCTTCGATAGGCTGCAACAGTTGCTTTTGTATCAAAATCTATTGATTTACCTGAAGCAGATAGTTTTTCAATATCTTCGTTTGCCTCTTGAAAAACAACATCAATCATATCATCGACTGTGACAATCCCCATTAATATGTTTTCTTCATTAACGACTGGGATAGCTAAGAAATCGTACTTCTGTATGGTTTGCGCTACTTCCTCCTGGTCCTGATCCACGGTTACACTAATAACTCGTTCATACATAATGTCACGAATCTTATCCTGTGGTTCAGCAATCAAAAGGTCACGGTAGGAAACAACACCGACTAACTTTCTTTTTTGATCCACTACGTATAAATAGCTTAATGTTTCCGCAAAATCAGCAAAGGACTTTAGTTTATCCACGGCTTCACGTGTCGTGTAATAATCACGAATCCAAACAAAACGGTTGGTCATGAGACGTCCAGCAGTTTCATCTGGATAATTCATTAAGTTTTGTACAATGAGAGATTCTTCTTTTTTCATACCAGAAAGGAGTTCTTTAATTCTTTCTGGGGCTAGTTCATTTAAAAGGGAAGCTAGGTCATCGTTATCCATTAAGTCTAGAACTTTCCCTGTCTTGTCCATTCCTAATGTATTAAGAACTTCAAGCTGCTCCTCTTTATCTAACTCCTCTAAGAGATGGGCTAATAAGTCGACTTTAAGAAAAAGCAAAAAACGTGCCCTATGCTTATCGGGGAGACCCTCATAAATTTGAGCTATATCATAAGGTTGTAGCTCATCAACGATGGATTCAAATTCAGATTTTTTATTGTCTTTTAGTGTCTGAATGATGTGAAGTGTGATTTGATTTTCTGTCATTTGGTGTATCATACTTCTCACTCTCCCTTCTCTAGGTTTAGGCAATTATTCGACATATACCCTGTTTTATTATATGTAATTAAATGAAAGAATGAAATGGATAATTCTTTGTAAAAAAGGAGATTTTGAGAAAATATCTCATCACACATGAAAAAACAGTGTTAAATATTCTGACAACTCACTTGAAAAGATAAGATTCTGGATTAAAATTAGGATATATCATGAATAAATGGTCACAGGCATCTGCCACAATTGCGACATTTTTTCGTATATCCTTAATAATTGGGTTAAGGGTCTCTACTGGAAACCGTAAATTTCTTGCTACGAAAAATATGCTTAACTAGCATATTTTTTCGTAGTTTTTTTGTGTTTATTCCGAAATTGAAACAAGCAAGGGGGAAAAACAATGGGGAATTTGTTAATCAAAAATGCACAGATAGTAACAATGAACCAAGCGGAAGAAATTGTTATGGGAGATATTTATATGGAGGATAATATTATTAAGGAAATAGGGGTGGATATTCATAAACAACAGGTGGATAAAATAATTAATGCAACAAATAGAACGGTAATCCCTGGATTTGTTCAGACACATATTCATTTATGCCAAACACTTTTTCGAGGAAAAGGGGATGATCTCGAGTTGATGGATTGGCTCAGACAAAGAATCTGGCCACTTGAGGCTGCCCATGATGAAGAATCTATTTATTATTCCGCCATGCTTGGAATCGGAGAGCTGCTGGAAAGTGGAACAACTACCATTGTAGATATGGAAACAGTTCACCATACTGACTATGCTTTTCGAGCGATTGCTGAAA
Source organism: Niallia alba (assembly GCF_012933555.1). GTDB lineage: Bacteria > Bacillota > Bacilli > Bacillales > Cytobacillaceae > Niallia > Niallia alba. The sequence goes on from NZ_JABBPK010000001.1 coordinate 460,332, forward strand.
GCGGCATAAGAGCAGTTTCTGGAAAAGTGATGATGGATAAAGGGACTGAAGTTCCTTTAGCCTTACAAGAAAAAACTGTGGATTCTATTCAGCGAAGTGTGGACTTATTGGAGAAATGGAATGGCTATGATGATGGAAGAATTCGGTATGCATTTTCGCCGCGGTTTGTTGTTTCTTGTACAGAGGAGCTGCTGAAAGAGGTAAAGATTCTTTCAGATAAATATGGAGTAAAAGTACACACCCATGCATCAGAAAATAAAGGAGAGATTCAAATCGTCCAAGAAGAAACAGGGATGAGAAATATTGTTTACTTAGATCACCTTGGCTTAGCAAATGACCGCTTAATTTTAGCGCATTGCATTTGGTTGGATGAAGAAGAAAAGCGGATTATTCGAGAAAAAGGAGTTCATGTCAGCCATTGCCCTGGCTCTAACTTAAAGCTGGCATCTGGAATTGCGGATACGCACCATCTCCTTTGCCATCATGCTTCTGTTAGCTTAGGAGCAGATGGTGCTCCGTGTAATAATAACTTGGATATGTTTAATGAAATGAGGCTGGCCGCACTTATACAAAAGCCGATTCATGGTCCAACGGCAATGGATGCAAAAACCGTTTTTCGAATGGCAACTATTGGTGGGGCAAAGGCGGTGGGGCTCGAGAAAGAAATTGGCAGTCTCGAAATTGGCAAGAGAGCAGATTTAGCAATTTTAAACCTGCAAAATTTTCATACCTTCCCTTCTTATGATGTGGACCCAATCTCAAGAATTGTCTATTCCGCAACACGAGCTGATGTAGAAACAACTATCGTAGACGGACAAATAGTAATGGAAAATAAAATCATGAAGACAGTGGATAAATCTATCGTGCTAAAGGAAGCAGATAAAAGTATTAAAAGGCTGTTAAGTAAAACGAAAATAAATTAATTTGGACAAATGATGGACGCCGTATTTTAGGGAAGATGGATAGTTGAGTTAATCCGTTGCCTATAGTACGGTGTATTTTTGTTTTAGATGGTGGAATTGGCTGATATAAGAGCAGTTTGGCTGAAAAGGATCGAGTTTGGCTGATATAAGAGTAGTTTGGCTGAAAAGGGATCGAGTTTGGCTGATATAAGAGCAGTTTGGCTGAAAAGGGATCGAGTTTGGCTGATATAAGAGCAGTTTGGCTGAAAAGGGATCGAGTTTGGCTGAAAAGGGATCGAAGTTGGCTGATATATGAGAAGTTTGGCTGAAAAGGGATCGAGTTTGGCTGATATATGAGCAGTTTGGCTGAAAAGGAAGCAGAATTGGCTGATATATCAGCAGTTTGGCTGAAAAACAAGAAAACTTGGCTGATATCCCCCTCCGTTGGTTGAAATATCACAAATTTGTCTGAAAAATTTACTTTTTTAATGATATCTGTTCTCGGACACATCCATAATAGAAAGTTTAACGAATATCCACCATGGATTACTCCTAAATAATCCGTAATCCAAGGTGCTTAAATTCCTTTTTTTTCTAAATTGGAGATTATGTAAGCTATTTTGCCTAATATTTGTTAAACTAAAATGGTTACAATATGTAAAACTAGATGTATGATGGAAAGTATGAATACATGGGCATTCATTTAAAGTCTAATAACATAGAACAAGGGAATATTTCTTGTAATCAGATAGATAAAATGGAGTATAGGCAATTTCAGTAACAAGAAAGTAAGCTATAGCTCTTCCGTTTACAAGCTAATAATGTTTGGAGGTTTACTTGATGAAAAAAGGTAATAATGATATTCGAGATGTGGTTTATATCCATCTAAATGAGAAAGAACGCTTTGTCCTCTCTTATGGCATAGAGTTTAGAGAGTTTTACAGAATACTGGCAGATACTCTTTCCTCTATTTTGTTGTTAAAGCATCAGTATGAAGATGGAGAATTTCATATACATACACAGTTCGAATATGTTCCAAACAATAAATTAGCCCATTTATCGAGGGAAGATGTTTATGGGTACGGAGATTTTGTATGGGTCGATTTTGATGAGACAGAGACATTGGATATTTTAGAGGGCCGGACAATTGCCGAACTGCTTTACTTAGGACATAAGCTGGAGGCGCTCAGAAAGCCATTTTTTCAGCAACTGAATAACCAATATGCTTATTTGGCTCATGATGATGGTTGGTTTAATAAAATTTATTATAAAAACATGGATTCTTTTTATCGATTGTTTTCAGAAGTCCTTGCACATAAAGTGACAGACCTTAAATTGGAGAAGGCGCTGCTTGGTATGAAGAAGAAGAGACTTTATCCTCCGCTCCCACAAGAGATTGTTGTGGAGTTAAAACGTTATATGAGAGAAGGCGTAGTTTTATCCATTGAAAGAGCCTATCAGACACGATTGAAATTGGAGATTCCGATATGGGTTTTAGGGGATTTTGATAATATGGATGATATGTACGAAGAATATGAGAAGAACAGTAAGCAAAAAAGTGATGCATTGCTTGTTTTTGATAAAAAATTAAGAGAGTGGCAATTAGCTACGGTTTAATTGGAGACTGATATGAGTAAAAAAGTATTTGTAGGCTTTCCAGCAGCATTAAAGAAAATGACTTTTGTGGAGAGACCGAATCGGTTTATTTTACATTGCTATGATGAAGAAACAGAGCAAATCGAAAAGGTACATTTAGCAGACCCGGGCCGACTAATAGAGCTTTTGGTTGAGGGGGCTATGATTTATGTTCTCCCAAGCACAAATCCTAATCGTAAAACAAAATGGACGGCAGTATATGTCGAGTCAAACGGACTGCTTGTATCAATAAATACTTCATATCCTAATAAGCTAGTAGAAGTTATGCTGAAAGAAGCGATGGTGGAGGAGCTTTGGCCGTATCGTTGGATTAAATCAGAATATACGTATGGAAGCTCAAGATGGGATTTTTTATTAGAAGATAAAGAAGGGAATCAATTGCTTCTCGAAGTAAAAAGCGTCACTCTAGCAAATGATGGAATTGGGATGTTCCCTGATGCAGTCACAAAAAGAGGTTCAAAGCATGTGCAAGAATTAACTGCGATTGCGAAGGAAGGCACTATAAAAACAGCGATTTTATTTGTTGTGCAAAGAGAAGATGTTGAAATAGTGACAGGAGCAGCAGCAATTGATCCGGTCTTTGCCAAAAACTTAGAAGAAGCTGCACGCGCAGGGGTGCAATTATTAAGTTATACTTGTATTTTGACAGAGCAGGGAATTGAATTGGGTAAAGCTATCCCAGTTGATCCATTTTTAAAAATTCAATAAAAGAACATTTATTTCTCCTTACTTTGATTGTATAATCAAAAAGACGAAAAATGAAAATAGTTAGATAATGGTGAGACTTTTTGTAAAGGGTTGATTGATTTCAAAAAGTTTCTTAAAAGGGAAGTTGGTGAAAATCCAATACGGTCCCGCCACTGTAAGTGATTGTATCATGGGTAAATGCCACTGTACGAATGTATGGGAAGGTTCCATGTTGCGCAAATCATAAGTCAGGAGACCTGCCATTTTCTATACACCTAATAAGCCTACGAGGATAGGGAGGTGTGGACTGCGCTTTGAAAATAATTTTGAAGACATCCCAACATCTCTATGGTCGATAATAGAGATGTTTTTTATTTTTCCCATATTTTAATTAGGAAGGTGAACAGAGATGAAAAAGTTTTATTCCTTATTTCTAGCAATGATGCTCGTCTTGGGTGTGCTTGCTGGATGTGGAGAAACGAAGACAGAAGATAATATAAATAGCGGGCAATCTACTACAGAAGAGGCTAGCTTTCCAGTAACCATTAAGGACGCCTCAGATCAAGAGGTAGTGATTGATGAAAAGCCAGAAAAACTAGTTTCTTTAATGCCTAGTAATACAGAAATTGTATTTGCATTAGGATTAGGGGATGAGTTAGTAGGTGTCAGTGATTATGATAACTATCCAGCAGAAGCAGCTGAAAAAGAGAAAGTTGGCGGGATGGAATTTAATGTAGAGAAAATAATCTCTCTAAATCCAGATGTGGTATTAGCACATGCATCTAGTGCCCATAACTCAACAGAAGGATTGCAGCAAATCCGCGATGCTGGTATTGATGTAGTTGTTGTAAATGATGCAGCGAATTTCGAAGACGTCTATGGAAGCATTGATATGATTGGACAAGCTACGGGAACGACAAAGGAAGCAGAACAACTTGTTGCAGATATGAAGGAGAAATTAGCTGATATCAAGGAAAAAGCAGCTACCATTTCTGATAGTAACAAAAAATCTGTTTACATAGAAGTAAGCGAAGATCCTTTGTTTACGACTGGTAAAAATACATTTATGCAAGAAATGCTGGATACTATTAATGCAAGCAATGTTTTTTCTGAAGAAGGCTGGATTCAAGTGGATCAAGAGGCGGTAATTGCGGCTAATCCAGATGTCATTATTACTACATATGGAGCCTACGCAAAAGAAGAACCAATTGATCAAATTAGTTCGAGAAAAGGATGGGAAGATATTACCGCTGTTAAAGAAAAGCAAATAGTAGATGTCGATTCTGACATGGTAACTCGTTCTGGTCCTCGTTTAGTTGAAGGAGTAGAAGCAATTGCAGAAGCGGTGTACCCAGATGTTTTTAAATAAAAGAAAAGCGGCTTATTTTTATGCCGCTTTTTTTCTCCTTTTCACGATGGTGATTGGTATATCGATCGGAACAATCTCTGTTCCCATTTTATCTGTAATAAAAATACTAACAAGTTATTTAGGACCAGATAGCTTAGTAAACAATGTCGATCCGATGCATGTAAATATCGTCCAAAATATTCGTCTACCTAGAGTGTTATTGGCGGGACTTGTCGGAGCAAGCCTTTCGATCGCTGGAGCTGCCTTCCAAGGATTATTAAGAAATCCATTGGCAGACCCGTATACGCTGGGCGTTTCTTCTGGTGCATCTGTTGGAGCAGTAATTACTTTGTTTTTTCAGTTTAGTATTCCTATTCTTGGCGGTCTTACTTTGCCATTTATGAGTGTATTATTTTCTTTTATGACCATTATATTTGTAGTCTTTTTTGCTAAGAAAATGGATCCCGCAATGCGAGTGGAAACAATTATACTAACTGGAATTATTATTGGTTCTTTTTTAAGCGCGTTCATTTCTCTAATGATTGCATTAACAGGAAACGAACTTCGGCAAATTATTGGGTGGTTACTTGGAAGTGTATCGATGAGAGGATGGGAATATATCAGAATTTTTCTGCCATTCTTTCTTGTTGGAACAGGTCTTCTTCTTTCGCAAGGAAAAGAGTTAAATGCTTTAGCATTTGGGGAGGAAAGGGCTCAGCATTTAGGAATTCATGTGCAAAGAAGAAAAATGATTATTTTGCTAGCTGGATCTATGCTTACTGGTGCAGCCGTCGCAGTATCTGGGACGATTGGTTTCGTAGGCCTTGTGATACCTCACTTTGTTCGAATACTCGTAGGACCTGACCACAGACATTTAATGGGTGTTTCTCTGTTTGTCGGTAGTGGATTTATGATTTTGGCTGATTTGCTAGCTAGAACGATAATTACTCCAACTGAACTTCCAATTGGAGTAATAACGGCATTAGTCGGTGCTCCAGTATTTGCTGGTTTATTGCTGAGAAGACGGAAAAGGGGTTAAAAAAATGCTCGATATAAGAAATCTCTTTTTTCAATATGAAACAAAAAAGATCCTACAAGATATTTCCTTTAAGGTGAAAAAGGGAGAAATGGTAGGAATTCTTGGTCCAAATGGTAGTGGGAAAACAACCTTAATGAAAGTTATCAGTGGTATTTTAACACCACAAAAGGGACAGGTTCATATAAAAGATAAACCAATTAATGATTATAAAACAAAAGAATTAGCGAAGGTAGTTGCTGTCCTGTCTCAGCACGTGAATGAGTCTTTTTCCTATACAGTTCGGGAAATCGTTTCATTAGGAAGATATGCGCATCAGTCTGGTTTGTTTCAATCAAGGAGTACGAGGGATGAGGAAATGGTTAATCAGGTTATGCAGCAAACAGGTGTCCTTACATTTCAAGATAAATCGATTCATGAATTATCTGGCGGTGAGAAACAGCGTGTGTATTTAGCGCAAGCCTTGGCTCAAGAGCCGGAAATTATACTTTTAGATGAACCTACCAACCATTTGGATTTATCCTTTCAAAAGGATTTATTGGATAACTTAAGAGAATGGAGTAAGAAAAGGGATTTAACGATTATTTGTATTTTTCACGATTTAAACTTGGCAGGCTTATATTGTGACCGACTGCTTTTATTACATGATGGAAAAGTAGAAGTAGACGCTGCTCCTTCTGTTGTATTACAAGAGAACAGGGTGAAGAAAATCTATCAAACTGATATTAAGAGGACGTTTCATCCGATCCGCCCAGCTCCTCAAATGGCGCTAGTACCTAGAAAGATAGAGAGACATAAGCGAGAAGTGGATCCTTCTGCTATTACGATTACTTCCGAACGAGTCGAAGTGAGAGTTCCGGTTCCGCTCTACACGCTTTCTTCTGGCGTTGTCGGGGCAGGAATGGGATGGTATAAAGGCTTTGTGAATCGACATGTAGATAAGACATATCGCTGTGAAGATTATCGAGAGGATATGGAGGAATATTTACTTCGAAATGGCTTTATTCCATCAGAAACAGTAGGAATGATGACTGCTGTTTATACGGAAGATGCCACATTTCAATTTATTAAGCGAGAGGGATTTTCTGTATTGCTTGTTGTAACAGCAGGGGTTGGGAATGCAGTCGATGCAGCACATAGCAGCGAACACTCGTCCTTCTTACATCCAGGAACAATTAATATTTGGATTTTTGTTAATGGAAAAATATCGGAGCAGGCATTCTTGCAAAGTGTGATTACTGCAACGGAAGCAAAGGCAGCTGTCTTGCGAGATCGAAAGATAAAAGATCAGGAAACAGGAACGATTGCAACAGGCACTTCAACAGACAGTATATTGGTGGCCGCTACACAAGAGGGGAATTATTTAGAATTTGCCGGTACGATCACATCACTCGGAAAATGTGTGGCGGAAGGTGTTTATAACTGCATAACAGAAGCACTAGATAAAAGAGAAAGAAGGTTATCTCAAGAATGATTGGTCATTTAATTAGCATTACATTTGCCATTATCTTAGATAAGCTAATTGGTGATCCGCCTAGCCTGCCACATCCTGTAAAAGGAATGGGGAAGTTGATTTCTTTTCTAGATCAGAGATTCAATCATGGTAAAAATCGAAGCGTGAAGGGATTATGGATGTTAGTTATGGTTCTATTGATTACCTTTCTGGCTAGCTTTTTTCTTGTATACATTAGCTACCAGCTCCATTGGTGGGTCGGGGTAATAGTAGAGGCTTTGCTTATTGCAACAACAATCGCTCAAAAAAGTCTTAAGGATGCGGCACTAGAGGTATATGAACCGTTAGAAGTAAATAATTTAGCGCTAGCACGACTAAAGCTTTCGTATATTGTAGGGAGAGATACTGAGCGATTAGGGGAAGCGGAAATAGTGCGGGCAACGGTTGAGACAGTTGCAGAGAATACGAGTGATGGAATTACTGCCCCACTATTTTGGGCATTTATTGGAGGAGCGCCATTAAGCCTTGTATACAGGGCTATCAATACATGTGACAGTATGGTTGGCTATAAGAATGAGAAGTACAGGGATTTTGGTTATTTCTCTGCAAAGTGCGATGACTTGGTTAACTATTTCCCTAGTCGCATTACAGCAATGCTTATACTCTTATTTAGTCATTGCCCATTCTATCGTAAACGAGAAGCCTGGAAGTTATTATTCCAAGATGCAAAGAAGCATCCTTCCCCAAACAGCGGCTGGGGAGAAGCTGTGACCGCTATTATTCTTGGGGTACAGCTTGGAGGCATTAATTATTACCGTGGGAAAAAATCGGATAGAGCCAGGATGGGAAAAGCATTACAGCCCCTTAATAACAGTCATATTATAGCAGCAACAAAAATCGCGGAGAAAGCAGTCATATGGTTTTATCTTTTTTTATGTATCGGAGGGATAGGATTTGAATTGGCCTATGCATGGAGCTAACCCACAGTATTTATATGAACGTGCAAGTATAGAGATGCCAGAAAATGCGCTTGATTTTAGTGCGAATATTAATCCATTAGGTCCACCGCCTATCCTATTAGACAAGTGGGAAGAACTATTTCAGACTGTCCATCTATACCCAGACCCTTTTGCTAGTCGTTTAAAGGAGAAAATTTCGGAACTGCATGGAGTTCATCCAAAGCAACTTTTGATTGGTAACGGAGCTGCCGAAATTATTTCCTTACTGGGTAGAATCCTTGCAGGAAAAAAAGTATTATTGTTGCAACCTGCTTTCTCTGAATATGAAGAGGTATGTCGTATTAATGCTTGTGCAATCTCCCATCATTATTTAGCAGCAGAAAATGATTGGGAGCTATCTCCTTCAGTATTGAAGAAGGAGATTTCCAAAATGGATGCGGTATTTTTATGTAATCCCAATAACCCCACAGGTACATTTTATCCAAAACAGATTATAGAAGAGATGTTAGTTATTTGTGAACAAAATAATTGTTATTTAATTCTTGATGAGGCTTTCTATGATTTTGTTCAGGACTATGAAGATATGGTTCCTCTATTAAAACAATATTCGAAGCTCATTATTTTGCGATCATTGACTAAAATGTACAGTATTCCAGGAATACGTCTTGGATATGTTTTCGCATCAAAGCAAGTTATCGAGCAGTTACAACATTTTCAATCTCAATGGAGTATTAATGGAATTGCTTTACAGGTTGGCGAATTATTAATCGATCAAGAAGAGTTCCAACAAAAAACGCAAATCTTTGTACAAATAGAAAAGAAAAAGTTATACAATTTTTTTATAAAAGAGCAATTCATGCACTCAGAATCAGCAGCTAATTATTATTTATTAAGAGACCCACTGTTTATTGATCAAAAGGAGCTGCTTACTTTCTTATTAAATAATGGCATCATTGCAAGACATACATATAATTACCCAAGTCTAGAAGGAAAATGGCTAAGATTTGCCGTTAAAAGCAAAGAAGAAAATCAGCAACTGCAAGGAGTGTTAACTAAATGGAGACAAGTTCATCCATCATCTTTGTAACTGGTGGCGTAAGAAGTGGAAAATCTTCTTTTGCAGAAAGCTTGGCGATCGAATATGCAAGGAAAGAAAGAGGCGATTTGTATTATATAGCTACTTCTCTTAATACAGACGCTGAGATGCAAGAAAGAATAGAACGGCATCAACAGATAAGAAAGATGCACAAGGTGAAGTGGAAAAGCATGGAACAGTCAGCAGATATCGGCGAATTGACGGGAATATTTTCAAAAAGGGACGTTGTGTTACTTGATTGTTTAACGTTATTAGTAAATAATGAGCTTTTTTTTAAAGATCAGCCGCAAGATTTAATAGAGGGTAAGTTGAAAAAAGAAATAGTCGAGTTAAGCCGGACTTGTCGATATTTTATCCTTGTTAGTAATGAAGTGACGTATGAACCGTTAAGCGATCCGTTTGTACAGAAGTATTGCCGGATACTAAATCGACTTCATCTTTTTCTCGTACAATATGCCAAAGAGGCTTACTTAGTGGAAAGTGGAATCGTACAAAGGAAGAAGGGAGAAGCAGGATGAAGGGTGTGATGATACAAGGGACTTCCTCGGATGTTGGGAAAAGTCTGATTGCTACTGCTTTATGCCGTATCTTGGCAAACAAGGGAATAAAGGTAGCGCCATTTAAATCACAAAACATGTCTAATAATTCCTATGTAACAATGGATGGAAAAGAAATTGGCCGAGCCCAGGGAATTCAAGCGGAAGCTGCAAAGGTGGAAGCAACAGTTTGGATGAATCCAATTCTCCTAAAGCCAAGATCTGATTCGCAATCAGAGGTTGTCCTCCTTGGAGAAGCAACTACTACTCTTTCTGGTAGAGACTATCGGGAACAGTTTTATCAAAAAGGAATTCGCGTTATTCAAAAAAGCCTAGAATATCTGCATAGTCACTATGAGATGGTGATTATGGAAGGCGCAGGAAGCCCGGTGGAAATTAATTTAAAAGACAGAGAACTTGTAAATATGAAAGTTGCTGAGCTGGCCGATATTCCAGTAATTCTTGTAGCTGATATTGATCGTGGTGGTGTATTTGCCAGTATTATCGGTACACTTGCTTTGTTTTCTGAGCAGGAACGAAGAAGGGTAAAAGGCATCATTATTAATAAATTCCGAGGGGATCAATCGCTTTTTGAAGACGGGGTTCGCTGGTTGGAAGAAAAGACAGGCATTCCTGTTCTTGGAGTCCTTCCTTTTATTCATGACCATATGATTGAAGGGGAGGACTCATTGTCTATTCGGGAGAAAAGATTGGCCAATACGGAAGAAATAATAGATTTAGCAGTAGTCAACAATCGTTATTTATCAAATTTTACAGATATAGAACCATTCTTTTTTGAACAAGATGTTAGCGTCCGACTTGTCCATAAAGGAGAAGATTTAGGAAATCCAGATGCAGTCATTCTTCCAGGTACGAAAAGTACAATTGCTGATTTGGAAGCGATGAAAAGGAGTGGATTGGCTGATCAAATTAAAAATTATTATGCCAAAGGCGGCAGAGTAATAGGATTATGCGGTGGCTATCAAATGCTTTGTACAGTCTTGAAGGATCCCCATGGGACGGATACAGGAATAATAAACGAGGAAATAGAAGGCATAGGTCTGATCCCGGCGACAACGACCTTTGAAAAGAAAAAACAAACGATTCGAGTGGAAGGCACCTATCATCCATATACGGAGTTAGCATGTGAAAAGGTCGAAGGTTATGAGATTCATTTAGGAAAAACAGAATATACCTCTAAGGAAAGATGTCCGTTTCTATGGCTGGATAGCAGAGAAGAAGGCTATTATCGAGAAAACGGAAGATTGATAGGTACTTATATGCATCACCTATTCTATAATGATGTGTTTCGCAATACATGGTTAGATCAAATTCGTTTGCAAAAAGGACTGCCAAAACGAAAACCGCTAGTTATGCAGGAACAGAAGGATAAACGCTTTGACGTGCTTGCAGATGAGATAAAAAAACACTTGGATTGGGAAAAAGTAATGGATATCCTTCAGGCTGGTGATTAGGATGAAAAAATGGATGATTGGATTTCTATTAAATATTCAATTCTTTACAGCAATACCAGTTAGGGTAGTACTTCCAATGGAAAGGGAGTATGTTCAAAAAAGTATAAAAACATTTCCACTGCTTGGTCTTTTCCAAGGTTTTATTTATGTGAGTATCTTCTTTTTATTAAATGAATATACCCCCTTTTCAGCTCTTGCAGTAGCCTTTTTTGTTTGGCTTAGTATGATTTTGTTAACAGGGGGGCTTCATTTAGACGGCTGGATGGATGCAAGCGATGCCTACTTTTCTTATCAAGATACCAATAAAAGATTAGCGATTATGAAAGATCCGCATGTTGGTGCATTTGGGCTCTTATCTGTCATTGTTTTATTAAGTGCAAAATTTCTTTTTATCTATGAAATAGTGACACATATGCAGGAGTTCACTTATCTTTTTGTACTGCTTCTTCCATTTTTCTCTAAAACGGTAATGGGCTGGATCTTATTGTTTGTTCAGGAAGCGAAGAAGGACGGGCTAGGAGCATATTTCAAAAAGTCTGTGCAAGGACAGCGGACCTTTTTTTATAATAGTTATTTTGGTCTTGTTTTGCTAGTTTTCTTATTGCTTTTTCCGCAATGGCTACCACTATTTTTTTTGTTTCTTTTCATAAGCATAGGCTGCTACTTTTTATTAAGTCGATTTATGAAGCGGGCCTTTGGAGGACTAACAGGCGATTTATTAGGAGCAAGTGTAGAAGGGACGGAGTTAGTATTATGGTCGACACTATGGTTATTGCATTATTTCGTCATGGTCTAACAGCAGAAAATGAACGGAAAGCGTATATGGGATGGACGGATGCTCCTTTAAGCGAAAATGGAAGAGACAAGCTTCAAGAAAAAGGGAGACCGATTCCTGAGTATGAATGGATTTGTACCAGTGATCTAGTACGAGCAAAGGAGACAGCAGCTTATTGGTTTCCTGATCAAAAGTTGTGGAGAAAGGCTTGTTTTCGTGAAATCAATTTTGGAGATTGGGAAGGGCGAACATATGAAGAATTGAAATCTCTTCCTGATTACCGTAATTGGCTGAATGCTCCATTTAAGGTTTCCGCAACAAATGGCGAATCCTTTAAAGAGATGGCTCAGCGAGTGGAAGAGGGCTGGGAGAGTCTAATGAAGCGAGCAGAACAGCATCATCGTATAGCGATTGTCACACATGGCGGCGTTATTCGTTATTTGCTTAGTGTATATGGGGCTGAAATAAAGAATTTCTGGGACTACACCATACAGCCAGGAGAAGGCATAGAGCTAATATGGTCGAGAAAAGAAAGCTTTAGGAGGAAGGAAAGATGCACTTTATTACAGGAGGTAGCCTTCACGGGAAAAAAAGCTGGGCATTAACGTTTGCAAAGGAACAAGGTTTTGTAAATGGAAAGGTAATTCGTTTATTTGACGCAAAGAAGATAGATATCGAAAGTGACAAAGAGCAGTCTACTGATTTTTATATTATGGAAGGTCTAGAGTGGATGATTAAACATCGTCTTCAGGAGGAATCATTGGAACAAACGATAGTTTATATGAAAACCTTTGTGGAAGAGCTGCTTCAATGGGAAAGGATAGAGAAAAATAGATGTGTGTTTTTAATTGGTAGTGACATTACGAAAGGCATCGTTCCTATTGATAAAGAAGATCGGATGTGGCGTGATGCTACAGGGCTTATTTTTCAGCAGATCGTTAAAAAAGCAGATAGAGTGGATGTTATATGGTATGGATTAAATGAGCGATTGAAATAGCAGTATAGGGTTTGATTTGGGGGATATAGGAAAGTTTGATATTGCAGAAGTTTTGAGCGAAAAAAGTGATTATAAGTAGGATGAAAGCCAAAAAGCATAGCCTCAAAGGGAAAAGCGGTGTTCATAAGCAGAATGAAAGCCAAAAAGCATAGCCTCAAAGAGAAAAGTGGTGTTCATAAGTAAACTGAAAGCCAAAATCCGCAGCTCAACAAGCAAAAAAGTGTCATTAACTAACATAAAGCCAATAAACCTAGCCTTACACAAAAATAAAAACGGAAAGTGGGATATCAGATGCGTATCTATACAAAAACGGGAGATAAAGGGGAAACAAGTATTATAGGAGGAAGAGTAGCAAAGGATGATATTCGAGTAGAAGCTTATGGAACGGTGGATGAATTAAATTCTTTCGTAGGATTAACAGTCGCACAATTAGACGGAGAGCAATTCGTTGATATAAAAGAAGACCTGGAAAAAATTCAGCATGAATTATTTGACTGTGGGGGAGATTTAGCGAGTGTTTCATCAAGAAGACCGCTTAAATTAACAGAAGATGCTATTTACTATTTAGAGGAGAGAATTGATGCTTTTATAGAGGAAACTCCAGATCTTGAGCGCTTTATTCTTCCTGGTGGAACAGAGGCAGCAGCAACTGTTCATATTGCACGAACAGTGACGAGAAGGGCAGAACGATTAGTTGTCACGTTAGGGAAGACAAAGGAGGATATTTCAGACTTACCGTTAAAATACTTAAATAGACTTTCAGATTACTTTTTTGCGTTAGCAAGAGTAATTAATTATAGAAGTAATGTGGCTGATGTGGAATATGTTCGTAGTGCAAAAGTATTTCGAACAAGTAAAAAGGGAGAGAAAAATGAAGGGAAAGAAGATTAATATCCTAGCCATTTTTATCGCTATATCGGTCGTTGGTGCATTTATAAAAATTCCGAGTTTTATTGGAAGTGTGGCGCTTGATAGTTTTCCAAGTTTAATTGCAGGAGTGTTTTTTGGTGGATTGGCAGGAGGCATGGTAGCGGCTTTTGGTCATCTTGTTTCAGCCCTTATAGGGGGACTTCCACTTGGAATGTTTCATTTATTTATTGCGCTTGAAATGTTTATTCTTGTTGTTATGTATACGAAAATCTATCATATGGGAAATAAAATTGTCTCTTATTTATTCTTTGTGTTAGCAAACGCAGCGATTCTTCCACTTCCATTTTTATGGCTTCTAGGAAAAGGGTTTTACATTTCAATGGTTCCAGTACTATTGATTGGTGCAGTATTAAATGGGATTATTGCACAGTTGTTAATGCCAAGACTAGAGCGTTTCAGAAGAGTATGGGGTGAGGTCAAGCAATGAGAGATGTGCAAATTGTTCCTTGGAATAAAAAAGAAGAGCTAGTTATTAGTGTAGATAATAGTGGTGGAATTGGACAAAAAGAGGGAGATATAGTTTTTGCGTCCTATGATATTGTTTCTTATTTTTCCTTTAGAGTAGCTGTAATGGAGTGCATAGCTGCAGGAGGAGTTCCCGTTTCTATTGTTTTGCAGAACTTTTGTGGAGATCCCGCTTGGCATCAGCTTGTTTCTGGTATACATAAAGGTATAAACGAACTAAATTTAAATAGTGAGATTGGAATAACGGGAAGTACCGAAAGTAACTTTTCATTACAGCAATCTGCAGTAAGTTTAACCATTATTGGAAAAAGGAAAGCAGGTTCAAGGGAGCTATCGATTTCCAATGGGAAAATAGCTGTTATTGGAAGTCCGCTTGTCGGAGAAGAAGTAATTTTACAAGGGGAAAGAGTAGTTCCATTAGCAATATTTATGCAATTGGCGAAGAATTATAATTATCGAATACAGCCTGTAGGTTCTAAAGGTATTCTTTATGAATTGGGTCAGTTAAAGGGAACACTGTTTAAGAAGGAAGAAGTGATATGCTCACTTGATCTCTTAAAATCAGCAGGACCTGCTACATGCTTTATTGTAGAGTATGAAAAAGAAGCAGAACTAAAGAGAATAGCGGGTTCCTATTTTCATGAAGTGATTATTACTCAGCGCTCTAATTAAAAAAGCGCAAGCGAGGAGAAAAATTTAAATGAATAAGCTTCATTTTAGCCCTTTTTTCATATGGTAATAAGAGTTAAAATGGAAAAGGATTATCTGGCTTTAGCACCTGTCTATTACAGGAATATGTGTTTTTGATTAAATTGTTATTTGACTTACATGTTTTATTTTTAAAGGTATGATTCTAGTGGTAGAATAAACAAGTGCATTGATTAAATGGAGGTAAACTCATAATGAAAAAGAAACTTGGATTATTATATGGCGGAAAATCTGCTGAACATAAAGTTAGTATGCAAACGGCGATGGCTGTAATTAAAGCGTTAGATACGGATAAATATGATATTCACCCGATTTACATATCTGAGAGTGGTGAATGGGTGCGTGGACCACAATTAATGGGACCAGTTGAAAATGTAAAAGAGCTTGCGTTCCATTCACATGAGCAAATTGGTTCAAATGCTCTTTCTACTACTCTTTTCCAAGCAAATGATGAGGCTACCTTAGACGTGATTTTTCCATTGCTTCACGGACCAAATGGAGAAGATGGAACAGTACAAGGATTGTTGGAACTATTAAATCTTCCTTATGTGGGGAATGGTGTTCTAGCATCTTCTGCTGGGATGGATAAAGTAATTATGAAGAATATTTTTGAAGTAGCTGGACTAAATCAAGTAAAATATAATTCTTTTATCCGCAGTGATTGGCAAAGTGATAAGGATGCAGCGTATGATCGCGTAGAAAAAGAATTAGGCTTTCCTTGTTTTGTTAAGCCGGCTAATCTTGGTTCAAGTGTAGGAATTAGTAAATGTACGACAAGAGAAGAATTAGAGACGGCTTTTATCGAGGCATTCCAATTTGACCGCAAAATAATCGTGGAAGAAGGCTTAACAGCAAGAGAAATTGAAGTAGGGGTGCTAGGAAATGATCATCCTGAAGTTTCTGTAGCTGGCGAAATTGTTCCGAAAAAAGATTTTTATGATTATAAAGCAAAATATGAAGATGGAGACACGGCTTTAATTATTCCTGCAGAAATCACGGAAATGGAGTATGCAGCTATTAAAGAAGATGCAATTAAAGCATTTAAAGCACTTGATTGTTCTGGCCTTGTCCGTGCAGATTTCTTCTTAACAAAAGAAGGAAAAGTTTACATTAATGAAGTGAATACAATGCCTGGATTTACACCATTCAGCATGTTCCCATTATTATGGAAACATACAGGTTTAGAATATGATGCTCTTATCAATAAATTAGTGGATCTTGCTGTAGAAAGACATACAGAAAAACAAAATATTAAATATACGATCTAATAGAGAGAATAAGAAAAGGAGAGGTGAGCAACAACATAGCCTCTTCTTTTGTTCCATGAAACGGAGATTTGCTCCTCTAATGATGTATAACTGTGAAAAAAGGAGGTATTTTTTTGATTAAACGTACATATGCAGAAATTGCTACAATGGCAGGTAGTGTAGAAACGTTCGAGCAATATGCGAATGTTCAAATTAATGGGATTACGATTGATTCGAGAAAAATAGAAGCAGGGCAATTATTTATCCCATTTAAAGGCGAAAGAACGGACGGACATCAATATGTGGCAGATGCAATAAAACAAGGTGCCGCTGCAGCATTTTGGCAAAAGGATGTTCCTAATCCACCAGAGAATCTACCACTTATCTTTGTTGACGATTCATTAAAGGCTATTCAAGCTCTTGCTAAAAGCTATCTTCGCCAACTGAATGTTAAGGTAGTTGGGATAACAGGGAGTAATGGAAAAACTTCTACAAAGGATATAACAACAAGTCTTCTTTCCTTAAAATATAAAGTGCAAAAAACAGAAGGTAATTATAATAATCATCTTGGTCTTCCTTTAACTGTTCTAGGTTTAGAAGAGGATACGGATATTGCGGTGCTAGAAATGGGAATGAGTGGCCGGGGAGAAATTGACTTTTTGAGCCGGCTAGCAGAACCGGATATTGCTGTTATTACGAATATCGGTGAATCTCATATGCAGGATTTAGGTTCAAGAGAAGGCATCGCAGAGGCAAAGTTAGAAATTTTAAATGGATTGAAGGATAAAGGAAGATTTATTTACTTTGGAGATGAACTACTTTTATCAAGTCGTATGAAAAATAGTAAGGTTGATACAAAAACTTTTGGAATGGATCATGCTAATGATTTATATCCGCTTGAAATCAATGCGCTAGAAAATGGCAGTGCTTTTCATATTAATAAAATAGCCGCTCCATTCCAATTGCCTGTTTTAGGAAATCATAATATTTTAAATGCGTTAGCGGCAATGCTAGTAGCAGAGTATTTTGATATTCCTTATGAAGAAATGAATAAAGGACTTCAATCGCTAAAACTTACAAATATGCGCATGGAGTTAGTTGAAGGAAAATCTGGTGTGAAAATTATTAATGATGCTTATAATGCCAGCCCTACTTCTATGCTTGCAGCTATTGATGTATTAAAGAAGCTGCCAGGCTACGACCAAAAAATTGCAGTACTTGGTGATATGCTAGAGTTAGGCGATAAAGAAGAATCTTTTCATTACCAAATGGGAGAACGTCTCGAAGATGTCGATTACGTTTTAACATATGGAAAGCTGGGTAGTTTCATTGCAGAAGGTGCAAAAACAGTCCTTCCAGCAGATCGAGTATTTGCTTTTTTTGAAAAAGAACCGTTAATAGATAAATTAGTCTCTTATCTAAATGAGGAGACAGTAGTTTTAGTTAAAGCCTCTAGAGGAATGAAGTTAGAGGAAATAGTTAAGGCTATCCAATAATAGAAAAAGCTAAGCCTTATCAGATACGCGCAAAACGTTCTCTTTATAGGTTTGGCTTTTTTTCTGGAGTAAAAAGTAAATTCTTTCAGAAGCCAAGTGACCGATTGGAAATTAACGGACATCATTTGTCCCACTCTTAACAGGTAATAAGACCCGACTGTAAGTTGCAGAAAAACGAGGACTAGGTGTTAAGTGTAACTAAACATCAGTTGGGGGAAGAGGAATAACCCGCACTGATTGAATTTTCTTTATAAGGTGAAAAAAAGAAATAATGGATAAAAATACTATTAAAGTGTAAAATGTCTCTAATAGGAGGAGAGATAAAATGACAGCTTGTTTATGTATACATGGATTTACAGGTTCTCCGATGGAGGTGGAACCACTGGCTGAATATATTCAGAAACATACGAATTGGGAATGTGCTATTCCAACTCTTCCTGGTCATGGCAGTGAATTAAGCTTAAAGGGGATTATGTATAATGAGTGGATTCAGCATGCAGAAGAAGTATTAAAGGATTTATTAAAGAGACATGAAATCGTGTATGTTGTCGGTTTTTCCATGGGTGGATTAATAGCAAGTTATTTAGCTACAAAATATCCCATAAAAAAATTGATTTTGCTGAGTGCAGCAGCCTACTATGTGAATTTTGCTCAGCTTCATCAGGACATAAGAATAATCTGTGCTGATTTTTTTAAAGGAAGAATTAGAGAAAATGAGCAATATAATCGCTATATGAACAAAATAAAAAGTACCCCGTTAGCCGCAACAATCCAGTTTAGAAAACTCGTCCAATATGTGAAACCATTATTAGCTAATATCCACGTACCAACATTAATAGCCCAAGGAGAGAAAGATGGCATCGTACCATTAAAAAGTGCAAGCTATATATATAATACTATTCGTGCTGAAAATAAGAAGATGATATGTGTAGAGGAATCTAAGCACTTAATTTGTCATTGTGAGAAAAGAGAAACGTTATTTCAAGAAATAATAACATTCCTCGAAGAAACTTCATAAGTTAAAAGTAACCACAAAAAAACGGGCGTATAGAAATAGGCTCGATTGGAAAGAGTAAAATTGGCAACGTCTGTAAACTTAGTTATAACTTTTTTCTAAAAGGAAACAGCAAAAACGAAAGATGCTTTATCCCACTCTTAACGGACAGTAAGGCTCCCCCTCAAGCTTATGAGAATACGAGGAAGATAGGTGGGAGATCAACTGTCCATAAAGGTCCGATTGGTGGTTCAACTAACTATCAGTGGGGGAGGAAGGAAAACCCCCACTGATGGAAGTTTCGCTTTATGCCAAAATGACTATGGCAAAAAAGACTTTGCAACGTTCTTTTTGTCATAAAGCGTTTACATTATAAAAATAGGGAAAACATGCATAAAACCTAGATTTTCGGATACCCAATTTATTGCAAAGCGTATTTCTTAGTGATAAGATTATTTTAAAAAGTAGGGTGACAAACTTAACATTTGGGGCATAATGTTAGGGAAGAAAAACAATCTTTGTAAACGATAAATTGGTCAAATAGAGAGAAATGATTTTTAATAAAAATTATTTAAGGTATCTGATTTTTTCTTTTAAAACGGACGATATAATAATTATTTCTTTGTATTTGGCTAACTTTTCTTACTTAGCTAATTTTGTTTAAAGCTCCGTGAAATGATCATGTTTTTTTCGAACGTGAATTTTGAAGATTCTCATATAGGAGAAATAGACATAATCACAAATTGGTAACAGAGCTATTAAAATTAAAATAAATAGAAGTCATTTGAAATTTCCTCCTATTTATAACTCGGTTGAATAGTATCTCATAACTAATAAGAATTAAATATTTGCATATACCCTCATCATTCTCCTGATAAAGGTTGTAAGGCTATTGAAACCAACAATAACTTTCATCATTTATATAATAACGACAATCGTTTCTTTTTAATTGTATGGGGAAAGGCATAATGTGATGAATACGATATGCCATTTTAATATGTTTCATTTAGAAAAATGAGGTACATACGAATGGTTGGCATGATGGAGTTAATCCATCTGCTTAAGGATATTTTTAATGACTAGAAGGAGATTGGATATATTGGTAAAGTTTCAAGATTTAGGTATTAGTCCTGCAACAATGAAATCATTAAAGAGAATGGGATTTGAAGAAGCCACACCTATTCAGGCAGAAACTATTCCATTAAGCCTTCAAAATAAAGACTTAATTGGTCAAGCACAAACAGGAACAGGGAAAACAGCTGCTTTTGGAGTGCCTTTAGTTGATAAAATTGATGTAGCGAACGAAGTAATTCAAGGGATTATAATTGCTCCGACGCGAGAACTAGCAATTCAGGTTTCAGAAGAACTATACAAAATCGGTTATGGAAAACGTACAAGAGTTTTATCTATTTTCGGAGGACAGGATATAAACCGTCAAATCCGCGCATTGAAAAAAAATCCTCATATTATAGTTGGTACTCCTGGACGTATTTTGGATCATATTAATCGCAAAACGCTTCGTTTAGATAGTGTTCAAACAGTTATCTTAGATGAAGCAGATGAAATGCTGAATATGGGATTCATTGATGATATTGAATCAATCCTTTCAAAAATTCCAGCTGAAAGACAAACGTTATTATTCTCAGCTACAATGCCAGCACCTATTAGAAAAATGGCTGAGCGCTTCATGAAGGATCCTGAAGTGGTAAAAGTGAAAGCGAAGGAAATGACAGTACCATTAATTGAACAGTATTATATTGAAACACAGGAGAAAACGAAATTTGATATTCTAACAAGATTATTGGATATTCAATCTCCAGAACTAGCAATTATTTTTGGTCGTACAAAACGTCGTGTTGATGAGCTTTCTGAAGCATTAAATCTACGTGGCTATACAGCAGAAGGAATTCATGGAGATTTAAGTCAAGCGAAACGTATGTCTGTTCTTCGTAAGTTCAAAGAAGGAACTATTGATGTATTAGTTGCAACAGATGTAGCTGCACGTGGTCTTGATATTTCTGGCGTAACGCATGTATATAATTTTGATATTCCTCAAGATCCAGAAAGTTATGTACACCGTATTGGACGTACTGGCCGCGCTGGAAAAGAAGGAGTAGCGATCACATTCATTACGTATCGTGAAAGATCTTATCTACAAGTTGTGGAAAAAACAACGAAGAGAAAAATGGAAAAGATGATTCCGCCAACAGTGGATCAAGCTATCGAAGGGCAGCAAAAAGCTGTGATTGAAAAAATATCGCAAATTGTGGATGAAAATAATTTGGATTCTTATCGAAATGTTGCAGATGAACTGCTTGAGCAAAAAGACGCTTCTACCATTGTAGCAGCAGTCCTAAAAATGCTTACAAAAGAACCAGATACAACTCCGGTTCAACTAACAGAAGAAAAGCCATTACCATCGAAACGCGATCGTAGACCATATGATAAAAATAATGATCGTGGTGGTCGCAAAAACTATAATCCACGTCAGCGTCAAGGATATGGCAGCAATAAACGCCAAGGGCAATCAAGTAATAGTTACAATAAATCAAAGTCTTACCGTTAAGTTTTGTACACAAAACCTCCATGAGAAATGCCTCATGGAGGTTTTCATTTATTCCACTCTTGATCCCTACAGCTGAGACAGGGAGAGGAAAATAACTGCCATTAAAGGTCTGATAAATGCAACTAACCCTTACTGATGGAAGTTTTCTTTTTTATTTTAATAACAGAAAGCATCGAAAAATTTGAAACCACCTTATACATTTTTCGTATATAGTTAATAGGTACATACAAAAATTCAAAAAAAGGGGAAATCTAATTGGTAACGATACCTCAAAACAGATTATCGAAAAAAGGAATAACCGTATGGCGCTTAACTGGATTAATCTCTTCTCTTATCATGATGGTTATTGGTGGAGCTTTAATTACACTCGCTATTCTTTTTGATTGGCACATACTTGTCAGTATAGGGACGATCATCTATCTGCTTTTTCATGTTGCTCTAACGATTGGTATCTTGCCACCGTTAAAGTGGAAAAGGTGGAGGTATGAAGTAAGAGGAGATGAGATTGAAATTCAGCAAGGTGTTATCGTAATAAAGCGAACACTCATCCCGATGATTAGAGTGCAGCACGTAGATATGAAGCAAGGACCGTTATTAAAAAAGTACGAGCTTGCAACGGTTTCTATTTCAACCGCAGCCACGATACATGAGATTCCTGTCCTTGAAGTGGAGGAAGCAGAGGAAATAAGACATTATATTTCTAGTAAAACGAAGGTGGCGGAAGAGGATGTTTAAGCAAAGCAGACTTCATCCAGTTTCCATAATCTACGACATCTTAAAGCGGTTAAGAGAATTTATTTTCCCGTTTATAGGAATTATTGTACTTGGAGGAAAACCTTCTGAGTGGGGATTATATACAATTTTAGGGGCATCCGTCTTACTGTTAGTCATACTCATTAGTGGATTTTTATCTTGGAATTATTTCACTTTTTATGTGGTTGATAAGGAATTACGAATTGAGTATGGCGTATTTGTAAAAAAGAAGCGCTATATCCCCTTTGAACGGATTCAAAGCATTGATTTTACTGAAGGAATTTTTCATCGACCTTTCGGATTAGTAAAAGTGAAGATAGAAACGGCAGGGACTACAGAAGCGGAAGGTGAACTTACCGCTATTTCTAAAGCGGTTGCTCAAGATTTAAAAAGATATATCATTCAAAAGAAGAATGAACAGATTGGATCAGAAGAAGTGGTAGAAGTAGTAGAACCTGTTCAACAAGAAATCTACCGTATTACGAATAAGCAATTAGCTATTTTGGCATCTACGTCGGGTGGAGTAGGAGTCATAATTTCGGCGGTTTTTGCTTTCATTTCTCAGTTTGAAGATATTATTCCATATAAAAAAATATACGAACATATTCATCAGTTCATAACAAGTGGTTTGGCGTTAATTTCAATCGTTGTTTTTGTTCTATTTGTCCTACTGTGGTTGTTTTCATTATTGATTACATTGCTGAAATATGCGAATTTTACGTTATCGAAGACGAAAGATGATTTAATTATTACACGAGGACTAATTGAGAAAAAGCAGATTACTATTCCGTTGCAACGTATTCAGGCAGTTAAAATAACGGAGGCCATGCTTAGACAGCCATTCCAATTAGTAGGTGTTTCCATTATTAGTGCAGGGGGATCTTTTAATGATCTGGAGGCTGCGAATGTGTTGGCTATTCCATTATTAAAGAAAAAGCAGTTACCGCATTTATTAAAAGAAATGGTTCCTGAATATGAATACAGTGACCAGCTTACTCCACCCCCAAAACGATCTGTTTGGAGATACATTATAAAAAATAGCTGGATAGCCCTGCCTATTATCGTTTCACTTATCTATTTTTTTCATGGATGGGGAGCATTATCGCTGTTGTTATTGTTCATTTTACCATCATGGGGGTACTGGAATTACCGCTCAGCAGGCTACCATATCTCGGGTAAACAACTAATCTTATCCTTCCGTCAATTTAATAAAACGACTTTTATGATGAGGCGCAATCGAATCCAGGCCCTTTATTACACAGAGGGATGGTGGCAAAGGAAGGGAGACCTTGCTTCTATTCAAGGTATAGTGCTTTCTGGTGCAGGAGGAGCAAATGGTGTAGTTACAGATCTTGCAAAAGAGGATGTAGAGAAAGTGTATGAATGGTATTCGCTAAGGTAAGAAAAAGGTTAGGACAATAACTAAACAGATAACCTGTAAAGACGAATAATCAATAATTTAAGTATTAAATATAGGTTGCGGATAATAGCAACAAACATGAAATGGGAACATACTTTTTAATAAAAAAAGCCCAAACAGTTATACGAAACTTTCATTAGTGATTCGTATAACTGTTTGGGTTTATCTTTGGATCGAATACTTGTGTCCCACCTTCTTTCGTAAGAAGAAAGGGAGATTACTGACTAAGAAAACCAATAATAGCAAGCCCGAAGATTACGATCCAAATAATAATTGATTTTCCTTCTG
Organism: Niallia alba; assembly: GCF_012933555.1. Lineage (GTDB taxonomy): Bacteria > Bacillota > Bacilli > Bacillales > Cytobacillaceae > Niallia > Niallia alba. The sequence continues at coordinate 484,119 of NZ_JABBPK010000001.1, forward strand.
GTTTTTTTGCTTGGCGAAACTGTTGTTTTAAATAGTACCATTCTTCTTTATAACTGGATATAATGTTCTTTCCCTTTGATTCCGATAAACTTCCAATGATTAGGCCAGCTAGAAATCCAAAGATATGGGCAACAATATTTATATTTGGCTGTAAAAAGGTCATAATTAAGCTAAGTACAGCAATCGTCGTAATAATTTGGGCGTTGCTCTGTGAAATAATGTCTTTTCGAAATACAACTAGACTAATATAATAACCAAACAATCCAAATATTGCTCCACTAGAGCCTAAGTGAACATAAGTAAGTGGTTCAATGAGAAGGGTAATAAGATTCGCCGCAATACCAGTAACTAAATAAATGAGGAGAAACTTAAATTTGCCTAGTATTCTTTCGAGAGCCGGGCCGAATAAGAAAATACTAAAACTGTTAAACAGAAGATGGGCAAATCCTCCATGAATGAAAATGGGAGTGATTAATCGCCACCATTCTCCTTCTACTATATAAAGATTGACGCCGATCATTGTATCTAATAAATACTTATTCGGAAAAATAGGAAGATTGGTTAATAAATATAGTATTAGATGAATGAGTAAAATCATTGAAACGATAGGATAATAAGTAATATACTCTTTAAAGCTTTCTCTTCTGGTAAACAACTGTATTTGATACCTCCTAAATAGCTTCTTTCTACAATAATAGCCAAACAATAGGAAAAGATACAATATATTATGCTCACAATGAATAGAATAGAAGGAGTTGTCTTATGATTAAAGGCACAGGAATTGATATAACGGAAATAGAAAGGATAGAAACTTTGCTTCAAAGACAGCCGAAGTTTGCAAATCGAATTCTGACCGATAAGGAAATGGAAAAATTTCAGCAACTATCTGGCCATCGCAAAAATGAATTTTTGGCAGGAAGATTTGCGGCGAAAGAGGCATTTGCCAAGGCACTTGGTACAGGGATTGGAGCAGATTTAAGTTTTTTGGATATTGAAATAGGTTATGAGGGACAAGGAAAGCCTTTTATTTTAAAACCATTTTCTGAAGGCGTCCATTTATCTATAACCCATAGTAAGCAGTATGCTTTTGCTCAAGTCATCATTGAAGAATAAGGGAAACGAGATGAATTCATCGTTTTCCTTATTTTTTTGTTTGAGGTAAATAGAAAACTTTAATTATTAATATGAATTAGATACAAGGAGCTTGAAAGTATAATATATTGTTTTTTGATGGCTGTTTTTCTAAAAGGTTGTTGTTTTTTCAAAAGGAGAAAAGAATTAGTTGGAAAAATGGAGCAGCCGGAATACACGAAGACGCCACGGGGATTAGCGAGACAGTCTGAGACCCTGCAGGCTGAAGCAGACCGCGGCTCAGCGCAAGCCTCAAGGAAAGCGAAGTGTATTCTGGTTGCGGGTAATAGCAACAAACTTTACGAAAATAGCCCTTTTGATTTAATAATATCATCCCCGTTTATTTAAGAATGGATAAAAATTTGCCAAAGGAAGATAAATATATAGAATTCCAACAAAAAGACTTATTATTCCAAGTAGCATATTCCTGAAGGTTGTCTCATATATTCATAGAGAAATAGGAGAGACAAGTATGGTTTTCAGTTTCTAATAGAAAATTCCAAGGAATAAGAAAGAGGGATTTTTTTACTAGAAATGCTGTTTGCTTATTTTTCTCTCTTTCTACGTGAAATGAGAATAGGGGAGTTGAAAAAATGAACAAGAAGATTTGGTTGCTATTTGTAGGGCTAACGGTCATGCTTTTGTTAACTGCCTGTGGAACAAAATCGAAAGAAGATGTTCTGACTGATTTAAAAGAAAAGGTCGAGACAAAGGGGTATAAAGCAGACGCCGAAATGACTCTCAAAATGGGAACAGAGCCACAAACTTACGAAGTGGAGGTCTGGCATAAAGACCCAGATTTTTATCGAGTAAATCTAAAGAATTCAGCAAAGAATCAGAGCCAAATGATTTTGAAAAATGAAGAAGGCGTGTATGTTTTAACACCAGCTTTAAACAAAAGCTTTAAGTTTCAAAGCGAGTGGCCAGAAAATAGTAGTCAGGCTTATCTCTATGAGTCTTTAGTGAAAGATATTGAAGAAGATAAAGATGTGAAATTTTCTGCTACTGATAAGTATTATGTGTTTGAAACAAAAACACGCTATCAGAATAACAAAATGCTTCCAACACAAGAAATTACTTTTAGCAAAAAAGATCTTTCGCCTGTAAGTGTAAAGGTTAAGGATGTAGAGGGAGTAGCTCTTGTTACAGTTAAATTCTCCAATGTGAAATTTGACGTATCCTTTGATAAGAAGGATTTTGATTTACAAAAAAGTATGACAGCGGCTAAGATGGTTATTCCAGTTATGGGAGAAGTCGAAGATAAAAACTTTACTGTTAAATATCCGGAAGAACCGTTAGAAGGAGTTAGCTTAGTAGAAGAGAAAAAAATGGCTTCGGAAAACGGAAATCGTGTGATTTTGACATATGATGGGGAAAAGTCCTATACGATTATTCAAGAAAAAGCAGTGGTAGCACCAGCTACAGCAGGACCAATTGTTAGTAAGGGAGATCCCGTGGATTTAGGATTTACCATTGGGGAAGTAACAGATTCTAAAGTATCTTGGACGTTTGAAGGCGTTGATTATACTATTGCATCGACTGATTTAACTCGTGATGAACTAGTTACAGTTGCACGCTCTGTACAAGGAGAAGCAATAAAATAAGCATTTGTTAACAGCTTCTATTTTAGAGGCTGTTTTTTTGTTGTTTTTTCAACATTCTGAGTTGATTTTCGCTGGGACACTTGACTTCAGTGGAAAATGAGTGGAAAGGGAGATCCAACAGGCGAAAGTCGAGGATAGGAATTGACAAGCTGTTAAATCAGTAGAATAATTTAGAATACAAGCTTTTTATTTCATGAAGGACGTGTGAAGATTTTGAATCAAGAAGATACTTTTTATCGAGATACATGGGTGGAAATTGATCTTGATGCTATTGCATTTAATGTTAGTGAGTTAAGAAAAAGATTACATCCTGAAAATAAATTGATAGCGGTAGTAAAGGCAAATGGATATGGGCATGGAGCTTTGCAAATTGCTAAAACAGCATTACAGTCTGGTGCGGATAGCTTGGCTGTAGCTTTTTTAGATGAGGCGATTAGTTTAAGAAATAGTGGTGTTACTGCACCAATTCTTGTACTGGGCGCAAGTAGACCAAAAGATGTTATGACAGCGATAAAAAATCAGGTGACTTTAACTGTTTATCATGTGAACTGGCTGGAGGAAGCTCAACAATTTTTAAGTAAGGATGCTTCTTTAACGATCCATTTTAAGTTAGATACGGGCATGGGGAGAATTGGTTTAAGAAAGGAGCAGGAGATCCAGCAGGTAGAGGAATTACTGGTAAAGCATTCGAATATTGTCGTGGAGGGAGTTTTTACTCATTTCGCGACAGCGGATGAAAAAAATTCTTCTTATTTCGAGAACCAAATTCAACGCTTTAAGGAGCTACTTTCTTCCTTTTCAAAGCTGCCAGCAATTATTCATTGCAGTAATAGTGCGACCAGTCTTTTACATCCAGATTTACAATATAATGCTGTTCGTTTGGGGATTTCGATGTACGGATTGACACCATCTCTTGAGATTGAGCCTGATATACCTTATCTATTAAAAGAAGCTTTTTCCTTGCGCACAAAATTGGTCCAAGTGAAAAAGTTAAATAAAGGGGATAAAGTAAGCTATGGTGCAACGTATGAGGCGGAAGAAGAGGAATGGATAGGTACTTTGCCAATCGGCTATGCGGATGGATGGTTACGTAAACTGCAAGGACAAGAGGTTCTTATTGACGGAAGGAGAGTACCAATTGTTGGGAGGATTTGCATGGATCAATGCATGATAAGGCTCCCTTTCTATATAGAACCAGGTACAGAGATAACACTGATTGGGAAACAAAAAGATGAGATTATTTCTGTTAATGAAATTGCTGCTAAATTAGAAACGATTAATTATGAGGTTACCTGTATGATTTCTACAAGAGTCCCTCGTGTGTATAAACAAAATGGTGTTTTTACAGAAACAATGAATCCTTTAATTTAATTGTATATATAAAGGATAGAGGTATAATGCAAATATTTTAGGGCGATTATTGTAAAAAACATTATTTTAACTCTAGACTAAATAAATAGTAATGGATGATGAAAATAATGAATACATTAATTATGGTCACAGATACCATTTAGAGATAACTAATATGAAAAATATGGAATTACAGCTATTATTTTTGAGAATATTTTTCGTTTTTTCCATTCTTTCATGCATAAAAGGGATAATTTTTGGCGGATAATACAGTAGAATTGCTGAATGGACTTTGCAGAAACAATGAATAGTGGTATGATTAAAAAAAGCAGAGCTAAAAATGGTGTGTAGTGATGGTGGAGGTGTATGTTTGTGTCTGAATCCAGCGCAACGACAGAGATCATGATAAAATTACCAAAGCATTTGTTAACTGAATTGGACGGCTTCGTTAAGCAAGAAAATGTTAATCGTAGTGAATTTATTTATCAAGCAACGAAAATGTATCTTCGCGAACGGAAAAAGAGACATATCCGCGAATCGATGAGACGAGGATATATGGAAATGGCTAAATTAAATTTATCCATTGCATCAGAAAGCTTTCTCGCAGAATACGAGGCAGAGCATACAGTAGAACGTCTTGTAAGCGGAGGGTAATCCTTTGATTGTCAAACGTGGTGACGTTTATTTTGCAGACCTATCCCCAGTTGTTGGTTCAGAGCAAGGCGGCGTCCGTCCTGTACTTGTCATTCAAAACGACATCGGGAATCGGTTCAGTCCCACAGTCATTATTGCAGCAATTACAGCTCAGATTCAAAAGGCTAAATTGCCGACTCATGTGGAAATTGATGCGAAGCGATATGGTTTTGAAAGAGATTCAGTAATTCTTTTAGAACAAATTCGTACGATAGATAAACAGAGGCTAACGGACAAAATTACTCATCTTGATGAGGGAATGATGGAAAAAGTCGATGAAGCTCTACAAATTAGTTTAGGTCTCATTGAATTTTAAGAATAGAATGCGCTCGTTTGTAGCGCTTTTTTTTTATAGTAACCGTTCTGCATGTGAAATAGCCTGTATATTGTTAGTAAAAGAACCTCCTATTTTTAATGGAGGTTCTCAGTTTGTCGACAAAAAGATTTTTAGAAACTTACATTGAATTTTCATGCGTTGCTTGGAGTGGAAGGGGTGAGACTCCTGTGGGATTAGCGAGACAGCTGAGACCCTGCAGGCCAAAGGCCGAAGCGGCTCAGCGCGAGCCCCACGGAAAGCGAACCCCTGGAACGGAGAGCAACATCCCTATTCAAAGGGACTAATAAATATACTATAGACAAACCTCTATATCTAAAATTCAGGGGTTTGTCTACACTTTGAGAACCTCCTATCTTTAATGGAGGTTTTTTCTATTTTAATTTTAAAAGCACTAATAATAAAAAAGTAGGCATCTGTCTCTATGGTGTGACAAAAAATTTTATTAACTCGTATAAAAAGGTTTCAAAAAGAATCAGAATGGGAATATAGAAAAGTCATCTCCTATATAAATATAGGATCAGTCAATTTTCAACTGAAAATAATGCCCAAAAATACCGATTGTTTTTCAATATATCAGTTTTTGAAAATAGAAAGTCTCTCTAATATGATAAAATGGAGAAAGGCTAATTATAATTATAGAGCAAGTAAACAGGTTAAATGAAATGTGCTGGAGATCTATAAAAAAAATGTATTAATCTATATGATGTAGATAAATACCAAGGTCTATATTTAGCATTTGCTTCTGTCATATAGAGAAATCCCTATAAAGGGATTGGTAAGTTTGTAAAAATATATTAAAAGAAAGTTGGTTGGTTTTGGGTGAATAGAGTAAGAATACCAATATTAAAACTTTATGACTATTTACTAGTATCTATTCAATGGGAGTTAGATGACCAAACAGCCCTTCAGTTTCAAGAGGATTTATTAAATAAAATCCATGAGACTAGTGCAAGTGGAGTAGTTATTGATTTAACTTCCATTGATTTTATAGATTCATTTATTGCAAAAGTGTTAGGTGATGTAATCGGTATGTCGAAGCTAATGGGGGCTAAGGTGGTACTGACAGGAATTCAACCTGCTGTTGCCATCACCTTAGTAGAACTAGGTATCAGTTTAAACGATGTTTTAACTGCCTTAGATCTAGAAAAAGGTTTGGAGAAATTACAACAGGAATTGGAGGATTGACCTATGGGAGACCAATCCTGTGTAAAAATCGTAAATGAATGGGACATCGTTGCTGCTCGACAATTAGGCAGAAATATTGCAAAAGAGCTCGGCTTCGGTACCGTCGATCAAGCACGTATTACAACTGCAATTAGTGAACTAGCAAGAAATATATATTTGTATGCTGGACAAGGACAGATTTGTATTGAAAAGCTGTTTGAAAATGGGAAATCAGGTTTGAAACTAATTGCAATAGATAGTGGTCCTGGAATCAAGGATATTAGACAAGTGATGCAAGACGGTTTTTCTACCTCCGGCGGGTTAGGTGCTGGATTACCAGGTGTAAAAAGGCTGATGGATGAGTTTGATATTAAAACCTCTATCGGTGAGGGGACAGAAATTCAGGCAGTGAAGTGGCTAAGATAGGGGGAGAGATAATGGATTTCCGGGAAATGATGGAATCTAAGTATCGAGATCTTCTTGTGAACTATATTAAAGATGAATCGGAACAAGCTCTTTATCAAGGGCAAAAGTTTAGTAGAAAATCCATTGAACAAAAAATATCGCCAGAAGATATCATCAGTTTACATAAATCAATTCTTATGGATTTATACCCAGAGATGCCTGAATATGTAACAAAATCCTTTGATATTCTTTTAGAGGTCATGATTGGGTATGGATTTGCCTATAGAGAACATCAAAGCCTTCGTCATGTTCAACAAGAATTAAGAAGTGAAATGGAGATCGCTGCAAATGTTCAGCAAACATTATTAAGCACTGATATTCCAAAAGCAGATGGGTTAGATATCGGCGCAATCAGTGTTCCTGCTAAAATGATGAATGGAGATTATTATCACTTTGTTCATGATGATGATCAGGTGATTAATATTGCAATTGCGGATGTAATTGGAAAAGGAATTCCTGCTGCTATGTGCATGTCGATGATTAAGTATGCGATGGATAGTCTCCCTGAAAATAGGAATAAACCAAGTAATGTATTAGAAAACTTAAATAGGGTTGTAGAGCAAAATGTAGATCCCAGTATGTTCATTACGATGTTTTATGGAGCGTATGATGTATTGTCACATGTATTTCATTATGCGTCAGCTGGTCACGAACCTGGCTTATATTATCAAGCAGAAACCAAGCAGTTTAGTGAGTTGAAAACAAAGGGATTACTACTAGGCGTCGATAAAAAAACAAAATATCAGCAATTTGAAAAGCAAGTTTATCCAGGTGATATGATTATTTTAATGTCAGATGGAGTAACCGAGTGTAGAACGAAGGAAGGCTTTATTGATAAAGAAACGCTTCTTGGATATATAAGAAAACATATGCACTTAGATGCACAAAATATTGTCAAAAATGTCTATAAGGAATTAGAAAAGATTCAAGACTTCCAATTGCGTGATGATTTTACTTTAATTATTTTTAAAAGAGAAGTTTAACATCGTAAATGATCGGGTATAAGACAATATCGTAATAATGTAAAGGTGGGTCGGGATGAATATCATAATCGATGTAAAGGAAAAAGAATTGGATGTAGAAGTCAAGGTTTCTGGTGAAATTGATGCGTATACTGCTCCAAAACTAAGAGAGCGAATTTATTCCTTTTCTGAACAAGAAGGAATAAAAATGATAATAGATTTGTCAGATGTTAACTATATGGACAGTACTGGTTTAGGGGTATTTGTAGGCATATTTAAGAATGTTCGTGCAAACAATGGCGAATTCAAGTTAATAGGTCTATCAAGCCGTTTAATTAGATTGTTTGAAATAACTGGATTGGCAGATATTATAGACATAAATAGTAAGATAGAAGGTGGAATCCAATGAGTCATTTTGAGTACATCGAAATGAAAATTCCTTCTAAACCAGAGTATGTTGGGATTATTCGCTTAACATTATCTGGAATTGCAAGCAGAATGGGCTTCAGCTACGATGAAATTGAAGATTTAAAAATAGCGACAAGCGAAGCATGTACAAATGCTGTGCAACATGCGTACAAGAATAATGACGCAGGAGAAGTTTTAATAGGATTTCGATTATATAATGATCGCTTAGAAGTTATTGTAGCTGATAATGGAAAGAGTTTTGACTTTCATTCCACTACAAAAGATTTGGGCCCTTATGAGCAGGATGAGTCAGTGGAATTTCTTCGCGAAGGAGGACTTGGCCTATACTTGATCGAAACATTAATGGATGAAGTAAAGATTCACCATAATAACGGGGTAACTGTTTTCATGACTAAATACCTCGAAGGAGAGCAGGTGGAGAGGGATGCAGAAACAATCTCAACCTAATCGCCATTTACCAAAAGAAGAAGTAAATGCATTAATAAAACAATTTCAGAGCACACAAGACGAGCAGGCACAAGAAAAGCTTGTTATAAATTATCGTGACTTAGTAGAAATGCTGGCACGAAAATATTCTAAAGGAAAAATGTTTCATGAAGATATTACACAGGTTGGGATAATCGGATTAATAGGAGCTATTCATCGATATGATGAAAGTTTTGGGAAAAGTTTTGAAGCGTTTGCTGTCCCAACGGTTATTGGAGAAATCAAACGATTTTTAAGAGATAAAACGTGGAGTGTTCATGTACCTAGAAGAATTAAAGAACTTGGCCCTAAAATAAAGAAAACCGTTGAACAACTTACTACTGATTTACAACGTTCACCAAAGGTAAATGAAATCGCCGATTATTTAGAGGTATCCGAAGAAGAAGTGCTAGAAGCAATGGAAATGGGCAGAAGCTATCAAGCGTTATCTGTTGATCATTCCATTGAAGCGGATTCGGAAGGCGGAACTGTTACACTTCTAGATATTGTAGGAGATGTGGATCAAGGGTTTGAAAGAGTGAATCAAAAGTTAGTACTGGAGAAGGTATTGCATGTATTAACGGAGAGAGAAAAAAGCATTATTCAATATACATATTTGGATAATCTTAGTCAGAAGGAAGCTGGAGAAAAACTTGGGATTTCTCAGATGCATGTTTCAAGGCTTCAAAGAAGAGCAATTAAGAAGCTTCAAGAAGCAATACAGGCAGAATCCAGTAATTCGGAGTTTATCTTATGAACGAGTTGAAAGACAACAATGTTCATGTACTCGCCTATCAGACTAGCAAGAAAGGGAAAACCCTTTGTGGAGATAGCTTTTTTTATACATCAACGGATGATTACTTTGTTTGTGTATTAGCGGATGGTCTTGGCAGTGGCGAATACGCAAATGAAGCATCCGTTGCAGTTACTGAGATCATAAAAGAAAATCATGCGAAATCAGTAGAGGAATTAATGGAACTATCGAACGATGTTCTAGTAAAGAAAAGAGGAGCTGCTGTTTGTGTTTTCAAAATAAACTATGCTTCTAAGACCATTGTTTATAGCTGTGTAGGCAATATACGTTTTTTTCTGTATTCTCCTTCAGGTAAATTAACCTATCCACTCCCGGTAACGGGGTATTTATCTGGGAGACCTCAACATTATCATACACAACGTTTTACTTTTGAGAATCATGCCAAATTTCTTGTTTTTTCCGATGGGTTTAATATTCAAGGAATTAAAAACTTGCTAAAAGGATATTTACCGATTAGCTCCATAGCGGATAACATTGTTGGGAAATATAATAATTCAGACGATGATTCTACCTTTATTCTAGGAAGCTTGCTTTAAAAAGTAAGCTTTTTCTTTTTGTCTAATAGTAGGTTTTTAAGTAGATAGAGCGGCAAAATTAAGGAAGGGAACGTAAATTCATGTGTTGATAATATGCTTTCATGAGACCTTTTGATAAAATAGAAGTAAGTGAAAATAAAAGGTATTACTTTTAGTGGGTAAGAGAAATGGAAAGACTGTTTCAAGTGAGTTGGATGGAGATTAGAAAGGATAGTGAGTCGTATGGAGAAGGTTTTGGAACAGCAAAAAGGGCAGGATTATTTATCTATTATTGCAAAAGAACAGAATGTTTCAATGAAACAGGTGAAAAGTGTTATTACATTAATAGAAGATGGGAATACCGTCCCTTTTATTGCTAGATACAGAAAAGAACAAACTGGGGCACTAGATGAGGTGCAGATTAAGGATATTATTGATCGTTATACATATATTCAAAACCTAGCACAAAGAAAAGAAGAAGTTATTCGGTTAATTGAGGAACAAGGAAAACTGACAGAAGAACTTCGCAAGAATATTACAAAGGCAATCAAGTTACAAGAAGTAGAAGACCTTTATCGTCCGTATAAGCAAAAGCGTCGAACAAAAGCAACTATTGCAAAGGAAAAAGGCTTAGAGCCATTTGCAGAATGGTTATTAAATAGGAATCAAGAAAACTCTTTGGAAGAGGAAGCGCGTAAATATATTTCTGAAGAAAAAGATGTACTAACAATCGAAGATGCGATAAATGGAGCGAAGGATATATTGGCAGAGCGCATATCGGATGACGCAGAGAGCAGAAAATGGATTAGAAACAAGACGATGCTTAGTGGGAAAATCCAATCTAGCTCTAAAAATGCTGAAAAAGACGAAAAAAATATTTATGAAATGTATTATGAGTATGAAGAACCGGTAAACAAGATTGTTCCTCATCGGACATTAGCTTTAAATAGAGGGGAAAAAGAAGATATCTTAAAAGTAGCGATTATTGCTCCTGTCGATGTGATAATAGAATATTTAGAGGAAAAATGGATAACAAATACTCGTTCGCCTGCAGCGAGCATTATAAAAGAGGCGTTAGAAGATGGTTTTAAACGTCTTATTCAGCCTTCTATCGAAAGAGAAATAAGAAATGAGCTAACAGAAAAGGCTGAAGAACAGGCAATACATATTTTCTCAGAAAATCTTAGAAATCTATTATTGCAACCACCATTAAAAGGGAAAATGGTTCTTGGTGTAGATCCAGCATATCGGACAGGCTGTAAATTAGCAGTAGTAGATGAAACAGGAAAAGTATTAGAAATTGGTGTAATTTATCCACATCCACCTGTATCAAAAACGGCAGAAGCAAAAGATAAATTTCAAAGCATTCTTAACCGCTATAATATAGAAATGGTTGCAGTCGGGAACGGAACAGCATCAAGGGAAACAGAACAATTTGTTGCAGAAATGCTAAAGAAACAAAATAAAGAGATCTTTTATTTAATTGTGAATGAAGCAGGTGCAAGTGTCTATTCTGCTTCAGAAATTGCTAGAGAAGAATTCCCGGATTTTCAAGTAGAAGAGAGAAGTGCGGTGTCAATTGCAAGAAGATTGCAAGATCCACTTGCTGAGTTAGTGAAAATTGACCCGAAATCTGTTGGTGTCGGTCAATATCAACATGATGTATCGCAAAAAAAATTAGCTGAATCATTGCACTTTGTCGTAGAGACCGCAGTTAACCAAGTAGGTGTTAATGTAAACACTGCATCTTCTTCCCTATTACAATATGTCGCTGGCCTTTCCAAAGCGGTTGCTAATAATATCGTGAAAAAACGAGAAGAAGAGGGCAAGTTTAGTAATCGTAAGCAATTAAAGAAGATACCACGTCTAGGAGCAAAAACATATGAACAAGCAATTGGCTTCTTGCGCGTCTTGGATGGAGAAGAGGCTCTAGATCGAACAGGTATCCACCCTGAGCATTATGATGAAGTGAAAAAACTCCTATCTAAGTTAGGATTTAAGTCACAGGATATTGGCACGCAAGCGTTAAAAGAAGCCTTGACGAAAGTAGCATTAAAGGAGATTGCCCAGGAACTTAATATGGGAGAATTAACATTAAAGGATATTATTGATGCATTAGTTCGTCCATCTCGTGATCCACGTGAAGATCTTCCCGCACCGCTATTACGTAAAGATGTATTGAAGCTAGAAGATTTGCAAACAGGAATGGAACTACAAGGTACGGTTAGAAATGTAGTCGATTTTGGAGCGTTTGTAGATATTGGAGTAAAACAAGATGGCTTAGTTCATATTTCTAAGCTGAGCAACAAGTTTGTTAAGCATCCACTTGATATAGTAAGTGTAGGGGATGTTGTTACAGTTTGGGTAGATAGCGTAGATCATAATAAGGGAAGAGTTGCACTTACGATGCTGAGCCCAAAAGAAGAAAAATAACGAATGGAAGCAAGCCTGCGTTTACTAAAAAACGCAGGCTTTTCCTACATAAGAAGAGTTGATTGAAAGTTATTCGTACAATAATCAAGTAAGAGCGAAAGTTAACTAGGAGTATTTTTACGGCAATAGTAATACCAGCATTGATTCAATAGCTTTACTTGATAGCTGTTTTTTTCATAGAAAGCTTTTTTAATTTGGTTTTGTAACCAATTAGGCATTATATCCACTCCTTGCTTTTATTTCGTTATGGCTAATTTAAGAACTCTCCTTCTTTTAAATTCCATTAGTTTATATAAGAGAAGCGAGAAAAAAGGCTGTTTGTACTTGTTTGAAAAAAAACGGAAATTTAGACGCCACTCTAAATAACATAACGGGTAAAATATGCTTTGGTTTAAGTGGTATCCATGATTTGTGTAGATTTTAGTAAGTGATAAGATTATTGTATGCTATAATAGTTTGTCTTGTTGAGGAGGGATGAGCAGAACGATGACAAATGAAGAATTACAAAGGTTAGTGGAGGATATATCATGGGAATATTTTAAAAGGAAGTTTGAACACGAAGCATCTTTTAATCCCAGATTAAGAACCACTGGGGGAAGGTATTTATTAAGTTCGCATAATATTGAAATTAATAAAACGTATTATGAGATGATGGGATTGGATGAATTAATAGGGATCATTAAGCATGAATTATGCCATTATCATCTTCATTTATTAAAAAGAGGTTATCAGCATAAGGATGCAGACTTTAAGTCTCTTCTAAAAAGGGTAGGTGGTCCAAGATATTGTTCTCCCTTACCAGCTGAAAGTAAGAAAGGAAAATCAAAGAAATTACTTATTTATTCTTGTGTTTCTTGTAAACAGAAATATACGAGAAGAAAACGAATGGACATAAAAAAGTATGTTTGTGGGAAATGTAGAGGGAGATTAATATTAGAAGAAATAATAGATGTGGATAGACAATCTTAACGTGGTTAATTTTTATTTTAAAAAAGTTTTAAAAGGCGCTTGACTTATTATTTATATGTCCTTATAATGTAAAGAGTCGACAAGAGAGCGGCTGATTAATTCAACTGCTAATAACTATCTTGTTTAGATAGTGGACAAGTCGATAAAAATTATTCCGCAGTAGCTCAGTGGTAGAGCATTCGGCTGTTAACCGAACGGTCGTAGGTTCGAGTCCTACCTGCGGAGCCATTTTTGGGGAAGTACTCAAGAGGCTGAAGAGGCGCCCCTGCTAAGGGTGTAGGTCGCGTGAGCGGCGCGAGGGTTCAAATCCCTCCTTCTCCGCCAGAAAGCAATTTTAAAGATCATGGCCCGTTGGTCAAGCGGTTAAGACACCGCCCTTTCACGGCGGTAACACGGGTTCGAATCCCGTACGGGTCACTTGTTAGTTGTTATTAGAAAAAATGGTCCGGTAGTTCAGTTGGTTAGAATGCCTGCCTGTCACGCAGGAGGTCGCGGGTTCGAGTCCCGTCCGGACCGCCATTTATATTTATTTGTTTATTGGGCTATAGCCAAGCGGTAAGGCAACGGACTTTGACTCCGTCACTCGTTGGTTCGAATCCAGCTAGCCCAGCCACGAGCCATTAGCTCAGTCGGTAGAGCATCTGACTTTTAATCAGAGGGTCGGAGGTTCGAATCCTCCATGGCTCACCATTTTGAATATTAGAATTAAGCGGGTGTGGCGGAATTGGCAGACGCACTAGACTTAGGATCTAGCGCCGCAAGGCGTGGGGGTTCGACTCCCTTCACCCGCACCATCTAATGAACGAAAAAGATTTATGAATGTACAATGGATTATCTCTTATAGTGCGGTCGTGGCGGAATGGCAGACGCGCTAGGTTGAGGGCCTAGTGGGGGTTAACCCCGTGGAGGTTCAAGTCCTCTCGGCCGCATCGAAAAAAGTGTTGACAGCCGATAAAAAGTATTGTATGATTATAAAGTCGCTTTCGGAAATATGCGCCCGTAGCTCAATTGGATAGAGCGTCTGACTACGGATCAGAAGGTTATGGGTTCGACTCCTTTCGGGCGCGCCATATTCGGGAAGTAGCTCAGCTTGGTAGAGCACTTGGTTTGGGACCAAGGGGTCGCAGGTTCGAATCCTGTCTTCCCGACCATGAATATCAAGCAAAAGTGAATATTACTCTCAATTAATGCGGGTGTAGTTTAATGGTAAAACCTCAGCCTTCCAAGCTGATGTCGTGGGTTCGATTCCCATCACCCGCTCCAAATTATTTTATTGCTCTTTGAAAACTGAACAAACAAACGTCAACAATAATCGTTTTATAATGAATGTTATAAAACAAAACAAGTAATAAAAAGCTAGAGTTTAGCAATGAGCTAATCAACTCTTTATTGGAGAGTTTGATCCTGGCTCAGGACGAACGCTGGCGGCGTGCCTAATACATGCAAGTCGAGCGGACTTTAAAAGCTTGCTTTTAAAGTTAGCGGCGGACGGGTGAGTAACACGTGGGCAACCTGCCTGTAAGACTGGGATAACTTCGGGAAACCGGAGCTAATACCGGATAATTCTTTCCACCACATGGTGGAAAGCTGAAAGACGGCATCTCGCTGTCACTTACAGATGGGCCCGCGGCGCATTAGCTAGTTGGTGAGGTAACGGCTCACCAAGGCAACGATGCGTAGCCGACCTGAGAGGGTGATCGGCCACACTGGGACTGAGACACGGCCCAGACTCCTACGGGAGGCAGCAGTAGGGAATCTTCCGCAATGGACGAAAGTCTGACGGAGCAACGCCGCGTGAGTGATGAAGGTTTTCGGATCGTAAAGCTCTGTTGTTAGGGAAGAACAAGTACAAGAGTAACTGCTTGTACCTTGACGGTACCTAACCAGAAAGCCACGGCTAACTACGTGCCAGCAGCCGCGGTAATACGTAGGTGGCAAGCGTTGTCCGGAATTATTGGGCGTAAAGCGCGCGCAGGCGGTCCTTTAAGTCTGATGTGAAAGCCCACGGCTCAACCGTGGAGGGTCATTGGAAACTGGGGGACTTGAGTGCAGAAGAGAAGAGTGGAATTCCACGTGTAGCGGTGAAATGCGTAGAGATGTGGAGGAACACCAGTGGCGAAGGCGACTCTTTGGTCTGTAACTGACGCTGAGGCGCGAAAGCGTGGGGAGCAAACAGGATTAGATACCCTGGTAGTCCACGCCGTAAACGATGAGTGCTAAGTGTTAGAGGGTTTCCGCCCTTTAGTGCTGCAGCAAACGCATTAAGCACTCCGCCTGGGGAGTACGGCCGCAAGGCTGAAACTCAAAGGAATTGACGGGGGCCCGCACAAGCGGTGGAGCATGTGGTTTAATTCGAAGCAACGCGAAGAACCTTACCAGGTCTTGACATCCTCTGACACTCCTAGAGATAGGACGTTCCCCTTCGGGGGACAGAGTGACAGGTGGTGCATGGTTGTCGTCAGCTCGTGTCGTGAGATGTTGGGTTAAGTCCCGCAACGAGCGCAACCCTTGATCTTAGTTGCCAGCATTAAGTTGGGCACTCTAAGGTGACTGCCGGTGACAAACCGGAGGAAGGTGGGGATGACGTCAAATCATCATGCCCCTTATGACCTGGGCTACACACGTGCTACAATGGATGGTACAAAGGGCAGCAAAACCGCGAGGTCGAGCAAATCCCATAAAACCATTCTCAGTTCGGATTGTAGGCTGCAACTCGCCTACATGAAGCTGGAATCGCTAGTAATCGCGGATCAGCATGCCGCGGTGAATACGTTCCCGGGCCTTGTACACACCGCCCGTCACACCACGAGAGTTTGTAACACCCGAAGTCGGTGGGGTAACCTTTTTGGAGCCAGCCGCCTAAGGTGGGATAGATGATTGGGGTGAAGTCGTAACAAGGTAGCCGTATCGGAAGGTGCGGCTGGATCACCTCCTTTCTAAGGAAAATGGAATTTACATTCCATCATAGATTGTTGACGATTTGTTGTTCAGTTTTGAGGGAGCAATTAATTCCTCAAAACAGTAAGAAGTTTGAGGGTAAAGAGAAACGAGTAGATCAAGGAAGCGCCTGAGTGAGCACCGGAGCGTACAACAGTACGTGAGGAGCAGAACGAAGAAGCTGACGAAGAGATGCGAAGTTTATCTTTAGCCGAAATTGTTCCTTGAAAACTAGATTATGAATAGTAAAAACAAGAAAGAAACCGAGTAATCGCCATCTTAGATTCTCTATGTTAGAGAATTATTTCTTTGAAAAGTAATCGTATTAAACGAATACCTATTCAAAGAATGGAGGGTAAAGAGAAACGAGCAGGTCAAGGAAGCGACGGAGCGAGCACCGGAGCGTACGACAGTACGTGAGGAGCAGAGTGAAGAAGCTGACGAAGAGATGTGAAGTTTATCTTTAGCCGACAACTAAGTTAAGTTAGAAAGGGCGCACGGTGGATGCCTTGGCACTAGGAGCCGATGAAGGACGGGATTAACACCGATATGCTTTGGGGAGCTGTAAGTAAGCTTTGATCCAGAGATTTCCGAATGGGGGAACCCTCTATCCGTAATGGGATAGAATCTTTACCTGAATACATAGGGTACTGAAGGCAGACCCGGGGAACTGAAACATCTAAGTACCCGGAGGAAGAGAAAGCAAACGCGATTCCCTGAGTAGCGGCGAGCGAAACGGGATTAGCCCAAACCAAGAGGCTTGCCTCTTGGGGTTGTAGGACACTCTATATGGAGTTACAAAGGAACGGGGTAGACGAATCGATCTGGAAAGGTCAGTCGTAGAAGGTAAAAACCCTGTAGTCGAAACTTCGTTCCCTCTTGAGTGTATCCTGAGTACGGCGGGACACGAGAAATCCCGTCGGAAGCAGGGAGGACCATCTCCCAAGGCTAAATACTCCCTAGTGACCGATAGTGAACCAGTACCGTGAGGGAAAGGTGAAAAGCACCCCGGAAGGGGAGTGAAATAGATCCTGAAACCGTGTGCCTACAAGTAGTTAGAGCCCTTTTATGGGTGATAGCGTGCCTTTTGTAGAATGAACCGGCGAGTTACGATTACATGCGAGGTTAAGTTGAAGAGACGGAGCCGCAGCGAAAGCGAGTCTGAATAGGGCGAAATAGTATGTGGTTGTAGACCCGAAACCAGGTGATCTACCCATGTCCAGGGTGAAGTCCAGGTAACACTGGATGGAGGCCCGAACCCACGCACGTTGAAAAGTGCGGGGATGAGGTGTGGGTAGCGGAGAAATTCCAATCGAACTTGGAGATAGCTGGTTCTCTCCGAAATAGCTTTAGGGCTAGCCTCAAGATTGAGAGTATTGGAGGTAGAGCACTGTTTGGACTAGGGGCCCCCATCGGGTTACCGAATTCAGACAAACTCCGAATGCCAAATACTTATTCTTGGGAGTCAGACTACGAGTGATAAGATCCGTGGTCAAGAGGGAAACAGCCCAGACCACCAGCTAAGGTCCCAAAGTATACGTTAAGTGGAAAAGGATGTGGAGTTGCTTAGACAACCAGGATGTTGGCTTAGAAGCAGCCACCATTTAAAGAGTGCGTAATAGCTCACTGGTCGAGTGACTCTGCGCCGAAAATGTACCGGGGCTAAACGTATCACCGAAGCTGTGGATTGACATCTATGATGTCAGTGGTAGGAGAGCGTTCTAAGGGCGTTGAAGCTAGACCGTAAGGACTGGTGGAGCGCTTAGAAGTGAGAATGCCGGTATGAGTAGCGAAAGATGAGTGAGAATCTCATCCACCGAATGCCTAAGGTTTCCTGAGGAAGGCTCGTCCGCTCAGGGTTAGTCGGGACCTAAGCCGAGGCTGAAAAGCGTAGGCGATGGACAACAGGTTGATATTCCTGTACCACCTTTAAATCATTTGAGCAATGGGGGGACGCAGGAGGATAGGGTAAGCGTGCTGTTGGATTAGCACGTCCAAGCAGTTAGGCCGGTAATGAGGCAAATCCCATTACCATATGGCGGAGCTGTGACGGCGAGGGAAATATAGTACCGAAGTTCCTGATTCCACACTGCCAAGAAAAGCCTCTAGCGAGATTTATGGTGCCCGTACCGCAAACCGACACAGGTAGGCGAGGAGAGAATCCTAAGGTGAGCGAGAGAACTCTCGTTAAGGAACTCGGCAAAATGACCCCGTAACTTCGGGAGAAGGGGTGCTCTTTTGGGTGTTAAAGCCCGAGAGAGCCGCAGTGAATAGGCCCAGGCGACTGTTTAGCAAAAACACAGGTCTCTGCGAAGCCGCAAGGCGAAGTATAGGGGCTGACACCTGCCCGGTGCTGGAAGGTTAAGAGGAGGGGTTAGCACGTGTAGTGCGAAGCTCTGAATTGAAGCCCCAGTAAACGGCGGCCGTAACTATAACGGTCCTAAGGTAGCGAAATTCCTTGTCGGGTAAGTTCCGACCCGCACGAAAGGTGTAACGATCTGGGCACTGTCTCAACGAGAGACTCGGTGAAATTATAGTACCTGTGAAGATGCAGGTTACCCGCGACAGGACGGAAAGACCCCGTGGAGCTTTACTGCAGCCTGATATTGAATTTTGGTACAGCTTGTACAGGATAGGTAGGAGCCTTGGAAGCCGGAGCGCCAGCTTCGGTGGAGGCATTGGTGGGATACTACCCTGGCTGTATTGACATTCTAACCCGCACCCCTGATCGGGGTGGGAGACAGTGTCAGGTGGGCAGTTTGACTGGGGCGGTCGCCTCCTAAAAAGTAACGGAGGCGCCCAAAGGTTCCCTCAGAATGGTTGGAAATCATTCGTAGAGTGTAAAGGCACAAGGGAGCTTGACTGCGAGACCTACAAGTCGAGCAGGGACGAAAGTCGGGCTTAGTGATCCGGTGGTTCCGCATGGAAGGGCCATCGCTCAACGGATAAAAGCTACCCCGGGGATAACAGGCTTATCTCCCCCAAGAGTCCACATCGACGGGGAGGTTTGGCACCTCGATGTCGGCTCATCGCATCCTGGGGCTGTAGTCGGTCCCAAGGGTTGGGCTGTTCGCCCATTAAAGCGGTACGCGAGCTGGGTTCAGAACGTCGTGAGACAGTTCGGTCCCTATCCGTCGTGGGCGTAGGAAATTTGAGAGGAGCTGTCCTTAGTACGAGAGGACCGGGATGGACGCACCGCTGGTGTACCAGTTGTCTTGCCAAAGGCATCGCTGGGTAGCTATGTGCGGAAGGGATAAGTGCTGAAAGCATCTAAGCATGAAGCCCCCCTCAAGATGAGATTTCCCATAGCGTAAGCTAGTAAGATCCCTGAAAGATGATCAGGTTGATAGGTCAGAGATGGAAGCGTGGCGACATGTGGAGTTGACTGATACTAATAGATCGAGGACTTAACTAAAATGAAAAGCGGAAACGCCTGTTTATCGACGTAGAAACTGGAGGAGCATCGACTGAGATAAAGGAAACACGATGAACGTAAGTGAATCGATGTTGACTTATCGTAGGGAGATGATCGGAAGTTTGATAGGCGATAGGCGTTGGAGCTGGACAAAATGATTACTCATTTCTTTCTTTTTACTTCATAATCTAGTTTTGAGGGAATAACCTCAAAATAAAATAGTCTGGTGGCGATAGCGAGAAGGTCACACCCGTTCCCATACCGAACACGGAAGTTAAGCTTCTCAGCGCCGATGGTAGTTGGGGGTTCTCCCCCTGTGAGAGTAGGACGTCGCCAGGCTTTTATTATTTAATATCGTCGCGGGGTGGAGCAGTCTGGTAGCTCGTCGGGCTCATAACCCGAAGGTCGCAGGTTCAAATCCTGTCCCCGCAATCAAACAATGAAAAAATCCTTAGGAATAAACCTAAGGATTTTTTGTTCGTCTAGGAATTTTTAAAATGGAGACACTGTGGATAACTAGATAAACAAATGAAATTTGGAAGTTGAGCATGTTTCCACGAAAAAACAAGGAGACTTACTTTAGACTCATTAAGTTATTGAGTATAATAAAGGATAATACCATTATTAAATTTGTATTAGGAGTAATTTATGAATAACTTTGAATGGAAGGCAGATAACGCGGAAGAAACAATTGGTTTTGCTGAGCGAATTGCATCACTCTTAGAAGCCGGAGATGTCATCACTTTAGAAGGTGACCTTGGAGCAGGCAAAACAACTTTTACAAAGGGAATAGCAAGAGGGTTAGGAATAACTAAAACAGTTAATAGTCCTACCTTTACAATTATTAAAGAATATCAAGGGAAAATGCCTTTATATCATATGGATGTTTACCGATTAAAGGATAGCGATGAGGATTTAGGATTTGATGAGTACTTTGAAGGGGATGGAGTTACTGTTGTTGAGTGGGCTCATTTAATTGAGGATCAACTGCCACTGGAATACCTGCAAATTCAATTGTTTTATGATAACACATCGGGTAGAAAAATTATACTATCCCCAAAGGGCTCTCGCTATATGCAATTATGTAAGGAGTTATTTTAATGAAGATATTAGCAATAGATACATCAAATTTTGTTTTAGGAATTGCTTTATATGAAAATGGGAAGGTAATTGGGGAGTATATTACAAACTTGAAAAAGAACCATTCGATTAGAGCGATGCCTGCAATTGAACAGTTAATGAAGGATTGTGATATAAAACCAAAGGATCTTTCCAAGATTGTGGTAGCAAAAGGGCCTGGATCTTATACAGGTGTTCGGATTGGAGTAACCATTGCTAAAACACTTGCGTGGACTTTAAACATCCCATTAGTGGGTGTCTCTAGTCTAGAAGTACTTGCTGCATCGGTGGGAAGATATTTTGATGGGTATGTTTCTCCCCTATTTGATGCAAGAAGAGGACAGATTTATACGGGGCTATATCAATTTACCAGCAATGATATGGAAGTCGTAAAAAATGACCAATTGATTCTGTCTACTGATTGGGTAGAACAGCTTGCGTCATTAAAACAGCGAATATTGTTTGTAGGGAATGATTTGCCTATACACCAAGATATTTTTACAGAGGGATTAGGGAAGTTTGCTCATATAACAGATGCAGTGGATTTTAATCCTAGACCGTCTATTCTCGCAATGTTAGGTGAAGCGAGACCGGAAGAAGCGATACATACATTTACACCTAACTATATTCGATTAGCAGAGGCAGAGGCAAATTGGCTTAAGGCAAATAAAGAGAAAAAGGAAGACAGGGGATAATGTCAGCATTCGAATTTCGCTATATGACAGTCGCAGATATCGATAATGTTTTTTTAATCGAAACAATCTCTTTTCCTACTCCCTGGAGTAAAGAAGCTTTCTATAATGAGCTAACACAAAATCGATTCGCGAAGTATATTGTGATTCAATATGAAGAAGAGTTGGTCGGGTACTGTGGAGTATGGATTGTGGTAGATGAAGCACATATTACTAATATCGCGATTTTACCAGAGTACAGAGGGAGAAAGCTTGGTGAAACATTACTTACTAAAGTAATGGAAGAGGCAAGGAAAATGGGAGCTACTTCTATGACATTAGAAGTCCGTGTAACGAACGTCGTGGCACAGAATTTATATAGAAAACTGGGATTTCAAAATGGGGCAATCAGAAAGAAGTATTATACAGATAATCAAGAAGATGCTTTAGTAATGTGGGTGAAATTATGAAGAATAATAATGTGATTATAATGGGTATGGAAACAAGTTGTGATGAAACAGCAGTTTCTATTGTAAAAAATGGAACCGAAATTCTTTCCAATATCGTTGCTTCTCAAATTGAAAGCCATAAACGATTTGGCGGAGTTGTTCCAGAAATTGCTTCAAGACATCATGTGGAGCAAATTACGCTTGTAATAGAAGAGGCACTTTCCCAGGCCGGTATAACGTATGAAGAAATTGATGCAATTGCGGTAACAGAAGGACCCGGTTTAGTAGGGGCTCTTTTAATAGGAGTAAATGCAGCGAAAGCAATTAGTTTTGCACATGATATCCCCCTTGTCGGTGTACATCATATTGCTGGCCATATATATGCAAATCGACTTGTGGATAACTTAGAATTTCCTTTATTGGCACTTGTGGTTTCTGGAGGCCATACAGAATTAGTGTTAATGAAAGAGCATGGTCATTTTGAGGTTATCGGAGAAACAAGAGATGATGCGGCTGGAGAAGCATACGATAAAGTTGCAAGAACGCTTAATCTTCCTTATCCAGGTGGACCTCATATTGATCGATTAGCAGGAGAAGGAAATCCGAAAGCGGTGAAGCTACCAAGAGCATGGATAGAAGGTACATATGATTTTAGCTTCAGTGGATTAAAATCAGCAGTTATCAACACTGTGCATAACGCAGAGCAACGAGGAGAAGTTATTAGACCAGAAGACTTGGCCGCTAGTTTTCAAGAAAGTGTAGTGGATGTATTAGTATCAAAGACTGTGGAAGCAGCAGAAGAATATCAGGTGAAACAAGTTGTATTAGCTGGTGGAGTTGCGGCTAACAATGGTCTTCGAACAGCTCTTATGGATAAATTTAAGGAAATGGATTCTGTGAAACTAACTATCCCTCCATTATCTTTATGCACAGATAACGCCGCAATGATTGCTGCAGCGGGAACTATTTTTTATGAAAAAGGGCATCGGGCTGAATTGGATTTGAACGGAAATCCAGGATTAGATATAACTATCCACAATGAAAAAGAATAAGACTTTTTACTTATATGCATAGAATAGAGTAATTGTGAATAAATATGATGTTATATACACAAACTGTGGATAATGTGAGTAATTTATTATGTTTTTGTGGATAATGTGTATAAACATGTGGAAAGCTTATATAATAACTTCTTAATATGTGGATAATAATGTGGAAAAAAAGTACTGGGTAAGTGAATACCCAGTACTTTTTACTTATCTGACAATTCGGTCCATTCATCCATTAAACGCTCCATTTGATCTTTTAGCTGTTCAAGGTTTTTATTTAGCTCTAAAACTTTTTCGTGGTCCTGAAAGACTTCAGGTTCGCAAAGAAGGGCTTCATGTTCCGATACTTTCGATTCTAATTCTTCAATGGTTGTTTCAATTTCTTCGATTCTTCTTACTCTTTGTCTTTCTAATTTTTTTGCTTCTTTGCTCATTTGGTAAGAAGTTTTTTCTTCCGTTCCTGTATCTTGTTCTAGTTGAATAGCAGCTGTCGCTTCTAATGCTTGAATTTCTGCTTGTTCTAGCTTCTTTTCCACATAATAATCATAGTCACCTAAGAATTCTGTGGATCCTTCCGCAGCTAATTCAATTACCTTTGTTGCTATCCTGTTAATAAAATAACGGTCATGGGAAACAAATAAGATGGTGCCAGGATAATCAATTAAGGCATTTTCGAGCACTTCCTTACTGTCTAAGTCTAAATGGTTTGTTGGCTCGTCCAAGATTAATACATTAGGTTTTTCCATCATTAGCTTCGATAATGCTAATCTTGCTTTTTCTCCACCACTTAAAGAATTCACTGTTTTTAAAACATCGTCTCCTGAAAATAAGAAATTACCGAGTACAGTCCGAATTTCTTTTTCAGGTGTCAGTGGGAAGTCATCCCATAATTCATTCAGTACTCGTTTATTTGACGTTAATTCTGCTTGTTCTTGATCATAGTAGCCGATCATGACGTTTGATCCCAGTGTAATCGATCCGGCATGCTTTGGCAGCTTTTCAATAATTGTTTTTAATAATGTAGATTTACCAACACCGTTTGGACCGACAAGTGCGACACTATCGCCTCTACTTATATGAAAGTTGATATGTTCTGATACGATATTATCTTTATAGCCAATGGAAAGATCATTAATTTTCAAAACATCATTTCCCGTTTGCTTGGTAATTTCAAAACCAAAGGACGCCGATTTTTCATTTCCATCTGGGCGATCCATTCGTTCCATTTTATCTAATGTTTTTCTGCGGCTTTGTGCTCTTTTAGTAGTAGATGCGCGTGCTAAGTTTTTCTGGATAAATGTTTCCAGTTTTGCGATTTCATCTTGTTGTTTTTCGTAAAGTTTCATTTCTCGCTCATAATTTGCCGCTTTTTGCTCAAGATAACCGCTATAGTTACCAATAAATTTTTGAATATAGTGTCTAGATATTTCGTAAACTTGAGTTACCACTTTATCAAGGAAATAACGGTCATGGGAAACAATTAGTACAGCACCCTTGTAGCCTTGCAAGTATTGCTCTAACCAAGATAGTGTTTCAATATCAAGATGGTTTGTCGGCTCGTCCAGGATCAGAATATCTGGTGTGGTCAGGAGCAGTTTGGCTAATGCTAATCTTGTTTTCTGCCCACCACTTAATGTAGAGATTTTTGTACTATAATCGAATGTATTAAAGTTTAGTCCGTGTAAAACGGAACGAATATCTGCTTCGTATTGATAGCCGCCGTTTTCTTTAAATTCGAATTGCAGATGATCATACTCTTTTAAAATTTTCTCAAAAGCATCTGGGTTTTCGATTGTGCTAGGGTCAGACATTTGTTGTTCTAGTTTTCTTATATGCTTCTCTTTTAATTGAAGTTCATGGAAAACAGTTAACATCTCATCCCAAATAGAAAGACTTGATTCGAGGCCAGTATTTTGGGCAAGATAGCCTATTTCGACATTTTTCGGCTTTATGATTTCACCGGAGTCATAAGATAGCTGTCCAGCAATTATTTTTAATAAAGTAGATTTCCCAGCACCATTTCTTCCCACTAGAGCGATCCGGTCTCTTGTTTGTACTTCTAATTTTATATTTGATAAGATAAGTTCAGCTCCAAAGTGCTTGGTCAGCTGATTTACTTGTAATAGTATCATTTCTTCACCTCAGGGGATTATGTATCTTAAGTGTAACCTAAAAATACGTTATACTGCAATAAAGGGGAAACGGGAAAAAAGTGATAATAAATACACATTCTCCTTAAAATAGTGTATCATTTTGCTTAGAGGTGTTATTATGGGGGAGTTTACACATTTTAATCAAGAAGGCCATGCGAAAATGGTTGATATTTCAGAAAAAAGTGAAACCGCTCGCATAGCTGTAGCGCTATCTAGTGTTAAAGTAAGTGAAGAAATCTATCAAAAAATCACGAAGCAGGAAATAAAAAAAGGGGATGTTTTAGCTGTTGCCCAAGTAGCTGGAATTATGGCTGCCAAAAAAACGGCTGATATCATACCTATGTGTCACCCTATTATGTTGAAGGGTGTCGATATATCGTTTCGATGGGAAGAGGATGCAGGGGATTTTCACTTGATTATTTCAACGACGGTAAAGACAGTTGGAAGTACTGGTGTAGAAATGGAAGCTTTGACCGCTGCATCTGTTACAGCATTAACAATTTATGATATGTGTAAAAGCATGGATAAAGGAATGGTAATTGGCCCCACTTATTTAGTCGAGAAATCGGGTGGAAAAAGCGGCGATTACAAAAGAGAGCAGTCGAAATAACTGCTAATTTTTAAATATAGGTAGGGGATAAGTATGCATAATGAGGTAATGAAAATACCGCAGGCAACAGCGAAGCGGTTACCATTATACTATCGTTTTTTAAAAAACTTACATTCATCAGGCAAGCAGAGAGTCTCTTCAGCTGAATTAAGTGAAGCGGTGAAAGTAGATTCTGCTACCATAAGACGGGATTTCTCTTATTTTGGCGCCCTTGGAAAAAAAGGGTATGGATATAATGTAAACTATTTATTATCATTTTTCCGTAAAACATTAGACCAAGATGAACTAACTAAGGTAGCTTTAATTGGTGTTGGTAATCTTGGAGTTGCCTTTTTAAAATATAACTTCTTAAAAAATAATAACACAAAAATAGAAGTAGGATTCGACGTTGTAGAAGAAAAGATTGGCACTTTAGTGAACGATGTGCCTATTTATCATATGGATGACTTAGAAAAGGTTCTCCAAGAAAATGATGTGGAAGTAGCGATACTAACAGTTCCTGCAAGTACAGCTCAGGTAATTACGGATCGTTTAGTAGAAAGTAATATTAAAGGGATATTGAATTTTACTCCAGCGCGGTTAAATGTGCCTGCAAATGTACGGGTTCATCATATTGATTTGGCTGTGGAATTACAATCACTTGTGTATTTCTTAAAGCACTATCCTACTCCAGATGTAGAAGTAGAGGTTGAGGAAACGGAAGAATAAAAAGGAAATGCGTGTATAAGGGTGTAGGGCTAACTACATTCTTATACACGCATTTTTTTGAGATTTGCTGATTTTTGCTCTGGCCAGTTGCTTGCTCTTTAAAACTCCAACTACATATTAAAAGCTTTTAAATAGCTATTACTTCGGTTTTTTTGCATCATTTTGGTTTTTTTTCAGGAAGAAGTGGAAGTTGATTAACTTTATTCCTGATCCGATGTCAAAGGTTGCCAGAATGACTAATAAATACGTATAGAATCCCCAGTCTTGGTTTCTTTGTAGATCGTGAATAGCAAAATACGTAAACAGAGCTCCAAAAATAATATATAGAACTCCTGAAAATAACGGTGATCTTCTCATTTTATAAAAATCCTCCAATAAATTGTGTTACGCCCGAGTACTTTTCCTGCCATTCGATAATTCTGTCATAGTTTAATTGCAGAATAACTACCAGTGTATTCATTGCGACATGGGCGAAGATTGGCACAAGGATTCTTTTGGTCTTTACGTAAAGAAAAGCAAATGTAAAACCCATGCTTGCATATAGGAGAATATGGACAAAATCCATATGAGCAACTGCAAAGATAAGGGAGCTTACAAGTGCAGAGATAAAAAATCCGAACCGTTGATAAAGAGAGCCGAAAATAATTTTACGGAAAACAATTTCTTCTAAAATCGGACCAATGATACTCACAACCAGAATAACAAAAGGCGCGGAATCGATAATACGCATGATTTGTTCTGTATTTTCTGAACCAGGTTTAATGCCTAATAATTGCTCAACTATTCCGGCAAAGCTCTGGGCAAATAAAGAAAGAAAAACTCCGCCGATAGCCCATCCAATAGATGCAGGCAAGCTCATTACATCCGAACGCATTGGATTTCGCACTTCTTTTCTTAATAAAAGAAGGCAGATGATTAAAGTAAGGATAAAACTAAATATTAGCCAAATAACGCCAGCTTGAAATTGTATCGCTTTAGAAGCTGGATTGTAGCCCAGTAAATCAGCGATAAAAAGAACAACTGGAACTCCGACAAATGTAGAAAGCTGCATAGCGATATAAGCTATTAAGATAATCCAATATTCTTTTTTCAAAATAAAAGCTCCTTTAAATAATAATGGTTTAATAAAATGGTGATGAAAGAATATATATAAGTCGTTCGTACTTATTATATTGGAGAATAGAAACAATCATACTTTCTATTCTACTAATAAGCAGTGCTCAGTTTCAAATAGTAACAACTAAAATAATAGAAAGAGTGAATATTTAAGGCTTTAACGTATATACTTTGTAAGGGAGCTAGAGTCTAGAAAAAAAATTTACGAAAAAATAAGTCTTGTCTCTTGCATTATGAGAAAAGATTAATTAATATAATAATTGTGTTAGCACTCATAGCGATTGAGTGCTAACAAGAAAATATAATGTATATAATTTGAGGAGGTTGTTTCACTTGTTAAAGCCATTAGGAGATCGTATTATTATTGAGCTTGTTGAAACAGAAGAAAAAACTGCAAGTGGTATCGTATTACCAGACTCTGCTAAAGAAAAGCCTCAAGAAGGTAAAGTAGTAGCTGTAGGAACTGGTCGCGTATTAGATAACGGAGAGCGTGTTGCGCTTGAAGTATCTGTTGATGACCGCATTATCTTCTCAAAATACTCTGGTACTGAAGTGAAATACGAAGGTAAAGAGTACTTGATTCTTCGCGAAAGCGACATCTTAGCTATCGTTGGCTAATTCTATTTTAAACATAAGAGATTAACTGATTATAAAAAATACATGATAAACAATACTTGAGGAGGTTTTTCAAAATGGCTAAAGATATTAAATTTAGTGAAGAAGCTCGCCGTGCTATGCTGCGTGGGGTTGATGCTCTAGCAGATGCTGTTAAAGTAACACTTGGACCAAAAGGACGTAACGTGGTTCTTGAGAAGAAATTTGGTTCACCACTTATCACAAACGATGGTGTAACAATTGCTAAAGAAATCGAATTAGAAGATGCATTCGAAAACATGGGTGCAAAACTAGTTGCTGAAGTAGCAAGCAAAACAAATGATGTTGCTGGAGACGGGACAACTACTGCAACAGTTCTAGCACAAGCAATGATTCGCGAAGGTCTTAAAAACGTTACAGCTGGAGCTAACCCAATGGGTATCCGCAAAGGGATGGACAAAGCAATTGCAACTGCAATTGAAGAACTAAAAGCTATCTCTAAACCAATCGAAGGCAAAGCTTCTATTGCCCAAGTTGCTGCAATTTCTTCAGCTGATGAAGAAGTAGGACAATTAATTGCTGAAGCAATGGAACGCGTTGGTAACGACGGTGTTATCACAATCGAAGAATCAAAAGGTTTCACTACTGAGCTAGACGTAGTAGAAGGTATGCAGTTCGACCGTGGATATGTATCACCTTACATGGTAACTGACTCAGATAAAATGGAAGCTGTTCTTGAAAATCCATATATCTTAATTACAGATAAAAAGATTACAAACATTCAAGAAATTTTACCAGTGTTAGAGCAAGTTGTTCAACAAGGTAAACCATTATTAATCGTTGCAGAAGACGTTGAAGGCGAAGCAAATGCTACATTAGTATTAAACAAACTTCGCGGTACATTCACAGCAGTAGCTGTTAAAGCTCCTGGATTCGGTGATCGTCGTAAAGCAATGTTAGAAGATATCGCTGTTTTAACTGGCGGTCAAGTAATCACAGAAGATCTTGGCTTAGAGCTTAAAACAACATCTATTGAATCTTTAGGACGCGCTGCAAAAGTAGTAATCACAAAAGAAACTACTACAATTGTAGAAGGTGCAGGTTCATCTGATGATATCCAAGCACGCGTTAACCAAATCCGTGTTCAATTAGAAGAAACAACTTCTGAATTTGACCGTGAAAAATTACAAGAACGTCTTGCAAAACTTGCTGGTGGTGTAGCAGTAGTTAAAGTTGGTGCTGCAACAGAAACAGAATTAAAAGAACGCAAATTACGTATTGAGGATGCTCTAAACTCTACTCGTGCTGCTGTGGAAGAAGGTATCGTAGCAGGTGGTGGTACAGCACTTCTAAACGTATACAATAAAGTAGCTGCTATTGAAGCAGAAGGCGACGAAGCAACTGGTATAAACATCGTTCTACGCGCGATCGAAGAACCAGTTCGTCAAATCGCATTCAACGCAGGTCTAGAAGGATCCGTAATCGTTGAGAAATTGAAAAACGAACCAGTGGGAACAGGATTCAACGCTGCTAACGGCGAATGGGTAAACATGATCGAAGCTGGTATCGTTGATCCAACTAAAGTTACTCGTTCTGCCTTACAAAACGCAGGTTCAGTTGCTGCTATGTTCTTAACAACTGAGGCTGTAGTTGCTGACAAGCCAGAACCAGCAGGTGCACCAGCAATGCCTGATATGGGCGGTATGGGTGGAATGGGCGGCATGATGTAATAAACGCCCTCAAACCCTTGATATATAAGGGCTTTATGTAAGATGAGAGTGGAATGCTAACATTTTTGTTAACATGAAGTTTTTAAAGGACGCTTCTCATGAGTTGAGCAAACTTATGGGAAGCTTCTTTTTTATATCTGAAAGTTTAGTTGGAGGAATAAGAAAGTTCCTTTTAGAGTAGTCGGCCCCGTTTCAAGTGTTCATATTAAGCACATGTGTGATAAAATGAAAAAATAAATATGAGATGAAAAAGATGGCTAGTAAGGAGTTGCCGTGGCTTTTGATGTTGTCAGAGGTGGACGCAATGTGAAAGGGGTAAAAAATGGTGGTAAATAAAAACAAGAATCAAAAGATAATAGGAATAGTTTCATTAAAGGAAGCGCTATCCGCATTAAAAGTCGCAGATCTTCAAGACATCCGGAAAAAGCTGCAAATTAAAAATATAAGCTCGATGAAAAAGGCGGAGTTAATTCAATCTTTGGCAGAGGCAATCCCTGTTCTTTTCAGAAATATTATCAGTCAGTTCGATGAGCGACGATTATTTTTAATAAAAAATATCATTGCCAATAATGGAGTTATGAGCGCAAACAATCTAGAAATCGAGGAGATGGAGTATCTCCATAAAACTGGTTTTATGTTTACTAGTTTTCAAAATGGTAATCCAATCGTCATGATCCCTTTGGAATTATTGCCTTCTCTAGTGAAAATTATTCAAGACGAAACGATACTTACAGATGTTAAGCGGAATACGGAATGGATAAAGATTACCCGCGGATTACTCTATTATTTTGGAACGGTGCCGCATGACGAGTTAGTGCATTTAGTTGAGAAATACACGCCTATTCACCCAGATTACCTTGCCTTCAATCAGGTTATATTTGATGCGATGGAATACTATCAAGAAATATACATTAACAGGTATGGCTATTCTTACTGGGAAGTGCTAGACCCTTTAGTTATTTTAGAGGAGCAGGCATCTAGAAAGAATATTGATTACTATCCATTCTCGAAGAAACAGCTCCTTGAAGCAGGTGAAACGGACTATGTGGAGTGTCCAAAAGGTTATTCTCAACTTTTATCTCTATTTACGAAAGAGTATCGGATGTCAAAACAAGAGGCGAAGGAGTTTGTTGAGGACTGTATTATGCATGCGAAATTAGGCAATCAACCTAGTCAGCTTCTTCAATATTTACAGACTCACCTGACATTTGAAAGCTTAGAAGCAGTGCAAAGACTGATGGATGCCGTTGTTCTTCTTATGAATAATACGAGGGAATGGTATTTAAAGGGATATACATCGGAAGAGCTATTCGCGCAGGAAAAGAAGGTCTTACCGCCTTTGCCCAATAAAAAAGGAGAGGTCATTAGTCTCCAAACCCGTCAAAAGGTGGGGAGAAACGATCTTTGCCCATGTGGGAGCGGGAAGAAATTTAAGAAATGTTGTGGGAGTTGAAAATCTGAACAGTGATAAAAAATGTTAAAAGTTTAGTGGGTGGACAAAGGGATAATGAGTTATATTGCAGAATATCTTTCACAATTTATTGTCTAAAAAGAAGGATTTGGTGTTGGTGGCAAAAAGGAATTCACAAGCTTGGGCAGAGGCCAAAAAACGATGCAAATTGAATGAGACTGATCTACAAATGGCTAAGGAGTTGGGGATGACAGCTAAGAGCTTAATTAAAAATATCCCCATGCCTAATCAGCTATGGAAAGCACCTGTAAAAGTATGGATTCGTGATCTATATGAGGAGAAGTTCAATAGGGTCATTACATTTAAGCCTGCTCTCAGTGAAGAATTAAAAATAAAGCCCAAAAAACAAGAAAAACTGATTGTTTCTGATCACTGGGTTGATGAGGAGGACTTACCATTTTGATGAAATCTAAGACTGATCGATTATCTGATGAAGAAATAAAAGTCATATTGAGAGCAGCTGATGAAATTATTGCTAAAGGTGGAAGAACACTTCTTGCCAAAATCTTAAAGGGCTCACGGGAGAAGAAAGTATTACAGCTGGAGCTGGATAAGTGTCCTGTCTATGGTTATTATAAATCAGAAAATCTAGATGAAATTATGCAAAAAATTGACTGGATGATCGATTATGATTTTCTAGATATTGAGTATTATGGAAGACTACCAATGATTGTTTTTACAGAAAGGGGGTGGTACATAGAGTCCGATCAATGTGCGGATGAACTTTTAAATGAATGGAAGGAATGGGTCAAGCAGGGAAAGCAAAATCCCGATATGAGCTATCTAAAGGATCGGAATAGGAAAATGATTCTATTGCTGCTTGAGAAGATTAAAGAATTCGGAGATCAAGGACTTATTCCTTATCTAGAATTATGGGAGAAAGTTGATTATAAAAAGGTAAGAGATGAGATTCGAACAACTATAAATGTATTAAATAGAAAAGAGCCGTTTGATCATTCAGTTGTAAAGGAAAAAACAGAATCTATCAAAGAAGCATTAGAGGGTATTGAACCGCATGACCTACTTTTAAAATGCTGGGTATGTGGAGAACGATTTACCTTTACAACAGGAGAGCAGCAATTTTATAAGAAAAAAGGTCTTTCATACCCGAAAAGATGTAAAAAGTGTCATAACAAAAAGGATAACGAATTATCCTATTAATTAAGAAAATCTACTTTAAGAGCAGACTAATAGATTAGAGGTTGTGGAGTATGACTAAACCAAAAGAAAAGGTAGAGGAAAAGAAGGCAGAATTACTGAAATTAACAATTGAGTTTAGTAAGCAATTTTTAAATGAAGAATATGAGGGAGTAATTGAAAAATTAATAAACAAAATGGCTAGAAAAAGAGACATTCCATTCCTGTCAGGACGTATTGAAATATGGGCTGCGGCAGTAATCCATGCTTTGGGAACGATTAATTTTTTATTTGATAAATCTAGTCAACCATATGTGTCTGCTACAGAAATTTTTGAGTATTTTGGCACCAAGCAAAGTACGACTTCGCAAAAGTCGAAGAAAATTAGAGATATGTTTAATATGACCTATTTTGATAGTAATTTCTCGATAGAGTCAGTTGTTCAAGGTAGTCCTTTTAATAATCTTTCAATAGTAAATGGATTAATCGTTCCTCAAGATATGTTGAATGATCAGCAGATTGAAATCGAAGAATGGGAAATTCAAGCTGCCCAAATATTAGGAATAAGCGGTTTAGAGAGTGGTAATAAATATAAAGCAAGTTATATGGACAAATTACTCAATGTAAAAGAGACAAGTTTAATGAGTTTTTATGAATATCTATTACAACATATGATATTTCCTTTTACTGCGTTATATGAAGAGGAAGTTGGCCCTTTAGAAATCGCAGAATTTGAAGTCAGCTGTATTCATTTAGACCAAGAGATGAAAGTAGACGAAAATTATGGAATTCTTGTTGAATGCAGGTTGGGTAGGAAAAAAGTAATACTGCCATTAGCTAGCATCAAATTGGATGAAGGACATAAGAATTTTAAATGGATAGATTTATATCAAGAATGGTTCTGGTCATACAGATAATGTTCAATAGTGGATCGTTCTTTGAATGCATTTTTTAATAGACTGAAAATAGGAATGATAAAAAAAGTGGAAACTATGGAAAAATCTGATATTTTAAGTGGTAATACCTTTAGTTATTTTGATGTGTTTGAAGAGAAAAAAGGGCTTGTCTTAGGAACTGAAGTAAATGATATAAAATATATTATTTATGATCAGTATTGTATGAATCCAAGTTGCAAATGTGATGATGTTATTCTTATCTTTACAGAAAGCGAAAATAATGATTCTGAGTTTGCTATAAGATTATCTTTGAAAAGGAAAAGGTATGAGATTCTTGATATCTATGGTATTTCTAAGAGACAAGTGGATGAGATTGTTAAGGGTTCATTAAAAGATAGTGCAGAAGCAATGGAGCTATTAAAAAAGCGATATAAGGAGATGAAGGAAGCGGGAAAGGCAGTTTTACAAGGAAGTCCGGAAATAAATAGCAATAAAATTGAATTGCCAGTGGAAAAGCCTAAAAGAAATGATCCTTGTCCTTGTGGGAGTGGGAAAAAATACAAAAAGTGCTGTGGTGTATAGTTATTTGTTATACTAAATTTAAATTAATATTCCTCCTTAGTCCAGCAGTGTTGGCTTTTGAAATATCCGAACCCATTAGTATTAAAAAATTAGATGACACAAAAGAAATTCTATTGTAGTGCAAACTTGTATGATTGTTCTAATAAAGAAATTTATAAAATAATGAATCGGAAGAGGGATGTTAATGAAATGGTCTGAAGTACGTCAGCATTTTCCAGAAAGGTGTGTCTTAGTAGAAGCATTAAAGTCTGAAGCAAAAGGAAAAGAAAGAATCATCGAAGAAATGTCGGTAATTGATGACTTTGAGAATGGCAATGCAGCATGGAAAGTGTATAAAAAGCTACACGGGGAAAATCAAAATCGTGAATTATATATCTTTCACACGAATAACGAAGAAATAAAGGTAATTGAGCAGCCATATATAGGAGTACGAAGAAGAGTATGAAATTTCAACTGGATGACCGCTTACCTCTAGTCTCTGTTGAAATTGAATATGTTGGACAGAAAAAGACATTTAGCAACGTACTCCTTGATACCGGCTGTTCTTCAACCATTTTAGATACAGACTTATGTGAAGAAATTGGTCTGATGCTCGATTTAGAAAATGCAATTACACGAAAGATGTACGGAATTGGCGGTACGGAAATCTGCATTGAACAAAAAGTAAGTGGTATGAATATTGATGAGTTTCGACTGAATAATTTCACTATAGAGCTCGGTGATGTTAGAGAAATGCATGGATTTGACGGAATCATCGGGAGTGATTTTTTTCTTGCACATAAATTAATCATCAACTTCGAAAATATGGAAGTGCGCAAAAACTAGGTTAAGGTAAACACCACCTCCATATTAATACGCGATCACCTTCTGAGTATTTAATCAAAATGCTAACATTTTGCTAACGCAATCCCATAAAAACGGTAAATCCCCGTTAAAGATGTTACAGCCAACAATATCCAATACCGCGCTTTTAGCACCTCTCGTTAACGATATTACACACTCTAAACTCACGGGCGGCATGATGTAATAAGGGGGATAAACCCTTTATAAGGCCACGCTTCGAAGACAACATGGTTTGATCACATAATAAAAAAGATCTCTCGGAAATTTATTTCTGAGAGATTTTTTTATTATAAAGACATATTTTACCACTAGCGTTGCATAAATAGTGTCTTAATTTTCAGTTTAATTGTTCTTCCGGTTTGGAGCCAAAAAGGTAAATCCCTAATTAAAGGTGGCTCCATCCATTTGGAAATTTATTTACAATTAGACCTGTGTGACAACGACAATTAGCTTATTAAGGGATAGCTTTGCCTTCAATTTTTCGAAGCCAGATGTGTGCTGGTTTCCATAAGGCTGCCCTTAAATAACGGCTTATTTGTAAGGTTTTTCGCTTACTTTTTGTTTCAATTTGTGCTAGAACATGTAAGCAAAATACAATCAGCACAATAAAAACTTTATTCTGAATGGCCCAGTCACTTTGTCCGTAGAATTTCTTTATGTTGAGATGTTGCTTAATCCATTTAAAAAATAACTCAATCGCCCAACGAGATTTATACATTTCAGAAATTTCTTCGGCACTCAAATCAAAGCGATTCGTGATTAAGTGAAGTAGGTTCCCTTTTGAATCCATGACTTTTAAAAGGCGAAAGTAGTTTTCAGCTCGATTTTGAATCGTACCAATGATCACCATTTGATCCGACAAAACAGTCGTTCCTTCTGGGAGTTTAAAATCACAAACTTCCCTGATGACGGCATTTTTTCGCAATCTGGTGAGGAAAAAGAAACCATCATCGGTCATTCGATCAAAGCGTTCGTAGTCTAAGTATCCACGGTCAAACACATACATGCATTCTTTGTCATCCGCCATGATTTCAAGCTGATTGCGATCATGTTCCTTTGCCGTTGTCATGATCGCTTTTTCAGGATAGGAAATCCCTTTTTCCATAAACACAAGGCGTAGATGCAGTTTCACACCGGCCTTTGTTTTGCGGAATTTAGCCCAACGATGATTGGTCAAATTCAGTGGCAATGTGCTTGAATCGATGATTTTTAACGGCATGACCAGTTTTGTATAGTGTGTTTTAGCATGAATTTGTGATACTAAATCGAGAAATAGCCTTTGGAAAAGGTCAGGATTCAACCCATTTAATCGACGTGATAACTGAGAAATACTAATAGAATCAAGGTTGATCTCCTTTTGAAGTTGGTCATTGAAAAGACTATCACTTAGTGCATGAAGACTCTCAATTTCCTGTAATTGTGCAAACAGGAATAATTTTAGGAACGATTCGGTCGTTAATTTTTTCGTATAGAAATCTAATTTTAATGTTTTCACTTGCTCCTCAAATAAATGAGAATTAATTGGTGAAAACCATTGTCCAAATGAATTTTTTCGTGTAATCTTGTCCATGTGAGATGTCCTTTATTAGTGGATTTGGACGGGTTACCACCTGACTTTTCCATTATAAAGGACTTTTTCTTTGCACAAAACAAAATAGTGAAGATTATGGGTATTTTTAATATTGAAATTTAATTAGTGCAACACTAGTGATAAAATATGTTTATTGTTTGTCCGATATTATGCATCTGAAAAAGTAAATTAGGGTGAAAATGATTTAGTTATTCGGAGGTTTATAATAATTTACATAAATAAATCGTTAATGAAAATAATAAAAAATAAGTCTATACAACTAATTAAATTTATTTACGGAGGTTAGCTATGTACTGGAATGGTGTAGTAGAAAGACTTAACCTTACAGCAAAAGGTTCATGGTTTATTCATTTAACAGGATCGATACTACTATATTTTTCAATCACTACAACTAAAAATATTTCAAGAAATGAGTGGATATTACTTTGTGGAATGGTTGGATTTTATGGCTGGTTAATTAATATTGTAATATTCTATATTTTCGATCTTTTAGATTCAGGAGATTCCTCAATCGGTGGGATACCTGATTATTTTATGTTTATTGTAGGACCTGTTACAATTGCAATCTTGTTTTTAAATCGTTATAAATCTCCTACAAAGCTAATTAGAGTAATTTTATTTTCATTATTATCATTTTTAATGGAGTATATATTAGGAAAACTAGGCTTTTTAAAATTAAAGGGATGGAAACCTATTTATTCCATTCCTTGTTATTTGCTAGTATTTGGGGTTGCTTTACCTTGGACACTAAAGCTTATAAGAAAATCGTAAAAGACAGGTTCAGGAACTTTTGGATATTAAGTTCTTTTTACAGGCATCCTTTTTGGAAAAACAACTTTGGAGATGCTGATATAATAGAAAAGGACTTGTTAAAAACGAAAGTGAAATGCGAACATTTTACTAACTAGAAGATAATGATCGAGGTCTCTAAAAGTTTGATCGAACTTTTAGAGACCTATTTTACTATTGGGAAAAAAATGAAGATTCATATTTCCCCTTATCTAGACTATCCATGATTTCTGCTAAGATATATCAGACCCTTCATCAATCTCTCATAATTTCGAAGATAATGTGAACTTCCCCAGAGTATTTGCTTAAAGCAAAAAAACACGTATAATTATTAGTATTAAAAGATAGAAATGGAGTAAAAAAATGGTCCAATCAATTAACACAAAAGTCGATTTAGTTATTAATGCAACCTCGCATACGGGAATTTCAGAATATGGGAAGATTATGATTGGGGACAAAGGATTTGAATTCTTTAATAGCCGTGATGCTCGTAAGTTTATACAGATTCCTTGGGAAGAAGTTGATTATGTAATCGCTTCGATCATGTTCAAAGGAAAATGGATACCCCGTTATTCCGTCCAAACTAAGCGAAATGGGACGTATACATTTTCCTCTAAAGATCCGAAGAAAGTTTTGCGAGTAATCCGTGAATACGTTGATCCGAAACGCATGGTCCAATCATTGAGTTTCTTTGATGTTATTAAGCGTGGATTGAGAATTAAATCAAAAAAGTAAGAGTTTTTGAAAGTAGAAGAAGTACTGAATATTATGGATTTAAACGATTAACCTGCATCTCCGTAATGATCTTGAAAGAGTCATCACTGGTAAGATGATAGCGGAACCAAAAAAATATTTTCCCTATTGAAAGTGAATATTCGGTATGCTATAATTTTTTTGGAAGCTTACTAAAGTGAAGCGAGAATAATTAAACACTCCATTTAAAGCGTTTGCAGAAATTAAATAACCATCGGCATTATTTTTACGTGTTACTGATTCGATCAGGCATGAGTAAAAAAGTATGTTTGAATGAAGCATTAAGGGGCATTCTATACCCATAGCTTCATTTAAATTGACTTTTTACTCATGCCTTTTTTATTGTATGAAATCTGTAATCGCTTTATGTAATCGCTTTAGATGAGCTATGAAAATGCAGCTGAAAAGATATTTTAGTGGATTCTCCATATTTAGCTGTAAAAAATATAATAGGAGGTAAAAAGATGGTAGGAATTATCATTGCTAGTCACGGTGAATTTGCCAGTGGTATGTTGCAATCTGGGTCGATGATCTTCGGGGAGCAAGAAAATGTAAAAGCTGTTACATTGATGCCGAGCGAAGGACCTGCAGATGTAAAGGCAAAAATGAAAGAAGCAATTGCCTCTTTCGACA
Organism: Niallia alba; assembly: GCF_012933555.1. Lineage (GTDB taxonomy): Bacteria > Bacillota > Bacilli > Bacillales > Cytobacillaceae > Niallia > Niallia alba. The sequence continues at coordinate 522,696 of NZ_JABBPK010000001.1, forward strand.
ACCAAGACGAAGTACTATTCTTAGTCGATCTTTGGGGTGGAACTCCTTTCAACCAAGCCAATAGCTTGTTTGAAGAAAACAATGAAAAATGGGCAATCGTTGCTGGTATGAACTTACCAATGTTGATTGAAGCTTATGCATCACGCTTCACAATGAACACGGCACATGAAATTGCCGCACATATTTTAGGGACAGCAAAAGAAGGAGTTAAAGTAAGACCTGAAACATTAGAACCAGCAGAAACAGCTGCTACTGCAACTGCTCAACCAGTAAATGCTGGTGCTCCTGGTAAATTTGAATACGTATTAGCTCGTATTGACTCTCGTTTACTTCATGGACAAGTAGCGACTGCTTGGACAAAAACTACGCAGCCTACACGTATTATTGTTGTATCTGATGAAGTAGCGAAGGATGACCTTCGTAAGAAATTAATCCAACAGGCTGCTCCTCCAGGTGTAAAGGCACATGTGGTTCCTGTGAAAAAAATGATCGAGCTTGCAAAAGATGATCAACACTTTGGTGGTCAACGCGCATTGCTTCTATTTGAAAATCCACAAGATGCGCTTAGAGCGGTTGAGGGTGGCGTTCCATTGAAGACAATCAACGTAGGTTCGATGGCACACTCACCAGGTAAAGTTCAACCGAATAAGGTATTGGCTTTTAACCAAGACGATATTAATGCATTTGCTAAGTTAAAGGAAGCTGGTTTAAGCTTCGACGTACGTAAAGTTCCGAACGATTCAAAAGGTAACATGAATGAAATAATCAAAAAGGCGCAAGAAGAGTTAAACAAACGAAAATAATCCTATTATCGAAGAAAAAGGAGGATTAATAAACATGGATTTGAATATGATTCAAATAATATTAGTCATTATTGTAGCGTTTTTAGCTGGTGTGGAAGGAATTTTGGATGAATTCCATTTCCATCAACCAATCATTGCCTGTACGTTAGTCGGTTTAGTTACAGGGCAATTAGTACCATGTCTTATCTTGGGTGGAACCCTTCAGATGATCGCTTTAGGTTGGGCGAACATTGGAGCTGCCGTTGCACCGGATGCTGCGTTAGCATCAGTTGCATCTGCAATTATTTTAGTATTGAGTGGTCAAGGGGATGCGGGAGTATCTTCAGCAATCGCGATTGCTGTTCCACTTGCAGTAGCTGGTTTATTATTAACAATCATCGTTCGTACAATTGCAACAGGATTAGTACATTTGATGGATGCGGCAGCAAAAGAAGGAAACATTAGAAAAGTTGAACTATGGCATATTGTTGCTATCTGCTTACAGGGCTTACGTATTGCTATTCCAGCTGCATTAATTATCGCAATTGGTGCAGGTCCGGTGAGTGACTTACTTACAGCTATGCCAGATTGGTTGACAAATGGTTTAGCAATCGGTGGGGGAATGGTCGTAGCAGTTGGTTATGCAATGGTAATTAACATGATGGCTACAAAAGAAGTATGGCCATTCTTCGCAATTGGTTTCGTATTAGCGACTGTTTCACAAATTACACTTATTGGTCTTGGGGCTATCGGTGTTGCTCTTGCTCTTATCTATATTGCGCTTTCTAACAAAGGCGGCTCAGGTAATGGCGGAAACGGAAACACTGGTGATCCACTAGGCGATATTATCGATAATTACTAAGAAGGAGGGGACATACAATGGAAAAAGCATTAAAATTATCAAAAAGAGATCGTATTTCGGTTTGGTGGCGTTCTACTTTTATTCAAGGTTCTTGGAACTATGAACGTATGCAAAACGGTGGTTGGGCATTTTCGATGATTCCTGCCATTAAAAGATTATATAAATCAAAAGAAGATCGTGCTGAAGCACTAAAACGTCACTTAGAGTTCTTTAATACACATCCTTATGTAGCTTCACCTATTATTGGTGTAACATTAGCGCTTGAAGAAGAACGGGCAAATGGTGCGCCTGTTGATGATAAGGCAATTCAAGGGGTTAAAGTAGGTATGATGGGACCATTAGCTGGTATTGGAGATCCAGTTTTCTGGTTTACAGTTAAACCTATCCTTGGTGCATTAGCAGCTTCTCTTGCATTGACTGGTAACATTCTTGGACCAATTATTTACTTCTTTGCATGGAACCTTATCCGTATGGGCTTCACTTGGTATACACAAGAAGTTGGTTACAAAGCTGGGTCTAAAATTACGGACGATTTATCTGGTGGATTACTTCAAAACATCACTAAAGGGGCATCCATTCTCGGGATGTTTATCCTCGGTGCATTAGTTAACCGGTGGGTATCGGTTCAATTTACACCTGTTGTATCCTCGGTAGAGCTTGACGAAGGTGCTTATATTGATTGGGATCAGTTACCTGCTGGAGCAGAAGGGGTTAAAACCGCTTTAGAGCAACAAGCCGCAGGGCTTTCGTTAGATCCTATTAAAGTCACTACATTACAAAGTAACTTAGATAGTCTAATTCCTGGTTTAGCTGGATTATTGTTAACACTACTTTGCATGTGGTTGCTTAGAAAGAAAGTTTCTCCAATTGTTATGATTCTTGGATTGTTCGTAGTGGGGATCGTATTCCACTTAATCCACTTAATGTAATAAGTAAATAAGGCGATATAAAATAGAGAAGCACCTCTTGATATAAATTTCAAGGAGGTGCTTTTCAAATGACAAATGGCAAGAAAAATGGGATAAATAATAAAAGAAGAAATTAAACAAATATATTTTAGGAGGCTGCTTATGCTTACTATTGGTTATATTGGAAATGGAAAAAGCACAAACAGATATCATCTGCCGTTTGTGCTGCAAAGAGAGAATATAAAGGTAAAAACAATTTATCAAAGAAATCCTAAGCGGGAAAGCTGGGATCGAATTGCAGGAGTAAATTATACATCGGATTTAAATGAGCTATTAAATGACAAGGACATTCAACTTGTCGTTATTTGTACAAGACATGACAGCCATTTTGAATACACAAAACTAGCATTAGAACATAATAAACACTGTTTGGTTGAAAAACCTTTTATGGAAACCTCTGAACAGGCAAAAGAAATATTTGCAATGGCAAAAGAGAAGGGATTAATTGTTCAGGCGTATCAAAACAGACGTTTTGATAGTGATTTTTTAACTGTTCAAAAGGTTATCGAAGAAGGAAAGCTCGGGGACTTGCTGGAAGTGGAAATGCATTACGATTATTATCGTCCCGAAGTACCAGAATCTGCACAGTCCTTTAATCCTGCGGAGTCATTTTTATATGGACATGGCTGCCATACACTAGATCAGGTTATCAGCTATTTTGGCAAGCCGGATAACATCCATTATGATGTAAGGCAATTATTAGGACAAGGAAGAATGAATGATTATTTTGATTTAGACTTATATTATGATAAGGTGAAAATATCGGTAAAATCCAGTTATTTTAGGCTGAAGGAAAGACCTAGCTTCGTTGTACATGGTAAAAAGGGATGCTTTGTGAAAGAAACGAAAGATCGCCAAGAAGAGCATTTAAAGTTATTTTACATGCCTGATAACAAAGATTTTGGTATAGATACAATAAAACATTATGGAGTCCTAACATATATGGATGAAGAAGGTACAATCCACGAAGAAACAGTGAAATCTGTAAATGGTGATTATGGAAGAGTATATGACGATTTATATAAAGCGATTATTAATGGTGAAGATAAGACCATAACAGACGAACAGATTTTGCTGCAAATGGAAATACTAGAAACTGGCATTAAAAACTTTAAATAGTTCGAATGACAAGTATTATATTTTCGATTGAAGCCCCTTACTAGGGGTTTTTCTTTTTGAATGGCTGTTTTCGCATATTGCTTTTGCTATTAATCCGCAACAGTGGTGAGTCTTCTTTAATAAATGTGATTTGTTTTCTTTCCTTTCCTTTGCATGGAAATTTTACAAAAAAAGAATAATAATCATATTTAGTTTGATAGGAGGAGAATAATGAAGGTCACTGAAAATCCTTTGTCTTTTTTTGCCCTTGGTGGAATCAATGAAATCGGAAAAAACATGTATGTCGTTCAATATGAGGACGAGATTTTTGTTATTGATTGTGGCGGAAAGTTTCCTGATGAAAGCTTATTAGGTATTGATTTAATTATTCCTGACCTAACCTATTTGGAAGAGAATCGGGATAAAATCAAGGCTTTGATCGTTACCCATGGTCACGAAGATCATATTGGTGGAATACCTTATTTTCTAAGAAAATTAAGTATTCCTATTTATGCAACTAAGTTTACATTAGGCTTAATAGAATTAAAAATCGACGAACATAGGTTAAGAGGAGATACTGAATTATTGACCATAGACTCCAATACAAAGTTGGAATTTGAAAAGGTTCAAGTTTCCTTTTTTAAAGTAAGTCATAGTATACCTGACTGTCTTGGAGTTGTTTTTCATACTCCGGAAGGAAATATTGTCCATACTGGGGATTTCAAATTTGACTTAACCCCTGCCAATAACCAATATGCCGATATACATAAGATGGCAGAAATCGGTCAGCAGGGAGTCTTAGCTTTAATATCAGAAAGTACCAATGCGGAGCGTAAAGGGCTGACTCCCTCTGAACAAATGGTAGGTTCTCACATGGATGAAGCCTTTATAAAAGCAAGCGGGAAAATTTTTGTTTCTACATTTGCATCGAATGTCAATCGTGTTCAGCAAGTAGTAGAGTCGGCTATGAAAACGAATCGAAAAATTGCATTGCTTGGGCGCAGTATGGTCAATATTGTAGATGTTGCTATGGAACGTGGGTATCTTACTATGCCTGAAGGGATGTTAATCGATGCTAGCGAAGTCGATAAACTACCAGCAGAAAAGGTTGCCATACTTTGTTCAGGCAGTCAAGGAGAACCAATGGCAGTTTTATCACGGTTAGCAAGTGGAAACTTCCGTGATGTCACAATCTATCCTGGAGATACCGTTATACTTGCAGCGTCCCCAATTCCAGGAAACGAAAAAGATGTTTCGAAAATTATCGACAACTTATTTCAGTTGGGAGCTAAAGTGATTTATGGCTCTGGCAGTACTACGGGAATGCATGTTTCTGGTCATGGCTATCAGGAAGACTTAAAGCTGATGTTAACCTTGATGAAACCAACTTACTTCATTCCCATTCATGGTGAAACTCGTATGCTCCACCATCACCGGATGTTAGCTGAAGCAGTTGGAGTGGAAAAAGGAAATACCTTTATTATAAAAAACGGAGAAGTAGTCGATATCGAAAATGGAGTTGCTCGTCAGACCCGCTCTGTTCCAGCAGGAGATACATATGTGGATGGAATGGGTGTTGGCGATGTTGGAGATATCGTATTACGAGATCGAAAACAGCTATCTGAAGACGGAATGCTTGTTGTCGTTATCACCATTAGCAAGGCAGACAGGAAGATAATTTCTGGACCAGATACGATTACTCGGGGATTTGTTTATGCACGTGACTCAGATGAACTACTAAAAGAAGTAAACCGTTTGGTCAAAACGACTGTGAACGACTTGCAATCGGAGAATATTCACAAATGGAATGTAATGAAACAAAATATAAAAAAATCAGTTGGACAGTATTTATTTAATCAAACAAAGCGCAAGCCAATGATTCTTCCTATTATAATTGAGATTTAGAAACGCTGACAAGGGTGCCTACTGACTGCACCCTTGTTTAGAAGACGCTATTGCATTTCTTGTATTAATTATAGAAAGCTGTATTTCTACCTATTTCTAGCAAAAGTGATTATTTTTGTAAACGAATTCATTTTTCCTCGTTAAATATATATTTATTCAAAAAGTTATTTCGAAACTTCCCTTTAGGGTCATGTTTCAGAAGCAATTGCTGAAAAGCAGGCATCTTTTCGTATAATGACTGTATTTTGGAAGGCGAAGTAGTAAACAGTTTCCCCCAATGCGGTTTTGCTTGAAAAGGTTCAAGCTGGGCTTCGATTAATGGCAGCACCTGTTGAACTTGCTCCCATTTTTCCTGCCACGTAAAGTGAAAGGCGACGGAATCCTGCTTATAGGATGGACTTAACCAAAGTTCATCTTGGGCAATTGTTCGTACTTCTGATATAAATAAATGTGGTGCAATATGTTTACGGATTTTGCTAAGTGCACAAAGAGCGTCATAGGCATGCTCTCGGGCCAGAATGTACTCACTTTGTAACTCTTGCCCTTTACTCGGAGTGAAGTCCATTCGGAAGTGTGGCATGCGATCGAGCCAATCCCCGGGTACACCAAGCTGCGCTGTGCAATTCTTTGCTCCGACCCCAGGTACAGGATGGAGATTTTCTTTAGCCGTTTTTGCTCCAAAAAAGTCTTCTCCCAACGAAAAAGTTTGATCATTTGTTAGTTTACTTTTCAGCCACACTTGATTAAATATTTCGTCCTGCCAATTTGTAAACAGACTGACACTATAGGCACTGGAATAAATAGTATCAAAATCGTGAGCTAATTGAGCGAGCGGAAGATTTTCATAAACATCTTGCCTCATTTGATAAGTTGGCATGATGTCTAATGTTAGGGTTGTGACGATTCCAAGACCACCTAGTCCAACGACAGCGCCATGTAAATCCGCCTCTGATTTTTCTCTGGAAAAGGTTACAATACTTCCATCTGCTGTCACAACTTCCATAGAGGATACTGCTGCAGCTAGATTTTGATTGTTATTGCCTGAACCATGTGTTGCTGTTGCACATGCTCCAGCAACCGAAATGTGGGGAAGAGAGGCAAGGTTATGTAAGGCATAGCCTTGTTGTTGAAGTGCATGACAAAGATCTCCATACTTAATTCCGGCCTCCACGGTTACAGTTCCCTTTTCGTGATTAATGGTTAAGACCTTATTGAGCTTTTGTAAAGATACTATATTCTCATTCGAATCTGCAATGCTATTAAACGAGTGACGTGTTCCGATTACACGTAGTTTTGCTAAGCTTGATACTAAATGTTGAACCTCTTCAACAGATGCAGGTTCATGCCAGTTAGTTGTGCTATATTGAAAATTACCTGCCCAATTTCTTTGTAAACCCATGAGTCCCCACTCCTTTTGGCTGTTTTATCAGTTTAACTATACACATAAGAAGAAAGAATTTTCAATTATTATAATCCGTAATAGTAGTTTGAGATAAAAAAAGCATCAAAACATGACAATCTGTTAGTTTCAAGGGCATAACCTTCTATTCCTATAAGTGCTTTTTTTAATTACAAAAAAACTTCATGCTGTATTTTAGTATTATAATAATTCACTAGTGTTGCGTTAATTTAATTTAACTATTAAAAATACTTGAAATGTTCAATTTTATCATTTTATGCAAAGAAAAAGTCCTTTATAATGGATAAGTTAGGTGGTAACCCGTCCAAATCCACTAAAAAGGACTATCGCATGGACAAGATTACACGAAAAACTTCATTTGGACAATGGTTTTCACCAATAAATCTTCAATTATTTGAAGAAAACGTGAAAACGTTGAAATTAGATTTCTATACGAAAAAACTAACGACAGAGTCATTTCTAAAATTATTACTTTTTGCGCAGCTAGAAGAAGTCGAAAGTCTGCATGCGCTGAGCGATTGTCTTTTCGATGATCAACTGCAAAAGGGCATTGATCTTGATTCTATCAGTATTTCCCAACTCTCACGCCGTTTAAATGGCATGAATCCAGACTTATTCCAAAAGCTTTTCCTTGATTTAGTTTCACAAATTCATGCCAAAACGCACAACACGAAACTTGTGATGCCATTAAAAATCATTGATTCAAGCACATTGCCTCTCAATTTGACTAATCATAAATGGGCAAAATTCCGCAAAACAAAAGCGGGTGTTAAATTGCACTTACGCCTTGTGTTTATGGAAAAAGGTATATCCTATCCCGAAAAGGCCATTATGACAACGGCCAAAGAACATGACCGCGGTCAGCTTGAAGTAATGGTTGATGACAAGGAATGTATGTATGTGTTTGACCGTGGTTACTTAGACTACGAACGCTTTGATCGGATGACAGATGACGGCTACTTTTTCCTTTCTAGGCTGCGAAAAAACGCAGTCATACGGGAGGTTTACGATTTTAAACTACCCGAGAATACATCTGTTTTGTCGGATCAAATGGTGTTGATTGGTACGACGCAAAACCGTGCCGAAAATTACTTTCGTCTTCTAAAAGTGATTGATTCAAAAGGAAATGAGCTTCATTTAATCACAAATCGTTTTGATTTAAGTGCTGAAGAAATCTCAAAGATGTATAAATCACGCTGGGCGATTGAGTTATTTTTCAAATGGATTAAACAACATCTCCATATCAAAAAGTTTTACGGCCAAAGCGAATGGGCAATTCAGAATCAAGTGTTTATCGCACTTATTGTTTTTTGCCTGCATGTTCTCGCACAAATCGAGACAAAAAGTAAACGAAAAACCCTACAAATTAGCCGATATTTACGGGCAGCTTTGTGGAAACCAGCACATATTTGGCTTCGAAAGATTGAAGGAAAAACCATTCCTTAATAAACAAATTGTCGTCGTCTCTTAAGTCTAATTGTAAAAAAATTTCCAAATGGATGGATCCACCTTTAGTTGGGTATTTACTTTTTTGGCTCTTAACAGGGGACATATTTAAACTGAATATTCTAACAACATTTATGCAACACTAGTGATAATAATTTTAAAAAAACTTTTTAAAAAAGATTTGGATTAATCTCTTATGTTAGTTAAATCTTCTTAATAGCATATGTCGTTTTGCTAAATTTCATAATATAAATAAGGCTGCTTGTATCTCTTTTTTTTGAGCTTAGTAGCCTTTTGCTTTTTTTGCCTACCTTTTATTCCACTCTAAACGGACAGTAAGACTTCTCCCCCTCAAGCTTATGAGAATACGAGATAGGTGGGAGAACAACTGTCGATTGGTTCAACTAACCATCAGTGGGGGAGGAAGGAAAACCCCCATTGATGGAAGTTTCCCTTTATCCTTTACGTTATTTAGTTACAAAATAATGAATTTAAGTTAAATAGTCTAGTGGAAAAGAGCAAAAGACTTTAACATTAAAGGAAGTAGCTAGTTTTTGATAATAGAAGATTAATAGCTTTTAATTAATATAGAAAGAAGGAGCGACACAATGAGCGTATCTGAGAATGTAATTATCACAACACTAAAAGGAAAAGAAATTCTCTCTAATCCTTTTTTAAATAAAGGAGTAGCTTTTACGAATGGGGAAAGGGAAGATCTAGGTCTCGTAGGTCTGTTGCCCCCACAAGTGCTCACTCTTGATGAACAAGTGAATAGAGTTTATGAGCAATTCTCACTGTTAACCACAAATCTTCAAAAAAATCGTTTTCTTTATGATTTATATAACCGTAATGTTGTTCTGTTTTACCAACTTATAAAGGAACGCATAGCGGAAATGCTCCCAATCATTTATACACCTACTGTCGGTGAGGTTATCCAGTCATATTCTCATAGCTATCGCCGTCCGGGTGGATTATATCTTTCTATTGATAATCCTGAAGGCGTGGAAAAAGCATTTCATAATCTTGGAAAGTCTAAAAATGAGATTGATTTAATCGTCATCACGGATTCTGAAAGTATCCTTGGTATTGGGGATCAAGGGGTTGGTGGTATAGATATTGCGATAGGTAAACTAGCAGTATATACAGCTGCAGCAGGTATCGATCCAAGCCGTGTTCTGCCAGTTGTGTTGGATGTTGGTACGAACAATCAATCTTTAATTGAAGACCCTATCTATATTGGTAATAAATTCCCTCGTGTCCGTGGTGAACGTTATGACGAGTTCGTTGATTTGTTCATTCATACTGCAAGAAAGTTTTTCCCAGAAGTACTTCTTCATTGGGAGGATTTTGGCAATGTGAATGCACGAAATATTTTAAATAAATATGGTGATAATATTCTTACCTTTAATGATGACATCCAAGGAACAGGTGCGGTGACTCTTGCTGCTGTTATGTCTGCGTTGAAAGTCACAGGAGCTTCTCTGAAGGATCAACGTATTATTGTCTTTGGACCAGGTGCTGGTGGTCTCGGTAACGCGGATCAATTGGTAGATGCCATGCTGAGTGAAGGATTAACAATGGAAGAAGCTTATAATCGTTTTTGGGCTATTGACTATCGAGGGTTATTGACAGATGAAACACCTGATGTCTTTAAATTCCAATTGCCTTATGTAAGAAAAGCGGAGGAAGTAAAGGATTGGGATAAGAATAAGAACGGAATCATAGCATTAATGGAAGTAGTTAAGCGAGTGAAACCAACTATCCTAATTGGTACTTCTGGCCAAGCAGGCGCTTTTACGGAGGAGATTGTGAAAGAAATGGCAAAGTATGTGGAACGCCCAATCATTATGCCTATGTCCAATCCTACTAAATTGGCTGAAGCAGTGCCGGAAAACTTGATTAAATGGACAGATGGCAAGGCTTTAATTGCAACAGGCAGCCCTTTTGCCAATGTAGAATATAATGGTGTTTCCTATGAAATTGGGCAGTCAAATAATGCATTTATATTCCCAGGCTTGGGACTAGGAGCTATTGTTGCAAAAGCACAAATTTTTTCAAAAGGAATGTTCGCAGCAGCAGCCAATGCGGTCGCGAAGATGTGCGAGACTAACCAACCAGGTGCATCATTACTTCCTTCGATTGAAAAATTATATGAAGTATCTATCTATGTTGCGATTGAAGTGGCAAAGACTGCTATAGAGGAAGGGATTGCAAGAGCAGAGATAACGGTTACGGATGTTCCAAAAGCTGTAGAAGATGCAGTTTGGCAGCCTGAGTATAAAGAGATTAAGAGCGTCGGTATTTGGGCACATGTTTAATAATGATGAGGATTGATTAGTAAACTAAGTTTGTTACTTCTAGTAATAGTCGACCTTTCGACACTAGGAGTAACAGGCTTTTAATTTTTGTAGAGATTTATCTTATGTCTACTAGTTGGATCAGAGTAATTAGAACTATTTTTGTAAAAATGACGATGAAGAAAAAATACTAGTATCGACAAAAAATGACAAGTTCTTTATAATTATATAGTAATATATATATATGATATTAGAACTATTGTTTTTCTATAATGAATAAAGGCAAACTTATCGAAAGGTAAGGACGCAAAGCTACGAGTCTAAAATCCTTCTGGATAATGATAGTCGGGTTGCCAAACATAACATCAAGCGATTATTTGGCTATCCCTATTTATCTATGTCTGGGATAGCTATTTTGTTTTGGACTTCTGTGGAAAATGTTGAAAATATAAAGTAGGTAGACTAAAAGAAAAGGAGATTAGTGATGATTGTAGTAGACAAAAAGAAGTATAAGATGGCAATAGATGAAAACGCAAAAGAAGTACATGTTCAGGTACATGGATTGATGAGAGCGGAAGACGCTGAAGGGTATATGGTTGATTTACAGGATACGATAAATAAAGTATCAAGAAAAGATTATACCTTTGTTGTTGATGGTACCCACCAAACGCCTGTTCCGTCAAAGGTTGTACCACAGCTGGAACAAACGATGCAATTTTATTGTAGCTTAGGTTTTAAGGATGTTATTGTAGTGAAACCCTCATCTAAAATTGCTCAAGTGCAAATTAGAAATGCCCTTGAAAGAATTGATTTTACTGGTACATTTATTGATCGTGTATCTCATTCTATGTAAGGCTAGGTATCAAGTAATACGAAGGGGTTTTTTATCTAATGAGTAGAAGGGACGTTGGGAAAATTGCAAAAAACACAAGCTTTATACACATATGAGATTATCACAAAGGAACAAACAGCTTTAATCGAAAAGGCTGCAAATTGTCTTGCCAGCTCTTTTATTGGAGTAGATGTAGTGGGGAAATGGGTTCAAGAGCCGATGGTTGGTCAATTAAATATAGGCTATGAAGATTTCTATCAATTTACGAAGGATTATCTAGATTCTACCATTGAGCAAGGATATTGTGCAGTCGCTCTAGATAGCAGTCATAATGTGGTTGGTGTACTTGCTGGAGATACAAATGCGCCGGAGATTATTGGAGAAGATGTATTTGAAGGTTCTTTTTCTGATATGAATGTTATCCTTCACGTTTTGGAAGATGTGGATAAACGTTTCATGGCAGATTATAAAGAACGTACTGGGAATGATATGAAGAATGGGGAAATGCTACATTTATTCATGTTAGGAGTAACGGCTGAACAGGAACGTCACGAAGTTATTAAGGAATTAGGAAATATATTAATAACGAAAGCAGCTGCACAAGGATTGAAGGCTGTTTTAGGAGAAGCGACAAACCCTAAGTCCATGCGTGTGATGGAGAAATATCATAATATGGTGAAATATAGAGATGTAGATGGAAATTATATTGTTCATAAGTATCAAGAGAATAGCAGACTTAATAGAATCCCTTCAACAATAGCTGACGGAACATATATCATTATTAAAGAACTGAAATAAATAATATAAAAATAGGAGAGTTAATTAATCATGGAAGCTATATTGCTAGGTATTATTGTTATCTTATTAGTTACAACAGTGTATTTTGCTTACCGATATTTTTCACTGAAACATCATCCGCATATCAATAATGAAATAATAAATGGGATGAAAGAAATAGCAGCAGGTAATATGAGTAGCAAAGTGGAGGGGACAAGCTCTTATCATGCTACATTTAATCAACTAATTGAGTTTTTAGATCGTATTAGAGAGAAGTTTTTTTCCTTTTCAGTAAATGTGCATAAAAAGGGAGAAAACTTAGCTGAAATTGGTGAATATGCTACAGAAAAAGCTGATATTGTTAGAGCTGCTATTGACGAGGTAGGCAGAGGGTTACAAAAACAATTAATAGCTACAGAGGAAAGCGCGCTATCGATGGAAGAAATGGCTCAGGCAATCGAAGATTTATCGATAAGATCCAATCAAATTTCTGAACAATCCAATACTACTTTAGAATTGACGGAAGAAGGAAATGAGAAGTTAAAGGACTCTTTAGAAAAAATGGAGCAATTTAACCAAACGATCAATACAACCTTCCATGCTATTAACAAACTTGGAGAAAAGTCTCAAGAAATAGGTACAATTGTAAAAGTAATTACGGGGATTTCCGAACAAATTAACTTATTGGCATTGAACGCAGCAATTGAAGCAGCTCGTGCAGGGGAACACGGTAAAGGCTTTGCCGTTGTAGCAGATGAGGTACGAAAGCTGGCTGAACAGTCTCGTCAATCTTCTTCTGAAGTATCAAATATTGTAAAAAATATCCAAGAAGAAACGGGTATAGTTGTAAAATCAATGCAACAGGGAACAGAAGAGTTTAAAGATACAAACACGAACATTTTAGAGGTTGGAACGATGTTCGAAAAAATTCTCGCTACTACAAAAACCATTGCCGAAAATAATACAAATTCTTCTGCAAGTACGGAGGAATTGTCTTCTTCTTCCCAGCAAATTATGACAACCATTGTACAGATAGCATCTATCTCACGAGAATCGGTTGAAATGTTTGAGGAATTAATTGAAATTAGTGATGATGAACTACAAACGATGCAAAAACTAGTGCAAGAAGCAGAGAACCTTTTAGCATTGAAAAATGATGTAGACAAACTACTATCTACTTGGAATCAAGGTGCTGAAACAGAAGTGGATCAACTTGCTCAAGATAAGGTTAGCGTAGCAATATAAAGATAAATAGCTTCTCATAGGTTAATCACTCCTATGAGAAGTTTCACTTTATGTCCGCCTTGGTGTGGGCCTTTTTATTTGGACTTGTCTGTTGTAGCGGGATTATCAAATTGTTTAAATAAAAACTACTTCTAGTAAAAATATCAAGGAGGTCAAACGATGAAGGAAATACAAAAATTGTTTCCTAGTATGGACGGAAATGACTTTCAAAGAGAGGAATTATTGTCCTATTTTAAGACGATTTTAACGAAGATAGATGAATTAAAGGATCCTAACAAACTAACACTTGGAGAGATGCCAGAGTACACAGAGGATTATTATAATCGTATTATTCAAAAAGCAGACGTTCCGACAACGGGTGTGCCAATGGATGAAGTGATGGCAGAGCTTCTAAAGTTGGTAGATGGCCATCGTTATGTCAATCGAAACTATGTTGCGAATGCTGCGCCTCTTCCGAATATTGCTAGTATTATCGGGAATTTAGTGATGGTGCTTGTTAATGGAAACAATCTTTGGGATGTGGAAGGCCCAGCAGCAGCTACGGCAGAGGTCGAAGTCACAAGTATGTTGTCCAAACTAATCGGATATGATGAAAATTTAAGTGCAGGATATACAACGTGGGGAGGACAAGGGGCTGTCTTTAACTCTTTACGTCTTGCAATCGCCCGCTATGCGCCAACCTCTAATCAAATAGGTATACCTAGAAATCTATACTGCTTCTGTTCCGAACTTTCCCACTATAGTTTGTATAAATCTGTAGAGGCAGCGGGAATTGGCGTAGAAAATATGATTCGTGTGAAAGTGAATCACGACCATTCTATGAATATAGAAGACTTGAAAGAAAAAATGGAGCAGGTAATAGCAAAAGGCGGTGTTCCTCTTTATGTTCTTGCTACAATGGGAACAACCGATACATTTGGAATTGACAACTTAGAGGAAATTAAGCAGGTTGCCGAAGAGCTAGAGAGCACGCATTGCCTAAGCCCAATCTATATTCACGCAGACACAGCGATGGGAGGGATGTACACCTTCTTTAATAATTACGACTTTGAAAGCAATCCTTTAGGATTGGAGGACAATATTAAGGAGGTACTGAAATCTTATCAACAGAAGTTTAAACATATCAAACTTGCAGATAGTATGGTTTTTGATTTCCATAAGTTGGGGCAAACGCCGTATATTACGAGTTTATTTTTGATTAAGAACAGAGAGAACCTTAAGTATGTTGATTTAGATGAAGAGGAAACTCCATATGTTGGGAATCGTGGTTACGGTAGCTATCATACAGGCTACACACTCGAATGCTCGCGAATGGGAAGCGCTATGGCGATTTATGCCTCCCTATTAGCATTCGGCATGGAAGGATATCAAAAGCTTTTAGCTAACTATATTCGCGTTAATATTAAATTTAGAGAGACGTTAACAAAAGAAATTTCGAATGTAGCAATTACGAATGAAATTTCACCGATTACGACATTCCGCTTTTATCCTGAAGAGCCGAAATGGAAAGATGAATGGAATGGACTTTTAACTGCTGAAGAAATGATAGAAATCAATCAATTTAATGATGAGTTTGCAGAAGTAATTGGTGCTGAACGAGATACGGTCTTCTATGGAAATACAAAAAAGCAGCGTCTCGTAGAATCAGCAAATTCAAGCAAGCGAATCCCTGTATATGCACATAAATTTTTCACGATCTCACCGTATTCAACGGTAGAAGAGGTTGACCGTTATGTTGAATTTCTAAGAGAGCATATAGTATTTTTTCTGAAAACAAAAAACGCCGTTCCATTGAAGTAAAATCTCAAAATTTCAAAGGAGAAAATTACTTATATCGTGACGGTTTTTAGAAGTCCATACATCCTGAGTATTATATTTGATAAATAAATTTCTCTTCAAAATAGAAGGGGAATTTATTTTTGTCTTTGCGAAAATAGGCATTATTTATAAAAGGATTTCAGCCTCAGACAAATTTTCCCCTTAAACAGCAATGTATTTTAACAAAGTGTAAATAATTTACTCTACTTTTACAAAAAGTCGTACTTTCATTGCAAAAACAATTATCTCTTCGCGAGTTATCTGAATTTTCTTCATAATATCTTTACATTCGCCCCCAAAGTAGCTTTATATTTCTTTTCTAAAATTTAATTAGTAGAGAAAATAACCTATATAAATTAAATTCTATCAAAAGGAGTGAAGTACTTTTATGCATTTTGCTTCCACGTTAGCTTGGGCGTATCCAGTAGACAAAGTGGTCCAGCTTGCCAAGCAGAGCGAATTATTAGGATTGGAAGTTTGGGCAGAACATGTTTGGTTTCATGGAACAAATCCAAAAAAAATCCGTGAAGCAAATCAGGATGGCTCTCTCAACCTGACCGTACATGCGGCTAGCTGGGATTTAAATATTTGTTCTTTAGAAAGAGAAATAAGAGAAAGCTCGGTAAGACAAATCCAGCATTCCATTAAGTTAGCAGATGAGATAGGTGCAGACTCGATAACATTTCACCCCGGGAGGTTGACGCTACCACAGATTAAACAAGAAATATACGAAACGCTAATGAAGGACTCTATTTTTACCTTAATGGAAACAGCAAAGCAATACAAGAAAAGCCTTAGTATGGAATTAATGGAGGTAAAGCCAAAGGAATTTGTGACAAATCCTGATACGATGAACCGATTGATTGCGGATTTTTTACCGGAATTAAAAACAACTTTTGATGTCGCTCATATTTCGGAGGATATTCCTCGGCGTGCGTTTGCCCAATTACTAAACGTGGACAAAATTCATATAAGTGATAATTCTGTAAGCCAGCTACATGTTCCACTTGGGACAGGAATACTCGACAGCTATGTATTAGAAGAATTTCTTTCTATTTCCCATCTTCCCGTTGTAGTCGAGGGCTTTGATGCATCGGAAAGCTTGAACTGGTGGAATCATAATCTTCACTATTTAAAAAGCCTGGAAATGATTAAGGGGGTGCATCAATGAAAGTTCTGGTGACGAACGACGATGGTATTTTTGCTCCTGGCCTTCAGGCGTTAGTGGAAGTATTGCAACATTTTGCGGATGTTTATGTGGCTTGTCCAGATCAGGAAAGAAGTGCAGTCAGTCATTCCATTACCTTAAGAGTCCCCTTAAAGGCAAAGCCACTGCCGCTTTTTCCTGGTGCGAAAGGATGCTGGGCAGTTAATGGAACACCAGCAGATTGTGTGAAGCTCGGAATCGAAGTACTGATGAAAGAACCACCAAACTTTGTTATCTCAGGAATAAATCTTGGACCAAATCTAGGCCGCGATCTTTATTACTCAGGCACTATGGCTGGAGCAGTGGAAGGTTTGCTTTATGGAATTCCTGCTGTAGCAGTATCATTAAATGCCTTTTCTGACATGGATATTAATTATGAAAAAGTAAAAAAGCTTTTTTATCCCATTATGGAGGTACTGTTACAGAATAAGCTTCCAAAGGGTGTTTTCCTAAATGTGAACTTACCTTATTTATCAAGAGAAGTTTATAAGGGGGTCCGTATTGTTCCTCTAGATATGAATGTAGCAAGGTATTCATATGTTGGCTTAAATGATCCACATGGACAAGTTTATTACTGGCTGAAGGATCAGCTTCATAATATGAAGGATTTGGATAAAGAAAGTGATTACTATCTATTGAGAGAGGGCTTTGTGACAATATCACCGATTGAGTTTAGAACATTTCATAGAAGAAAAAAAGAACAAATTGAACGATGGTTTGCTCATTTAAATTTTGGCAGTACAGATGAGGAGGAAATTGATTATGCGTAAATGGTTGCTTGTATTAATAATGGGAATATTGATGGTATTTGCTGCAGGATGTGGAAGTAAGGAAGAAACAAGTAATGCTTCTGAAAATACTGATTCGGCAGAGTCAAAGCTAGAGGGAACACTTAATTTCTATACCTCTCAGCCGGATGCAGATGCTGCTAAATTAGTAGAAGCATTTCATGCTAAATATCCGGATGTGAAGGTGGAAACGTTCCGTTCTGGAACAGAAGAAGTAATTTCAAAAATTAAAGCAGAAAAAATGGCTGGAAAGATTCAGGCAGATGTACTACTAGTAGCGGATGCGGTAACATTTGAAAGTCTAAAAGAAGAAGATATGCTTCAAACATATGAATCGGAAGAAGCTGCTGAAATTCCATCAGAATTGGTCGATCCAGATCATACTTACTATGGAACGAAAGTAATGGCTACTGGATTGGTTGTCAACACGCAAAATGTAAAAGAAATGCCAACAAGCTGGAATGTGCTTGCTTCTAAAGATACAAAAGGAAAAATTATCATGCCAAGTCCATTATATTCCGGGGCTGCTGCTTATAATTTAGGTGTGTTCACTCGCCAAGATAACTTTGGTTGGGATTTCTACAAAAATATTGCTACAAATGATGTAACAGTTACAAAAGGGAATGGTGATGTACTTAAAGGAGTAGCTGGTGGGGAAAAAGACTACGGTATGATTGTTGACTATCTCGTGACACGAGCTAAGGCAGAAGGATCTCCAGTAGAGTTGGTTTATCCTGAAGAAGGTGTACCAGTTATTACGGAACCGATTGGAATTATGAAGGATGCGGAACATATGAATGCAGCTAAAGCTTTCGTAGATTTCGTTCTTTCTGAGGAAGGACAAAAGCTTGCTTCTGAGCTTGGTTATACACCAATTCGTAAAGGAGTGGAAGCTCCAGAAGGACTTAAAACAATTGATGAAATGAAGGTTATTTCTGCAGATGTTCAAGCGTTATTCAAGGCTAGAGAGGCGGATAAGAAGGAATTTGAAACAGTAATCAGTGAATAGAACACTTTTTAAGAAGGAGTGGACATAATGAACTCACATCTTCAGCGTTCAGAAAGGAAGACGGAAGCTTTATTGCCGTTCTCCTTTTCTCATTTTTCCCGAAATTGGTGGGGAGTTCCAGGTTTTCTATTACTAATATTTGTATTTTTGCTTCCGGTTTGTCGGCTCGTCTGGCTGAGTTTGTCCTCTAGTGAGGGCGTTGGTCTTCAGCTTTATCAGGAAGTACTGTTAGAAAAGGCAACGTGGAAAACAATACAGAATACGATTGTTATTACTATTTCAAGTACATTACTCGCCTTATTATTAGGAGTAGGGCTTGCATTTGTAATGGCCTATTTAAATATTAGGGCAAAAAAGTGGCTGCAATTGCTCATCTTTTTACCCTTTTTAATCCCGTCGTATGTAGCAACACTTGCTTGGGTGCAATTTTTTGGTGGAAATGGTCCAATTCAGTTTCTTTTTAATAAATCTATCAATTTGTACAGCACGGGAGGAATCATTTTTGTTCTTGGACTTTCCCATTATCCACTTGTTTATTTGATGAGTGTAGAGGTACTCCGCCGGATACCTAGAGAATTGAAAGATGCTGCCAGCACTTCTGGAGCATCTGGGAGAGTTGTTTTTCGAAAAGTTATTTTTCCGATGGCGCTCCCAGGAATTGCAAGTGGTGGTATTCTTGCTTTTTTATCTAATATTGATAACTTCGGTATTCCAGCTTTCCTTGGTATTCCAGCCAATATTCGTGTTTTAAGCACTTATATTTATGAACAGATCATTGGATATGGTCCGTCTGCCTTTTCGAGGGCTGCCGTGCTTTCCGTTATTTTGGGCGTAATTGCTCTTATTGGTACATTAGTCCAATGGGCGATAATTAGAAAAAGCAATGTCAGTGAAACCGCGGCAAGAGATATGGAGCCAAGGTATTTCCTTTCAAGAGGCTGGCGGAATTTAGCGGAGTTGGTACTATGGATTTTTCTATTGCTTACAACGCTTGTGCCTTTGATTGTTATGGCGTCGACATCCTTTATTAAAGCATATGGATTATCTCTATCATGGGAAAATCTTTCTTTAAAAAACTATATGTATCTATTATTCGAGGATGCTAAAACTGGAGCCGCAATAGGAAATAGTATAACCCTTGCTTTGACAACGATGTTAATTTGTATGGTAATTGGAACAGCTATTGCCTATCTTCGCTTTAAAAAGCCATCGTTGTTTGTGAAAGCTTCGGAGATTATCGTAACGATTCCGTATGCTTTGCCAGGAACTGTTTTTGCTTTGGCTATTATATTAATGTGGCTTCAGCCTTTACCGGGAGTACAACCAGGTATTTATGGAACGATATGGATTTTACTTATTGCTTATATAACTCGCTTTACTGTATTGCAAATGCGAGGAAGCCTGACTGCCTTTTCACAAATTGATCCTACCATGGAGGAAGCAGCAAGAATTTCAGGTGCAAGAGCTGTGGCTAAATGGAGAAGTATCCTTTTTCCGCTGCTAATGCCTGGTGTATTAAGCGGGGCAGCTCTTGTGTTTTTGACTGCCTTGACAGAGCTTACTGTTTCCAGTCTTCTATGGTCGAGTGGTTCTGAAACGATTGGTGTAGTTATCTTTAGCTTTGAGCAAGCAGGATACACCACTTACTCCACCGCATTTTCAACCTTAATAGTCGGAGCTGTACTGATAATGGGAATTATGTTTGTTCTATTAGAAAAAATATGGAAGCAGAAGGTGATAAAGAGTGATTAGTATCGATGGGTTAAAAAAGAACTATGGGAACTTTACAGCCTTGGATAATATTAATTTAGAACTTCTGAATGGAGAATTTATCGCTATTCTTGGTCCTTCTGGATGTGGGAAGACGACATTGTTACGGCTTTTGGCAGGGTTTATGAAGCCGACAGAAGGAACGATTACCATAGATAATGAACTGGCAGCAAGCTCTAATAAACTTGTTCCACCTGAAAAAAGGAATATTAGTATGGTATTTCAGTCCTTTGCATTATGGCCGCATATGACGGTGGAAGAACATATTCGGTTCCCTCTAAAACATCATCGATTTGGCAAAACAAAGGGTAAGGAAGAACAAGCAATAAAAGTTGTGGAAGCATTGGAAATGGTGGGGCTTTCTCATTTAAAAGACCGTTATCCTGCTGAACTTTCTGGAGGTCAAAAACAACGTGTTGCCCTTGCTCGTGCTATCGTCTCGAAGCCATCGCTACTTTTGATGGATGAACCATTAAGTGCGCTTGATGCAGAGCTTCGCATGGAGATGAGAAGAGAGATAGGGACGATTCACCGGAAACTAGGGACTACCATTATTTATGTTACTCATGATCAAGGAGAAGCCTTGGCGATGGCTGATAGAATTGTCGTGATGAATGACGGAAAAATAGAGCAGATTGGTACTCCAGAAAGTATTTATAACGCTCCGCAGTCAGTATTTGTGTCCACCTTTGTAGGGAAAAGTAATCTGATAAAAGGGGAGTGGGTTGGAGAGAACCGATTTATTCCAGCGAATTTTCCTTCTGTGTCTTGGCAAGACATTGGAATATCAAAAGAAATAAAAGCTCAAAATCTATACCCTGTCCGTCCGGAACAATGGAAACTCGGTGAGGCAGAACAGAATCAAATGACGGGAATTGTTCAATTTGCCCAGTTCCAAGGAAATGAAATTCATTATAGTATTCAGTCGGGCGAAGAGACGATTAATGTTTATGCTTCTGTTTTTGAAAAACGATTCTTACCAGGAGACACTGTTTCATTAAAAATCTATACCGGTGTAGAGGAAAGAGTTCTGTTAGCCAGCAGCAGATAAAAAAGGGGGAAAAGAATGATTGATTTGCATATTCACTCTGAATATTCTGATGGTAGTTGGTCTCCCAGAGAAATAGTAGAAGATAGCATGAAAAAGGGACTAAAAATTATTTCGATTACAGATCATGATGTGTTGGCAGGATATGAAGAAGCTGTAGCCTATTGCGAAAGTGATTTGAAAATTATTTCAGGTATTGAACTTAATACGGATGGCCCATTAGGAGAATTGCATATTTTAGGTTACCGATTTGACCCCCAGCATCCAAAATTAAGAGAACATATCTCTTGGAGAGTAGAGGATCGTATACAATGGGGGAAAAGAATTGCAGCCAAATTGAATATACTTGGGTTTAACATTTCTTTTAACAATTGCCTTGACCGTGTAGGGAAAGGTGTACTTGTTCGCACACATATTGCAGATGAACTAGTTGCAGCAGGTTATTTTCAAAGTAGTAAACAGGCATATGAAGAATTATTGAAAAAGGGAAAGCCAGGCTTTGAAGAAAGAGGTAGCTTTTCGGCAGAGGATGCGATTAAGCTAATCCATGAAGCTGGTGGTCTAGCGTTTCTAGCTCATCCTGGAATTTATAAGCAGGATGTTAATCTGAAGCAGCTAATCGTTTCAGGCTTGGACGGTATTGAAGTATATCACTCCAAACATTCCGAGGAGGAACAAAACGATTGGTGCAGAATAGCAAAAGATTATAATCTCTTTATTTCTGGAGGAAGTGATTTTCATGGACCACAATCTCGAAATCCTTTTCCGATTGGAAGTGTGGAGATGGCATACACTCAAGAATTAGCATGGTGTAATGAATTTGCAGTGTTAAAACCTTGATGGAAACAAGAAATAGAAAAGAGAAAAAGAGGATGGGACATAACTAAATAGATACTCTGTAAAGACGAACAATTTCTAATATAGCTAGTAAATAGCGGCTGCTTTCGCATACTTTTTACAAGAGGAAATATAATTAGTTGGAAAAACAGAGCAGCCGGAATACACGAAGACTCCTATGGGATTAGCGAGACAGTCTGAGACCCTGCAGGCCACAGGCCGAAGCGGCTCAGCGCGAGCCCCATGGAAAGCGAAGTGTATTCCGGCTGCGGGGAATCGCACCAAACTTCATGGAAACATCCTTTGAAAAACAAATAAAAGCCCGAACAATTATACGGAACATTCATTAGCATCTTCGTATAATTGTTCGGAATTATCCTTGGCTGGAATACTTATGTCCCAGCCTCTTTTCTTTTTTGTTCACGTGAAATATTCTAGTTTAGCATCAGGAAAGAATTTTTTCATATAGGAATGAAGATGATCTTTAATATCTTCTTCTTCCTCTTTTTGATAAATATATTTTCCAATCCCATATTTTCCCCATTTATACCTTCGTTTTTCTTCATCCAGCTCTAATTTTGTCATCGGATAATTTTTTTGAATGACTCTTTTGGCTGGCTTAGTAAAACGGTGCTGGATAAACTCGAATGTTAAATCTTTTTTTGCTTCGGCAGGCAATTCAGCGTCTAGTCGTTCGAACATATGAAAGTATCCTTCTTCCCAGCCTTCATGAAGATAAATTGGTGCCACAATAAATCCAAGGGGATATCCAGCTCTTGCGACTTTTCCAGCAGCCTCTATTCTCTTTTCCAAAGGAGAAGTCCCGGGCTCGAAGTTTTTGATGACGTAATCTGCATTGACACTAAAGCGAAAGCGGGTTTTTCCATTGTGCTTCGCATCAAGTAGGTGATCAACATGATGAAATTTTGTGACAAATCGTAGTTTGCCGTACTCTGATTCCCCGAAGTGTTCAATGGCACGTTTAAGCGTATGGGTTAAATGATCGATTCCAACGATATCAGATGTACAGGATGCTTCGAAACGTGTAAATTCTGGAGCACGTTCTTTCATATAGTTATCGGCAGCTTCTAAAATTTCCTCGACATTTACATAGGTGCGGATGTATGGCTTGCTTCCCATTGTAGTTTGCAAATAGCAATAATGACAATGTCCCATACAGCCGGTAGCAAAAGGTATGGCATATTCGGCAGAGGGCTTAGATGTATCAAATTTGAGTGTTTTGCGAATGCCGACAACAAGCGTTGACTTTGCCACTCGGTAACGTTGAAAATCATTGTCGCCAGGAAGATTTCTAACTTGATTATGGGAAGTGGTATAGCGAATCTCTATATCCATCTTCTTGAATTTCTCCAGCAGTTCTTTCCCTAATGGATACTCTAATGCTTCCGGTTCAAAATAGACAAGCTTTGGAGTGAAGGGTTTAATCATTCCAATCTCCCTTCTGAAACATCTCCATAGTAATAATAGTAGGCTTCTTGAGCTTCTGCTTCTGTAGCATATACAGCAACTTCGTTTGAGAGAGGGTAGTAATTTTCGTATAGAAATAAAGATAATTCATTAGAATCGTCTGGATTTTTTACAACAGCGGCTGCTTGGATATTCGCTACATCTTGGGTATGCGGGTTTCGGTAAAAAACATAGACGATGTCTCCAGCTTGATAGGCATGATTTTCATTATACAGTTCCATTCACTCACTTTCTACATTGAATATAATGCCATTTTTCCCTTCCCAATCACCAGTTATGTATCACTTTTTATGGAAGTTATGGGAAATGAATAAGGGATAATTAATTCGTTTGAAGTTTACTTATAATAAGTTTGATGTACAGCTTAATCAAAAAAAGGAGTGTTTGGAAATGAAAGCTAGCAATTCAATAGAATCTACCTTGTTGTCGTTTAAAAAGGGAATAGGTGATTTTACACAAAAAATGCCTGAGTTTGCAAGTAGATATAATGCTTTTACAGAAGCCTGCTTTGAAGAAGGTGCATTAACTCAAAGGCAAAAGCAATTAATTGCTTTAGGAATTAGCCTTCATGCTCAGGATGAGTATTGTATTATCTATCATACAAAGGGCTGCTTAGATCAAGGGTGTTCCGAACAGGAAATTCTAGAAGCAGTAGGCGTAACTGCTGCATTTGGCGGGAGAGCGACCATGAGCCAAGGAGTTACCCTTGTACAAGAATGCATTCAGGAATTGAATCGTTTAGAACATTAATAGCTGAAAAATAACAGTAATTATAGGAGCAAAACAGAATATGGCAAATCAAAATTTAAAGAAACAAGTTATTAACATTATTTCAGGTCATCGAACAGGAGTATTTTCATCTGTGGAAAATAATAAACCCCATTCCCGGTATATGACATTCTACCATGAAGATTTAACTTTGTACTCGCCCACTCAAATGGATACAGAAAAGATGGATGAGATAGAAAAAAAACCTCATGTTTCTGTATTGTTAGGCTATGAAGAAAAGGGACAAAGCGATTCTTATGTTGAAATAGCTGGAACTTGCTCTATTAATAATTCTGAAACATTAAAAAAGCAGTTTTGGAACGAGTCATTTCAACAATGGTTTGAAGGCCCAATGGATCCAAATTATGTGTTCCTTCAAGTGCAGCCTGACGTTATTCGAATTTTAAATAGGAATGGCGAACCTGCACAAGAGTTAACACTAGGCAATTAATGAATTATTTTAGGCTCTTCTTTCCTTTACTTAAGACGGAAAGAAGAGCCATCAATCATTTCTACATCGTTTCTAATGCTCACTTCTTCTATTAACTTAAAAAGGGCCTCATCCTTCTTTTTAGCTTCTATCATGCAATCGATAACAGGAATGCTTCCTTTTATTAGGTTTAGGAAATTGAAAAACATATCTATATCAATATAATCGGCATGATGACGGAAGTGCTTTTCATCCTTGGGACTGGAAATATGCATTTTAATTGGTAATGGAGATGTACTCCATGTTTGAAGAATACGACTCCAGTTATCTTCCCAATTGGGATTATGATGATGGGCGAGATGATGATGATAATCAAACACAAGTGGAATCCCTAGTTTCTCGCATAAGTAAAGAGTATCTTCCAATGTGAAAGAGGTATCATCATTTTCAAGCATGATCATGTCTTGAATAGAGTTTGGGACTAGCATCCAATTATCAATAAATCTTTCTAATGATTTTTCGGTATCCTTATAATTCCCTCCCACATGCATAACACAACGATGAGTTGTATCAATCCCCATTCCCTTTAATAATAAATAGTGTAATCTTAAAGTTTTAATTGAGTTTTTCCATATATGTTTTTGATTGGAATTAAGGAGAACGAAGTGATCAGGATGAAAATCAAGCCTAATCTGATGCTTTCTGGCAAATTCACCTATTTCTTTTAAAGGCTCATTTAAAGGTTTCATATAATCCCAATCTAGCAGCTCTTCGTGATTGGCTAATGGAATTAGCCTGGAGGTAAGGCGGTAAAAATGGATATCGGAAGCAGCAGTATGTTTTAGGAGCCGAAGCGTATTATGGAGATTTTGCAAGGCGATCCGTTCCAGCTTACGAAGGCCTGCATCCCGGTCATCTATTTTTTGAAACTGTTTAAATGTCATCGTCTTTGAAGGAGATGCATTTTTTACTATCATGCTCATTGCGACATATCCAAGTCGAACAATCGTCATCCATTACACCTCCTCGTTCGTATTAAAATGTAGAGAAACACTTACCATTCTATTGTTCCACCAGAAACCCTCTTTACTCCTCTAATAGAGGCAATGTCCTCGATAAGCTTAAACATAGCCAGATTTTTTTGTTTTGCTTCTATCATAACGTCGAAATCTTGATTAAGATTTTTAGCCATTTTTAAAAAGGGAAGTACAAAATCAAATGAGACAAAGTCAGCATGAGAACGGAAGGCCAGAGTGGATTTCGGGGAGGAAATATGAACTTTAGGAACCATTCTACGATTTTTCCACGTTTTAAAAATGCGCTCCAAATAAAGAGCTAAGTCAATATCTTCTTTATTGGCCATATGGTGATGATAATCAAGAATCATGGGAATGTTTTCCTGCTCACAGGTTATCAGTGTTTCTCTCACATTATATGTTTTATCATCATTTTCAAGGGTCATCTGGTTCTTAATTGCCAAAGGAAGTTGCTGGATGTTTTGCTGGAATCTCTGCAAAGAAGTATCTTTATCACCATAGGCTCCGCCAATATGAATATTAATAAGACTGGTATCAAGGGCGTCCATAGCTTCTAGCATTTTATAATGGAAGGTCATATCTTTTATTGCATTTATGGTTACTTCTTCCCTAGGGCTAGTAAAAAGCGTAAATTGGTTGGGGTGAAAGCTAACCCGCAGCTTAAATTGTTTAACTAATTGGCCAAGTTCTCTCCACTGTTCTTGAAAAGGAGTTATGAAATCCCAGTCTACATCTGGATGCGTTGCTAAGGGCACTAACGAACTGGATAAGCGGTACAATGGAATTTCATTGGCAGCATTATAGTAGAGAATTCTTTTTGTATTTTTTAAATTTTGAGCTGTAACAGCTAGTAACTTTTCTGTGGCTTCCTGTTTAGGGAGTGCTGAATATCGAAAGAAGGTTAAAGCCTTTGAAGGACTTGCATCCCATAATCCTAGTGCATTAGCCACATAGCCAAAGCGAATCTTCATCTGTTTAGTTCCTTTCCATAGAGTCCAGTAGTTTCTCTTTTTATATTGCCTTATCTCCTGGAACTCTATGTGCTGTTTTTGCTTAGTTAATAAAACGATGCATAAAAAAATCCTGAGAATGTCTCTTTCCTATACCACTCATTCCTTCGGACGAACCCACACTTTTGAAAAATCTACATAGCCAAAATGGCTAATTTTAATATTGCTTATATCGGTTGAAAATGGAATATACCGCTTTTGATAATAAAGGGGAATCATAATCGATTGATTAATCAATTCTTTTTCGATTTCTAGATTTAAAGCTGTCCATTGTTCAAATGGTGTTTCCTTATATTTACCCATTAAGTTTGTAAGTGTTTCATTATTTGCTATCATTTGGGAAAGTGGGGAAAACCCATTCATTAAAAAGTGGTAAAATGAAAAATCTTGATTGAATTCAAAAACTTCTCCATGTACGAAAAGATCTACGTTTAATGTCTCAGGATGCTTTGTTAATATATCAGCAAAGGAAAACCATTGGATATCTGTAGGGATATTTTCTTTTGCGAATATTTCTGCAAGCCATTGTGTAGTATTAGCAGTATGTCTGGCACCTCTTATCACAATTGGTTTAGAAAATACTGGCCGTTCTACTTCAGAAATAGTCAGCTGTTGATTTTGGCCGACTATTATACTCTTATCATTCGGTATTAGTCTTGGACTTAGGTTACCAATAGTATGACGGTTTTTAGCGATAATCCAATGAAGGTAATCTCTTACTTTCTTCTGTCTAATAGCAAAATCTCTACAGGAGTTCATTACGATAATACCAAACCCCGAGTCGCTTTCTACTTCGAAGGAGGAAGAGGTATTCTCCTCCATAGGAGAATGATAGATTCCTTTAAAATCCTCAGGCACTTGAATGAATTCTACTACATCAATTAATGGTCTTTCTCGAAAATGATCTTGAAAAGCAGTTAAAGTTGTCTGCTTATCACTGTTTTGTTGCAGGATGAAGTAACCAGTGCCCAATAGTTTTTCATTCGTCTCTCTATAGATGCTTGCACACATCATACTAAGCATAGGAAGGATATAGCTGCATCCATTGGGATGGAGAATATCGAGTATAAGTGGAGACTTTACTTCAATTCTTTCGACAGGTGTCCATAAATCTTTGTAATAAGCATGTGCCCGAAGCTTGTCAAGACATTCGGCCACATCATTTGCTGTCAGAACAGAACCGTCATGAAATTTAATGTCTTTTTTTAGATAGAGTCTTAATTTAGAAGGGGTGCTATCCCAACTATGGGCAATTTCAGGTAATACTTTCCCATCTTCTGTATGAGTGACAAGCCGATTAAACACATTTGCCACTAAATGCGCACTGAAGACATCTCCAGCCTCAAGCGGATGGACGGAATGGAAAGGATATCTTTTTGGTACGATTAATTTATCATTTGACTCTTGGACAAAGCCAAGTTTTGTGTGAAATTTATTCATTAATCTCATTTTACTGTTTGTGGACCAATCATACATTAAGTATTTGCTTGTTTGTTCTACTGGTTCCAGATCAAATCGCTTTAAAACTTCTTCCTCGTAAGAAGTTTCTACCTCTTTTTTCCATAACAAAGTTGAGATGTTTCCGCGTCCTCGTCCGGGTGTAAATGATAGCCAGCCTTCCTCCATCCATTTTTTTAAATAACGTGTTGTTTGTTTCGAGCTCAATTGCAAGGTTTCAGAAATTTCCTCCATTCGAATACTGCCAGAAGGATAATATCTCCAAAGTGTAAGTAATTTGTTATCCATTCTTTTTCCTCCTAAAAGGGGACATTGTTTTGTTAATTGTCTATTTTTAGAATTATTCGTCTAGTTTAATATACAGTAATAACAAGGGGGAGACAACATGAAATGGAAGGAATTACCGCGAAATATCAAAGTTAGGATGATTACCTCTTTCTTTAATCGGGCGGTATCATCAGCAGTTATGCCATTTATGGCTTTATTCTTTGCACAGGAATTAAACAAAATTTGGGCGGGCTTATTTTTGATCACTACTGTGGTTATCGGATTTTTGATCAATTTAGTTGGAGGATATATTTCTGATCGCTTTCCGAGAAAAAAGGTTTTAATGATAACATCCTGGCTGAATGCATTCTTCTTTTTAATCATGACGATCAGTCTATTTCCGACCAATAAAATAATTGTATTGTTTGCTTTGGCATACGTTGGATTTATTATCACAAGCAGTCTAGGGCGACCAGCAATGCATGCGATTATTATTGATTCCACAACACCAGAAAATCGAAAAGCTATTTATGCGCTCGATTACTGGCTGATTAATTTATCGATGGCTATTGGGGCAGCACTTGGAGGACTTTTATATTTGAATCATCAGAAAGAATTATTCATCATGCTGACTTGCACATCTACATTGATTCCAATTGCCTACGGGGTTTGGCTGCAGGACAAGTTCACAGATCAGTTACAGAAAAAGCACAAGAATGTCTTGGTTGACTTAATCAGCAATTATAAAGTGGCATTTAAAGATACAGCCTTTGTAAAAGTGGTTACAGGCTCCACCTTTATTTTTGCAGCTGAATTTTCATTAAATAGTTATATTGGGATTCGCCTTGCTGAAACTTTTGAAGCAGTTCGGATTGGGAGTTTTGAAATTGTTGGGGTACGAATGCTAAGTATATTAAATATAGAAAATATGCTGCTCGTAGTCTGCTTTACTTTCATTATTAATCGGTTCACAGATAAGATGAATAAAAAGAATGCTTTAATAACAGGTCTTATTATATATGGAATTGGATATGTGACTGTTACTTCGGCGAATACGTGGTATATGCTCGTTTTATTTAATTTGATAGCAACGATGGGCGAATTAATTTATTCACCGATTCGAAATGCAGAGCAGGCAAATATGATTCCAAGCGATAAACGTGGATCATACTCTGCTTTTTCCAACCTATCATTTAGTGGAGCAGATTTAATTGCAAGAGCTAGTATTATTATCGGGGCATTCTTAATTCCAACAATGATGTCTGTCTACATTGGCTTCATTGTAATGATGGGGACTATTCTTATTTATACAGGATTATTCGCGAAAACCATAAAAGTAAACAACTTAGTCAATAAAGGCGTTAGTGGCGACTAGAGCAGTAAGTTAGATTTATCGAGGGTGGGACAAAACAAAATAAATAATGGATAAAGACGAACAATCTCTAATTTAGTGGTGAATCCAAATCGTTCCAGTATTTTTTTCAAAAGAAACTAAATGGAGCAGACTGAATACACGTAGACTCCTATGGGAGCTGCGAGAAAGTCCAAGACCCCGCAGGAACGAGGAGGCTTGGCGCTCGCCCCATGGAAAGCGAAGTGTATTCAGGCTGCGGGTGATTACCACAATCCTTCGTTCTTAAAATAAATAAAAAACCCAAACAATTATACGAATTTTTTTATTGTTCGGGGGTTAGATTTGGTTGAAATATTTATGTCCCACTCTCTCTTTGAATTTTAGTCTTCTTCTGGACTTCCGCCGAAGGCTTCGGGAATCATTGTAAATCCTTCGATTACGGTGTCTTCTTCGACTTCAATCATCAAGTAGCGTTTGCCGCTAAATTCGATTTGCTTCACATATCTTAAGTCAGGAGGGCTGATGGCAATGTTAGCAATCTTGGTGCTGATCTTAATCGATTTTGATGTGAATTTTGGCAAGATATTACTTGCTTTTAATTCATATTTATCATCATCAATAATTTTTTTGAAAGCAAACTCGACTTTTTCTGGACTAATGTCCTCTACTCCGCTCATCTTTAAGACTTGTTCCACGTCTTTGGAGTCTAATTTTGGAACCTCTTCTTCTTCATTTTCGACAATCATTCGGTTAATTTCCTCGTATACATTCGAAAGAGTAGAAGTGCTCAATTGATCTCCAGTCACATCTTTAATGATTTCCTCAAACACAATTTTATCATCTTGAGCAGTCATCATTTCCTCGCCGTTGAGAACTTCCTCGATAAATTGGTAATCTGGCTCATGGATTTTGCCGGCAGCATAGAGAATATGGTTAACATCTGCTGCATTATCTGTGAAGCTAGGGAAAAGAAATCCGCCCATTGGCGCATTAAGATTTATAATGGGATCAACAACAATATTGTATTTAAACTCTTTCTCTACATAGTCAAAAAGTAATTCTTTCTTAGGCTCTTGTGTATTATTGATGCTGCATAAAATGAAAGGATGGGAGAAAACCGTATCTCGTTCGCTTTCTTCGGATTCTTCACTGCGCCGTTTCTTCGGCTTTAAATATTCTCCGCGAATGAATGTGATGACAATGTCTTTTTCATATTGTCTGCTATTAAGCAACTTGTCCACAATCTGAAGCATTTGCTCTTTCCAATCCTCTACTTCTGAGCTAAGTAATCCTTTATGTAGGATAAGTTGGCTATTATTTTCTGCCTCTCTATGAAACCTTAATTCAAACAGCTTTTCATCCAAATTACCGGCAAGTAATTTCTTGAAGTTATGTAAAAATAACTCTTGTTGATCTTGATCAAGCATGCCAAAGGGCTGACTTTGATAATGGAATATATCACTTGATTCTTTCATGACATAAACATTAAACATATCTGTTATTCTAAGTAGATCATTATTCATTTTGAATTGTTTTCGGATGTTTGCGATATCTTTTTTATTCATTTTAAGTTACACTCCTAAGTTACTTTGAAAGTAAATGATGGATGTTTGATTAGCCTTAGAGCTCTGTGTTCACACTCATTTTAGTCATTTATCCATTCTATCATATTTGGTTTCCCTATTATAAGAATCAACATGTTCTTTTGTATTATTTGAAAAAGAAACAATTGGATGAAATAATAGTAGAAAATGGATTAGAAAGGAGTCAGTGCTGTGAAAGTATTAGTTGTTGGAGCAAACGGGCAAATAGGTAAACAGCTTGTGACATTATTACACGAAAGTAATGAGTTTTCTGTTAGAGCATTGGTAAGAACGTCAGATCAGCAGAAAGCTTTTGACAAAGTCGGAATAGAAACTGCATTAGGTAATTTGGAAGAAACGGTGGAACAGCTAGAGTCTGCAGTGAAAGGTTGTGATGCCGTCGTATTCACAGCAGGTTCAGGTGGGAAAACGGGATATGATAAAACATTATTGATTGATCTTGATGGTGCTGTGAAAATGATGGAGGCAACAAAGAATGCAGGGGTAGAACGGTTTGTAATGGTTAGTGCGTTGCAGGCGCATCGTCGAGAAAACTGGAATGAACAAATTAAGCCATATTATGTAGCAAAACACTATGCTGATCGCATTCTTATGGAAAGTGGATTAACCTATACCATTATTCGTCCGGGCAGATTAACAAATGATGCTGGTACTGGTTTGGTTGCAGCTGCTGAGAATCTAGAAAAAGGAGTGATCCCAAGAGAAGATGTAGCAGCGACAATAATGGCTTCTATAAAAGAAAAAAATGTGTTTAATAAATTATTTGATTTAGTCTCTGGTGAAACGGAAATGGAGAAAGCGGTGAAGAATTTATAAAGAGTAATTAGTGAAGCAGCGTTCTATGCAGCTTGTGGGTTTGGCTGATAAATCGGAAGCTTGGCTGAAAAGAGTGAAGTTTTGGCTGATAAATCGGAAGTTTGGCTGAAAAGAGTGAGTTTTTGGCTGATAAATCGGAAGCTTGGCTGAAAAGAGTGAAGTTTTGGCTGATAAATCGGAAGTTTGGCTGAAAAGAGTGAGTTTTTGGCTGATAAATCAGAAGTTTCGCTGAAAAGCATTAATTTGGCATTGGAAACCTGCCAGTTTTAGCTGGAAAACCAAAAGTTAGCTCGGAGTACTCATACCCAAAAGGCCAACAAAGGCAGGTAAAATAGACGCAATAACATATAAAATAGGTTATTTCTAATTAAAGCGGTAATTTCTTGTTCCTTTTTAGAATATAAATTTTTTTAGTAAGAGGAAATCCAATAATATGGAAGAGAATTCCTATGACAATTAAACCAGTATTTAATAGGATATTAAATACTGGTTTGTCTCTTAGAAAAATGTCTTGGAGGCCGGAATAAAGAAAAATTATTGCTAGAATATACCAGATAAAGTTAATTCTTTGATAATGTTCCATTTGGGAATCAATATCTGAATATATAACGAACTTTCCTAAGGCAGTATCTTTTCGAAAATAGTGCTATCTGTTGGCTGATGCGATATGTTCCACATTTAATGCTAGATTATTATTTTTTGGCGTACTCTTTTTTAGAAATGCGATTCTGTAAATAAAATTACCAGGTGTGCAGTCTTCAAATAAATAAAATCCTTTGGAAATTTCTTTAAGCGCATACTCTTTTTTACACATTTTATTTAACCACGCTTCTTCTTTTTCAATATTAATAAAGGAATTTTTATAAATACTTCTTTTCACTTTTTTCATCGTATTGGTTTCACGCTCTCCTCTTCTGTATTAGCATTTCATTCCTCCTTAAAAGCATCAATAATTATTAAGTATTCCCATAATAATTCATTAATTCTAATAAAAGTGTAAATAAATTGCAAAAGCTGTTAATGCAATTGTCACATTTTAGTACTATTTTTGAATTGTATTCCAAAAGAAATGAAGTTATAATGTACTCATAACTACCATATTAGTATATTAATATGTTTTAAGGGGGGAGATTTTTAAAATCAATGAAAATGAATGACATTTAATCCTCCCTTTTTATATACTAAACAAATATAAAAAGGAGAAGAGGATCTATCATGTCAAATAATAGTGCGAAAGTATTTGCTTATAACCAATTGAAAGAAGAGATTTTAAAATTAAAGCTTATACCTGGTACAAAGATTAGTGAAAAAATTATGTCGGATTTATTACAAGTTAGTAGAACACCTATAAGAGAAGCCTTTTTAAAATTAGCACAAGAGGAATTATTAACAATCGTTCCACAAAGTGGTACGTTTGTCTCTCTAATTAACCTAAGTCTTGCTGAAGAAGCACGCTTTGTCCGAGAGATAATTGAAACCAATATCATCGGTTTATGCTGTGAGAACATGACAGATGAAATTGCCTTTAAGCTAGAAATGAACTTAAAGATGCAAGAAATGCTGGCTAGCAATGAAGTGGGAAAACAAGAAAAAGAAAAATTTTTAGATTTAGATGAAGGTTTTCATAAGGAACTTTTTATTTGCTGTGGAAAAGAGCGCACTTGGAGAATGATTCAAGATATGGCGGGGCATTTAAATCGGTTTAGATTACTAAGACTAAAAGATATAAAGGATTTAGATTGGGAGATATTAATCAGTCATCATAAAGAAATTTACGAAGCAATTTTAGATAAGAACAGAACAAAGGCTGAACAATTAATGTCTGAGCATATGAGATTGATGCTTTCCGAAAAAGGAGTTTTACTGCAAGAATTCCCTGAATATTTTTATCCGCAACAATAGATAACCAGTTTTTTCGAGAGACAGCAAGATTCGAAAAGAGGAGGAAAATGAAATATGCAAATGACATTTCGGTGGTATGGGGAAGGCAATGACACAATTACTTTAAAACAAATACGCCAAATTCCAGGAGTCAAAGGGATTGTCTGGGCACTACATGATGTGCCTGCAGGAGAAGTATGGCCTGTAGAGCGTATTGCAGAAGTAGTAAACCAAGTAAAAGAATACGGATTAAATACCGAAGTTGTTGAAAGCGTTAATATTCATGAAGATATAAAATTAGGATTGGATTCAAGACAGCCATATATAGAAGCATATAAAGAAACGTTAAAGAATCTTAGTCAATTCGGCGTGAAAGTAGTATGTTATAACTTTATGCCTGTCTTTGATTGGCTGCGTACAGATTTATTTAAAGAAACAGAAGATGGCAGTACTGCATTGTATTTCGATGCTCAGAAAGTACTTTCTCTTACACCTGAGCAAGTAGTCAAAAACATGGAAGAAAATACAAAAGATTTAACGCTGCCTGGATGGGAACCAGAGCGACTAAAAGATTTAAAGCGTTTATTTACTTTATATAAAGATGTATCAGAAGTAGCTTTGTTAGATAATTTGGTATATTTCTTAGAAGAAATTACTCCAGTTGCAGAACAATGTGGAATTAAAATGGCTATCCATCCAGATGATCCACCATTTTCGATTTTTGGTTTACCGCGTATTGTAAAAAATAAAGAAGATATTCAACGGATTTTAAGTAGTGTAGACAGCCCAGCTAATGGTTTAACCTTCTGTTCTGGCTCACTAGGGGCAAATCCAAGTAATGATTTAGTTGATATTGTGAAAACATTCACTAATAGAATTCCCTTTGCTCATATCAGAAACGTAAAACACTTCGAAGATGGTAGTTTTATAGAAACTTCTCATCGTGTGGAGGATGGGTCTGTACCTATAACAGAAATCGTTAATGGTTTATATGAAAACGATTTCGGTGGTTATATTCGACCAGATCATGGAAGACATATTTGGGATGAGGTATGTAGACCGGGTTATGGCTTATATGACCGTGCATTAGGTGTAATGTACTTATTAGGAGCATGGGATACAAATAAAATTTTAACAAAAGAAGTCCTGCACTAGTGTTGCATTAATTTATTTTCACTATTAAAAATACTCAAAATGTTCAATTTTATTATTTTATGCAAAGAAAAAGTCCTTTATAATGGATAAGTCAGGTGGTAACCCGTCCAAATCCACTAAAAAAGGACCAACTCATGGACAAGATTACACGAAAAACTTCATTTGGACAATGGTTTTCACCAATAAATCTTCAACTTTTTGAAGAAACCGTGAAAACGTTGAAATTAGATTACTATACGAAAAAACTAAAAACAGACTCATTTCTAAAATTACTCCTTTTTGCACAGCTACAAGAAGTCGAAAGTTTGCATGAGCTAAGCGATTGTCTTTTCGACGACCAACTACAAAAAGGCATTGATCTTGATTCAATCAGTATTTCTCAGCTCTCACGCCGATTAAACGGTATAAATCCAGATTTATTTCAAAGGCTTTTCCTTGATTTAGTCGCACAAATTCATGCAAAAACACATTATACAAAGCTTATTATGCCGTTAAAAATCATTGATTCAAGCACATTGCCACTTAATTTGACCAATCATAAATGGGCAAAGTTCCGCAAAACAAAAGCGGGTGTCAAGTTGCATTTGAGACTTGTGTTTATGGAAAAAGGGAGTTCCTATCCTGAAAAGGCTGTTTTAACAACGGCAAAAGAACATGATCGTGGTCAGCTTGAAATCATGGTTGATGATAAAGAATGCATGTATGTGTTTGACCGTGGCTACCTAGATTACGAGCGCTTTGACCGAATGACAGATGATGGTTACTTTTTTCTTTCAAGGCTACGGAAAAACGCAGTCATACGGGAAGTTTATAATTTTAAACTACCCGAGAATTCAGCTGTTTTGTCAGATCAAATGGTGTTGATTGGTACGACTCAAAACCGTGCTGAAAATTACTTTCGTCTTCTAAAAGTGATGGATTCAAAAGGAAATGAACTGCATTTAATTACCAATCGTTTTGATTTGAGTGCCGAAGAAATTTCAGAGATGTACAAATCACGGTGGGCAATTGAGTTGTTCTTTAAATGGATCAAACAGCATCTCAGCATCAAAAAGTTCTACGGTCAAAGTGAATGGGCGATTCAAAACCAAGTGTTTATCGCACTGATTGTTTTTTGCCTACATGTTCTCGTACAACTTGAAACAAGAAGTAAGCGAAAAACCTTACAAATTAGCCGTTATTTAAGGGCTGCATTGTGGAAACCAGCCCATATCTGGCTTCGAAAGATTGAAGGGAAAGCCATCCCTTAATAAGCAAATTGTTGTTGTCGCACAAGTCTAATTGTAAAAAAAAACCAAATAGATGGAGCCACCTTTGAATAGGTATTTACCTTTTTGGCTCTAAACAAGGAGGATAATCAGACTGAAAATTGCGACAATATTTATGCAACACTAGTGATTTTGAAGGAAAATAAAAAAGGGATAATCTTTAACAAAACCACTCTTCAGCTATTAAGAAGAGTTACCCCAAAAAGGCTTTAAATAATTATCGATTTACTTGAGAATTATAATGCTTGCCCATTTATCGCAATAACATTATTAAACCAATTATAGGATGGTTTAATAAATCGACAAAAGAATTCAATTTTCTAAAAGAAAGCGTTGACACTTATTTTAAGTCATGATAAATTACAGGTAACAAATACAAAACTTAAAAGTTCCGTGAAGGAATGTTACCTTAAGTGGGCATAACCTGAACTGACTAGAAAACATGCTATTGTCTTGCGTGTATTTTAGTCGGGTCAGGTTTTTTTATTTGTTAAAACCAAATTCCATAGTGAAGGAAGGGTCAAAAATGAAATATGAGCAATTAGCAAAAGATATTATTGCCAATGTGGGTGGAAAAGAAAACGTTTCCAGTGTTGTTCATTGTATTACGCGTCTCCGCTTTAAGCTACGAGATGAGAGTAAAGCAAATACAGAAATACTAAAAAACATGGATGATGTTGTAACTGTTATGAAAAGCGGTGGTCAATATCAAGTGGTTATCGGTAACCATGTTCCAGACGTATACAAAGCAGTTGTTTCAGTAGGCGGCTTTCAAAGCCAACAGCCTGTAGAGGAAGAGCAAGGTTCTAAAGGATCTCTTTTCAATCGATTTATTGATATGATTTCGAGTATTTTTACTCCCGTTCTTGGAGTTCTAGCAGCATCAGGGATGATCAAAGGGTTTAATGCACTATTTTTATCAATAGGATGGCTAACAGATTCTTCTGGCACTTATCAAATTTTAAATGCAACAGGAGATGCACTATTTTACTTCTTACCAATCTTCTTAGGGTATACAGCAATTAAGAAATTTGGAGGAACACCGTTTATTGGAATGGCGATAGGGGCTGCATTGGTTTATCCAACCTTATCTACTTTAACAACAGGTGATCCTTTATATACCATATTTGGAGGTACATTATTTGAATCACCAATCCATATTACTTTTTTAGGAATACCAGTAATTTTAATGAGTTATTCTTCTTCCGTTATTCCGATTATTCTTTCCGCATTCTTTGCTTCTAAAGTAGAGAAATGGTTAAGAACTGTTATACCAGATGTAGTGAAAGCATTTATTGTTCCGTTATTTACGTTATTGATTGTCGTTCCTGTTACATTTCTCGTTATTGGTCCAATTGCAACATGGGCAAGTACATTAATTGGTCAAGGTTCTTTATTCTTATATAACTTAAGTCCAGCCATTGCAGGATTATTAATAGGCGGGTTCTGGCAAGTACTGGTTATCTTCGGTCTTCATTGGGGTCTAGTACCAATTGCTATTAACAATGTAGCAACACTTGGCTATGATACTATTTTATCTCCTGTATTTGCAGCGTCCTTTGCGCAAATTGGTGCAGTCCTTGCTATTTTAATTAAAACGAACAATCAAAAGTTAAAAACGTTGAGTTATCCAGCTTTTATTTCCGGTATTTTTGGTGTAACTGAGCCAGCAATTTATGGGGTTACCTTACCATTAAAGAAACCATTTATTATTAGCTGTATCGGTGCAGGTATAGGTGGTGCTATTGCAGGTCTTACAGATGTAAAGGGTTACATTATTGGAGGTCTTGGAATTTTTGGTATCCCTTCTTATATTACTCCTACTAGAATCAATATGAACTTATGGGGAGCACTAATATCAATCATTGTTGGTTTTATAGTAGCATTCTTATTAACATTATTCTTTGGAGGTATTAACAAAAGTCAAGATTCGACTGGAAAAACTACAGCATCAAACCAAGTAGCAGCAACAAAAGTAGAAAAAGAGGAAGTAAAAAGCCCTTTGAATGGAGAAGTGAAAGCTTTATCAAAAGTACAAGATGAAGCATTTGCATCTGGAGCACTTGGCCATGGGATTGCAATTGAACCGAGTGAAGGAAAATTATATGCTCCAGCAGATGGGACTGTCTCTGCTTTATTTCCAACGAAGCATGCAATTGGTATCACAACTGACACTGGTGTAGATATTTTAATTCATATCGGAATGGATACCGTTCAATTGGAAGGGAAGCATTTTACTGTACACACTACACAAGGTGAAATTGTAAGAAAAGGGCAATTACTTATCGAATTCGATATGGATGAAATAACGAAAGCTGGGAAGCCTTTAACGACGCCGATCGTTATTACAAACTATAGAGAGTTTCATTTAGAAGTTACAGATAAAAAACAGATACACCAAGGAGATTTATTATTTCGCCTAGAAACGAAGGGATAAGTTATAGAGAAAGGAATGATAGATAGTATGGCGTTTCCAAAAGGATTTTTATGGGGTGGAGCAATTGCTGCCAATCAAGCAGAAGGAGCTTATTTAGAAGATGGCAAGGGCTTAACAACTGTTGATTTATTGCCAACAGGGGATAAAAGGTTTGAGATTATGATGGGAAACCTTCCGTCTTACGAGCCGCTTGAAGGAGAATTCTATCCTTCACATGAAGCAATTGACTTCTATCATCGATATAAAGAGGATATTGCCCTTTTTGCAGAAATGGGATTTAAATCACTGCGTTTATCGATTTCATGGGCAAGAATCTATCCGAACGGTGATGATTCTACACCAAATGAAGCTGGGCTACAGTTTTATGATGATATTTTTGATGAGCTATTAAAGTATGGAATCGAACCAGTAGTAACTATTGCTCATTTTGATGTACCTATTAATCTAGTAAAGAACTATGGGAGCTGGAAAAATCGTAAACTAGTTGATTTCTTTGAAAAATATGCAACTACCTTGTTTGAGCGTTATAAGGATAAAGTGAAATATTGGATGACTTTTAATGAGATCAACATGCTTTTACATTTGCCATTTGTTGGTGCAGGATTGGTGTTTGAAGAAGGAGAAGATAAGCTTGAAGTGAAATATCAAGCAGCACATCATCAATTGATTGCAAGCAGCTTGGCTGTAAAAGCAGGGCATGAAATCAATCCTAATATGAAAATTGGTTGTATGCTGGCAGCAGGCCAAACATATCCATATTCCTGTAATCCAGATGACGTCTTTGATGCAATGGAAAAAGATAGAGATTCATTCTTCTTCATAGATGTTCAATCTCGAGGAAAATATCCTGGCTATGCCAAGCGATTTTTCAAGGATAAAAATATATCAATTAAAATGGAAGAGCAGGATGAAGCATTATTAGCGGAATATACAGTTGATTATATTGGTTTTAGCTACTATGCGAGCAGAACTACAAGTACAAATCCAGAAATTAATAAGCAAACTTCTGGGAATGTATTCGGTTCTATTGAAAATCCATATTTAGAAAAATCAGAGTGGGGTTGGACAATCGATCCGAAAGGTTTCCGTATCACAGCAAATCAATTGTATGATCGCTATCAAAAGCCGTTATTTGTAGTAGAGAATGGTTTAGGGGCTATCGATATACCAGAAGAAGATGGAGAGATAAAGGATGATTATCGTATCGATTATCTACGTAAACACGTTTTAGAAATGTCTGAGGCGATAGAGGATGGTGTAGAAATAATTGGCTATACCAGCTGGGGGCCAATTGATATAGTAAGTGCTTCAACAGG
Source organism: Niallia alba (assembly GCF_012933555.1). Taxonomy (GTDB): domain Bacteria; phylum Bacillota; class Bacilli; order Bacillales; family Cytobacillaceae; genus Niallia; species Niallia alba. The sequence continues at coordinate 563,094 of NZ_JABBPK010000001.1, forward strand.
TGAAATGAAAAAACGCTATGGCTATATTTATGTAGATAAAGATAACGAAGGGAATGGGACATTAAATCGATCAAAGAAAAAGAGTTTCGATTGGTATAAAGAAGTCATTGTATCCAATGGAGAAAAGGTATAAAAAGGAAATTGGGAAGTTGGTTATCAACTTTCCTTCTTTCCCATTTTTTAAACAATACTATCACGATCACTTATCTATTATAATGAAAAAAAGCCATATTAAACTACAGGTGGTCTAATGAAAATAGAAAAAGTATATAACAATAACGTAATCGGTACATTTAATAATAAAAAAGAAGAATTAGTAGTAATGGGCAGAGGGATTGCTTTTCAGAAGAAACCTGGTGATTTAGTTGATGAAACAAAAATCGAGAAAATATTTGCTTTAAAAAATAATGATATGTCGGAAAAGTTTAAAACACTCCTATATGAAGTGCCGGTTGAATATATCGTCATAACGGAAGAAGTTATAAAGATTGCTAGCAGCAGGCTTGGGAGGAAGTTAAATGATAGTTTTTATATTTCTCTAACCGATCATCTCCATTTTGCTGTGCAAAGAATAGAAAAAGGATATGAAATTAAGAATGCATTATTATGGGAAATAAAACGATTTTATAAGGAAGAGTTTGCTATTGGAATGGAGACGGTTCATCTAATTAAGGATAAGTTAGGTGTTGAACTACCAGAAGATGAGGCGGGATTTATTGCTATGCATCTAGTCAATTCAGATTTAAATCAAGAAATGCCTAATATCGCAAACATAACAAAGGTAATGCAAAATATACTAAATATTGTTAAATATCATTATAAAATGGAATTTGACGAGGAATCTTTAAATTACTTTCGGTTTCTTACCCATTTGAAATTTTTTGCGCAAAGACTATACAGCAAGACATACATGGATGATGATGACCCATACCTCTATGAAATGGTTAAACATAAACATCAGGAAGCATTTAAATGTACGGAAAAAATAAATGAATACATTGAAAATCAATTCAATTATTCTTTAACAGATAATGAAAAGTTATATTTAGCAATTCATATACAAAGGGTAGTTAATCGTTAGTAGTTTGCGGGGATCATTTTCTTTCTTTAGGCTTTGTTAAAATAAAAGGCTGTTTTCGTAAAGTTTGTTGTGATTACCCAGCCGGAATACACGTCGCTTTCCGTGGGGCTAAGCTTAAGCCTCCTCACTTCGCCTCCGGGGTCTCAGACTGTCTCGCTAATCCCTGTGGCGTCTTCGTGTATTCCGGCTGCTCCATTTTTCCAACTAATTCTTTTTTTCGATTGAAAAAACAACAATCCTTTAGAAAAACTCTCATGGCGGCGTTACCCGCCGCCACCGTCTATCATGAAAACTTGCTCCTATCCCATGATAGAAAGTCTAAACCACTTAACACCTGACCATAATTAATAGTACAATACGACCAGTCCGAAGACTGTTTGGTGGATCAATACAAGTTGATACCCCGTTAGAAAAACTGGTTGTGACAGTTTAAAAGAACCGTCTAATGTGTTTATAAACACGAATACAAAAATTTTGTATGATGACTTCTGTCGCTTGTATTGTATTAAAAATCTTTGAGGTGATTATATGGAAGCTATGATTGAACGGTGTGCAGGCCTAGATGTACACCAAGAAACAGTAGTTGCTTGTGTTTTATTTGGTTCATTAGATAAAAAACCAAATAAAGAGATTCAAACCTTTCCAACAACCACAAGTGGCCTTTTGGCACTTAGCGACTGGCTATCCTCACACAAAATAACGGATGCTGTAATGGAAAGTACCGGTGTATATTGGAAGCCCGTTTGGAATGTTATAGAATGTGACTTCCAATTAATCCTCGCCAATGCCCAACATGTTAAAAATGTTCCCGGAAGGAAAACAGACGTAAAAGATGCGGAGTGGTTAGCTAAACTTTTGCGTTCTGGACTAATTGAAAAAAATTTTGTACCGCCCAAAGAAATTCGTGATTTGCGAGATTTAACCCGGTATCGTAAAAAACTCATCCATACACGAACTTCTGAGCGCAATCGAATCCACAAAATTCTACAGGATGCAAATATTAAACTAACTTCTGTTTTATCTGACATTTTTGGTGTCACTGGTTGTCGCATTATTGAAGCCCTAATAAACGGCGAAAAAATAGGTGTGTTTGAACTTCAACAAATGGTTGATTCAAGAGTTAAGGCGAGCACAACAGATATTGCAGAAGCCCTTAACGGTGGAATACGTAAACATCATATTGATATGTTACGTTTCCATTGGGACCATATCAATCACATCGATGAAACAATCGAAAAAGTAGTTGAACGCATAGACCAAGCGCTTATTCCTTATCAAGAGGAGTGCGAACTACTAGATACCATACCGGGTGTGGATAAAAATGCATCCGCAATCTTTATAGCTGAAATGGGTGTAGACATGTCAGTATTTAAAAGTTCTAAACATCTAGCCTCATGGGCTGGAGTGAGTCCAGGAAATTATGAGAGTGCCGGTAAAAAAAAAACAGGTAAAACTCAGTACGGAAACAAATCATTAAGAACCACCGCTGTTGAATGTTCCATGGCTACAGATAGACAGTATAATCGCATATCTGCACATAGAAAAAGAATTATGAAACGACAAGGAAAATCGAAAGCACGGATCGCTTCCGCTCATTTAATCCTAACAATTGCTTACAATATTTTAAAAACAAGGCAACCATATCAGGAACTAGGCCCTGATTATGTTGATCTCGAACAAAGTAAAGAACAAAAAATGATTCAATACTTAAAAAGGAAAGGGTATCGTATTGAACCCACTAATGAACAAATTGCTTAATGAATAACAAAAGCACTATATTTAATCATTCCTAGCCTTTTAAAAAAGTTCAAATTTAGAAGGTTCAGCTTAGTGTTGCCTTTTACCTAAAGAGTTTTCATACAAACAGCCAAGTAAAATGTTGTTTTAAAGGCAACTGAGCAATAATAGATGGATAGCATTCTTCTATATTACATGATAAAAAACATTTTATTTAACAAAGCCTTAAAAATGAGAAAACAGGAAATTATTTCTATATAGATAATTACTGTGTAATCGATTGGTCTGTAGTATCTTTTTCTTCTGCCTGTTCCTCTTTGGAAGCTTCGTAAATCTTCTCGTATTCTTTTCTCACTTCTCCACAAGTGATGCATATACCACTGTAATAATAATTATATTTATGATATTTTCTTATCTTACAAATAAGGGAACCAAATAACATACGTAACACTCCTTTACCTTTTCCATTCTACCGTACGAGCGAATTATATTCGGTTAAATAACCGTTACGAACCTACCAAGTTTATTGCAAGCATGTCTTCTTTATCTTTTTTATGACAAACTCCCCAAAAACATTACATTTACTATAAAAAATAGTTGGAGAAAGAAAAGATGTAACGGAAAGTGGTAAGTTTAGAAACTTTTTCATGGATTGGATCGTAAAAGGAATAGTTGTAATACAAATGTAAATGAATATACGTACATTTACCTAGATAATACTGTAAAATAATAGTTAATCGATAGTTGGAAGAAGACGATTGTAAAAAGGAGAGATTCTTTGTGGGGGTTATACTAAGTAAAGGTCAAAAGGTAGATTTGACAAAAGCACATCCTGGATTAAGCAATGTTGTAATAGGTTTAGGATGGGACATCAATCATCATGAGGTCCATTATGATTTAGATGCTTCCGCTTTTTTATTAGGTAGTAATAATAAAGTATGGAGTGATAATGATTTTATTTTTTACAATAATCCAACTGGCGCTAATGGATCGGTAATATATAGTGGAGATAATCGGACAGGTCAAGGTAGGTTGGATGATGAACAAATTAGAGTAGATTTGGCTAAAGTACCAACCACTATTCAACGCATCGCCTTCACTATTACAATCCATGACGCTTATGAAAAAAGGCAAAATTTTGGACAAATATCTAATGCCTATGTCAGAGTATATAATGAGAGCGAACAAGTAGAACTTCTTCGTTTTCATCTTGGAAGAGACTTTACAATTGAAACAGCGATTGTTGCAGCAGATATTTATCGTCATCAAGGCGAATGGAAATTTAACGCAGTTGGCAGTGGTTTTCAAGGTGGGCTCGCTGCTTTATGTCATAATTTTGGCGTGACTGTAGATGATGAGCATGCAGCAGTTGTTCATTCTAATACATCTATACAACAAATCTATCAAGAACCAACTCCCCCTTCTTTTCAGCCTTTTGAAGCACAAAGTTATGGCTCACAAGAAAGAGGCAGCTATGAACCTATAAGACAATCCGCATATGCAAATAACACACAAGCTTCTGGACAAGCGTCCTCCTATGATCGTTATTCTAGTGATCAATTGCAATGTATGAGATGTCGCAGTACAAATGTCCGTACTGGTGAAAAAGGATTTGGAATCGGGAAAGCAGCTATAGGAGGACTGATTTTAGGACCAGTCGGTTTACTAGGTGGCTTTATCGGAAAAGGACAGCTTAAAATAACCTGCAATAGTTGTGGTTTTAGTTGGTCACCATCTCAGACAGATTATGCGGAATGGGGAAGACAACAGAAACAACGAGCAAAAGATCTCTTTATGCGCTATAAAAACCCAGAAGTACTAGACGCTGTAGTTGCTGCATGTGCATTAGTTGGTATGGCGGATGGAAGATTAGATCCTTCCGAAGAACAAAAAATGAAGGAGTTTATCCATCAAAGCGAAGAATTGCGTGTTTTTGATACAAATAAAGTAATTCAGCAATTTAATCAGTTTGTTCAAAAAATCGAATATGACCAAATTATTGGTCGAGCTGAATGTTTTCGCGCATTAGGGAAGGTTCGTTCCAAGCCTGAGGTTGCAAGACTTGTAGCTAGATATTGTATTGCAATAGGGTATGCAGATGGACATTTTGATCAAAGAGAAAAACAAGTAGTAGTGGAAATATGTCGAGAATTAGGATTAAATCCACAGGAATTTTTAGCCTGAAAATGGGCAATGATAGAATAGAAGATGGAGTTACAGAATTGATAGTTTGTTAGCAAATAAAAAATATTCTGTAGTTAAATAGAGAAGAATGATAAATTAATCGAAAATACAACAGGAGGAGAAGCATGGCAGGAAATCATAGTTTGATAATTGACAGAATAATCGGTAATATCGAAAAGGTGATGATTGGAAAAAGGGACGTTGCAGAATTGAGCTTAATTGCTTTACTTGCTCAAGGACATGTTTTATTAGAAGACGTGCCAGGTGTTGGGAAAACAATGATGGTGAGAGCTTTAGCAAAATCAGTTGGTGCTAATTTTCGTAGAATTCAATTCACCCCAGACCTACTACCCTCTGATGTAACAGGAGTCTCCATTTATAATCCGAAAGAGCTGGAATTTCAATTTGTTCCGGGGCCAATCATGGGGAATATTATTTTAGCAGATGAGATCAATCGAACTTCTCCGAAAACACAATCCGCCCTTTTGGAAGCAATGGAAGAGAGTAGTGTTACGATTGATGGAATTACCCATCATTTACAAAAACCATTCTTTGTGATGGCGACCCAGAATCCAATTGAATATGAAGGAACCTATCCTCTTCCAGAAGCACAACTTGATCGCTTCTTATTGAAAATGCATATGGGATATCCAACTGTAGAAGAAGAAATGGAAGTGCTAACTAGAGTCCAAGTAGCAGCGCCAATTGAAAAATTAGAGTCTGTTGTGAGCTTGGATGAGCTGCTGACTCTTCAATATGAAGTAAGGCAAGTGTATGTGGACGATACGATAAAAAAATACATAGTAGAACTTGCGACTGCAACAAGAGATCATGCAAGTATCTATTTGGGAGTTAGTCCTAGGGGTTCTATTGCTCTAATGAGAGCAGCACAAAGCTATGCCTTTATTCAAGGAAGAGATTATATTATTCCAGATGATGTACAATTTTTAGTGAAAGCTGTTTTTGCTCATCGAATTATCCTGAAATCAGAAACAAAATTTGATGGAATTACAGCTGAAGAGATTATCGATCGAATCCTTGGGCGAGTGCCTGTGCCAGTGCAAAGGTTAGTGAAGTAATGAAAAGATTTTTGCAAAAGCTAAATCGGATTTGGAAATTAATCTTGCTATTTTTACTAATAGCGATGGTATTTTCTTATGCCATGTTCCAAGGTGGGTTTGTAAGCTGGTTTTTATTTTATAGCTTTTTACCATTTGCTTTATACGGTTTATTCGTTGCGGCGTATCCTATTAGAGACTGGCAAGTAAAACGAAAGATTTTAAAGTATGAATATAGTGCTAAAGAAGAAATGCATGTGGAAATTGAATTAACGAGGAATACATTTTTCCCAGTTTTCTATATTGTGGTGAGAGATTCTTTTAGCTCCACTATCGGAGAAAAAATAATGGGAAAGAAAATGTTGATGCCTGGTTTTAAGCGTAGACTCACTTTTAAATATACGGTAAAAGAGTTGCCAAGGGGAGAGCATGTATTTGATCAGATTTTTTTACAAATGGGTGATCCACTTGGCCTTATTGAGAAAGAAAAGGCCTATATCCAAGTCGATCGAATTCTTGTGTATCCTCCTGTTGAAGAAATGGTATACAAACCGCTGGAAAATCACTATGAACAGGGAATGACCTCTTCAAAAGAGAGAGTTCAACGAGATACGACGATGGCTGTGGGCATAAGAGAATATCAGCCAGGTGACCGTTTTTCTTGGATTAACTGGAAAGCAAGTGCAAGGCGTAATACCATGATGACGAAAGAATTTGAACAAAAACAGTCTCATGACATTATGATTGTAATGGATTGTCAGGAGAATAAAAGATTCGAAACGGTAGTCTCTTTTACTGCTTCTATCATCCGTGCCATTTTAAAAAAAGGTGCCCAAGTTGGCTTACTATCAGTTGATTCTGATCGGACGATTTTTCCAATAAGAGGAGGAGAAAGCCAGCAACAGCTATTACTCTACCATTTAGCGAAAGTTCGTACCGCAAAGAATATAACACTATCTGAGGTGCTAGATAATGAAAGTAGTCAATTACAGCCACAGGCTACCATTATGTTAATCACGTCTCAATTGACGAGAGAACTAGTCGATAAAGCTGGATGGCTAGCTAGCAAAAGATATAATATCGCTGTGTTTGTCATTGCAGGTAAAAAGGAAGGTCTATCTAGTGGAGAAAAAACATTAAGTGCTTTCGCTGCAAAAAGAGGCATTCGAGTTATCCCTGTTTCAGAAGGCAGGTTTAAAGAGGCGTTTGGGGAGGTGGTGGCTTAAATGAGTACATCATTTAACAAAAAAGACATCACAATAGCCAATTTTCTATTATACATTTTAGGATTTTTTTTAATATGGGAATGGCTCAGGCCATTGGAGGAATTAACAAATACAGACAATGTGATTGTTTTTAATCTATTTCTTGCACTCTCTTTATTGTTAGCCTTTTTGCGAGTTCCGAGCTTGTTAAGTGGAACAATTAAGACGATATATATAATATTTATTCTTCAATATCTATATTATGAAGGCTCGTTCTTAACTTTCCAGTGGATTCAGCCTTTTGTTACGGAGTTTATTGATAATTTAGCATTGGTATTTAATACTAGTTGGCCGGAAATGACGAACATGTTTAAAAGCTGTCTGTGCTTTATTTTGTTATGGCTAATGGCATATTTAATTGATTACTGGCTAATTAAGAGAAGAAAGATTTTTACTTTCTTTTTACTGACCATTATTTTTATTACAGTGTTAGATACTTTTACGATTTACAGTGCTAATAATGCTATTATTCGTACAGTTATCATTGGGTTTACAGCAATGGGAATGTTAACATTCTTTCGAATAAATGAAAAAGAAAACGTTGGGAATACGCGAGGCTCTATTTTGAGATGGATGATTCCATTGTTTCTATGTGTAATCGTGAGTGCAGGGATTGGCTATTTAACACCAAAAGCAGATCCTATATGGCCAGATCCTGTTCCGTTTATTCAGACAATGGGGAATAAAGGAGGAGAGGATGAAGGAGAAGGCCAAGGAAATGGTGTCCATCGAGTTGGATACAGTGTAGATGATTCCAGATTAGGTGGAGACTTTATTGGGGATTCTTCCTTAGTCTTTGTTTCGGAAGTAGAGGAGCCGCATTATTGGAAAGTGGAAACGAAAGATACGTATACAGGTAAAGGGTGGGTACAGTCTGAGGAATCTTTAAAATTAAGTCGAGATAACTTTGAAGTATTAGATCATGGTGGCGACATTCCATTTGTTTCCTTTGTGGAAGGGGAGAGTGTGAAGCGAACGGAATCAGAAAGCACGGTGCAATTTGCCAATGCTTTTTCCTATCTACTTTATCCGTTAGGTGTAAAAGAAGTATCCGCAACTAATTCGTATATGGAAATTGAAAGCGGAAATGAGCGTGGTGTGTTTAACGGATATGTAGAAAGCTACTCTGTTAAATATGATGTACCAGAATATAGTTTAAATGCTTTAACAACAGCTGATATGGAGGCCTTTGTGAGGGATAATCCAGATATGGCGAATCGCTATCTTCAGCTGCCTGATTCGCTGCCGCAAAGAGTGCAAGATCTTGCTGCTGATATAACAAAAAATGATGAAAATGTCTTTGCGAAGGTAAGGGCGATAGAAACCTATTTCTCTGCTAATGGTTTTGTCTACAGCCAAAGTAATGTTGCAATTCCAGAAGGGGATGAGGATTATGTGGATCAATTCTTATTTGAAACAAAGCTAGGTTATTGTGATAATTATTCCACTTCAATGGTTACATTGCTGCGTTCGATTGGTATTCCATCTCGATGGGTAAAAGGCTTTACAGAAGGAGAATTTGTAGAGACAGATGGGGAGATTCGCCGTTATGAAGTAACAAATAACAATGCACATTCCTGGGTAGAGGTCTATTTTCCAGAGGTTGGTTGGGTTTCCTTTGAACCAACACAAGGATTCTCAAATGCTAATACGTATCTGAATGACGTGGAAACCGATCGAAATACGGAAAGTACTGAAACACAAACGCCAGAGGGACAGGAGCAACAACCGGAAACTCCAGAAAACAAACCGGAAGATCCAGAACAAACAATGGAGCCTACATCACCAGCTACAGAAGGATGGAGAAATTACACAACTGCCGCAAAAGAAAATTGGCAGTGGATTGCTCTAGTTCTAGTAATCATTGTTGTGGTTGGATTTACTGTTTATAAATTTCGCTATAAATGGATGCCATATTATTATATTTGGAAGTTTAAAGACATAAAGGATGAAGGTAATTTTCCAAAAGCGTATATTGTGTTGCTGCATTTATTAGAGATAGCCGGACTTCAAAAGAAGGAAGAAATTACCTTGAGGGAGTATGCGAAGCAAATAGATCACATTTATTCCAGTAAAGAAATGAGCCAATTGACTGCTAAATATGAGGAATATCTGTATAAAGGTCAGATACAAAAAGAGACTTGGGAAGAGTTAAGGGAATTGTGGGAAAATTTAATTAAAAAAACAACAGCTTGACCATCGATTCGACATGTTGTTACAATATTCTCATCTATATATTATTCCTTCATATATCCTCGATAATATGGTTCGAGAGTCTCTACCGGGTCGCCTTAAATGATCTGACTATGAAGGCAGATAAGTCTTTCCAGTTTAGCTTTATGTGGGAATCCAAAGACTAGAATTCTGCCTTCGTTTTTATTTGAGGCCGATTCTAGTCTTTTTTTCTAAAAAAAAGACTGTGAATTTAGAGATAAGAAGCATGAATGATGAAGGTGTTTGGAAATAGTAATAAGAGAAATTCAAATAGATTAATTGGGGTGAATAGGAATGGGGAAAGCGCATATCGAAGGTCAGGAAATGATTGTTGTCCTAGACTTTGGTAGTCAATATAATCAATTGATTACAAGAAGAATAAGAGAATTTGGTGTATATAGTGAGTTGCATCCACATACCATTACTGCTGAAGAGATTAAGGCATTAAATCCTGCAGGAATAATTTTCTCAGGTGGCCCTAATAGTGTATACGACGAAAATGCATTTGGCGTAGATGAGAAAATATTCGATTTAGGACTTCCTATTTTCGGTATTTGTTATGGGATGCAATTGATGACCCAGCATTTTGCCGGAAAAGTGGAAAAAGCAAAGCATCGTGAATATGGAAAAGCAGCGATCAATATTGAAAACAGCTCTAAACTATTCGCTGACCTTCCAACAGAACAAATCGTTTGGATGAGCCATGGTGATTTAGTAGTTGAAGCTCCAGCGGGGTTTACTATTGATGCAACAAGTGCATCATGTCCTATCGCTTCTATGAGTAATGAAGAAAAAGGATTATATGCAGTTCAATTCCATCCAGAAGTTCGTCACTCTGTATATGGAAATGAATTATTGAAAAACTTTGTGTTCGGTGTTTGTGGATGCAAAGGTGATTGGTCAATGGAGAACTTCATTGAAATCGAAATGGAAAAAATTCGTCAAACAGTTGGCGACAAAAAAGTTCTTTGTGCCCTTAGTGGTGGAGTAGATTCTTCTGTTGTTGCTGTTTTGATCCACAAAGCAATTGGTGATCAATTAACATGTATATTTGTTGACCACGGTCTTCTTCGTAAAGACGAAGCAGAAGGCGTTATGAAAACTTTCTCTGAAGGCTTTAACATGAATGTAATTAAAGTGGATGCAAAAGAACGCTTTATGTCTAAACTAGAAGGCGTAAGTGATCCAGAGAAAAAACGTAAAATTATCGGAAATGAATTCATCTATGTATTTGATGATGAAGCAGCAAAATTAGAAGGAATTGATTTCTTAGCACAAGGTACACTTTACACAGATATTATTGAAAGTGGTACAGCTACTGCTCAAACAATTAAGTCCCATCATAATGTAGGAGGACTTCCTGAGGATATGCAGTTCCAATTAATTGAACCTTTAAATACGTTATTTAAAGATGAAGTGCGTGCTCTAGGAACAGAATTAGGAATTGCTGATGAAATTGTGTGGAGACAACCTTTCCCTGGTCCTGGTTTAGGAATTCGCGTATTGGGTGCAATTTCAGAAGAGAAATTAGAAATTGTTCGTGAGTCTGACGCAATTTTACGAGAAGAAATTAAAAAAGCTGGCTTAGATCGTGATGTATGGCAATACTTTACTGTTCTTCCGGATATCCGCAGTGTCGGGGTAATGGGGGATGCACGTACGTATGATTATACAATCGGAATTCGCGCCGTTACTTCCATTGATGGAATGACTTCTGACTGGGCAAGACTGCCTTGGGATGTACTAGAAGTAATTTCCACAAGAATCGTTAATGAAGTGGCGCATATTAACCGCGTTGTGTATGACATTACTAGTAAGCCGCCTGCTACGATTGAGTGGGAGTAATTTTTCATAAGTGAACTATTCCTCATTATGAATTGATTTAAAAAGCAATAATTGGAACATAATTATAGTAACCAATGATTTTGACGTAATTTATTTCAAAGTCATTGGTTTTTTTTATTGGAATAAAGCCGTTACTATATGATGTACTGCTAACAATGCTTTAACAACACCCTAGGTTGTAAATTAATAAATGTTGTAAGTGTAATTCTATATGGTGTTCCGAAGGTCGCCCACTGCTCGCTATCAATCAAGAAAAAAAATAAATGAAATTCAGTTTTATTTTAAATTCTTTAAATGTTTTTCTATAAGATAAGCTGTTTCTTCAATCGATTTATCTGTTACATTAATAACATATGCATTGTGCTTTTTAAATACTAGCTTTGAATACTCTAATTCTTCATAAATTCTTTCTAAATTTGTATAACTAGATGAGTTACTCAACCCTAAAGAATCTAAGCGGTTACTTCTAATTCTTGATAAATTCTCCGGTTTACAAACCAATCCAATTATTTTCTGTCCTTCTACTTTATCTAAAATTTGAGGTAAAGGAACTTCAGGTATAAGTGGTAAGTTCGAAACTTTATAACCTTTATTTGCTAAATACATACTCAAGGGTGTCTTTGAGGTACGAGATACACCAAGTATTACTGCATCCGACTGAAGAAATCCTTGTGGGTTCTTTCCATCATCATATTTTACTGCAAATTCGATTGCTGCTATTTTATTAAAATATTCCTTATCTAACTTATGAACAATACCAGGCTCTTCTATTGGGGTAAAACCTGTTTTAGATTTAATAATTTCAAAAAAAGGATTCATTAAATCCAAGTAATGTAAGTCTGTTTGTCTACTAAAGTCATTAGCGACAGTAGCTAAATGGTTATCGACTAATGTACTAATCACTACGGCTTTGTCCTTTAACGCATCACGTAATATATCAATCAATTCTTCTTCTTTGTTAACAAATGAAAATCTGTAGCTATTGTTGAATACCAAATCTGGATATTGAGCAGTTACGGCTGCTAATAGTTTTTGTGAAGTTTCCCCTATTGAATCGGAAATTGTATATACAATGATTTCGTTTTTCATAAAAAATCTCCTCTATCCATTTAATTCTGCATTTCTTGCTTGTTGAATAATGAAATTTAGTATTCTAGTTTTAGTGATTTTACCAATCACTTTCCTCTCATTGTCATCATCAACAACAGGTAATGAATCTACTTCAAAATCTTGAAGAATACTTGCCACTTCTAAGATATCCATGTTCTTTTTACAAACTTTAATGTGAGGTACACGAGTCATGCAGACAGCTACAGGTGTATTATCAATATTCGTATTTAATGATGCTCGCAATAAATCCTTTCTTGATAAAATACCTAATAAAAGTTTTTCTTCCCCAGTGACATACAATGAACCTACGTCATACATAAATAAAGTTGTTATGGCATCTCTAATGGAAGTATCTTGATTAATCATTAACGGCGGCATCATTACCTCATTAACTTTCGTATTAAAGGTTTTAAAAAAGAAAAATTTCTCTACATCTGATCCAGAATACGTGTACCCAATTTTAGGAGTAGCTTGTAAGATTCCTACAAGAGTTAAAAAAGATAAATCCGATCTTAAGGTGGCTCTTGATACATCCAATAAATCAGAAACCTTTTCTCCACTCACCGGTTGATATTCTTTTACAATTTTAATAATTTGTTCTTGTCTTTCGCTTAGTTTCATTATTATCTCCTAAAAATATAGATTAATTAGACTACAAAAATATGAGTATTATCATTATGCGTTCTATTATACATCACTAGTGTTGCATTAATTTATTTTCATTATTAAAAATACTCAAAATGTTCAATTTTATTATTTTGTGCAAAGAAAAAGTCCTTTATAATGGATAAGTCAGGTGGTAACCCGTCCAAATCCACTAAAAAAGGACCAACACATGGACAAGATTACACGAAAAACTTCATTTGGACAATGGTTTTCACCAATAAATCTTCAACTTTTTGAAGAAACCGTGAAAACGTTGAAATTAGATTACTATACGAAAAAACTAAAAACAGACTCATTTCTAAAATTACTCCTTTTTGCACAGCTACAAGAAGTCGAAAGTTTGCATGAGCTAAGCGATTGTCTTTTCGACGACCAACTACAAAAAGGCATTGATCTTGATTCAATCAGTATTTCTCAGCTCTCACGCCGATTAAACGGTATAAATCCAGATTTATTTCAAAGGCTTTTCCTTGATTTAGTCGCACAAATTCATGCAAAAACACATTATACAAAGCTTATTATGCCGTTAAAAATCATTGATTCAAGCACATTGCCACTTAATTTGACCAATCATAAATGGGCAAAGTTCCGCAAAACAAAAGCGGGTGTCAAGTTGCATTTGAGACTTGTGTTTATGGAAAAAGGGAGTTCCTATCCTGAAAAGGCTGTTTTAACAACGGCAAAAGAACATGATCGTGGTCAGCTTGAAATCATGGTTGATGATAAAGAATGCATGTATGTGTTTGACCGTGGCTACCTAGATTACGAGCGCTTTGACCGAATGACAGATGATGGTTACTTTTTTCTTTCAAGGCTACGGAAAAACGCAGTCATACGGGAAGTTTATAATTTTAAACTACCCGAGAATTCAGCTGTTTTGTCAGATCAAATGGTGTTGATTGGTACGACTCAAAACCGTGCTGAAAATTACTTTCGTCTTCTAAAAGTGATGGATTCAAAAGGAAATGAACTGCATTTAATTACCAATCGTTTTGATTTGAGTGCCGAAGAAATTTCAGAGATGTACAAATCACGGTGGGCAATTGAGTTGTTCTTTAAATGGATCAAACAGCATCTCAGCATCAAAAAGTTCTACGGTCAAAGTGAATGGGCGATTCAAAACCAAGTGTTTATCGCACTGATTGTTTTTTGCCTACATGTTCTCGTACAACTTGAAACAAGAAGTAAGCGAAAAACCTTACAAATTAGCCGTTATTTAAGGGCTGCATTGTGGAAACCAGCCCATATCTGGCTTCGAAAGATTGAAGGGAAAGCCATCCCTTAATAAGCAAATTGTTGTTGTCGCACAAGTCTAATTGTAAAAAAAAACCAAATGGATGGAGCCACCTTTGAATAGGTATTTACCTTTTTGGCTCTAAACAAGGAGGATAATCAGACTGAAAATTGCGACAATATTTATGCAACACTAGTGATTATACATATATAAATTAATTATTCAACTTTAATATGTGTATTATTTTTGTATTGACAATTATATATGTGTCATATTAAAGTGAAAAAGAGATTAATGTGATACATATATAAGGAGGCGGCTAATGGAAAAGTTGATTTATTTTTTCAAAGAAGGACGTAGTGAAGACAAAGAACTCTTAGGTGGCAAGGGAGCAAATTTGGCTGAGATGACTCGCTTAGGTTTACCAGTGCCTCCAGGATTCACAGTTACAACTGAAAGCTGTATGAAGTATTTAGAAGAACCTTCTTTTTTTGAAAGATCGTTAAGAAAAGACATTTTGAAAGCGATTAAAAACTTAGAGGTAGAGACAAAAAAATCTTTTACAGGCGATGAAAAGATTTTATTGGTTTCCGTAAGAAGTGGTGCAGCATTTTCAATGCCAGGGATGATGGATACAATTCTTAACTTAGGGTTAAACGATCTTAGAGTTCAATCTTTAGCTAGATTAACTAGTATGGATTTTGCATTTGACTGTTATCGAAGATTATTACAAATGTTTGGTGATGTAGTATACGGCATCCACAAAGATAAATTTAATGTGCGCCTGCAAAAAATGGAAAAACAATTTAGCAAAACAATGGCAGATTTTCAAGAAAATGAACATTTGCAATTAATTGAGTCTTTTAAAGCGCTATTTATTGAAAATGATACTTTTTTTCCTCAAGATCCTATAGATCAATTATTTGAAGCTACCAAAGCCGTTTTTAAATCATGGAATAATCACCGAGCGAAAGTTTACCGCGACATGCATGAAATTCCTCATCATTTAGGAACCGCAGTAAACATTCAATCAATGGTTTTTGGAAATAGTGGGAATGACAGTGGTACAGGTGTAGTTTTTACAAGGAATCCTGCAACAGGTGAAAACAAATTGTTCGGCGAATTTTTGCTAAATGCTCAAGGGGAAGATGTGGTAGCGGGTATTCGTACACCAGAATCTATCGAGGCATTACAGCAAATCCTTCCCGAAGCATATGCGGATTTTAAAAGGTATGCAAATATACTGGAACAACATTATAAAGACATGCAGGATATTGAATTCACTATTGAAAATGGGGAATTATTTATTCTTCAGACAAGAAACGGAAAGCGGACGGCTAAAGCCACTTTGAAAATTGCATTAGATTTAGTTAATGAAGGTTTGATTACAAAAAAGGAGGCTGTTTTACGTATTTCACCTGAAACAATTGATCAACTCATTCATCCTATTTTTGATGTGAAAGCTATCCAAAACGTCGAGTTATTGGCAGAAGGATTACCTGCTAGTCCTGGTGCAGCTACAGGAGAAATCGTTTTTACATCGGAAAAAGCTAAAGAGTATCGTGCTCTTGGAAAGAAAGTGATTCTTGTACGTCAAGAAACTTCACCGGAAGATATTGAAGGAATGATTGTCAGCGAGGCTATCGTTACAAGTCGAGGTGGAATGACTTCGCATGCAGCAGTTGTTGCTCGAGGAATGGGAACTTGCTGTATAACAGGATGTGAAGCATTAACTGTCAATGAAGAATTGAAAACAATTACTTGTAGAGAACGTATTTTAACTGAAGGTGACCTTCTCTCTGTCGATGGCAGTGCTGGTAGATTGTACCTTGGTGAAGTACCGACTGTTGTAGTAGAAAATGACCAAAATTTGCAGCTGCTTCTCTCTTGGGCTGATGATTATGCTGAATTACAAGTTCGTGCGAATGCTGAGACAGTCCAAGATTTAAAGAAAGCGATCGAATTTGGGGCTACCGGTATAGGATTAGCAAGGACGGAGCATATGTTCTTTGGTGAAGAACGGGTGCTCGAAATGCGACGATTGATATTGGCGGAGAATAAACAAGAAATCAAATTAGCGTTAGAAAAATTACTTACTTTCCAACAAGAAGATTTTTACCAGATGTTTCAAGTCGTTAAAGATAAGCCGATGGTCATTCGCTTATTAGATCCACCTATGCATGAATTTCTGCCTCATGACTTCAAGGAGATCAAACAATTAGCGGCGAAGTTAGACAAATATCCATCAATGGTTGAAGAACAAATGAAACGGCTTCAGGAAACTAATCCGATGTTAGGACATCGTGGTTGCCGCTTGGGAATTACCGAACCACAAATTTATCAAATGCAAGTAGAGGCTATATTCAATAGTGCGATTCAGTTAACAAAAGAAGGTAATACTGTCTTTCCTGAAATTATGATTCCTCTCGTTGCTGAAAAAGAGGAACTAGCTTATGTTAAAGGATTTTTAATGGATACGATTGAAAATATCTTTAAAAAGCATCAAATGGAGCCATTTCCATATGAAATAGGAACAATGATTGAATTACCACGTGCCTGTATAATTGCCGATCAACTTGCTCAAGATGCTGATTTTTTTAGTTTTGGGACAAATGATCTTACGCAAATGACATATGGTTTTTCAAGGGATGATATTGGAAAATTTATTAATTCTTACAAAGAGAGAAGTATTATGACGCAAGATCCTTTCCAAACTCTTGATCAGAATGGTGTAGGGGAATTAATTAAATTTGCTGTAACGAAAGCACGTCAAACAAAAGAGAACATGATGATTGGTATTTGTGGAGAAGTCGGTGGAGATCCTAAATCGATAGCTTTCTTCCGGAAAATTGGCATTGACTATGTATCATGTTCACCTTATCGTATTCCTGCCGCTCGTTTAGCTGTTGCCCAAGCAAGTATAATTAAATAAATTCTGTGTCGAAAAGCGAACGATTTCATGTTTTTTATTACAATTGTTCGCTTTTTTGTGTTGACGAGCATTCGTCAAACTGTTAAACTAGATTTACAACTGAAATAGATTTAACTCGTATAATATTGGGGAATACGGCCCGAAAGTTTCTACCGAGCTACCGTAAATAGCTTGACTACGAGGTAAGTGTGTATATAGGGAATATTTATGAAATCATTTATATTTTATTAAGTAATTTTCCCTTCCTATATAGCACAAACCCTTAGTCAACGCTCCTTAATCGTAGGAGTGTTTTTTTGTTTTAGTAGATTATTAAAACATGCATGAGAGGGGAAAGATCAATGAAGAAGTTTTTCAAGTTTGAAGAACTAGGCACAAATTACCGCAGAGAATTTTTAGGTGGTTTCACTACATTCCTTGCGATGGCTTATATTTTAGCAGTAAATCCATTTACATTAACATTAGGGGACGTTGCAGATCTTCCTGATGCGTTGCGTATGGATTATGGAGCAGTGTTTGTAGCGACAGCACTTGCTGCAGCAGTAGGATCTCTTATTATGGGTATTTTCGCTAACTATCCAATCGCATTAGCTCCAGGTTTAGGTCTGAATGCCTATTTTGCTTATACCGTTGTATTAACACAAGGACATCCATGGCAATATGCGTTAGCAGCAGTATTTATTTCCAGTGTGTTTTTCTTACTATTAACAATCTCTGGACTTCGCGAAAAATTAATTAATGCTATTCCAGTTGAATTAAAACTTGCGGTAGGCGCAGGTATTGGGTTATTTATCACATTTATCGGATTGCAAAACTCTCAAATCATTGTTGATAATCCAGCGACGCTTGTACATATTGGTGATTTAACCAATCCAAGCACATTGCTAGCGATTTTCGGTATTTTTATTACGATTATTTTAATGGTTAGAGGAATTCATGGTGGTGTATTCTATGGAATGATCATCACAGCAGTAGTTGGAATGATCTTCGGTGTAATCGATACTCCATCTAAAGTCGTTTCAGCTGTACCAAGTATTGAGCCAACATTTGGTGCGTTATTCTCAGCGCTTGGTGATCCAGGATTTTATACACAAAGCATGTTAGTAGTTATTTTAACGTTCTTATTTGTTGATTTCTTTGATAATGCAGGTACATTGGTGGCTGTGGCAAATCAGGCTGGTCTTATGAAAGATAATAAACTACCAAGAGCAGGAAAAGCATTATTCGCAGATTCAATTGCATCTATGGTAGGTTCTATATTCGGTACATCTACAACAACTTCTTATATTGAATCATCCGCAGGGGTTGCGGCAGGAGCTCGTACTGGCTTCGCGGCAGTGGTTACAGCAGGATTTTTCTTACTATCGTTGTTCTTCTTCCCGTTATTGGAAGTTGTAACGTCTGCTGTTACAACGCCGGCTTTAGTTGTAGTAGGTATATTGATGGTTTCATCCCTTGGAAAAATCGATTGGACTAAGTTTGAAGTAGCGGTTCCAGCGTTCTTGACAATTATAGCAATGCCTTTAACATACAGTATTGCAACAGGGATCGCTGTAGGATTTATCTTCTATCCGATTGTGATGATTGTAAAAGGACGTATTAAGGATATTAATCCAATTATGTACGTATTCTTTGTTATTTTTGCTCTGTACTTTATTTTCTTACAATAGACATTCTTGTTAAATCGGATCAATATCTTTTAAAAAGGAAAGGGATATCCATTTTTGGATGTCCTTTTTCTTATTTTTTCGTTGACTTACTATAAAGACTTTAATAACATTGAGTTACCGAGAAGTCTGTTGAAGTGGGGAAATAAGTATGCCTAATTTACTAATAAAGAAAGCGCTGAATAATAATGTACTCATTGGAGACCATCCATCCTATGGAGAAGTAGTGCTTATAGGAAAAGGAATAGGCTTTAATCAGAAAAGCGGAGATTATATTGATATGAATATTGTGGAGAAGCTATTTGTCTTAAAGGATGAAAAAGAGCAATCTAATTACCTGAAGCTTCTTCCTCAAGTGGATAATGAGTTGCTAGATGTAATAGTTTCATCTATAGAACTGATTAAAAACAAGACGAATGCAAAGCTGAATGAGCATATCCATATAGCGTTAACGGATCATATTGTGTTCGCTGCATCCCGCATTACGAACGGGCTTGTATTAAATAATCCGTTTCTGATTGAAACAAAGGCGTTGTACCCGTTTGAATACACAATCGCAGAAGAGGTTGTGAATTTAATCGGAGAACAAACAGGGCTTCAATTACCAGTAGGTGAAATCGGTTTCATCGCTTTGCATATTCATAGTGCAATGATGAACAAAAGTTTGTCAGAAGTCAATCAGCATTCACAGTTAGTTACACATCTTGTGAATTTAATAGAAGAACAACTAGAAATAAAAATTAATAAAGATAGTATCGATTATATGCGCCTTGTTAGACATTTGCGTTTCGCGATTGAACGTGTCAATACAGGAGAAAAAGTAGAAGAACCAGAAAAAATAACTTTGCTATTGAAGAATGAATATCCCCTATGCTATAATCTTGCTTGGAAGCTCATAAAAGTAATGCAACAAGTACTTAAAAAGCCAGTCTTTCAAGCAGAAGCAGTATATCTGACGATGCATCTGCAAAGACTTCAGAAAAAAGTTAAATAATAGCAATTATTAATAAACGTGTTACTGATCCGATCAGGCATGAGTTAAAAAGATGATTGATTTAAAAGTTTTAGGGTAACCTACCCTTGAAGGTTTATTTCAATCTCTATTTACTCATGCCTTTTTGTTTTTTATCCTTGATTGAGAACACTTTTTGAGCCGAAAAAAATAACTTAGGAGGCTGACAAAATGTTTAAAAAGATTTTTGGTGTTTTACAAAAAGTTGGTAAAGCACTTATGTTGCCAGTTGCGCTTTTACCTGCAGCGGGGATACTTCTTGCACTAGGTGCAGCGCTTAAAAACCCTGCGCTATTAGATTTAGCTCCATTTCTAGATAATAGTGGAGTAGCAATGGTAGCATCGATTATGCAAAATGCTGGAGATATTGTTTTCGCAAACTTACCAGTATTGTTTGCGGTTGGGGTAGCTGTTGGATTAGCTGGCGGTGAAGGTGTTGCTGGTCTAGCCGCTATCATCGGGTACCTAATTATGAATGTAACGATGGGTACTGCTTTAGGATTAACAGCTGAAGACGTTAATGGATTAAATTATGCTAGCATCTTAGGAGTTCCTACGCTTGCTACTGGAGTTTTCGGTGGTATTATCGTAGGTCTAATAGCTGCTGGAATGTATAATAAATTCTTTGAAATTGAATTGCCATCTTATTTAGGTTTCTTTGCTGGTAAACGATTTGTACCAATTATTACAGCGGCAACTGCTGTGATTTTAGGATTAGTAATGATTATTGTTTGGCCACCAATTCAAAATGCTTTAAATGCATTTTCACAAAATATGGTGCATGCAAACTTAACGCTTTCTGCGTTTATTTTTGGAGTAATTGAACGTTCTTTAATTCCGTTTGGATTACATCACATTTTCTACTCACCATTCTGGTATGAATTTGGTTCATATGTAAATGCGGCTGGTGACACTATTCGTGGAGATCAACGTATTTTTATGGAACAAATTAAAGATGGAGCAGAATTAACTGCAGGTACATTTATGACTGGTAAATTCCCATTCATGATGTTTGGATTACCTGCGGCAGCTCTTGCTATATATCATGAAGCTCGTCCTGAGAAAAAAGTAATCGTTGGTGGGTTAATGGCATCAGCGGCATTAACTTCTTTCTTAACAGGTATTACTGAGCCGTTAGAATTCTCATTCTTATTTGTGGCTCCAGTATTGTTTGGAATTCACGCTGTATTTGCAGGTTTATCTTTTATGACAATGCAGTTATTAAATGTAAAAGTAGGTATGACATTCTCAGGTGGTTTAATCGACTATGTGTTATTCGGTTTAATTAATCCACAGACAAATGCATGGATTATTATTCCTGTAGGTTTAGTGTTTGCTGTTATCTACTATTTCGGTTTCCGTTTTGCAATTCGTAAATTTAACCTGAAAACACCAGGTAGAGAAGATGAAACAGAAGAAAGTGAAAGTGGTGTAGCAGGAACAACTAGTGATCTTCCATACGAAGTATTAGAAGCAATGGGTGGACAAGATAATATTGCGCATTTAGATGCTTGTATTACTCGTCTTCGTGTATCTGTTAATGATATTAAATCCGTTGATAAGAATCGATTGAAAAAACTAGGTGCTGCTGGAGTGCTTGAAGTTGGTAATAATATTCAAGCTATCTTCGGTCCTCGTTCAGAGACGATCAAAGGTCAAATGAGAGATATTATGAGTGGGAAAAGACCACGTCCTGCTGCTCAGCCTTCTATGGAGAAAGAAGTACAAGAACAAATTGAAGATGTAAATCCAAGTGCTTTACAAAGTAATGTAACTGGCGAAGATTCTTTTGTTGCTCCAATCAAAGGGGAATTAGTAGCTATTACAGATGTACCTGACGCTGTATTTGCAGGTAAAATGATGGGAGACGGTTTTGCAATTATTCCTTCAGACGGAACAGTAGTATCTCCGGTTGATGGGAAAATTGTTAACTTATTCCCAACAAAACATGCTCTTGGAATTTTGGCTGAAAACGGTCGTGAAATTCTAATTCACTTTGGTATTGATACAGTTAAATTAAAAGGGGAAGGTTTCGAAACACTTGTTTCAGAAAATGATCAAGTTAAACAAGGACAACCTCTGTTGAAAGTGAATCTTGACTATATTAAAGAAAATGCAACAGCAACTATTACACCAGTTGTGTTTACGAACTTAGCTGAAGGTGAAGCTGTACAAATCAATAAACTTGGTAAAGTTGAACTTAAAGAGGAAGATGTAATAACGATTACTAAGTAATAGAATATATAGAAAGAACTCGGTCTCATGATCGAGTTTTTTCTATGTTATAAGTAGAAATGAAAAGTTTAGATGATGGTGTTCAAGACGTTGCTTTAACTAATGATCCGTATAGGTCACTTTATTGGAATAATATATAGGAGTAAGAATAAACCAGAAGTAAATAGTCATATCAACAGGTTGCTCTTGATTTCTATTTTTTTGTTTAATTATTATTGACGAAAGTACTGATAGCTGTTATTATATAAAAATAGCCTTACAAGAACCTATTGATTCATTTGATTAATAGTGAAAGAAAAATTATATTAAAAAAGTAATTGACTTATTTAATATAGGCTGGTATGATATAAAAGTTGCCTCTGATAAGCAACAAACAAATTGCTCTTTGAAAACTGAACAAACAAACGTCAACAATAATCGTTCTGTAACGAGAGTTATAGAATGAAAACAAGTAACAAAAAAGCTAGAGTTTAGCAATGAGCTAATCAACTCTTTATTGGAGAGTTTGATCCTGGCTCAGGACGAACGCTGGCGGCGTGCCTAATACATGCAAGTCGAGCGGACTTTAAAAGCTTGCTTTTAAAGTTAGCGGCGGACGGGTGAGTAACACGTGGGCAACCTGCCTGTAAGACTGGGATAACTTCGGGAAACCGGAGCTAATACCGGATAATCCTTTTCCTCTCATGAGGAAAAGCTGAAAGACGGCATCTCGCTGTCACTTACAGATGGGCCCGCGGCGCATTAGCTAGTTGGTGAGGTAACGGCTCACCAAGGCAACGATGCGTAGCCGACCTGAGAGGGTGATCGGCCACACTGGGACTGAGACACGGCCCAGACTCCTACGGGAGGCAGCAGTAGGGAATCTTCCGCAATGGACGAAAGTCTGACGGAGCAACGCCGCGTGAGTGATGAAGGTTTTCGGATCGTAAAGCTCTGTTGTTAGGGAAGAACAAGTACAAGAGTAACTGCTTGTACCTTGACGGTACCTAACCAGAAAGCCACGGCTAACTACGTGCCAGCAGCCGCGGTAATACGTAGGTGGCAAGCGTTGTCCGGAATTATTGGGCGTAAAGCGCGCGCAGGCGGTCCTTTAAGTCTGATGTGAAAGCCCACGGCTCAACCGTGGAGGGTCATTGGAAACTGGGGGACTTGAGTGCAGAAGAGAAGAGTGGAATTCCACGTGTAGCGGTGAAATGCGTAGAGATGTGGAGGAACACCAGTGGCGAAGGCGACTCTTTGGTCTGTAACTGACGCTGAGGCGCGAAAGCGTGGGGAGCAAACAGGATTAGATACCCTGGTAGTCCACGCCGTAAACGATGAGTGCTAAGTGTTAGAGGGTTTCCGCCCTTTAGTGCTGCAGCAAACGCATTAAGCACTCCGCCTGGGGAGTACGGCCGCAAGGCTGAAACTCAAAGGAATTGACGGGGGCCCGCACAAGCGGTGGAGCATGTGGTTTAATTCGAAGCAACGCGAAGAACCTTACCAGGTCTTGACATCCTCTGACACTCCTAGAGATAGGACGTTCCCCTTCGGGGGACAGAGTGACAGGTGGTGCATGGTTGTCGTCAGCTCGTGTCGTGAGATGTTGGGTTAAGTCCCGCAACGAGCGCAACCCTTGATCTTAGTTGCCAGCATTAAGTTGGGCACTCTAAGGTGACTGCCGGTGACAAACCGGAGGAAGGTGGGGATGACGTCAAATCATCATGCCCCTTATGACCTGGGCTACACACGTGCTACAATGGATGGTACAAAGGGCAGCAAAACCGCGAGGTCGAGCAAATCCCATAAAACCATTCTCAGTTCGGATTGTAGGCTGCAACTCGCCTACATGAAGCTGGAATCGCTAGTAATCGCGGATCAGCATGCCGCGGTGAATACGTTCCCGGGCCTTGTACACACCGCCCGTCACACCACGAGAGTTTGTAACACCCGAAGTCGGTGGGGTAACCTTTTTGGAGCCAGCCGCCTAAGGTGGGATAGATGATTGGGGTGAAGTCGTAACAAGGTAGCCGTATCGGAAGGTGCGGCTGGATCACCTCCTTTCTAAGGAAAATGGAATTTACATTCCATCATAGATTGTTGACGATTTGTTGTTCAGTTTTGAGGGAGCAATTAATTCCTCAAAACAGTAAGAAGTTTGAGGGTAAAGAGAAACAAGTAGATCAAGGAAGTGCCTGAGTGAGCACCGGAGCGTACGACAGTACGTGAGGAGCAGAGCAAAGAAGCTGACGAAGAGATGCGAAGTTTATCTTTAGCCGAAATTGTTCCTTGAAAACTAGATTATGAATAGTAAAAACAAGAAAGAAACCGAGTAATCGCCATCTTAGATTCTCTATGTTAGAGAATTATTTCTTTGAAAAGTAATCGTATTAAACGAATACCTATTCAAAGAATGGAGGGTAAAGAGAAACGAGCAGGTCAAGGAAGCGACGGAGCGAGCACCGGAGCGTACGACAGTACGTGAGGAGCAGAGTGAAGAAGCTGACGAAGAGATGTGAAGTTTATCTTTAGCCGACAACTAAGTTAAGTTAGAAAGGGCGCACGGTGGATGCCTTGGCACTAGGAGCCGATGAAGGACGGGATTAACACCGATATGCTTTGGGGAGCTGTAAGTAAGCTTTGATCCAGAGATTTCCGAATGGGGGAACCCTCTATCCGTAATGGGATAGAATCTTTACCTGAATACATAGGGTACTGAAGGCAGACCCGGGGAACTGAAACATCTAAGTACCCGGAGGAAGAGAAAGCAAACGCGATTCCCTGAGTAGCGGCGAGCGAAACGGGATTAGCCCAAACCAAGAGGCTTGCCTCTTGGGGTTGTAGGACACTCTATATGGAGTTACAAAGGAACGGGGTAGACGAATCGATCTGGAAAGGTCAGTCGTAGAAGGTAAAAACCCTGTAGTCGAAACTTCGTTCCCTCTTGAGTGTATCCTGAGTACGGCGGGACACGAGAAATCCCGTCGGAAGCAGGGAGGACCATCTCCCAAGGCTAAATACTCCCTAGTGACCGATAGTGAACCAGTACCGTGAGGGAAAGGTGAAAAGCACCCCGGAAGGGGAGTGAAATAGATCCTGAAACCGTGTGCCTACAAGTAGTTAGAGCCCTTTTATGGGTGATAGCGTGCCTTTTGTAGAATGAACCGGCGAGTTACGATTACATGCGAGGTTAAGTTGAAGAGACGGAGCCGCAGCGAAAGCGAGTCTGAATAGGGCGAAATAGTATGTGGTTGTAGACCCGAAACCAGGTGATCTACCCATGTCCAGGGTGAAGTCCAGGTAACACTGGATGGAGGCCCGAACCCACGCACGTTGAAAAGTGCGGGGATGAGGTGTGGGTAGCGGAGAAATTCCAATCGAACTTGGAGATAGCTGGTTCTCTCCGAAATAGCTTTAGGGCTAGCCTCAAGATTGAGAGTATTGGAGGTAGAGCACTGTTTGGACTAGGGGCCCCCATCGGGTTACCGAATTCAGACAAACTCCGAATGCCAAATACTTATTCTTGGGAGTCAGACTACGAGTGATAAGATCCGTGGTCAAGAGGGAAACAGCCCAGACCACCAGCTAAGGTCCCAAAGTATACGTTAAGTGGAAAAGGATGTGGAGTTGCTTAGACAACCAGGATGTTGGCTTAGAAGCAGCCACCATTTAAAGAGTGCGTAATAGCTCACTGGTCGAGTGACTCTGCGCCGAAAATGTACCGGGGCTAAACGTATCACCGAAGCTGTGGATTGACATCTATGATGTCAGTGGTAGGAGAGCGTTCTAAGGGCGTTGAAGCTAGACCGTAAGGACTGGTGGAGCGCTTAGAAGTGAGAATGCCGGTATGAGTAGCGAAAGATGAGTGAGAATCTCATCCACCGAATGCCTAAGGTTTCCTGAGGAAGGCTCGTCCGCTCAGGGTTAGTCGGGACCTAAGCCGAGGCTGAAAAGCGTAGGCGATGGACAACAGGTTGATATTCCTGTACCACCTTTAAATCATTTGAGCAATGGGGGGACGCAGGAGGATAGGGTAAGCGTGCTGTTGGATTAGCACGTCCAAGCAGTTAGGCCGGTAATGAGGCAAATCCCATTACCATATGGCGGAGCTGTGACGGCGAGGGAAATATAGTACCGAAGTTCCTGATTCCACACTGCCAAGAAAAGCCTCTAGCGAGATTTATGGTGCCCGTACCGCAAACCGACACAGGTAGGCGAGGAGAGAATCCTAAGGTGAGCGAGAGAACTCTCGTTAAGGAACTCGGCAAAATGACCCCGTAACTTCGGGAGAAGGGGTGCTCTTTTGGGTGTTAAAGCCCGAGAGAGCCGCAGTGAATAGGCCCAGGCGACTGTTTAGCAAAAACACAGGTCTCTGCGAAGCCGCAAGGCGAAGTATAGGGGCTGACACCTGCCCGGTGCTGGAAGGTTAAGAGGAGGGGTTAGCACGTGTAGTGCGAAGCTCTGAATTGAAGCCCCAGTAAACGGCGGCCGTAACTATAACGGTCCTAAGGTAGCGAAATTCCTTGTCGGGTAAGTTCCGACCCGCACGAAAGGTGTAACGATCTGGGCACTGTCTCAACGAGAGACTCGGTGAAATTATAGTACCTGTGAAGATGCAGGTTACCCGCGACAGGACGGAAAGACCCCGTGGAGCTTTACTGCAGCCTGATATTGAATTTTGGTACAGCTTGTACAGGATAGGTAGGAGCCTTGGAAGCCGGAGCGCCAGCTTCGGTGGAGGCATTGGTGGGATACTACCCTGGCTGTATTGACATTCTAACCCGCACCCCTGATCGGGGTGGGAGACAGTGTCAGGTGGGCAGTTTGACTGGGGCGGTCGCCTCCTAAAAAGTAACGGAGGCGCCCAAAGGTTCCCTCAGAATGGTTGGAAATCATTCGTAGAGTGTAAAGGCACAAGGGAGCTTGACTGCGAGACCTACAAGTCGAGCAGGGACGAAAGTCGGGCTTAGTGATCCGGTGGTTCCGCATGGAAGGGCCATCGCTCAACGGATAAAAGCTACCCCGGGGATAACAGGCTTATCTCCCCCAAGAGTCCACATCGACGGGGAGGTTTGGCACCTCGATGTCGGCTCATCGCATCCTGGGGCTGTAGTCGGTCCCAAGGGTTGGGCTGTTCGCCCATTAAAGCGGTACGCGAGCTGGGTTCAGAACGTCGTGAGACAGTTCGGTCCCTATCCGTCGTGGGCGTAGGAAATTTGAGAGGAGCTGTCCTTAGTACGAGAGGACCGGGATGGACGCACCGCTGGTGTACCAGTTGTCTTGCCAAAGGCATCGCTGGGTAGCTATGTGCGGAAGGGATAAGTGCTGAAAGCATCTAAGCATGAAGCCCCCCTCAAGATGAGATTTCCCATAGCGTAAGCTAGTAAGATCCCTGAAAGATGATCAGGTTGATAGGTCAGAGATGGAAGCGTGGCGACATGTGGAGTTGACTGATACTAATAGATCGAGGACTTAACTAAAAAACTCTTAGCGTAAGCTAAGAAAGATTACTTATTTCTTTCTTTTACTTCATAATCTAGTTTTGAGGGAATAACCTCAAAATAAAATAGTCTGGTGGCGATAGCGAGAAGGTCACACCCGTTCCCATACCGAACACGGAAGTTAAGCTTCTCAGCGCCAATGGTAGTTGGGGGTTCTCCCCCTGTGAGAGTAGGACGTCGCCAGGCAATTAAAAAGACCTAAAAGCTTATTGCTTTTAGGTCTTTTTGTAGGAATGTGTATTTATTCTGTTATTAACAATAATTCATCTTCAATCTCTCTCGCAATGTTATAGGCACCATCAGATTTATATGAGCAAATAACAGTTGTAATTAGTGAATTAGGGTAAAAAGCAGAGTGAAAGCTAACTCCAGGGTCATATCCCATAATATGATATTTAACAACACTATTATTCCTTTTCTCAATCCATATCCCATAACCATAAAATCCGGTTAACTTTTTTGTTTGAGTAAATGGTGTAAGTAACTTGCGAGTATATTCTTGGCTTAGTAATAGGTTGTTTAGAAGTGCGTCCCATAAACTTACCATATCATCTGCGGTGACAAATGCTCCTCCGTCAGAACCACCTTTTACAGGCAATGAGTAAATATTCGTTTTCCATCTACCATTAGGTAAATCAATATAACCTAATGCAGTGTCTTTGGGAAGTGCATCGAATTCATAATAACCAGAATTTTTCATACCTGCTTTTTTAAAGATATATTCCTCGATATAATCAGTAAAAGAAAATCCGCTGATTTGCTCCACGATTAATCCCAGCAAGATATATCCTGCATTGTTATATTGAAACTTCTCTCCTACCTTTGATTCCATTGTTTTGTCCTAATCCCTATCAAAAGTGCTCAAATCGTTTTAAAGTGTTTACTGCTAGTGCAAAAAGAATAATTGATAGTATGATTGTTGAAAAAACAGGTAGAAAGAATGTATCGAGATTTTTTTGGTCTATTAAGATGCTAGTTGCTTGATCCCTTAATGTAGCAGGACTCCATTTCATATATTTGGTTGCAAGTCCGGTGAGTAAGGAAAGGGCAGCTAGTAATGTTATGCTTACGCCAGCAATACCGCCACTATTTCTTAAGAATGTTCCTAACCAAATGGTGAAAGTGAGAATAAAAATTATCCATAGGCTATATATTAGGAAGCTAATAAGTACATCTATCCATCGAACAGGTGAAAATAATAAATTTGTATAATACCATGTCAGAACATAGCTTGAAAACAAGGAGGTTAATGCAATGATAACCTGACTTGACCATTTACTGGCTATGTATTGGAAGGCAGTAACAGGGCGTGCCATAATAAGGGTAAGTACATTATTTTGACGTTCTTGGGAGATAACTCCCATTGTGGCTAGGACAAATAAAAGTGTACCAATTGTTCCGTATTGAGATAAAGTAGCTGCTAATACTTCTGCTCCTGTAGGGACTGGAAATTCAATCTTCGCGCCTTCGGGTAGATTTCCGGCCTTCTCAATAATTTGTGGCATATAGTAAGTTGTAATTGGTTGGGAAATTCCTAAAATCATTATAACTACTGGAAGCCAAATCCATTTTCCGTTTCTTTTACTTTCTAGCATTTCTTTTTGAAATAAAGTGATAAAATTTTTCATATCTCAACCACCTTCATATAGACATCCTCTAGAGAATCCTCTGTTACTTCAAAGCATTGAATTGTGTATCCTTTACTTATTAGAGTAGTTAATAAATCGTTTGTATGCAAAGACGGTGTTATTTCTAAAATAGTCGCATTATTTTCAGTGGTAAAGTGAATAGTATGTGGCTTTATTAGATTATCAAAAGCATTTTTTATAGGTTCTACCGTTTCGATATGGATAGCTGTGTGCGAAAAGGTTCTTTTTAGGGAGGTTAAGGAACCATCCCATTTTATTTCTCCATCTTTTAACATAAGAACTTCATCGCAAACTTGTTCTGCGTCGTGAAGCACATGTGTGGAAAAAAGGATAGTCATTCTTTCTTTTAATTTCTCCATAAGTGTAAGAACTTCTCTTCTTCCAGTAGGGTCTAAAGCAGAAACTGGTTCATCTAGGATTAATAGCTCTGGCTGATGTAAAATTGCTTGGGCTAATCCTAGTCGTTGTTTCATTCCGCCAGAAAAACCACCAATCTTCCTGTTCTTTGCCTCTGTTAGTCCTACGAAAGAGAGAGTATTGTTTACTTGTTCTTTTAACAGATGTTTTGGAACTGCTGATAGTTTACCTGCGAATTGCAGAAACTCAATGGGAGTCATCCAATTAAAAAAAGTAGGATGCTGAGGCATAAAACCGATATGACTGCGATAATCCCTTTCTTCGCTGTAAGTAATAGTGCCCTTTGTCGGGGATAATAAACCTGACAGCATATGAAGTGTTGTTGTTTTACCAGCTCCGTTTGGTCCTAGTAATGCAGTGCAACTTCCTTCTTTTATATTAAAGGTAATTCCTTTAATTGCTGTATGCCCTTTAAATACTTTTTGTAATTGATTTACTTGTACGAACATCTTTATGCCTCCTAGTTATTTTTTCTACCAACTACAAAATATAAAATGGGACCAAATAAACTAATAAATAGGATAAGTAGAATCCATAACCATTTTGGTCCATTTGTATCTCCCTGTTTGATACAGCTAATAAGTGCTGTAATTGTTAATATAAATTGAAGAATAAGAATGGGAGCTATAAGTGACCAATTTACATGTAATAATTCTTCCAATGTTATTTCTCCTTTCGTGCTTTTCTTTTTTGCGGCAAGATAATAAATAGTAAGTAGATAATAGAAGGGAGTGGAAGAGAAATTAATCCCCATATCCCCCAAAACCATGCGAAGCTCCTATTTTTTTTTGCGTGAATAAAAAGAAAGGTTCCTTGTGCTAAGAGGGAGAGAATAAGTAGAAATAATAAATAAGGGTTAATTTCTGTCATCGAATATCTTCCCTTCTTGTTTTCGCGTTAGCATAAAGTAAACAATAGGAGCAACTATGATAGATGCAACTTCTATAATGGCTATAATATAAAGGGTTTGGAATGCTAGGATAGACAAACAACTAAGCAAAAAGATAGCTGTTATAATAAACAACTTTAATTCTCTATAGAACGCTTTTTTCTTTCGGGATTGATAGTGTTGCAGATTATCCTTCAAGAAAAGTGCAGATGGTTCTTCGCTAGTAGAAAGTTTTTCGAGTTGATTCCAATCTTCTTGTAAGTTTTTTATAATTTTTTCTGATTGATTATTATCATTCATCATGGAATGTCCACTCCTTTCTTAGTTTCTTTATGCCGTTATGAACCCGAGACTTTACTGTTCCTGGTCTAATTTGAAGTAGTTCCCCGATTTCCTCATAGGTGTAGCCATAATAGTGGCGAAGAAGAATGGGGATACGGAACTCTGCTTCTAAATTATTGAAATCGGTAAAAGTGTCACTCCATTCTATCCCCTGAGATTTTGCTTTCCATATTAACTGTCTAGATAAAGCAACTTTTGTTTGGTTGATCCAATTTGTTTCCCTTTTTTGTTTTCGAAGTTGATCGATATAGAGTCTTGAAGCAATGGCAATCAACCAGGTCGAAAACTTACTGTCTCCATTAAAAGAGTTGAGTTTTTCGTAACATTTCAACATCGTTTCCTGTGCTAAATCTGAACTGGTTTCTTCATTTAAAGTCAGTTTTAGCAAATATTTATATAGAAAGGAGTAGTGTGATTGAAATAAATTTACGAAGGCATCTTCATTTCCTTTCTTTGCAAGTATGATAAGTTTCTTCTCGTTCTCCAAAATTAGTTTGATGCCCCCTTTCCTTTTCAAATCATAAGACGGTTAACTTCAGCAAATCGTTCATTAATTAATAAATATTTTTTGCTGAATTTAATTTAATAATCTCTCTTTATTAAATTATGAGATAGTGTAGAGCATTTTCAATTGTTGTATGATAAACTTCTGATAAAATTAGCTAAGAGCTATTTACTAATAAGGAAGAGTGATTTCGTAATGTATGCTGTAATTGCTTTATTTGATGCTACGTTAGAACAAAAGATAAAAAAGATATGGGAAGGATTAGAGAGTAATAAAATCTCCTATTATGCGCAAGAGGTGGAAGATAGAGTACCACATATTACTATAGCTAGCTATAAGGAAATCCCTGTAAAGAATTTTATAAATGAGATAGAAATATTTTATAAAAATAAGAGACAAGTCCAACTTGATTTTCAAACAATAGGATCTTTTGTGAGTACACGAACACTCTTTTATTCCCCGACTGTAACAAAAGAGCTAATGGATTTTCATTCTAATCATCATCATCATCATCAATATTTTGCTTCTTATAATAAAGAGGAAGACTCGTTATACCTTCCTAGAAAATGGGTTCCGCATTGCACTTTAGCTAATAGACTTTCTCAAGAAAAGCTACAGGAGGCATATAGTTATTGTTTAGAGATAAATGAAAAGATAGAGGGGAAAATAAATCGAATAGGATTAATAAAAATTGATGGATCCAAGTGCGCTCCGGTTATTTATTCCCAAAGTTTAATAGAACGATAAAAAAGTAGTTGACGATTTAGTCAATAATTGCTATTATATAAAAGTTGCTTCTAAAAGCGACGCCAGTATGATAATTTGACAGTTGAATTTTTTTTGAAAAAAGTTATTGACTTTCAAATGAATATTGTGATATTATATAAAAGTTGCCTCTGATAAGCAACAAACAAATTGCTGTTTGAAAACTGAACAAACAAACGTCAACAATAATCGTTTTATAACGAACGTTATAGAACAAAAACAAGTAACAAAAAAGCTAGAGTTTAGCAATGAGCTAATCAACTCTTTATTGGAGAGTTTGATCCTGGCTCAGGACGAACGCTGGCGGCGTGCCTAATACATGCAAGTCGAGCGGACTTTAAAAGCTTGCTTTTAAAGTTAGCGGCGGACGGGTGAGTAACACGTGGGCAACCTGCCTGTAAGACTGGGATAACTTCGGGAAACCGGAGCTAATACCGGATAATCCTTTTCCTCTCATGAGGAAAAGCTGAAAGACGGCATCTCGCTGTCACTTACAGATGGGCCCGCGGCGCATTAGCTAGTTGGTGAGGTAACGGCTCACCAAGGCAACGATGCGTAGCCGACCTGAGAGGGTGATCGGCCACACTGGGACTGAGACACGGCCCAGACTCCTACGGGAGGCAGCAGTAGGGAATCTTCCGCAATGGACGAAAGTCTGACGGAGCAACGCCGCGTGAGTGATGAAGGTTTTCGGATCGTAAAGCTCTGTTGTTAGGGAAGAACAAGTACAAGAGTAACTGCTTGTACCTTGACGGTACCTAACCAGAAAGCCACGGCTAACTACGTGCCAGCAGCCGCGGTAATACGTAGGTGGCAAGCGTTGTCCGGAATTATTGGGCGTAAAGCGCGCGCAGGCGGTCCTTTAAGTCTGATGTGAAAGCCCACGGCTCAACCGTGGAGGGTCATTGGAAACTGGGGGACTTGAGTGCAGAAGAGAAGAGTGGAATTCCACGTGTAGCGGTGAAATGCGTAGAGATGTGGAGGAACACCAGTGGCGAAGGCGACTCTTTGGTCTGTAACTGACGCTGAGGCGCGAAAGCGTGGGGAGCAAACAGGATTAGATACCCTGGTAGTCCACGCCGTAAACGATGAGTGCTAAGTGTTAGAGGGTTTCCGCCCTTTAGTGCTGCAGCAAACGCATTAAGCACTCCGCCTGGGGAGTACGGCCGCAAGGCTGAAACTCAAAGGAATTGACGGGGGCCCGCACAAGCGGTGGAGCATGTGGTTTAATTCGAAGCAACGCGAAGAACCTTACCAGGTCTTGACATCCTCTGACACTCCTAGAGATAGGACGTTCCCCTTCGGGGGACAGAGTGACAGGTGGTGCATGGTTGTCGTCAGCTCGTGTCGTGAGATGTTGGGTTAAGTCCCGCAACGAGCGCAACCCTTGATCTTAGTTGCCAGCATTAAGTTGGGCACTCTAAGGTGACTGCCGGTGACAAACCGGAGGAAGGTGGGGATGACGTCAAATCATCATGCCCCTTATGACCTGGGCTACACACGTGCTACAATGGATGGTACAAAGGGCAGCAAAACCGCGAGGTCGAGCAAATCCCATAAAACCATTCTCAGTTCGGATTGTAGGCTGCAACTCGCCTACATGAAGCTGGAATCGCTAGTAATCGCGGATCAGCATGCCGCGGTGAATACGTTCCCGGGCCTTGTACACACCGCCCGTCACACCACGAGAGTTTGTAACACCCGAAGTCGGTGGGGTAACCTTTTTGGAGCCAGCCGCCTAAGGTGGGATAGATGATTGGGGTGAAGTCGTAACAAGGTAGCCGTATCGGAAGGTGCGGCTGGATCACCTCCTTTCTAAGGAAAATGGAATTTACATTCCATCATAGATTGTTGACGATTTGTTGTTCAGTTTTGAGGGAGCAATTAATTCCTCAAAACAGTAAGAAGTTTGAGGGTAAAGAGAAACAAGTAGATCAAGGAAGTGCCTGAGTGAGCACCGGAGCGTACGACAGTACGTGAGGAGCAGAGCAAAGAAGCTGACGAAGAGATGCGAAGTTTATCTTTAGCCGAAATTGTTCCTTGAAAACTAGATTATGAATAGTAAAAACAAGAAAGAAACCGAGTAATCGCCATCTTAGATTCTCTATGTTAGAGAATTATTTCTTTGAAAAGTAATCGTATTAAACGAATACCTATTCAAAGAATGGAGGGTAAAGAGAAACGAGCAGGTCAAGGAAGCGACGGAGCGAGCACCGGAGCGTACGACAGTACGTGAGGAGCAGAGTGAAGAAGCTGACGAAGAGATGTGAAGTTTATCTTTAGCCGACAACTAAGTTAAGTTAGAAAGGGCGCACGGTGGATGCCTTGGCACTAGGAGCCGATGAAGGACGGGATTAACACCGATATGCTTTGGGGAGCTGTAAGTAAGCTTTGATCCAGAGATTTCCGAATGGGGGAACCCTCTATCCGTAATGGGATAGAATCTTTACCTGAATACATAGGGTACTGAAGGCAGACCCGGGGAACTGAAACATCTAAGTACCCGGAGGAAGAGAAAGCAAACGCGATTCCCTGAGTAGCGGCGAGCGAAACGGGATTAGCCCAAACCAAGAGGCTTGCCTCTTGGGGTTGTAGGACACTCTATATGGAGTTACAAAGGAACGGGGTAGACGAATCGATCTGGAAAGGTCAGTCGTAGAAGGTAAAAACCCTGTAGTCGAAACTTCGTTCCCTCTTGAGTGTATCCTGAGTACGGCGGGACACGAGAAATCCCGTCGGAAGCAGGGAGGACCATCTCCCAAGGCTAAATACTCCCTAGTGACCGATAGTGAACCAGTACCGTGAGGGAAAGGTGAAAAGCACCCCGGAAGGGGAGTGAAATAGATCCTGAAACCGTGTGCCTACAAGTAGTTAGAGCCCTTTTATGGGTGATAGCGTGCCTTTTGTAGAATGAACCGGCGAGTTACGATTACATGCGAGGTTAAGTTGAAGAGACGGAGCCGCAGCGAAAGCGAGTCTGAATAGGGCGAAATAGTATGTGGTTGTAGACCCGAAACCAGGTGATCTACCCATGTCCAGGGTGAAGTCCAGGTAACACTGGATGGAGGCCCGAACCCACGCACGTTGAAAAGTGCGGGGATGAGGTGTGGGTAGCGGAGAAATTCCAATCGAACTTGGAGATAGCTGGTTCTCTCCGAAATAGCTTTAGGGCTAGCCTCAAGATTGAGAGTATTGGAGGTAGAGCACTGTTTGGACTAGGGGCCCCCATCGGGTTACCGAATTCAGACAAACTCCGAATGCCAAATACTTATTCTTGGGAGTCAGACTACGAGTGATAAGATCCGTGGTCAAGAGGGAAACAGCCCAGACCACCAGCTAAGGTCCCAAAGTATACGTTAAGTGGAAAAGGATGTGGAGTTGCTTAGACAACCAGGATGTTGGCTTAGAAGCAGCCACCATTTAAAGAGTGCGTAATAGCTCACTGGTCGAGTGACTCTGCGCCGAAAATGTACCGGGGCTAAACGTATCACCGAAGCTGTGGATTGACATCTATGATGTCAGTGGTAGGAGAGCGTTCTAAGGGCGTTGAAGCTAGACCGTAAGGACTGGTGGAGCGCTTAGAAGTGAGAATGCCGGTATGAGTAGCGAAAGATGAGTGAGAATCTCATCCACCGAATGCCTAAGGTTTCCTGAGGAAGGCTCGTCCGCTCAGGGTTAGTCGGGACCTAAGCCGAGGCTGAAAAGCGTAGGCGATGGACAACAGGTTGATATTCCTGTACCACCTTTAAATCATTTGAGCAATGGGGGGACGCAGGAGGATAGGGTAAGCGTGCTGTTGGATTAGCACGTCCAAGCAGTTAGGCCGGTAATGAGGCAAATCCCATTACCATATGGCGGAGCTGTGACGGCGAGGGAAATATAGTACCGAAGTTCCTGATTCCACACTGCCAAGAAAAGCCTCTAGCGAGATTTATGGTGCCCGTACCGCAAACCGACACAGGTAGGCGAGGAGAGAATCCTAAGGTGAGCGAGAGAACTCTCGTTAAGGAACTCGGCAAAATGACCCCGTAACTTCGGGAGAAGGGGTGCTCTTTTGGGTGTTAAAGCCCGAGAGAGCCGCAGTGAATAGGCCCAGGCGACTGTTTAGCAAAAACACAGGTCTCTGCGAAGCCGCAAGGCGAAGTATAGGGGCTGACACCTGCCCGGTGCTGGAAGGTTAAGAGGAGGGGTTAGCACGTGTAGTGCGAAGCTCTGAATTGAAGCCCCAGTAAACGGCGGCCGTAACTATAACGGTCCTAAGGTAGCGAAATTCCTTGTCGGGTAAGTTCCGACCCGCACGAAAGGTGTAACGATCTGGGCACTGTCTCAACGAGAGACTCGGTGAAATTATAGTACCTGTGAAGATGCAGGTTACCCGCGACAGGACGGAAAGACCCCGTGGAGCTTTACTGCAGCCTGATATTGAATTTTGGTACAGCTTGTACAGGATAGGTAGGAGCCTTGGAAGCCGGAGCGCCAGCTTCGGTGGAGGCATTGGTGGGATACTACCCTGGCTGTATTGACATTCTAACCCGCACCCCTGATCGGGGTGGGAGACAGTGTCAGGTGGGCAGTTTGACTGGGGCGGTCGCCTCCTAAAAAGTAACGGAGGCGCCCAAAGGTTCCCTCAGAATGGTTGGAAATCATTCGTAGAGTGTAAAGGCACAAGGGAGCTTGACTGCGAGACCTACAAGTCGAGCAGGGACGAAAGTCGGGCTTAGTGATCCGGTGGTTCCGCATGGAAGGGCCATCGCTCAACGGATAAAAGCTACCCCGGGGATAACAGGCTTATCTCCCCCAAGAGTCCACATCGACGGGGAGGTTTGGCACCTCGATGTCGGCTCATCGCATCCTGGGGCTGTAGTCGGTCCCAAGGGTTGGGCTGTTCGCCCATTAAAGCGGTACGCGAGCTGGGTTCAGAACGTCGTGAGACAGTTCGGTCCCTATCCGTCGTGGGCGTAGGAAATTTGAGAGGAGCTGTCCTTAGTACGAGAGGACCGGGATGGACGCACCGCTGGTGTACCAGTTGTCTTGCCAAAGGCATCGCTGGGTAGCTATGTGCGGAAGGGATAAGTGCTGAAAGCATCTAAGCATGAAGCCCCCCTCAAGATGAGATTTCCCATAGCGTAAGCTAGTAAGATCCCTGAAAGATGATCAGGTTGATAGGTCAGAGATGGAAGCGTGGCGACATGTGGAGTTGACTGATACTAATAGATCGAGGACTTAACTAAAAAACTCTTAGCGTAAGCTAAGAAAGATTACTTATTTCTTTCTTTTACTTCATAATCTAGTTTTGAGGGAATAACCTCAAAATAAAATAGTCTGGTGGCGATAGCGAGAAGGTCACACCCGTTCCCATACCGAACACGGAAGTTAAGCTTCTCAGCGCCAATGGTAGTTGGGGGTTCTCCCCCTGTGAGAGTAGGACGTCGCCAGGCAATTAAAAAGACCTAAAGGCTTATTGCTTTTAGGTCTTTTTGTATACTATAAAAAGTGATCTTTCTAAATGAATAATGGTAGACCTGACAAATGCTCTGTTATTTTGATGAGTATATAGATGGGATACCGTTTTTAAATGAAGTTTGCTTTATAAACTTATTAAATAGATTATGCCCATTCTGCAGCCCATTTTTTCATTTCCTTTAATACACTATGAAAGGATTCTCCTTTTTCCGTAAGAGAGTATTCGACAGTAATAGGAACTGTGGGTATAGCTGTTCGAATAATAATCCCTTTCTTTTCTAAATGTTTAAGCGTTGTAGTTAAAGAATTAGGGCTTATCCCTTCAATGGACCTCCGTAATTCGTTAAAACGTTTTGTCCCTTCAAATAATTCTCTTAGCACTAGAAAAGACCATTTATTTCCGATGATATCTAGTGTTTTTTCAATTGAGCATGGAATTTCCATTCTATACCTCCTACTTAATAATTCATAGTAAGTTAAATATAAGTAACTATGTCATAAAAATTTCACTACTTACATTATTATATTAAGTCTTGTAAAATATCAATCAAGTAAACCTAGTAGAGTATTCCTTAAAATATTATGCAGCGATTTAGCAAGTTGAAATAGGAAATATACCAATTTAATTGAAGTTGTCCTCTAAGGGGGTGGTTTTGGTTATACATAATCTTTATTGGATAAATTGAAGTGAAGGATAAACTTAATGTTTAATCGATTGTATCTGATAGCGAATAAGGAAGAGGCTAGTATTTGTACGTATGAGTTAATTATAAGGATGATAGTAAAAAGATAAACTTACAAAAAGGAGAAATGAAAAATGGAATTTGTTACATTAAATAATGGTTTAAAAATGCCTCAATTAGGTTTTGGTGTTTGGCAAGTTGCAGATGAGCAAGCAACTAGTGCAGTTGCAAAAGCACTAGAAGTAGGTTATCGCTCGATTGATACGGCAATGATTTATAAAAATGAAAAGGGTGTAGGGAAAGCAATAAAAGAATCTTCTGTTCCCCGTGAAGAGTTATTTATTACAACAAAGGTTTGGAACAGTGATCAAGGTTATGAAAATACATTAAAGGCTTTTGATGAAAGTTTAGAAAGATTAGGTCTTGAATATGTGGATTTATATTTAATTCATTGGCCAACTCCTCAATTTGATGGTTATGTGGATACATACAAAGCTTTAGAAAAATTATATAAGGATGGAAAAGTGAAGGCTATTGGAGTTTGTAACTTTGAAATTGAACATTTAGAGCGGATATTAAATGAATGTGAAGTAAAACCTGTTCTAAATCAGGTGGAATGTCATCCATACTTAGCTCAAAAGGAACTAAAGGAGTATTGTGCAAAGCATGATATTTTTGTAGAAGCGTGGAGTCCGTTAGATCAGGGTGGAGAAGTATTGCAAGATGAAGTGATTAAAAATATTGCAGATGCACATAAAAAAACACCAGCTCAAGTTGTATTGCGCTGGCATTTACAAAACCATACAATTGTAATTCCTAAGTCTGTTACTCCATCAAGAATTGAAGAAAACTTCCAGGTATTTGATTTCGAATTAGATGTAAATGAAGTGAATTCGATTAATCAATTAAATATTAATAGACGTAAAGGGTCTCACCCTAACGATATGCATGTCCGCTAGAATATTGCTTTTCTCTATGAAATAATGAAGGTAGTTTGTTGGGAGAAGGGGTTATTTCTCTCTTCTCCTATATAATTTAATTTCAGAGATGTTTATTTTAAAATTAGGAATAATTTATTTTTATTTTTTTTGAATAAACTGCTGACAAAAGGGTAATAACCTGTTATTATATAAAAGTTGCTTCTAAAGCGACGCCGGTATGATAGTTTGACAGTTGAATTTTTTTTAAAAAAGTTATTGACTTTCAAATGAACATTGTGATATTATATAAAAGTTGCCTCTGATAAGCAACAAACAAATTGCTCTTTGAAAACTGAACAAACAAACGTCAACAATAATCGTTTTATAACGAACGTTATAGAACAAAAACAAGTAACAAAAAAGCTAGAGTTTAGCAATGAGCTAATCAACTCTTTATTGGAGAGTTTGATCCTGGCTCAGGACGAACGCTGGCGGCGTGCCTAATACATGCAAGTCGAGCGGACTTTAAAAGCTTGCTTTTAAAGTTAGCGGCGGACGGGTGAGTAACACGTGGGCAACCTGCCTGTAAGACTGGGATAACTTCGGGAAACCGGAGCTAATACCGGATAATTCTTTCCACCACATGGTGGAAAGCTGAAAGACGGCATCTCGCTGTCACTTACAGATGGGCCCGCGGCGCATTAGCTAGTTGGTGAGGTAACGGCTCACCAAGGCAACGATGCGTAGCCGACCTGAGAGGGTGATCGGCCACACTGGGACTGAGACACGGCCCAGACTCCTACGGGAGGCAGCAGTAGGGAATCTTCCGCAATGGACGAAAGTCTGACGGAGCAACGCCGCGTGAGTGATGAAGGTTTTCGGATCGTAAAGCTCTGTTGTTAGGGAAGAACAAGTACAAGAGTAACTGCTTGTACCTTGACGGTACCTAACCAGAAAGCCACGGCTAACTACGTGCCAGCAGCCGCGGTAATACGTAGGTGGCAAGCGTTGTCCGGAATTATTGGGCGTAAAGCGCGCGCAGGCGGTCCTTTAAGTCTGATGTGAAAGCCCACGGCTCAACCGTGGAGGGTCATTGGAAACTGGGGGACTTGAGTGCAGAAGAGAAGAGTGGAATTCCACGTGTAGCGGTGAAATGCGTAGAGATGTGGAGGAACACCAGTGGCGAAGGCGACTCTTTGGTCTGTAACTGACGCTGAGGCGCGAAAGCGTGGGGAGCAAACAGGATTAGATACCCTGGTAGTCCACGCCGTAAACGATGAGTGCTAAGTGTTAGAGGGTTTCCGCCCTTTAGTGCTGCAGCAAACGCATTAAGCACTCCGCCTGGGGAGTACGGCCGCAAGGCTGAAACTCAAAGGAATTGACGGGGGCCCGCACAAGCGGTGGAGCATGTGGTTTAATTCGAAGCAACGCGAAGAACCTTACCAGGTCTTGACATCCTCTGACACTCCTAGAGATAGGACGTTCCCCTTCGGGGGACAGAGTGACAGGTGGTGCATGGTTGTCGTCAGCTCGTGTCGTGAGATGTTGGGTTAAGTCCCGCAACGAGCGCAACCCTTGATCTTAGTTGCCAGCATTAAGTTGGGCACTCTAAGGTGACTGCCGGTGACAAACCGGAGGAAGGTGGGGATGACGTCAAATCATCATGCCCCTTATGACCTGGGCTACACACGTGCTACAATGGATGGTACAAAGGGCAGCAAAACCGCGAGGTCGAGCAAATCCCATAAAACCATTCTCAGTTCGGATTGTAGGCTGCAACTCGCCTACATGAAGCTGGAATCGCTAGTAATCGCGGATCAGCATGCCGCGGTGAATACGTTCCCGGGCCTTGTACACACCGCCCGTCACACCACGAGAGTTTGTAACACCCGAAGTCGGTGGGGTAACCTTTTTGGAGCCAGCCGCCTAAGGTGGGATAGATGATTGGGGTGAAGTCGTAACAAGGTAGCCGTATCGGAAGGTGCGGCTGGATCACCTCCTTTCTAAGGAAAATGGAATTTACATTCCATCATAGATTGTTGACGATTTGTTGTTCAGTTTTGAGGGAGCAATTAATTCCTCAAAACAGTAAGAAGTTTGAGGGTAAAGAGAAACAAGTAGATCAAGGAAGTGCCTGAGTGAGCACCGGAGCGTACGACAGTACGTGAGGAGCAGAGCAAAGAAGCTGACGAAGAGATGCGAAGTTTATCTTTAGCCGAAATTGTTCCTTGAAAACTAGATTATGAATAGTAAAAACAAGAAAGAAACCGAGTAATCGCCATCTTAGATTCTCTATGTTAGAGAATTATTTCTTTGA
Organism: Niallia alba; assembly: GCF_012933555.1. Classification (GTDB taxonomy): domain Bacteria; phylum Bacillota; class Bacilli; order Bacillales; family Cytobacillaceae; genus Niallia; species Niallia alba. The sequence continues at coordinate 604,764 of NZ_JABBPK010000001.1, forward strand.
AAAGTAATCGTATTAAACGAATACCTATTCAAAGAATGGAGGGTAAAGAGAAACGAGCAGGTCAAGGAAGCGACGGAGCGAGCACCGGAGCGTACGACAGTACGTGAGGAGCAGAGTGAAGAAGCTGACGAAGAGATGTGAAGTTTATCTTTAGCCGACAACTAAGTTAAGTTAGAAAGGGCGCACGGTGGATGCCTTGGCACTAGGAGCCGATGAAGGACGGGATTAACACCGATATGCTTTGGGGAGCTGTAAGTAAGCTTTGATCCAGAGATTTCCGAATGGGGGAACCCTCTATCCGTAATGGGATAGAATCTTTACCTGAATACATAGGGTACTGAAGGCAGACCCGGGGAACTGAAACATCTAAGTACCCGGAGGAAGAGAAAGCAAACGCGATTCCCTGAGTAGCGGCGAGCGAAACGGGATTAGCCCAAACCAAGAGGCTTGCCTCTTGGGGTTGTAGGACACTCTATATGGAGTTACAAAGGAACGGGGTAGACGAATCGATCTGGAAAGGTCAGTCGTAGAAGGTAAAAACCCTGTAGTCGAAACTTCGTTCCCTCTTGAGTGTATCCTGAGTACGGCGGGACACGAGAAATCCCGTCGGAAGCAGGGAGGACCATCTCCCAAGGCTAAATACTCCCTAGTGACCGATAGTGAACCAGTACCGTGAGGGAAAGGTGAAAAGCACCCCGGAAGGGGAGTGAAATAGATCCTGAAACCGTGTGCCTACAAGTAGTTAGAGCCCTTTTATGGGTGATAGCGTGCCTTTTGTAGAATGAACCGGCGAGTTACGATTACATGCGAGGTTAAGTTGAAGAGACGGAGCCGCAGCGAAAGCGAGTCTGAATAGGGCGAAATAGTATGTGGTTGTAGACCCGAAACCAGGTGATCTACCCATGTCCAGGGTGAAGTCCAGGTAACACTGGATGGAGGCCCGAACCCACGCACGTTGAAAAGTGCGGGGATGAGGTGTGGGTAGCGGAGAAATTCCAATCGAACTTGGAGATAGCTGGTTCTCTCCGAAATAGCTTTAGGGCTAGCCTCAAGATTGAGAGTATTGGAGGTAGAGCACTGTTTGGACTAGGGGCCCCCATCGGGTTACCGAATTCAGACAAACTCCGAATGCCAAATACTTATTCTTGGGAGTCAGACTACGAGTGATAAGATCCGTGGTCAAGAGGGAAACAGCCCAGACCACCAGCTAAGGTCCCAAAGTATACGTTAAGTGGAAAAGGATGTGGAGTTGCTTAGACAACCAGGATGTTGGCTTAGAAGCAGCCACCATTTAAAGAGTGCGTAATAGCTCACTGGTCGAGTGACTCTGCGCCGAAAATGTACCGGGGCTAAACGTATCACCGAAGCTGTGGATTGACATCTATGATGTCAGTGGTAGGAGAGCGTTCTAAGGGCGTTGAAGCTAGACCGTAAGGACTGGTGGAGCGCTTAGAAGTGAGAATGCCGGTATGAGTAGCGAAAGATGAGTGAGAATCTCATCCACCGAATGCCTAAGGTTTCCTGAGGAAGGCTCGTCCGCTCAGGGTTAGTCGGGACCTAAGCCGAGGCTGAAAAGCGTAGGCGATGGACAACAGGTTGATATTCCTGTACCACCTTTAAATCATTTGAGCAATGGGGGGACGCAGGAGGATAGGGTAAGCGTGCTGTTGGATTAGCACGTCCAAGCAGTTAGGCCGGTAATGAGGCAAATCCCATTACCATATGGCGGAGCTGTGACGGCGAGGGAAATATAGTACCGAAGTTCCTGATTCCACACTGCCAAGAAAAGCCTCTAGCGAGATTTATGGTGCCCGTACCGCAAACCGACACAGGTAGGCGAGGAGAGAATCCTAAGGTGAGCGAGAGAACTCTCGTTAAGGAACTCGGCAAAATGACCCCGTAACTTCGGGAGAAGGGGTGCTCTTTTGGGTGTTAAAGCCCGAGAGAGCCGCAGTGAATAGGCCCAGGCGACTGTTTAGCAAAAACACAGGTCTCTGCGAAGCCGCAAGGCGAAGTATAGGGGCTGACACCTGCCCGGTGCTGGAAGGTTAAGAGGAGGGGTTAGCACGTGTAGTGCGAAGCTCTGAATTGAAGCCCCAGTAAACGGCGGCCGTAACTATAACGGTCCTAAGGTAGCGAAATTCCTTGTCGGGTAAGTTCCGACCCGCACGAAAGGTGTAACGATCTGGGCACTGTCTCAACGAGAGACTCGGTGAAATTATAGTACCTGTGAAGATGCAGGTTACCCGCGACAGGACGGAAAGACCCCGTGGAGCTTTACTGCAGCCTGATATTGAATTTTGGTACAGCTTGTACAGGATAGGTAGGAGCCTTGGAAGCCGGAGCGCCAGCTTCGGTGGAGGCATTGGTGGGATACTACCCTGGCTGTATTGACATTCTAACCCGCACCCCTGATCGGGGTGGGAGACAGTGTCAGGTGGGCAGTTTGACTGGGGCGGTCGCCTCCTAAAAAGTAACGGAGGCGCCCAAAGGTTCCCTCAGAATGGTTGGAAATCATTCGTAGAGTGTAAAGGCACAAGGGAGCTTGACTGCGAGACCTACAAGTCGAGCAGGGACGAAAGTCGGGCTTAGTGATCCGGTGGTTCCGCATGGAAGGGCCATCGCTCAACGGATAAAAGCTACCCCGGGGATAACAGGCTTATCTCCCCCAAGAGTCCACATCGACGGGGAGGTTTGGCACCTCGATGTCGGCTCATCGCATCCTGGGGCTGTAGTCGGTCCCAAGGGTTGGGCTGTTCGCCCATTAAAGCGGTACGCGAGCTGGGTTCAGAACGTCGTGAGACAGTTCGGTCCCTATCCGTCGTGGGCGTAGGAAATTTGAGAGGAGCTGTCCTTAGTACGAGAGGACCGGGATGGACGCACCGCTGGTGTACCAGTTGTCTTGCCAAAGGCATCGCTGGGTAGCTATGTGCGGAAGGGATAAGTGCTGAAAGCATCTAAGCATGAAGCCCCCCTCAAGATGAGATTTCCCATAGCGTAAGCTAGTAAGATCCCTGAAAGATGATCAGGTTGATAGGTCAGAGATGGAAGCGTGGCGACATGTGGAGTTGACTGATACTAATAGATCGAGGACTTAACTAAAAAACTCTTAGCGTAAGCTAAGAAAGATTACTTATTTCTTTCTTTTACTTCATAATCTAGTTTTGAGGGAATAACCTCAAAATAAAATAGTCTGGTGGCGATAGCGAGAAGGTCACACCCGTTCCCATACCGAACACGGAAGTTAAGCTTCTCAGCGCCGATGGTAGTTGGGGGTTCCCCCCCTGTGAGAGTAGGACGTCGCCAGGCAAATGAAAAGACCTAAAGGCTTATTGCTTTTAGGTCTTTTTTTGAACGTTAGCAAACTAAATAGCTAATAGATAGTTTGGAACATAAATATCATGATTTGCTCATATCTTTGTGATTTTGACCATATATTTTTTGGTGGATCATATTGTGATCTTTGGATTATATCGTATTAGACCTATTCCCTCAACTAAAGGCCTAATAGGTGGATGCTAACAAAATAGTACATACTTATTACTCTTCATCATATCTTTTCTTATAGAAACAACAAAAATCCTTCACACTCGTTTTTCAATTAGAACTAAGCCACCATATTACACATAAAAAAATCCGACTTTCTTCTATTATATAGGAACTTTTCAGATTTATCTGTCTTTTGTCAAGGGAGATAAAATTGTTTACTTCTCTCGCATTAGGTAATTATAAGTATGATATAGGAATTATAAATACATATGGGAGTGAGAAAATGTATGTTTGAAAATAGTGCTACAATGATATTTATTATTCTCGTAATTAATATTGTTTATGTTTCTTTCTTTACGATACGGATGATACTAACTTTAAAGGGGCAACGTTATCTAGCTGCCTTTATCAGTATGATAGAGGTAGTCGTTTATGTTATTGGTTTAGGATTAGTTTTAGATAATTTGGATCAAATTCAAAACTTGATTGCCTATGCGGTTGGATATGGAATAGGAGTCGTAGTTGGAATGAAGATTGAGGAAAAGCTGGCTTTAGGATATATTACTGTTAATGTAATAACGAAGGAATATGATCGTGATTTGCCCAATTCCTTAAGAACAAAAGGTTATGGTGTGACTACGTGGGCAGCACAGGGCTTGGAAGGTGACCGTATGTCCTTGCAAATATTGACTCCGCGAAAATATGAATTAAAATTATATCAAACAATTAAAGAACTAGACCCAAAAGCATTTATTATTGCATATGAGCCTAAAACAATTTATGGCGGATTTTGGGTGAAAAGTGTCAAGAAAGGAAAATTATTTAATGAGTAAGAAAAAAAGATTTGAAGTGCAAACAAATGAGTCAATTAATGACTGTTTAGACAGAATGAAGAAGGAAGGTTATACACCGATAAAGCGATTGGAAAAGCCTGTTTTTAAAGAAGTAAAGGGGAACGGTCATATGACTTATGAGCCAGTATCACAGCAAATAATCTTTGAAGCTGTACAGTTAGAAAGTTAAATCACGAACAATAAAAATGAATTTATATTAATCGTTCGACATTTACTGTTGACAACATATAAATATGCTTGTTAAGATGGTATAGTGTTAGTAAACAAGATAATAAATAAAATTAATTGAATAGCCCTCATATAATAATGGGAATATGGTCCATAAGTTTCTACCCAGTAACCGTAAAATACTGGACTATGAGGGAAAGTGAATGAAAAAGAGCTGAAAAAAGTAGAAGTTTATTTTTTTCAGGTTTATTAAGCTCTGGACAGATACTTTCTCTCTTTTAGTGTAGAAGTTTTCTGTCTAGGGCTTTTTTAAATGGAATCAGGAGGGAGAACATGACCGCATCTGTTGGTGTTATCATGGGGAGTAAATCAGATTGGGAAACAATGAAACATGCTTGTAGCATATTAGATCAGCTAGAAGTAGCCTATGAGAAAAAAGTAGTCTCAGCTCATCGTACTCCTGACTTAATGTTTGAATATGCCGAAAGTGCTAGAAATAGAGGGATTAAAGTAATTATTGCAGGAGCTGGCGGAGCAGCACACCTTCCAGGAATGGTCGCAGCTAAGACGACTTTACCAGTTATAGGAGTCCCTGTTCAATCAAAAGCTTTAAATGGACTTGATTCCTTATTGTCAATTGTACAAATGCCTGGAGGAGTTCCTGTTGCAACTGTAGCAATTGGAAAAGCAGGTTCTACAAATGCAGGACTTCTTGCAGCCCAAATAATTGGAACTACAGACTTAGGATTAGCAGAAAGACTTTTTTCCATGAGAGAAAGAACGAAAAAAGAAGTGATGGAAAGTAGTGATGAGCTTGTCTAATAGAATAATACTGCCAGGTCAAACAATTGGCATTATAGGTGGCGGCCAGTTAGGGCGTATGATGGCAATTGCAGCAAAAGCACAGGGATTTAGAATTGCCGTGTTAGATCCTACAGAAGACTCACCTTGTGGCCAGGTAGCTGATTATAAAATTGTAGATGCCTATGATAGTCTATCAGCAATTAAGAAGTTAGCGGAAATTAGTGATGTCATTACGTATGAATTTGAAAATATAGATGCAGCTTGTCTCGATTGGCTAACGAACAATACTTATGTTCCACAAGGCTCTGCCTTACTTGAAATTACGCAGGATCGTGTGAAAGAGAAACAGGCAATAGAGCAAGCTGGTATCAAAATAGCTCCATATGTTGTTGTCGAAAAAACGAGTGATATTTATAATGGAATAGCACAATTAGGCTATCCAGCTGTTTTAAAAACAGCGCGTGGAGGTTATGATGGAAAAGGTCAATATGTTATTAGAGAAAGCAGTCAAATAACAGATGCGGAAAAGCTTTTAAATAGTGGTGTTTGTGTATTAGAAAAATGGATTCCTTTTGAAAAGGAAATATCAGTTATTATCACGAGAAGTGGAAAAGGAGAATCTACAGTTTTTCCAGTTAGTGAAAATATCCATCTTAATAATATTTTACATGAATCAATTGTTCCAGCTCGAATTAGTGACTTCGCAAAGGACTTAGCGATAGAAAAAGCGAGCAAGTTAGCTGAGTACTTACATTTAGTAGGAACGCTAGCTGTAGAAATGTTCTTGACGGAAGCCGAAGAGATTTATATTAATGAGTTGGCTCCTAGACCACATAATTCGGGGCATTATACAATTGAGGCATGTGAAACCTCACAGTTTGAGCAGCATATCCGTGCAGTGTGTAATTGGCCGTTAGCAAGTACTAGATTACTAAGACCTGCTGTCATGGTTAATATTCTCGGTCAACATCAAGCTCAGGTGGTTGATAAGATTCCAGATTTACAGGACTGGAAGATTCATCTTTACGGAAAAGAAGATCCAAAGGAAAATAGAAAGATGGGGCACGCTACATTGCTTCGTTCATCTGTTGAAATTGCATTAGATGAAATCGAGAATATGGACATATGGAATGTACAGACAGAAAAAATCGGAGGATAAACAATGATTGATCGTTACACAAGACCAGAGATGGGAAACATTTGGACAGAGGAAAATCGCTTTAAAGCATGGCTAGAGGTAGAAATTTTAGCCTGTGAAGCTTGGGTAAAACTTGGTGAAATTCCAGAAGAGGACGTAAAAAAAATTCGCGAAAATGCTTCATTTGATATCGAGCGTATTAAAGAAATTGAGCTAGATACAAGACATGACGTTGTAGCATTTACAAGAGCAGTATCGGAAACACTTGGAGAAGAAAGAAAATGGGTACATTATGGTTTAACTTCTACAGATGTAGTAGATACGGCCCTTTCTTACCAAATTAAACAAGCAAATGAGATTTTATTAAAAGATGTCAAGAACTTTATTGAAGTACTTAAGAATAAAGCACAAGAGCATAAATATACCGTTATGATGGGCCGTACACATGGGGTACATGCAGAACCAACAACATTTGGTTTGAAGCTTGCTCTATGGCATGAAGAAATGAAACGTAATTTAGAAAGATTTAAAGCGGCAGCTGAAGGGATTGAATATGGTAAGATTTCTGGTGCAGTAGGAACTTACGCTAATATTGATCCTTTTGTAGAGCAATATGTATGTGAAGAATTAGGATTGAAACCTGCACCGATTTCTACACAAACGTTGCAACGCGATCGTCATGCAGATTATATGTCTACTCTAGCATTAATCGCTACTTCTATTGAAAAATTCGCAGTAGAAATTCGCGGATTGCAAAAAAGTGAAACGAGAGAAGTAGAAGAATTTTTTGCTAAAGGACAAAAGGGCTCTTCTGCTATGCCACATAAACGTAACCCAATCGGTTCAGAAAACATGGCAGGACTTGCTCGTGTTATTCGTGGCTATATGCTAACTGCTTATGAAAATGTGCCTCTATGGCATGAAAGAGATATTTCTCATTCTTCTGCAGAGCGTATTATTATTCCAGATGCAACAATCGCATTGAATTACATGTTAAACCGTTTCAGCAATATCGTGAAAAATCTAACTGTATTCCCAGAGAATATGAAACGCAATATGGATCGTACCCTTGGCTTAATTTACTCACAACGAGTATTACTTGCTCTAATTGATAAGGGGCTTACAAGAGAAGAAGCGTATGACACTGTGCAGCCAAGAGCAATGGAATCATGGGAAAAGCAAGTACCATTCCGTCAGTTAGTAGATAACGATTCAGTAATTTCCTCTAAGTTAACAAAAGAAGAAATTGATGATTGCTTTGATTACCATTTCCATATTAAACATGTTGATACAATTTTTGATCGACTTGGATTATAAAAAAATAGAGCTGTCAATAAAATGACGGCTCTCATACAAAATTTAAAATCAGAAAAAATCGAATTTTAAGTAAGGTATTGCAAGTATGAATTTTTCGTTTTATCCCTAATTTTTTTGATAAGGAGACTCTTCAAATGGAAAAGAGAGCTTTATTGTATGAAGGAAAAGCAAAAAGAGTGTATGAAACTTCGGATGAGAATATTGTGTGGTTGGAATATAAGGATTCCGCTACTGCTTTTAATGGTGAGAAGAAAGCAACTATTACAGGCAAAGGTCGATTAAATAATGAGATTACTAGTCTACTATTTTTAAAGTTAAAAGACTTTGGTATTCCATCACATTTCGTAGAAAAATTGTCTGAAACAGAGCAGCTTGTAAAGAAAGTGGACATAATTCCATTAGAAGTAGTTGTTCGTAATTTAGCAGCGGGCAGTTTCTCAAAAAGATTAGGAATAGAAGAAGGCATTCCGTTATCAAAGCCGTTGGTTGAATTCTATTACAAGGATGATGCGTTAGGTGACCCAATGATTACGGAAGACCATATCGAAGAATTAAAGCTTGCGGATATAGAAGAAGTTGCATTATTAAAGAAAAAGGCACTCGAAGTAAACGAAGTATTAAGTGGATTTTTCGGAGACTTGGGAATTAATTTAGTTGATTTTAAGTTGGAATTCGGAAAAGACAAAGAAGGAAATATTCTACTTGCTGATGAAATTTCTCCAGATACATGCCGCCTTTGGGATAAAGAAACCAATGCGAAATTAGATAAGGATGTATTTCGACGTGATTTAGGAAATCTAACAGATGCTTATGAAAATATTTTAGCGAGACTAGGGGGCAGTCAACATGTTTAAAGTTAAAGTATATATCACCTTAAGAGAAAGTGTATTAGATCCACAAGGAAATGCAGTGAAGGGGTCGTTGCATTCATTAAATTACAAAGAAGTAGAAGATGTACGTATCGGAAAATACTTAGAATTAACGATTGATAAATCTGAAAGAAACATTGATGAGCTGGTAAAGGAAATGTGTGAAAAGCTGCTTGCTAATACGGTTATTGAAGATTACCGCTATGAGGTTGAGGAGGTTGTTGCACAGTGAAGTTTGCAGTAATCGTGTTTCCAGGATCCAATTGTGATGTGGATATGTTTCATGCGGTGAAGGATGAGCTTGGAGAAAACGTAGAATACGTATGGCATGATACAGACAGTTTAGAAGGCTTTGATGGAATTTTGCTGCCGGGGGGATTTTCCTATGGAGACTATCTTCGTACAGGAGCGATCGCAAGATTCAGTAATGTAATGAAAGAAGTAGTGAAAGCAGCAGAAGCAGGCAAGCCGGTTCTTGGTGTATGTAATGGATTCCAAATACTATTAGAAGCAGGTTTACTACCTGGTGCCATGAGAAGAAATGAAAGCTTAAAGTTCATCTGCAAGCCAGTAGAACTAAAAGTAACAAACAATAATTCTATGTTCTCCTCTGAATATAAAGAAAACGAAGTAATTACCGTACCAATTGCACACGGAGAAGGCAATTACTACTGTGATGAGGAAACAGTGGCGAAATTGAAAGCAAATAACCAAATCGTATTTACTTATAATGGCACAAATCCAAATGGAAGTTTGGAGAATATTGCTGGAATCATGAATGAAAAAGGTAATGTTCTTGGGATGATGCCTCACCCAGAAAGAGCAGTTGATGAGCTTTTAGGCGGAGCAGATGGTCTGAAAATATTTAAATCAATCGTTAGTCAGTGGAGGGAAGCAAATGTCGTTAATGCTTGAACCGAGTCCAGAACAAATTAAAGCAGAAGAAATTTACAAACAAATGGGTGTGACGGATGAAGAGTTTGCGATGGTAGAAGGAATTCTCGGTCGCCTTCCTAACTACACAGAGATTGGACTATTTTCTGTAATGTGGTCAGAGCATTGTAGTTACAAAAACTCAAAGCCAGTATTAAAAAAATTCCCAACAACAGGGCCTCAAGTGTTACAAGGACCTGGTGAAGGGGCAGGAATTGTAGATATTGGCGATGGTCAAGCGGTTGCTTTTAAAATTGAAAGTCATAACCATCCGTCAGCAATTGAGCCATATCAAGGAGCAGCAACTGGTGTAGGTGGAATTATTCGTGATGTTTTCTCTATGGGAGCAAGACCAATTGCCATTCTTAACTCATTACGCTTCGGTGAATTAGATAATGACCGTACGAAATACCTTTTTAAAGAAGTAGTAGCTGGAATTGCAGGTTATGGAAACTGTATTGGGATTCCAACAGTCGGCGGGGAAATTGCCTTTGATGATTCTTATGCTGGGAACCCGCTTGTTAACGCTATGTGTGTTGGCTTAATTAATCATGAGGATATTAAAAAAGGGCAGGCACATGGAGTTGGTAATACAGTGATGTATGTAGGTGCTAAAACAGGCCGTGACGGTATCCATGGTGCGACATTTGCTTCTGAAGAATTAACAGAGAACTCCGATGAAAAGCGTCCTGCTGTACAAGTAGGAGATCCATTTATGGAAAAGCTTCTTTTAGAAGCATGTCTTGAATTGATTCAATCAGATGCATTAGTAGGTATTCAAGATATGGGGGCTGCAGGGCTAGCAAGTTCAAGTGCAGAAATGGCAAGTAAAGCTGGTTCAGGTATTGAAATGAATTTAGATTTAGTACCACAGCGCGAAACAGGAATGACAGCATATGAAATGATGCTTTCTGAATCACAAGAGCGTATGCTAATTGTTGTGAAAAAAGGAAGAGAGCAAGAAATTAAAGATCTTTTTCATAAATATGATTTAGAGGCAGTAGCAATTGGGGTTGTAACAGATGATAAAATGCTTCGTCTTCTTCATAAAGGGGAAGTAGTTGCAAATGTTCCGGCAGATGCTCTAGCAGAGGATGCACCTGTATATCACAAACCATCTAGTGAACCTGCTTATTACAGCGAGTTCCAAGCAATGGAAAACTATATTCCTACTGTAGATAACTACGGAGAAACACTTCTTAATCTACTAAAACAGCCTACTATTGCAAGTAAAGAGTGGGTTTATGATCAATATGACTATATGGTTCGTACGAGTACAGTAGTTGCACCAGGTTCTGATGCAGCAGTGGTACGTATTCGTGGAACAAAGAAAGCATTAGCGATGACAACAGACTGTAATGCAAGATACTTATACTTAGATCCAGAAACAGGCGGTAAAATTGCAGTAGCAGAAGCAGCTCGTAATATCGTATGTTCTGGAGCAGAACCACTTGCTATTACAGACAACTTAAACTTTGGAAATCCAGAGAAACCAGAGATTTTTTGGCAAATTGAAAAAGCAGCAGATGGAATCAGTGAAGCTTGCTTAGCATTAAATTCGCCAGTGATCGGTGGAAATGTCTCTCTATATAACGAAACAAATGGAACAGCCATCTATCCTACTCCTGTTATTGGGATGGTTGGATTAATAAAAGATACGAAAGATGTTACTACCCAAAGCTTTAAAGCAGCTGGTGACTTAATTTATGTGCTTGGAGAAACAAAAGCAGACTTTGGCGGAAGTGAATTACAAAAAATGCTAGAGGGTTCTATTTCCGGCAAGGCACCTTCCTTAGATTTAGAAGTGGAAAAAGCTTATCAAAAAGCAGTACTAGAAGCCATCCGTGCAGGCGTTGTAGAGTCCGCTCATGATTTAGCAGAAGGCGGTTTAGCAGTCGCAGTTGCAGAAAGCCTAATCAGCTCAAAAAATTTAGGAGCAAAAGTAGAGGTTACAGCTGATGCAGTAACAGCACTATTCAGTGAATCTCAATCACGTTTCTTGCTTTCTATTAAACCAGAAAACAAAGAAACTTTTGAAAAATTAGTTCCTGCTACACTAGTAGGAGAAGTGACAGATTCAGCCGTTCTTACCATTAGCCAAGGGGAAACTATTCTAGTAAATGAACAGGTCGATTCGTTAACGGATGCCTGGAGAGGAGCTATTCCATGCTTGCTGAAATAAGAGGGTTAAATGAAGAATGTGGCATTTTTGGTGTTTGGGGACATGAAGATGCATCTCAATTAGCATATTATGGACTGCATAGTTTACAGCATCGTGGCCAAGAAGGCACTGGTATTGTGGCAACAGATGGGGAGAAGTTAAAAGGAATTAAAGGAGAAGGGCTAGTTTCAGAAATCTTCACCCAAGAAGCAATCAAAGAATTAAATGGAAAAGCGGCCATTGGACATGTACGTTATGCAACAGCAGGAGGCGGCGGATACGAAAATGTCCAGCCTCTTCTGTTCCACTTCCAAAGTGGAAGCATGGCACTTGCTCATAACGGAAATTTAGTAAATGCTACTGCTTTAAAAAGCCAACTAGAAGCGCAAGGAAGTATTTTTCAAACAAGCTCTGATACGGAAGTCCTTGCTCATTTAATTAGAAGAGGCGGATTTGCCGCGTTTAAAGAAAGAGTGAAAAATGCACTGACAATGATTAAAGGTGCGTATGCTTTTCTTATTTTAACGGAAACAGAATTAATGGTTGCCTTAGATCCAAATGGAATGCGTCCCCTTTCTTTAGGAAAATTAGGAGATGCTTATGTTGTTGCCTCAGAGACATGTGCCTTTGATGTGGTAGGAGCAGAGTTTATTCGTGATATTTTACCAGGAGAACTTTTAATCATCGATGATAATGGCTTCCGTTCAGAGATGTTCTCTGTCGCTTCTAATATCGCAATGTGCACAATGGAATATGTCTATTTCTCCAGACCTGATAGTAATATCAATGGGATTAATGTTCATACAGCACGTAAAAATCTTGGGAAAAGATTAGCACTTGAAGCACCAATTGAAGCAGATGTAGTCACTGGAGTACCAGATTCTAGTATTTCTGCGGCAATCGGATATGCGGAAGCAACTGGCATTCCGTATGAGCTTGGATTGATTAAAAATCGCTATGTTGGTAGAACATTCATTCAACCTTCCCAATCTCTTCGTGAGCAAGGCGTCAAGATGAAGCTTTCTGCTGTTCGCGGAGTGGTAGAAGGAAAAAGAGTGATTATGGTCGATGATTCCATTGTTCGTGGAACCACGAGTAGACGTATTGTGACGATGTTAAGAGAAGCAGGAGCAACAGAAGTACATGTACTAATCAGTTCTCCACCAATTAAAAATCCTTGCTTCTATGGAATTGATACATCAACAAAAGAAGAGTTAATTGCATCAAAATATTCAGTAGAAGAACTTCGTGAAATAATTGGAGCTGATTCTCTTATCTTCTTAAGTACAGAAGGAATGATTGATGCGATTGGTCGTACAGATGATGGAGAAAATAGAGGGCATTGTTTAGCCTGCTTTACTGGTAAATACCCAACTGAAATTTATCCAAATGCTGATCACCCATATGAAAAGGTGTAAGAATACGGAACATAAAAAAAAGAAAAAGCGGCATGAGTAGATGTCGCTTTTCCATTGAATCAAAACAGACTTTTTAGGAGGCACAAAATGGCTGAGGCTTATAAACAAGCAGGAGTTAATATAGAGGCAGGCTATGAAGCAGTAACAAGAATGAAAAAGCATGTGAAAAAAACAATTCGTCCAGGCGTGATGGGTGGATTAGGCGGATTTGGGGGCATGTTCGATTTATCTGTTCTAAATTTGCAAAATCCTGTTTTAGTATCAGGAACAGATGGAGTAGGAACAAAGCTAATGCTCGCTTTTATGCTGGATAAGCATGACACGATTGGAATCGATGCTGTGGCAATGTGTGTAAACGATATTGTAGTCCAAGGAGCAGAACCTATCTATTTCCTTGACTATATTGCTTGTGGAAAAGCAGAGCCTAGTAAGATCGAGGCGATTGTCAAAGGAATTGCAGACGGGTGTGAACAAGCCGGATGTGCCTTGGTTGGCGGAGAAACAGCGGAGATGCCAGGAATGTATGAGGAGGAAGAATACGATTTAGCAGGCTTTGCTGTAGGAGCTTGTGAAAAGGCAAATCTGATAACTGGCGAAACAATTCAAGCAGGTGATGTCTTGATTGGTCTAGCTTCTAATGGAATTCATAGCAATGGCTACTCCCTTGTACGAAAATTATTTTTTGAACAAGCTAATATGTCTCTATCTGATTATATCGAAGAATTTGGTTGTACATTAGGAGAAGAATTAATCAAGCCGACTAGAATTTATGTCAAACCAGTTCTTTCTGCTCTAAAGGAATTTGATATTAAAGGTCTCGCTCATATTACCGGAGGCGGATTTATCGAAAATATTCCAAGAATGCTTCCAGAGGGATTTGGAATGGAATTGGATGAATCGAATTGGGAAGTCCCAGCTGTCTTTAAAAAAATGGAGAAAATCGGCGGGATTGACCGCAAGGAAATGTATAACATTTTTAATATGGGAACTGGAATGGTCCTTGCTGTTAGTAAAGAAGAAGAGGAACAAGTAATTGCTCATTTTGCTCGTATTGGTGAAAAGGCTTATACAATCGGAAGAGTTACAGAGGATGGAGAAATAAAGATCATCCTCAAATAATGGTGGAGGAATGGAAATGAAGCGGATTGCTGTTTTTGCTTCTGGTAACGGATCGAACTTTCAGGCAATAGTAAATGCAGTAAAACGAAGCGAATTGAATGCTTCTATTACCCTATTAGTCTCTGATAAACCGGGAGCTTATGTTATTGATAGAGCGATGAAAGAAGAAATTCCCACCTTTGTTTTTGCAGCAAAGAATTATCAAGAAAAAGCAGACTACGAACGAGAAATTTTAAAACATCTAAAAACGAACAAGATTGACTTAATTGTTCTTGCAGGATATATGAGATTAGTAGGTGGTACGCTTTTACAAGCTTTTGCAGGAAAAATTATCAATATTCATCCGTCTCTTCTGCCAGCTTTTCCAGGTAAGGATGCAATTGGTCAAGCTTTAGAGGCAGGAGTTTCACAAACGGGCATTACGATTCATTATGTGGACGCGGGGATGGATACAGGACCAATTATAGCGCAAGAGGCAATTACTTTAACAGAAGAAGAAACAAGGGAAAGCATTCAGGAGAAAATCCAAGTATTGGAGCACCAACTATATCCAAAGGTAATCCAGCACTTGCTTTATAATAAAGAAGCTTTCCATCAATAGACGTACGGACATTATACTTAAGAAATTAACAGGCATGAAATATCAGGAGGAATAATGATGAAAAAAAGAGCGTTAATTAGTGTTTCTGATAAAACAGGTATTACAGATTTTGCAAAAGAGCTGCATGAATTAGGTTTTGAGTTGATTTCTACAGGTGGAACAAAAAAAGCCATTCAAGATAGTGGGATTCCTGTAATGAGTGTAAGTGAAGTCACTGGCTTTCCTGAAATTTTGGAAGGAAGAGTGAAAACTTTAAATCCGTATATTCATGGTGGCTTGCTTGCTAAATTTGATGAGCCTAGCCATGCTACACAATTAGAAGAACACAAAATTGACCCTATTCAAATCGTTTGTGTTAATTTATATCCTTTCCAACAAACGATTGCTAAGCCAGATGTAACAGTAGAAGATGCAATTGAAAATATTGACATCGGCGGACCAACAATGCTTCGTGCCTCGGCAAAGAATCATCAGTATGTATCAGTAGTGGTTGATCCTATTGATTACCAAACGGTTATTGCGGAATTAAAGCAAGATGGCGAAGTAGCTTTTGAAACAAGACGTAAACTTGCAGCGAAAGTATTCCGTCATACAGCTGCTTATGATGCGATGATTGCAGAATATATGACAGAACTTACGCAAGAGGAAACACCAGAGAAATTGACAGTTACATATGAACTAAAGCAATCTTTACGCTATGGAGAAAACCCGCATCAAAAGGCAGCATTTTACCGCAAGCCTCTAGGATCGGAATTTTCGATTGCAAACGCAACTCAATTACACGGAAAAGAACTCTCTTATAACAATATCAATGATGCAGATGCGGCCATTCAAATCGTTAAGGAGTTTACGGAACCTGCTGCTGTTGCTATCAAGCACAGTAATCCATGTGGGGTTGGAACAGGGAAAGATATTTTTACAGCTTTCTCTAAAGCATATGAAGCAGATCCAGTTTCTATCTTTGGTGGCATAATCGCATTAAATAGAGAAGTAAATGCTGAGACTGCAAAAAAATTACATGAAATTTTCTTAGAAATTGTCATTGCTCCTTCTTATTCTCAAGAGGCATTAGAAATTTTACAAGGAAAGAAAAATATTCGATTATTGACGATTCCTTTTGGAACAGGCAGCAGTAAAGAAATGAAGTTTACTTCTATTGAGGGTGGGTTATTAACACAGGATTTCGATCGCTATTCTTTAGACGATGCAGCGATTACGATTCCTACAGAGAAGAAACCTACAGAGGAAGAATGGGAAGCACTGAAGTTCGGTTGGAAAATCGTGAAGCATGTTAAATCAAATGCCATTGTAGTAAATAACAAAGAAATGACGCTAGGTGTTGGAGCAGGCCAGATGAATCGCGTCGGTTCTGCAAAAATTGCGTTAGAGCAGGCTGGCGAAAAAGCGACTGGAGCAGTGTTAGCGTCTGATGCATTTTTTCCAATGGATGACACCGTTGAAGCAGCAGCGAAAGCAGGAATCACAGCTATTATCCAAACGGGTGGAAGTATTCGTGATGAAGATTCAATCAAGAAGGCAAATGAATATGGAATTGCGATGGTATTGACAGGAGTAAGACATTTCAAACATTAATATCTTCAACTGTTTTAGATGAGATTGTTACTTTAGGAGAGGAAAGATTGAGAACCGATAGACTCAGTCTCCTCTCCGCGGAAGCAAGTGTCTGTAGCGTAATGGAACGGAATTGTTCTTACCGTTAACTGACTGGATGAAAACAACAGAGTATACGAAAACAGCTATATCTTTAAGCTTGGGGGATACGTGATGAATGTACTTGTTATTGGCCGTGGTGGTCGGGAGCACGCGATTTGTACAAAGGTAAGCGAAAGTGACAAAGTAGAAACAGTTTTTGTAGCGCCAGGAAATGTCGGAATGACCGATGTGGCAGAACGAATTGCAATAAAGGAAACGGAGGTAGCGAAATTAGTTGATTTTGCCCAAACACAAAAAATTGATTTAACCATTGTTGGTCCTGAAGTACCGTTACTTCTTGGTGTAGTAGATCAATTTCAAGCTGCTGGCTTAAAAGTATTTGGTCCGAATCAACGTGCTGCTGAAATAGAAGGAAGTAAATCCTTTGCCAAAGATTTAATGAAGAAATACCATATTCCAACAGGAGAATACCAAACTTTTTCTGATTATGAGGCAGCGAAAGCATATATTGAGGAAAAAGGTGCACCAATTGTTATTAAAGCAGATGGACTAGCAGCAGGGAAAGGTGTAACTGTTGCAATGAATATGGAAGATGCATTGGCTAGCATAAAGGACATGCTTGTTGGTGAAAAATTCGGCAGCGCTTCTGCAACCGTTGTTATTGAGGAATTTTTAGCTGGTGAAGAATTCTCCTTAATGTCGTTTGTGAATGGAGAAACGGTGATTCCATTGGAAATTGCTCAAGATCATAAACGTGCCTTTGATGGAGACAAAGGGCCGAATACAGGGGGAATGGGTGCATATTCCCCTGTCCCGCACATTGATCAGAAAATCGTACAAACAGCCATTGAAACAATTGTGAAGCCAACTGCAAAAGCGATGATGGAAGAAGGCAGAACATTTACAGGCATTTTATATGCTGGCTTAATCGTGACAGACAAAGGTCCAAAGGTAATTGAGTTTAATGCAAGACTAGGGGACCCGGAAACACAAGTTATTTTACCGCGAATGAAGTCTGATCTTGTAGAAGTTATCTTATCAGTATTAAATGGAGAAACGCCAACTATTGAATGGTATGAAGAGGATATGATAGGTGTCGTCATTGCATCAAAAGGCTATCCAGATGCTTATGAAAAAGGCGCTGTTATTCAAGGTTTAGATAGAATGGAAGATGTCTCTATTTTTCATGCAGGAACGAACCTTAATGAAGATGGTGCATTTACAACAGATGGTGGACGCGTTTTGTTAGTTGCCGCGAAAAGCAAGACATTAAAAAATGCCCAGGATAAAGTCTATAAAGAACTAGAGAAATTAGAAAGCGATGGCGTTTTCTATCGTAAGGATATTGGATTTAAAGCAATTAAATAGGAGATGTCCCTGTATGTGGCACTTTATTGGTGATTGCATATGGGGATTTTTTTGTTGTTTTTGATAATTCAGTGCCCGAAAGTATGAAAAACAAAAGCAACGTAATAGGGAGGGCTCCTCAGTACCCGTAAGCATGAAAAACAAAAGCAAAAGGTAACAGAGAGAGCTCCTCAGTGCCCGTAAGCATGAAAAACAAAAGCAAAAGGTAACAGAGAGAGCCCCTCAATGCCCGTAAGCACGAAAAACAAAAGCAAAAGGTAACAGAGAGAGCCCCTAAGTGCCCAAAAGCATGAAAAATAAAAGCAATAGGCAACAGAGAGAGGAACTCCCACTATCAGTAATCAACTGGAAGACAGGATTAAGCTAATTCAATTCCACCTGTTATACCATATATTTGGGCAGTCACATAGCTAGACTCATCGGATGCTAGAAATACATAAATGCTCGATAGTTCAACTGGCTGACCAGCACGTTTTAATGGCGCTTGTTGACCGAATGTTGGGATGGCTTCACTTGGCTGGCCACCAGTAATTTGTAAGGCCGTCCAAATTGGGCCTGGTGCTACAGAGTTTACGCGGATTCCTTTAGATGCTAATTGTTTGGCAAGTCCACGAGTAAAGCCATTGATAGCAAATTTGGATGGTGCATAATCTAATAGGTTCGGACTAGGGTTATAGCCTTGAACAGAGGTAGTTGTAATGATAGAAGAACCTTTTGGTAAGTATGGTAGCGCTGCTTTTACTACCCAGTATAAAGAGAATACATTTACTTCGAATGTTTTACGAAGCTGTTCTGTTGAAAGCTCCATAATATCATCGACCGCTTGTTGCTTTCCTGCAACTAAGGCTAATACGTCGAGTCCATCTAGCTCATTATAGGCTTTGTCCACTAATTCTTTACAAAAACTTTCATCACTTAAATCTCCAGGTATTAGAACAGCCTTTCGCCCTTCTGCTTCAACTAATTTTTGTACCTCATCAGCATCCTCTTGTTCTTCAGGCAGATAGTTAATCGCTACATCAGCACCTTCGCGGGCATAGGCAATGGCAGCTGCACGGCCAATTCCGGAATCACCACCGGTTACTAGTATTTTTCGGTTCTTTAATTTTCCAGATCCTTTGTAGCTTGTTTCTCCACAGTCAGGTTGTGGATTCATTTTAGCTTGTACACCGGGAGGCTCTTGATATTGTTTTGGAAATTCCTCTGTATAGTATAAATCTAATGGATTTTTCGGATTTGTCATTGTTAACAGCTCCTTCTTTCATTTGTGTTATTGAATTTACCACGTTAAGCCATTCCTAAACCTATTGATTACATGCAAAAAAGGGCTACCCGAATATAGGTATTGGATCGCCCTTTACTAATTACTTATTTTTTCATATCATCTGGGGAAAAGATTTTCTCTGGACTAAATTGTTCCATTATATTTTCCACTTCCATAGTGGAGGAAGAATCTTTTTTCTCATTATGATGGGATTCCGTATGGGAACTGTTTTTATGTTGAACTTTAGGCATGATGGTGTCCTTTTTTTCATAAAGAGCAACTACCGGGCAATAGCGGACAATTCCTTCAGCGATTTTCATTCCAGCAAGTAATGCTATCAGAAAGTAGGATTGTCTATATGGCTTCCTCGACATCTTGGCAGTACTCCATGCGAGAAATGCAAAGCCGCAAGCAATGCGAATCAGCGCGTTAATTAAACTTATATTTTGTTTTGGATTCATAAGTTTCGGTCCTCCTACATAAATTTAACAAAACGGTAATATGTTTTCCTATTTTATATGGTAAAATAATGTTAATCTTCGGGAATTACCTGCAAATTCCCAGTCATTTAAAGAAAACTCGCTACATTTTTATATACATGAGACAGATATGAAAAGGGAGGAAGCGTAGTGTTAGCTCAGCGATATCGATGGAAAAACAAAGTTTTGCGTGACCATGTATCCATTTTGAATGGTGAAAAATCCCCCACAGTGGTTCTAATAAATGCCACTTATTTAAATCAGATTTTACGCAAGTGGCTTATAGCGAATATATGGATTTATCAAGATAGAATCATTTATGTGGGCAATGATATGCCAAAACGAATGGATCAAGCAGAAGTTGTTGATTGCACAGATTTCTTTTTAGTTCCAGGATACATGGAACCACATGCGCATCCTTTTCAAATTTATAATCCCCTAACCTTAGCTCAATATACATCACAATTTGGAACAACTACACATGTGAATGACAACCTAGTTTTGGCTATGCAGTTAGAAAAAAAGAAAGCGTTTACTTTTTTAGAGTTTATGAAAGAGATACCTTCCACCATTTTATGGTGGAGTAGATATGATGCTCAAACAGAACTAAATGAGGAAGAACAAGTCTTTTCCCATGGGAATGTGAAAAGCTGGCTGGAGCATGATGCGGTTATTCAAGGTGGAGAATTAACGGGATGGCCAAAGCTTTTAGATGGTGACGATATGATGCTTCATTGGATGCAGGAGACAAAACGATTAAGAAAACGAATCGAAGGACATTTTCCAGGTGCATCTGAGAAAACCTTAGCAAAATTAATGCTACTAGGAGTAGATAGTGATCATGAAGCGATGACAGGAAAAGAAGTGCTAAATCGTTTACTTCAAGGATATAAAGTAAGCCTTCGTTACTCTTCTATTCGGCCAGATTTACCAAAATTATTAACCGAAATTAAAGAATTAGGAATTGATCAGTATGATTATTTTATGTTAACAACAGACGGATCACCATCTTCTTTTTATGAAAATGGGCATATTGATCAATTAATTCAAATAGCAATGAATCATGTTCCAGTAATAGACGCCTATAATATGGCAACCATTAATATTGCAAAATATCATGGGATTGAACATATGCATGGAAATATTGCAACAGGTAGGGTGGCAAATATCAATTTCCTTCAGGATATAAATAATCCAACGCCTGTCTCAGTATTAGCAAAAGGAATTTGGGTGAAAAAAGATGGAAAGGCAATAAAAGAAGCATATCCAACCGTTGATTGGCAGCAATTTGACTTAAGTCCGTTAGATATAAAGTGGAGTGTTAATAGCCTTGATATGCAATTTTCGATGCCATTTGGAATTAGCTTGGAGAATGCGGTCATTACAAAACCATATTCCATCTCTATAAATGTCTCTGATGTTATTCTGACAGAGGAACATGATGAATGTTATTTTATGCTGCTCGATCGAGAAGGAGAATGGCGAATAAACACTTTATTAAAAGGATTTACAAATAAAATTGGAGGAATGGCTAGTTCTTATACTGGGGATGGAGATATTGTTTTGTTAGGAAAAAGTCAGGCAGATATGATAACTGCATTTGAACGATTAAAAGAGATAGGTGGAGGAATTGTACTAGTGAAAAATGGCAAGGTAGATATTGAAATTCCATTGCCATTACGAGGTATGATGGCTTCTATGCCAATGGCAGAACTTATTGAAAAAGAAAAGGAATTGTTGGAATACATTAAAGACAAGGGCTATAAATATGAGGATCCAATTTATACGATTGTATTTTTTACCTCTACCCATTTACCATATATTCGAATAACACAAAAAGGATTATATGATGTAATGAATAAAAATGTACTCTTTCCAGCGATAATGCGTTAAAATATAAAAGAGTCCCATTGTTTAATTAGAATATTCTGATATATTTAATAAGTAAAGATCTGCTCCCTAAAAGGGGAGTAGGTTTTAAAGTCACAAAGCATTCCGTTGTGTCGATTGAAAAATAGGAGGGGACTATGAAGAAAAGTTTGTTTGTTTTTCTATTTCTGCTTCTTACCTTAACTGCTTGTAATGATGAACCAAAGGATGTAAGCAATCATAATGGTAATCAAACTGGAAATGGCGTCAAAGATGATCAAGGGCTAGAAGATCTTGCTACTTTGTATCCACTTACTGGGTTGCCTAGCAACACCGAAAGTACAGACCGTGCAGTTACTGTTATGATTAATAATCATCCTGATGCGAGACCCCAAACAGGACTTACAGATGCAGATATTGTGTATGAATTATTAGCAGAAGGGGAAGTCACTCGTTTTCTAGCGGTTTATCAAAGTTATAAGCCTAAGGTAGTTGGTCCAGTCCGTAGTTCCCGAGATTATTATATCGAGCTAGCAAAGGGGTATAATAGCTTGTATATTGCCCATGGATATAGTCCGGAAGCGAAAAAGCTACTTACTAACGGTTATATTGATAATTTAAATGGGATGGAGTATGATGGAACCCTCTTTAAAAGGTCTTCTGCCCGAGTTGCTCCTCATAATTCTTACATAAGCTTTGCCAATATTGAGAAGGGCGCAAAGGCAAATAATTATTCGCTCACAGGGGCACCAGAACCTTTACTATTTCTAAAAGCAACAGAGTTAGAGGCGATGGAGGGAGAAGAGGCAAAATCGGTTAGTATTAATTATGGTAAAAACCCAAGTTTTAATTCGCAGTTTATCTATGACGAAGATGCACAGAAATATATTCGTTTTTCAAATGGAGAACAAACGGTAGATAATGAAACAAATGCATCTGTTGCAGTTGATAATGTTTTTATTGTAGAGACTAGCCATAAGGTAGTTGACAATAAAGGAAGAAAAGAAATTGATTTAACATCTGGCGGCCAGGCTTATTTATTGCAGCATGGCAAATGGCAAGAGGTTAATTGGAAAAATATAGACGGACGCATTCTCCCATTTAAAGGAGACAAACAGGTTGGATTTGTACCTGGGAAGACTTGGATTAATATTATTCCTTCTACTCCTGGACTAAAGGATGCTGTTATATGGAAAGAATGATTGACTATTTAAAAAGTCAGTTTTCTAAAAGATTATTGTTGGTTAACAATAGAAAAAATTTAGATTAATACGGAGTAGACAGAATACATGTAGACTTCCATGGAAAGCGAAGTGTATTCTGTCTGCGGGTTTATAAAAACTGTTTTTAAAACAATAAAGCTTATTCATTAAAAGAGTCAAAAGAAAAAATGGAGGTTTCCTATGCAAATTGATAAATTAAGAGGAAGAGAATTGGATCAGTTATTTAAATCTATTCTTTCCCTCGAAACATTGGAAGAATGCTATCAGTTTTTTGATGATTTATGTACGGTGAACGAAATTCAATCATTATCACAACGGTTAGAAGTTGCAAGGATGCTTCGAGAAGGCAATACGTATCACACGATTGAAAAAGAAACGGGTGCAAGTACTGCAACTATTTCTCGTGTAAAACGTTGCTTAAATTATGGAAACGATGCATACGAATTAGCACTATCACGTATTAAGGAAGAAGAACCGACAAAAGCAGAAGAATAAGAATTAAGGATTGTCCTAAATAAGAGATTTAATCACAAGATAATATGTATGTAGCTAACGACGAGCCTCGCTACCTCCTATTACTTGAAGATTTCTCTTTTTGGACAGTCCTTTTTTTGTCCCACTCTTAACGGCCAGTAAGCCTCCTGCCTCAAGCTTATGAAAATACGAGGAAGATAAGAGGGAGAGCAACTGTCCGTAAAGGTCCGATTGGTTCAACTAACTATCAGTGGGGGAGGAAGGAACCCCACTGATAGAAGTTTCACTTTATCCCACTCTTAACGGCCAGTAAGCCTCCTGCCTCAAGCTTATGAAAATACGAGGAAGATAAGAGGGAGAGCAACTGTCCGTAAAGGTCCGATTGGTTCAACTAACTATCAGTGGGGGAGGAAGGAACCCCACTGATAGAAGTTTCACTTTATCCCACTCTTAACGGCCAGTAAGCCTCCTGCCTCAAGCTTATGAAAATACGAGGAAGATAGGAGGGAGAGCAACTGTCCGTAAAGGTCCGATTGGTTCAACTAACTATCAGTGGGAGAAGAAGGAAAACCCCCACTGATGAAAGTTTCACTTTATTGGGAAATTAACCTTTTCTAGAAGAAAGCTAAATATATTTACTTTGTTAAAAATGAAACAATCGAGAATTCCTTTTCGTCCAATAGTAAAAAGAGAGGTTCCCTCCTATTCTTTTTAAGAGTTGAAAAAGAATAGGTTTTGGAAGTTAATTTGGTGTTTAACTCCGATCCCCAGGTGCTGATGGGCTTTCTGACCATTCACCGTGTTTCCTTTATTTCAGACGATACCATTCCCGTTTGTATGGCGGTAAGCAAGGTGTTTGCCCTTTTCTAATGTTTATGAAATATTTACAAGCAATTAAACAGAAGGATTTCTTTTTTGATGGAATATCTAATGCTATAATGAAATGATGTAATGGTTAGAATGGAGGAAGTTTGCATGTATGATGTGCGCGAATGGCGTCATGTATTTAAATTAGACCCAAATAAGGATATCTCCGATGAGGCACTTGATAGTTTATGTGAATCTGGTACAGATGCAATCATCATTGGTGGAACGGATGGTATTACGTTAGATAATGTACTAAACCTAATGGCTCGTGTCCGTCGTTACACGGTTCCTTGTATATTAGAAGTGTCAACAATAGATTCGGTTTCACCCGGATTTGATTTATATTTTATTCCTACAGTTTTAAATAGTACTGATACAAAATGGATTACTGGTCTTCATCATGAAGCAGTAAAAGAATATGGAGAACTAATGGATTGGGATGAATTCTTAATCCAAGGTTATTGTGTGTTAAATAAAGACTGTAAAGCAGCGAAGTTAACGAGTGCGAAAATGGATTTATCCGAAGAGGACGTTGCTGCATATGCATTGATGGCAGAGAAAATGTTTCATTTGCCTATTTTTTATCTGGAATACAGTGGAGCCTATGGTGACCCTTCGTTTGTAAAGGCAGCTAAAAGTCAGTTGAACGAAACGGTACTGTTTTATGGTGGAGGAATTGAAACGCTAGAACAAGCAGAGGAAATGGGAAACTATGCAGATGTCGTGGTAGTCGGAAATATTATTTACAAAGATTTATCTGCTGCATTGCGTACTGTTGAAATAAAAAAGAGCAATCGTTGAATATACAATAAATCTAAGTTAAAATAGAATATATGTTCTTATGGTGGTGAAAAGATGCAATTTTTAACAGATAAAATATTAAATGGATTAAACCCTGAACAGAAGGAAGCTGTTAAAGCAACAGATGGCCCTTTGTTAATTATGGCTGGAGCGGGAAGTGGAAAAACTCGTGTTTTAACACAGAGAATTGCTTATCTTATGGTGGAAAAGGGAGTCAATCCATACAATATCTTGGCTATTACGTTTACCAATAAAGCAGCAAAGGAAATGCGTCAAAGGATAGCAGCTGTTTTAGGTGGAGCAAGTGAAGAAATATGGATATCAACCTTCCACTCCATGTGTGTACGGATTTTAAGAAAAGATATTGATCGAATTGGTTACAATCGAAATTTCACAATATTAGATACAACAGATCAGCAGTCGGTTATTAAGGGTATTCTGAAAGACCGTAATATCGATCCGAAGAAATATGATCCTCGTGCTATTTTAGCAAGTATTAGTTCTTCAAAGAATGAACTTGTTACTCCAGAAGAATTTGCGAAGACTGCAGGCGATTACTTCTCTCAAATTGTTAGTGATGTATATACAGAGTATCAAAGACGTTTACGCAAAAACCAAGCGTTAGATTTCGATGATTTAATTATGCAGACAATCCATCTTTTTCAAAGAGTACCAGAAGTGTTGGAATACTATCAGCGTAAATTTCAATATATTCATGTGGATGAGTATCAGGATAGTGCGACACGTTGCTAATTGAAAAGATTAGCCACTAGCTTAAAGCTAGGAGAACTAAGAATCTGAAGAGTCGAATGATGGGGTAACGCCCTGAAAGGCTCGCCTAATCCTCCGAATAGCGTTCAGGTGGTGCAAAACACTTGAAGGTTATAAGCTCGGTGAAGTCGGTTGAAGGTCATCCTAACGAGAAAGACGAGGAAAGCTCTCTGGAGGCAGAGGGTATGGCTGATAGACCGGGGTTCTACAAGATAGTCTATGGTGAGAAATTAGATGTCACAGCCATCTATTGACGAAATTCCGAATGTACGGCTCTAGAGGTATAGCTATTCGAAATGGATAGTCCCGCATGTCGGGGTTAGTGAGGTAGAGTAAAATTTGTCTTTATGAAATACCTTATGGTGTTACAGGCACCATCCAGCTAACAGGGCTAGAGGAATCACCTACGGATTGTGAATGAATAGATAGGATTCTTGGAACGTGGTAAGCCGATAACGTGGAGAGTTTGCACTCTATGAAGCGGTAGCAGGGAAAGCATATATGTCGAAAGTGTATATGTATAACCTCTTTTATGTCGGTGAAGGTAATGGCACAGTACCAAAGAAACTGTGATAACAAACAGTGGAGGGATAGCCATTAGTCAACTGTTAGAAGACGACATTATTATCACAGAAATTTCAGGTTCGAGTATGACTAAGAGAAATGAAAGCTGAAATTACAAACCCAATTTGGGAATGTAAAGAGGTGAGTAATTGACTGAAACCCATGCAAAGCCGAAGGAGTTAAAAAGTCAAAAGCTGAGAAACAATGAGTATTACAACACGCAAGACATGTTTGACCAGTTATATCAGCTAAGTTCGGAAGGAAAAACTTTTAATAAGTTATATGAATTAGTTGTAAACCCTGCAAATGTTAAACTTGCTTTTCGTAACATCAAGAAAAACAAGGGAAGTAAGACAGCAGGAGTGAATCAAAACACTATATTCGAAATCGGACTTAGAAGCCCTGATATGCTTGTACAATATGTTAAAAATCGCCTAGATGATTATAAACCTCATAAAGTGAAACGTAAGGAAATCCAAAAGCCAAATGGCGGCATTCGTCCTTTAGGAATTCCTACTATTGAAGATAGACTTATTCAACAATGCTTATTACAAGTTCTTGAACCTATATGCGAGGCTCGCTTTCATAAACATAGCTATGGATTCAGACCTCATCGGAGTCAAATCCACGCATATTCAAGGGCTGTAACATTAGCAAACAAAAACAAACTACATTATGTAGTAGATGTTGATATTAAAGGTTTCTTCGATAACGTTGATCATGGGAAGTTGCTTAAACAACTATGGACAATTGGAATTAGGGATAAACGTATTCTTTCGATTATAAGTAAGATGCTCAAAGCTGAGGTTAAAGGAATTGGGAAACCTACTAAGGGAACTCCACAGGGAGGAATTCTTTCTCCGTTACTTTCAAATGTAGTATTGAATGAATTCGACTGGTGGATAAGTAATCAGTGGGAAACATTTAAGACGAGAAAGGATTACACAAAGATACGTGTAATTGGTGGAAAACAGCGGTTTGACCAAACGGTGAAATACGCCACCCTTAAAAGGTATACCAAGTTAAAGGAAATGTTTATTGTAAGATATGCAGATGACTTTAAAATCTTTTGTCGAGACCACAAAACCGCATTTATTATATTTGAATCTTCTAAGCAGTGGTTAAAGGAAAGATTAGGCCTTGAAATCAGCAATGAGAAATCGAGAGTAGTCAATTTACGTAAGAACTATTCGGAGTTTCTAGGGTTTAAGTTCAAAGTAGTTCCAAAAGGCAAAAAGCGTGTTGTTAAATCGCATATGACAGATAAATCACGACGCAAGGTAATTGAGAAAATAAAAACAAAAGCTGAATTTATTCGAAGAAAACCGAATAAGGCTGAAGTAACTAAATTTAACTCAACTATCTTGGGAATTCACAATTATTATCGGTATGCGACACATACGACAAAGGATTTCAGTGAAATTTCTTACTCAGTCAAACGAATCCTGTATAACAAGCTTAAAAAAGCAAAGAGTTCAAAGGGAGTTATCACACCATTCTTTCAAAAAGCATATAAAGATTATCTTAATAAAAAGAAATTCTTTGCGTGTGGCATGATTTTATTCCCGATAGATGGGGTGAAACACAAAAGCCCTTTGAACTTTACTCAGGAGAAAAACTCTTATACCGAAAGTGGACGAATCTTGGTTCACAATAGCCAAGAGGCTGTACCACCGATCATGGTACATTATTTGATGGAAAACCCAATAAAATCGGAGAGTATGGAATACAATGACAATCGACTCTCAAAATATATTGCTCAATTAGGTAAATGTGCAATAACACGTAAAGATTTAATCATTGGGGAAATGGAACTCCATCATAAAAAGCCTAGAAATAAAGGTGGAACGGACGCTTATCAAAACCTTATATTTATATGTAAGGAAGTCCATAAGTTAATCCATGCGGTAAAGGAAAGCGCCATTAATAAGTACCTTAATGTACTGAATCTTAATGAAGAACAACTGAGTAAAGTTAACGCTCTTCGTAAAAAAGTGGGCAACTGTGTAATTGATAATGTAACGAGCTAGTAGTTGATGGGGCGCCGTATGAGGTGAAAGTCTCACGTACGGTGCTAAGCGGGGGAAAAGATGGAGATTACTTCAAAGTCTTACCTATCGCAACCGAATAGATCGCAATATATGCTTGTAAAGCTTCTAGCAAGCAGATTCCGCAATCTATGTGTAGTGGGTGATTCCGATCAGTCCATTTATGCATGGCGTGGTGCTGATATTTCAAACATCCTTTCTTTTGAAAAGGATTATCCGAATGCAAAAGTAGTTATGTTGGAACAAAACTACCGTTCCACAAAACGCATTCTTCAGGCTGCAAATCAGGTAATTGCTAATAATTCTGGTCGTAAAGATAAAAACTTATGGACAGAAAATGAAGATGGCAACAAGATTTACTATTACCGAGCGGATAGTGAGCAAGGGGAAGCACAATTTGTTATCGGGAAAATTCAAGAATTAAGAAGAGAAAGTTCCCTTAATTTATCAGATATAGCTATACTTTATCGTACGAACGCACAATCCCGTGTAATGGAGGAAATGCTTCTTAAGTCAAATATTGAATATTCGATTGTTGGAGGTATAAAGTTCTACGATAGAAAGGAAATTAAGGATACGCTTGCTTATCTACGTTTAATTGCTAATCCTGATGATGATATTAGTTTCCAAAGGGTAATCAATGTTCCTAAACGTGGAATTGGATCTAGCTCGGTTGATAAGATTGCGAATTTCGCAGCAATGCATGATATGTCCATGTATCAAGCATTAGAAGCTGTTGAATTAATTGGCTTAAGTCCCAAGATTACAAAGGCTGCGAGTGAATTCCGTGATTTGATTCAAAATTACACGAGAATGCAGGAATATTTATCTGTGACAGAGCTAGTTGAAGAAGTTATCGATAAATCTGGATATGTAGACATGTTAAAAGCAGAAAAATCGATTGAAGCGCAAAGCAGATTAGAAAATATTGAAGAATTTATGTCAGTATCGAAGAACTTTGAAGAAGCAAACGATGATAAATCATTAATTGCTTTCTTAACAGATCTAGCATTGGTTGCTGATATTGATAAATTAGATGAAGATGGAAAACAAGCAGATTCTGTTGTTTTAATGACGCTGCACTCAGCAAAAGGTTTAGAATTCCCAATAGTTTTCTTAATCGGCTTGGAAGAAGGCGTATTCCCTCATTCCCGTTCTTTAATGGAAGAAACGGAAATGGAAGAGGAACGCCGCCTTGCATATGTAGGGATTACACGGGCAGAGAAGCAATTATATTTGACAAATGCGCAGATGAGAACGTTATTTGGACGTACTAATATGAATCCACCATCTCGCTTTGTTAAAGAAATTCCGGAAGATTTACTAGAAGGTCTAAGTCCAGTTAACAATCGACAAAGAATGGCTCCATCACAAAGTGGAACTCGAAACTCCTATGTGCAACAACAGCCAACAAGAAAGGCTGTTATTCGTCCTGCTACTGTTGCTACAGGTGGAGAAGGGATTGGATGGAATATAGGAGACAAAGCTGTTCATGGAAAATGGGGTACTGGTACGGTTGTTAGTGTAAAAGGAGAAGGCGATTCAAAAGAGCTAGACATTGCTTTTCCTAGTCCAGTAGGCATTAAAAGACTATTGGCCAAATTTGCACCGATTCAAAAAGGATAAGGAAGAAAGGAAAAGGGTATATGGAACAAAACCTTGCAGAAAAGCGAGTAAAAGAGCTGCATAATTTATTAAATCAATATGGGTATGAATATTATGTTCTGGATAATCCTTCTGTTCCTGATGCAGAATACGACGCATTATTAAATGAATTGATTCGTTTGGAAGAACAATTTCCAAGCTTAAAAACCAATGAATCACCATCCCAGCGAATTGGTGGAGAAATATTGGATATGTTCTCGAAGGTTCAACATCGAAAACCAATGTTGAGCCTAGGGAACGCATTTAATGAGGCGGATTTACGCGATTTTGATCGGAAGGTCCGCGCGGTTATCGGCGATAATTTTTCGTACGTTTGTGAATTAAAAATAGATGGACTTGCTGTTTCTCTTCGATATGAAAATGGTTTATTTGAGCAAGGCGCAACAAGAGGGGATGGAACGACTGGTGAAGATATTACAGCCAACCTAAAAACGATTCGTTCCATTCCTCTTCGCTTAAATCAACCGGTGAGTTTAGAAGTTCGTGGAGAGGCATTTATGCCGAAAAAATCATTCGAGGCTCTTAATAAAATAAAAGACGAAACTGGGGAAGAACCATTTGCAAATCCTCGAAACGCTGCAGCAGGTTCTTTACGCCAATTAGATCCACGAATCGCTGCATCACGTAATCTGGATGTTTTTCTTTATGCAATCGGAGATGTGGGTGAGACTGGTGTCCAATCACATAGCGAAGGTCTTGATTTATTAGATACACTTGGTTTTAAGACGAACAAAGAAAGAAAAAAATGTACAACGATTGATGATGTTATACAGTACATCGACAGCTGGCAGGACAAACGTCCACACTTGCCATATGAAATAGATGGTATTGTTATAAAAGTAGACAATTTAGCTCATCAAGAGCAGCTTGGAACAACAGTGAAAAGTCCGAGATGGGCAATAGCTTATAAATTCCCAGCAGAAGAAGTAATGACAAAGCTTCTTAATATTGAACTAAATGTCGGTAGAACCGGTGTTGTAACACCAACAGCATTACTAGAACCAGTAAAAGTTGCTGGGACAACAGTGAAAAGGGCTTCTTTACACAACGAGGACCTCATACGTGAGAAAGATATTAGACTTGGTGACACGGTAATTGTCAAAAAAGCCGGCGATATTATTCCAGAAGTAGTGAATGTTCTAGTGGAAAAAAGAACTGGAGAAGAAGTAGAGTTTCTAATGCCTACTCATTGTCCGGAATGCGCTAGTGAACTTGTCCGTTTAGAAGGAGAAGTGGCATTACGCTGTATCAATCCAAAATGTCCAGCGCAAATCAGGGAAGGCTTAATTCATTTTGTCTCTAGAAATGCAATGAATATAGATGGACTTGGTGAACGAGTAATAAGCCAATTATTTTCTGAAAAATTAATTGAAGATGTTGCCGATTTATACACATTGGAATTTGAACGATTGATTCAATTAGAAAGAATGGGCGAAAAGTCTGTTAATAATTTATTACAGGCAATTGCGAATTCAAAACAAAATTCCCTTGAAAGGCTATTATTTGGCTTAGGGATTAGACATGTGGGAGCAAAAGCAGCAAAAACGATTGCGATGGAGTTCAAACATATGGATCAGCTTATGGTAGCAACCAAAGAGGATTTAACAGCCATTAATGAAATTGGGGAAAAAATGGCTGATTCCATCGTCACTTTTTTCGAACAGGAAGAAGTATTGGAATTAATTACGGAGTTAAAAGCTTATGGCGTTAATATGGAATATACAGGTCCATTACCAGTAGCGACAGAAGAGGCAGATTCCGTCTTTGCTGGCAAAACAATCGTTTTAACTGGAAAGTTAGAACAACTTTCTCGTAATGAAGCAAAAGAACAAATCGAATTACTTGGTGGGAAAATAACAGGAAGTGTAAGCAAGAAAACAGATTTGGTTATTGCAGGAGAAGATGCAGGCAGCAAACTAACAAAAGCAGAGCAACTTGGCATTGAAGTTTGGGATGAGGAAAGACTTATGGAAGAATTGAAAAATAAAGGTGTGTTTAATGAATGAAAAAACACGTGATGATGTTATTGGTACTAGTATTGATCCTATCAGCTTGTGCACCAAACTTTAATAAAGAAGAAAAAGTAAAGACAGAAGATGTAGATAGTAATACAACAGAAACGGCCATCCTGCCAAACTATAAAATCTCCGACGATTATTATAAGGTGGTTGTTCCATTTAAAGCCTCTGAAGCAAGGGGATTAGTTGTTAATAATTTAAATACACGCTATGATATTGCCGAATTTGAAACAGGCTTAATGCGAATAGCACAAAATGCCTATGACCCAGAAAAATACTTCTTCCAAGAAGGGCAGTATTTAGATCGTACTTTGATTTCAAATTGGCTGGGGAGAAAATCAAGTAAGAATGCTGAAGGCTTAAATCCAGCTGGCAAGGAAAACGGAAAAGAGCCTATTTATTTAGCCCATATACTGGAGCATGATTACTTAGTGAAAACCGATGATAATAGTTTGAAGCTTGGTGGAATATCAATTGGTTTAGCTATGAATTCTGTCTATTCCTATGAAGAAAAGGGAGCGGCAAAAGAACTTAAACTAGATCGAACAAAGCTTGAAAAAGAAGGAAAGAAAATTGCAGCAGAAGTAGTAAAAAGAATTAGAGAGGTGGAAGGACTTGAACAGGTTCCAATCATTATTTCTCTTTTTGAACAAAAAGAAAGCTCTTCTGTTGTACCTGGAAACTTCTTTGCTTACTCAAAAGTTGCAGGAAACAGCAAAAGTATAGGTGACTGGGAAAGCATTAATGAAAAATATGTATTATTCCCAAGCTCAGATACAAAATATAAATCAGAAGTTGACTCGTTTTCTTATTTTAAACAAGATATAGAAAAGTATTTTCCAAACTTTAACGGTGTGGTAGGAAGAGCCTTCTATGTTAATGATAAAATGCAGAATTTAAGTATCGAGATCCCAATTCAGTTTTATGGAGAAGCAGAGGCGCTCGGCTTCACCCAATTTGTAGCGGGGAAGGTTATGGAACATTTTCCACCAAATAATAATTCCTCTGTACAGGTTAGTATTACTTCTGTATACGGTCCAGAATCATTAATTGTTCGTGATGTTGATGCAGACGAACCGTATATTCATATTTATCAGTAATGACAAGAGAGAGTGCTAGGCATTATGCTCCCCATTCAAAGAGGGAAAGTAATGCTTGTCCTCTTTTTTTGTATAATGACTAAAAATTTTCAAAAGATACAAGGTTTTTTATAAGCAGAGTAGAGTATAGTATGGAAGAGGAATCTATTTGAAGGAGTTGTGAGTATGTCGTCAAACCCTAACTTAGATGATTATATGCAAAAGGGCATGTACGGAGCAAAGGAAACGAAGCCAGAGGAACGTAGAAAATTTCTTGGTACCCTTAGAGAAAGAGTGGTGGTTGCATTAAACCAGTCACAAGTAATTGAACCATCACTCTATGAAGAGATAACAAATGCTATGAAAAAAAATAGTGGAGCAAAATTATATTTAAATGGCCATTTAGACTATTCATACTTATCCAAGTACATCAAGGAAGCGAATCAAGTACACATGGAATATACGATTGTCACTAATAAAGATGCAGATAGTGATATAGGTTTATTAATTGCGTACGATCATGCGATAAATAAAGAAAATATTTATGTAGGCCAACAAAAAACAAATGAAATAGAAGCGGAAGCTTTCAAAGAAAATAACAAAAAGGGATTATTCACGGCGATTGGAAAATGGTTTAGTAAATAAGGAAATGCTCAAAAGGAGAAATCTTTTTGGGCTTTTTTTATTAGGGGGTTTCTAAAAATTAATTATTTGGAAAAACTGAGCAGTATGAATACACGTAGATTTCTGTAGCCTCAGGGAAAGCGAAGTGTATTCAGGCTGCGTGCAATAGCACCAAACTTTACGAAAATAGTCTTTGATGATGGAGGGAAGTTGTTGTAAGTAATCTATCTCGAGTTATTTGGAGCTTAAGTTAAGGGGCATATTTTTGGTGACATAGGCATGTTTATTTTTCTTTAAAAAGGTAATTTAAAAAAAGAGTACAAAATATTTGTTTTGTAAAATTAAATTGTGTACTATGTGTATAGTGGTAAAAAAATAATATATTATTGGAGGAATGAATGATGAGCGATACAATACTTACGACATCTGTTACAGCAACTGGAGGAAGAGAAGGTAGAGTAGAATCTGAAGATTATGTTATTCAATTTGATACAGCTATGCCAGGCACGCAAAGAGCAAAGGAATTAGAGGATGCAACAAATCCTGAGCAATTATTTGCAGCAGGGTATGCAGCTTGTTTTGACGGAGCATTACAATTAATGGCACAAAAAGAAAAAGTGAAATTCGAATCAGAAACGACTGCAAGTGTTAGTTTACTTAAAGACGAAACAGATCAAGGATTCAAATTAAGTGTGAAATTATCTGTAAAAGGAACTGGGATTGAAAAGACCGTTCTAGAGGATCTTGTACACAAGGCGCATAATTTCTGTCCATACTCTAAAGCAACAAGAGGAAATATTGATGTCCAATTAGAAGTTGTTACAGCTTAATAAGATAAAAGAGAGCAGAAGGAGGTTGGATATTCCTTCTGCTCTCTTTTTTTGTTCATCTCAATTTATCCATCTGCATGGAATTAAGTCAGGTTTTGTAAAAGCTTTAGAAGAGCTTGCTTTAATTTGTTGACCTCTTCAGGCGTTTTGCCAAAAAGCTTGGTAATCTCTGTCGGAATACATTCTGCTTTTTGCTGTAAAGACGTACCTTTTTCTGTTAAGGTAATGAGCACAGAGCGTTCATCCTCAAGGGAACGTTTCCGCTGAATCAATTGCTGCTGTTCCATTCTCTTTAACATCGGTGTCAATGTGCCAGAATCAAGGTATAAGTAATTCCCCATCTCCTTTACACTAAGACTTCTATGTTCCCAAAGTAGTAAAAGTACTAAGTACTGGGGATACGTTACATCTAGTTCCTCTAATAAGGGTTTATACTTCTTCGTTAATTCTCGCGAGCTCGCATATAAAAGAAAACAAAGTTGATTTTCTAATTTTAAAGCGTCTAATTCATTCATCTTTCGTCACCTAGCTTTTTAGTCTTCTTCTAAATATAAACTATTGTATCGAATTTTGCTTTAATTTCCTATCGATTTGCCAAGAAGGGAAAGAAATAAAGCAATTTATCTTCTTCAAAATTTATTTTATCTAACAATAAGTATAGAAAAGAAGGAGTTTCTTCTAAGCTTGAAGAAATTATTAGAAAAAAGGAAATTAATGGAGAGTATGTATGGATATAACATCGTTAAGACCTAAAAAAAGGTCACCCCTTCGTCTTTACTTCGGAAAAAAGTTTTATATAACCAAGAGATATGCCCAATGGATTATATCAAGGAAACAATATGCGAAGAAAAAACAGATGGCGTTTTTACCTCATTCCTATTTTACCCATAAAACCATGCTGCTAAGGGAATTAAAGGATGTTGATATGAAGCTGCAATATAATAAAATTATAAATTTAAAGATTGCGGTTTCGACATTAAATCAGATTGTCCTAGAACCAGGAGAAACATTTTCGTATTGGAGAACGATTGGAAAGCCAACTTATAAAAAAGGCTATGTTGATGGGATGGTTCTTTATGCCGGAAGCTATCGAACCGGAGTAGGTGGCGGTTTATGCCAGCTGTCTAATCTTATCTATTGGATGACATTGCATACACCCTTAACTGTAGTAGAAAGACATCGCCACAGTTATGATGTTTTTCCAGATTCCAACCGAACACAGCCGTTTGGTAGTGGAGCAACATGTTCCTATAATTATTTGGACCTACAAATCAAGAACGAAACAGATGCCACTTTTCAGCTATGCCTGGAAGTGACGAATTCCCATTTAAAAGGAGAATGGAGAGGGGCATCGCCCAGTTTAATTCGTTATGAGGTTTTTGAAAAGGCGCATCAAATCATGCCAGCTTATTTCGGAGGCTATATTCGTCACAATCAAATTTATCGAAAAAAATTTAATAAAAGAGGTGTCTTATTGGAAGAAGAGTATATTACAGAAAATCATGCATTAATGATGTATGAACCACTTCTTTCATCAAGTGAAAAGATGCAGTAAAAAGGAAGAGGAAAGTACCTCTTCCTCAGGCTGTCGAGAAAGTCTCGACAGCTTTTTTTACAATTCGGATATACAACATATAGTGTTTTAATAATACCTTATATTCCATATGTTGTGGTAAAAATCAATTAAAACATCAAAAACCCCCTTTTTCAAAATCATACTTTTAAAAATAGGGGGTTTTTCTACAATTAGGAAAGTACCTCTTCCTTTTTTATGGAGTAATAGTGTATGAGTAAAATGTTTGTGGGAGAATAAATATCCTTTTTGTCTAGTTGGGGGACTCGTCCCCCAACTAGACAAAAAGGCCACCAAGCGAAAGCGCGGTAGCTGGAAAAAATTAAGTATTAAAAAAGAGAGCTTCCTTTTGTAAAGTAGAGTTTGACTAGAATACTACGAAAAGGAGAGGCTCTCATGAATCAATGTAACACAAAAATGCCATCATTAAAAGAATTGGAAAAAACTTTATTTCGAACACTACAAATGACCTTTCAAGAAATCCTTGTTCAAACATTAGAAAATTGGGATCTAGAGATTGCTCAGCAACGAGACAAAAGAAGATTTGCTTTACGAGATAAACGAGAAATACGAGTAGATACAGCGTTTGGAGCAGTGGAGCTGAAGCGTAATTATTATTTCGATCGTGTAACCAAAAAATATATTTGTCTGTTAGATCATTATTTACAGTTTCAAGGGAATAAAGGGTTTAGTCCACTATTAGAAGAATGGGGGCTAGAATTAGCGACAAATGGTTCCTCCTATCGAAAGGCGGTGGAAACGTTCGAACAATTTTTAGGCTATTCGGCGATGAGCCACGAAGCATTACGGCAACATCTTCTTCATACAAGCGTACTTCCCGCTAAGGAAAAACGTCCTTTTCAAAAGGTGTTGTTTGTCGAAGTAGATGGATTATATGTGAAGAGTCAAGAAAAGAAAAAGCGTGGATGGGAGTTGAAATTCGCCGCTGTACATGAGGGATGGAAAGAAAACGGAAAGCGAGTCAGGCTCCGAAATAAAAGGCATTTTCTCTATGAAGAAAAAGAACCCTTTTGGGAAGCTTTTGAAACATTCTTACAGAATCATTATGCGTATGATCCAACCCAAACCTTGCTTATTATTAATGGCGATGGAGCAGGCTGGATAACGGCATGTCGGGAGTATTTTCGGGAACGCGCCTTTTTCACCATGGACCGTTTTCATGTCGCTCGTTCGATGAAGCAACTAATGAAGAGCCATCCTCGATACCGCTACATGAAAAGAGCGTTAAAAAACTACCAGGTAGAAACATTACTTCTAGAGTTGAATAGCGCAGTAGGAACAATGGATACACCAGAAGAAGAAGAAAAACTAGCGCATTTCCTCGGCTTTTTAACGCATCATCAGGAAACCATAAAAGATTACCGTAGTTGGTTACAGGAGAAAGGCGTGGACACGACAGCGTATCGTCCAATGGGAAGTGCAGAAGCAATGATGAATCAATTAGCCAAACGATTAAAAAATGGAAGAGCATGGAGCAAAAAAGGCGTCATGAGCATGGCACGTTTGTGGATTGGGTTGAAGGATGATCTATCTATCCAAACGATATATGGAAAATGGGAAAAAGCCACGGAAAAATCAAAGAAAGAGCATCGACCGAAAAGAAAAATACCCACAAAATTAGTAACAGAAACCGTGCGTCAGAACATGCCATACTTAAATCAAGCGATTGGAAAACCCGTTCACTTTGCCTTACAGGGATTAAAAGGTTTTTAAAAAATGAGAGAATCAACAGTTGGAAGAACAAAACCAATTGGAAAGCGGATACAAACTTAGAGGTTTTACTTTATAAAAAAGGGAGCTAAAAAAACTCCCACAAAAACTTGACTCAATCAGTAATAGTAAGGTAAGAACACCCTGTTAGACAAGATGGTATAATAGAATAAACTGTGCTAGCTTTTTTTAACAGACTGATTTTATTGGAAATTAATGAGATGAAATAAGTTGTCGATAGCGGTGGAAATTCATAATCTTTGAGGAAAACGCCTTCTAATAAGATATATTCCTTCTTTCGGTTGCTTTCCTAATGATTTGTTTGATATTATCAGATTATTGTGTTGTACGTATAATGATGGAGGTGACATATATATGTCAAGAATTACAAAGGAAGAAGTAAAGCATGTTGCCAATCTTGCTAGACTTGAAATAACAGAAGAGGAAGCAGAGCTTTTTCAAAAGCAATTAGATGCTATTATTTCTTTTGCAGAAGAACTAAAAGAATTAGATACAGAGGGAATCGAGCCAACTTCCCATGTTTTAGATATGAAAAATGTGCTTCGTGAAGATGTACCAACAAAAGGCTTACCTGTTGAGGAAGTTTTACGCAATGCACCAGATCATCAAGATGGACAAATTAAAGTTCCATCTATTATTGAGTAAGGAGGGGAAATTACATGAGTCTTTTTGATCAAAAGATGGCGGATTTACAAGAACTATTACATAAAAAAGAGATATCAGTAACTGATTTAGTGAAAGAATCGTATAATCGCATAAAAGATGTAGATGAGAAAGTACAAGCATTTTTAACATTAGATGAAGACAATGCTTTATCACAAGCAAGTGCATTAGATGACAAATTAGTAAACGGGGAACATTCAGGTAGCTTATTTGGAATGCCGATTGGTATTAAAGATAATATTGTGACAAAAAACTTGAGAACAACATGTTCTAGCAAAATCTTAGAAAATTTCCAGCCGATTTATAATGCTACTGTTATGGACAAGCTGCAAGCAGCAGGAGCTATAACAATTGGAAAGCTTAATATGGACGAGTTTGCTATGGGATCTTCTACAGAAAATTCTTATTATCAAAAAACGAAAAATCCATGGAATCTTGAAACAGTTCCTGGTGGATCATCAGGTGGATCTGCAGCATCCGTAGCTGCAGGAGAAGTATTTTTTTCTCTTGGTTCAGATACTGGTGGTTCCATTCGTCAACCAGCAGCATTCTGTGGGGTTGTCGGTTTAAAACCTACATATGGAAGAATTTCTCGTTTTGGTTTAGTTGCATTTGCTTCTTCACTGGATCAAATTGGACCAATTACACGTACGGTAGAAGATAATGCTTTCTTGCTTAATGCTATTTCCGGATTAGACCCAATGGATTCCACTTCGGCAAATGTAGCTGTGCCTGATTTTACAAAAGGTCTAACTGGAGATATCAAAGGCATGAAAATAGCGGTTCCGAAAGAGTATCTAGCAGAAGGAGTAAGCGAAGATGTTCGCCAATCTGTTCTTGATGCATTAAAAGTATTGGAAAAATTAGGAGCTACATGGGAAGAAGTATCTTTGCCACATAGTAAATATGCCCTTGCAACTTACTATTTATTGTCTTCTTCAGAAGCATCAGCAAACCTATCTCGATTTGATGGTGTTCGCTATGGTTATCGCACGGATAATGCCGAAACATTAATTGAACTATATAAACGTTCTCGCGCAGAAGGATTTGGAGATGAAGTAAAGCGTAGAATTATGCTTGGAACCTTTGCTTTAAGCTCTGGCTACTATGACGCATATTATAAAAAAGCACAAAAAGTACGTACTCTAATCAAAAAAGATTTTGAAGATGTATTTGAAAAGTATGATGTTATTGTGGGGCCAACTACTCCTACACCTGCTTTTAAGCTAGGGGAAAAGGTAGACGATCCATTAACAATGTATGCCAATGATATTCTAACGATTCCAGTAAACCTTGCTGGTGTTCCAGGGATTTCGGTTCCTTGTGGCTTCTCTAACGGTTTACCACTTGGTTTACAAATTATCGGAAAACATTTTGATGAAGCATCTGTGTATAAAGTAGCTTATGCATTTGAACAGGCGACAGATTATCATAACCAAAAACCAACGCTGTAAGGGGTGAAAAAAATGGAATTTGAAACAGTCATTGGGCTAGAGGTCCATGTAGAGTTAAAAACACAATCAAAAATATTCTCAGCAAGTCCCAATCACTTTGGTGCTGCGCCGAATACAAATACAACAGTAGTAGATTTAGGCTATCCTGGCGTACTACCTGTTTTAAATAAAAAGGCAGTAGAATATGGCATGAAAGCGTCTATGGCATTAAATTGCGAAATAGCGACAGAAACAAAATTTGACCGTAAGAACTATTTTTATCCAGATAATCCGAAGGCATACCAAATTTCCCAATTTGATAAGCCAATTGGTGAACATGGCTGGATTGAAATTGAAGTCGATGGCTATAAGAAAAAAATCGGCATTACCCGTGTTCATTTAGAAGAGGATGCAGGGAAACTGAATCATGAAAAAGGATATTCGTTAGTGGACTTCAACCGTCAAGGAACGCCGCTAATTGAAATCGTTTCTGAGCCAGATATCCGCACACCAAATGAAGCGTATGCGTACTTAGAAAAATTGAAATCCATTATCCAATATACAGGCGTATCTGACTGTAAAATGGAAGAAGGTTCTTTGCGTTGCGATGCCAATATTTCGATTCGTCCGGTAGGCCAAGAGGAATTCGGAACAAAAACGGAATTGAAAAACTTGAACTCCTTTAACTTCGTACGTAAAGGATTAGAATATGAAGAACAACGTCAAAGAGAGGTTGTCTCTTCAGGCGGAGTAATTAATCAAGAAACACGTCGCTTTGATGAAGCTACAAATACAACATTGCTAATGCGTGTAAAAGAAGGCTCAGATGACTATCGTTATTTCCCAGAACCGGATTTAACAGATTTGTATATCGATGAAGACTGGAAAGCAAGAATTCGCGCAGAAATTCCAGAATTACCAGATGCAAGACAAAAGCGTTATATGGAAGAATGGGGCTTACCAGAGTACGATGCAAAAGTATTAACCGTTACGAAGGAAATGGCTGATTTCTTCGAAGAAACCGTTGCAAACGGAGCAGAACCAAAACTTGCTTCAAACTGGGTAATGGGAGATGTTTCTGCCTACTTAAATGCAGAGCAAAAAGAGCTAGCGGAAGTAAAGCTTACTCCAGAAAACCTTGCGGGCATGATTAAACTCATTGGAAATGGTACCATTTCTAGTAAAATTGCAAAGCAAGTGTTTAAAGAGTTGATTGAAAATGGCGGAGATGCTGAAGCAATTGTTAAAGAGAAAGGACTTGTCCAAATTTCCGATGAAGGTGCATTGCTGAAAATCATCGGCGAAGTATTGGATAACAATCCTCAATCCATTGAAGACTTTAAAAATGGAAAACAAAAAGCGATTGGTTTCCTTGTCGGTCAGTTGATGAAGGCAACAAAAGGACAAGCTAATCCGCAAATGGTCAATAAATTATTAGTCGAAGAAATGAATAAAAGATAAGAAGGGGATTTATCTCCTTATAGCTGTCAGTAAATGTTGAAAAACGACTTTGTTGGCAGCTTTTTTTATGGATGAAGGAGGGGAATAAGTATATATATTCTAGTCGAACGTGGATATCAGCCAAAGCAGCGATAAATCAGCCAAAGTAGGAAGGATATCAGCCAAACCAGCAATAAATCAGCCAAAGTAAGAAGGATATCAGCCAAAGCAGTGATAAATCAGCCAAAGTAGGAAGGATATCAGCCAAAGCAGCGATAAATCAGCCAAAGTAGGAAGGATATCAGCCAAACCAGCAATAAATCAGCCAAAGTAAGAAGGATATCAGCCAAAGCAGCGATAAATCAGCCAAAGTAAGAAGGATATCAGCCAAAGCAGTGATAAATCAGCCAAAGTAAGAAGGATATCAGCCAAAGCAGTGATAAATCAGCCAAAGTAAGAAGGATATCAGCCAAAGCAGTGATAAATCAGCCAAAGTAAGAAGGATATCAGCCAAAGCAGCGATAAATCAGCCAAAGTAAGAAGGATATCAGCCAAAGCAGTGATAAATCAGCCAAAGTAAGAAGGATATCAGCCAAAGCAGCGATAAATCAGCCAAAGTAAGAAGGATATCAGCCAAAGTAGCGATAAATCAGCCAAAGTAAGAAGGATATCAGCCAAAGCAGCGATAAATCAGCCAAAGTGGAAGGATATCAGCCAAACCACCCTCATCCAGCACTCCCCTCCACAACCTCCAAAATCAAAGTAAAGGAGCAATTCCAAAAAGAGCAACTCCTTTATTTTGATTTCCATTCATTCGACAGTATTTCCCAGGAAAAGTCGACAATCAACAATTTCCTAAAAAGCTTGTCCAATGAAGGGGAATTAGACTATTTTCTTCGGGTTAATTCGATCCTTTTTTATGTTTTTATCATTTATTTTTGGTTCTTGACGATGAATAAAATTAATAATATTAGAGCGATGTAAAAAGATTAATAGTAATAAAAACAAGAAAAAGAGCCAGTCATGCTGGATGTTGGGAGAAAATAATGCATATAAGAAAATCGTTATCCCAACGGAAATACTACCTATGAATACATATTTTGTTACAAAAATAACAGCAAAGAAGGCGAAATAGGCAATTAAAAACAAGGCTGGGCTGGCAACGAGAAGAGTGCCGGCTGTTGTGGCAATAGCTTTTCCACCGCGAAACCCAGCGAAGATTGGAAAACAATGACCAATAACAGCTATTAATCCAGTATATAACGGATTAACATCTACCATAAGCAAGTACGGTAGACTTGCCGCAAGAGCTCCTTTCCCAACATCAAGCAGCAGAACAGCAATCCCGGCTTTTTTGCCTAATACGCGAATGGAATTAGTCGCTCCTGGATTAAAGCTGCCATGTTTCCGAATATCAATGCCATAAAAAACTTTACCGATAATTAAGGCAGCCGGTAAAGAACCGATTAAGTAGGAAGATAGGATTAAAATAATCAAATGCATTTCTCCTTTTCCATCATTTAAAGTTTACTAGTTTAAAACACTATCTTTGTTCTCTTCCTTTTATTCTATGCAGAAAGAGGGAGAAGTTTGTTCCCTTCTCCCTATATTATAAATAATAGAGCAATTTTTTTGTTGCATTTTTAATATCCAAGAATCTTATTTTATTCGTTTAATGCTTGATTATTAATTTCCAATTTTTCAACCGTTACAATTACTTCATCTGTATCAACATAATCAACGGAAATTTCCATCCCTTTTTCTAGGAAGATACTATAAGGGAAATCGTTTGAAGAAACTTGGAAAATAGTTTTATTGTCTTTCACCATGAATTTTACAATCGTACTATTTTCAACCTCTGATTTATATACATAGCTGACAGTCTCAGTTATCGTTTTTTGATCGGCAATATTGTTAGGAACGGTTTTATCATTTTTCAATAGCGTGACAAGGGCATATTTATAATCATTAAAAAGTTTTGTTTTCTCTGTGCTATAGCTATAAACCTTTTCATCCTTAGCATTAATCAACATGATTTCTCTTAACACGTGATTGCTGTCCATGAGTGGAACAACCCATGTGAACTGCCCATAAATCGTATAGAGTAGTGGAGTGCCGGCTTCATATTTTTGCGCTCGAAAGGTTTTCTCTGCCACATTGATAGCAGATTTCCCATTTAACGATCCATTTGCCTCTGTATAGAAGGTAAGTGCACCGGTACGAGCATTAATCATGGAGTAACCAACCATACTTCCGCTATCGGATTTCGGACGGGTGAAGTCAGTGAACCAATGCAATTGTAATTCTTCATTGAAGACACCATTCACTTCATCCATGTTGTCCCAGGCGGTTGGTAGTTTCATATCTTCTTTTGCAAAAAGGGTATTCCAGAAGCCATGAATATATTTACCATACCATTCATTCCAATCTTCCGCTACGCTTGTAGGAATAACATGGTCAATAAATGCAGGTATATTGTTCATTGTATAGTCTTCAATTTTTCCAGTGGCTGGGTCAACGATATAAATCCCTTTAATGTCAACAATTTCTCGGAATTTATTGTATTGTCCATAAGGTACAACATAGTATGGCTTATCATTATCATCTGGTTCGAAGCTTGCTTCAAGCAAAATCGTATCTTTATGTTTATTTCTGACTAGTCTTTTTAAATCTTCTTGGAAGTAGGCAGATGGAACATATTTCATAGAAGTTTTAACTAAGACGGCATCTTCATTTTCATCCTCTGCACTCATTTTAATAAAACCAGGGACGTCATCCCCTTTTATCCATTTAAAAAAGCCAGTATAT
Source organism: Niallia alba (assembly GCF_012933555.1). Taxonomy (GTDB): domain Bacteria; phylum Bacillota; class Bacilli; order Bacillales; family Cytobacillaceae; genus Niallia; species Niallia alba. The sequence continues at coordinate 648,922 of NZ_JABBPK010000001.1, forward strand.
TCAATTGGCGTTACCCAGTATAGATGATCGTCAATTTTTTGTAGAGTAGAGTTTCCTAAATCATAATAGGAAGGATGAGGAAGTTCCCCGAGTTTTTTCTCACTACGATATCGTGCATAGCTCTCCGGTACAACTACGATATGTTTTTCATTAGTAGAAACAGCTTCCTTCTCAATAACAGTAGCCTTTTCTTGTACAAAATGATATTTATCTCCGGTAATGGTTAATGGATAGACAAATTGGACGTATAGACTAAATAGGACAAAGTATAAAAAGAGAATTCCAGTTATTTTATACCCCTTTACTTTTCCAAAAAGTAAATCTAGTAATAAGAAGAAAGCAAAATAAATAGCACCATATTTAAAAAGGGCCTGTAAGGAATGATCGATTAACTGAAAATAATCTAGACAAAAAATAATAAGGATTCCAGCAAGCAATCGCATGACTTGAAAGATAAGAAACCTTCGTTTTTTTAGATGGATTTTCCATAGAAATGGGTTTAATGTTAAAGCCAGTAATGCAAATAAATAATGCATACACATTCTCCTTTGATTAAATTGCTACAGAATAAATACGAAAGTATGAGTAAAATGTTTGTGGGAGATGTTGTACCCTGTTTCTCAATGGATGGGGCGTAGATCCATCCATTGAGAAACAGGTCACCAAACGGAAGTGCGGTAGATGGAAAATAAAATCAAATGAAAAAAGGACTCTCTTCTTGTATAGTAAAGTCTGCGAAAACCACAAATACAAGGAAGAGGAGTCCTATGAAAAAAGATACCATACAATTACCCACATTAAAAGAACTGGAAAAAGATTTATTTGTTATGCTTCAAAAGACATTTGGTGAAGTTCTCACGAAGCAACTCGAAGAAATGGATCAACAGATTGCAGAAAATAGAGATAAAAAGAGATTTTACCTTCAGGATAAGCGAGCCGTAGAGATGGATACTTCATTCGGTTCTATTATCATCAATCGGAATTACTATAGGGACAGGGAAAAGGGTGGATACGTTTATCTCCTTGATCACTATTTAGAGTTTGAGGGGTCAAAAGGTTTCAGTCCCCTAGTTGAAACGATGGCAATGGAAATGGCAGTTCAAGGTACATCCTATCGTCATGCTTCCTCCATGATTGAGAAACTTCTAGGTTACAAAGTAATCAGCCATGAGACTATTCGTCAACACCTTCTACAAACAGAAGTTACTTTCGTCAAGCCGACCGACCAATTGAGGAAAGTGCTCTTTGTAGAAGTAGACGGACTATATGTGAAAAGGCAACGTGGAAAACGACGTGGGCGGGAAGAAAAGATTGCTTCCGTACATGAGGGCTGGATAGTCAACGGGAAACGAACATCCTTAATCGCAAAACGTCACTATGTCCACAAAGGTAAAGAAGCGTTCTGGGAAGGATTTGAGCAGTTCTTAATAGATAATTACAACTACAATCCGAGTGAACATCACCTCGTAATTAATGGGGATGGAGCCCAGTGGATTACGGCTTGTCAGGATCACTATAAGAATGCATTCTTTGTCATCGACCGATTCCATGTAGCTCGTGAGGTTAAAACGCTTTTCAAAGGCCATAAGAGATATAGAGTCATTCGTAAGAAACTGGCTCAATATGATGCGAAAGGATTCCTAGTGGAACTTAATAGTGCAGTTGGTACTCTTGAAAACGAAAAGAAAGAAGAACGGTTAGAAGAGTTCATACAACAGCTGTCAAAATATCCTCAGGCCCTTGGAGATTATCGCGAATGGTTGAAGGAAAAAGACATAGACACAAGCCACTATCGTCCAATGGGAAGTGCGGAAGGAACGATGAGTGTATTCGCTAAACGGCTTAAAAACGGCCGCAGCTGGTGCGATAAAGGAATACAAGCATTTATTGACTTTATGGTTGGTATGAAGGATGAATTAGAAATCAAGACGATTTTAGGACGAATTAACCCTAACGATCAAACCGCTTCTGTTTCTCAGCCAAAATATTATGTGGAAAAGTTAAAGAGTTCAGTCGGAGAGCTAACAAGAAATAATTTATCATATTTAAATCGGCAAAAAGGAAAGCCGATATACCATGCTTTACAAGCCTTACGAGGTTTTTAAAAAATGAAGGAAATGAACAAAAACAAAACTAAATTGTTTAGATAACGCTTTCATTTAGGTGGGAAATATAACTAAATAAGAGGGGAGTTTTTCTATCCAAAAAAAACTCCCACAAAAACTTGACTCAATCAATACGAAAGTAAGGCTAAAAAGTTTCAAGTAATAATGGTACTATTACAAAGGAGAAACCATTTAGGAAGAAAATATTGAGGCATTTTCATAAAGTTTGTAACTAATAACCTGTAGCCTTAATATACGTTGCTTTCCGTAGGGCCAATGAGCTCTGCGGGATCACATCTTCCCCAGAAAGTCATCGTATATTTACGCTGCTCGGTAAATGAAAAAAATAATCAGCCCAAAATAATAAAAAACTGTAGGGGAATGACCGACACTGTACGTCTATTATTATAGAATGGCTAGGAAAGGGGGGAGAGGCCATTAGTGATCAAGTGTTAATTGAAAAAGTAAAAGCAGGAAATGATCACGCATTTCGTTTGTTAGTGGAAAAGCATCGGGACTATTTGTTTCGTTCTATATACAGTGTTTTGAAAGATCAAAAAGAAGCAGAAGATGCTACTCAAGAAGTGTTTATTAAAATCTATACCTCTCTCCCCAATTACGAGAATCAAGGTTTTAAAACATGGATAACAAGAATTGCTGTCAATCATGCTATTGATATGAGAAGAAAAAAACAAAGAAGAAAAGAAGAGATGACAGAAGAATTGGAATCCCACATAGGAGGCTCTCTGGCCGATGATGTAGAAATAGAAGTGCTAAAGCGGGAACGACAAAAGCTTGTGCAAAAAAGACTGGAGGAAGTACCCGCTAATTACAGGGATGTCATTTATGGTTTTTACATTCAAGAAAAAAGTTATCAAGAAATGGCATTAGAGCAAAATGTTCAAGTGAAAACAATTGAAACGAAGCTGTATCGCGCAAGACTCTGGATCAAAACACATTGGAAGGAGGAAGAATTTTTATGACAACACATTATTCTAAAGATGATTGGATGAAGTATGTAAACGATGAACTGAATGAGAAAGAAAGAGCATTTCTTGAAAATCATTTGTATACATGCGATCAATGTTTAGAATTGTATATAGATGCAGTAGACATGCAAGAGGAGATACTTCCTTCGATTTCAGATGAAGCAGCTTTTATGAATGATATTATGCAAAAAATATCCTTTGAAAATATGGAGATAGAAAAAATAGAGGAAAGGAAACGTCCTTTTTATCAATCATCCATATTCCATTATGCAATTGCCGCGAGTCTTACATTGATTCTGATGTCGGCAGGATTTTTTCAATCGATTATAAAACATACAGAAACAATCCAAAAAGCGGAAGTTTCTTTGAAAGAAGAGCCAAAATCAGGAGGTTTAGTGGATAAGACCTTTGCCTGGATGGATTCATTTGATAGTAGTAAAAAGGAGGATTTTAAGAAATGAAAAACCCGATTGTCGCAACAATCTTAGCATTTTTTCCAGGTGGTGGTCTTTTTTATATTGGGAAAAGGTTGCGAGGCTTTTTATATGGGATGGCTGTCTTTGGACTAGCATTTATGTCCATTGTGATTTTTAGTTCAGGGTACCTCAATGAGTTAACATTTATAGTAATTATTATTGGTTTCATTATCTACTGTATTAGTTTTATCGACACATTAATCACGACCAGTAGCTATTTAAAAGAACGGGTTAATTTGGCTAGTAATACAGAGGCTGGAGACGTAGCACCTGTATTAGTAAAAACAGCTGAATCAGAGCGTTTTTATACGATTGTTTTATCATTTGTCCCTGGCTTAGGTCATATTCAGTTAGGCTTAGTCTATCGAGGAATAACATTATTAACAACTTTTCTAGGGTTAGGGATTATGATTTTATTTATTGCTTTCCTAACCTATACGAATGAATTCCTGTTATTTTTGGCGATTTTGCCTGTTATTTGGATTTACGGTTTTTATGACGTTTCCCAGCAGTATAATAAAAAACTGAAAGGGGAAAAGCTTGAAGATATTACAATCTTTCAGGATTTTGAAAAGAATAGAGAAGAGGGAAAGAAAAGTAAATTTATTGCAACCTTCTTATCTGTTTTTCCAGGAGCGGGCCATTTATATTTAGGCTTGCAGCAAAGAGGGATTCAGCTAATGGCTGCTTTCTTGTTCTCTATTTTTATCCTTAATGAATTACGATTAGGACTATTTTTATTCGTTATTCCTATCATTTGGTTCTACAGCTTCTTTGATGGATTACAAAAAGCATCAAAAGTAGGAGAAGAGGAATTGGAGGATGTCCCGGTCATTGCTTATTTGATTAATTATCAAAAATGGTTTGGGATTGGTCTACTTGTAATTGGTTTATATTATTTAATAATCAATATTATTTTACCGATCTTTTCACCCATCATCAGAGAAGTAATAGATATAGATTTACGATTTTTCTTTTATCAATATTTTCAGACGGGAATTGTGTGCCTAGTTCTTATAATCGGCGGTATTCATCTGCTAAAAGGAACAAAGAAGAAAAAAATATAAGAAATGTAGAAGAAAGATAGAGATGGCTATTGGCTTTTTGAATTCATACAAGAAGCCAATGCTGACAGAAGGGGAGAAGAGAATGAGGCAATGGCGAGTGGGCACTTTTTCAATGGGTTTATCTTTATTATTCCTTGGCGTATTTTTGTTACTGACACAGTTTTTTCATTGGAAAATTGTGAGTGTTTTAAAAGTTTGGTGGCCGGTTATTTTAGTTGTTTTGGGAATAGAGATTTTGCTATATCTGTTTTCTTCTAAGCAAGAAAAGCCGTATTTAAGCTTTGATCTTTTCAGTATTATTGTCGTTGGGATCATTGGGACAGCAGGCATATCAATGGTCTTTCTCCAATCCTCTGGAATTATGGATATTCTGGAACAAGGATTAAAAAGAGAAGAGATAACTAGAGATTTACCTGAATTCAATTATGCGATGAAGGCTGATATTAAAAGAATTGTCATTGAGTCCGAAAATCAGCAAAGTCCGATTACAATTGAAGGAACAAACGATGACGTCCTATCCTTATTTGGAACTTTCCGAACAGTTCAATCAAAGGATGTAGTTGTTTCCAAACCAGAAGATTATCTTCATGTTTCTCAAAAGGGAGATACTTTGTTTATTCGTTTAAAGCAATTACCGTATCGCATGTCTGAATTCTATACTGATTATTCTTCTATACATACGACGATTCTTGTGCCAACGAGTAAGAAATTAGATATTATTGATTTAAATAATGATGTCACTTTAAATCCACGTGACTTAAAAAATAATTGGACGGTTAATAATGTCCCAGCAATCGATTTAATATTGGATGAAACAAATAATGTGAAGGTTTCTGTAAATGATACAGTAATAAATAATAGTGATCGTGCAGAATGGGAGTTTTCTAATACAGAAAATACAATGGAGGAAGGAAAGACGAATGCAGTCTTGCAAAAAGGAAAAGGTGGTTCTGCTATACATGTCTTTAACAGTGGTACGTTAGAGTTAACGAATCACTAATCATAATAAAAAGAGGATAGATTTGACTCAGACAGGGTATTATTTGAGGGAAATCATCCTTTTTTGAATGGAATATGCATGGCTGATTTTCTCGAATGTTTGCTTTCTTTTTTACAGATTTCTTCTAAGGGAGCGGAATAATGGAGCTTTGTGTCGGAAAAAAGTTAATCAAACGTTTGATTAATAGAAAAAAACAGTAATAAGAATTAGGAAAGTATGGTGAACTGATAGATTGGGTTATAATGTGGGAAGATACTTGGAAACATGGACACTTATTATTCAATGGTCACATACGATGGTAATAGATAGATTTAAAAATTGCTTAAGCAAGAAGTATCGTATATGATGTTAATGGCTATGGAAAAAAAATGAATCTTGATTATAGGATGATGAAAATGAAAAGGGCAAGAATAATATATAATCCTACTTCAGGTCGGGAAGCTTTTAAAAAACATTTACCAGAAGTGCTAAAAAGATTAGAAGAGGCAGGTTATGAAACTTCTTGTCATGCAACGACTGGACCAGAGGATGCAACATATGCAGCAAGAGTTGCAGTAGAAAGACGATTTGATCTTGTCATTGCTGCAGGTGGCGATGGAACCATCAATGAAGTGGTTAACGGAATGGCAGAACAAGAATATCGTCCAAAGCTTGGAATTATACCGGTAGGAACAACAAATGACTTTGCAAGAGCACTGCATATTCCAAGAGATGTTATAGGTGCAGTAGATGTAATCGCAAAGGGCGATACAATCCCGATTGATATTGGAAGAATGAATGATAAATATTTCATTAATATTAGTGGTGGTGGACACTTAACAGAAATCTCTTATGAGGTTCCAAGTAAACTGAAAACCATGCTTGGACAGCTTGCTTATTATTTAAAAGGCGTCGAAATGCTACCGTTCATTAAAGCATCACATGTGAAAATCGAATATGATGGCAAGCTGTTTGAAGGAGAAGCGATGTTGTTTCTTGTTGGCCTGACCAATTCTGTCGGCGGCTTTGAGAAGTTAGCACCAGGAGCTTCTATTAATGATGGGCTGTTCTCTTTGTTAATCTTAAAAAAGGCAAATCTTGCAGACTTTATTCGAATTGCTTCACTGGCTTTACGTGGGGAACATATCAATGATCCGAATGTCATTTATACGAATGCCAATCACATTAAAGTTAGCTCCGATGAGAAAGTACAATTAAATCTTGATGGAGAATTTGGCGGCTTATTGCCTGCTGAATTTATTAATTTATATCGTCACTTTGAGTTATATGTACCAATTGAAGAAATTCGTGATGAAGACCGACCAGATATCAAGGATTATAAAGGAATGTTACAAACAGACAATAACGAGGAGTGAGAGGAATAAGAAATCCCCTCACTTTTTGTTTTGATTTCCTAAGATTTCCCGTAAGCCCATGACGCTTTCCTGATAATATGTTACAATTACCACGCTTATTTTTTTCGGAAATATCGATGTAAAGGAAGACGATAATGAGTAAAACATTACCCGTTCAAAAGAACGATATAATAGATATAATTTTTGAAGATTTAACCCATGAAGGTTCAGGAGTGGCAAAAGTAGATGGTTATCCCCTATTTATCCCCAATGGACTTCCAGGAGAGAAAGCAACCGTAAAAGTAATCAAGACAAATAAGAATTACGGTTTCGGTCGTTTAGTAGAAATAAAAGAAAGAAGTCCTTATCGCGTGGAAGCACCATGTCTTATTTACAAGGAATGTGGAGGCTGCCAATTACAGCATTTAAGCTATGAAGGACAATTGAAAATGAAGCATAAGCATGTTATGGATGTTCTAGAGCGGATTGGAAAAATTAACACGACGGTACATCCAACACTAGGGATGGAAGATCCTTGGCGCTACCGCAATAAGTCACAAGTTCCAATCGGGGAACAAGAAGGTGGTCTCATCGGCGGATTTTATCAACAACGCTCCCATCAAATCATTAATATGGAACAATGCCTCATTCAGCAAGAAGAAAATGACTATGTCGTAAATACAGTAAAAGATATTTGTTCGAAATATGGAGTTCGTGCATATGACGAGGCACGCCATAAAGGTGATTTACGCCATATTATGGTAAGAAGAGGGGCCATTACGAAGGAAGTAATGATTGTATTAATCACTCGTACACAGGATATCCCCAATCGAAAGGCAATTGTTGATGAAATTGTTGAAAAAGTCCCAAATATTAAATCAATTATCCACAATGTGAATAACAAAAAAACGAATGTGATAATGGGAGAAATAACTCGAGTGCTATGGGGAGAAGAGACCATTACTGATTATATTGGTGATGTAAAGTTTGCTATTTCTGCTCGCTCCTTTTATCAAGTGAATCCAGAACAGACAAAGGTGCTCTATGAGAAAGCATTGGAATATGCTGATCTAAATGGGGAAGAGAAAGTAATCGATGCCTATTGTGGTATTGGAACAATCTCTTTATTTTTAGCAAAAAAAGCAAGACAAGTATTCGGTGTCGAAATTGTTCCACAAGCAATTGAGGATGCAAGAAAAAATGCCCTCATAAATGATATCCACAATGTGGAATTTGCAGTTGGAGAAGCAGAAGTAGTTATCCCCAATTGGTATAAAGCAGGGAATGAAGCAGACGTGTTAGTTGTAGATCCTCCAAGAAAAGGCTGTGATGAAGCATTATTACAGACAATTCTTGATATGAAGCCGAGAAAAGTAGTCTATGTATCCTGTAATCCAGCGACTTTAGCTCGTGATCTACGCGTATTGGAAGATGGAGGTTATAAGACAGAAGAAGTGCAGCCTGTGGATATGTTTCCGCAGACAACGCATGTGGAGGCAGTGGCGAGGCTATCGTTGGTATAACAAGGGTTTTTTGCAAGGTATGTACACATTGACCACAATTTGACCACATACCTTGCAAAAAACTTATTTTGAGATGAATTTCTCAAGTAGATCAACTGATTTTTCTTTCATTGATTCAGTGACATGAGCATAGACATCTCCGGTAGTTTTTATGCTGCTATGTCCTAAGCGTTCCTGAACTTCTTTTAATGTCATACCAGCTTCTAGACAAATAGTTGCGTGGGTATGTCTAGTATCATGAAAGCGAATTTTGGGAACATTAGCAATTTTTATTGCTTTATTAAATTCTGTGGTCAACGATCTAGGATAAATGGGTTTTCCTGTTTGTGTAGCAAAGATTAAATTAAGGTCCTCGTAACTGTTACGAAGAGCCATTTTCATTTTGTTTTGCTGCGCTTTCCATCCCTTTAATACATTTATTGCGGAGTCACCAATTTTTATCACTCTGTTAGAAGATTGCGACTTTGTTGTGGAAAACTTATAACCATCTTTATTATATATCAATGATTTATCCACATTAAGATACTGGTTCTCTATGTCTAAATCATCCCAAGTGAGGGATAAAATTTCACCGCGACGGCAACCAGTGAATAATGCGGTGTGGATAAGTGCATAAAGACGAGGATTCGTTAATTTAGTTACATCTAAAAATATATGCATCTCTTTAACAGACCACGTTTTTTGTTCTACTCTTCTAGGTCTTGGCTTATCCACATCAATAAGAGGATTAGTCTGTATAATTTTCCATTTACGTGCAGCATCCAATGCGCCATAAAGAATGGTATTAAGATACTCTATATACCGAGGGGAAAGTCCTTCATCAGTTAAATCATTTATAAACTTTTGCAGGAGTAGAGTATTTAATTTTTTTACTTGGTAATCCCCTAACACAGGTACAATTCGATAATTAACAGCATTCGTATATTCCTTAAACGTTGTTTCCTTTATTTTTCGTTTCATTGTTAGTTCGAACCAACGCGCAAATAAATCTTTTACTGTTATTTCAGTTAGATCTGCAGAGACTTCGCCGTTATCCTGTTTCTGTAGCTTTTTAAATGCCTCGTCGATTTTTGCGAGGGCTTCTTTTTTGTGTCAGCTCTTCTAGTTATTTGTCTTCGTTTTCCGCTGATTGGATCTCTAGGAGCTTCTTCGGTTACTTTCCACTTATGTAAGCGACAAATACTCCACACCTTCTAATAATTGCCGTGTTTTGTGATAATCACATTAACATCAATTGTTAGGAGGTTTTTTATGTCAGTAGATGAACGTAAACAAATGTGGCAAGATCGCATCAATGCTTACAGATCTAGTCGAGTACCAAGTGTCAAAGCTTGGTGTAAACAAAATCAAGTAGGTGTTCAAAGTATGTATAGCTGGATGAAAAGATTGAAAACTGAGGCGACTCACGTCGCTTATCCTCTTAAGCAATGGGTTGCCATTGATTCATCCAACTTAATTGAAGATACAGCTACTTTAACGGTTAAGGTAGGCGATGTTTCAATTGAAATTAAAGAAGGCTTCAGCCATTCACTTTTAAATGAAGTACTTCAGGTTCTTCAATCCCATGTTAAGTAAAACACCTATTCAACGAGTCTATTTAGCGATGGGTGCAACAGATTTGAGAAAGTCCATTGATGGTTTGGCAGCGATTGTACAAATGAGTTTCCAACTGGATCCTTTCTCTTCCAATCTATTTGTGTTCTGTAATCGGAAACGAGATAAACTAAAGATCCTTCATTGGGATCATAATGGGTTTTGGTTATATTATCGCCGACTGGAAAATGGCGTTTTTCAATGGCCAGATGGACAAACTACTAAGCCGCTATCGATCAGTCCTCGTCAATTCAACTGGTTGCTGGATGGACTTCCACTTGAACAAAAACAAGCTCATCCAAAAATGAGTGCAAAAGTTATCATTTAGAGAGAATTGACCAACTATGTCACCTCTCTTTATGGTATTCTATTTTTATGGGAAAAACTACGAATGAACTACAAGATACAATTGAAGAACTCGCAGCGAAAAATGCGGATTTAGAAAAACAAAAAGAAGTCCTAGAGGCAAAAATCAAATGGTTGGAAGAACAATTCCGACTAAGCCAACAAAAGAAATTCGGGGCATCTAGTGAAAAAACCAACCCGGATCAGATCGAACTACCTCTTTTTAATGAAGCTGAAATGACAGCGGATGTAAAAGTGGAAGAGCCTACACTTGAAACGATTACTTATCATCGAAAGAAGTATGTAGGACAACGGGATGCGAAGCTTGAAAACTTGCCTATGGAAACGATCCATTATCGTTTATCCGAAGAAGAGCAGGTTTGTTTGTGTTGCGGCGAAACGGTACATGAAATGAGCACGGAAACACGTAGAGAATTAAAAATCATCCCTGCTCAAGTAAAGGTTGTTGAGCATGTACAACATATTTATAGCTGTCGCCAATGTGAACGTGAAGGAATCGAAACACCAGTTGTGACAGCTAAAATACCTGCGGCAGTTTTTCCAAAAAGTCTCGCTTCCCCTTCTTCAATGGCCTATATTATGAATCAAAAATACGTAGAGGGAATGCCGTTGTATCGAATTGAAAAACAATTTGAACGACTTGGTGTCTTCCTATCACGCCAAACGATTGCCAACTGGGTAATATATGGTGCAACGAAATGGCTCTCACCACTATACAATCGCTTGCATGAGTTACTACTTCAACTTGACTGTCTACACGCGGACGAAACAACCGTTCAAGTTTTAGCGGAACCTGGTAAAGCAGCAACTTCCAAATCCTATATGTGGTTGTATCGATCTGGTCGGGATGTTTCACCGATTATCTTATATGACTATAAAACTTCTCGTCATAGTAAACACCCGAAAGCATTTTTAAAAGGATTTGCGGGCTATCTTCATGTCGATGGTTATGGAGGTTACCATGATATGAAGGATGTGGAGTTAGTTGGCTGTTGGGCACATGCACGCCGTAAATATGACGAAACGCTCAAATCTTTGCCTACGGGTGTAGATAAATCTAAGAGTCTCGCAGCTGAAGGTCTTCAATTCTGTACACAATTATTTAAAATTGAAAAACAGATAGAAGAGGAATTTGAAGATTGTAGCCCTGAACAGCGAAAAGAAGAACGTCAAAAACGTAGTCAACCCGTGTTGGACGCTTATTTGGCATGGTTAAAATCCAAACGCCCTCAAGTTCCACCTAAAAGCAAATTAGGTGATGCCATAAATTATAGTTTAAACCAATGGTCAAAACTCATTGTCTTTATGAAAGACGGGCGACTTGAACTCGATAATAATAGAGCAGAACGTTCGATTAAACCATTCGTTATGGGAAGAAAAGCATGGCTATTTGCCCAATCGATGAAAGGAGCAACTGCCAGTGCGGTCATCTACAGCATTGTCGAAACGGCCAAAGAGAATCAATTAAATCCATTAAATTATTTAACTTATCTTTTTGAACAGCTGCCACAAATAGATATAGATGATCAGGAAGCACTTGACCAGTTCCTTCCGTGGTCAAAGACTATTCCAGAGGAATGCCGGATTCCAGCTAAACTTAAATAGAGAATACACTAATGCCCACCTGAAAAACTAGGTGGGCATTATTTTACGCTTACCTATAAAGAACAAATGGGTGCGGGATTCATTTTTCAAAAGGAAAGTAAAGAATTAATTGTTGAAAGCGAAATGTGGACAGGAAGACATGTGATATTTCAAATTCCAATCAGTGAATAAATAAAAAGAAGGGAAACAATATATGGGAATTAATCTTATATAAACAAATGGTTATTTGTCGATAGGGGATTAATGTGAATTTGCTTGAATTAATATGCAAATAGTCAAATGAAAATTATGGAGGAATATTTGTGTTAAAAATAACGCCTAAATGTTTAATTTGCGAAGATTGCATTAATAAAAGGGATGACAAATAGCAAAAATACAACCAATGCCGAACAGAATGAGGGAAAGTGAACCCTCTTTTTTTGCGTGAAAAATTGAAGAAATGGATAAAAAAAGCAATATATGTCAAAAAAATTAGTTTTCTCTTTGTTATCTTATTTGTAAGGAGGTTCATGTAATGAGCTATAGTTCTATCATACAGAAAACGATTGAGTATATAGAGGTGAACTTACATGAAGAGCTATCTTTAGAAAGTGTTGCTCAGTTTGCTGGATTTTCAAAATATCATTTTTTTCGTGTTTTTCAAAAAGAGGTTGGTATAACTGCATCTGAATATATCCGTTATAGAAGAATTGCTAACTCAGCTAACATGTTACTTTATACGGATGAAAAGATAATAGATATCGCTCTCTATTATCGCTTTGAAACGCAAGAATCATTTACTCGTTCATTTAAGAAATATTACAATTTACCGCCAGGACAATACCGTAAAATGATAGGCAAATTAACTTTACAAAGGGAGGAAATCGTGTTGAAAAATGAACAGCTATTAAAAGGATGGAAGTTAAGTGGGAGTCATCCGTTTAATTATCAGATGGGAATTGATAGAGAAAACGCTCATAAAGGGAGGGCATCTGGATTCCTAAAATCTGTTACTGCCCAATCTCAAGGTGAGTTTGCAACAATGATGCAGGAATTTAAAGCCGAGAAGTATCTTGGCAAACGATTAAAGCTCTCTGGATTTTTAAAATCTAAAGAGGTTGATGGATTTTGTGGATTTTGGATGCGAGTCGATGATGCACTACATGATGTATTGCAATTCGATAATATGGGTGACCGCCCAATTACAGGGAATAATGAATGGAATCATTATCATATTGTTTTAGATGTACCTGAAAACAGTGCAGTCATTGCTTTTGGTGTTTTACTTTCGGGGAAAGGGCAGGTATGGATTGATGAACTTAAATTTGAGGAAGTAGATAAACAAACACCAACGACCAACATTGATTTTTCTGCCGACCTTTTAGATGAACCTACCAACTTATCCTTTGAAGAATGGGAGTAGATAATATGATGAATTTTCTAATGGCTTTAATGAAAAGTTTTTTACATCTTGGCGGTATTAATATGGCACTTATTCTTTGTTTGGTAGCTGGAATACTTTATGTAGTTAATAGAGAGAAGAAAGGAAGACATAATTTTTAGACGTTATTTATAAATTACAGCCTGTATGTGCTTGGAAAATGTTAAAAATACAGGCTGAGTGTAATTCAGTTGCGATTCATTCACTGATAAGATTATCCTACTTATTAAGTAAATGATGCAATAATCTTTCTTTATCGTCAAAAAACTGCTTCATGATATGATAATGGTTCGTTTCTTCAAGAGTGGTTTCTTTAGCCCCTTCCTCTGTAAGTTCGATAATCTTAGCATTTGGATACGACATGATGATGGGAGAGTGGGTAGCAATAATAAATTGCGAATTTTGACGGACTAATTCATGAATGTGGGCTAACATGGATAGTTGTCTAAGAGGGGATAGGGCGGCCTCTGGTTCATCTAATAGATAAATGCCATTTCCCCCAAAACGATTGATAAATGTTGCCCAAAAAGATTCCCCATGCGACTGCTCATGAAGCGACACTCCCCCAAAGGAATCAATCACTCGTGGTCCTGGAGCAGGTTCACTGTCTAATGCTTCGATGTTGGAAGCCACATTATAAAAAGTCTCTGCCCGTAGAAAAAATCCATCTCTTGGTTTTTGGAATCCCCTTATTAATTTTATATACTTTTCCAATGGAGAATGAGAATCAAAGGTTGAAAAGTTAAAATTGAAAGTACCACCCTCGGGATTAAATCCAGTATTAATCGCAATGGCTTCTAATAACGTTGATTTGCCCATCCCATTTTCGCCAACAAAATAAGTGACATTTGGATGAAAGGATAGTTCATCCAAAGTCTTTATGCTTGGTAAACGAAAGGGGTAGTTCTCAAATGAAGCTATGCTGTCACGTTCCAGTCTTAAACCCCTTAAATATTGATGTTCATTTGAATTTTCCACAAGAAATACCTCCGTATTTATGTTTTTGTTTCCTTTTTAAAGCAGTTCATAAATGGCTTTCTTAATACCAAATAATAACATAGAATGGATTTAGACTTATTTAAAAATTCATTTTCTGTGGTAAATTGCTGATAATCATAGTATTTGAGTTTATAGGTGAATATAGGGAGAGTGGCATAGTGGAAATAGAAAAGTTGAAAAAATCCATTGAAGAACTGCCTGAAGGCGAAGCAAAGTCACTACTATTTCATATTTTATTCCGATTGAATCTTGTAAAAGAAACGGATTATTCAGAGACGAATTTTATAAATGACGTGGAAAGCATATACGAAACGGTGTTCAAATTATCAAAGGAACGGTCGGAAGCGAAGGAGGAAGAGACTTTTCAAAAGGTACATATTCTCTTTGGGCTTTCTGGTGCAGGGTCACTAAAATATGCTTTAAAGAAAATGGGCCTATCTAAGAGGGAAAAGGTTATTTCCTTTTGGGATATATTCTCGATTGGTCTTATTGAGCAACTACATGAAAGTGATGGGCAAGAAGCAAGATTTCAATGGATGAAAAATGTGATGGATGATGACCAATTTCAAGATTATCAACAGGGATTTTATAACACTGTCAATCAAATAAATTCTGTTCCTGACAATGTGCCAATTACGCTATGGGTAGCTGATAACACTCATGAACAGACAGGACTACGATATGTTCTATATTTATTGCGGAATAAAACGAATGAAATCAAGGTGATTAATGCAACAAAGGCATATGCTGAACATTTTAATCGACCAGATATTCAATATACTATTCTACAAACAGGAGAAATGTCCCCAGAGCAATTGCAAGTTATCTACGAGAAAGACCAATCAAAATCATTATCAGAGTACGAGAGAAAGGAACTTGAGGAAGAATGGATGGCTCTTGCCGATTCCAAGGAAACCTTGCGTATCTGGAGAAATGAAGAGATAAAGAGCGTTAGAGAAGTCTTTTACGACCAATATATGATAAATATGGCGAAAAAACTTCAGATTGACCGAGAAAGAGTACAAGAACCTGAACCTTTTATGAAATCTGCAAGACTAATAGGAGAAGTGATAGGGCATTTAGACCAATATATGGGGGATGCATTCTTTGAGTATCGGCTAAGAAAGCTGATAGAAAAGGGTGTTTTTGAGATGGAAGGTAATTTGAAGGCTATGAGATATTACAGTGTGAGATTGAAACGCTAATGGTTGGCTGAAGAATATAATTTATTTTTGGAGATTCTATCCAAAAAGGTATTTAAATGAAGGTAGAAAGGTGACTCTAAGCATGAATAAGAAGACAAGAATAAAAAGAGGAGACTTATTAAATCGAGATGATATATGGAACAATGTTAGTGATGTGCTGATTGAATTTGGCTACTCATCAGAAAATAAAATAGCATATGAAGCATTTATTGTTCTTCAATACTATTCAGAAATGGAAAGTGGAGGTCATGAAAGTTTATTAAGGTGGAATTCAGACCATATAGAGAAAGTAGGAATCACTCGATATTTGGAAGAACTAATCGATGTTCTTGAAAAAATAGATGCTCATGAGTATGCCGAGATTGAAAAAACATATGGCGAGGAAATGTGGAGATTGTACATTGCTTTGGAAAATAATGAAATAGATGAAAATAAGTTTTATAGCGTTATCGAAAAAGCGAACGGAGAATATTATAACCTCAATGAAAAATTGAGAGAATTAATCGAAACCTACTTTGTAATGATACACACCGATTTAATTAAAGTTGTTGATGATTAATTCTTTTATTGAAGCAGTGAAAAAAGTTTGTACATAAACTAAATTTATAAATTACATTATGAACTTAAAGGTGCAAAATGAAAAATTACACTGAATATCTACCAAGAGATAAGCATGACTCCGAAAGAGTAAACCAATTAAAGAACCTAAGTAGAAAAGAACTCGTTCTTTTGTTACCAGGTCTTATGGAATGGATTCAGGACATGAACTGGCCGGTAGCAGAGGAGGTTTCAGAACTTCTATTAACTTGTCCAGATGAAATTGTACCACTAATTAAAAATGTTTTAGCCACGAATGATGACGTTTGGAAGTATTGGTGTTTAATAATTTTGGTGAAAAGATTGCCAGAGGATTTAAGAATGCAATTTAAAATGGATTTAATAAGACTTGCTGAAAGTCCAACAGCAGGAGAAAGGTTAGAAGAACTTGATGAAATTGCACTGGAGATTTTACAGATGTTTGAATGAATATTAGGGAGCTTATAAATGGAAAAAACGAATGTAAAGGTTTATTTTTCAGCGAAGGCAGATGACTTTTCTATTGAGTATTTTACAAATGTGTTAGGAATAAGGCCGACAAGGGCATATAAAAAAGGTGAAGCTATTAATAGACCATCTAATCCGAATGTGACCTCTACAGGAACGCATTATCGGCAATATACCAGTTGGGAGTTAGGTACAGATTACGAGCAGTCTTATGATATTAGTGAACAATTGGATTTCGTTTTGAATCAATTGGAGGGGAAGGAAGAACTGTTAAATCAGTTAAGAGAAAATTATGAATTAGCGTATAGATTTACCATCGTTATTCAAATAGAAAATAATGAAAAACCAGCTATGTACTTAGATAGGAGATTTATTCATTTTGCCGATTCCATAGGTGCAGATGTGGATTTTGACCTTTATGTTTATAGCTGATGGAGACATAAGACTACAAAATAATGAAAAAGCAGGGAAGAACTATCACCCTGCTCATTAAACGATTAAAATTCCCCTTCGCTAAAGTAATCATATAATTGACTTTTTAAGCGTTCCAATTGAATGTTTTGCGAATGAGGAAGTCCATCTTTTTTCGTCTTTTGGGAACACATCCAGCACGAACAATGAACTTTCCCTTTTGCGAAATATCCAGGAAAGCGAGATTGCCAACCTAAATGTTTGGCAATCTTTATTTTACGCTGAATCACTCTTTTCCGATGATGTCGAAAATAGGAACGACTACGATTTTTTTGATGTGGTTTCATTTGCCATCACACTCCTTGGGAAATGGCTTAGCCTGTAAAAGTCCCCCAAAGGAAAATTAGACCCTTACAGGCAGAGCCTGATGGCAAGAAATGTGGTGAGAAGGTCCAAGTTAATCACCTCTTGTAGATGTTTTTCTTTAATTATACAACAAATGGATTATTTGAATATCTTATCAATCTGTTCTCGGTCATAGTCTAAAATCCAATCATTTAGTTCTTCATAAAGTGAATGTAAATCTTCTTTGTTTGAGGCGATAACGTCACAGCCTCGGTCATCATATAGATGGTAAATCATTTTCTTTGTAACATTTACAAAATAAATATCAATACCAGGGCGGTATAACCCTTTTAGAATTTGGGATGGATGTGGAAAATCCTCATAACTGATAGCAGTTAAGAGCGGTTTATAACGAATGTCGCTCTTTTCACAGGACAGAGCAAATCGGTGCGTGACCATTTCTTCATAATCTTCACCGTCTTCATCTTCCCAAAAAACACTTGGTAACACCCTATGTTGCAGTTTTCGTCTTAATTCCTTGTCTTTTATATATTTTTGATAGACCTTTGTTGGTCTCTTTTGTAAAAAGGTATCGTTCTTCTCACAATGAATGTCTGTGACCAGTAACATTTCATCGGTATCATGAAAAACTTTATTGAATATGCCATTAATTCTTTCTTCGATTTGCTGAAGATTGTTCTTATCTTCATGTTGTACCCAGGGCATAGAAATTTCAAAACGGATACCATATTCCCATGAATAAAATAGGGGCGGTCTTAGAGTAAGGTTATCAAAATGCTCTTTCATAAATTGGGATAAAAAGTTTATCATATTGTTCCTCCAAATATATGGTTAATAATTGCGTACTTTATAAAAATAGGATTTGAGGTAATATTGGTTTAGGAGGTGTCTATAAATGTCAGATGTAAAATTGTTCACAGCTATTTATATTCCAGAAACACCATTTGTAAATGGGGGATTAAAGCCTAAGAGTACAAAGAAAAATAATTTTGATTTGCTGGAAAGCGAAAAAATAGCGGATACTCTTTATCATTTTATTATAAAAAGGATGAAATACAAATACACAGCTATTATTATATTGGGGATTTAGAAGATGCCTTGGAAAGATATTTATTTGTGGAGAACAATGATTTATATGATGACTTTGTTTCACAGTTTTGGGGTGGTGGACAAAGGTATTGGGAAAGTGGTATGGATACCTATTTAGATATTTATAGCCCCGAAACCGTACTTGAACAGCTAAATCAAGCATATAAGAATCATTTTTATGAAGAGGATGAACCGACCCCTTTGTGCCATATATTTGGACAACAGATGTGGCATAGTAATGCCTATCTTATTGCCAATCGAACAGCTTTAATCGAACTTAAAGAAGCGATTGATGTTGCATTAAAGCATAAAGAAATAAGGTTAGGGTTATCCCCTTCAGATGGTGAGGGTTACGATTTATTTATTAAATGTGTTGAGGATGATTTTGAATGGGAAGAGTTAGAAATGCCATATCACGATAGAGATTGTTATGTACCTGATGAAACGGTAGGGATTCCACCACACAAGGTATTTAAGCAGTATAAACGTCATTTGCGGTAAAAACTTTATCTGACTAAAGGGAGAGATTAGATTGAAACGGGAAAAGTGTCCTTGTTGTGGTTTACCAACAATTGAAGAACGGGGAATATTTGATATATGTGAACTTTGTCATTGGGAAGACGATGGACAAGACGACCCAAATGCGGATGAAGTGTGGGGAGGACCAAATGGTGATTATTCCCTTACAGAAGCGAGAAAGAATTTTAAAGAACACCTCATTATGTATCGAGATAGGAGAAATATAGAAAAACAAACCGATAAAGAAGTTGAATTAAAAAAATCTTTAATAAGTATGTTTGTTGAATTAGACAAGTGCAAACCTGATTCGTTGGAATATGAGGCACTTTGGAGGAAGATAAAGTCATACGAAAAAATTTTAATGGAGATTTCTTATGAAACATACGGTTAGCAATTTGATTATATAAAAAGTGGGTGTCATGTTGGAAAATATGATGGATTTAGTATCTTTACTAAGAATGAAAAAAGTAAGAGTGATAGAAATACCTAAGTGGGGGACATATCTGCGAAAGCAATGGGAAGATAACTTTGTCAATCATCTTAGCGATAAAGAAAAGAAATCTATTTATCTTTATGATGAAGATGGTTGCTGTGGCTACCTATGGCATGTATTTAGTTATGAAAGAAGGAAATGCTTAAAAGAAGAACAAGCTGATATAACATTTAACAAACAATCAAAACAATCTTGCTATGTTTTTTATCAGCATACGGATGATGCTTTTATACTTGAAAATGCGTCACCTTTAACAGCCGAGGACTTTATAAATGAAGAAGATGTTTACGTAGTAGATAAAGAGTTTAATTGGACTTATGTAAAAACTCATGAAACAGGTTGGTGTGGTCCATATTTCAGTCAAAAAGACAAAACAAACTAAGCTTTATGGATTGATTAGCAGTCAATCGTGATGACATTGATAGTTAAAATTGACGGATATTATCACCAAGTTCTAATTAAAGGGAATAGGTGTTCAAAACAGGAACTTATGAAAAGGTACATAAATTCCAAAACTCTTACTTCAGATATTTTAGACCTTCCAGCTATATTTTGCCGAATTAACTGTTTTGACCAACTTGCCTATAACGAAGATACAGAGGTTGATTTTGTGATTGATACCGACACCGATAGAATATATAAACCATCTTATTAAGTGGGCAACTCTGCTCACTTTGTAAAGGTCATCATTTTGATGATAGAGGAGAGAAAATAGCTTGAAAGTTATATTTTCGATATTAACAATTTTATGTGTTGCAATCGCTTTAATAGGTTGCCAATTACAACAAGAAGAAACAATGGTTCTTTTAGATGGAAAAATATCAGAAATTAAAATTTCAGAGTCGAATGGAACAGGAGAAATGAATGAGGAGATTATTCTATCAATTAAAGATGATGAATCATTAGATGTTTTTGAAAAGGCGATTACGACTGCTGTCAAACAACCAGGGGAGGTTAAGATATCTGAACCTGATTACGATGTAATGGTGGAATACGAGGCGGAAGAAGGGGGACTGCCTACACATGGAATTCATTTATGGTTAGGAAAGGAAAATGAGAAGAGTACGTTTATGTATATTACCGATGATTCTATTTATCTTACATCCCCACAAATGACAAAGGAGTTAAGAAGGTTGATACTATCGAAATGATTAACGTAACAGGAAATAATGTGGAAGATGCGGAGAAAAGGAAATGGATTTGAATGATATTGAAAGACAACTGGTACTGATAAATGAGAAATTGCAGAAACCGTTCCCCTATAGAGATACAGATAAAATCCAAGAAGATTACAGTAATGCTTTTTCCAAGTTATCTGATGATGATAACTGGTTGACAGCGGATTTTAATACTTATTGCATGAACATCGCTGGGTCTTTAAGTTATGTTTTAATAGGGAAATCAAATAAAATTCCAAAAGGTCAAATAGAAATGTTGAGGTTTTCATTCTTTGAGTTCTTTAAACAATATAGATTTTTTGAAGATAACATAACTCAATATGATGGATTTTACCAAGAATATATGGATTTTGAAAAGGCAAGAAAATTGCTGTTGCAATATTTATCTACATATATGAAATGAGTTGTGGGATTAAAATGCTTTATACTCCCTAATCCCTTTAATCCTATTCCCTGCAGTAACTATGTAACCCCATAATAAACTCCTGTGCCACATAATAAACCCCTGTCATAATCAAAACAAAGTTCTGATATGCCTGTGGAAAACGTGTGGATAAAGGCAGGAAGAAATGAAAAGATAAGAAGGGTGGGAACAGGAATCCCATCCTTTTTTGCCTGACTAAAAAATAGAAGAAAAAGCCTGATAAGCCCTGTTCTATCAACGTTTGGATAAAAAGTGTAAGGGGTTCGTAAGAACCCCATAATCCCGAAAAGAGTGAGAAAAAGCAGGAGAAAAAGGCAGGAAGAAAAGCAAGAAATCCCACGACATTATTTTAATTAAAAATAAAGTTGTGGCAGAAAAAAGTGAGAAGAAAATCGGGAAAATGGGTGAGTTGTGCAGAACTCTATTTTAACTGGGTGAAAATTCAGAAATAAAAATGTAGGAATAACAAGGGTTTGAGAAAATGAGGGAAGCAAGACATTATTATTACTGAACAGTATTGTAACCCCAAAATAAATATTTTCGAACCAAAATAGAAATATCTAATTTTTCCTCATTTATCATTTAAAAAATTTAACGGAGGTCTGTTATGGAGAAAGAACAGTGTGACATAATACAGCCAAATGGCGTTAAAGAAAAGAAACTAGATGTGATTGATGGATACACGATAAAGTACCATGCAAACGGGAAAACGATATGGTCGAAGGGGAAAATGATTGGGGATTTACCAGTAGGTTATTGGGAATGGTATCGTGCTGATGGAACCATAAAACGTTCAGGATACTTTGAAAATGGAGAACCTATTGGAGAATGGATCACTTATGACAGCAAAGGTGAAAAATACAAAACGACTAATCGGGATAAAAATAACTAATTAGGAAGTTTCAATGTTTCCATAAATAAAATTAAGGGTTCTTAAGTAAAAATTACATTCCAATTCCGAAGGTTTTCCGGTACTTTTCCCGGCAGACCTTCGTTTTTTATTTCCAAAATCATAAAAAATCCCATCGCAAATCAATCTTAGTCCAATCCCCATTCCAATCAGTAACCAATTTTAATCCCTTTGCTTCCTTCTATTCTGTACGTCTGTAATCATTGTCCAGTAAGAGTTCAGTCTTTTTCTTTTCAATATTTCCCCACACTCCTGTATTCCTATTCCACTCATAAAATAATTCTTTCTCCAATCAAAAAATTTTCTTATTTAATTAAGAGGGTTGGTATTGGAGAATAAAACTAATACCATCATGTCAATAAGGGGTACCGCCAGCATTTCGGAAAAAAACCACGCTAAGAAAATTTCGACAAAAAAACAGCCGATTTTAACTTCTTTAAGGATAAATCGGCTGTTTTATATTCAAAACTTAGTTGTTTGTAATATCAAAAGAAAATGTTTCTTTTAGTCCCTTTTTTCCTTCAGAAGTGATTTTTATTGCTCGTGTTTTCGGTAGACGTTGAATCCAATTTAACTCTAATAATCTCTCTAAGACGGCATTTCCTAATGCTCCCGCAAGATGGTGACGTCTTTCGCTCCAATCTAAACATTTGTGAGTAAAAGAACGACGTTTCTTCTTAACTTTTTCAAGGTCAATTTGAAAAGTTAAGAAAAATATTTCTCCTTTTTCAGTAACAGTAAACCCGTCTTTTTCTTCATAAATAACACCTTTTTTAATTAAAGAATCTGTTAATTGTACTCCTAAACTCCCTGCAAGGTGATCATAACATGTTCTTGCAAAACGCATCGCTTTATCTTCCGAAGCCTGTTTTAATGATTTAATTTCAATTGGTGGAGCTATTGATAAAAATGACTCCATAACTTGAGCAACTTCCTGATTTCGAATTCCATAATATCGATGTCTCCCTTGTTTTTCAACTGTAACTACATTCGCATCGACCATTTTTGTCAAATGAAAACTAGCCGTCTGTGGTTTGATTCCTGCCATATATGCTAATTCGCTTGCAGGATGGAATCTACCATCTAATAAGACTGTTAATATTGCTGCACGAGAAGCTTCACTTACAAGAGTAGCAATCATTGCTACATTTGGATTTGCATTCATTTTAATTCCCCCCTTAATGTAATCCATATTTCGATGATAATCGAAATGTTTATATTCTACAATAAATAAGGAAGAACATATGAATAGGAGGAGAAATAAAGATGAAAAAAATGGCTCAGGTTCCAAACACAGATATTATTAAACCTAAAATTCTATACTACGGAACTCCTGTGATTTTACTAAATTCGCTAAATGAAGATGGAACAGTAAACATCAGCCCTATGTCATCATCATGGGCATTAGGAGATTGTATTATATTAGGAATTGGACTTGGAGGGAAAGCTATTGAAAATTTAGAACGACATCCTGAATGTGTAATCAATGTTCCGAGTCCTTCATTATGGGAGAATGTTGAACAATTAGCCCCCTATACAGGGAAAAATCCCGTTCCAGATTATAAGAAAAAGAATGGATTTACATATGAAAAAGAAAAATATGATATTAGTAGATTAACACCTACTGAGTCTAAATCGGTCAAACCTACTCGAATTATGGAATGTCCAATTCAAATTGAGGCAAGGGTGAAACACATTCGAATTCCTGATTACTCTCCTGATTTTGCAATTGTTGAGACACAAGCTATACATGTACATGCTCATAAGGAAATCATTATTGAAGAAAATCATATTGACCCAAATAAATGGAGCCCACTTATATATAATTTTCGTCATTATTTTGGTCTTGGTAACCAGTTAGGTAAAACTTTTCGATCTGAAATATAAATATATTATTTTTTAAAGTGGACAATCCTTTCCTAATTGAAGTTAAATATTGTAGTAAGAAACCTAATTTCACATGTTAAGGAATTAGGCTTCTTTATTATTTTCTCTTTTGCTAAGAAGTGGTATTTCGATTTCCTTATAGCACCTAATACAACACAATATTAATTGTGTTGTATTAGGTGCTATAATAACTATGAATCTATAGGTTTAACGCAACACAATTTATTAAGAAGTGAACATTTATGGATGCAACACAACTTACAGAAGAGGAGAAAAATACATGAATGTTGCAAAACAGTTTTCTTCTTATCTTAAACAGGAGAAGAAAACTGAGAACACTATTCAGGGATACACATTAGGTATTAGACAGTACATAAAATGGTTTGAAGGTTCATATGACAGAAAATTAACAAATTTGTACCGAC
The DNA here is from genome assembly GCF_012933555.1 of Niallia alba. Lineage (GTDB taxonomy): Bacteria > Bacillota > Bacilli > Bacillales > Cytobacillaceae > Niallia > Niallia alba. Next base: position 673,350 of record NZ_JABBPK010000001.1, read on the forward strand.
AAAATATCTTAGATTACATTAGCTATTTAAAGAATGTCAAAATGTTAAATGCCAAAACTATCAACCACAAGATTAGTAGTCTTGCTAAATTTAATGAATTTCTAATAAAGAAAAGCGTTCAACAAGACCAGGTGATTTTAAAAACAGATATGATAAAGGTTCAAACTGCGTATGCTTCTCCAACCCAAATTGTTGAATTAGATGTAAAGAAGTTTTTGCAAAGTGTGTTAGAGGATAAGAACAAACGCAATTATGCAATTGTCACTCTCCTGGCATACACGGGAGTGCGTATTTCAGAGGCATTATCTATCAAATTTAGCGATTTCAATTTACAGACTGGGGAATGTATAATTCGAAGTGGAAAAGGAAATAAACAACGAATTGTATTGCTAAATAGTAAGGTAACTCATGCTATCAAAGATTATCTTATCGAACGAAAAACATACAGTACAGCACATGAATCTGCTTATCTTTTTATTAGTAAAAAGCGGGAAAAGCTCGACCGTACGGTCGTCAATCGTATCTTCAAATCATATAGCAAGGTTATTACTCCACACCAGTTACGACACTTCTTCTGTACCAATGCAATTGAAAAAGGATTTAGTATTCATGAAGTTGCAAATCAAGCTGGGCATTCTAATATCCATACAACATTACTTTACACAAATCCAAATCAACTGCAGTTAAAAAATAAAATGGAACTCTTATAAAGGAGCAATGGGGAAACAATGGGAGTTAAACAATTACTGTCAGAGGCACAACGAAATGAGTTAATGGATTTATCACGTTTAACAGAATGGGATTTGGTAACATTTCATACCTTTTCTAAACATGACTTACATTTAATATTCAAGCACCGTAGAGGATACAATCGTTTAGGATTTGCTCTTCAGCTTGCATTAATTCGTTATCCTGGCTGGTCTTTAACCGAGTATATAGATATTCCTATGTCAGTAATTAACCATATCGCAAGACAGCTACAGATTCCTGCAGAAGAATTTTCTAAATATGCTAATCGTAATAACACATTATGGGAGCATCTTAGTGAAATTCGTGAAGAGTATGAGTACAGTAATTTTTCTTCTAAACATGAAGAAAATCTGTTGAAACATCTTACACAACAAGCTATGGAAAACAGCAACTCACTTCATTTAATTGAAATAGCACTGTCCATGTTACGGAAATCAAAAGTTATTCTTCCTGCCATGTATGTAATTGAAAATATAGTTTGGGAAGCCAAACAGCAAGCAGATCAATAGGTATACAGTATTTTGTATGATGACTTAACATCTGAACAAAAGAAAAGAATAGATGCTTTACTTCTACCCACAAACAATGGAATTTCGCCATTAGCTTGGTTAAAACTGCTTCCTTCTCAACCATCACCAGAGTCTTTTCTCAAGGTTGTGGAGCGGTTTGAATATGTAAAAGATATAGGGCTTGTAGTTGATACGAGCAAGATTAATTCCAACCGCCTTCGGCAGCTTGCAAGATTAGGATCAAAATATGAACCGTATGCCTTTAGAAGATTTGATGAAGTAAGAAGATACAGTATTTTAGTTGCTTTTATGCTAGAAATTACACAAGATTTAATCGATTATGCAATTGAAATACACGACCGTATCATGATGAATCTTCAATTAAAAGGAAAAAAAGCACAAGATGAGATGCAAAAAGTAAATGGTAAAAAACTGAATGAAAAACTTGTACAATTTATCAAGATATGTGGAGCACTTATTGAAGCGAAAGAAGTAGGGAAAGATGCTTTTACAGCTCTAGATGATGTTATGCCGTGGGATAAAATGGTGGAATCGGTTGAGGAAGCCAAACAGTTATCAAGACCTATAAGCTATGATTATTTAGATTTGTTGGAGACTAGATATTCCTATATCAGGCGGTATGCGCCTGCCCTATTAAGGGTCTTCCAGTTTGGATCAACTAAATCGGCAGAGCCAGTACTTCAAGCGCTTCATACTATACATGATTTAAACATAAACGGAAAGCGAAAAGTACCGATGAGTGCACCTTTGAATTTTGTATCAAATCGTTGGCAAAAACATGTGTATGACGACGAAGGTAATGTTAACCGACATTATTACGAACTGGCAGCATTAACAGAGTTGCGAAATTACATAAGATCAGGAGATATATTTGTTTCAGGAAGTAGACAGCATAAGGCATTTGATGATTACTTAATATCTGAAGAGGATTGGAGAAACATAATAAATGTGGAAAATTACTTGGCAGTTCCTTTAACGGTCGAGGAGTACTTAACAGAAAGGATTACTTCGCTAAACCAACGTTTGGACTGGTTATCAAAAAACAGTGAAAAATTAGAAGGTGTTGATATCAGCCAAGGAAAGCTATATGTGGAAAGGTTAGATAAAGGGACTCCAGAAGAAGCAAAAGCATTTAGTATCCGTCTACATAATATGTTGCCAAGAATAAAGCTCACAGATTTACTATTAGAAGTAGCCAGCTGGACTGGATTTCATGAGCAATTTATTCATGCTTCAACGAACAAATCTCCTGATCAAGAAGAGAAGAATATAGTATTAGCAACTCTGATGGCAATGGGAACAAATATTGGTCTTACAAAAATGGCAGAGGCTACTCCTGGAATCTCTTATAGACAAATGGCAAACACTGCACAATGGAGAATGTATGATGATGCTATGGTTCGAGCTCAGTCTGTTCTGGTTAATTTTCAACATCGGCGACAATTAGCAACATATTGGGGAGACGGTAATACATCGTCCTCAGATGGAATGCGGGTACCTATTGGCGTTCGCTCTTTACATGCTGATTCAAACCCGCATTATGGAACAGGAAGAGGAGCAACTATCTATAGGTTTATAAGTGATCAATTTGCTTCCTTCTATTTAAAAGTAATTAATACAAATGCCCGAGATGCACTATACGTCCTTGACGGTTTACTTCATCATGAAACAGACCTCATGATTGAAGAACATTATACAGATACCGCTGGATATACAGATCAAGTTTTCGGATTAACACATCTTCTAGGCTTCCGCTTTGCACCACGTATTCGTGACTTAATGGATACGAAACTTTTTACTATTAACGGTGTGCAAGAATATCCAAATGTTCAGGCACTATTAAAAGGTAAAATTAATTTAAAGGTCATTCAAGAAAATTACAATGATGTTTTACGGTTAGCATACTCAGTAAGAACAGGTAAAGTATCTAGCTCACTTATAATGGGGAAACTTGGATCTTATGCAAGACAAAATAAATTGGCAACCGCTCTTGGTGAAATGGGACGAATAGAAAAAACTATCTTCACCTTAGACTATATCTCAAGTAAATCAGTGAGAAGGAAAATACAAAAAGGTTTAAACAAGGGTGAGTCTACAAATGCCTTAGCTAGAGCCATATTTTTTGGAAAGAGCGGAGAGTTTAGAGAGCGAGCTCTTCAAGATCAATTACAACGGGCCAGTGCACTTAATATTATTATTAATTCGATAAGTGTATGGAATACGGTTTATATGGAAAAAGCAGTAGAAGAATTAAAACATACAGGCGAATTTCGAGAAGATTTAATGCCGTATATATGGCCTTTAGGTTGGGAACACATCAATTTCTTAGGAGAATATAAGTTTGAGGGATTACATTCAACAAGTTTACAATCCTTACGCCCTTTAAATATGAAAGAGCCGATTTACTCTTAACGGGGTAAATTTTGGCTCTTTTTTCAAATAAGTTCTCTTAGCGTGGTTTTTTTCCGAAATGCTGGCGGTACCCCACGTAGAGCAGGCACCGAATAAACCAAAATACGGAGCTCCAATTGTTCGACTAGCAAAACTTGTCGGAGTTATCTGGTTGATCAGATCCCCAGCTAGGATAAATTGAACTTGATCTTTTTGGATGCCCCCTTTTTCCATGGCTTTTTGACAGGCTTCTTCAAAAAGGACTTTATGTGCCTTTTCATAGGAATCCTGTCCAAGCCATAAATCAGCATGAAGGAGATCGAAATCTTCTGCGATCGCTCCGTTTGCTTCAAATGGTCCTCCAACTGTTCCAGTTGAAAGTATCACTGGTTTTTGTTCAAAAATCCATGTACGATGACCTGCAAGCATTATAAACCACCCCACTGGATTAAAATGGTTTTGATGAGGGCAATGACAAAAGCAGAAAAAACACCAAATAAAATAACCGCCCCTGCTAATTTAAACATGTTGCCGCCTACGCCCAGTACAAATCCTTCGGAACGATGCTCAATGGCAGGTGATATGACCGCATTGCCAAAACCAGTTACGGGTACAGCTGTTCCAGCCCCTCCAAATTGGGCCATTCGATCATATACACCAAAACCAGTAAGAAGCATCGTAATAAAAATTAACGTACCCACTGTCGGATTTCCGGCCGTTTGCTCAGTAAAATCAAAAAAATAAATGTAGAAGTCAGAAATACACTGACCGATCAGACAGATAGGACCACCAGTTATAAAGGCCTTTATACAATTTTTAACAACCGGTCTTTTAATCTCTCGTTGTTTTTGCAATTTTTGGTATTCCTGTTGCACAGGAGTAAGTTGTTTCTTTTGATTATTAGACATAACTCGATCCTTTCTCTTTATGTTTGTTCCTTCATTAGACTTTTCAGTTTATTTAAATCCTTTTTTAAGTTTTTCTCATTCGTATCGTTTTTTTTCAGTCTCTGTTCTATGTTTTCAAGTTCCCAGAACATTTTTTTATCACTCGAAACAAATACATTGTGATCTGGATACATTTTTTTTAAGTCAGATTTAACTGACTTCTCGATATTTTTTAATCGGAAACGGTTGAAATTTCTGACTTTTATCGCTACTAAAAGCTCATTATTTGTATTCACAGCCTTTACATCCGAAATTTCTTCCTTAGTGATAATCTTTTCTTTAGCATGATTGGCAACAGATTGATCAATTGGTTTACTTGTATGTACTTGTGAAATACTCAAATCATTATAATTATCTAACTGATTTTGGTTTCCGTTACACCCTGAACCCATTCCGATAAGGATTAAAATGAAAAATAATATTTTCACTTTCATGAAATCACCTCCATGTTTTACCAGTATTGGGATGCTAAAAAAGGTTGGCCTCTCAACCAACCTTTTCGCCATACTCATTATTGTTGTTTGTATTGAGGTTCTTCTTGTTCGATTTGTTGAACACGTGGTTCAACATTATCAATAACAGATTGGGTTTGTGTAGCAGCATCTTGATAAAGTTGCTTAGCTTGTTGATTATCCGTACTGAGAGCAAATGTTTCAAAGCTAGCTTGAGCGCTTTTTAATCCTGCTAAAGCTGTTTTAACGTCATTGATGACTGTCATGAATAACACCTCCTATGGTTGACATTAATATGGTGCTAAATAAAATATATATTTATTCATTTAGTTTTAAATATATATCAATATTAAAAAATTCAAATATGAAATATTTTAATGTTTTTGGTAAAAATACATTTTGTAAGTAAAACTCTGCGAGAGGAAGGGTAGTGAAAATTGAAAATCACGCTTTTTTACAAAAGTGATTAAAATTCAGTTGATTTATTCATGGTTACTGTGAGTTTTAGTCCAAACATAGACATATTTGCTTTTTGTTTTAGAAATGGAGTAATAGTTGCAGGTTTGTGTTATAAATTATTTAACATACGAAAGTGGAAAATTATCAAAGGAGAATAGGAAATATGCATAAAGATTATAGTGAAATGGTTTTAGGACCAAAACCACGGGCTAGACAAAAGAATTTTTTTGTAAGTTTAGAGGAGAGTTTTAAAAATCCTATTACCCCCTCTGTTAGGATAGATGTCGTAGGGAACTTTAGTGTATAGTTTAAATCATACACGGAGGTTGATCGACATGAAAAGTAATAATGGTAAACGTTATACAAAGGAAGAGAAAGCATCAATTATTAAGAGAATGATGCCCCCCACTAATGAATCGGTTGGCCAATTAAGTGAAGAGTTGGGCATTACTGAACCCACGCTTTACAAGTGGAGAAAAGAGGCTAGATCATCTGGAAACCCCACACCCGGAGATGGACAAAGTTCTGAACACTGGAGCAGTGAAGATAAGTTTCTCATAGTTATGGAAACATACTCAATGAATGGTGCGGAGCTAGCGGAGTATTGTCGAAAAAAGGGACTTTATAAAGAACAGATTGACGCATGGCGAGATTCATGCCTTAATGCAAATGGGCGAGAATCTAGTCAAACAAAGCAGTTAAATCAAGAATTAAAAGAGGAGAAAAAGCGAGGAAAGGCATTAGAGAAAGATTTGCGTAAAAAAGAAAAAGCATTGGCAGAAGCTGCAGCCTTATTACTATTAAGAAAAAAGGCCCAAGCGATCTGGGGGGACCAAGAGGACGAATGATCAGCCCGTCAGATCGCGCACTAGCAGTAGAACTCATCCAAGAAGCAAACCAAAATGGTGCGCGATTAGCCCCGGCGTGTAAAGAATTGAACATTAGCGTTCGCACCTATGAACGCTGGATTTCAGAAGGTGGAATCAAGGAGGATCAACGCCCTATTGCGTTACGTCCAGAGCCAAAAAATAAATTAACGATAGAGGAAAAACAAGAGATACTGGAGGTTGTTAAAAAAGAGGAATTTGTAGACCTACCGCCTACTCAAATCGTGCCAAAATTAGCAGATCAATGCATTTATATCGCCTCCGAATCTAGCTTTTATAGAGTTCTTCGTGAGCATAAAATGCAAAATCATCGGGGAAGAAGCAAAAAGCCCGAGGGTAGATTACCAGAAAGTCATTTAGCAGTAGCCCCAAACCAGGTATGGACATGGGATATAACGTGGTTAAAAGGGCCGGTGAAAGGCTTGTTTGATTAAGTCCGTATAATTGTGTAAAAAGAAAAGAGTCAAATTAATTCCTTTTGGCAACAATGTTATCAGCGACTAAAACAGTGTGGAGGAATTAATTATGACTCATTTACAGTTTAACCTAAATATTAACGATTTAAAAGAATCCGTTATGAATTCTGATATTGATGCAGTAATAAAAGCGTCCATTGTGTTGGTGTTAAATGAATTCATGGAACAAGAACGGGATGATCATCTACAAGCTGATCCATACGAACGTACCATAAATCGAAAAGACTACCGTAACGGTTATTATGAACGAGATTTATTACTAAGCATCGGAAAGATTACTCTACGAGTTCCACGAACACGGAATGGTGATTTTTCAACCAGTATTTTTGAACGCTATGCTAGATGTGACCAAGCTTTTGTATTGGCTATGCTTGAAATGGTAGTGAATGGTGTTTCTACAAGAAAAGTTAAAAATATTGTGGAACAACTGTGTGGAGAAACGGTCTCCAAATCATTCGTATCTAGTTTAACGGAGAAGCTTGATCCAATCGTCAATCAGTGGGCGAATAGGCCGCTTAACACCATGTATTATCCTTATATATTTGTAGATGCCATGTACATCAAGGTGAGGGAAAATCAACGGGTTGTATCAAAGGCTGTCTATATCGCAACGGCGATAAATAGTGACAATCAAAGAGAAATACTCGGCTTAAAAGTGGATCATACAGAAAGTTATGAAGCTTGGGGAAGGTTCTTTCAGTATTTACTATCTCGTGGACTGCAATCACCAAAAATGATTATATCGGATGCCCACAAAGGGCTTAAAAAGGTAATAGCGGAAGAGTTTTTAGGAACTACCTGGCAACGCTGCACAGTACATTTTAAAAGAAACCTCTTTGATCAGCTACCTAAAAAGAATATGGAAGAAGTAAAGTTATCTATAAAGAGAATATTTGAAGTAGCTAGTGTGCATGAAGCTAGAAAATATAAACAAATATTTATAGAGCAGTATGGAGGAAATGGAAAGCTAGAAAAAGTAATAGGGATTCTCGATGAAGGATTTGAGGATGCCATACAATATTTAAATGAGGAAACCCATTACCACAAGCACATTCGCAGTACAAACTCACTAGAAAGAATAAACGAAGAAGTGAGAAGACGAGAAAAAGTAATAAGAATATTTCCTAACACCCAATCAGCATTTCGATTAATCGGAGCTGTGTTAATGGACTATGAAGAAATACTAAGCAAAAGAAAATTACCTGTGAGCAATAAATAGGAGCGAAGCGCGCGAATTTTTGGTATCAAGAAGGGGTACCCCTTCTTGATACCAAAAACAAAAGAACTGATGAACATCGTATGCCGAAGGATGAATTTACACAATCTTATGGACTTGACTGCTTGTTTTATCGACTCTACTTAATTATCGATATTTTTAGTAGAAAAATCGTAGGTTGGGAGATTTGGGAGTCAGAGGAGGCAAAACACGCTGAAGATTTAATGAAGAAGACGATTATTAGTGAAAAAATCCAAGGTAAACCACTCGTTTTACATTCCGATAATGGCAGTCCCATGAAAGCCGCAACATTTCAGGTATTACTTGAAAAATTAGGGATCCAAAGCTCTTATTCAAGACCAAGAGTAAGTAATGACAATCCCTATTCTGAAGCAATGTTTCGGACTCTGAAATATCGACCTGAATTCCCGTACAGAGGCTTTGAAACACTTGAGGCTGCACGTGAATGGGCATTAAGATTTGTGAATTGGTATAACTGTATACATTTACACAGTGGTATAAATTTTGTGACGCCAGAACAATGCCACACAGGTGCGCATATTGGGATACTGAAAAAGCGCAAAGAAGTTTATGAACTAGCGAAACAAAAGCATCCAGAACGTTGGACGCGCTCAACTAGAGACTGGAGTGCACATGATTCAGTGGCTTTAAACCCAATAAAGGACAAGATAGAAAAGGATGGAACAAAATAGCCCCACTGCGACTGAGCTTGAACTACCCATTCCCTTCTCATCAAAGAACAGAATGAATTCTGTTCTTTGATGAGAAGGCCACCAAGCAAAGCGCGGTAGTTACCCTTACGTTCTTACACTAGTAAACAAGTTAAATGCGACAACTATCTTGACAAACACCGATTATACATAAGGAAATTCATGGCGATAAAGTGTATGTTCCCTTAGATCTAAGTAGGATTTGGGACAGGATACATTAAAATAAGCATATTCATTTGTGTATAGCAACTTCTAGGGTAATTGAGGGACAAGGTGAAAGGACACTTTCGTTTTAGGGTAATAGAATTATCCTAAGTGTTAGAGTAGCCAATAGGGACAATGCCCCTATGTCCCACCCACATACACTCAAGGACATTTACATCAATTTAAATAAAGGGTCTCAGAATCAATAAGAAACGCATTTTTTCTATTGGCTATCATAATCATATAATCATCCCGTCTTCCAAAAATGTAAGTAGGACATATTTTTGGAATAACAAAAGTTCCAACTTCAATTTTTATCTCCTTCTGGCTACTTCATTCCTAAAATAGATAGTAACGCTCTTCCTAAAAGAAATAATCTTTTAAAAATAAATTTCCTCAAGAAAGAAGCCTCCTTACAAAAGCACTATATAGGTCACGCTGGTAAAACTTAAATCATACATAAGCCATTCGCTGCCCAATATGCTTGAACGAAAAATCAAGATTCTCTTTTTTTATCACTCATAGTATCCCCCTCACTTCCTCATCCTCCCTTATATACCATAATATTGTCCATCATAGTTAAGAAGTTAGTGTCACTAAGTCTCCTATATTCAGGGTTTCGATTTCTTCTTTCCCCTTTTGTAAAAGACCGGGTTAATTCCCTTATGAACTGATCTAGTTCATTTAGATAGATGTTTGCTAAAATCGAACTGATGATTCCACCCTGCGGAGTCCCGCTGAATGTGTGTTGTGATATATCCATTTCTCCTATAACCGGCACGTAAGAATTTCCAGATAAGGTGGATGAATTTTTCATCTTGGATTCTTCTTTTCAGAATATCTACCAACTTGTGATGATTAATGTTATCGAAGAAGCTTTCAATATCATAATCACATATCTAATTATCACCCTCAATATAGAGCAACAAATCAAACAACCATTTGAAATCACAAGTGTTAAATATTATTGCCCCTTTTGTAAAATATGAATTAGAAAAAGCAAAAGATACGTATATGTCCATGCATTGGAGGAAGTTGCTGCAATGACCTATTTAATTGGTAAAGGTATGGACCCACAGACCACTTATATAACGAATCGAATCTTGGGAAATTAATGAAATGTTTAAAAAATGACTAGTTGATATGATCCATGCTATAGAGGAAAAACTAGTAGAAATGATTTAAAATGTTTAAAAGTATTTTTAAACTGTCAGCTCGAAAACAGTGGACTTGATGTTTATTAGGAGGACATTTTTTTATCTGGACCTAAGGAGAATTACATAATAAATAGAGTAATGGGCAGCTTTAAAGCTGTCCATTACTCTATTTCCCACTTTTGTCATCTTCTCTTACAAGAAGCAGTTCTAAACAAACGGTGTTGAAACTTATTAATCTATACCTTTTTAAATCATTATTCATCTATATTATCCGGGTCATTTACATCTTCAGGATCTTCAATTGGTTCTTCTGTATCAGGCACTAAATCAGCTTCATCATCTTTATTTTCATCTACATTATCTAGGTCATTTGCATCTTTAGGATCTTCAATTGGTTCTTCTGTATCAGGCACTAAATCAGCTTCATCATCTTTATTTTCATCTACATTATCTAGGTCATTTGCATCTTTAGGATCTTCAATTGGCTCTTCTATATCAGGTGGTGGTGGATCATTATCCTCTTCTACATTATTACACCCCATTAACATGATGGCAGATAGAAAAACTGCTGTTAATAGTCTTAACCACTTTAGATTCATTTTTTACCGCCCTTTCTATCGTCATTTATATTCCTAAATTATTTTCTCCGTTTATTATTTTTTTATTCTAATTTTTATTCTACAGGTTATAAGCATTACCCAAGCTAAGCCTCCATTAAGTTGGACAATACAATGAGGTGAAGTTTTGGGAGTAATTAATGCTAGGGAATCAGATATTGCCTCTTTTTAGGAAGATTATTAAGAGCTGAAGGTGATAAGGAGATGTTACTGTTACTAGTTGGGAACGTTGGAATAAATAAAAAAGGATATGATGATAAGGCATATCGTTAATAAAATGAAATTAGAAACTGAATCGTACTATAAGCTTTGAAAGCTTCAAAAAGGGGGGCCTGGATTTAAGATAATAAATTTGCCATTAAAAGGGTAATTTACCAGTTCAAATGCCTAATGCAGCACATCCGGAGTATTAGGAGGAGGGTTAAACAGACAAATCATATATTTACGTCTTAAATCAGCAGCCATCGAACTGGAATATACTATACGTAAAATTACATAATAAAGTTTGTTTTTCATTCGCCATTTAGTTTGCTCCAAATTCAAGTACTTAGGATTTGTAAAATTCATTCCTATCAATCGGTTGAGGGGGTTTCTCCATCCATCCGCGTTCAACTAAAATGTTAAATCCTTCCCCACCGTACTTCATTACATCCACAAAGAATAGGGACCACACAGCTGCTAAATCCTTTCTCATTGTAATAGATAGAGCGTATCCGAGAGCAGAAACACCAACTTGATTTGAAGAACCAATGAAAAACATAATTAACCTTTCGGAAAATGGTAATGTTGTTGAATCGGTTACCTCCATAGGTAGTGTCAAAAGATTTATGAAAACTACCTAAAGGGTTAGTTTCTCTCCTATTTACTGGATGGAGATGCGCCGCAATCGCTCTTGACAAACACGCCAATGGTTTGAGGATTGTTTAACAAGGGCGAAGGGAACAAAAGAAGGCATACCAAATAAGCCCTTGGTTGTTTCCATTTTAAACCATTGGCAAGTTCGGTTTGTCAAGAGTTCGCTCCGCCGATTGCTGAATTAGCTTAAGGGCTCAGCTAAACAAAAAGTTAGGCTTGTCTTTGTTCTACTATCCATTGTTGTGCTAATCCAATGAGCTTTGTCCAACGTGCTGGCATTGTTGGAAGCCCCTTGAGTTCTGGATTCACTACGGGCACTTTTCCTTCTAAGGCGGCATGCGGACGCAAAAAGTTAAAGTAGGCCGTAAATAAGGTGACGTATGAAATGGAACCATGTTCAGAGCCGAATCCATGAGTGGAGCGATAATTGCCCTTAAAGGTGCGGTTAAGTCTCTCAATTATTTGTTTCAGTGGTCTATATTCGGTCGAAACAGGGTCCTCATTGGTTAATCCAATGACCTGCTTCACATCGAATGAAATCCCATGTTGAGCGAAGAAATGTTGGGCTAAAAGATAGATTGGATTCCCGTCTACCACAAAGGTCAGATTTTCTGGAATCTCTTTCATCTTGATTAAGACCTCATCAATTGCTCGAATGGCTGTTGCTGTGTCTCGATTAGGCGACACCGGATACGAAAGAATAATCTTTTTCACGGCGTCAAAAAAGAAAAATAAATAATGCCATCGACCGTTTACTCTGATATACGTTTCATCACCGCAGAATTGGTCTGAAAGTTCATAGGGATAGTGATCCACATAAGGTTTAAGTAATAAAGCTACGCTATTTTCGTAGTTCAATACAGTCTGATGTGAAATCATCACTCCGTGTACGTCCTGCATAATCGCAGCTGTTTTACGGGCCGAAAGGCCATAGTTTACATGATAGGTTAGGATTAATCCTAATGTATGTGGTGATGCATAAATCTTTGATAAGTCAACGGCCGGCAGTTCTGGTGATTCCTTGGATAACGGCTGGAAATCGATATGAAACTGACGGAAAATGTATCTTAATTTAAATGCTTGAGGGTCCTTTTTGAACCTTTTCTTTTCTTTTGAAGTCATCCCATTGAGCTTCTTTTGATAATAAGAACAGTCATTGTTCTTGCACTTAAACACGTGAAAATCTTTTCTTTCTTTTATTTTCTCGAGAGTTTTGGAACAATGAGGACACTTCAGGATGGCTTCCTTAGAATAACGGTTCTTTTCACTGAAGAGCTCTGTACACACCTTGCATTGATACTGGCCTTTATCTCCATTGTTGGCATAAAGATAATCTGATGGAGCACCACACTTTGGGCAGTTCATGGATTTAGGTACGGAAACTTTTGCATTCTTACGCCTTTGAACAGGTTTAAGTGGTTTCCCGTTCTTCTCTAGATATTCACTAAGAAGAACTCGATAATCAAGCTGTTCCAGAACTTCAATGACCGGAAGGTCGTCCACTTGAAGTTTTCGATATGGTTTATTTACTGGCTGTTCAGTAGGCTTATCAAACATACTCTTACCAATCAATAAAGTAAGCAATGTTCGAATTAGTTGTTCTTGATAGTTTATAAAAGTTAATAAATAGGTTATAATTTGAGGGTACAAATTGTCACTTCCTTTTCTAGGTTGTTGAGAGTGTCGTAACCTCAATTATCCTTAGAATTCAGGGGGTGGCAATTTTTTTGCTTATAAAGCCCTCTCAGATAGGATTTAATAACCTATTTACTATAAAAGTTTTGACAATACGCCTCCATAGTCAGGGGGGTACCCATGAAATTACAATTTCCCTTCAAAAATTTTGAAAATGCTTCTATTTGTCTTTCAGTAAGTTTTTTTCCTTTTAATAAGTAATCTTTTATTTCTTTGTCTTTCATTACCTGTATTAATCCCATTAAAAGAACTAGACCAATTGTATTTCTTTCAACTGCTGCAAAAAGTTCTCCTATTTCTAAAGTATTTAAAGGTCTTTTCTCACCAAACCATGTATTTATTAACGATGTTGTGTTGTATAAATTCTACACTTTTTGGGTATTCCATATTTGGTGGTCTATCATTTAAACTTTTTAAACTCATAAGATTTAACGCTTTCCCATGTAATTCTGTTTCACTATATAAACATTCCGAAAAAAGTTGATAAATATCGCTGCGAGTAACTTTAGCAAGAACAGTACCATAATATGGAATGATTACATTACTAAAAAACGGTAATACTAAAAAGGCAGCTCAAAGAGTTTGAATTCAAAAATATCTGTTACCTTTTCATTTAAATATAGGGGTGATATCAATAGATAATATATTTGAACATCTTAAGGAAATACGTTTATTAGAAGATAAGCTCTATCATTTAGAATTAAATGGTTGGCTAAAAATGAGTTTTTAACTTGGGAATGGTGGATACTAGTCGTTTTTTTAGTTGTGCCTTGGGTTATATGGGCTAAACTTGTTAAACGAGACATTATTTTAGAAATTTTGTTATTTGGTACCATAATTATCATAACAACAACCTTATTAGATGTAGTTGGCTTACAATATAGGTTTTGGGATTATCCAATTGCATTCTACCTATTATTCCTAGGGCCTTTCCCTTTGATTTTTCAATGATACCTGTAGCTTACATGTTGTTATATCAATATTTTAGAACATGGAAATCTTTTATTTTAGCCCAGATCATTATGGCACTAACATATGCATTTATAGGTGAACCCTTTTGCGAGTGGGTCAAATTTGTTAATTATATAGAGTGGAGATACAGATATTCATTCATATATTACTTCATTGTTGGAATTGTAACTCGAGCTTTAATTCTAAAACTTGCCTCTTTATCTAAACCTCAAGATCTTACAACTAAGTAAAATTTAAATTGGAGGAAAAGACTTTGGAAGAAGTTACTATTGGTTTACTGACGATTAAAGTCATCGTTGGTTTTGCTACTTTATTTTTTATTATTATCATAACAGGCAGAACGTCCATCTATCAGTTAACCCCGTTTCACTTAGTTTTTGTGTTAGTACTTGGAGATTTATTAGGAAATACCATTTATCAAGATAAGATAGGGATTTTTCATTTTTTATATGCCATCGGATTGTGGACGTTTCTTATGTTGGGAATAGAGTTTATGACTCTAAAAAATAAATCGACACGTTCTCTCTTATTAGGCAATCCTAACATCATCATTCGAGATGGTGTTATGGACAGAAAGTTACTTACAAAGAACAAATTGGATGTAAATCAAGTATTGAGTATACTCCGTCAAAATAATGTCTTTTCAGTTCGCGAAGTCAAATACGGTATATTGGAAGCTAATGGGCAAATAAGTTTATTATTAAAATCCAAGTATCAAAAACCAGACAAGCAAGATCTCAATCTTCCAGAAAGTCCAGTAGACCTCCCAACGTCGTTAATTATAGATGGGGAAATTATATGGGATAATTTACATGAACTCGGATTTGATCAACAGTGGTTAGATAACCAATTAACTACCAATGGATTTGATAATGTAAAGCGTATACTTTACGCAGATTGGCGAGAGAGTGAAGGCATACATGTAAGTCCTAAATAAAATTTGTTAGGATAAGAGCACATCAATTTTCTTGGTGAATAAAAACTTTAGTCTTCAACAATCAGGCGCTTTAATGAAGTAACTAAAGCCTAATTTTTCACTTATAACACCGAGAAATTAGATATTTTGATTTCCTTAACGTTGTAAATCCGCATTTTCCTGACGCTACCCCCTATAGAATGAGCTAATCGCAAAAATTCGGACCGAAAAAAGAAAAAGTGATTTTATTGGAAATCCTCCTTTGAAATTGAATATGTAAGAAATGAATAAAACCATTAGCCATCAAGGGAACCAAAACCATGTTTATAGGGGATTATAATTAACATAATCATGTTTATAGACACTGAAAAAAGGATCTTCCAGTAAGAAAATCCTTTTTTTTGCTGCTAAAAGTTTTAGTTTTTAAAAATATTCGAATCTTTTCCTCAACGACTATAAACGCTTTCACATGTTCCAGGCGCTGGTTCATAAAAACAATGTTGTTTAAATTGACCACTAAAAGGTTGGCCATACCATGTTGGAGGACACGGACCATATGGATTAAAGTACCAAAGAGCATATTTCGCTGGGTAATCTCTCCAATATTCCAAATTCTTTCTTGCTAATCTTCTTTCAGATTCTCTTGCTCGTTGATAAAATATATTGCCTTTTTGCACAGCTTCAAAGGAGTAATTTCCCCCTTGTACTTGAAAAATAACATCTTCAATGGTCCTTACATCCATGAAATCCGCACAATCAGCTACAGCACGGTTTACAATCACGTTTCCAACATATAGCATCCCCTGTACTCCTTCACCTTCAGCCTCTGCTCTCATCATCCTTGCCATTAAATCAACGTCTGCATCTCGGTAAGCGACTCTTGCCATTTTTCCACCTCCAAAATACAGTATGAAAAAAAGCAACATTCATGTCTCTTTTTTACAATTTGTTAGGATAAGAGCACATCAATTTTCTTGGTGAATATAAACTTTAGTCTTCATCAATCAGGCGCTTTAATGAAGTAACTAAAGCCTAATTTTCCACTTATAACACCGAGAAATTAGACTTTTTATATTTTGATTTCCTTAACGTTGTAAATCCGCACTTTCCTGACGCTACCCCACTTGGGACGTGATTTAAGTCGCGTTAGCGATTTTGTTCTTCCGACCGACTTTAGTTGTTGAATCGATAGAGGTTAATGTTTTATAGAAAAAAACTTATTAAGAAACATGCACTAGAAAAAATATAAATCATATATAGGTGATATCCCGTTTGATGCTTAAGGAGGATATGATGATACCTATGTTACCTAGTGAAAAATATTTCGGTAATTTTGAACTGGTTTATCCATTTTATGGGGCTATGCCTACAGGTGTTACTGTTTCAGAAACCGGTCGTATTTTCATTTGCTTCCCGAAATGGGGAGACGATGTTAAATTTACGGTGGCGGAAATTGTTGAGGATAAATTGCAGCCTTATCCTAATTTACAAACCAATTTGGTTAACCCCGAGAATTTTACAAGGACTTTTATCAGTGTCCAAAGTGTAGTTGCTGATGGAAGGGGAACACTTTGGGTATTAGATACAGCTGCACCCAATTTTTCTGAACCTATTAAAGGGGGGGCAAAATTAGTCGCTGTTGATCTAGAAACGAATACAATAAGAAAAGTATATACCTTTACAGAAGATGTTGTCCTGCCTACAACTTATTTGAATGATGTCCGTTTTGATTTTCGTGTTGGAAAAGCAGGGTATGCTTATATAACGGATTCTTCTTCAACAGGACCAGGAGCTATAATCGTCGTAGATTTAGCAGATGGAACGCCTTCAGACGGTTAAATGGGGCAAATTCAACTTCACCCGATCCCTATTTTATACCGAAAGTAGAAGGAAAAGTATTAATGAATCGAAATAAAGATGGCAGTACTTCTCCATTTAGACTGGCTTCTGACGGTATTGCGATTTCGCCTGATGGAAGGGTATTATTTTTTTGTCCACTAACCAGTCGTCATCTGTTCTCGATCACAACAGAAGCCCTGAGAGACAGAAGCATACCGGACATGGAATTACCTTATCATGTGGAGTATTGGGGAGAAAAAGGTGCATCTGATGGAATGATCACTGATGCAAAGGGAACTGTTTATGCTGGAGATTATGAACACAACTGTATCCGCAAGATATTGCCAAATGGCACAATGGAAACGATCATACATGACCCGAGAATGTTGTGGCCGGATACTTTTTCAATTGGTCCGGATCAATATTTGTATGTCATTGTGAACCAATTACATCGACAGCCTAGATTTCATTATGGAAAAGACTTACGACAGAAACCTTATAGTTTACTTCGTATCAAAATTGATGAATTTCCTGCTCCGACCTTTTGATAATAAATAAACTTAAAATTAGGAACAGTTTATTTGGTAAATGTTAAACTGTTCCTGGAAATTTTTATAATGTTGGTAAGTTCAATTCTGTATTTATATTTCGGACTTACGATATATCTGGTTGAACATTTTTTTTGTACATGAAAAAAGGACCGCAGCAGCCATCATCCCCAGCTACACAAATTAATGAATTCCTCCCATTTATGAATTTTACCGATTATAAAAAACCTTAAAGAATGTTTCCTCCTATTTTTGGAACAATACAATTGATTGTATTAACGAATAAGGAGGTTAAGTAGAAATGGATAATCAAAAATTAGCCGATCATGAATCATTGGATTTGCATGAAGTTATTAATTTCAAAACCCTTTGCTTAGCGAAATCAAAACTAATGCAAGGATTGGTATTTGATCAAGATTTGAGAGCGTTAATGCAAAAAGATGTTGAACAATCCATCGAAGCGCTTGGGGAATTACAGGCAATTTATCAACGTGCACCTTTTGAAGCTCCTGTTCCTCAAAACCGTCCAACGCCAATAGTCAATTGAAAAGGAGGCAAATTCATTGAACCATGACTATTTAGACCCTATAAACTCACTGCACGTACCAGAGCTGGCAGATACCACATTTGCGATGGATTTACTTCTTCGTGCCAAAGAAGGCGTGCGCAATATTGCTGTCGCATTAACGGAGTCCGCATCACCTGATGTTAGAACGGTCTTACGAAACCAGTTAATGCAAGGGATTGCCATGTACCAAGAAATTACAGAACTAATGATTAATAAAAAATGGTTCCATCCATACGAACTAAGTGAACAGTATAAACTAGATCAACTTTCAGCCAACAATACCTTGATGATTGGCAAAATGAATCTATTTCCTGTTGAGACCAATAGAAAAGGTATGTTTGACCGGACACCTGATGAACACTAACACTGGAGGCTGTGACCAATGAAGGCAGTAACATATCAAGGTATTAAAAATGTTGTAGTGAAAGAAGTTCCAGATCCAAAGATTGAAAAACCAGATGACATGATTATCAAAGTAACGAGTACAGCTATATGCGGGTCTGATTTACATTTAATTCACGGCATGATTCCTAACCTGCAAGAAAACTATGTTATTGGTCATGAACCAATGGGAATCGTCGAAGAAGTTGGTCCAGGCGTGACCAAACTAAAAAAGGGAGATCGTGTCATTATTCCTTTTAATATAGCATGCGGTGAATGCCATTACTGTAAAAATCATTTGGAAAGCCAATGTGATAATTCAAATGATAATGGTGATATGGGTGCCTATTTTGGATATTCTGGTACGACGGGGGGCTATCCAGGTGGGCAAGCTGAATATTTAAGAGTGCCATTTGCCAACTTTACTCATTTCAAAATTCCAGAGACTTGTGAAGAACCAGATGAAAAGTTAGCAGTTATTGCCGATGCGATGACTACTGGTTTTTGGAGTGTTGACAATGCAGGCGTAAAGGATGGAGATACCGTTATAGATACACCACCTTCATTGAGTGAACAAACGACTAATGCATCAACATCAAGATTTGTGTTTAAACCGTCATTTGAAAAGACAATTACTGTTGGGTTTTGAACAATTTGATGTACAAATGGAAAATACAGCATTCGATTTCTTTTTGATTTGAACCATGTCCTATCTGTAGCTTTCAAAAAGTCAAAAGTGAGCGTTCCATTTTCTAGCTTTTGATAACCTGTTTTACCAGCATACTCATGTTTATTTTTAAGCTTAGCCACTATGTATTGAATCCCTAATAAGTGACACAGGTTTTCTTCTTTGAAACGCAGTTTAATCGATGGTCTATCGGTATCATCTAATTCAAAATGAAAAACTCTTCCACATAAATGTTCCTTGTAAAACTCTTGGAATAGTTGAAGGGAAACGTCTTTTATATTTGGTTTTTTCTGTATCGTAAGTAAATCTGTAACTGATAACATTTCTTAATTTCCCCTAAAACGAAAAATTGACCCTGGAAACATCATCTCCATTATTACACCCTAATAACAAGAAAATTGAAAGAAAAACCGTTGATAAAAGTTTCATCCACTTAAGATTCATCTTACCGCCACCCTTTCGATTGTTGTAAATTCTAAATTATTTTCTAGGTTGGTTAACAACTAACCAACCTTTTGTCTCGCATAACTATTGTTGTTTTACCTTGAGTTTATTCTTCTTGAACACGTGTTCTTTTATTGTATTACATTACCTCTATATGGATCTTGACTTTGCATGTAGTTAGAAAATTGCTGAACCGATTGTTGAATAGTTTGTGGAGTTTCTTTTTCCAAACCGTACCATCCGTTTTTAAACATTAAGTTATATAGATTGCGGTGACAGTCTTCTGTTTCTTGGGAAACAGACGCTATTGTACGATACAACGATTCATGGCTAGCTTCTTTTAATGCAGTCGAGTATGAGGAAGATATATATTTTTCCGTAGTTAAGGCATCGTTTAGAAAATCTCTATCGTTCATTTGCGGCGTCTTAGGGACTGGTGTTTCAGGATTTTTAATCCTATTTGGAGTATTATTTTCCACTATAGTTTCCTCCTTATTGATTCATATTTTGTGAAGGTTGAGATACATACTGTTGCATCTGTTGAAGCAGCTGTTGATAGTGTCGATCATGCATTTGTCCAGCTTGTTCAAGTGCTGCTCTTACTTCGGGATTTTGACATTGTTGAGCGAAAAAATGCATTTTCTTCATCGCAAGTAAATTCCAGCTTAACATATCGTTTACATAGAGATGATCCTTTGTTGACATTATTTCAGGCGGTTGTGTCATTAAAGCTTGTGCTTGTTGATTATTCATACCCGTCTGCATTTGTTGCATGATGTTTCCTCCTGTTAACAATGTTGTAATCACTTTAGGTAGATTGCCACACAGCGGTCAAAAATATGCAGGTATTTTAGACTAGTTTTAAAGACCCCCCCACCTCTAGATAGCATTAAATACTCCCCACCTATACTTAGGTGGGGAGTATTTGTGGCTAAACTAAATATTAATTTATCCTATTCCAGACCCTGTTTAAATCTAAGGGGACATAGACTTTATCACCATGAATTTCCTTATGTATGATAGGATTGGTAAAACTTTCATCTAAATAATTTTCAATTATTTTCTTATGTCTAGCTCGTGGTTTTGTTCCTAAAATATTTTCAGTATAGTCCTTGTACATTACTAATGTATACCTCGCTTTTTTCACCATTTTCTTGTTTATAGAATTCGCTGTATTAGAGGCAACAGGGGATTTATCCGTCATGTTAAAGAAAGAAAACCATCCATTAACAGCAAAGGATCTAAACTTGACGGTTGCTTCAATTAAAGAGTCTCAGACTGTTATTATGGATGGTGTGATAATGGATGAACCACTTGCGACGATTGGACGAAGCCGTGCTTGGTTACACACTGAATTAGAAAAACTTGGTGTAACGGTAGAAAATGTTTTTCTTGGACAAGTTAATTCCTATGGAGAGTTAACAGTTGACCTGTTTGACGATCAATTACAAGTCGCATCTCCTCAAGAAAGACCTTTAATTCTTTCGACCATGAAAAAGTGCCAAGCAGACTTAGAGCTGTTTGCTCTTGGAACCGAATCAAAAGAAGCTAAGCAAATGTATAGTAAAAATAGTGAAAAACTACAAGAAGCTATTGATAAAGTGATGCCTATTTTAAAAGGATAATGGTTTATTTCGCTATCTTGGATGATCTTAAGACACATAACAAAAAAGTAGTACCATTTTTTTATATAATATCATTAAGTCGAATCTTGAAAATAAAATCTTTGGAAAAATATTTTTTTAAAATTGATTCGGGTATATGTATATATAGAAAGTTTTTCTTCAGCCGTTAAATTTAAAAACGCTAGGAAATTTTTTCAACTAAATATTCTGCTACAAATGATGTAAATACTCTAGAAGGAAGTCGTGATACCTATTCGTTAGTAGGGAAAGAGCAGAAGTATCAAAATCGTATTTATGTTATCGCCTAGTGTAAAATAAAGGGAGTAAACTGGGAATGCACCTATATCATATATTATAATTGAATAAATTTAATGTCTATCTGCAAAAACTGCCTCACCTCGGGTAGTTTTTTTGTATCATTAATAGACATTTTCCTTTAAACAGGGTTACTTGACCTACAAGGGCTAGGGTTATTAGTTATCGTTTTTTTGCGCTTATGTTGCGTCTACTTGCACTTCAGAAGTTATATTCAGTGAAGTAAAAGTTGTCTATAATTCTAACGTTTTTGGCATATACATAGAACACGTCCATTTAGACAGGAGAGTTCTTAATAAATGCCATATTTTATGAAAGCAGTTGCTATTCTTGTAGGCAGCATGTCAATAGCGTTGGGAATAAATACTTTTTTAATACCAAACAAAGTTTTAGATGGCGGAATTATTGGCCTAGGTTTAATTATTAGTTATTTATTAAATACAAACGCCGGGTTCACGATAATGGTATTGAGCATCCCCATTTTTGCTCTAGCTTGGTTTAAGTATCGTTCATATTTTTTTAATAGTTTGCACGGTATGCTTTTATCATCATTTTTTATTGACCTTTTTCATAACGTTAATCAAGTTCCTATAAAATTTTCACCAATTCTTAGTTCATTTACAGGTGGTGTATTCATTGGTTTTGGCATTGGTCTTATGCTTCGCTTCGAGACAAGCACAGGTGGAACAGATTTATTAGCCCAGTACTTTTCTGAATTCATTAAAATTAATGTTGGGATCATCATTTTCATTATGGATGTTTTTGTTATTTGTCTTGGGGGTTTATTCGTTTCAACAGAAACTTTCTTTCTTTCGGCTATAACTATTTCATCTGGTGGAATAACTACAAGCCTTTGCACTTGGAATTTTAAAAGCAATGATTATTGACCAAGTAATTCCAATTAATAACAATTAGGCAACTGTCTAGTCATTGGACAATCGCGGAGCATATGATGAAATTGTTATTATCAAATAGGTAAAAATCATTAACAAGGATGTTTTAATAAAAGGTTTGTGTCATTTTGAATAATTTACTTTTGATAAGTCTATTATCAATTACCGGAGGCCACTTACCTTTTCATAACCAGAAGCATTAACGAAATTTACCTATTTGTACTTTTAAACATGTCGATTGTTTTTTGAATATTATGGATGAAAATTATGGTCGGGAGATGAAGAGGAGTGGAAGAAGTAGAAGAAATACAATATCGTGAAGAGTTGCTGAAATGGTGTGATAACATTTATTTGCATTGGGAAAGAATGAAACCAAGGTTTTCAAAATTATTTGATTTGAAGACCTTAGAGGAATGGGAAGAGTCATGTCGTGGGTTGAAAGAAAAATTACAGATAGATACAGAAGCTGATCTTGATGAATATCACACAGCAAAAAACTTATATGAACAGTGGGAAATGTTGTATGGAGAATCAATAAGTGGTAAAGAAGACGTTAATTCCGATGTGAGGGAAGGTGTGGAGTTGTCCACTCAATCTGATCGCGAAATCGAATTGTCGGATCGGGAAAGTGATAAAGAGGACGAACTTATACGGGTGACAATTAATTTGGAAATACCGAGACAGGATTTAAGGAAAATTTTATTAGACTATAAAATGGAAGTCTAGCCATCCCAAATAGAGAGGGGTCAAAATTCGTATAGAGAAAACGCCAAACCCTATGTTCAAGGTGTTGGCGTTTGTTCATTTTTTACTCTTTATAAATAGTTATTTACACAACACTATTATTAAATTCCAAGTATCAAAAACCAGACAAGCAAGATCTCAATCTTCCAGAAAGTCCAGTAGACGTCCCAACATCTTTAAAAATAGATGGGGAAATTTTATGGGATAATTTACATGAACTCGGATTTGATCAACAGTGGTTAGATAACCAATTAACTACTAATGGATATAATAATGTAAAGCGTATACTCTATGCAGATTGGCGAGAGAGTGAAGGCATACATGTAAGTCCTAAATAAAATTTGTTAGGATAAGAGCACATCAATTTTCTTGATGAATATAAACTTTAGTCTTCAACAATCAGGCGCTTTAATGAAGTAACTAAAGCCAAATTTTTCACTTATAACACCGAGAAATTAGACTTTTTATATTTTGATTTCCTTAACGTTGTAAATCCGCATTTTCCTGACGCTACCCCTCCTATAAATTGTAACATTTTAGGAGGTGTAAATTCACTGGGAATTAGAGTAAAGATTTTTAATAAAATTCTTAAATTAAGTACTGATTATTTTTATACCTATAATAACCAGTATTTTTAGATTCAATACTTAACAATACTTATGTATTGAATTTTAAACAAATCCTTTATTAATACGATTTTTAATAAACGAAATTTTCCGTCCATTGATTTAGTTTACATAATATCGAAATCAAACCCCAATTTTGGGGTAAGAGGATCAAAAAAAAGCACCTTCAAAAAAAGATGCTTTACTTCCAATATTCATAATGATTTGCAATGAAGATCTGTAAATAATCATTAAAATTAATTTCCGTTAACTCTCTGACATTACTCCATTCAAAATACTTAATATTGCTAATCAACGAGTAGAATTTAGGGTTTTTTAGAAGGCTAATTATTACTGAATTTCTAATTTGATACTGTTTTGATTCTGAATCAGGTTTATTTTCAATAATATTCCGAATAACACCGAGTAAGAGATCTGTTATCTCCACCCCTATTTCTTCCCCTTTTGGCACTAACTGACTTGTTAATACCACATAATGTTCTCCCCGATACAATGATTGAATATTGAGCTGCTCTTTTATTAAATCATTTAACTGAAAGCTTTTATATTCTGTAGAGTCTTCTATGTAGATGTCAGTTGTGATGTCTACAGTACGACCATATCCCCTCAAAAGACCATATATTATACGTTCTGGGAATTTTGTATAAATCATCCTATCGATTAAATCCTCACCAAATCCCCTTCTATTCGCTAACATTGAGTAGTCATAATGAATAACGTTAAATTTAAGCAAATGATGATATTCAGCAATAAGATTTAAAGCCTTAACGATATTTGTACGATAATCAGCTTTACCCGTAACATCTTTCCAGTGAAGCTTTACGGTTCCATCTCTTAATTGTTGGGATAAAGCTTCAATTTCTGGTAAAGAATAGATCTTAGAAGGAATTGAAAGTCCACCCATAAGATTAGGTTTATCCTTTCTTTTCCCACTCTCATCAAAAAACACTTTTATATTTTCATTTTGAACCATCATTTTCCCCTCTTCGGAAGGTTGACAAAGAATATATTATTAGGTAATATTGGTTTACATATCAGTTCTCACTCTGGTAGTGCGAACTATATAAAGACAAAACATTCACTCATCCTGGTGATGCGTGAAATTTGTTGCTTACCTAACTGCCTACCTTGGTAGTTTTATTTATTTTCTTTTCTTACATAATAGCATGATTTAAAATTTTCAAACACTTCCTAATTTCAGGGAAGTGTTTTTTATAGTTAAAACAATAATATAAATCGGACAATACTTTAATCTGACGATAAATCGAATATCAGTTCCATCTGTCCAAGCTTTCTATCTTTCTATACAATAACGGTAAATGAGATCGGAGGTTTTTACTATGAGTGGAACGGACGGAACACTAACTGTAAGAGATATGACGAACCGTTTGAACATTGGTGACAGTACATTGCGTAAATGGTGCTTATCTTTAGAAGAACACGGTTATAACTTTTACAGAACGGATCAGAACAAGAGGATATTCACGCAGCAAGACTTAATCGTTCTCCAACAATTTCAAAAACTTGTTCAAGAGAAAAACATGTCAATGAATAACGCTTCTTTAGTAGTAACAACAAAGCATCAGAAGGCACCGTTCTCTGATGAGACGGAAATAGAACAGGAAAACAACGTTCCTTCAATGCGTTCTGATAATCAATTTATCGAACGTTTGATGACATACATAGAACATCAAGAAGAACGCCAAAAACAGCAAGAACAGTTTAACAAAGCATTATTGGAACGGTTAGATCAACAACAGAAATACATAGAAGAACGGCTTAATAAGCGTGACGAAACACTGATCCAATCATTAAGGGAAGTCCAGGAGACAAAGAAGCTAATTGCAGCTGCAGAAGAGAAAAGGGAAGAAGAAAGCAAGAAAGGGTTCTTTCAACGCTTATTCGGTAAATAACAGTGGATTTAAGGATACGTGGTGTTTTGATTTATGAATGCGATACTTGTGGTACATTCTTCAACACTTGGGTCGTGGTTAAGTCGCGTTAACGATTTTGTTCCTAAAAAAACATGTTAATCAACTGCTCCAGTTCGCTTAATTTCCACCTTTATATTTGGTTTTATCTTTAGTGCTGAATATTTTTGTCTTAAATCTCCCTCAGTTAAATGGGAATATTTTCTAACACTTCTTATTTTTCTTCCGATTCCGATGGGATCCGTATTTAAATTTTTAAATTCCTCAAGTATATATCCAAATTCTTTGTTTAGGGCTTCACCAATTAGTTGCTCCATTTTGTTTAGTGAATCTTTATTTTTCACAGAAATAGATGGTTGAAATTCTAATGTTGAAACGGAAATCGTTGCATTTAAATGAACCAATTCTTCGTTCTTTATTTCAATGTTTCCTTTGTACTTTATTGGATGAAGTGTAATCTTATAAATATCACTTTTAGGAAGGTTGAGTTCGGCCATACCTCTTTTCTCTAGTTCTTCAGCAGCAATCTCTACAGTTATATCCCCTAAAAATGCCTTATTATTTGTGAATAATTTTATGTAAAGGGTGTTTATCAACGAAATAGATCCAACAATTTTATCTTCTTTGAATAATGCAACACCATCTATAGAAGGTGCTACCCCATTTGCATTTTTTATCATGGGTAGGGTAGGATCGATACCAATTTCATATAGTGTGGTTATAAAATCATGTAAGTTGGAGTTGACTAACATTTCTTTCTTTTCGTGTTTATCCAATAGTTGATAGATATAGGATCCCATTTCGGGATATTCTTCATAGTTTTTATTTTTAATCGTCTCCTCAGCATTATCAGTAATGGCCAAAAAGATTAAATAACTGATACTGCTATCTCGTTGCATAGAATCCAGAAAAGAAGAAATTCCTACTGTTTCTGCCATATTTTTATTAAACAGTATGGTCCTTAATTGACCAGACGTAATATCATGGCTTGTCTGTTCCTCTAGTTTTTGTCTGATTTGTTTATTAGTCGTTCCGTCGGCAGAAAGGGTTACACTTGTCTTTTCTTCTTTTCGGTCAAATTGTAACAAACTGATAGTGCCTTTGTATGTATTGTCATCAAGCAAGTCAAAACCAATAATCGTTGAAATTCCTTGCATTTCTATTATTTTTTCAGGGGCCATACATGCAGTACAAAGAAGAGAACACAGCAGAATAACAATTTTTTTCATTCTTTCAACTCCTTCTGGAACGAGTATTGATTTTTGATTTTATAATGGTTATTCCATACAAGAAAATCGGATAGATAAACCACAGAAAAAATCCAATTTTGCCAATTTGATCAAAAAAATAATTATTATCTACTCTTTTAGTAATTAAAAAACTGCAGATAAAAGGGATAATGGAGATGAGCCATATTCCATATTTCTGTTTTATATGAAAAATCTGTTTAATACCCATGGAAGAAATATACAGAGTGATACATAGGTTTGGAAAAATAACTAAAATCCATAATGGAACCGCAACAAATTCAAAGCGCTCAATAAATGGAAAATGGACCGTGCTAATCATGCTGACAACAGGCCATACATTCTTCTCTAATTCTTTCGCGCTAAAAAATAAAATAGAAACAACAGTTGTTATTAAAACAAGAATGGTCGTAAACCAGACTGCTATTTGACTAAACAGCTGTAGTTTATTTTTCTCCTTTATAAATGGAAAAATAAAAAATAACGTCTCGAAACCTAACATTGTATAACTGCTCTTGAAAACTCCTTTCATAATTTCTGAAGGAGTTGTCGTCATAATAGGTAAAATCCTAGTTAGGTTTATGGTTTGAAGTGGTTGGTACACAACAAATAGCAGCCATATAGTCAATAAAAAGGATAAGAAGCAAACACCGGTCACTACTCTAAATCCGCCGGATACAGCATAAATGGTTAATATTAATAAAACCAATACCCCGACCCATTCATAGACACCTTCATATCCCCATGTTAGTGACAACTCGACATAACTAATGGTAATCGAATAATGGACGGCAATAAAGTAAATGACAATAAGGAAGTTAAAAATACTACCAATCAAGCGTCCGAATATATGTTCATGAATTTCAAAAAGAGTACCACCTTCATTTTTTTTTAGGATAGAAATCATTAACCATGTAATCAAGCTAACGAATAAACCAGATAGTAAAATGGATATCCAAGCATCTTTTTTTGATTCTAGATACACAATTCTTGGAACTTCAAGAATTCCCATACCAATTTGCGAAGTGTGTATGATATAAAACGCCATAAAGGCGTTAACAAATCGTATATTTGATTTCATTTTGCACCTCAAAATTCATCTAAATCTGTTATATTTCTTAATCGCTCCTTCAGGCGAATGGAGTCTTTTGGTCGATTTACTAACGGTCGCCTCATATAAAAATGGTGGGGGAGACGTATTAAAAAATATTGCAAATCTTTCATTCTTAGCGGATATAGAGGTGCAAGATAAGGTTTATTTAAAGAAGTTAATTTTAACAAGTGAACCATTAGAATACATATACCAAAAATGATTCCATTTAACCCCCAAACACCTGCTAAAATAATGATTGGAAATCTAGCAATTCTGACAGCAGTGCCCATTTCATAAATAGGAGCCGAAAATGCCCCTAATGCACTAAATGCAACAATGATAATTAAAATATTGCTAGTTAATCCTGCCTCAACCGTTGCTTGGCCAATGACAATACCTCCTACAATTCCCATTGTTTGTCCTACTTTTGAAGGAAGGCGGGCACCAGATTCTCTAAGTAACTCAATTAACAATTCTAGTAAGAGTGCTTCTAATAAGGGCGGAAAAGGAACTTGTGAACGTGATAGTCCAATGATAAATAACAATTTAGATGGTATGAGTTCAAAATGATAAGTCATGGCAGCCACATAAATGGCTGTTAAAAAAATAGAACCTACCATAGCAAAAAATCGGATAAAACGAATAAATGTACTTAAAGACCATCTCAAATAGATATCTTCTGTTGATTCGAAAAATGAGAAAAAATTAGCAGGACCTATAATCCCTACTGGGCTACCATCTATAAAAACACCAATTCGCCCGTTTATAATCGAGTAGATGAATCGATCGGGCAGCTCTGTTAATATAAATTGTGGAAATAAAGAGTAATGATTATCTTCTAGGCATTGAGCCAAAACGGCACTGTCACTTATATTATCCGTTTTTAATTGTTTAATCCTTTCCTTAAGTGTCTGAAGAGTGTCATCGTTCGCAATATCTTTTATATATACAATTCTTACTTGCTTTTGAACGCGTTCCCCAATCTTTATTTCATCCGTGCACAAATTATAATCATTTAGATTTTGTCTGATTATCTTAACGTTAGAAGTTAATGATTCAGTGAACGAAATTTTAGGTCCATATACTAACGATTCTGTTTCTGCTTTCTCAATAGAGCGTTCAATGGGATTTGCGCAGTTCACCATGAATCCCTTTTTCTCTTCTAAGAAATAAATATAAGCAAATCCATTTAATAGGGAAGAGATAACTTCTTGTTCCTCTATATTTACCATTATTTCTTCTATAGGAATGTTTTTCATTAAATAGGTGTAATGTAAGTATTCTACAGAAAGTTGTTCAATGTATTTAATGACATATTCATTTAGAATCTCTGGCTTAATTAAATTCTTCATGAAAATAATATGAATCCCCACTTGTCCAGCTTCAATCTTTCGACAATTCAAGTCGGGTGATTCATTAAGAATCGATTTAATTTTTTCATAACCTGGCAAGCTCTCATTATTATTACGCTCTGTCATTCTTATCATTTCCTTCAACGTTTTTTATAGTGTCTGTTAAAAAAATTATTTTATACAGAATATGGATAGAAGGATCGTAGAACCAATACATCATAATGGACAGCGTTAAACCATTATTGTGTCTAGTTTAAGAGGTTGGTTTCTTGTCAGTTATTACCCGTTTATTTTTAATGGAGAGACACTTAATTCTGCCTTAAGGAGCGGTAAGACTTTCTTAGCTTTGGAAATTTGAGGTTCTTAGGATGCCAAGTAATTTGTTTAGCCATCGCTAAAATAGTATTTATTTTGGTTAAAAGAAGAATAAAATATGATTTTATCAAGTGAGTGTTTATCCAAAAGTTTGTTAGTTGCTGGTACTTTTATCTATATTATTTTATGTTATGGAAACAATCTTCCTTATTACATCCGTACAATGGGTCAGTGTTTTAGTTTGTGAATAAATGTACTTAAAGTAAAGGATGCGTTTTTTCCATAACAATACATTTTAAAAAGTCCATTATATGCAGGATCTTATTCAAGCCAAGCGTATCTTGGACTGTTTTTGTTTATTAACCCTTTTAAGGGTAGGATAGAGGCAAAAGGATTTTTTAAATCCACTTAAATTTTCAAAAAATATAAGTGATATGAAAGGCTGGAAATCAAATTATATATTTTAGAAGCATAATGGGTTGACTAAAATGGAAATATTTCTAAGTGGGGAGACCGACATGGAGGTAGCCGAACAATTTAGAGAGATTAGAAATGAATTTGAAGCTAAACTAGAAAGCCTTAAGGATAAAAACTATGGTAGTGAATTACAAAGTATTGGAATAACTCCAATTGTCGTAAATCTCTCTCCTGAGTATGAGGAATCAGGCTTTTTTAAAGAAAGAAAACTATTTAAGAAAAAAGAAAAAGATGCAGGTTACAGGCTTCGAATAAACTTCGAGAAATTTGTTAGTGGTGATTACAATATAAAGAGATTATTATTAGCAAAAAATATTATTATCAATCAGATCATTAGGAACTAAGGCAAAAAAGGACTTTGATGCCATATCCTTAGAAAAAGATATTTATAGAAAAAATTATATATTTTAATGTAATGAGTCAATTTCATAAGTCTAACTTTTAAAAAATCAAAAACTTGCAGAATTTAATTCCTTTTAATTTTTTTACTTTGATTAAGCAACTTGTTGTTGATTTAACATTTGATTAAGACGGTCTGCAGCTAATTTTGAAGCATTATAAACTAACGTAACGAGGTCAAAATGGACTTTAGCCTTTTTTCCTGTACGATAACGAACATTGTTTAATTGGAAATATCCCTTAAGATAAGCATTCACACGTTCTACCGCCGTGCGTCTTTTGAAGATTTTTTTCCATGTTTGAGATCCACGTGCTGGCGCTGTAAATTTTCTTAAATCTGTAGTGATTTTTACTTTATACACCTTTTGACATAGAGCATCATTGGCTAGTGGACAGTCTTTACATTCGTTTGGACGTGTGTATTTTAGTGTTTCATATTTTACTTCAAAGCTATCATAGCGATAGGAATGTTCACGGACACAAGTAGGAGCGAAATGCTTATCAAAACCAATTGGTTCTGGTTCATTGCGTTTATTATAAGCAATCACAGCTCGATGACCCATTCGATGTATTTGCGTATAAACGGCTTCAAAATCGTAACCAGCGTCCATTGTTTCATAGAGTAAAGAAGAAAGCGATATTCGTTCATGAATTCCTTTTAATAAAGGAATCGCAGCCTTTCCGTCATTCAAGTTGGCCGAAGAAAGAAGGGATTGAAGAATATATTGACTGGATGTTCCAACAGCCAAATGAGCTTTAAATCCATACCAAAAAACGTTTTTTCCTTCACTGTTTTTTTTCACACCCCACTGTGGATCTTGAGGAATTTCAGCTCGAAGGTCGGCTAAAGGAATGTCTAACTGATCTTCGATTTTTTTATCAAAAAGAGGCAGATTGGCTTCCAGTTCCGCCTTTTCAATGAGCCATTTTTCATATTCTTCTTTTGATTTACGCCCACGCTTTTTCGGTTCACTTTTCGGTTGTTCTTCCTTTGGTGGTGCTCCATCTTTTGCGAGAAAGTGTGTAGCGTCAATGGCTACTGTGTCATCGGAAATAAAACCTTCTGAAATCGCTTGATGAAGCAAGGTTCCTTGGACTTTTTCAAGTACATTCGATTCACTGAGGATTGTGACCATTCTGGAATAAGCTGCTTCTGACGGAATAGTATCTGACACTAAAAAGCCACAATCAAGGCGAAAAATCATGTCATTCTGTAATCTTTTCACTAAATCTTTAATAAATGAAATACGCTCTGTGATTCTAGCAACGAGTGAATAAATCATCGCTGCATAGTTCAACTTAACGGGTCTTCCAAAACGTGATTTCTTCGTTACCACAGCGAAGATTGGGTCTATATCAATAGAAGAAAAAATAGCTTCAAAACGTTGGGTAGGTTCTAAATTATATAATTCTTGTAGGTCAAATAGGCTTCCTTGTCGTATAATAGTCATAGGGAGTCTTCCTCCAGTCTTATAAGTTTGTGTGGTGCTTACTTATTTCGACATTTTGGGGAGGTACTCCTTTTTTCGTACATTTGATAGCTTGTGGCTCTAAGGATTTAATTTATGAAATTGATTCGATTATATAAATTGGTTCATTTGTTATTATGTTTAAAATAAATTGTTTTCAATATGCATTTGCAATCAGTATACAAAGACAAAAAGATGCTAAAAAAACTTTAGCATCCTTCTTATTTAGTTTAGATATAAGTATTAGACTTTAAACAAGGGGAATTTTGTTAGATCAGTAGAGGTAGTATAGTCTTTTGACCAAATGGTATGCTCTTCAAACCACTTATAGGCCTCATTCATATTTTTTCTAAGTTCAACCTCATCTTTTCCCACTAAAATCATACTTGCTATTTTATCACCGCTAAAATCTCCGCCTGTATAAGAATCCCCTATTTGTCCATGTATTTGATAGTCTTTGATATAATCAAAAGGTATATTAGTAGGGATTTTAACCAACTTCCCCCATTTAGGAGGGCAAAGAATCCATCCGCCTAAATTATTTAATTTTGGTTTCACATTTTCTTCAAGTCCACATTGTAACCTTAAAACAGAGCGATTTAAATTAATGCTACAACATTCTTCAAGCATTTTATTTACTCTTCCTAAACCAGTTCTACTTGTAATTTCACAAACTAATAACTTTCCGTTATTCTCCTCAAAAACCTCTAAATGAAAAGTGAAAATATCTGGTGAAGGCATAGCCTTTAGTACCTTTTTGGTATAATCAATCAATTTATTGAAAGTTGGATTTTTTGGTTCAAGCATGTAACTAGAAGTGAAGCCATCATTTAACCAACAGCGATTCAGGGACAAATAAGCAGATGGCCAAACAAACATTAATTCACCGTCTTTTACTAGACCGTCAATATGATATAATTTTGCTTCAATATAATTTTCCACCATCATATTTTTTTCGAAATCATTTTCTAAAAATTTTTGTAAATCAGATTCACTTCTAATTAAAACTATCCCCATTGAACTAACTAGATTTCTAGGCTTAACAATTACCGGATATTTGTATTCCTCAATAAACTCAATTAAGTCAATGGGAGACTTTAATTCCCTATATTCTGGGATAGCAATATTATGATAATCAAGATGCTTTTTCATAAGTAATTTATCACGATAAGTAGTTGCACTTAATAAGCCCTGCCCTGGAATATTAAGATATTCCCTTAAATGTGCTAATCGTATGAGGTCAAATTCATCTAACCCTAGAATTCTTTGAAATGGTTCCTCATAGTGATAATCTAATGCAAGCTTATGAATATTTCCATTTGTATTATAGTTTTTAAACGATTCAATATTTTTGTATTGGGTGCTATTAAAAGAACTTGCTACCGCTTCATCTGAAAATAAGATAATATCTTTATGAATCTCTGGTAACCATTGATCATATGGCGTTTCGTCAATCATAAAAGGCATACTTCGGGGCAAGATTAACACAAACGTTATTAAAGAGAATTTTGATGATGTCTTAAGGCTGGCACATTCAATTCGAGAAGGAAGAGTTTCTGGGTCATTAATCATGGGGAAATTAGGTTCATATGCAAGACAAAATAAAATAGCTACAGCTCTTCGAGAGATTGGGAGAATTGAAAAAACAATCTTTATTCTTGACTATATTACGAATGAAACATTAAGAAGAAGGATACATCGTGGACTAAATAAAGGAGAAGCCATGAATGGATTGGCTAGAGCTTTATTTTTTGGTAAACGTGGTGAATTCAGAGAACGTGGGATACAAGATCAACTACAAAGAGCTAGTGCATTAAATATATTAATTAATGCAATAAGCGTATGGAATACTGTGTATTTAAGTGAAGTGACAAAGGAATTTAAGAAAAATAATGTCCTAAAAGGGGTCCTACCAACGAAAAGCGCAAAACATACGCTAAGAAATTTCAACAAAATAAAACCCAATGATTCCTACGCTAAGTAATCATCGGCTTTTATTTTACAAAAGTCCTTTAAACGTTATGGGGGAATCCTATTTATATTCTCAGATACATTGATTTAAGTTGATTACCAAGATGAATGAATTACAAGTGGAAACTTGATAATAAGGGAAGCATCAGGAAAACTGCAGTTTTCTGATGCTTCCCTTATTATCTTTCAATTTAATGGGATATGTTCTGTACTCAAGTTCATCATTTGGGACTAGGAATATGTATAAATCTAAAACAATTAAACAAAAATTTACTATATTTACAATGTCGTTATGCTAAAATTGTAAAAAAGAGCCATATGAACGGAGAAATAACGGAAGAAACGACAAGTGTTTCTTTTAACTACGGAAAAGAACCAGACTACATAAAAGTATATCTCGACAATATTGTTGTGTTAGCAGAAATACAAGGATGGATAAGTAAAGTATTATACGAGCTTATAAAGGGCGTAACTTATGCAAATAAAGGCCAATTTATCATTATTAACTCAGGATATAAACGAATTGTAGCTGAGAATTTAGGGATTAAACAACAATCAGTAACTAATGCAGTTAATCAGTTAACCAAAAAGAATATTCTAATAAAAAAAGAAACAGGCGTTTTCTTATTAAATCCTCAATTCTTTGGAAGAGGTGAATGGAAAGATATATCTAAAATTAGATACGAAGTAGAACTAAGTGCAGACGGAAAAGTTATGAGATTAAAAGACACAAATTGAAAAAATCATTAAAACATCGTGTTCATTCTTTTGAACACGATGTTTTCTACAACTGCACATATATGTTCACTTTGAGTTAACATAAAACCATTTATAGGTAGTGATAAAATCAATTGATAACTCTACAAAGTTATTCAATTTTAAACCCGATTCCACCATCTACAATAATGTTTTGACCCGTAACAAAAGATGCATCGTCAGAAAGAAGCCATTTTACAGCTTTTGCTGCTTCAAATGGATCACCAATTCTACCTAATGCATTTAACTTCTGATAGGATTCATTTAGCTTTACTTTTTCCTCTGGAGATAGAATAGAGAATTTTTCTTCTAGCATAGATGTACGAAATGCACCAGGACAAAGGGAGTTAATTCTTATATTTTGATGACCATATTCTTGAGCAACTGATTTCGTCAAAGCTATAACCCCACTTTTTCCTGCAGCATACACACCAGTTCCTGCAGAACATAAGAGTGCATCCATAGAAGATGTATTAACGATGACGCCACTATTTTGTTTTGTCATTACTTGTAACTGATATTTCATACAAAGCCATACACTTTTTAACGTAACATTAATTAAATGGTCAAAATCTTCTTCCCTGAACTGATGTGTAGCATTAGAAGAAGCCTCTGTGTTGGCCGCATTATTAAAAGCAATATCTATGCTCCCAAATGTGGAATATGTTTGGCTAACAAGCTGTTTGACATCCTGACTATTAGTTACATCCGTTTTAATAAAGATCGATTTGGGAGACCACTTTTTTAACCTGGAAAGGGCCTCTTCTCCTTTTTCAATACTTCTAGAGGCAATAACAACATGCATACCCTCTTTTGCCAATAATTCTGCTGTAGCTAAACCAATCCCCGATGTCCCACCTGTAATGATACCTACCTTTTCTTCAAACATATATTTCTCCCCTTTTAAGTTCAATGAAATCTGAATAGATTAATTCTATCAAATTTTGGAATGTTTTTTAGAGAAATACTGTTTGTATATCTGTATACGATATACAAAGTTAGTTAACATAATGTGCCTTATCGGCACTCAAACAGTAAACAAGAGGATAACTATCAAGTTATCCTCTATCCTTTCCAGTTCCAGGTATAATAAAGTCTGATCTTTTATTGGGTTCATGTTCTTTTACATAGATATCTTCAGAAATCATCCAATTATTTTCCCATATGTTCCTAGAAGCATCTCCATCTCTTTGAATTCCCCTAGCTAGCCTTATTTCCCTCGAACAATCAACCCAAACAGTAAAATCATATTTATTTTTTAATTCTCTACGAGTTGAATATACGCCTTCAATGATGACAATTCCGCCGATAGGCACTACATGCCATTCTGCTAAATCATCCTTTTCCCAATCATATCGCTGATATCGTCCTTCTATTTCTTGACTAATTGGCTTTAGCACATCATTTAATAAACGTTCCCAATCAAAGTCTGCACCAATAGGCTTTTTGGTTGGATGAGTATTTATAATTTGGTTAGAAGGAAGATAAAAATCATCCATATGAACAATGGTCACATTAGCAAACTCTTCTTTTAACTTTTCAGCTAATGTACTTTTTCCAGAACCCCCACAGCCATCAATTCCTAATAAAAGTGTAGATTGTTTTTTAGAAATTCTATGTATAGAATCGACTAATTGTTGAAAAAGGTTCATTTTAATCACCGCCTTGTACTAATTACAATGATATAATTCTGTTCATTTCAAAAAAAACCTTTATAGTTTTAAATATGTATACTTTATACATATTTAGTTAACATAATCCGCATTCTAGGCAGTCTTATATAATTCACACTCTCTCCCTTTGGCTTAAAAACAAGTGTATAATTGGAATATATTATCATAAGAGAGGTGTTTTTATGAAGAATAGACCAATTTCATCCGTATTCATCACAACAGTTCTAATTGGACTTTCACTTTTAATTAGTGATTTTTTTAATAGTAAGAGGGCCTCATATTTAGAAGGGCTTTTCTCCGTTAGTTCAGTACTTTTTATTATGGGTTTAGGAGCCGTATTATATATTTTATTAGTACCGAGCTATGCTTTAATTGAAAATAAATTCAGATCCTCAAAATTCTTTTTAAAGCTCTTACTTTATATACTCATTGCTATAATACTTTCTCCAATTATTACATTGATTGTAGAACACAAACTATATTTAGATACACATATTACATCAATTTTAATCAGTTCCTTTATTGTATTTTCACTTCTAACTTATAAAAAACAAGTGAATTCTTAATGTATACAGTATGCAAAGCTAGTTTACATAAAGTCTCTTAAAGGAACCAAGCAAGCAAAAGAACCCTTGCGGCAGTAGGGTTCAGCTAAGGATTCTTTTGCTTGAGTATGCAGCTTTTTATACACCGTTGATATGACGATGATCTTCAGGTGTGTGGTTGAAGAAAGAATGTATAAAAAGCGCTCCTTTTATACATATGCAAAAACAAGAAAAATATATATTTATTGGTAAAATATGATATAATTTAGTCGTTGTAGCATTCATTCTTCAACGAGCATAAAAAGCAACCTCGCTTGCCAATTGTCGAGGTTGCTTTTTATTTTGCTTACCTTTTGACCAGACCCATTATAACCTAATACTATATTTTAAATATGTACAGTAAGCCCGAAATAAAAAACAGCGTACCTTCATGGTACGCATGATAAATAGCCGTATTTTTATGATTTTTTATCAAAAATACGGCCTCATCTATCTTCTATTACATGTTGCTTGAATCATTTTAGACCAAGGCATGTATTGATCTAGAATTTCAGGATTTTGATGGATGCCGATATTCGGTAGATCCGTCAAAAGTTTCTTTATATATTCATAGAAATCAATGCCATTACTTTTTGCAGTTTCTGCGATACTCAAACAGATGGCATTCGCTTTTGCACCGGCTTCACTAACACTAAAGAGCCAATTTTTTCGACCAATGACATTGGGGCGGATGGCGTTTTCGGCTGGATTATTATCAATCTCAATGCGGCCATCGTTCAAGAATGCTCTAAGCCCATTTGCTCGATTCAACGTATATTCAGCTGCCTTTGCGAGGGCATTTTTTCCGTAGAATGGTGATGTTTCAATCCAGTTAAGAAATTTGTCAACGATTGGCTTCGAGTATTTTTGGCGTTTTTTTCTGCGCTTGCTCGGAGACAAATGTTTAAATTTCCTTTCTAGTCGATATAATTCATCACAATACTTCACACCAACTTGGCCATTCTTACTGTCGGCTTTCAACCAATAACGACGAACATGTGCCCAACAATTTGCGAAGGTAATTCCGCCAATCTTATCATAGGCAGAGTAACCATCACAAATAATTGTACCGGAATACCCCTCCGTGAAACTTTCAAGGACGGACCGAGCCCGTGATAAAGAGCTTTGAAATAGAATAATCAAGGGACCTTGGCTTGGCACACTTCGATATACCCAGTTATAGGCATTGGATTGACCAGATTTCCCATCAGAACGATGAATAATTTGGGAATACGTTTCGTCGACATGTAGAACAGACTTAAACATCATCAACTCTTTCATTCGTTCATAAATAGGTAGTAGCCAATCATGTGCTGCATGTATGACCCAATTAGAAAGATTTTTATCATTCGTATCTAGACCATAACGTGACCATTCCTTGACCTGGCGGTAAAGGGGTAAGTATTGCGCAAATTTATCATAGATGACTTTCGCAAGCACGCTAGGGCTTGCGATGCTACGTTGAATCGGTGGCTGTGGTGCTTTTCCACGCTTAATTTGTGCGGATTGTGATGCATCACTTTTGCAGTTCCTACATTCGTAGGCATGTTCAATATGCTGTACTTTCATCATTTTTGCGGGAATAAATGTAGCTTCTTCACGGACAACCGTTCCGCCGATTTCAACCATTTGATGTTGACAACAGTCACAGATGGTATTGTCTGGATGATGATGGATCGCTTCTATTTCTACATCATCTCGCAATGAATCATTTCTCTTTTTCTTCTGGATGTTTCGAACAACAGTATAAGAAATCGTCTGTTGGCTTTGTTCTTCTGTGTGCTCAGAATCAGTAAAAGACGGGTCATCCTCAAATAAGGACACTTGCCCGTCGGGCGTATTGTATTTGGATTTTTCTGTTTTAGAGCCATATAAGAGTTTTGTTAAATGTTGAAGTTGTTGCGTCAACGATTCAATCTGTTTCAATGATTGATCCAACTTTTTCGATAACTTTTTATTTTGTTGATTCGAATGAGCTAATTGTTCTTCAAGCAGTCGAATTAATTTCTCATCTTTACTTTTGTTATTAGAAGAAGCGTTCGACACAACATTCACTACTTTCCGTTCAGTTTCGTTCCTCCTATTATAATCAGTTTGAATAGTGAAATAAAGATAAAAGTACCAACTTGAACGATTTTAGAACGCGCCTTTTAGTGATGGTTGAATGGCTTTTGGTTGCTGAATGGATAACCCTTCAAGTAACCATCGGAGCTCCTGTTGTGAAAGATTACGTACTTCATTTTCATCTTTTGGCCATTGAAGTTTTCCACTATCTAAACGCTTATAAAGCATGGCGAAGCCATCGCCATCAAAATACAGACATTTGTAGCGATCTTTACTCCATCCTGAAAATAAGAAAATGGAATCGCCATATGGATCAAGTTCGAAAGAATCTTGAATCAGTGTGGCAAGCCCGTCTATGCCTTTTCGCATATCGGTCTTTCCGCAAATGATGTAGATATTTTTCACACTTGTATAATCGTATTTCACAGATGTTTCAACTCCCTCATAACGGTTTGGATAACGTGCTCACCTACGCCGCCATAGAAGGATATTTCCGCGTTTGCCGTTTTGATCGTGCAAATGCTTATTGAAGGATCTTTTGAAGAAGTGGATGATAAAGAATGTTTAGTATCTGGGTGTAGTGTGACGGGGACAATCGTTAATTTTTGTTGTGGCATAAGACATGCACCTCCTTTGATTCATACATGTATCGTACCAGAAGGTGCTGCGTGTTTATATGCGTTGTTTGAATGGGGGCTTACTATGTACATGTATATATTTTACTTTTATCAACTATTAAAAGCAGCTATGATCAACCGCACATGTAAGAAAAAGACCTTAAAGTTTAAGGTCTTTTCCATTTTTAATAATTCGTTTACCTAATGGCTTTGAAAAGCCTGTACTTTTGTCTTTATAGCCCATATTAAGGTAGAACTTATGGGCTATCTTTCTCTCTTCTCTATTTCCACTATTCAACATAATATAAGTTGCTTCTTGTCCTATCGCCCATTTTTCTGCCTCGTTCATTAATTTCTGGCCAATTCCTTTACGTCTATGGTCTACAATAAAAGCGACAATTCTTACATAGGAGCTATCATACTCATAAAACAAGTTATGACATAGTCCCACCATTCCAACTACCTTGTTATTCAGTTCAGCTACTAATGTATAATAATTAGGTTGAGACTGGATTTTACTAAATCTACCCTCTAGCTTTTCTAAAGAAGTCGGATAGCCAAGCTGATCCATTAAATGCACCAATTGAGGTATGTCTCCTGTCTGAAACTCCCTTACTCTCATTATTTTCTCCTTTAACCTTTTAGTCTTTGTCCGTAGTAAATTCTATAATCTTAATTAGAATCCTCTGGGACTGATAGAATATACAAGGTTAGTTACTATAAGTCATGTTCTAGGAATAAAAATCTTCTTTTAAAATCGCAAAAATTTTTGTATCACGAAATTTACCTTTAATAAATTCATTTTTTCTTAAAATGCCTTCAAATTTCATTCCTACCTTCAACATAACATTTTCTGAACCAATATTGTCAATATCACATCCACCTTCAATTCTGTTCAGACTAATGCATTCAAAGCCAAATTTAATTAATTCGCTAAGAGCTTCAGTTGCAAATCCATATCCCCAGTAATTCTTGTTTAAGACATAACCAACTTCTGCCTTACTATGTTGATTAGACCAATCTACAAAAGCACATGTGCCAATAACCTTGTTACTTCCTTTATGGACAATTGCCCAATCTGCAGATTGTCCCCTCTTATATCCCTCAATAACTACATTTACAAAGTTATTCAACGTTTCTTCTTTGTTTCTATTAGCTTCCCAAGTCATATGATGAGCTACTTCTATATCAGAAGAGAATTCAAATATATCGTCAACATCATCTAATGTTATCTTTCTTAATAAAAGACTTTGGGTTTCTAGTAATGGAATTTCACTCAAAAACTTTTCTATAACCATAATTAATCCCCTTTATCAATCAAAATCTCTTATCAACTATTTCTTTTTTCCTTCTAGATTTCCCTGTTTGTTCTACGTTTTATAAAGGATTTCATAGTAAAAAAAAGAACTGTAAAGAGGATCTTAATTTTTACATATAGGGAGATAAGCAAATGACGAAAAAGAATGAATGCTTAGGCTGTAAGATTGCTAAAGGATTGGTCCCTCCTGGACATATTATTTATGAGAACGAACATATTTGTTGTACGTTAGATATCGCTCCTTTTAATGAAGGGCATTTATTAATATTACCAAAGCAACACTTTCACGATATTGATGAGATAGATATAGATACACAAATAGAGATAAATAAAGCTACAGTAAATATGATAAAGCTAATTAAAAAAGTGTTTAAGCCACACGGCGTTACTACCTGTGCAAATGGTGGAAGGTTTAATGAATTGGGCCATTACCACCTTCATATCATTCCTAGATACAAAGGCGACGGTTTTACTTGGAGTGAACCAATTGATAATAAAAGTGCTGAAAACTACCTAGAAAAGACTAAGGATTTGCTAATTAATAATCTTTCAAACTAGTCATCCCTAGTTACCACAATTACAATTATCGGCATTTAAAAAGAGGCTGGGACATAACTAGCCAAAAATAATGAAAAAGGGTTCTCATCATCGCATTTTGATGATGAGAACCCTTTTTTGTTGATCTGTTTGATTGGTCTATGCACATTTTACGCTGGAGGCGATGTACTTTCGTACATTCACCGCCATGAACGCAAACCCTAATTCGTTTTTCACGTTCTCTTTGCCTCTTACGGACATTCGAGTGAAACGCAAATTAGCCTTCAGATATCCAAAAACTGGTTCTACGTCAATCTTACGTTTTCCGTAGATTTTACCCGTTTTTTCTTCTGAAAGCAGCTGTTGAATGCTTTTCTTTTGTTGTTCCCACTT
The DNA here is from genome assembly GCF_012933555.1 of Niallia alba. GTDB lineage: Bacteria > Bacillota > Bacilli > Bacillales > Cytobacillaceae > Niallia > Niallia alba. Next base: position 715,472 of record NZ_JABBPK010000001.1, read on the forward strand.
TTCGTTATAATGGATTCTTCGGTTCTTTCCTTCCTTCGCCTTCGTACATTGTGAACGAAAAGGACAACCTGAACAGTCTTCACATTCGTACACATTGAATAACCTTGTAAATCCGTAACGGTCTGTGCGATGCGATTTGTAACGAAACGTCAACTTATTCCCGTTGGGACAAGTAAAGGAATCATCTTCTTCATGATAATCCCAATTCGCTGTCTGAAATGGGTCATTCTTAACGCGTTTTTTCTTCTCTTTTCGATACATACTATATGTGATAAGAGGCGTACGCTTTCTGTTCTGCACATCGAGGTAATTCTCTTCACTTCCATATCCCGCATCTGCGACAATATAGTTTGGGAGTTCGAAGTAGTGATGTTCAATTGCGTCAAGAAACGGACAAAGTGTTCGTGTGTCCGTTGGATTTGAAAAGACATCGTAAGCAAGTGTATATTGACCTTCTGTCGCAATTTGCACATTATACCCCGCCTTCAGTTGGCCATTCTTCATGTAGTCATCCTTCATACGCATAAACGTGGCATCATGATCTGTTTTTGAATAACTATTCCGTTCGTTAAAAATCTCCATGTCTTTTTCATACTTTAACTTACGTTTCACAAAGTCTTGAAATTGCTTATACGCTTTCTTCGGTTCTTTTCTGCTTGATCGCAGTTGTTTTCGTTCATCGGCATCTTCACTTGCTTCAATTTCTTTTGTCAACTCTTCAACCTTTTCTTCTAATTTTTTAGTGATTAGAGATAATTCTTCAACAGAAAGTTCGTCCGAACTTTCTCGTTCGATCTGTGGAATAATTTCTCTTTCTACTAGTTCGTCATACAGCTGGGTTGATTTCTCCAAGAGGCTCGCACTATACTTTTCGATTGATTTGCGCCAGACAAATGTGAACTTATTGGCATTTGCTTCAATCTTCGTTCCATCAATGAAGATTGCTTCATTATCAATCTCGTTCTCTTGAATAAGTTGACATCGAAACTGGACAAAGCACTCACGAAGAAGCACTTGAACTTCTGGGTGAACACGAAATCGATTGATTGTCCGATAGCTCGGTTCGTAACCTTGAGCTAGCCACATCATACGTATACTATCTTTGAGAAGCGCTTCAATTTTTCTTCCTGAAAAAACTGACTGTGTGTAGGCACATAAAATGATTTTCATCATCATGCGTGGATGGTAAGCAGGACACCCCGTTTTCTGTAAGAAGCCGGCAAAGGCTTCATCTGGAATATGTTCAACGAGATGATGAACGGCGAAGGCAATATCATTTTCTTGTAATTTTATTTCTAAATCTAAAGGCAAAACCACTTGATTCATGTTATAATTTTTAAACATAAGGACCCTTCTTTCCGATAAGATTTTGTGTGGTAACTTTATTTTATCAGAAGTGGTCCTTATTTTAATGTAAAAATAAACAAAGCCGGTGACATTTTACTCGTCGTAAAATGTCACCGGCTTTTTCGGTTCAGAGGAGGGTTTTGTCCCAGCCTCTTTTCTTTTTACTAAGTATTAAGAACTCTAAGGAATGTTCCTTTTAAGGACTTTTCTAGAGCATACTGATTTAATTCTCTTACTTTGGTGGAGAGCTCTGTTGCTTTCTTCATTCGGGCGTTCCCTACCAGCACAAAGGGATCGATAATCCGAACCTTTTTCTTTTGGTGTATGTCGTAATTTCTCTCATCATTTATTACCTTTTTACTTATATCTTTCATTTTTTTTAGCACTTCAGGGTCTTTACTGTCAATTAACTTCTTCCAAACTGTTTCATCATCTGATAATAAGTCATCAAAATGAATAATCTGCTTGGCTATTGCGATCTTTAATATATCCGTTAGTATGGCATATCCATATACATTTAATGGGTGAAGAAAGAAGTCAACTACCTCAGTATAGTAAGCTTTAACAAACCATTCTGCTGCCTCAATTGTTTTTAAACAAATTTTACCGTCAACCACTCTTAATTCATCTACAAATTTACAAGCATCGTCTAAAGAAATCATATTATAGGTAGATAAATCACGAAGCGTGTAATCGATGCGATCTGCACACAGCGAAGGAAGAGGTTGTTCTAATAAGGACCATTTCTCAATAGGCAATATAGATAAGATATTAAATCCATGCTTTTGTAAAACAGAAGGTATTTCTGACGATTGAATTACTTTTTCAAATATTTGGTCGTGAAAGTCCTGTTCTGGATTATCTAAAACGAAATCTATAACATGAGAAAAAGCTGTATGGGAAATATCATGCAGCAAGCCAGCTATTTGTTCTTCTATAGAACCACCTAATTTTTTAATCAATAGCATGACACCTACAGAATGTTCAAATCGTGTTACATTCCACTTTGGATTTACTAAATAACTTGCGCCGCCTTGGTGAATCTTTTTCAGCCTCTGAAGGGGCTGAGTATGTATTAATTCTGCTAGGACTGGTTCTAAGTGAAAAGATCCATAAATGAAATCATGAATTTTCATAAAACGACTTCACTTTCCCTTCTTTTATCATATCTATATTTATCTAGTAGAATAACGTTCTGCAAGCTTCTCTTTATGTGATCTGAATATTTCTTCTAATGAAATATCATATTTGTTAGCAATAACAATCAAGTTACCTAACACGTCTCCTAGTTCTTCCGTTAATTCTTTCTTATTTTCTTCTAAAGTTCCAACTACTTCGTCTGGTCGATCTCTTCCAATTTCTAAAGCCCTAATAGCTCGTGCTACTTCACCTGTTTCTTCAGCCAGAAAACCAATTCGAATAAAGATATCTAAATCTGACCAACCTCTCATTTTGTAGTAGTCCTTTACCCACTGTTGAAATTCTGTTACGTTCATTGAATGGTTCCACCTTCCTTTTTTAACTTCAACTAAGTTTACCAAATCATCCATTATTATGTATAATCAATAACGGTGACTACATAGGAGGGGATCTTTATGAAAAGAATAGCTGTATTTTGTGGATCAAGTAATGGAGCATCTGACCTTTATATTCAAGGTGCAAGGGATCTAGGAAAAGAACTTGCTAAACGTAATATTTCGCTTGTATATGGTGGAGCAAGTGTTGGAGTAATGGGTGCTGTGGCTGATGCTGTGTTAGAAGCTGGCGGACATGTCATTGGTGTCATGCCTACTTTCCTTGAAGAAAGAGAAATTTCTCATAAAAACCTGTCAGAGCTTATCGTTGTTGAATCTATGCACGACAGAAAAGCCAAGATGGCCGAACTTGTAGATGGATTCATTACATTACCAGGTGGTCCAGGTACATTAGAAGAATTCTTTGAGATTTTCACATGGGCTCAGTTAGGGCTACATCAGAAGCCTTGCGGATTGTTGAATATTAATGATTATTACACACCACTTATTTCTTTATTTAATCACATGACAGAAGAGCAATTTCTACAGGAAAAATATCGTTCTATGGCTCTTGTAGATACAAAACCACAAGGTTTATTAGATCAATTCAATACATATCAACCTCCTTCAGTGAAAACATATATCACAAAAGCTCAAAGCTAATAAAAGAACAGGATTAGTTACTATCTAATCCTGTTCTTTTGTTTATTTGCAATGTAACTTAATATAATCACTGTTATAGGAAATCATTTAAAGAATCAATAAGATAACTAGAATTATCTATTATCTCGACACAGTAAATGCTTGCAAGTACAATTATAAATATTAATTGTATTTTTCTGTAAGGGGAGAAGAAGCATGAAAAAATTATATAGCGTGGATAAAGCATCAATCTCAGATATCAACCAGATTATTAAATTAAGGGTAGCTTTGCTTAAAGAGGTAAATGAAATTCAAACAGAGGAAGAAGAAAATCAGATCATACATGCTACCAAAAACTATTTAAAAACTGAAATCTCCAATCATAATTTTGTTTCTTACATAGCAAAAAATGATAAGGAAGTTGTAAGTGTAAATGGAGTATCCTTTTTTAAAAGACCTCCGTATTTAGAGAATTTACAAGGTGTAGAAGCTTATATACTTAACATGTATACCTTACCCACTTATAGAAAACAAGGATTGGCTAAACAATTACTTGAGAAATGCATTGAAGAATGTAAGAACAGAGATGTAAAAAGAATTTGGTTACATGCTTCTAAAGATGGTGAACCCTTATACAAAAGTATGGGCTTTAGTTTTAAGGGTAGGGGTAGGGGTAGTACCAGCGTAGCTGACACCACCCGCAAAGTATATGGTTATTATTGGTAAATAATAAGGGGAGAAATTGGGGTCTATGTAGCAATGTAACCAAATCCCGTAATAAACATTTGCTGATATTATAAACTTTAATGGATACAGAAGAAAACCACCCAGAAAAATCAGGTGGTTTCTAATTTTAATAAGTACCTAATTCATAATAAGTAGTAAACTTTTAATTGCCCTATAGCCAAAGCTTACACCAAACCCTATTAAAACTAGGCCAGCAATAACTGATAACCATTTTAAAAATCGCTGATTAGCAAATTTCCGTCCAAAGTTAACTGATGTTGCAACAGTTAAATCCCAAGCAGCAATTCCAACAAAAATAGCACTGCTATAAAGTAAAGCTTGTCCTGTACCTATGGTATTTAAAGTTGTTGTAAGAACTGAGCCATAAATACCAATCCAAAAAATAATATTTAACGGATTGGATATAGCGATCAAAAATCCCGATATAAATGATTTCGATTTAGTCTCTTTTTCAACTTCATCGGAAATAGTCACTTCCTTAAAAGCATCCCTTATGCTTTCATATCCTAAGTATACTAATATTAGAAATCCAAAAATCCACATAATCAATTGAGCCATTGGCGTGGTCAAATAAGTAGATACACCAAAATATATTAAAAGCATTAAAACAATGTCAGCTGACATCCCACCTAAGCCAACGGCCCATGAATGCCAGAATCCGTTCTTTATTCCTCTCTTTATCATTTCTATATTAATCGGTCCGACTGGTATAGAAAGTGAAAGGCCTAAAACAATATAACTTAAAACATTCATAATTTAACCGTTCTCCCTGTAATTGGACATCTTACTACGCTTTCTTCATTTGTTTCAGGTAGTAAGTATTGTCTCCATTCTCTGTTTGTTGGGTCTCCATAATCCCCAATATCAGGATGTGAATCTATCATATCATAATTTTTTAATCGCTCACGAATGATTTTCCTTACTTGTTGCCCTTTTTTCGTATCTGCTGTAATGTCGTCTAGTGTGCCACGAGGCTGCATCGTTATTTCAAGACCATGAGAAGTAAATCTACTTTTCCTATCCGAATAAAAAGGTGCCCGGCAAACTAAGAAAATAGGTTCTCCCCCAAAACAAAACTCCCATTCTGGATGATTCGGATCCTCTGGCACATTAGGAGGCCATGGTTCTGGATCGTTTTCATTTAAGAATTTAACGACATTCCAAAATCGTTTTTTGTATTCCTCTGCTTGAAGTTCATTTTCTGAAGGTTTAAAAAAGATAACCAATGTTGTTTTTTTACCAATCGATCGATAGGTTTTTATGTATTCATAAACTCCATCTCTTATTTTTAATAATTCATACTGATCATAAGCTGATTCAGCAAATATATAACGAATACAAATCTTCTAGTTCTGATTTTGCTAGTATTTTTTCAAGTTCACGATGAACAGAAAAGTATTCTTGTTTTGTTTCCTTCCAATTTTGAAAGGTCTCAGTTGGTAATCGATATGTAGCGTCATTATTTTCTGCCTTTGGTTCATTTGCTGTTTCACCTAGAAAGCGTAACAGAATTCTCTTTTCATAGAAAAGTAAATGACAAACTAATTCCCAAATGGAATGTGCCCCTTCAACTGGTTTCCAAATTGCCTGTTCCAAAGTAATATTCTCTAGTACTTTTTCAAGTGGTGGAAACCAGTCTTCTTTATCTAAGCAGCTTGCCCATTGTTGTAACAAAAGTGTCCTTACATCCATTTTCTATTCCCTCCAATCTTATCCCTTTTAATAGATAATCCCTTTGGTCAATATTCATTTGCGGCATGTTGTTCTGGCATAACTTACAATTTCGAGATGAACCATCTGATTACCTCCCTTACCCAATTGCTGAGCAACGTTAAAAAAGCACACATTTTATTATTTGTTCCAAAACTCATCAATTTCTGAACGCAGGGAAATTTAAATAGTTTTATAGCTTTCTATCTACTATATGTGTTCATAAACTCTGTAAAGAAATCTATGTTCAGATATTACCCCTAACATTAAGTTATGTTACGATAAAACAGAGAAATTTAAAAATAAGGGGAGAAATTAATGAAGGTAGGATATGCTCGTGTTTCAACAGGCATTCAAAATCTTGATTTACAATTGGATGCTCTTAAAGAACATGGTTGCGAAGAAATATTTACAGATAAAATTAGTGGCGCCAAAGATAAAAGACAAGGATTGGAAGAAGCCCTTCGATTTGTACGCTCTGGTGATACGATAGTAGTTTGGCGCTTAGATCGATTAGGGAGAAATATGCAGCATTTAATTAAAATTGTGAATGACCTTAATGACCGAGGTATTAGTTTCCACAGCTTGCAGGAAAACATTACGATGGACAAGGCTAGTGCAACAGGGCAGCTTATGTTTCATCTATTTGCGGCCTTTGCTGAGTTCGAACGTAATCTTATTCAAGAACGTTCAGCAGCTGGTCGTGCTGCTGCAAGAGCCAGAGGGCGTTTAGGAGGAAGACCGGAGAAGTTAGATAAAAAGGAATTAGAAATGTTGAAGACATTGGTAGCAAATGGGACACCCGTTACTGATATTGCTCAAATGTGGGGAGTTTCCCGAACAACTGTTTATCGATATTTAGAAAAGAAGTAAGTCTTTGCTTACGAAAGGATGGGGAGGAAATGGCATCAAGAGGGAAAGAATTACTTACAGCAGATCAAAGAGCAGAATTTGTAAAAATACCGGATGAAATGAGTAAACAAGAACTAGAAACCTATTATACTTTTTCGCAATTTGATATGGAAATTATAAAACGACACAGAAGAGATCATAATCGCTTAGGGTTTGCTGTCCAATTATGTGTATTGCGCTATCCAGGGTGGTCTCTCACAGATGTTGAACCTATACCAGACTATGTACTCCACTATATAGCAAAACAAATAAATGCTAATCCCGATTCATTTTCTTTATATGCCCAACGTGACCCAACCAAGCATGAACATATGGAAGAAATTCGACAGGTATATGGATACCAGAATTTTTCTGTAAGTACATATCGGGAGTTAGCTCAGTATCTTTTGAAACATGCACTTCAAAATGGCAATTCTATGTATCTACTTCGAACTGTTCAAGAAGAACTTAGGAATCGAAAAATAATCCTTCCTGGAATGACTACAATAGAGCGACTTGTGTGGGATACCCGTCGGAGAGCAGAGGAAAGGATTTTTAACTCTTTAACTGCTACTCTTTCACCGTGGCAAAGACACAAATTGGATAAACTTATAGATCCCTTTGCGGAAAGCAGGAAAACCCCATTGGCATGGTTGAGAGAACTTCCGGGTCAGTCATCACCGGATGCCTTTCTAAAAGTAATAGAGCGTTTAGAATATATTCGGGAGTTGAAACTTCCATTAAACATAAATGAAGTTCATCCTAATCGGTTACTACAATTATCTCGCATTGGGGCACGTTATGAACCCCATTCGTTTCGCAGATTTAAAGAAAATAAGAAATATACCATTCTTGTCGCATACCTAGTAACTCTAAGTCAGGATTTAATTGACCAAGCAATTGAAATTCATGATCGGCAAATGATGATTTTACAATCGAAAGGTCGTAAAACACAAGAGGAAATGCAAAAAGAAAATGGAAAAGCAGTTAACGAAAAAGTTGTTCATTTTGCAGATATTGGGGCTGCACTTATTCAAGCACGAGATGAAGGGCTTGATCCATTTAGGACCATTGAAAAGATAATGCCTTGGGATAAAATCGTTACTTCTGTTGAAGAAGCGAAAAAATTAGCTCGACCAATGGATTATGATTACCTTGATTTGCTAGAGAATCGATTTACTTATCTGAGAAAGTATACCTCTACTCTTTTGAAATCATTAGAATTTCATTCTACAAAAGCAGCAGAACCATTATTACGTGCATTAAAAACATTGAACGTGATGAATGAATCCGGAAAAAGAAAAGTACCAGATGGAGCTCCATTAGATTTCGTCCCAAAACGATGGCAAAAGCATGTATACGATGAGGAAGGAACAATTAATCGACATTATTATGAAATGGCTGCCCTTACGGAATTAAAAAATCATATTCGTTCAGGAGACGTATCTGTAGTCGGCAGTAGGCTTCATAAAGACTTTGAGGAGTACCTTGTTCCCAAAGATGAATGGACAACAACCAATCTTAAAGAAACTAGACTGGCAGTTCGTTCATCAGCAGAGGAATACCTTGAGGAAAGAAAGAAAGCTCTAGCTGAACGCCTTACATGGGTTTCAAATAACCTTGATAGTCTTGAAGGAATAAATATAGAAAAAGCAAAACTTAGAGTGGATCGTTTGGAAAAGAATACCCCAGAAGATGCACGAACTTTCAGTTTATCCTTATATAATATGCTTCCGAGAATTAAGCTTACTGATCTTTTAATGGAGGTAGCGCACTGGACAGGTTTTGACGAAATGTTAATACATGCTTCCACTAATCGCCCTCCAAATGGAGAAGAAAAGGTCATTTTGATGGCTGCGCTTATGGCAATGGGAACGAATATTGGATTGACTAAAATGGCAGATGCTACACCTGGAGTTACTTATCATCAGATGGCCAATGCCGCACAATGGAGATTATATGATGATGCTATAAATCGAGCACAGGCAACTTTGGTAAATTTTCAACACAAACTTGCTCTAGCTTCTTATTGGGGAGATGGCACCACATCTTCATCCGACGGAATGCGAGTACAGGTTGGTGTTTCATCGTTGCATGCCGAAGCAAATCCCCACTACGGCACAGGAAAAGGGGCAACCATTTATAGGTTTACAAGTGATCAATTTTCCTCGTTTTATACGAAAGTCATTAATACCAATGCAAGAGATGCTGTCCATGTCATCGATGGGTTGCTTCATCATGAAACAGAATTAAATATTGAAGAGCATTTCACAGACACGGCCGGCTATACAGATTCTGTATTCGGATTAAGTCATTTGTTAGGTTTTCGTTTTGCGCCAAGGCTTCGTGACTTAGCTGATTCCAAACTATACACAATTCAAAAGCCAAGTGATTTTCCTGACCTAGAAAAATTACTTCGTGGACGGATTAACACAAAGATTATTCAGGAAAACTTTGATGACGTGCTCCGTTTAGCCCATTCGATTCGAGAAGGAAAAGTGTCTGGTTCGCTTATTATGGGGAAATTGGGATCATATGCAAGGCAAAACAAGTTAGCTGCTGCATTACGAGAAATGGGAAGAATCGAAAAAACTATTTTTATTTTAGATTACATATCTAATGAAGCTCTACGTAGGCGTATTCAACGAGGATTGAATAAAGGAGAAGCTATGAATGGCTTGGCAAGATCATTATTCTTTGGAAAACGAGGGGAGTTACGGGAACGAGGACTGCAAGATCAACTTCAACGTGCAAGCGCTTTAAATATTATAATTAACGCTATTAGTGTATGGAACACCGTATATCTTACCGAAGCAACAAAATTGTTGAAGGAAAAAGGGGATTTTCAAGAAGATCTACTAAAACATATTTCGCCATTAGGATGGGAACATATCAATTTTCTTGGGGAATACACCTTTGATATGAAGAAAATAGCAAGCTTACATTCGCTGCGCCCTCTTATTCAATAAATAATAAGCCGAATTTTCTTAGCGTAGGAAAACTCGGCTTTATTTATGTCGAAATTTGCTTAGCGTATGTTTTGCGCTTTTTGTTGGTAGGACCCCAATAATAAAAAAATTGACTAGACACTATTTAGTGTCATATAATTAGGACACCAAAAAGTGTCTGATATATATAAGGGGGGGAGGATTTTGAATAATACTTACCAAAAGCATGATGTTTTTGTAGCTATTGCAGATCCTACAAGACGTAAATTAATACGTTTGTTGGCAGGTGCTGAAGAGTTACCTCTTCACGAATTAACTCCTCATTTTCAAATGGGTCGCACTGCTGTATCGAAACATTTGACTATCCTTAAAGAAGCAGATTTAGTTACTAACCGTAAAATTGGTAGAGAAACAAAGTACCGACTAAATCCAGCTCCCTTACAGGAAGTGAAAGATTGGTTATCTTTTTATGAAAAGTTTTGGAATGAAAGAGCGCTATTATTAAAGAATTTATTGGAGGAATAGATAATGGCAGATTTATTATTAGATTTTCAATTTAAGAGTCCAATCAATAAGGTATGGGACGCTTTAACAAATTCCGATACACTTGCACAATGGGTCATGGTAAATAATTTTAAACCAATTGTAGGATATAAGTGTCAGTTTCGAAATGTGGAAATAGACTTAATTGTGGATAGTGAAGTATTGGTAGTAGACAAGCCTTATAAGCTATCTTACACATGGGTAGGTGGGCCGATAGACACTATCGTCACATGGACATTGAAAGAAGAGAATGGAACTACCTACTTACATCTTGAGCAAACTGGATTTGAAACAGAAGATGTTCAGGCATTTAATGGTGCGAAGTATGGTTGGGCATTTAAGATTGAAGAGCTTAAAAAAGTGTTAGAGGAAATGTAAGACCAAACTTTTGAACGATATAATTTTAATTTTAGGAGGGAATAACATGGAAGTTTTTGCTGAATTTTTAGCGGGGATTGATGATCCTTTCCACAGAGAAAGAACGGAAGAAGTACTTACTTGGATAATAGATAAATATCCAAATTTAAAGACAGAAATTAAATGGAATCAACCCATGTTTACGGATCATGGCACATACATTATTGGCTTTAGCGTATCTAAAAAGCATTTAGCCGCCGCTCCGGAAAGTGTAACAATTACTCATGTAGAGGATGATATCGTAAAGGCGGGCTATGAATACACAAAGGAGATAATACGTATTCCGTGGAAAAGTCCGGTAGACTACACACTACTTGAGAAAATGATTGATTTTAATATGAAAGATAAGGCAAACTGTACAACTTTCTGGAGGAAATAGAAAAACATAGGGTAGCCCTTAGGACGTGTATGAGGGATTCTGTGAGACTTAAAGGAGATAGTGAAATGAGTTTTTTCCAAGATATGATTGCGGTATTTAAAAAGAGAGAATTAGTATTTATAGAAAGCTACAAAGAATCAGAATATGTATATACCTTTGTGTTTGAAAAAGAGAAAGATTTAACCTGGAAAGCAGGTCAGCATGGTTTGTTTAGTATTACTCATAAAAAAGTGAAAAATCCTACTAAACCATTTACAATATCATCTGCCCCAAGTGAAAATAAGATAATTAATTGAGTGTAGTATCTAGGTGGTTAATCAAGCGTCATTCAATTTGTTTTAATATCAAAATCAATCCCAATTCCTGACATTGTAAGTAGATCTGCCTTAGTTCAAATTCATACCTAAATTACGTCTCTACTAAAATGTAGGGGCGTTTTTAAATAATCCATTTTGGTAATCCCAATGGAATTCAAGGAATATTTTAAAGAACATATCGCATGATAAAACAAAAAGGATTTTTTATGTTTGGTCTATTGCTTGCAATTTTCGTGTTTAATATAGCATGTTTTAAAGTAAATAAATTACTGAATAAAAATCAAATTGCCCATATTTGGATGTTTACCGTCGCTTTTCAAACAATGTCTGAACTTTATATTAATTTGAAATATAGAGCGTATTGGTATTTTACTCCAAACGTGGATGTGTACGCGTTTCTTCCTTTAGCATTATTAGTACCTCCTGTGAATATTTTGTTTTTAAATTGGTACCCATATAACAACTCGATTAAAGAGAAAGTATTTTATTTTCTTTATTGGGAGATTTTTATTGTGGCTTATGAAGTAATAACACTTCTGCCGGAACCGTGGGGATACTTTAATTACGGGTGGTGGAATTTAGGATTATCAATATTAGTAGATCCAATACTGCTTTTTATATTGTTAAAGTATTATAAAACGTTTGTGAGAACAGCTGAATAAAAATGTGCAGAGTTATGTCTAAATCATTGTATGACAAAGGAAGAGACTATATTAAATACTTAAATCAATTGGGAAAAATATAAAAAATCAGGATGTTTACCTTACAAGCCCTGCTCTTCGGAGTGGGGTTTTTATCCGTAGGAATAGAGTTGTAAAACACAACTAATACTATGAAAAAAGAGGTGTGATTATGGATGAAATAATAAAAAATTTAGATATACATGCCAAAGGAATTTGGTGTCCTATTGCATGGACAGTAATCTTAGTCTTGGTAGTATTATTAATACCAAAACAAAAACTCAACTGGTTACAGATATATTATACTTACGGTGTAATAGGATTGCTTACTTGGATTTCGAATAGCATTTTTGGAGTGTTTTTAGATTTAGTGGATTTTGGAGATGCGTCAGTAACTGGTTTTGCAGAAATGTTAACGTATACTTTTATTCCCTCATCATTAGCAGTTCTATTTTTGAATATGTTTAGTAGAGAAAAAAAGATTATATTAACAGTAATTTTCTTAATAATATCTTTATTCATCGAGTGGACATGCCATGCTTCTGGTTTTATGGAATATAAAAAATGGAATTTACTATTTAGTGTTCCGGTATACTTTGTTATTTATTATTTTGTTCTTCCATTTCACTACCGTTTAATTAGCGAGATACGGTCAGAAGATTAATATTAGATATTCAAGACCTACAATTTTGGGATTAATATAACGGTATAAGATAAAGCCCTCTCAGCTTTTGAGAAGGGCTTTTAACTATCAATCGTAAGCATGTACATGTAATCACTAAAGCCTTTTTCAGCATTATACTATTTTAAGATCATCAAAATAGGTATTTGCTGATTTGACAGAGGAAATAAAGCCTTTTAATATAGAAGACGGAATTGATTTGAAGAGAATTTCATGGGATTCAGATGTTGAAGTATTGCTAAACTATTTTGGCTAAGATGTAAGTTTCACCTTATAAATGGTCAAAGTATACGATAGCTTGATATAACTTTTAATCATGATATAAGTGTTAAATATCAAGAAGGTTGACCTTATATCCATAATGAGAGGATTTGAGTTTGAATATGATAGATAATTTTTGGCGTGATTTGCCACGACCATTTTTTGTACTAGCACCAATGGAAGAAGTGACCGATGTAGTTTTTCGCCATGTAGTCAGTGAAGCAGCTAGACCGGATGTATATTTTACCGAATTTACAAATACGGAAAGTTATTGTCATCCAGAGGGAACCCAAAGTGTGCGTGGACGTTTAACTTTTACAGAAGATGAACAACCAATCGTTGCACATATATGGGGAGACAAGCCAGAATATTTTCGGCAAATGAGTATTGGTATGGCAGAGCTTGGGTTTAAAGGCATCGATATCAATATGGGCTGTCCAGTACCGAATGTGGCATCCAAGGGGAAGGGAAGCGGGCTTATCCTCCGTCCCGAAGTGGCTGCAGAAATAGTACAAGCTGCAAAAGCGGGTGGGCTACCTGTAAGTGTGAAAACAAGGCTTGGTTATACAGAGATAGAAGAGTGGCGGGACTGGCTAACACATATATTGGAACAGGGAATTGCTAATCTTTCTATTCATTTGCGAACAAGAAAGGAAATGAGTCAAGTAGATGCGCATTGGGAATTGATTCCAGAGATTAAAAAACTTCGTGATCGTATTGCACCAGATACACTTTTAACGATTAATGGGGATATTCCTGATCGTCAAACTGGCTTGAAGCTCGCTGAACAATATGGTGTGGATGGAGTTATGATTGGACGCGGTATTTTTAAAAATCCATTTGCCTTTGAAAAAGAACCAAAAGATCATAGCAGTAAAGAATTGCTTGATCTTTTAAGATTGCATCTTGATCTCCATGATAAATATTCAAAGGAATTAGAGACACGTTCCTTCAAAGCTCTTCATCGCTTTTTTAAGATCTATGTCAAAGGCTTTAGAGGGGCGAGTGAATTGAGAAATCAATTGATGAGTACACAGTCATCAGATGAGGTACGTGCAATGCTTGATGACTTTGAGTCAAAAAACATGGATACGATGGGGACAGGAGAATAATAATTAACAGTAGTTGGCTGGCATGAATGCGGTATGGAACCGGATTTATGCCAGCCAATTTTTATAGGGAAAATACACATTTTCGATGGGAGTCAATATCATCATAGTTATTTCTCACTATATGAATAATTTGTGAACAAATGCCTAGTAATTACTCCATACTCATTGTGAAATTATTACTAAATAATAGTATTTTATATAATTAATTGGTACTATAAAATTATAGTTTGTGTAAAATTGCACAATGTGATGTTTAAATAGATTAGAAGTACGATTGTTTGAGGCAAAATTCAATTTGAAGATGTGGGGATGCGAAATGATAAGCTAATCGCCACTAGTATATAAAGATGAGGTGTAGCGAGTGTTTCAGTTACTTACAAGAAGAACAGAAGAAATAGATCTCTTAAAAAAGAAAATAGAAGAGTTAAATAATAAATTAGATGAAAGAGAAAATAAATTTCAGCTCTTTTTAAATCATTTGCATATAGAATTACTAAATACCATTGAGCAACATGAAATTGTTAATGATCAGCATAATGTTCTAGATGAGATGGTACAAGCGTTATTAAAAGAGTTTACGAAAGTGGAGAAAAGCACCAAGCAGTCAAATGACGTTTCTAACATTATTTTAAATAATGGTAACCATCTAATGAATTCAACCGAAGAAATGGTGGGCTTATCCACAGATGGGGAAAAGGCAGTAGAGGATGTTTTAACATTAATTAATGATTTAGGGAAACAATCTCAAAATACGTTTATAAGTATGAAGAAACTAAGTGAAAGTTCTAAAGAAATTGAACATATTGTGTCTGTGATTGAGCAAATTTCTCAACAAACAAATCTGCTTGCATTAAATGCTTCCATTGAAGCAGCAAGAGCAGGGGAAAATGGCAAAGGGTTTGTAGTGGTAGCAAATGAAGTAAGAAAGCTTGCCGAAACTACTAATCAAAGTACAAGCATTATTTCAAGCTTAATTAAGCAAATTCAAACTGAAATGACAGATGCTTTTAAAAATAATGAAAAAAATGCCAGTTTAGTAGATGAAGGAATTCAGTTAAGTTCTCTAACAAAAAAACATATCAATCGATTAATGGAAATAATTACGCAGGTTCAATTAGATATGAAGAAGTTACTGGAAGAAATTGAACACCAAAAAAACTCTAACGAAGAAGTAATAGAAAAGTTTAGTCAAACTACTAATCTATTTGATGAAATAAAACAAGTTATTATTCAGCACATTGATGATGCCGATGTTGTTGGCAAAAAGTTATTAGAAGGTGTAGAGAAAGTAAAGGGTTTTTCAAAGGAAGAATCATAAATTTATCTGGGGGATTTCTACTTTAGGGTAATCTCTGAAATCAGTAGAAAAAAAGTAAGATAGATAACTAATTATAGAATCTAACATGTTTAAATCAAAGCCACTCATACATTCCGCAGCATGGGTGGCTTTGATTTTATATGGAATTGAAGTTTATAAATAATTAGTGAATTTCATCCGGAAGGCAGATTTAATTCTTTTTAAGAAGTATTACTATTTTATATAAAAAGAGTTCAGTAATAGTGGGGATGAGAAAGAAAAACGGATGGAAGTTTTCTTATGTTTTACGCTTCTCTTAGAAGAAGCTATCTAGAAGTATTGCGTGTTTATCCCACTCTTAACGGACAGTAAGACTCAACTGTAAGCTTATGAGAATACGAGGAAGATAGGTGGGAGATCAACTGTCCGTAAAGGTCCGATTGATTCAACTAACGATCAGTGGGGGAGGAAGGAAAAACCCACTGATGGAAGTTTCACTTTATTTGCTTTGTTTGATTAGATACATGCGGATGATATAATATTCTTATGATGATATAGGAAAAAAGGCATATTTAGTTTCTAGTTTTAACCTATAGTACTAGAAAGCTTTACATCGTTGGTCATATAAAGATAGAAAGGGATTGTCCTATGGCATTTTTAAAAGTTAAAAACGAATCGAAACGGTATCATTTAGGCGATAATGTTATCGTTGCTAATGATGATATTAGCTTTGAAATTGAAAAAGGTGAATTGGTTGTTATTCTTGGTCCAAGTGGGGCAGGAAAATCTACTGTATTAAACATTTTAGGAGGCATGGATCAACCCGATGAGGGACAAATTTTAATTGAGGGACAAGATATTGCTAACTATAGTGAGCGCCAATTAACGGAGTATCGAAGAACGGAAGTTGGTTTTGTTTTTCAGTTCTATAATTTAGTGCCTAACTTAACGGCTAAGGAAAATGTTGAATTAGCTTCACAAGTTTCTCCTCATTCTTTAGATGTGGTTACAACACTCGAACAGGTGGGACTGGGTAATCGTTTGGACAATTTTCCGGCACAATTATCTGGCGGAGAACAGCAAAGAGTGGCTATTGCAAGGGCCTTGGCGAAAAATCCTAAACTTTTACTATGTGATGAACCTACAGGAGCATTGGATTATACAACGGGAAAACAAGTATTAAAACTACTGCAAGAAACTTCACGCCGTACTGGAACTACTGTTATTATTATCACCCATAATTCTGCATTAGCACCAATGGCAGATAAAGTCATTAAAATCAATGATGCCAAAGTTCGGTCCATCGAACTAAACCCTAACCCCGTATCTGTTGATTCAATCGAATGGTAAGTAGGTGTGAAAAATGAAAAATGTTTATCTTAAATCATCATTTAAAGAAATAAGCAGTTCGAAAGGGAAATTTATTTCAATCATTTTAATTATTCTCCTTGGTACGATGCTTTTTGTGGGAGTTCGATCAACTGGTCCAGATTTAAGTAATTCTGCAAGTTCTTATGTAAATAACTATCATTTAGCAGATTTACAAATTATCTCGACCATGGGGTTAACAGAAGAGGATGTGCAGATACTTCAAAAGGAAGAAAATCTGGTTGTAGAGGCAGGATTTTCAGCCACCTATGAAAAAAATAAAGAAGAATTGGTACAAATTCTTTCTTATTCAAATGATGCCAACCTGAATAAATGGAAAGTCATAGAAGGGGATTTACCAAAATCTAATCAAGAAATAGTGTTAGATTATAAAGCCAAAGAATTCGGTTTTAAGTTGGGAGAAGAGTATAAAATCAATTCTCCAGAAATTGAAAATAAAACTTTCACTATTGTTGGATTCGTGAACTCTCCGCTTTATTTAAGTACTTCTGATCGGGGAACCACTGATAGTGGAAATGGGAATATTGATTATTTTGCTTATATTCCAGAAGCTGCATTTTCGCAAGATGTATACAGTCAGTTATTCATTAAGTTTTTAGATACAGAGAACCTAGTTGCTGATAGTAGTGAATATACTAGCGTTTTAGATGAAAATGTTTCAAAGGTAGAGCAGCTTTACGCTGACAGACCGGAAAAACGATTAGAGGAAATTCAAACAAAAGCAAAAGAAACTCTATATGCTAATTTACAAGAAATCGAGCAGGGAAAAGAACAGGTAGAATTAGCAAAAATGCAAAGCGGTGCGGATCTTTCTTCACTAGATGCTGAGAGTGAGAAATTAAATAAACTGGAAAATGACATTGACGAAAAAATAGCAGAAGTGGAGACAATGGAAGAGCCAGTATATTACTTCCAGACTCGATCTTCCAATCCTGGGTATCAGGACTATTTCGATAGTGCGACAAGCATTACCGCTATCGCAGGTATTTTCCCAG
Source organism: Niallia alba (assembly GCF_012933555.1). Lineage (GTDB taxonomy): Bacteria > Bacillota > Bacilli > Bacillales > Cytobacillaceae > Niallia > Niallia alba. The sequence continues at coordinate 733,343 of NZ_JABBPK010000001.1, forward strand.
CATTCTTCTTATTTATCGCAGTGCTCGTTACTTTTACAACGATGTCGCGAATGGTAGAAGAAAACCGCGGAGAAATCGGTACTCTGAAGGCTCTAGGATATAAGAAAATAGAAATAGCCCAGAAATATATTATTTATACACTCTTAGCAGGAGTTCTTGGTGTGGGGTTAGGTACAGTTATTGGTACAAAAACGCTTCCCCCTTTTATCTTTCATCTTTTTGAAGAGTATAATATTCCAACCTTTGTTGGCCAATATCACTGGAATTATATAGTTCAAGCCCTTATTGCAGGATTATTTGCTACATTAGGATCAGCACTCTATGTATTATGGAAAGATCTTAGAGAGAAACCGTCAACACTTATGAGACCAAGAGCGTCTAAATCTGGTAAGCGAATCTTGCTTGAACGAATTACTCCTCTATGGAACAGACTAAACTTTAATCAAAAAGTAAGTTATCGTAATCTGTTTCGGTATAAATCGCGAATGATTATGGCAATTGTCGGGATCTCTGGGTGTACTGGATTGATTCTTGCTGGCTATGGTATTAAGAACTCAATTGAAGATTTACAGCCTAAGCAGTTTAGTGAAATTCTTCACTATCAGGGTATCGTTACGATGGATCGTCCGACAGCACTTACACATTCTTCCCTCATTACTGAGGAAATGAATGCGGTTGTGGAATCAGTAAGTGTAAAAAATAAAACGCGTAGCTCACAGACAGTAAGTATGATTTCACCTAGCCGTACGGAGAAATTCAACAATTATGTATCATTACATGATGTAAATAAAAATAGGGTAACTGTTTTGCCGGAAGTTGGAGCTCTAATTACGCAGAAGCTGGCGAAGGATATGAATGTCGAAAATGGTGATACATTATCTATTAATAAAGATAGTAAAACAGTCAAAATAAGAGTAGTGGGCATTGTAAAAAATTATGCAGGACATTTTATGTATATTGCTCCAACTTATTATGAAGAACTTTTTGGAGACTACGAGCCAACATCTGTTTTAATAAAAACGAAAAAGTTATCAGCATCTGAACAAAAAAACCTGACAACGAGCTTGCTTGAAAATTCAGATGTGAAAAATGTTAGTTTCTTTAAAGAAAGTGGCGGAATTCAGCAATTTGGTTCCTTAAATTCGGTGGTAATGATCATGATTATATTATCTGGGGCTCTGGCACTGGTAGTATTATATAATCTTACTAATATTAATATTTCAGAACGTATTCGAGAATTATCGACTATTAAGGTGTTAGGTTTCTATAATAAAGAAGTAACATCTTATGTGATGAGAGAAAGTATGGTTCTTTCATTATTAGGAATATTATTAGGTTTCATGGTGGGAACGTACTTACACAGGTTTATTTTAACTACTGCCGAGAGTGGGAACATTGTTTTTCCGTTAACTATTCATTGGTCTAGTTTCGTTTATGCCGGGCTAATTACACTGTTTTTAAATTTCTTAGTAATTGGCATTGCACACTTTAAGTTAAAACATATCAATATGATTGATGCGCTTAAGTCAAATGAATAAAAAGTAATACTAAAAAATATAGAGACCCTATTTCGTATGAAAATACTGCGAATAGGGTCTTTATATTTTACGAACGAGGGACATTAGTATTCCAACCAAATATAAACTCGAACAATTATACGTAGATGAAAATAAAACTTCCGTATAATTGTTTGGATTTTTTATTCATTTTAAGAAAGAAGATTTGTGGGTATCACCAGTAGACTGAATACACTTCGCTTTCCATGGGGTTCGTCACTTCGCTCCTGTGGAAAGTAGAGCAAAACCTAAGACCCCACAGGCGGAGGCTTAGGTTGCTCCCTGTGGAAAGCGATTGTCTGTAGTGCGATGGAACAAATTGGTTTCGCTACTAAATAAGAGATTGTTCATCTTTCCCCATTATCCATAAAGTTTTGTTCTTTCAAGTAATTCAGCACCGTCTGTGAAAATTCGTGATGAGATTCTTTCGTATATTTAGCAATCGTATAGATTTGAGCAAGGTTTTTCAGTCCTAATCGTTCTGTCATTTCTTTAAGGTGAGGGACGTCCATATAGCGATTCCAGCCTTTTTCGTCTCGTTCTTTATAGATTTCCAGTATTTCTTGGTCGGAATAGTCTTGATAGGTATCATAGTGAACAAGTCCATTTCTTGGCAGTCGATCACGTGGGGCTGGATTTTCTGCTGGATATCCTAAAGAATAACCAACAACAGGTACAACATTTGCAGGTAAATTTAATAGTTTGCCAATTTGATCGCAATTGGCAAGGGTGGAGCCCATATAGCAAATACCAAGTCCCGCATTTTCCGCTGCTAATGCACAGTTTTGTGATACTAAGGTTGCATCAATGGCTCCTATCATAAAGCTCATAAAATTATCAAAATGTACAGGAGCCTCATTAAGGGAAAGCCATTTCCTCATTCGATTAAAATCAGCACAAAATGTTAGTAGGATAGGTGCATCAACAACCATGGATTGGTCCATATGGGCGCTGTACAATTTGTTCTTCCGTTCTTTATCTTTGGTAACGACAATCGAATAAGACTGCATATTGCCACTGGATGAAGCACGAATGCCTGCATCTAATATTTCCTCCAGCAACTCTTGACTTACCTCCTTATCTTCATATTTCCGAATCGATCTATGCCCGTGGATAACATCTTTTAATTCCAAACAATCACCCCTAATTTGTTTTTTCATCATTATAAAGTTCCATTTTGCGCGCGAAAATCCTCTAAAAATGTAAATAATTCTACTCAGTGTATGTAGTTAAATGGAAAGATAAATTAGTGCTTTTCTCGAAAATCGATTTCTGGGAAAAGCTAGGCAAACTTTTGAATATGATTAATCACTATTTGAAAAAATAGAAATGAAACTAAATCCAGTTTAATTCGTAATAATAAAGGAAGATATAAAACGAAAAAAATAATACGAAGAAGTAAATATTCCAAAGAAAAAGGAGTGTTAAGGATGGAAAGTAAAGGCTGTATAAAATGCGGTGGAACAGATGTAGGAACAAAAGATGTAGCAATGACAGGAACAGGTTTATCAAAGCTAATGGATATTCAGCATAATACATTTACGGTTGTCTTTTGCAAGAAATGTGGATACTCAGAGTTTTATAACAAACAAACATCAAAAGGGTCCAATATTTTAGATTTATTTTTAGGGTAAGTGAACACGAGACTAATTACGAATAGAGAGTTATTTAAATAATTCCATCCGGGAGACCAATCATATTTGAAGGGGTCTCTTTATTTTAGCTGGTTTCTAAAAGATTATGTTTTTTCAATAGGAAAAATTATTCAGGCTGCGGGTAATCGCAACAAACTTTACGAAAACAGCCATTAAATAAAATCTAAATTTGCGAGTGACAAAAATGAAGCCTTTAAAAGAAATTAGTAGAAAAATACATCGATTAATTTATATAGTTTCTGCCTTGCTTATGGTATTGTTAGGACTTTCCTCCAGAAGATTCAGTAATCATCTTCCTACTTTTATCGCAGAGAATTCGGGGGATATGCTTTGGGTGATGATGGTATATTTTGGTTTTCGGTTTCTTTTGATAAGAAAAAGTCTCCTTTTTGCCGGAATAATGAGTCTCCTATTTAGTTTTGGAATCGAATGCAGTCAATTGTATCAAGCGGATTGGATAAATGATCTTCGTAATACAACAATTGGTGCGTTAATTTTAGGAAGGGGATTCCTTCTAATCGATCTAATCCGCTATTTATTAGGGATATTATTAGCTGGACTATTAGACAAATTTTTGCTTTTGAAAAAACATGGTAATTCCATAAGAGAACACTAAAAAAGTCTTTTTTTTTTCGTGTGAAATGAAGAGCAAGCATATTTGAAAGTGAAAATAAGGGTGGTTTGGAGAGGCGTCCGCTCGTCCCATGGAAAGCGAGCGGACGTCTCGGAAAACAAATCTATCATCTTATGTTTAAAAAGTGGCTATTGTCCATCATCATTAACTAGCCAGTTTTTCAGTGCCCTCATTCCATAACAGACTATTTTTTTGTTATTTCTTGCAAATTCACTATAATATTCTTCATTTACTTTATAATAGATATAAAAAATAGGAGTCGCTTTCAAAATGAATAAGACAATGGGAATATTAGCACATGTTGATGCAGGAAAAACCACTTTTTCCGAACAGCTTCTTTATCATACAAATAGTATAAAAAAACGTGGTCGTGTAGATCATCAAAATGCCTTTTTAGATAGCCATCTAATTGAAAAACAACGAGGGATTACTGTATTTGCTGACCAAGGCATTATTGAATATGGCGATTCTACCTATTATTTAATTGATACTCCTGGGCATGTAGATTTTTCTCCAGAAATGGAAAGAGCGATTCAAGTAATGGACTTTGCCATTATTATTATTAGTGCAGTAGAAGGAATCGAAGGACATACCGAAACGGTGTGGAATTTATTAAAAAAACATCAGATTCCCACTTTTTTCTTTATCAATAAAATGGATCGGATTGGAGCAGCTGTACAGCATGTCCTGGAAGAAATTCGTTCTCAATTCACTATAGATGCATGTGATATTTCCTCGTTTAATGACAGTGGAATGTCAGAAGAACTCATCGAATTTATTGCAGAACGAGATGAGGAGCTCCTTGATTACTATATGGATAAAGGCTATCAATCAGCATTGTGGATGGAAAAGATGCAAGAAATGATTGTTTCTTCCCGCCTTTATCCTTATGCTTATGGTTCAGCCTTACAGGATAATGGTATAAAACAATTTTTCGATCGTTTTGATCAATTAACAAAGACGACTTACACAAAGGATGAACCTTTTGCAGGAATGGTTTATAAAATTCGTTATGATGAGGCAGGAACGAGAATTACCTTTTTAAAAGCAATTAGCGGTACGCTGCATGTGAGAGAGGAACTTACGTATGGAAATGGTGAGGTAGAGAAAATCACACAAATACGTAAATATAACGGTAATCAATTTCAACAAGTAAACGAAGGCTTGGCTGGAGAGTTGTTTGCGGTAACAGGTCTTACAAATGCAGTTGTAGGAGATGGAGTCGGAGAGATGCAGGAAAAGGCAGTGTGTGAATTGGTGCCAACTCTTCGTTCAAAAGTAGTATTTGAAGCGGGAATAAATAAAAAGGACGCACTTAAGTTTTTTCGGATATTAGAAGCAGAGGATCCATCTCTTCAAGTAACATGGGAAGAAAAACAGCAAAATATTCACTTACACGTGATGGGAAAAATACAGTTAGAGGTTCTTCAGGAAATTGTATTAGAAAGATTTTCTTTACAGGTGAACTTTGATCAACCTGAAATATTGTATAAAGAAACGATAGAAACAAAAACTATTGGGTACGGACACTTTGAACCATTACGCCATTATGCTGAAGTACATCTTCAGTTAGAGCCAGGAAAAAGAAATGAAGGTATTACTTTTGAGAGTGCATGTCATAGCGATGATTTATCAATAGCTAACCAAAATCTTATACGTCAGCATCTGTTTGAGCGTGATCATCATGGGCTTTTAACAGGGTCTACTTTAACAGACGTAAAGGTGACTCTTTTGACTGGGAGAGCCCATAATAAACATACACATGGCGGTGATTTTCGGGAAGCGACTTTTCGTGCATTGCGTCAAGGATTGGAAAAAGCACAGAATCGTTTATTAGAGCCTTACTATTTTTTTAAAATAAAGGTGGATATCGAACAAATGGGCAAGGTTTTGGCAGATGTACAAATGGCTCATGGAACATTTGACACGCCCGAAACAGTAGATAACAAAGCAATGATTACTGGAAAGGTCCCAGTTGCTACATTTATGGAATATAGCACAATCCTTGCTTCTTTTACACAAGGAAAAGGACAGCTTTCCTTAACATTTGCGGGTTATTTTCCTTGTCATAACGAACAAGAAGTAATCGATAGACTAGGCTATGATAAAAATGCGGATCCAGCGTATACATCCTCATCGATTTTCTGTGCAAAAGGTGCAGGATATACGGTTCCATGGGAGGAAGCAGAGGAAATGATGCATTGTTTGCAGAAAGGATGAGCGGATGATGAAAATTCGCAAGCTAAGAGAAGAGGAGAATCCTCCTTTTGATTTATTATTATTAGCAGATCCATCTGAGAATTTAATAAAAGAATATCTTAAAAAGGGCCTTTGCTATATTGCAGAAGATGGAGATCGAATCAGTGGTGTATATGTTTTATTGCCAATTAGGGAAGAAACAATAGAATTGATCAATCTAGCAGTTGCCGAAATCTATCAAGGAAAAGGCTTAGGGAAAATGTTAGTTATGCATGCGATTGAGGAGGCAAGAAACCTAAGATATAAAAGAATAGAAGTAGGGACTGGAAATAGCAGCATTTCTCAGCTTGCTCTCTATCAAAAATGCGGGTTTCGGATGAATCGAATTGATAAAGATTTTTTTCTCAAACACTATGAAGAAGAAATCTATGAAAATGGTATTCAGTGTATCGATATGATTAGGCTCACACAGGATATATAATCCATTTTAGAAAAAGATAAATATTAGTAATTAACAGATTTATTACAAAGGTAACAAAGTGTGATTTTCCCTTCGAACCCTACGGAATTCTAGTAAATGTACGATATTTGCTAGGTTGCTTGTAAACTAATTTTAAAGTGAATGACTTATTATTTTAATAGAATTGTAATTTAGAAACCTCTTTCATGTGTTATAACAATAGAGAAAGGGGTTTTTAGATGCGTTCCTTAAAAAAACTAATGGCCATTTCGCTAAGTAGTGTCATCTTTTTGACATCGGCGATTGTGGTACAAGCAGAAACGAGTCAAGAAACACTTAACAAAGCAAAAAATCAATTGAATCAAAATCAGCAATTGATTAATGAAAAAGAAGCAGAAAAGCAAAAAACTTTAAAAGAGTTGGAAGCTGTTCAAGATGAGTTAAAATCTGTTGAAACAGTAATGCAACAAAATAAAGAAAAAATAGCTAACCTGCAAGCGGAAATTGAAGTAACGCAACAACAAATAGAGAAAAAGAAAGAAGAAATTGTTGTTTTAGAAGATAAAGTATTAGCACGTAAAGACGTTATGAAAGATCGTCTAGTTTCCTTGCAGAATACAGACCAAACGAATGTCGTTTTAGAAGTACTGTTGAATGCAAAAGACTTCGCTGACTTTATTAGCAGAGCAACAGCTATTTCCCTGATTTTTGATGGTGATAAAGATATATTAGAGCAGCAGCAAGCAGATCTTCAAAAAATTGAAGAAGAGAAGCTAGCGATTGATCAGCAAGAAGAAGAATTAACAGGACAGTATGATCAATTAGCTGTTACTCAAAACGAATTGCAACAAAATCTTGCTAAAAGACAAGAAGCTGTTTCGGCTGTACAGAAAAAATTTGCTTCTGTTTCAAAAGAAGTAGAATTAGCTGAGAGTCAAAAAAGTGCAGTGCTTGCCCAAATAAGCCAAGCAGAATCCACATTGAAGAAAGAGCAAGAAGAAGCGAAGAAGAGAGAGGTTGTAAAGGTAAACACGTCCAATAATGTGGCGAGTGTATCGAATAAAACAACTTCCAACAAACAAACTTCTAGTAAACCAAGTTCTAATAAATCTTCAAGCAGCAAAGATGTTATCTATGTAAGTGCCACTGCATATAGTCATCAAGATACAAAATCAGATATTACAGCACTTGGATATAATATAAAAAAGAATAAGAACATGAAATTAATTGCAGTCGATCCAGCAGTTATTCCATTAGGTTCAAAGGTTTGGGTAGAAGGCTATGGAGAAGCTATTGCAGGAGATACTGGCGGGGCGATTAAAGGACATAAAATAGACGTCTTAATGCCATCAACGAGCAAAGCGAAGGCTTGGGGACGCAAGACAGTGAAAATTAAGATATTAGATTAATTTAATAGATACTTTTCTTCTTGTTAGTTAGACTCTCTAGTGTGAAGAGTCTTATTTTTTTTGAAAAAAGGATTATCAAAGAAAAGGAGGGAACAATCATACGGCTGACATGCGTACCATATATCTTCATGGGTTTAGTCACCATCATAATTCTAATAGTGTCTGTCTATAAAGGGCTTCATGGCAGATAAAAGAAAAACAATCCTTTGCGGGATTGTTTTTTGTATGATGATAACTTACTTTACAGTAAAAGATACCGATTCTTATGACAAAATAATTAACGTTGCTATTTTTTGTGTGACTATTTTTTAGTAGTCGGACAACAACATAAATGAATACCGTATGTTTCTTCAATCGTTTCCTTCAATGTCTGTAATTGTTTGGAATATTCAAGGCAGATATTCTGATACGAATCTTTTTCCTTATTTGTTTTACATGTTTCTATACAATTGGACATTCGTAACAGATCTAATTTAATCTTATTTAGTTTCTTAATATCTTCGTCTAACATCAATTATCACCTCATTAATAAGGCGGCAACCGGATTTGAACCGATGATAAAGGTTTTGCAGACCTTGGCCTTACCACTTGGCTATGCCGCCGTATTCTTATACTGTATAAAGTGAAAATACTAGGCAGAAAATAAACAGTTAAAAATTTTTTAAAAGTCGTTTATTATTTTTATTTTTCCTCCACTTATATAAATAGGGATGTAGCCAAAAGGTAAGGCAAGGTTGAGCACTAACTAGAGTCTTTGGTTCGATTCCGAGGTATTCCTAAGAACAATGTTCTTGTTCTTACATCACTACACCAATCTCTCAGAAAAAGTCCCTCTATATTAAGGGGGGACTTTTTTGCTTTATATAATAAAACAAACATCAAAACAATTCAGTTTAGTGAGAGACGTTAAGAAGACGAAAAAAGTGCAAGAAATATCTTACACTTTCAGGCTGTCGAGAAAGTCTCGACAGCTTTTTTTACAATTCCGATATACAGCATATAGTGTTTTAATAATACCTTATATTCCATATGTTGTGGTAAAAATCAATTAAAACATCAAAAACCCCCTTTTTCAAAATCATACTTTTAAAAATAGGGGGTTTTTCTACAATCTGAAAGCGCAAGAAATATCTTACACTTTCTTATTCTTTTTTGTGAAATAAATTCGCTTGTTTTAAAATTCTTTGAATTGATTCCAAAACGAAGGGGCTTGTTGTTTAAAGTCTATGTTGTCTATGTTTTGGGTTTTATTAAACAAAAGTATATAAAGTTCTTGTTCCAAATCATCTCTATACTGATAAGGCGTTTGCAATAGAGAACGGTGAATAGCAAGTTTATATTTTTCTAAGTAATATTCGAAACAATGACAGCAATTTTCTTCCATCTTATTCACCTACACTGTAGTTCATTTTTGTTTTTAACTTCTGAAGGGCTCTTTTTTGAGTCTGGCTGACATATTGAGCAGAAACATTGGCCGTTTTTGCGGCTTCTAAATTGGTTAGATTTTTAACGTAAAGTAATTCAAGTATTTTGTACTGGGAGTCAGTCAAATATTCAAGTGCTTGGAAAAGTAACTCATTCGTAATTTCCCCATTTAGCGTACTTCCTTGTTCAAAAGGGTTATAAGGATTATCATCTACCAATAAATCTATAATGGAACCCCCACTTTCTCCACCTTTTGTGGTTGGCGTATCCAATGTCAGAGAGAATCTTTCGTTAATTTTTCGAATCTTTTTGTCGAAATCAACAGCTGCTCTCTTAATTAGATTAGTGAAATAAAAATCAAATCTTACTTTTTCATAATGCTCCTGAAATGCTTTTTCTACTAAATCTCTATTTTCTTGAGTGGGATTCGCTATCGCTTTTTCAAAGAGATTAAAATTATCTTTGTTTTCTAAGAAAGTGCGAACCAAAGCTTTGTTCATTATTTTATTCTTTTGTAAAAGATTTTTTATCGTCTCATTTTCAGTTTGTATATTCATCTCTAAATACCCCCCTATATTTTTTCTCTTAATATAGAAAGTGAAACGAATACTTAAATTATAAACCATTTAAAGGAACATTTGTTCTATTTTGTAAGAGGTTTTTGATGAAATGTAATTTTTTGTAATTTTTGTTTACAATTTCGCCCTTTTTTCACTTTTAATAAAGAAGCTACTTTAAAGGAGATGTGATTATGTTAAAAAATAAAAAAACGACGGTATATTTTGCTGAGTATTGTATCCATTGCTCAAACTTAAAAGATTGGCTGAAAGAAAATAATATTCCTTTCACGGCACTAAATACAGAAGACCCTGAAATCTCAAAAGAGTTAGTGGATTGTGGAGTTCAGGCTATTCCTTTCACGGTTATTACGGATCAAAAAACAGGGGAATCACAAGAAATAGTAGGGTTCAACAAAGCAAAATTCGAAGAAATTTTCTCACTGTAAAAGCCGCTTTATTGGCTTTTTTGGTTTCTAAAAACTTAATCTCTTTCACTTTATAAAGTAAGGAGGTGGGATGCTCAATGAGCGAAATTATAGTAAGAACGGGAAAAATATTAAAAGTGTTTAAAACATTAAGCTTAATCCCGGATAACCTGGATAAAATCAAAGCTAGAGAGTTCTGGGAAGAAACAAATCAAGGTTCTGGTATCATAGTGGCGGTTTTGGATAGCGGTATCCAAAAAGACCATCCTAGCTTAAAAAATAACATAATTGGTGGATATAATTTCACCGAAGAAGACAGCGGGAACCCAGATGTTTTTGATGATTATTTGGGACACGGGACACACGTCGCGGGTATTATAGCAGCTGAAAACAATGGAAAGAGTGCCGTAGGGGTTGCTCCGAAAGCTCAGCTATTAATCGTAAAAATAATTGACAGTTATGGTAGTGGTAGCTTTGAAAGTCTCATCAACGGTATAAAGTATGCGGCAGATTGGATAGGACCGACAGGGGAAAAAGTAAACATTATTAATATGTCACTTGGCGGTAAGCAGACAAATGACGAATTGCATCGTGCTATTAAATATGCCCGGTCAAAGGGGATCGTTTTGGTGGCGGCAGCTGGGAATGAAGGGGATGGAAACGAAGATACTATAGAAATTTCCTATCCTGGATTTTATAAAGAAGTTATTCAAGTAGGATCTATTTCAAAAAATCAGACACCTTCCAAATTCTCCAATACCAATGTTAATATCGATTTTGTAGGGCCAGGAGAGAACATTCTTTCTACCCATTTAAACAGTGATTACGTTGAACTAACAGGTACGTCGATGGCTTCACCATTCGTCGCTGGAGCCGCTGCACTTATTATTAAAATAGTAAATCGTTCTGAGCCACACTTAATTCCTGCGTATGTATATGAATACTTAGTGTTACATGCATTACCTTTAGAGAATTATTCAATGAATCAAGTCGGTAATGGGTTCATACAGCTAAAATAACAGGAAAACGACTATCATGAGGATAGTCGTCAGTTTGTCGATAAAATGATTTTTAGAAAGTTAATAGAATTTTTATGCGTTGCTTGGAGTGGAAGGGGTGAGACTCCTGTGGGCTCAGCGCGAGCCCCACGGAAAGCGAACCCCTGGAGCGGAAAGCAACATCCCTATTCAAAGGGACTAATAAATATACTATATACAAACTTTTATTTTAAAATTCAGGAGTTTGTCTACAGTCTGACGACTATCATGAGGATAGTCGTTTTTTATCTGAAAACTCAGTATTGAGAATTTTTTCTGGAAAACAGTCTGAAATACCATTGTGAATTCCCAATTTTTGTGTATTATGTATATTGTATTCCATTTTTTCATAATACAAAGGGGGAGATTAGGTGTATGAAGAGCAAGACTAGCATATCTTTTTATTGTTTCTTAGCTTCTATTGTAGTCTTTATTCTAGCTAACATTATGGGTAAGATATATTATGAAACAGGATTTAGCTTAGGTACTGGGAACGATTGGCTTGGTTATAGTATCTTAGCTAGTGTATTTGTGTTATCTTTAGTTGGGCTGGTATACGGATTTAAAGGAGAAAAAAGTAGCTTGAAATACATCTCCATTGTTGGAAACTCATTAGCACTCTTGACCATAGGACTCTTATCAATAGCTTTGATTGTTTACGACTTCGTTCCACAATAATCGAAAAGAGGTTGGGACATAACTAAATAGATACGCTGTAAAGACGAACAATTTCTCATTTAGCTAGTAAATAGTGGCTGCTTTCGCACACTTTTTACAAGAGGAAATATGATTAGTTGGGAAAACAGAGCAGCCGGAATACACGTAGACGCCACGGGGATTAGCGAGACAGTCTGAGACCCCGGAGGCGAAGCTGAGGAGGCTTAAGCTTAGCCCCACGGAAAGCGAAGTGTATTCCGGCTGCGGGGAAACGCACTAAACTTCATGGAAAACCCCTATTAAAAACAAATAAAAAACCAAACAATTATACGGAACTTTCATTAGCATCTTCGTATAATTGTTCGGATTTATCCTTGGCTGGAATACTTATGTCCCATCCTCTTTTTATTAATCAAGAGAATACACAACGAGCCAATTTTAAGTTGAATGCGGCGATTACTAAACTGCTAGCAGCTACTCCGGATACTTTAGAGCAAGAGATAAGAATGCGGTCACATTCACATCGATCTTTCATACTAGGAAATGTACCATAGCAGTAATCATGGTTTCGGCAACAAGTATCTAGTTTGTTGATTGGTGTACCAGAACCACAACCCATACCGCACCACTTGTATTGCTCACCATTTAATTTACAACAACCACCATCGAAACAAGAAATGACTTTTGCTTGGAAATCACCTTGTGTTGACATTTCGGGTAACTCCAATTCTTCGTTGAATATGAAAGATTCTTCCAAGTCTTTCACTCTGTTAACATAGCTGATGATGTATTTCTTTTGAGTAAGACTATCTGTATGATCAAGATATTCAATTGTAACATCTGTACTTTTCGTACCATCTTCAAGCTTTGCTTCGAAAACAGATAGTATAGCTCGCGCATTCAATTGAGCGAATGTAATATGCTGTACGGCAGCTATTGGCTCATCAACTGTATCTTTTTCAAAATAATGTCTAGTATAGCTTCTAGTATGGGCTTTAAAATGTTCGTTAATAGACACTTTTTCTCCCACATAACCCAACACTTCTTTTACGTAATCTTGTTCTAAAAGAACGTCTAAGGGATTCACATCAGAAACGGTAAATGTATTTTCTTTAGTAGTGTAAATCAAATCATTCATCTCCTTTTTAAATTGTCTTATCTTCCCTACAGCAAAATAACTTTGCAAAAAAGGTGTGGAAGGAAACGACTTTTAATTAAACGCAACAACGCCCTGTTGCAACTATTTTGTCTCCTAGTTGTGTTAATTCTTGTTTACACGTTGGGTTGTTACCACTACAACAACGAGGAAGTGGTTCACCACAACCAATAGAAGCTGCAGGTTTTATTTGTTGGTTAGCCATAGACGTTAAACCCCCTTTCCTTAATTCAAAAGGATATTTATAAAAATCCTTTTTGTACTAAATAAAGTGAAAGGAATGGAAAAAAAATAAACCATTTCTTCAAAAACATTTAGTTTTCGTTCTATTTTTTCACTCTTATAAGGTAGTGTCAAAAGATTTATGAAAACTACCTAAAGGGTTAGTTTCTCTCCTATTTACTGGATGGAGATGCGCCGCAATCGCTCTTGACAAACACGCCAATGGTTTGAGGATTGTTTAACAAGGGCGAAGGGAACAAAAGAAGGCATACCAAATAAGCCCTTGGTTGTTTCCATTTTAAACCATTGGCAAGTTCGGTTTGTCAAGAGTTCGCTCCGCCGATTGCTGAATTAGCTTAAGGGCTCAGCTAAACAAAAAGTTAGGCTTGTCTTTGTTCTACTATCCATTGTTGTGCTAATCCAATGAGCTTTGTCCAACGTGCTGGCATTGTTGGAAGCCCCTTGAGTTCTGGATTCACTACGGGCACTTTTCCTTCTAAGGCGGCATGCGGACGCAAAAAGTTAAAGTAGGCCGTAAATAAGGTGACGTATGAAATGGAACCATGTTCAGAGCCGAATCCATGAGTGGAGCGATAATTGCCCTTAAAGGTGCGGTTAAGTCTCTCAATTATTTGTTTCAGTGGTCTATATTCGGTCGAAACAGGGTCCTCATTGGTTAATCCAATGACCTGCTTCACATCGAATGAAATCCCATGTTGAGCGAAGAAATGTTGGGCTAAAAGATAGATTGGATTCCCGTCTACCACAAAGGTCAGATTTTCTGGAATCTCTTTCATCTTGATTAAGACCTCATCAATTGCTCGAATGGCTGTTGCTGTGTCTCGATTAGGCGACACCGGATACGAAAGAATAATCTTTTTCACGGCGTCAAAAAAGAAAAATAAATAATGCCATCGACCGTTTACTCTGATATACGTTTCATCACCGCAGAATTGGTCTGAAAGTTCATAGGGATAGTGATCCACATAAGGTTTAAGTAATAAAGCTACGCTATTTTCGTAGTTCAATACAGTCTGATGTGAAATCATCACTCCGTGTACGTCCTGCATAATCGCAGCTGTTTTACGGGCCGAAAGGCCATAGTTTACATGATAGGTTAGGATTAATCCTAATGTATGTGGTGATGCATAAATCTTTGATAAGTCAACGGCCGGCAGTTCTGGTGATTCCTTGGATAACGGCTGGAAATCGATATGAAACTGACGGAAAATGTATCTTAATTTAAATGCTTGAGGGTCCTTTTTGAACCTTTTCTTTTCTTTTGAAGTCATCCCATTGAGCTTCTTTTGATAATAAGAACAGTCATTGTTCTTGCACTTAAACACGTGAAAATCTTTTCTTTCTTTTATTTTCTCGAGAGTTTTGGAACAATGAGGACACTTCAGGATGGCTTCCTTAGAATAACGGTTCTTTTCACTGAAGAGCTCTGTACACACCTTGCATTGATACTGGCCTTTATCTCCATTGTTGGCATAAAGATAATCTGATGGAGCACCACACTTTGGGCAGTTCATGGATTTAGGTACGGAAACTTTTGCATTCTTACGCCTTTGAACAGGTTTAAGTGGTTTCCCGTTCTTCTCTAGATATTCACTAAGAAGAACTCGATAATCAAGCTGTTCCAGAACTTCAATGACCGGAAGGTCGTCCACTTGAAGTTTTCGATATGGTTTATTTACTGGCTGTTCAGTAGGCTTATCAAACATACTCTTACCAATCAATAAAGTAAGCAATGTTCGAATTAGTTGTTCTTGATAGTTTATAAAAGTTAATAAATAGGTTATAATTTGAGGGTACAAATTGTCACTTCCTTTTCTAGGTTGTTGAGAGTGTCGTAACCTCAATTATCCTTAGAATTCAGGGGGTGGCAATTTTTTTGCTTATAAAGCCCTCTCAGATAGGATTTAATAACCTATTTACTATAAAAGTTTTGACAATACGTCTTATAAGTAAGGGGTGATTTAATGGATGAAATTATTCGTTACTCTATTTCCAAAATAGAGACAAGTGGAGTAAAAGTTATTACAATTAAGGTGGATACTAGAAAGAGTGAAGAGATCATCAATGAAGTTGAGGCATATTGGGATAATAATCACCAAATATTTTTAGAAATTAAAGAATGTGGTGTATCACGGATGATTAAAATCTCTCTATTTAAAAAGACGGTAGATTATACGATCCAATCTTCGTTTTGTGAACAAAGTATAGATGTTCTATGTAAAACAGGGGGCTCTATAGTATGCCAAGCCGCTTGTTTGGCGCTTCGTGAGATACCTATAATTAATTCTATTTTCTGTTCTGCTTTATGTGCCGATGTTTGTACGACAATTGCAAATGAAGGCTGTAATTGGGCTAAAACGAAGCTTTGTGAAAACAAAAAAGAGAACAATTAAAAGTTCTCTTTTGCTTCAACTATCTTATTAAAGTATGGAATTTCAATGAATCTTATAGTATCCATTTTTTGAAGTGTCTTAAATAAAGGCTGTGTTTTCGTAAAGTTTGTTGCGATTCCCTGCACCCGGAATACACTTCGCTTTCCGTGGTGCTAAGCTTAAGCCTCCTCAGCTTTGCCTCCGGGGTCTCAGACTGTCTCGCTAATCCCACAGGAGTCTACGTGTATTCCGGCTGCTCCATTTTCCAACTAATTCTTTTTTTTAATTGAAAAACAAAAATCCTTTAGAAAACAGCCTAAATAAAAGAACAAAATGCATATGGTACATCGGTCACGTAGAGTTTCCCCGATGATAGAGATATGCCATGCCCGGTCGCATATTAGTGTAATTGCTATAGTTTTATATGGTTTTGATTTAATAGAAACAGATTGTGCGCATTCAATCTATTAATCCTCCGTAAACATAAATTGGAAAAAATGGGGTTGATAAACAAACGATAAATCCCTATAATTTGAGAATAGTGTAAATCTTTAGATAGATATAATATGGGGGAGGAAAAGGGAATCCATGAAAAAATTTGTGAAACTAATTATCTATTATTTACTCGGTGTAATTGCCATACTAGCGTTAAGTGTTTTTTCACAATACTTTCAAATGAGAGAGTTTTCTGAAGGAAAGAGCTATTTTTCAACATTCGCATCTTTTCTAACAAAGGAATTTTTCCAGCTGGATAGGTGGGTATATACCTTGAATGGGGTGGATGAAAAACCAATTTTAGATGTTCTTTGGCCAGCATTTATATATTCCATGGAAATTTTATTCGGAGCCATTTTGTTAGGATTCGGTATCGCTTTTATTTTAGCCCTATTCGCTTTTTTTCTACCCAATTTTCTACTGCAACCGATAAAACGATTTCTTGATTTAATCGAATCGATTCCAGATATTGTTATTGCCACATTACTTCAAGCACTTGTTCTCTTCATCTTTGCTCAGACAGGCGTTGAAATTTTTCAGGTAGCTACTTATTCGGAGAAAGCCTATTTAGGACCTATCATTACCCTTTCGATTGTACCGGCTGTTTCCTTGTTCAAAATTCTTCTTTTGATGATGGAAGAAGAATATTTAAAAATGTATGTTATGTTTGCAAGGAGTAAAGGGCTACACGACTTTCCAATCCTATGGAAGCATATTATTCGTAATATTATTCCCGTCTCCTTTCATCATATGAAGATTATTATTTGGGGATTATTATCAAGTCAATTTATCATCGAACGACTATTTAATGTTCATGGACTTACTCATTTTCTAGTAGCAAACTTTACACCAATCACAATCACTGTTTCGTTGCTACTAATTTTCACGCCATTTTTTATTATTTTTCAAATAGTAGATATGATTGTGATAAAGGAAGAAGAAAAGACACGAGATGTGAAAAGAGAATCATGGAAACAAAAATGGAGCGTTTCTAATCTACAATTATCACTAAGGATAATTTGTATTGATATAAAGAATAGTTTGCAGCATTTTAATTGGAAAAAAATTTCCTCCATTCGGCCAATAATATGGCTAGGAAAAATTATCGGTTTACATATGAAGAATTGGAAGTTTGCAGTAGGGAGCTTATTTTTTATAATTACAATAGGATATAGTCTTATTTATTCTGTAACAACAAATGATTATGTGGAAAAACAGAACTTACTTTATACTGAAGATGGAGCTACATTGATAGCAGCTTCACCATTCGCACCGACAAAACCTTTTTTCTTTGGATCAGATAAATTTGGTTATAGTATCTTTGATCAAATAGTGGTTGGCGCTAAGTATACTTTAATTTTCGGATTGCTTATTGCCTTTTTACGGGTAATCGGTGGACTATTGCTAGGAATAATTTACTCCTTCTATTTGAAACATTCAGCTCAGCAATGGCTTGCTAAAATGATAGATTCGATTCACTTTATGCCATTAAGTTTGATCGCCTATATTTTACTAAGACCGATTTTATTACCTGGATTTGATGGTTTTTCGTACTCCTTTGCGGAACGAGTCTTTTTAGAAACGATGATTTTAACAATGCTAGTCATTCCTTTAACGACTATCCTGCTAGGAAAAGAAATCAACCGAGTATTAGAGTATGAATTTATTGCAAGTGCTCAGGTAATGGGTGGAGGCAAATTCAAAGTGTTTATTCGTCATATCCTTCCTCATTTAGGACCACGACTTACTATATTATTTGGACAACAGTTCATTCAAGTGATGTTAATCTTTATGCATTTAGGGATGTTTAATTATTTCTTTGGTGGTACTAAATTATCGATGGAACCTATGTTTAGTGATCCCCCTAAATCGTCTACCTATGAATGGTCGGGGTTAATAGGTCAGATTGGCAGAGAGGCACTTGGTTCAGGTAGATACTGGTACTTATATATACTTGTTCCATTTATAATTGCTATTTTTTCCATGCAGTTGATTGTTCAGGGTGTAAAAGAGATTCAGCAAGTAAAAATTGGTGTAGCCTTTAAAAGTCTAAAACTTAGGAAGAAAAAAGGGGAAAGACAACAAACGGAAAAATTACCAGTTATCACAAAAGAAAGTTTTGTTCAGATAGGAAGAGAAGAAAATCTTTAAATGATTTTTCCTAAATTTCACTCTTCATTTCGGTTTTAAAAGAAGCCTAATAATCGGTAGAAAATTATAAAAAAAGAGGAGTGCCTTCTATTTAGGCAACTCCTAACACTGTCTATTTTCAAGGGGGGACTTGAAAAAGCTGTTTAATGACTATATCTATATCATAACCATAGATTATGAATAATATATGACAAAACTATCAATAAATCTTGAAAGAATTGTTAAGATTAGTAAATGAATGAGCGTTATAAAAAATCTATTAGTGTATGTCTAGTATTTAGGCTGCGGATATAGCAACCTTTACGAGAATAGTAATTATTTTTTTAATTTAGCCCATGTTTCATCCAATGCTTTCATTGTTTCCTCACGTGATTTTTGCTTTCCTACATATGCTTGAAGACTTGCGCCGAACTCTTGACCAGCCCCATCAGGATACTTCATAAATTGCCATGTGTATGTTTTGCCTTCCTGTGAGTATTTTTGAATTTCTGCTCCTAATGGACCAATATCATCTGCTGTTGCAGTAATCGTTTCAAATGCTGGAACATATTTAAATTCTTTTACAATCGATTCTTGTGCAAAATCAGAAGTGACCATCCAGTTTAAGAAATCTAGTGCTGCTTCTTTATCTTTTTCAGGAGCATCTTTATGAACAACCCAGTTTGTAGGTACGTCGACCATTAGTTTATCTGATTGTGCTTCATCATCACTTAATGGCATTGGGATAAAGCCTACTTCCAAATTAGGAGAAATTTTATCTATCATCGGCTGAATCCAGTTACCTTGTTGAATCATTGCGGCCTCACCAGTTGCAAATAAAGTTACTTGTGTATTATAGTCTGTTGTTAATGAATTTTTATTACCATAATCAATTGTTAAATCCAGTAGATCAAAGTACTTGTCAAAATGCTCATTACCTTCGATTTTTGCTGATCCGTCATTTAATCCTTTAATAAATGCATCCGCATCCTCTTGATAAGCAAATGGTACATTCAGTCCGTGGTTAGCTAAAACCCACCATTCACCATAACCGATAGAAAAAGGAGTAATTCCAGCAGCTTTTAATTTTTCGGCAGCTGCTTCTAATTCAGAAAATGTCGTTGGCAATTCCGTAATACCTGCTTTTTCAAATAATGCTTTATTATAGGCAAATCCATACCCCTCAAGGTTAACTGGCTGACCATAAATTTTTCCATCCACTGTCATAGGAACTAAGGCACTTTCATAGGCATCTTTTACCCATGGCTGATCCGACAAATCCTCTAATTTATCAAGCCAAGTTAATGCCTCTTGATATCCACCATTTCCGAAAATATCAGGAGCTGTATTGGAGGCGAATTTCGCCTTTAAAGCGGCTGTTCCATCTGCTCCACCACCGACTGTTTCAATATTAAAGGTTACATCTGGATGTTCTTTTGAGTATTGGTCTGTTAATGCTTTTAACTGATCTGCTATTTCTACTTTTCCGTTAAACAAGTCAACCACTACTTTATCACTTTTACTTGAACCGTTATTACTGGACGCTCCCTCATTTGAACAAGCACTTGCAAAGAGAAGAGAAGCAGATAAGATACCGGTTAATAAGGAATACTTTTTCATTTTGTTAAACTTCATTTGATTTCCTCCTGTTTATAGAAAATATCTTATTTATATGGAAGAGGTGGCTTTGTGAACACAGCCTCTTAGCTCCCTATTTAATAGATCCACTAGTAATCCCTTGTATAATATGTTTTTGCATCGAAAAGAAGAAGATTAATAGTGGGATAATTCCAATCATAAGCGCTGCTAGTGCAAGATCCCATTGCTTTGTGTACTGGCCAAAGAAGAAGAAAGTAGCAAGTGGAATTGTCCGCAACTCTGGATTTTGTAAGACTAGCGATGGTAATAAGTAGTCATTCCATATCCATAGGCTATTTAAGATAATGATTGTTACGGTAATGGGCTTTAATAATGGAAAAACGATTCTCCAGAACACTCCAAAACGAGAGCAGCCATCTATAATAGCAGCTTCTTCTAATTCCACTGGAATTCCTTTAATAAAACCATGGTATAAAAAGATCGTTATCCCAGAGCCAAAACCTAAATACATGAATACTAGACCCCAAATACTGTTAAGCAAGTGTAAGCTCGAGGCTGTTTTAATAAGTGGAATCATAATTGATTGGAATGGGATAATCATAGCAGCGACAAACGCCATAAAGATTATATTGCTTATTTTCTTTTTTGTGCGGACTAGCATATACGCAGCCATCGAACAGAATACAACTAAAACAATATTACTTGCAATGGTCACAAGAAGCGAATTGCTAAATACCTTTAGAAAATTTAACTTTTCAAAAGCGTTTACATAATTCCCAAATTGAAGAGAACTTGGTAAAGCAGATGTATTTGTTAGTATTTCAGAAAAAGGCTTAAGTGAATTAGAGATAACATAGTAAAAGGGAATCAAAAATAATAAGCCTAAAATAATACCGAATACTTCCATTATGAATGTTTTGCTTGTATATTTATTCTCCATCAAGATTCCACCTCTTTTTTCTTAGTAATCGTGACCTGCAAAATGGAGATGGTTGCTACAACAATAAAGAAGATAAGCGCTTTTGCTTCCCCGATTCCATAGCGATTATTTACAAATGCCTCGGTATAAATATTAAGTGCGAGCATCTCCGTTGATTTGAACGGTCCTCCATTTGTTAAAGAAAGGTTGGCATCAAATATTTTAAAGGAAGATGCGGTTGTTAAGAATAAACAGATCGTAACAGCAGGAGCCACAAGCGGAATTTTAATGTTTCGCAAGACTTGAAAACGGCTGGCACCATCAATTTTTGCCGCCTCGATTAGTTCTTTCGGAATGTTTTGTAAAGCTGCAATGTAAATGAGCATAATATATCCTGCACCTTGCCAAACGCTAACAATCACGATTCCCCAAAAGGCAGTGTTTTGATCTCCTAGCCATGCCAATTCGAATAGTGGGATTCCTGTTAGTTCGCCAATAGAAGCAAACCCTCTAATAAAGATAAATTGCCAGATAAAACCGAGTAAGAGACCGCCAAGCAGATTTGGCATAAAAAACACTGTACGTAATAGATTACTAGATTTTAGCTTTTGTGTTACTAACAATGCTAAGCCGAATCCAATCGTGTTCGTTAAAATAATGGCTACGATGGTGTAAATAGCAGTTAATTTAAAAGATTGGAGAAACTGTTTATCTTCGGTGAATATATACTTGAAGTTTTCAAAGCCGACCCATTTAATTTCTCCAGTGATGCCATTCCAATCGGTAAAAGAGTAATAGATACCAGAAAAAAATGGAATGAGAACGACAATTGTAAATGCAATAAAGACAGGACCTACAAATAAAGAAAATAATCCTGCCTCCTTCCAGTTTTTCTTCTTTTTTGTAGAGAGTGATTTCTTTCTACCTATATTTGTCTGGTGTATAGAGGGAATTTCTATTTTTTCAATATTATTTTGATTATTCACTTTCTGCACCTCCTGTTTTTATAATATAATGGTTGTATCTTTCGGGTAACCGCTTACATTGACGGGTAAGGTGTAATATATTGACCATTCCCTGTGTATTATTTTTCTATAAGGATTTTTCTGATAAGCTTATTGCTATATTACGACTAGCCTTCTGTAAATAATTATTGGAAAGGAGGAGAGAGAAGTTTAAAAATGACATCCTTTCTCGTTCTTGTATATCGGAAAAGAAGAAGTTGTTTTAAGTTTCTCGACCTTATGAGATGGGGTATTCGAAAAAAATTAATGATTTTCTTACTTCTTGCTACGATTCTCCCGTTTGGAGGCAGTATAATTCTTACTTATTTTCAAACGATCCATAATATTAACAAGGAATCGGTAGCATATAATACAGAGTTAATGAAGAAAGGAAACGAGGAACTCACCACTTACTTGGAGGATATTGCCTTAATGTCCACTCTTTTATATCGGTATACACCGTTCATGAATGTACTGACCCAAGGAGTTGGAGAAAATAGCAAGGAGAATATGGAGGAAGTACGCAGAGTATTAGCATATGTCTATAATTCTCGATCAGAAATAGAACAAATGCATTTATACATAAACGAAGGGAGAGATTCCTTTACGAACTATCACTCTCGAATAAGCGGAAGAGGGAAAAATCAGAATATCTATTTTCATCCTTATTATCGAAAATTAGAGGAAAGTGAAACAAACTATTCTGTAATAGAACCACCTCATACGATTTACAGTTATAATGGTTTATCCATTATTCCTAACTCAGAGAAGACTACAGTATTATCTTTTCACAATAAAATTAGAAATGTACCATCTAATGATATTTTGGGATTCGTATCTATTGATATAAACCTTTCTAAAATTGAAGGGATAGTGAATAGGCTATATAAAGATACAGAAAATCTTTCTATTATAAATGAAAATGGAACCGTTATCTATTCTTCTGATGAAACGTTAATTGGAAAGAAAAGCAGGGATAAATGGTTTTATGAATTGCGCAATAATCCACAGCAAAACAAATTAAATTGGGAAAGAAAAGATTTTTCTGGTGTCATTTTTTATGAAAATATTACAGTGCAAGATAATCATTTGTATATGATAAAAAGCATTCCTTATGCCAGCCTTTATAAAAGTGCAAAGGAAACCGCATTTATGAATACGATCATTGCCTTATTGGCTTTAATTGTTGTCTTGATTATAACGATAATTATTTCTTTTAAAATTACAGCACCTATTAAAGTATTAATTGAAAAGATGAAAAAAGCAGAACAGGGTATCTTTGAGACAGATTTTGAGATTGTAGGACAGGATGAGATTGGGATGCTAGGCAGACATTTTAAATCAATGGTTTTGCAAATAAATAGACTGATAGATAAAGAATATAAATTGCAGTTAGAAAATAAATCATCCCAATTAAAGGTTTTGCAATCACAGATAAATCCTCATTTTCTGTACAATAGCTTTCAGTCTATCGGTACACTTGCTCTGAAAATGAATGCTGTTCCGGTTTATACCTTATTAACGTCTCTATCGGCTATGATGCGATACAGCATGGATATGAGAGAGGAAATGGTACCGTTCTCTAAGGAAATAAACCATTCACAATCTTATCTAGCATTACAGAAACAAAGATTTGAGGATGAGTTAGACGTAACATTAACACTTGATCCAAATATGTATGAGATTCTCGTTCCTAAAATGATTCTGCAGCCAATCATTGAAAACTGTTTTAAACATGGGTTTAGCGATAATATGGAGGACGCAAAGATATCGATCCGTTCGTATCGAGAGGATGATTATTTAGTCCTTATTGTTCAAGATAATGGGAAAGGTATTAGTAGAGAAAGGCTTGAGAGAATACGTAATCGATTGTATCACAACAAAGGAAGAAAGGCTGGCAAAGAAGGAGAGTCCATTGGGTTAAAAAATATTTATGATCGTTTGCAGCTGTATTATGGAAGACAAGCGATGTTAGAAATGGAAAGTATAGAGAATAACGAATTTACTGTAATGATTCATATTCCTGTATCTTTACAAGAGGGAGTGGAAGGGCATGAAGGCACTTATCGTTGATGATGAAAGACATGTTCGTGAAGGAATTAAGCTTCTTGCTGACTGGGCAGGTAATGAGATTACGGAAATTTATGAAGCAAGTAATGGAGAAGACGCCATTCAAATTATTGAATCGGTTCATCCGGAAATTATCTTTTCTGACATGAAAATGCCTAAAATAGATGGAACACAGCTCTTAAAATGGATGGATGAACATTATGCTGAGGGGAAAACAATTGTCGTGACGGGGTATGATGACTATCATTATATGA
The DNA here is from genome assembly GCF_012933555.1 of Niallia alba. Lineage (GTDB taxonomy): Bacteria > Bacillota > Bacilli > Bacillales > Cytobacillaceae > Niallia > Niallia alba. The sequence continues at coordinate 757,602 of NZ_JABBPK010000001.1, forward strand.
GAAAAGCCATGCATTATGGTAGCTCAGACTACTTGTTGAAACCTATTGATCCTAAAATGTTGAATGATACATTAATGAGGGTAGTGCAAGAATGGAAACAAGAGGAAGTGGAAAGAAAAAATAAACAGGATAAAAACCTACTTATTAATAAAATGAAGCCTGCGTACCGAGATCAGCAACTAACGCACATGATAAATAATGATCCAATAGATAAGAATGTTTTGGAAGAATTTCTTTTAATAGAAGCAAAGGCATATACAATTGCCCTCATGCAACTAAGTAATGGAGCTATTGAGCAATTCAAAGGGGATCGAGACCTAACACTATTTACTTTATTAAATGTAATAAATGAGGAGCTTAGCAGGCATAATAGTGGAATTGCCTTTCATTATGTAACTGCTAAAGGAGAAATTGTTCTTCTTATCAAAAGAAGAAAAGAAGAAGCAGTTATTCTAATACGAGGGGTACATAATACGCTTAAAGAGCTACTAGGACTATCTTGTACGATAACGATTGGTTTAGAAGTAACCTCCATTACACAATTGAATCTTTCTTATCAATATGCTAAATCTATTATGATGAATAGAGATGTATCGGGAAATCAACAAGATAAAATAATAACGGATAAAAAGGAAAAAGAGATAAAAAGCTTAATGGGGTATGCTAGTTCCATTAAAATGGCTGTTCAGGCAGGCGAGTTAAATGCTTTTCATTCGCTCATTGGGCAAATTCAAAAAGATCTAACTAGTAATAACCAACTGTCATGGAGGCAACTTATCCATTTGGAAAATGAATATCAAATGATTAGTACAAGATGGCATAAGGAATTTAATCTCCCAATGAATATTTCGACCAACATAGAGGAACAAATTAATCGGTTTATAGACAAAAATGATCATTTTCAGTTAGAAGCTTATAAAACAAGGAAGAAAAAAGAAATTGCTTTGTTTCTTCGCCGCGTGAAAAGACAAAATACAAGAAAGTCTCAAAATGTTATTCATGAGATTGAAAAGTATGTAAAGGCAAACTTTCATCGAGAGATTAAACTCCAAGAAATATCCAATCATTTTTATATTAGCAGAGAATATATTTCAAGAAAATTCAAACAGGAATACAACATAAATATTTCCGAGTATGTAGTGTCCATCCGAATGAAAAAAGCACAGGAACTATTGAAAAGCAGTAATCTAAAGGTATATGATATTGCCAATATGATTGGATACCAAGACGATAAATATTTTCGCAAAGTATTTAAAAAAATAGTAGGTGTTTCACCAAATGAATATCGTGAAAAGAAGCTAGAGGATATAAAGTGAAATTCTAGCATTAGCTTGTCTTCCACTTGCTTTAAGGAAATAGAGAAAATGGGTGTATAAATTGAACTATGATAAATTACTACATATCGAAACGGAAGAAATACAATTTGGATTCAATAAATCTTACCATTATCATCGGTATGAACCAACTCCATATGAGCATTTAGAAAAGTTATTTCATGAATTTCCTCTTCATAAGACAGACTATGTAGTCGATTTTGGCTGTGGGAAAGGCCGCTTAAACTTTTTCATTCATTACTTATTTCAATCTACCGTAACGGGTATTGAAATGAATGAGGAATTTTACCAGGATGCGTTATACAATCTAGAAAAATACAGGGAAAATAGGAAGGTAAGAGAAGGGAAGATAAATTTTCATTTAGGAAAAGCAGAAGGTTATGCTATACAACCAGAAGATAATTATTTCTATTTCTTCAACCCTTTTTCCTTGCCAATCTTTCAAAAGATTATCAGTAATTTGTTTTATTCGCTAGAGGAAAAAAGCCGTATAGTGAAAATTATCCTCTATTTTCCCTCAAATGAATATCTATTTTTTATGGATAATCATGCGTTTTTTGAAAAAGAGGCAGATGTACATGTAGGGAATAAGACAGATAAAGACCATTTTGTTATTTATAAATCAATCTATTAATTTACTGGCTTTCTGCCCGTTTTCGTCCTAGAGAAAATGGGTTTTTCTGTTTTCTTTCATTCTAATGTTTGGAAAATAATGCTAGGAATGAAAGGATTGTCTAAAGTTGATTTATCCTTTATATTCAGTTATATAAGTAAAAAGACATAGGTGAAAAGTCTTTTAAAATTGTAAAATACGTAAATGAGAAGAACAACTGATTCAATGAACTGTCCCTCATGACCGTATTTTTTAGAGGGGAAATTACTATTTTTACATTGCCAAGCGTTGATACCGTAACTTATTTACCAGTGGAATATTCCATTCCTATTATCCTATTATCGGTTGTTATTGCATGTTTAGCATCATATACATCACTTTCTATGAATGAAAGGATTGTTTATAGTAGCTTTTTCCACCGATACGTATGGTTAGGGTTAGCATCCATTACGATGGGATTTGGAATTTGGTCTATGCACTTTATTGGAATGAGTGCATCGAGACTCCCAGTAGAAATGAGTTTTAATGTCCCATTAACGATTCTTTCGATAGTGCCAGCTATTCTAGCAACCTTTTTAGCTTTCATCCTATCAAGTAAGGCAAGGAATTCTACTAGATTAATTGTATTCGCTGGAATGTTTATGGGGATTGGCATCAGCGCTATGCACTACATTGGGATGAAAGCAATGATTTTAGAGGCTGATTATGCTTATCATTTAGGGTATTTTATTTTATCTGTTTTCATTGCAATTCTTGTTTCATTTTTTTCGTTATTTATTTTTTTGAAGCTGCAGCCATATATGAATAACTTTATCGTGAAAGGTATTACCTCTCTTTTGATGGGGATCGCGATATCGAGTATGCATTATACAGGAATGCATGCTGTCAAGTATTATGTGGATTCGGATTTGGAACTTATTCACTCCCATATGCATCACATGAGTATAAAATCAATTATTCTTGGTGTAACAATCGGTATTGTTATTATTCTATTATTGTCCATTTTATCAAGTCTACTGGATCGCTATGTGGATTATCGCCTAAACTATTTTGACGCCTTAACGAAGCTTCCAAATCGTAGACAATTTGAAAGGTTAATTGAATCTTCCACTTATTTAACTGGAATGGCTATTCTTCATATTCACGATTTAAATAAATGGAATAGTAAGTATGGCTATTACTTTGGTGATAAAATTATCATTTATATTGAAGAATTATGTACGAAATTAATGCCCCCTAATGTAGAATTGTTTCGAATAGAAGGCAACCGTTTCGCATTCTTAAGTATGACTAATGAAGACTTAGAGAAATTGCTTGCAGGACTTAATCATTTAACAACTATTTTATCTAGTCCAGTGACAATTGATGATCAAATCATCAAGATAGAAACAGCTATTGCTCTATCTGTTAATGAGAAAAAAATTTCTTCCAAACAAATATATAAAAATGCTGTTGCCGTTTTAACCCATTATTCGATTCGCTATGATAATGAAATTATAAAGTATGATTCAGATAAACATAAACGGACCTTCGCTAATCATCTTGTGAATGAGATAGAGGATGCTCTCATAAAAAAACAGCTATACTTAGTCTATCAGCCTAAAGTATTCCTAAATTCAAAGGAAGTAGCTGGAGTGGAAGCCTTGTTGAGGTGGAAGCATCCTATATATGGAGAGCTTTCACCAGCTGTGTTTATTCCGATTTTAGAGGCGTCTGATAAAATGTGGGAGGTTACCGATTGGATCATTGAAGAGGTATGTAAGCAACTTGCCATATGGGAGCAGCAAGGTAGAAGCATCCCTATAGCTATTAACATTCCAGGTCCATATGTGACCTCTCCAAGATTAATAAGAAGCTTAACAACCAATGTAGACAAATATGAGCTAAGTCCGTCACTAATAGAGCTTGAAATAACAGAAACTAGTGCTGTTGGTAATATTGAAGGGGCAATTCAATCCGTACAAGCTTTTAGAAGTGCAGGCTTTTCAGTTGCTCTTGATGATTTTGGTACAGGCGTATCTTCCCTATCTTATTTAAAAAGAATTCCAGTCAACACATTAAAAATAGATAAATCATTTATTGATGGAGTTCCTGAATCGCAAAAGGATGGAGAAATTATTAAGGCTATTATGGCCCTAGGGAGTTCTCTGCATTTGAGCATTGTGATAGAAGGGGTAGAAAGAGAAGAACAGATTGAATATTTATCTGCTATCAATGAGTTGCCAATTATCCAAGGCTACTATTATGCTAAACCAATGAATATTATTGCTTTAGAAGAGTGGGTTTTTCGTTTAAAAGAACAATATCGATAAATAGAGAATAAGGATCATCCATTTCGATAAAAAAAGAAAGGATGATCCTTTTCTTATAGTGAAAAAATTCTAGATTATCTAGTATGATTGGGAATTAAACACAGTCTGTGGTGAGCTATGACTGTTATTCTGTAGATAGGTTAATGTCTTTAGAGAATACTCCTGTACTTTTTGAATCACAGGAAGTGTTTTCTATTTGGATAGATGATGAACTTGGAGCACTTACTTTTCTAGTTTTAGCGAAGAAAGACTGATAAAATATGAAAGAGAAACAACAAAAGATCATTACTAAAAATAAGCTGTTCAGAACGAAACTCATTTATTCATCCTCCTTTGATTGTGCCGATAATGTAACTATACCGTTTATTAATGAAGGTAGTATAAAGAAAGAGTTAAGTTTAAGTGGAGTCAGTGTAAAGAAGATTAGCAAATCGATAATTAAGAGGTGTTTTTATGTATTTATCAATGAAGGAAACCGCAGATCTGCTTTCCATTTCGGAAATAAAAGTAAAAAACTTAATTTTACAAAACCAAATCCGGGCCATCTATGATGGAACAGATTATCTTATTAATAAGGAGCAATTTAATACCCACTTTAAACAAGTAGAAACATATAAAAAATTCGTAGAAGAAGTATTAAATGAACCGATTCCCGAAGATTTGGACATTAAAGATGAGGATTAATTTCTTATAAGTAAATAGGATATATCACTAGCGTCGCATTAAAATAATTCAAAGCCCTTTATAAATCTGAATTTTCTGCAATATTATTCATGCACAAAAAAATCCTTTATAATGGTTGGGTGGTAGTAAACCATCCAAATCCAAAATAAAGGACATACGCATGGATAAGTTTACACGAAAAACATCATTTGAACAATGGCTTTCACCGATTTCCTCCACAAAACTAGAGGAACTTGTGGAAGCCTATCAATTAAATTACTATACAAAGAAGCTGTACATTGCTTCATTCTTGAAATTACTCGTATTCGCACAACTCAACGAAACCGAAAGTCTACGTGCGGTTAGTGATACGTTATTCTCGGATGACCTACAAAAAGCAACCGAACTAGAATCAATTAGCTTTTCGCAACTGGGACGCCGGCTAAATCAAGTGCCGACAGAGGTGTTCCAGCAGGTGTTTCTAGATTTAGTCGCGCAAATTCATAAGAAAACGCATTTTGAAAAGCGACGGAAAATGACAACACCACTGAAAATCATCGACTCAAGTACGTTACCATTGAACCTGAACAATCATAAATGGGCTGAATTCCGCAAAACAAAATCAGGCATTAAGCTCCATTTACGTCTTGTTTACTTAGAAAAGGGCTGTTCATACCCGGATAAAGCGGTGTTAACGAATGCGATTGAACATGATCGAGGTCAGCTAGAAGTACTTGTTGACGACAAAGAGTGCATGTATGTTTTTGACCGTGGTTACTTGGATTACAAGCAATTTGACCGTATGACAGACGACGGGTATTTCTTTGTCTCACGCTTACGAAAAAACGCCGTTACACATCAAATCGAGAAATTTCACCTTCCAAAAAATTCAACTGTTTTATCAGATGAAATGATTTCTTTGGGCACAGCACAAAGTCGGGCTGGTAATGAGTTTCGACTACTGAAAGTGATGGATTCAAAAGGGAATGAGCTGCACCTCATCACGAATCGTTTCGACTTAAATGCGGATGAACTCGCTGAACTGTACAAATCACGCTGGGCAATCGAGCTGTTTTTCAAGTGGATGAAACAACACTTGAACATCAAAAAGTTCTACGGACAAAGCGAACAAGCTGTCCATAATCAAGTGTACATCGCGATGATTGTCTACTGTTTAAACGTACTGGCTCAGTTGGGTACAAACAGTTCACGGACGTACTTACAAATTAGTCGGTTGTTAAAAGCAGCACCGTGGAAATCCGCACACATTTGGATTCGAAAAATAGCAGGAAGAGCTGTCCCGTAAAGGTTTAACCGTCTCTGTCGCCCTCGCCAAAGGTTATAGTGAAAAAATGGATGATTACTACCTCTGTTCACGTGTCTTCATTTTTCTTCTCAAACGGAAAAATAATAAAACAGAAAATTCAGTCAATATTTATGCGACGTTAGTGAGGATATATCTTTATTAAACGCTTGGCTTAATGGAGATATACCCTTATATTATGTTTATACTTCTAGCCACGAATGAGACCAATTTTCGATTTCTTTCATAATTGGTTTTAATGAACGCCCTTTTTCTGTTAGCGAGTATTCAATTCTAACAGGAGTTTCAGGGTACACTTCTCTTACCACAATACCTGCTTGCTCTAAATCCTTTAATCTCTCCGATAAAAGTCTTCCGCTTATGCCAATGGAGGATTCTATAGAACAGAAACGTTGAGGACCGTTTAACAGCTGATAAATAATTAAACCAGTCCAGCGTTGGCTTAAAATACTCATTGCTTTTTCAAACCGTGGACAAATTGACGAATGGTTCATTTTACATCCCCCCCTCTTAATAAGTATACAATAATTATTATTTTAAGTAAAAATATTATGAATCGTAATTAGATTACTTTACAATTGTTATTTATTAAATTAAAATTACTTACATAAAGTAAGTAACTTAGGAGGAAGAATAAATGGCATTTCATGACGATTCAACTATTTATGCGAGAACAGTAACATTAAAAGTATCTAATCTTGAAAACTCCCTTTTATTTTATACAGATATAATGGGGTTTTCTGTTGCAAGCAAAGAGAAGAAGAAAGCAGCTCTGTGTGCTGGAGCAGGGGAACCCTTTCTGTTCTTAGAAGAGTTAGAAGAGGTCGAGCCAAAAACGATACGCACAACAGGACTATATCATTTTGCTATATTAGTTCCATCAAGAGAGGATCTCGGTTTAGTATTAAACCATTTACTAGATACAGGATATCCATTGCAAGGGGCCTCAGATCATTTTGTCAGTGAAGCAATCTATTTAGCAGATCCAGACGGGAATGGGATTGAAGTCTATCGTGACAGAAAGGCAATAGAATGGGAGTGGGATGGCGGCCTCGTTAAGATGGATACAACCTATATGGATACAAAAGCGGTTCTTAAGTCTGCTAGAAATGGTCAATGGGGAGGGCTTCCTGAAGGAACTATTCTAGGCCATATCCACTTACATGTAGCGGAGTTAACAGAGACTGTTGATTTTTATGTGAAAGGATTAGGTTATGATATCGTTCAAAAATATGGTTCACAAGCGTTTTTCCTTTCAACAGGAGGATATCATCATCACATCGGTTTAAATGTTTGGAATGGAATTGGTGCTCCAGCTCCAAAAACGAATCAGGTCGGTTTAGCTTACTATGATTTGAAAATACCTAGCCAAGAAAAACTAGAAGAAATAAAACAAAGACTTACACAGTTAGGTGCATTAATTATGCAAAAAGAGGGTAAATGGTACACATCGGATCCTTCCGGAAATACTATTCACTTAACTGTCATTTGAACGTATAAAAGAATTGCTTAATTTCTCTTTTCTTATTAAACTTTTAATTAGATTATACAAAAATTTCAGTTTAAGTATTAATCAACATTTAATAGGGGTGAGGAATTAGTTGCACAATAATGAGGGCGTCTATCAATATTTCATCGACAATACAGAAAGACTAACAGAAGAATGGTATAAAAATCTAACAAAAAATGACCCTAAAGGTGTATATGCATCAACTGATTCATATACAATTGAAACAATAAAGAAGCAGAATAATGATTTTCATCATCGGCTTGCTGGTCTATTTATTAAGGACAAGGAAGAATTCCTTGAAGATATAAAGGACTGGATTTTTAAAATTGCGACCGATCAAGCACACTTAGATACACCTATTCATTTTATTATTCGTGAATTTATTCGAACGAGAGAGCAATATTTTCAATTGATTAAAGAATATGCAACAAAACATCATGTTGGGCAGGAGCGCGTCATTGAATGGAGTCATGGCGTTGTAAAGGTTCTAGATGAAATTATTTTGAAATACACAGAGGAACATCACAATTATTCAAATAGGCAACTAGTAGCACAACAGGAAATGATCAACGAACTAAGTTCTCCAGTCATTTCTTTAAGCAACTCAAGAGCGCTGTTGCCGCTTGTTGGAGATATTGATACAGCCCGTGCTGCTTCTATATTAGAAAATACGATTAAACAATGTGCAGAGAAGAAAGTATCCCGATTATTCATTGATCTATCAGGTGTAGTCATTATTGATACAATGGTTGCCCATCAAATATTTCAACTGATTAATGGTTTAAGCCTAATTGGTGTGAAAACGACGTTATCAGGTATTCGACCTGAAATAGCAACAACAGCTATACAATTAGGATTATCTTTTACAGATATTTCAATTGCTTCCACTCTTTCTAAAGCAATTGAGCAAGATGGTAACTTAAAAAAATAAGTTTATTTTCATTATTAGAAATCAGTGAAAGGAACGAGTGCTATTTTTGAAGTGCGCCCAATTTCTGTGTGCAAAAATTTATCGACTATTATGCATATAGGTGGATAAGGGACAAGTAAATTGTTACTTATTTGTATTTTAGTACGGAAAATTTTGCGACAGGAGTACCTTGTTGGCTCACACAATCTTACAGTTCACTGTAAAAGGGTTTGCCTGCCGTACTTGTTCTCTTTCATCGATTTAACAGTAGTTAATCTATTTTTCAGCTGTTATTAAAGTTGAAATCTAGCATTTCTGCTTCATCTATCAGCCGTTCTTGCGCGTTATAAACATCACTTGTGCTAATAGTGACATTTTCCACAGAGAAACCTACATTGCCTCATCTCGATTTAATACCTCATTAAGTTCTTCTATATAAATATTATTCCAAAGTAATCATTTCATTGTCTCGCTTCCTTTTCACCGAAAGAAGTTAAGCTGTATTATATAGAATTTAGATAAATGTAAAAAACTAGGGTGAAGGTACCCTAGTTAACAAATATTAATTTAAATTTGTTTCCTTCGATATAGGAATGGGAAGGATTTTAAGCTTCTTTATCTTAAAGTTAATTCTTTCGTAAGAGCAAAGGAAACAGCAGCTTTTGCATGTAAAAACGTTGTATCAAATAACGGAATAGAACTATCTTCTTGTTTAATAAGTAAAGGAATCTCTGTACATCCTAATATAACGCCTTCCGCCCCTTGATCGATAAGCTCTTCAATGATTCGCATATATGTTTTCTTCGATTCAGGAAGAATGATTCCTTTGCATAATTCATCAAATATGATGTGATGAACAGATTCTCTATCTTCTTTTTCAGGGACAATCGTTTCTATCCCTTGATCTAAAAGAGCCTCTTTATAAAAGGCATGCTCCATTGTAAACATGGTTCCTAATAAACCAACTTTTTTCAAACCAGCTTCTTTCGCTTTGTTGCCTGTAACCTCTGCAATGTGAAGCAAAGGAATAGATAAGGATGCTTGTACTTCTTTTGCCATCTTATGCATAGTATTTGTACAGATTAAGACAACATCTGCTCCTCCTGCTTCCAATGTTTTTGCGGCGTTTATCATTAATTCAGTAGCCTTTTCCCAATGACCAGCTTTTTGAAGGGCGACGATTTCTTCGAAGTCAAATGAATAAAGAAGACATTTTGCAGAGTGTAATCCTCCCATTTTTTCTTTTACCAATGTATTTATATATCGATAATAATCAGTAGTTGACTCCCAGCTCAAACCGCCAATAAGTCCAATTGTTTTCATGGTAAAACTCCTTTCGAGCATTTTCCCCATGATATCATGGTATACTGGTATAGAGTAGAGCCAGAAATTAAATACTTTTATAGTACCAGTTAGTCTTTATCCCCCCTTTACGGAAAGTAAGACTCCTCCCTCAAGGTTATGAGAATACAAGGAAGATAGGTGGGAGCTTAAAGGGCCGATTGGTTCAACTAACCGTTAGTGGGGAGGAAGGAAAAACCCCCACTGATGGAAGTTTCACTTTATTGGAGGATTTCTCATGATCTTTATCACGATTGACCGATCCAAATCAATTTCATTAACTCAACAAATTTATGATCAAGTTCGTAATGGCATATTGGAAAAACAATTAAAAGAAGGAGAGAAGTTGCCCTCGTCTAGAGAATTAGCAGGTTCTATTGGCGTATCTCGAAATATTGTTCTTGAGGCTTATGAGCGCTTAATTGCAGAAGGGTATTTGGAAGTTAGGCCAAATTCAGGGACCTTTGTAGCACAAGGCACCTCTCTTTCTTTTATAGAAAGAACAAAGAGGATAGATGCTCCTAGAAAAATGACCGAAAACCAGACGTATATAGATTTTAAAGCTGGCAATCCAGCAATAGATTATTTTCCAAGAAAAAAATGGGCACAATTAACAAAGGAAATTTGTTTACATTCTACTGAAGCCGTCTTTGGATATGGAGATGCATCAGGAATGAAAGAATTAAAGGATGCGCTTGTTGTTTATTTAAAAAGAGTCAGAGGAGTACAATGCAGGGCAGAACAGATTTTTATCACATCTGGTGCTACTCAAGGTCTTAAACTTATTACGGAAATGCTTGGTAAAGACAACAAAGCCATTGCTGTGGAAGATCCAGTAACAGATGAAATGAGGAATATATTTACCTTTGCTAATGCGGATATTATTCCTGTTCCCGTGGATGAGAATGGCATCGACCCAAACGGCTTGCCAAAACAGGCACCTAGCTTTGTTTTTGTTATCCCTTCCCATCAATTTCCGTTAGGCGGTATACTCTCTATTCAAAGAAGGCTTCAATTAATAGAATACGCTCAAAAGATGAATTGCTATATTGTGGAAGATGATTATGATAGTGAATTTACCTATGAAGGGGCACCTGTTCCGTCTATTCAAGGAATAGCACCGAACCATGTTATTTACGTGGGAACTTTTAGCAAAATACTATCACCTGGTTTGCGGATTGGGTATGTTATATTACCAGAGGAACTAGTTGATTCCTTTGAGAAAATTAAATGGTTTTCCGATCGCCATACTTCTTCGCTGGAACAATTAGTATTAGCGCATTTTATCAGGGAAGGATATTTAGATCGCCATGTACGCAAAATGAAAAAAATCTATAAAGAGAAAAGAGAACGATTAGTTGCAGCTATTCAGCAAAATTTCCACAACGCTACAATTATTGGTAAATCAGCAGGCATGCATCTAGTTGTGGAGATTCCAGGTATAGACTTTCATTCAGCCTTAATACATAAAATGGAACAATTTGGCGTGAAGGTATATCCAATTGAACAATATAGTTTAGAAAAAGGAAAGCATAAGGAAAGAATCGTAATGGGATATGGAGGATTATCGTTAGAGGAAATGGAAAAGGGGGTCCACTTATTACGAAGAATGCTAGAGGAGAATGGAAAAGCCTTTTTTAATGGAAAAACTATCTAAAATTCATTCTTTTTTAATGCAATGTATGTAAATATAATTATATATGTAAATTATTATCCTAAGGAGTATGTAAATATGAATAAATCAAGAAAAAGCATCTTTTCAAAAAAGTGGTTAACCATACTTTTTGGGGTACTCATTGTTCTCTTATTTATCCCAACCCCTTATTATTTAAATCAGCCAGGCTCTATTGAAGCACTTGCACCTAAAGTGACAGTAGAAGATGGAACAAAATCAGAAAAGGGAAGTCTTAATTTAACAACTGTTTATTCGATTAAAGCTAATAATCCCTATATATATTTGTACGGATTAGTCGCACCACATACAGAAATCCGCAAAGAAGAAGAAGTAAAAGGAAATCTTAGTGATGCAGAGTACAATAAGCTATTGCTCCACATGATGGATACTTCCAAGCAAAATGCTATTATTGCTAGCCTTCATGAAGCAGGAAAGAAAGTTGAGTTTAACTATAACGGGATTTTCGTTGCCCAAGTATTAGAAAACTCTAAAGCAAAGTCTATTATCGAAGTTGGAGATATTATCCAAAAGGTAGATGGCAAAGAATTTACGAAAAGTACAGAGTTAATTGCTTATTTAAGAGAGAAGCAGGCAGGAGACAAAGTTCAGTTAGAATTTATGCATGGGAAGGAAAAGAAGGAAGCAACTGTTGAAGTAATTGAATTAGATAAAAAGACAGGTCAAGTTGGAATTGGTATCGCTCCTGAAGATAATATGACAATCAAGCCTTCTATTGACGTTGCGATTAATAGTGAAAATATTGGTGGTCCCTCAGCTGGATTGATGTTTTCATTAGAAGTGTATAATCAGATTGTAGAAGAAGATTTAACAAAAGGGTACAAAATTGCAGGCACCGGAACAATGGATGCAGAAGGAAATGTTGGGCAAATCGGCGGAATTCAGCATAAAATTGTCGCAGCACATAAAGAAGATGTAGATATATTCTTTTATCCTCGAGATATAACGGAATATGACACAAATGAAAAGGAAATTAAAGAACAAGTGAGAGAAGAAGGATATAAAGATATTAAGATTGTCCCAGTTAGTACATTAAAAGAGGCAGTTCAGTATTTGGAAAAGCTTCCTGAAAAGAAATAATCTTTAGTGGGAGCACCGCTGCTTTTAAAGACCATTTAAATGATAAAAATTGCTTAGTTAGAATCTCCTTCATTTATTTAAGGAGATTCAGTTTGTCGACAAAAAGATTTTTAGAAACTTACATTGAATTTTCATGTGTTGTTTGGAGAGAAAGGGGGTGAGACTCCTACACTTCGCCCCAGGAGTCTCAGACTGTCTCGCTAATCCCACAGGAGCGTCCTCTTATTTTCCAGTTATTTAAAATAATGGGTAAAACCACCTGTGATAAGTCTGAAATAAGTTTAAAAAAATTTTTTTATTTCACTAATAATCAACTACAAACGTTGGTATATCAACTTTTCCGGAGGGAGTCTACGTGTATTCCGGCTGCTTTGTATTTCCTACTAATTATATTTCCTTTAAAAAATGATGGAACGAATTGGTTTCACTACTAAATTAGAGATTGTTCGTCTTTATTCATTATACATTTTGTTTTGTCCTGGCCTCTTTACGTCTTAAGAGGCATGTTGCTGTAATCATAGATGATTTCTCCTAAATTTTAGCGTTTAGAAAAGAAGGAAATGGGAAAGGTATATATAGAAGTGGAAAAGTACGAATGGATTGCCGCCACGGCACTTACAAGGAGGTTCACCATGTCAGAATTTATCAATGGTCTTTTTAATATTCTTTATGGAGCTTTTGGAGTGCCTCTCCTTTTAATCGTTCTTATTATTCTTGTCATTGTTGTATCACAAAGAAGAAGAAAAAAGAAAATGAAACAAGAAGATTGGATGGGGCATTCCCCTGTAGAGAAAATTGAAAAAGAGGATGAAAAGAAAAAATAAGGAAGAGCCTAAAAAAGGCGACAAACTCTCTAGCGTTTGTCGCTTTTTTTTGCCAAATCATTTTAAATCACGCTATTTTTTTCATTAATAAAAGAAAGAATATATCCTTTTCCTCTTATGTTTTCAATGCTAATGATAAGCTTCGTTTTTTTGCGTATTCGATAAATGATGGAATTGATTTCTTCATTACTTACATCAAACGTGCCTCCATAATTTTGGCTTCGCTCTGACCATACACATTGAATCAGGTCTTCTTTTGAGACAAATTGATCCTTATTTTTGATAAGAAAATCGATGCATTTAAACTCTTTCTCCGAAAATTTCCACGTTTGATTATACCAGGACAATTCTTGTTTGAGTGGATCGAGATAAAATTCCTTTGATAACCGTTTCTCTATCCCGTCAATAATCGGTATAATATCGGAAGTATCATCCACAATAGAAGCAACAGAAAGTTTAATTAAATCATTTGCTAGTGAAATTTTATCAGAAGCTTTGAGGATGGTCTCTTCGTGTGCATTTAAGCGTCTATGATTTAAAAAAGTTCCGTGCTTACTATTCAAATCCTTGATGTAACATTGATGATCTTTATAATAAATCGCAAAGTGCTTTCGTGATACAAAAATATTGCGAAACGAAAGATCAGGATCCCAGTTTGTCCCTTTTCTACCTGCAATCAAAATCGAGTTATTCAGTGGGATAAAGTCTCCCGCTTCAAATGGCGCCCCCTGTTCGACAATTAAGAATATGGACTGCTTCATATTTTTACTCCTATAAACGAATTATCATAAATGTATCATTCATTATCTATTGATTAATCATTATATTATTATGTAAACTTCAAAAAGAATTCTTCTCTTTTATCATATCAAAAAAACTGGTTGGTGGGTATGATTTACAAATCGGAAAAATCTCATTTTAAACGAATTTTTAAAGCAATAATCTATAACACTAAGACAGAGAAACAAAAGACAAATAAATTAGAATGGAGCCTATTCTCGCTACTAAATCATAAAAAAATTGGAAAATGAGGTGAAAAACCTGCTATTAAGAAAGTGAATATAGACAAAATCGATTAGTTTATCCCACTCTTAACGGACAGTAAGTCTCCCACTCAAGCATATGAGTATACGAGGAAGATAGGGGGGAAATCAACTGTCCGTAAAGGTCCGATTGGTTCAACTAACCATCAGTGGGGGATGAAGGAAAAACCCACTGATGGAAGTTTCACTTTATATTTCATTAGCAGTTACTCGAATGACTGAAAATAATCATTCTCGCGTTGAGCGAAGGAAAAAAATACAAGAAGAACAACGTTCATCAAAGAATCAGAAACCAAAGAAAAGATTTTGGAAAAAGTTCTTATATTTTAGCCTTATCGTTGGGATTGTGCTCTTTTTGATTGGAGTGGGAGCAATTATCTTGATTATTAAAGATGCTCCGAAGTTTGATGAAACATTATTAAAAAACCCTTTATCCTCTAGCTTATTTGCTAGTGATGGAAAAACAGTCATCGCCGAGGTAGGGGCAGAAAAACGTGATGATATCGGAATTGAACAAATTCCAGAGGTATTAAAGGATGCTGTTTTAGCAACCGAGGATGCTCGTTTCTACAAGCATCATGGAATCGATGTAAAACGAACATTGGTTGCAATCTTTAAAGTCATTACGACAAGATCGCTAGAAAGTGGTGGTGGAAGTACTATTACCCAGCAGCTGGTGAAAAATTCCTTTCTATCGATTGAGCAAACACCAACAAGAAAAATCCAGGAATGGTACTTGGCAATTCAATTAGAACGCCGCTTCACTAAAGAACAAATTCTAGAAATGTATTTCAACAAAAACCTATACGGTGGCGATGTATATGGAGTAGCAAAAGCATCTGAGCGTTTCTTTGGGCTGAATTTGGACGAATTAGATCAATTAACACTTGAACAAGCTGCGCTATTAGCGGGAATTCCACAAAGTCCGAATCGATACATGCCAACCGTTGAAGACAATCTTGAACGGGCAGAAACACGAAGAAATATGGTTCTTAACTATATGAATAGACATGGTTATATTTCCAAATCAGAAATGACAGAAGCACAAAGTATCCCCATCGAAGAGACGTTAAACATTCAGAAGCCGAAAGCAAATAAATATGAGGCATTTATGAATAGTGTTTTAAAGGAGGTACAAGAAAAGACAAATGCGAATATTTTTGAAGATGGATTAGAAATTTATACAACTATCGATCCGGACATACAACAATTAACAGAAGATGTACTGTCAACCAGTGATTATGTAAGCTTTCCAGATAATGAGAAGCTTCAAACAGCTGTAGTAATTACCGATACACAAACAGGAGAAATTAAAGCCATTGGTGGTGGGAGAAATTTTCAAATTAATTCCTATAATTATGCCACTATGATGAAACGTCAGCCTGGTTCGACGATTAAACCGATACTTGACTATGGACCTGCCATTGAAAAATTCAAATGGTCAACAGGGCACATGATAAAAGATGAAGAATATCATTACAGCGATGGGACGCTGATACGAAATGCAAGTCGTACCTATGCAGGAAGTAAGACGATTCGAGATCACCTTGTTTGGTCACGTAATATACCAGCATTAAAAACGTTTCAAGAAGTTGGCGTAGATGCTGCAACTGAATTTGCTAGAAGTCTAGGCTTCCCGATTTCAGATGAACAAAAAGGAAATGAGGCAAACTCCATTGGTGGAATAGATGCGGCTTCTCCACTTGTGATGGCCGGTGCCTACTCTGCTTTCGGTAATGGTGGTTACTATAGGGAACCCCATACCGTAACAAAAATTGTCTATTCAGATGGGCGTGTTGAGAAATTAACACCGGCTGAGAAAAAAGTAATGGCAGATTATACAGCTTTCTTAGTAACCGATATGTTACGGTCAGTAGTCCATTCAGGTACAGGAGCGAAAGCGAATATTTCTAGTATAGACCTTGCTGGAAAAACCGGAACGACGAACTTTGATGAACAAACCGTTACAAAATATAGCTTACCAAAAAATGCTGTAAGGGATGCGTGGTTTGTAGGGTATACTCCACAATATACTGGAGCCGTATGGACTGGGTTTGATAAAACGACATCTTCGAGTGACTATTTAAATAGCACAACGGACGACCTGTCCTTACTCGTTTTCAAAGCGATAATGTCGAAGGCGGCGACAAGTCAAGATCGATTTAAGCAACCGGACAGTGTTGGGAAAGTGGGAATGGAGTATTACGTAAAGGGTGGAGAGAAACCACAACCACCAAAACCTGCGACACCAACCGATTTTGGCGCCATTTATGATGAAGAAGCAAATCAAATTCAATTATCATGGAATCACTCTCCTTTTAGTGGTTTTGAAACAAGCTTTGAAGTTTCTTATACAGTAGATGGAAAAACAACAAACTTAACATCTACAAAGGATAAAAGCGTCGTCCTTCCAAATCCTGAAAAGGGAAAAGAATATGCCTTTACAGTTGTGGCAATTGTAGAAGGTGTAAAAAGTGATATAGCTTCAACTTCCATCACAGTTGAGGAACAAGCTAAAGCACCAAACAGTCCAAGTAATCTACAAGCAACTTATGATCAAGCATCAAATAGCATTTTGATTCATTGGCAACCTAGTAAGGAAGGTGAAAATATCCAATACATTGTTTCTTTTACGGTTAACGGAATCCCGCAAACCTTAGCACCGACGTCAGAACTACAAGCCACATTGATGGGGCCTCAGCCTGGACAAACGTATATTATTACGGTAACTGCCACAAATGAAATAGGTTCTAGTGAAGCGGTGTCTACATCTGTTACAGTTAATCCGACTCCTAATCCTGGGGGATGGGACGGAAGCGGAGATGATAATGGGCTTGGTGACATTATCCATCCTGATTCAAATGCTGTGAATGGTACAACTCCATAAGTTTAATAAGAAAATGGTCACCAGCTCTCCAATGGTTGATCATTTTCTTTTTTTCATATTCCGTTTATATCCAATAAAGATCCAGAGAAAGATTTTGAGATAGGTCTTAAGATGCAAGAAACTTTTTTTTTCGGATAAATAAAGAAGCGGAAAAAACAGGGAAGAAAGGTACGATTGGCACTAGAGGAAGGGAATAATAATCAGTAATCTAAAGATAATAGTGTCATTATACAAGAGTGAACATTCTGCATTCCTATTGTGAAAACTTAACTTAAACAAGAAAAACAGGTAGGAATACCTAACATTTTTGAAGGATCACTTGACTGTTATTATATTGTAAAGAGATTGAATCAGTTTCGAAATCCATGAAATAATCTAGTTTGCTACAATGAAGGATAGCCCTACATAAGACATAATGATGATAGTTGAGCATAAATATATTATTTAGAAATGGCAAAAAAACACTCTAAATGAATAGCAGGGGGAAGTTATGACATTAGAAAAAAAATTAATTGAAAAGACGTATTATGAAGGATATTTAAAAGATAGAGATGAGTCGCCAATTGAGGTTTTAGGACAATTATATATAGCAGAACAAAGAAAGAATGTTCCTGATTTAACTTCCATCCGCTTTGCACAAGGCGAATTATATTTTCAATACCATGACTATGAAGCAGCTATTTTTAAATGGGAAAACATTAGTAATGAATTAGAACCATGGGCAAAAAAAAATCTTGCAGATGCTTATTTGGAATTAGAGGAATATTCTACTGCTGAAAGCTTTTATAAATCAATCGTAACAGATTCAGAGCTTTTACAAACAGAAATATCTCTTCAGCTGTTTTCTTTATATTTCCAAAAAGGGAATCATGAAATGGCTTTAGGAATTATCAATAATCTAGTTGCTACTAATCCGGATTATGCCAATATACCAACTATTGCAAAATCCTATTATGAGGAGCAGCAAAATTGGGAAAAGGCAGTCGAACTTGCTGTTAACGAAGGAAAAAGAACAGATGGATTGAAATGGTATGATGCCTTGATTCATTATAGCAATTTAGGTGTTGTCCAGCAGTTTGAGCCTGCGTACTTTATGGAAAGTTTGAAAAATCTGCAAGAGATAGATTTTGCTACTTTTGAAAGATTAGCCATATCATTATGGAAAAACTATCAAGATACCCCCCACTATCTAACATGGGTAACTGTATTCAATAGCATCTATGAACCAGCGCCTAGTGAAGCGGAAGAAGGATTAGCGCATATTTTGCAAAGAGCGTATGCTCATTTAATTAGTGGCAATTATTCTATTAAAGAAGTGCAAGAAATCGTCCCAGCGCTTTTAGCTAATTATTTCTTATCTTCAACTGGACAACAGGTTGTAGAAGCAGGATCTGCAGTTTTAGCTTGGAATGAAATGTTTAAACAGTCGATTGAACATTCTGTTGTAGCGAAAGCAGAGATGGTAATTAATGAAACAACTGAAACGAATGTATCATTCCAGCAATTTATGAATTTATTTGAATCTATTATCACGTGGGCTGAGAAACATGATATTCCACTTGATAAAAAGTTTACTCAAAAGGTACAAGATTTTCTGCCAACGGATCATTATCAATTATTAATGGTGGGCTCAGCTGGCAGTGGAGTGAATGCATATATTAATGAGCTTGTAGGCGAAACCATTCTAGCGGAAGATGCAAATGCAATTCTAACGGTAAAAGATAACGATTATCTTGAAATTAACGAAGTAACTAATGCTGGTTTAAAATCAATTGATACACTCACAAATTTCTATAAGGAACTACTAGTTCAACAAGAAAGTCCGAGAGTATTTCAATTAGACACTCCTTCACATTATTTAAACCAAAATAGATGGACAGTGACAACTGCTCCTTTTGTTGAAAATGCGTCTTATGCAGATTATGCAATGCTTGCTGATAGTCTCTTATTTGTTATTAATGAACGATCCGTTTTTTCTTATAATGAATATGAACAGTTAAAGCAATGGAAGGAAAAATCACCATTTTTAACGCTTCAATTTTTAATTTATATCGATGATCTCGATAATGAAAAAGTAGCAGCAAAACGTTTGCAGAAGGCAACGTCTGCTATTCAGCATTATTTTCCAGATAGCAAAATCTTTATTTATTCCAAGCAAGAGGATAGAGAAGTTCAATTAGATGAAGTTAGTCGTTACTATCAAAACCATTTTACAGGCAGAAATATGAACGAAGAACGACTGCAAAGCTGTATTTCTATTATTCAAGATTTAATTACCAATCTATTGGATAAACGCTTGGATATGGAAGATAGTTTAAAGGCGTCTCTTCGACTATATGAGGAAATGGTTAGTAAGCTGACTGGAGCTAAAAATCAACTGATCGATATGGAAGCTGCTAAAAGTGAATTAATTACAAAGCAGTTTGATGAAATAAAAAAGGAAACACAAGAGGCCATTAAGAACGAGATTCCAGCTATTTTAAAAAGCTGTAAAGACTTTGTAAAAGAAGATAGTGATTATAGTAAGATGCATGTTTCTCTTAATGAAGAGATGAATAAACGTGTAAATCAGTATATTAATGATACATTATCACCACGCATTCATCGTAGCATTGAGGAGTGGATTCAAGCCTCTCATAAACAATTAGAAGATGGCCAACTATTTCTTCATGAGCTAAGTGAAGGATTTAATGGAATTTACAAAGAGCATCCTTTAGAGCTATCCTGTGACTTTGTGATTATAGAAGATTGGAAAAGAGATGCACGCCGATTATCAAGCGGACTTCGGATCGAGCCATTAAATATTTTCAATCGTTTTAATGCATCACAAGTATTTTTAAAGAGTGCTGGAAAGCTGCTTGGTGCGATTCAACAAAATAATAAAATGCTTCAGTCTAGATATCAAAAATACCTTGAAACAGAGGATTTTTCTGAAGTAGCATCATCTGTTTCGACAGCTGTTTTACAGCATTTTGATTTCTATGAAAAAGGATTGGAAAATGATATTAGAATGTTCTTTATCCGTCCAAAAGTAACACTAGAGCAATTTGCAGAAGAAAAAACAAAGGATATTGAAGAATACAAGGATTTATTAGAACGATTAAAGAATAACCCAGAAATGTTCCATGACCCATTGAAATTATTTGAATTACGCTTACTACAGTACGATTGGCTTGCCAATACATCAAAGCCAGTGACGACATGGATGTAAGGCAATAAAAAAAGGGAGCAGAATAGTCGATATATCGATTACTCTGCTCCCTTTCTTGTTGTCCTACTGGTGTAAATTATTACAGTTTAAATGAACTTTTCAAGGAAACGATGCGGTTAAATACTGGCTTTTCAGGAGTTGTATATTTTGGATCCACATTAAAATATCCATGACGGAAGAATTGGAATTTATCTTGTGGTTTAACATCCTTCATATTTGGCTCAATGAAGCCTTGAATCACTTCAAGAGAATTTGGATTTACATAATCCAAGAAAGTTTTACCTTCTTCCATTTCTTCATTTTCGTCTGTAATAAGTGGTTCGAATAAGCGGAACTCGGCAGGTATCGCTTGAGATGCTTCTACCCAGTGCAATGTTCCTTTTACTTTTCTGCCTGTAAATCCAGATCCACTTTTCGTTTCTTTATCATACGTACAGTGTAACTCGATTACATTTCCTTCTTCATCTTTTATAATTTCTTCACACTTAATAAAGTAAGCATGCTTTAAACGTACTTCATTACCAGGAAATAGGCGGAAGTACTTTTTCGGAGGATTCTCCATAAAGTCTTCTTGTTCAATATAAATCTCACGAGAGAATGGAATTTGTCTAATACCCATCTCTGGGTTTTCTGGATTGATTTCAGCATCTAACATTTCCACTTGACCTTCTGGATAGTTAGTAATGACTACTTTTAACGGATTTAGAACACCCATTGTACGAGGAGCCTTTAACTTTAAATCTTCACGAACAAAGTGATCAAGCATTGCAGAGTCAACTGCTCCAGAGCCTTTTGAGATTCCTAATTCCATACAGAAATTACGGATAGCTTCAGGTGTTACCCCTTTTCTTCTTAAACCAGAGATAGTAGGCATACGTGGATCATCCCAACCATCTACATATTTTTCATCTACAAGGAGCTTTAATTTACGTTTACTCATTACGGTATTGGTAATATTTAAACGGCCAAATTCGATTTGTTGTGGGGTGCTTTCCATCTCACATTCACGTACAACCCAATCATAGAGTGGACGTTGGTCTTCAAACTCTGTTGTACAAAGAGAATGTGTTACTCCTTCCATTGCATCCTCTAATGGATGAGCAAATGCGTACATTGGATAAATACACCATTGATCTCCTGTATTATGATGAGTTGCATGTGCAATACGGTAGATAACGGGATCTCTTAAGTTAATATTAGGAGAAGCCATATCAATTTTTGCACGAAGAACCTTTTCCCCATTTCCGAATTCGCCATTGCGCATTGCTTCAAATAATTGAAGATTTTCTTCAATCGAACGAGTGCGATAAGGGCTTTCTTTTCCAGGCTCTGTTAATGTGCCACGGTATTCGCGAATTTCATCAGCAGATAAATCATCTACATAAGCTAGTCCTTTTTTTATTAACAGAACTGCACGGTTGTACATTTCTTCAAAATAGTCAGAAGCAAAAAGAAGATTTTCCCATTCGTATCCGAGCCATTCAACATCTTCTTTAATAGAGTTTACATATTCAATGTCCTCTTTTAAAGGATTTGTATCGTCAAAGCGTAAGTTAGTTTTACCTCCAAATTCATCTGCTAGTCCAAAATTAATAAAAATCGACTTAGCGTGACCAATGTGCAAATATCCATTTGGTTCTGGAGGAAAGCGGGTAATGACGGTATCATGCTTTCCTGTTTCTAGATCTTCTTTCATGATGTTTTTTATAAAATTAGAGCCAATCTCCAAGATTATAGCCACCTTTCTAATATGTATGAATACTTTTAGAATTTAGTATTATGCCTAGCCATTCGTCTATAAGGAAAATATCCAAACGATCTTAGTATGATTATATCAATAATATAACCAATATTTTATTATAAACTTCATAGAAAGGAAACGAAAGTACAATAAATTTGTTAATTTTTATTGATTTGGATGGTTTCTTGTCAGGTTATGGAGGTTTTTGGTAAAGTTATCCATTTTATTAGGTAGTGAGGATTGTTCATATGGTGGATGAAAGCCAAAAAAGGAGGGGGAAGAAAGAAAAGTGGTGTTCATAAGGTGGATGAAAGCCAAAAAAGGAGGAGCAAGAAAGAAAAGTGGTGTTCATAAGGTGGATGAAAGCCGAAAAAGGAGGAGCAAGAGAGAAAAGTGGTGTTCATAAGGTGGATGAAAGCCGAAAAAGGAGGAGCAAGAGAGAAAAGTGGAGTTCATAAGGTGGATGAAAGCCGAAAAAGGGGGAGCAAGAGAGAAAAGTGGTGTTCATAAGGTGGATGAAAGCCAAAAAAGGAGGAGCAAGAGAGTCAAGTGGTGTTCATAAACAAGATGAAAGTTGATAAGGAAGGAGCCAGAAAAAAAAAAAAGAGCGTTCATCAAAATAAAAAGAGGATGGGACATAACTAAATAGATACTCTGTAAAGACGAACAATTTCTAATATAGCTAGTAAATAGCGGCTGCTTTCGCATACTTTTTACAAGAGGAAATATAATTAGTTGGAAAAACAGAGCAGCCGGAATACACGAAGACTCCTATGGGATTAGCGAGACAGTCTGAGACCCTGCAGGCCACAGGCCGAAGCGGCTCAGCGCGAGCCCCATGGAAAGCGAAGTGTATTCCGGCTGCGGGGAATCGCACCAAACTTCATGGAAACATCCTTTGAAAAACAAATAAAAGCCCGAACAATTATACGGAACATTCATTAGCATCTTCGTATAATTGTTCGGAATTATCCTTGGCTGGAATACTTATGTCCCAGCCTCATTTTACAAAATAGCTACAATACCAATCTCACAACAGCCATACATACAACTCCGAATAATACAGTAGTTAATAAACTTTTACTAAGAAAAGCGACAATAATCGTAGGAATCGTTGCAAGAAGTGCTTCCCAATTAATGCTAATACTATTGCTTCCGCCAGTTTCTAAAAGACTTTCTACGATTAAACCGGTAAAAATGCATACAGGAAGATAGGAAAGCCACTTTTCCACAGATGCGGAAATAGTAAAATTGCGTGCAACTAAAAATGGGATTACTCTCGGAATAAACGTTACAAGTGTACAACCAATCAATAAAAGAAAAAAACTAGTATTGCTAATCATTTATCTGTCACCACCCCAATTGTAGCAACAATGATTGTTGAAAGAATGACACTTAAGCTGCTTGATAAAAAAGTAGAGAAAGTAAGCATGCAGATAATCATCAACGTGATTAACAATAAATAGTGTTTCAGTTTAGTAGGTTCAATTGTTTGTAATTGCAAAATCAATAAAGCAATAAACATAGCTGGCAAAGCATAATCCAATCCGAATTGTTCAGGATCGGGGAACCAGCCTCCAATATACCCTCCGACTGTACAAGCTGCAATCCAAACAAGGTAGGCAGTAAGATTTAGGCCGTTCATCCATCGATCATTAATTGGCTCTTTTCTGGCTATTTTGGTAATAGCTACTCCAAATGATTCATCTGTTACAAGACTTCCAATGCCAATGTTTTTCTGTATAGAATATTGTGTGAATTTAGGTGCTAGTGCTGAGCTTAACAACAAGTGGCGCAAATTTACAATAAATGTTGTAAGAATAATAGCGCTAATTGGACTTGATGTTGCAATCATCGCACAAATAATAAACTGGGAAGCCCCTGCATAAACAAATGTGGCAAGCAGGAAAACATGCAGGATAGATAAACCGGATGATACGCCGACTACTCCCATTGCGAGACCAATGCTAATATAGCCAAGCAATGTTGGAATACAGTCTTTCACTCCATCTAAATAGGAGAGGGTGTGCAGCTCTTCTTGTTCTTCTACTTTAATACTTTCCACGGTCAATCCCCTTTATCGCAAATTAGTAATTGCCTATATTATATAAGGACGTAAAAGTTTAGGCAATGTCTTACTATGAGGATAGTAGGGAGGGATATTTCTGATTATTCCACTTTTAACGGACAGTAAGACTCCCTCCTCAAGAAGAAGATAGGTGGGAGTCTTACTGTCCGGAAAGGTTCGATTGTTCAACTAACCATCAGCTGCTCCATTTTTCCAACTTATTCTTTTCTCCTATTGAAAAAACAACAATCTTTTAGAAAACAGCCAAAAATAAAAACCATTCTCATCATATCCAGAAGAATGGTTTTGTTTATATTTTTTTTCTTTTCGTGTTAATCTTTCCTGCTTTGTTTTTGTTTTTTTCGTAATTGGGACGATGGTTCCCCACGTTCCTCTTCGCATGGTTGTATCGAACCCATTTTCTCGCAATACTTTTTCTCGTTTCTTTCTTGCCGTTGATTTAGCCATAGTTAGCCTCCTTTTGATGACAATCATTTTTACTCTTTAATTATACATCATAAAGGAGGGAGATGTTACGATTTACACTATAATTTCTCGTTAAGAAATCGATTGTTTAGATAATTTAGGATGACGGTGCATCATTGAAAATAGGAAGATACCACTTGCTAATAAGAGAATACTGGTTGAAAAGAATACCATGGAGAAACCGAAGTTACCTGCGATTACTCCACCAAGGGCAGGACCAATAATATTACCGAGAAAACGAAGGCTTGTTTCATATCCCATTACTTCTCCTTGCATGGCAATGGGAACTTCTTGCCGTATATAGGCAACCCGTACAGGAACCATTCCCCCAATTGCTACACCGAGAATAAAGCGGATAATCAATAGCTGCCAGTATTGGTTAACAAAACCACCAGGGAAATAAATAATCCCAGCAATAAATAAGAGAATAACAAGTACTTTCAGGTGACCAGACCGATCCCCCATTTCTCCCCATTTTCTTGCCATAAGTAAGTTACCTAACCCTGCAGCTGAGAAAGCTAAGCCGGCGAAAAACGCGATATTCTCGGGACCATGCAGTTCACTGACATATAAAGACAGAATAGGCTGGATGCTGAAATGGGCAATTTGAATAAAGGCTGAGATAAGAAGCACGGTAATGAATACGGGATTTTTAAGAATATAGGCCAATACTTCTTTACTTGTATAGCTGCTTTTTGTACCCTTTTGAACAGGTAGAACAAACTCTTTTGTAGTAAATACTAGAATTGCAGATATAAAGATTGCAAGAGAAGTAAATCGGAAAGTCGCTGCATAGCCAAAGCTATCTGCTAAAACTCCTCCAAGTAATGGGCCAATCAATGCTCCCGTAATACTTCCTGTCTGTAATGTTCCTAATACTTTACCAGCAACTTTTTTGGGAGTTTGAGTGGAAATAAACGCTTGTGACATGGGAATAAATCCTGTGAAAAATCCAGTGAAAAAGCGAAGAATAAAGACTTCCCATACGGAATTGGCAAAGCTCATAAGAAATATCGAAATACCTAAACCGATTGCTAAAATAATCAGGATCGTTTTTCTGCCAAATTTATCGCCAATTTTTCCCCATATGGGTGAAAATAAGAAAGCTGCTACAAAGGTGACAGAAAAACAAAGCCCTGACCAATGTTGCACAAATTCTGATGAATATTGACCAAATGAATCAATATAAAGCGATAAAAAGGGGAGAACCATGGTCATGCAGGCACTTATAAAAAAGTTGGCAAACCACATGATTCCTAAATTTCGTTTTGAATATTTTTGGTTTTCCATTTTGTAAAACACTTCTTTCTAATATAGTAGAAATTGTTTAAGGTCTCCTCCATCTAGTATGGATAGAGAAGGCAAAAGGAGGGATGAGGAGATTGTTAGAGATTACACAATAAGTTTCGATTAACTAAATATTAGTTTAACGTAAAATTTACATAAAAGAAAGCATTTTGGAGTGTTCTTTTCTAACAGTCAAATCTAAATAGGTGTTGATTTTTCTATAAAAGTCTTTATTCTAAACGTTTGTAGCTATTTATAAAAAGTTAGATTAACATTAATTACCACATGAAGATAAAGTTACTTTTATCAAAATAAATCACATGTTGTTCTTTCTGAGAAAACAAATGTATTTTTAGAAAGGAAAGCACTTGATTATTTATTATGGAATAGTGATAATAACAATAGTAAACAATTTTGAAAATTATTACTATTTAATGATTAGTGGGAGTTGTCGAAATGAAGGTTGTCAAATTTGGGGGTAGTTCTTTAGCTACAGGAAATCAATTGGAAAAAGTGTTGCAAATAGTAAAGACAGATAAGGAAAGAAGGGTAGTCGTCGTATCTGCTCCTGGAAAAAGGTATGATTCTGATACGAAGGTTACTGATTTATTAATACAATGTGCGAAAGCGGTATTAAAAGGAAGCGGACCTTCTCCTTATTTAGAGGGAGTATTAGAACGGTATGCTAGTATAGCCAAAGAATTGGACTTATCGAGTGATATTATAACAAATATTAAAAACGACTTATTAGATTTAATAACTACTTCTTCTAATAAAGATTCATTTATGGAAGCAATGAAGGCAAGTGGAGAAGATAATAATGCTAAATTAGTCGCGCATTTTTTTAAAGCCAGAGGATTGGAGGCAATATACGTTAGTCCCAAAGAGGCAGGTTTAATAGTAAGTGATGATCCTGGAAATGCTCAAGTGCTTCCTGGATCCTATGACCGATTATATTCCTTAAGAGAAGAGAAGCGAATAATCGTATTTCCAGGGTTTTTTGGGTACAGCGAAGCGGGCGATGTAGTTACTTTTTCCAGAAGTGGATCAGATATTACTGGAGCGATTCTCGCTAATGGTGTAAAAGCAGATTTATATGAAAACTTTACTGATGTAGATGCTGTTTACTCCGTTAATCCTTCCGTTGTTAAGCAGCCAAAGGAAATTAAGGAGTTAACTTATCGCGAGATGCGTGAATTATCTTATGCTGGATTCTCTGTATTCCATGCCGAAGCCTTAATTCCAGCATACCGTGCAGGGATTCCTGTTCAAGTAAGAAACACAAATAATCCCTCTGCACCAGGAACAAGAATTGTTGCTTCTAGAAATAATACCAATGGACCGGTAATTGGTATTGCCAACGATAAAGGATTTTGTTCCATTTATATTAGTAAATACTTAATGAATCGAGAAGTAGGCTTTGCTAGGAAAGTTCTCTCGATTTTAGAGGAATATCATATTTCTTATGAACATATGCCGTCTGGAATTGATGATTTAACAATCGTTTTCCGTCAACATCAATTGACAGGAAAAAGTGAACAAGAGATTTTGGCAAGAATTTCAGAAGAACTGCAGGTAGAAGAAATAAAAGTTGAACATGATTTGGCACTTATAATGCTCGTAGGAGAAGGAATGCGACGTAATATTGGCACAAATGCCCGAGCATCCAAAGCACTTGCCGAAGCAGGTGTAAATATCGAAATGATTAATCAAGGATCATCTGAAGTAAGCATGATGTTTGGTGTAAAAGAAACGGTTGTTAAAAAAGCAGTTAAAGCACTTTATGAAGAGTTTTTTCAGTAAGAATTATTTCAACAATTTATAAATAAAAGAGAAGTTCATTTTCTAATAAGAGTTAGGAAAATAAACTTCTTTTTTTATGGTTTGTGTCAATAATTAGAATGTTAAGAAATTTTAAAAAGTTTTCTTGTATATAAATAAACAAAAAGTTATAATAAATGCATTACAAAAGTTAGAAGCTTTAATAGAAGATAGTAAGCAGAAATTTTTTTTTATCTTATATTGTTAGAAAATTCTATATTGTATAAATGTAGAATTTTACATCAAAAGAGGGGGATTTAAATTTGAAGAAAAAAGGAATGTTATTTGCTTTATTTATGTCCATTTTTCTTGTTTTAGCAGCTTGTGGGACAAGTTCTGAAAAAGCAAATAGTGATGGAGATGGCAAAAAGAAACTGAGAGTAGTTACAGACGCGGCTTATGCACCATTTGAATACATGGATAAAGACAAGATTATCGGCTTTGATGTAGATGTTTTTACTGCAGCAGCGGAAGAAGCTGGCTATGATTTTGAAATTGTCAATGTTGGTTGGGATCCAGTATTTGCAGAATTAGAAAATGACACAGCAGATGTTGGTTTATCAGCGATTACGATAAATGATGACCGTCTTAAGTCCTATGATTTCTCTGTTCCGTATTTTGAAAGCACCAATAAAATTTTAGCGCCAGAAGGTACAGATATTGAAAAAGCTGCTGATTTAGCTGATAAGACAGTTGCAGTTCAATCTGGGACAACAGGTGCAGATGCAGTCGATGCACTTTTAGGAAATGGCAATAAACAAGTAAAAAAGTTCGAAAATAATAATTTGGCTATTTTAGAAATGAAAAACAAAGGCGCAGATGCTGTAGTGGCAGATAATGCAGTACTAGAGGCTTATGCTAAAAATAATCCGCAAGATAACTTTACGGTAATTGAGGATAAAGAAGGATTTGAATCAGAATACTATGGCTTCATGTTTCCAAAAGATAGTGACATTGTAGACGATTTAAGCAAAGGTCTTAATGCTATTTTAGATAATGGAAAATATACAGAAATTTATCAAAAATGGTTTGGCCAAGAGCCTGACATTGATAATTTAAAAGCACAACAATAGAGAATATCGCATATGAGGAAGGGTACTCAAATGGGCATTACCCGCTTTGACAATGAGGGAGCACAATTTTTCTTCCAGATTGTATCTTAGTGAGGGAATGTCCCTTCTGGGTGCTCTTTTTTCGAGAAAAGAGGCAGTTTTCTAACAAGTGTCAGTCATATTGTTGTTTGGAGGCGAGGTTATGGATTTTAATTTTACGATTATTTTGGAATATGCAGACTTATTTAAAAAAGGTATATTAGTAACCATTCAATTATCCTTATATGCGATTGTGTTTGGGACGATTTTAGGATTATTAATTGGTCTTGGAAAAATAGCAAAAAATCAATGGATTGCTTTTCCTTTTCACTGCTACATTGCTGTTTTTCGTGGTACTCCTCTTTTTGTACAAATCTTAATTATTCACTTTGGCTTTATCCCGTTATTTTTAAATACAACAAATGCGATGATAGCCGCCATTGTTGCATTATCGCTAAATGCTGCTGCGTATATTGCAGAGATTTTCCGAGCGGGGATAGAGTCTATTGACCGTGGTCAGATGGAAGCTGGAAGATCTTTAGGAATGACACATGTACAGTCCATGCGGTATATTATTCTACCACAGTCCTTTAAACGAATGATTCCGCCCCTTGGTAATGAATTTGTCGTGTTAATTAAAGATTCTTCTTTAGCAGCTGTTATTGCTGCTCCAGAATTGATGTATTATGCAAGACTAATGATGGGGCAATATAACCGAGTTTGGGAGCCTTATTTAACGGTAGCTGTAATCTATCTCGTGTTAACATTAACATTAAGCTTCTTCTTAACTCGTTTGGAAAGAAGGTTGAAAACAGAATGATTGTTGTTGATAAATTAAAAAAGTCTTTTGGTTCTAATGAAGTCTTAAAAGATATTAGTGTAACTATTCATCCACAGGAAGTAGTCGTGATTATTGGTCCTTCTGGGTCAGGTAAGTCTACCTTTTTGCGATGCATCAATTTATTAGAAAGTATTACAGACGGGACGATTCATATTAAAGGAAAGAATATCATTGATAAGTCCACAAATATTAATGAAGTACGAAAAGATGTGGGGATGGTTTTTCAGCAGTTTAATTTATTTCCACATAAAACAGTTCTTCAAAATATTATGCTTTCACCAATGAAGGTGAAGAAAATTTCGAAAGAAAACGCTCAGAAAAAAGCATTAGAATTATTGAAGAAAGTAGGATTAGAGGATAAAGCAAATGTATATCCAGATTCGCTTTCTGGTGGGCAAAAACAGCGTGTTGCTATAGCGAGAGCTCTCGCTATGGAACCAAGTATTATGTTATTTGATGAGCCAACATCTGCGCTTGATCCAGAAATGGTAGGAGAGGTATTAGAGGTTATGAAGAATCTTGCAAAGGAAGGAATGACAATGATTGTTGTAACCCATGAAATGGGGTTTGCAAGAGAGGTTGGCGACCGTGTTATTTTCATGGATGGAGGATATATTGTCGAAGAAAATGCGCCAATAGAGTTATTTATAAGTCCTAAGGAGGAGCGAACAATCTCCTTTTTAGGTAAGGTCTTATAGAATATACCAACAAAAACGTGAAACTCCACTTGTTAGAGGAGTTTCATGTTTTTTCAGACTGTAGACAAACTCCTGAATTTTAGATATAGAGGTTTGTCTATAGTATATTTATTAGTCCCTTTGAATAGGGATGTTGACTTTCCGCTCCAGGGGTTCGCTTTCCGTGGGGCTCGCGCTGAGCCGCTTCGGCTTTTAGCCTGCAGGGTCTCAGACTGTCTCGCTAATCCCACAGGAGTCTCACCCCTTCCACTCCAAGCAACGCATGAAAATTCAATGTAAGTTTCTAAAAATCTTTTTGTCGACAAACTGCAAAAACGTGAAACTCCACTTGTTAGAGGAGTTTCACGTTTTTTTAGCAGGAAGAAGGAAGCATTTTTGAAGACAGGAAAAATAGATTTGTAAACGATAACAATCAATATATATCTTGATTTATCGAAAAAGTATTAGCAACGTAATTTATTCTGAATATTTTGATGATTAAAAATACTTATTATACATTGCTGAAAATTACCGTTACTATAAAAGAAATTACAACTAAGGGATATAGTGAAAGCAGCTTTTTTTCTTAACTTCCCAAGAAGTATTCCTTATTTATATGCAAATTTATTAGGAGGGGTAGTATGTTAAAAAAATGGCATAGTGAATTAGCCGAGATGTTTGATCAAATGGTTGAATGGAGAAGACATTTTCATCAGTATCCGGAACTATCTTTCCAAGAGGTGGAAACACCAAGGATGATTGCTGAAATTTTAGAAGGATTCGGTATTGAGGTAAGGAGAAATGTTGGTGGTAGAGGAGTTGTTGGGAAGATTTATGGTGGAAAACCTGGTAAAACAATTGCATTAAGAGCTGATTTTGATGCATTGCCAATCCAGGATGGAAAGGATGCACCGTATAAATCGAAGGTACCAGGTGTAATGCATGCATGTGGGCATGATGGGCATACAGCTACTTTATTAGCAGTGGCTAAAGTCCTTCAAGATAATAGGGAAAGTATTGCAGGGAATATTGTCTTACTTCATCAGCATGCTGAAGAGTTGTCTCCAGGTGGAGCAAAAGCGATGATTGAAGATGATTGTTTAAAAGATGTAGATGTCGTTTATGGTGCTCATCTTTCTTCTCTAAATGAATTAGGGAAATATTATTATAAACCAGGATATTCTCAAGCAGCAGCAGATGCTTTTGAAATTACGATTAAAGGAAAGGGCGGACATGGCTCTGCTCCTCATGAAACAGTAGATGCGATAGCTATTGGTACTGCGTTAGTTAGCCAGTTGCAATATATCGCTAGCAGGCGTGTGGACCCATTAAACCCAGTTGTATTGTCTGTTGGATCCTTCCATGGTGGAAATGCTAAAAACGTTATAGCCGATAAAGCGGTGATGACTGGAACTGTAAGAACGCTGGATACAGATTTACGTTTATTTATGGAAGAAGAAATAAAATTAATGGCCAACGAAATGTGTGAAAGTATGCAAGCTACATGTGAGATTAATTATATTAAGGGCTATCCTGCTGTTTATAATCATGAGGAAGAAGTAGAGGTTTTTGAAAAGGTAATTGAAGATACACTAGATAAGGACATGTTAGTGCGTTCTGTGCCAATTATGGGAGCGGAGGATTTCTCCTATTATTTACTCGAAAAGCCTGGAATGTTTTTTCATACAGGAGCAAAGGTAGCACAGGGAAAAGCTTATCCTCACCATCATCCAATGTTTGATTTTGATGAAAGAGCAATGATTTATGCGGGAAAAGCATTCTTGAGCATTGTCGATAATTATGTATCGTTACAAGTAAAAGAAAATCTTGCTGAACCAGTTTTGTAAGAAAAATGGCATTTTCAAAATTAATGGGATGGGAGCGAATAATATGTTAGAAACATGGTACAAAGAAATCGAGTCAATGTATGACCAAATGGTAGAGTGGAGACGATATTTACACGAAAATCCTGAGCTATCTTTTCAAGAAATAAACACAAGTAAAATGATCGGTGATTTATTAGAAAGCTTTGGAATCGAAGTAAGAAGAAATGTCGGTGGAAATGGAGTAGTCGGCAAAATCTACGGTGCCAAGCCAGGTAAAACAATTGCTTTACGAGCTGACTTTGATGCACTGCCTATTCAGGATGAAAAAAATGTCGAATTTAAATCGAAAGTGCCAGGCGTTATGCATGCATGTGGACATGATGGACATACAGCTACTTTATTAGCAGTCGCAAAGGTGCTCCAAGAGAATGCGGAGAATTTAGCTGGGAATGTGGTGCTGTTACATCAACATGCTGAAGAACTGCCGCCAGGTGGAGCCATTGCAATGATTGAAGACGGTTGTTTAGACGGAGTCGATGTCGTATATGGAGCACATTTGGCTTCGGGCACTGAGTTGGGGAGCGTTCTGTACGGGACAGGGCCTGTTTCAGCTGCGAGTGACTCCTTTGACTTGAAAATCCAAGGAAAAGGCGGGCACGGTGCTTCCCCTCATCAAACGATTGATGCTGTTGCAGTGGGTGCACAAATTGCTAATCAATTAAAACATATTGTAAGTAGAAGGATTAATCCACAGAAGCCTGCAGTTATTTCGATTGGTTCCTTCCATGCAGGAAATGCAGGGAATGTTATTGCAGATACGGCTGAATTAACTGGAACAGTCCGCACATTCGACGAAGATGTTCGCTTATTGATAGAAGAGGAAATGGAGCAGCTAATCAGTGGGGTGTGTAAAGCATTCCAAGCAACTTATGAATTTAGTTATTTAAAAGGATATCCATCTACAGTAAACACTGCAGATGAAACGAATATATTAGAAAAGTGTTTAATAGATGTTCTGCCGGAAAGTAAGCTTGAAAAAATAGACAAGCCAGGATTGGGTGGCGAAGACTTTGCTTATTATCTCCAAAATCGCCCTGGCTGTTTCTTTTCCGTAGGGGCTAGAAGCGAAGAGATTGATGCGATTTACCCTCATCATCATCCGAAATTTACCTTTGATGAAAGAGCAATGCTGCACACAGCTAAAATATTTTTAAGTTTGGTAGATTACTATACGAATGCAGAAAAGAAAGCAGCTTTAGTGAATAGTTCTACTATATAACTCGAAAAAATCTAGTGTGTTCATACTGGTGATAAGCGCCTTTCTGCTAGCAAACTTTCAATCACCTCTTTTGCGTAGTTAGTCGACCAGTTTGTACGCTGATAAGCAAGGCGCTTACGCTTTTCATATAGGAGGGGAAGTATGGGTCAGTATATTTTAGAAGTAGATAAATTGCAAACGGCTTTTCGGACTGATAAGGGGGAGGTTGTTTCGGTAGAAGAGGTTACCTTTCATCTTCAGCCAGGTGAAACGATTGGTATTGTTGGAGAATCTGGCTGTGGGAAGAGTGTTACTTCCTTATCAATTATGAGATTACTAGGAAAACATGGTTATATAAAAAAAGGATCGATTAATTTAAGTGGAAAAGAATTAACGAAACTCACGGAAGCTGAAATGCGCAAAGTTAGAGGGAATGAAATATCAATGATTTTTCAAGAACCGATGACTTCTTTAAACCCTGTTTTTACTATTGGTAATCAAATGGTGGAATTAATTCGTTTACATATGGGTTTAAGCGCAAAGAAAGCCAAAAGCTATGCAGTAGAAATGCTGAAAAAAGTAGGGATTCCAAGAGCTGAAGTGATTATTGATGAATATCCACATGCGCTTTCTGGAGGAATGCGTCAAAGAGTAATGATAGCGATGGCTCTTTCTTGTAAACCTAAGCTGTTAATTGCAGATGAGCCAACAACTGCATTAGATGTAACAATTCAAGCGCAAATTCTGGAATTAATGAAAAGTTTAAAAAGTGAGTCCGAGACAGCTATTATGATGATTACTCATGACTTAGGAGTAATTGCAGAAATGGCGGATAAAGTTATTGTCATGTATGCGGGACAAGTAGTAGAAGAGGCAGATGTCTTTACTCTTTTTGATGAGCCCAAGCATCCCTACACGAAAGGTCTAATCGACTCTATCCCGCATTTAGAGTATGATTCCCAAGAAAAATTATATTCCATTCCAGGCTCTGTTCCAACCTTGCAGCAAATGCCAAAAGGCTGTAGATTTCACACTCGCTGTCCCCATGTCACCGAAAAATGCATTTCTGACAAGCCTCCCCATATTAGTTTAGACAACAAACCAGATCATAAGGTTCGTTGTTGGTTATATGAGACAAATCAGCAAGAGGGCATGTACAAAGAAGAAAGGGAGGTTCATGTATGAGTGTAGAAATGTCGGTTAAAAAAGACGGAATATTCAAAGAGTTAAACCCGTTAGTCGAAATTCAAAATTTAAAGAAATATTATCCGATTAAGAAAGGGATATTATCGAAAACAGTTGGCCATGTAAAAGCGGTAGACGGTCTGAATTTTTCGATTTATCCTGGCGAAACGATTTCTCTTGTTGGAGAGTCAGGGTGTGGAAAGTCTACGACAGGAAGAGCAATCGTGAAACTAGATCCACCGACAGAGGGGAAAGTGTTATTTGAAGGAAAAGATATGGCGACGATTCAGAATAAGGAGTTAAGAAAAATTCGGACAGATATGCAAATCATCTTTCAAGATCCTTATTCTTCACTTAATCCACGAAAGCGAATCGGCGATTTATTGGCGGAACCATTAATTGCTCACCAACTTGCTACAAAAGAAGAAGCAAGTAAAAAGGTAGATCGAATGCTAGAAATAGTAGGATTGACTAAATTTCATAAAAGTAGATACCCTCATGAATTCTCTGGAGGTCAAAGACAAAGGGTTGGTATTGCAAGAGCCCTTATGCTAAATCCAAAATTAATTGTTTGTGATGAACCAGTATCAGCGTTAGATGTGTCTATTCAAGCGCAAGTATTAAATCTGTTGAGGGATTTACAAAAAGAATTTAATTTAACCTATTTATTTATCGCCCATGGGTTAGGTGCGGTTAAGTATATTAGTGATCGCATTGCTGTTATGTATTTAGGGAAAATTGTGGAAATTGGAAAGACTGAAGAAATTTTTAAAAATCCTAAACATCCCTACACGAAAGTGTTATTAAGTGCTTATCCAATTCCTAATCCTCATCTTCGCAATCGAGAGAGGATTGTGGTGGAAGGAGATGTTCCAAGTCCTGCAAATCCACCAAAGGGCTGTAGATTCCATACTAGATGTCCAATGGTTCAAGCTATTTGTAAGGAGAATGAGCCGCTATTAGTTGCAACAGATCATTCAGTTGCCTGTCATTTTCCACTAAATTAAAGGAGGGAGATTCACTTGTTCCAATATATTATCAGGAGACTATTAATTGCTATTCCAGTGTTGTTAGGGGTAACTATATTTAATTTTTTAATTATTAACCTAGCTCCTGGTAACCCTGTGGATATGTACATTAATCCAGATACTACTCAGGCGGATATTGATGCAAAGAAGGAAGCGCTAGGGCTTAATGATCCTATCTTTATTCAGTATTTTAGATGGCTTGGAAATCTTCTGCAAGGAGATTTTGGATTTTCCTATACAACGTATGAACCAGTGTTGGATTTAGTGTTAAATCGAGTTGGACCAACGCTGCTCCTCATGAGCACTGCCTTAATTATTGCTTATATTATTGCCATTCCAATTGGAATTTTAAGTGCAACTAAACAATATTCTTGGATCGATTATTTAACAACCACTTTTTCATTTTTAGGCGTATCCATTCCTAATTTTTTCTTAGGATTAGGAAGTATTTACGTATTTGCACTCGTTTTGAATATTTTACCAACAGGTGGGATGTTTACATTAGGAAGCAATGGTGGATTTATGGATACATTCTTTCATCTCATCATGCCAGCAGCAATATTAGGGACTGGGATTGCGGGAAGCACCGTGCGTTATGTTAGAAGCAGCATGCTAGAAGTACTTGGACAGGATTATTTACGTACTGCTAGAGCAAAAGGATTAAGGGAATTTATTGTTACGAATAAACACGGATTAAAAAATGCACTTATTCCTATTATTACAATTATCGGGATGGAGATTCCGGTATTAATAGGAGGAGCCGTCGTAACGGAACAAATTTTTCAATGGCCTGGTTTAGGGCAATTAACGATTCAGTCCATTTCATCACGTGACTATCCTACTTTAATGGCTATAAATTTTATCGCTGCACTTGCAGTATTATTCTCTAACTTGCTTACTGATATTTTATATGCCGTTGTGGATCCACGAATAAAGTATAACTAAGGAGGAGTGAATATGAGTATTCCTAATGTGAAAATGGATACGGAACTGCCAGTTAATACTGTGGTGATTCCTGTTCAAGAGCAGCTAGGGAATGAAGAGAGCTACCTAAAATTAATAACAAAACGCTTTTTTAAACATAAGCTAGCCGTCGTTGGACTGATTATTTTTTCATTAATGGTTCTGATTGCAATCTTTGCTCCAGTTATTGCGCCACATAATCCGTATTCTGTTGATGGCGAATTTGCTGCTGCTCCTTCTGCAGAGAATATCCTTGGTACAGATGAAGTGGGAAGAGACTTGTTTAGCCGATTATTATATGCTGCTAGAGTTTCTTTGTCGGTAGGAGTTGGTGCAGTAGCAATCTATGTTGCCATCGGTACAATTCTCGGAGCAATTGCTGGATACTTTGGAAAATGGGTAGACATGGTAATCATGCGTATTACGGATGTATTCATGTCATTCCCTTATTTAATGGTTATTTTAGTGCTTGTAAGTATAATGGGACCTAGTCTATTTAACGTTATTTTAGTATTAGGTTTACTTGGGTGGCCGTCGATTGCCAGACTAGTAAGAGGGTGTGTATTAACAATTAAAGAAATGGATTACGTGAAAGCTGGTGTCGCTTTAGGTTATTCTACACCTAAAATTGTCTTCCAGCATATTTTGCCTAATTGTATTGCACCAATTCTTGTAAATGCTACATTTGGTATCGCTTCTGCCATTATTATGGAAGCATCTCTAAGCTTTCTAGGGATGGGGGTTCAGCCTCCAACAGCGAGCTGGGGCAATATGCTTAACGAAGCTCAATCTATTACTGTACTAGCAACACAGCCTTGGTTATGGATTCCGCCTGGAGTCATGATATTACTTGCTGTCTTATCCATTAATTTTATGGGAGACGGTTTAAGGGATGCAATGGATCCAAAGAGCTTTAAATAAGAAGGCAGTTGTCTAAAAGATTCTTGTTTTTCAATAGAAAAAATAGATGGGGGAAATTTGATGAAGAAATTTAAGACAATTTTTAGCATAGTTTCCATTGGGGTTTTATTATTACTTTCAGCATGCTCGGGTGTAAATAATCCAGCATCTTCTGGTAGTGGGGCAAAAGAAAATACGATGTATCTCGGACTTGTAAATGCCCCAGTTAGTTTTAATCCTATTAACTCTTCTGATATTGCGGCATCTTGGTTAGAAAAGTTTATGTTTGATACCTTTTTGGAGATGACTGGACCATTAGAATTTACACCAAAGCTGGCGGAATCCTTTGAAACGGAAGATAATCAACTATTTACAATCAAGATTAACAAGGATGCAAATTGGACAGATGGAACACCGGTTACTTCTGCGGATGTTGCTTTTACTTTAAATTTAGTTGCTAATCCAAAGACAGAAACAGCAGTGGGAGCGTATTTGACCGTATTAGACGGTTTGACAGAAAATGGGAAATTTCCGGACGGTGTAACAGAAATACCATCTCTAACTATTGTTGACGAGAAGACAATTCAATTTAAAACAAAGGCACCAGTTGACCCGAATATGGTGAAAGAACAACTTGGTTCGAAATTTATGATTCTACCAGAACATAAATTAAAGGATATTGCTCCAGAAAATCTGCAAAAAGATCCTTTCATGATGAATCCAACAGTAACAAATGGACCATTCAAGTTTGTTAAATATGCAAAAGACCAATATGTAGAATATGCCAAAAATGATGATTACTATTTAGGTGATGTAGAACTAGATAAATTATTTGTGAAGATCATGCCAGCTGCGAACCTTGTTGCACAGTTGCAGACAGGCGAAATTAATATGAACGCTGCTGGTGGTATCGGGAAAATTGCTGTTCAAGATTTTGAGACTGTAAAAGGATTCGATAATGTAACAACAACAACAGATAAAACATATGGGTATCAAAATATGAGTTTTAATATGGAAACAATAACAGATAAGAAAGTAAGACAGGCAATTGCCTATGCAATCGATCGTCAAAAAATTGTCGATCAGTTACTTAAAGGAGAAGGAGAAATTGTGGACGGACCGTATACGTCTATAAGCCCTTATCTTGATACAGAGTTAGAGACATATACGTATGATCCAGAGAAATCAAAACAATTGTTAGAAGAAGCGGGCTGGGATTTTAACAAGACAATTGAATTTGTTGTTCCAATCGGTAACAAAGTACGTGAGCAATCAGCCAATATTATTGCGGAAAATCTCAAAGCAGTTGGATTAAAACTAAATACGACTACGTATGACTTCCCTACCATCATGTCAAAAGCAAAAGCTGGTGATTATGACTTGATGCTAATTGGCTTTACTAATACAATTGATCCAGATTTAACAACGATTTATGGATCTAGCGGGTCAAGTAACTATACAAAGTATAACAACCCAAAGGTAGACGAGTTGCTGGAGAAAGGGAAACAAGAACCAGATACGGAAAAACGGAAACAGATTTACAACGAACTTCAAGCAATTTGGAGTGAAGAGATGCCAATCTTTACATTATATTCCGACTATGACTTTGCGGCAGTATCTAAAGATGTAGCATTCGGAGCACCAAAGGTATTTGGTTTCCATAATGAATTATATAAATGGTCGTTGGCCGGTGCCAATTAAAGAAATAAGACGAGCGACTAAGCCCACTAATCTGGGCTTAGTCGTTCTTTTTTTGTTAGAGGTTAGTAGAAGGACGGTGGGGACTGAAAAATTTAAGCAGTTAAGGGTGCGATGGTAACAGAGAAGTGTTCCCTGTGCCCGAGAACAAGAGGAAAGGCGGGAAAAGGTAACAGAGAAGTATTTTCTGTGCCCGAGAACTAGAGGAAAGGTAGAAAAAGGTAACAGAGAAGTGTTCCCTTTTGGAAGCTGAATTCTTTCTTTTTGAGTTTTTGCAATAAAATAAAATTAAAAGAAAAATCACTTCTATTACACCTTTATCATTT
The DNA here is from genome assembly GCF_012933555.1 of Niallia alba. Classification (GTDB taxonomy): domain Bacteria; phylum Bacillota; class Bacilli; order Bacillales; family Cytobacillaceae; genus Niallia; species Niallia alba. Next base: position 797,543 of record NZ_JABBPK010000001.1, read on the forward strand.
TATTAAATATGAAAATTATGGTTTTCTATCTTGCTAAAAAGAGGTATGATAAAAATAATTTAGCAAACCTAAATAAATTCCATCGATGGTTGGAAATGAATATTTACCAACAGAATTAGGCTGGAGGGAAAAATGGCAAAAATATTTGGTAGACTTCGAGAATATAAACTAAGTGTAACGATTGCTCTTATTCTTATGTTAACAGAGCTCGCAGTCGAATTAGTTCAACCGCTAATTATGGCTAAAATCATTGATGATGGTTTGGCTCACCAAGACACAAAAATTGTGCTCATTTGGGGAGGAATGCTCATTTTATTTTCGCTTGTAGCTTTTGCTGCTGGGATCATCAATACATTTTATTCTTCCCATGTTTGTCAGAATTTTGGCTATAGTCTTCGCAATGAGTTATATCAAATCATTCAATATTTTACCTATTCGAGCAGCAATGTGTTTGCAAGTTCCTCATTGATTACCAGATTAACCAATGATATTACACAACTCCAAAACACGATATTTATGGGATTGCGATTTTTATTAAGAGCACCTCTTTTAATCGTTGGAGGAATCGTTATGTCCTTTTTAGTTAATGTGAAATTAGCGCTCATATTGGCGATTACGATTCCATTAATTGTTGTTATGTTTATTTGGGTTATCAAAATAGGAAGAACCCTTTTTCAATCTGTACAAAAGAAACTGGATCATGTTAACAGTGTGATGCTTGAGAATTTAACAGCAGTCAGACTTATCCGTGCATATATCCGTAAGCAATTTGAAAGAAATCGTTTTATGCATACGAGTGAGGACTTAAAAGATCTTACCCAAAAAGCATTACGAATTATGGAAACTACTGTACCACTCTTATTATTTGCCATGAATCTATGTATTATTGGGATACTTTGGGTTGGTTCCGGACAAATAAATACAGGAGAGGCGCAGATTGGAGAGGTAGTAGCCGTTATTAATTACACACTAAGAATTACTTCGTCCATTTCTGTAGTAAGTATGTTAGTAATGGTTATCTCTCGTTCAAAAGCATCAGCTGATCGGATTCAAGAGATTATTGATATCGAAGAAAAGGATGCGGATAATTTCGACGGAAGTGCGAAATCAAAAATTAAAGGAAAAATTAATTTTCAGCATGTATCCTTTCGTTATCCTTCTAATAGAAGAAATACGATTGAAAATCTACAATTTACAATTAAGCAAAAAGAAAGGATTGCTATATTAGGAGCAACTGGATCAGGAAAAACGACACTTTTTCAATTGATTCCGCGACTTTATGAACCAACAGAAGGAACTATTCTAATAGATGACAAACGTATTGATTCATACTCTTTAAATGCTTTAAGAAAACAAATTGGGTATGTACCACAGGAATCGATGCTTTTTACCGGCACAATTAAAGAAAATATTATGTGGGGAAATCCAAATGCTACCTTTGAAGAAGTAGTGCAGGCTGCAAAAGATGCCCAAATCCACGATACTATTATGTTAATGCCTAATACATACGATACAAGAATTGGGCAAAAGGGGGTTAATTTATCGGGAGGACAAAAGCAACGCCTTTCCATTGCAAGGGCACTTGTTAGAAAACCAAGTATTCTCCTTTTAGATGATAGTACAAGTGCATTAGATTTGAAGACAGAGAAGAAGCTTCTCGATGCAGTCGCATCTTATCAATGTACGCTTCTACTAATTACTCAAAAAGTATCTACAGCTATGAAGGCAGATCGAGTGATGCTTATAGAAAACGGAAAAATTGTAAGTTTTGCCTCTCATGATCAATTATGGAAAACAAACAGCCTTTATCAAAAAATAGTAGAATCCCAACTAGGGGAAGGAGAGTGGGACAATGCAAAGGGAACTAACCGATCCATTTCGCTATCCTAAACCTAACTTAAAGCCAGATGCTTCAGTAGTTAAAAAAGGGAAAAAACCAAAGAATATGGGAAAGACCTTATACAGGTTATGGGGCTATCTTGCACAAAAAAAGAGATTATTATTTCTTGTATTAGTGATGGTTGCCTTAAGCTGTGCATTAGGTTTATTAGGACCATATGTTTTAGGAATGTCTATTGACCGTTTTATTGTAAATAGAAGTTTAGATGGCTTTACAGGAATGCTTGTAGCGCTTGGTTGTATTTATTTTCTCCATTCAGTGGCGTTATTTTTGCAAAATTATTGGATGATTGGTATTTCACAAACGACTGTTTTCCAATTGAGAGCAGACTTATTTCATCAATTTCATGAATTACCGATAAGTTATTTTGACAAAAAACAGCATGGTGAATTAATGAGTCGTGTAACCAATGATATTGAAAATGTAAGCTCCACCTTAAATAGCTCGGTTATCCAGATTTTTTCTAGTATTATCACATTGATTGGGACAGTAGTCGTTATGTTTTTGCTTAGTCCGTTATTAACGTTTCTTACTTTAACAATTGTCCCAGTTATGTTTATGGGAATGAAATGGATTACAAGTAGAACAGGCGTGTTATTTAAGGAGCAGCAAAAAAACCTAGGAGATCTAAATGGGTTTATTGAGGAATCCATTTCTGGTCAAAAAATCGTTAAAACTTTTTCTTTAGAGGAAAAAATGATTAATGATATGAAAGAAAAGAGCGACGAGCTAAAGAATTCCGCTTATTGGGCACAAGTATACTCAGGATTTATTCCGAAACTAATGAATATGTTAAACAATGCTAGCTATGCCATAATTGTTGGAGTTGGTGGGCTATTAGCATTGAAATCAGGTGCTGTGTCTATCGGGGTTATTGTTATTTTTGTAGAATATTCGAGACAATTCACTAGACCATTGAATGACTTATCAAATCAATTTAATACATTGTTATCTGCGATTGCAGGTGCAGAAAGAGTATTTGAAGTATTAGATGAAGAAAGAGAAGAAGTAGATGAAAAGACAGCAATTGTAATGAAAGAGATTAAAGGAGAGGTTCAATTTAGTCATGTTTCTTTTTCTTATGAGTCAGATAAGGAAATATTAAGGGATATTCACTTTAAAGTAAAACCAGGTGAAACAATTGCGCTGGTTGGACCAACTGGAGCTGGAAAAACAACCATCATCCAGCTAATAACGAGATTCTATGATGCAACGACAGGGAACATATTGGTGGACGGCCAAGAAATTACAAAAATAAAAAGAGAAAGCCTCCGCTCGCATATGGGATTTGTCCTTCAGGATAGTTACCTATTTGAAGGAACAATCAAGGAAAATATTCGCTATGGCAGATTGAATGCCACCGATAAGGAAGTCGAGAATGCTGCAAAGATGGCCAACGCTCATGGCTTCATTGAACATCTTTCGGAAGGCTATGACACGATTCTTTCTGCAAATGGAAATGGAATAAGTCAAGGGCAGAAACAGTTGTTATCCATCTCCCGAGCAATTCTAGCCGATCCGTCCATTCTTATACTAGATGAAGCAACAAGTAGTATTGATACAATTACCGAGGTGAAAATTCAAGATGCTTTAAAGCGCTTGATGAAAGGGAAAACAAGTTTTGTTGTTGCCCATCGACTAAATACCATTAAACATGCAGATGTGATTCTTGTTTTGGATAAGGGGATGATTGTTGAAAAAGGATCGCATGAAGAATTATTGAAGAAACAAGGTTTTTATTATGAATTACATCAAAATCAATTTTCCGAAGCGAGCGAATAAATCCTAACAAATGAAACAATATTGCACCAGTTGGTCAATAATATATTTTAGTCTGAGAAGAACAGTTCCAACCTTTTAACTGTTATAGTAGGGTTTGAAGGAGAACTGTTCATTTTTTGACAAAAAGTATTGGATAAAAATGATATTTGACTGACCGGTCATTTTTGTTTACAATAAAGATAGATTCGGTGTATGTCAACAATCCGAAAATAGCCCGATTTATGCAAAGGTGGATGTTGAGAATGAAAACAATTGACCAAATTATTGAATTTTTAAAGAGTATCGGAGTAGACGCAGAAAAGGTTTATAGGAATCCAAAGGAGACATACTAGTTTATGGAAAGTGTAAAACAACTTAAAACATATATAGAAAATAATAATTTTAACTTACATGAAATATCTAATGAATTGAATGAATGGAAAAATAGCTTAATCATATATAACTTTGCTTTAGACGAGATCAATACAAAATTAAAGATTTTAAATGAAGAATTTCAGTTTATTCATAACCATAATCCGATTGAACACATTAAATCACGAATTAAGGATCCAAAAGGCATCATGCAAAAACTTCATCGGAAAGGGCATCCTATTACAATCGAAAATGCGAAGAAATATATACATGATATTGCGGGTGTCCGTATTACTTGTTCCTTTATTTCGGATATTTATGAAATTTATAATATAATTGAGAAACAAGATGATATTAAGGTAATACAAGTAAAGGATTATATTCAAAATCCAAAACCAAACGGATACAAAAGTTTACATTTGATCATAAGTATTCCTGTCTTCTTAAGCACAGGCATGCAAGAAGTATTGGTAGAAATTCAAATCAGAACGATTGCGATGGATTTTTGGGCAAGCTTAGAACATAAAACATATTATAAATTTGATAAATCTGTGCCCGCACATTTACTTAGTGAATTAAAAGACGCTGCTGATGCAGCCCATGAATTAGATGTGAAAATGAAGAAAATTAAAGATAGTGTCGATATATTCCAAACAATAGGGAAAAATCAGACGTTAATATAATTGGCAGGGGCTTCGTTGTGCGAGGAGCTCCTTTTTTTGAGCAAAATAGAGCTAAAATCATTAAATATTCTTCAATCATTACTAACTCTGGAGCTATCAAAAATATAATCATTCCCAATAAATAAGGTTTCATATCAATTTTTCAGTAAATAATTTATAATAAAAGGACATATTTTAAGGTTAGATGTAATTCGTCTAACTTTTGCTTAAAAAGGAGAACGAAATGAAAGATCAGCTATTTTGGAATACATTTAAACCATTTATACAACAAAACTGGGGGAAAGCAGATTTTAAACAAGCAACATCTATCCAAGAACAATCGATTCCACTTATATTAGAGGGGAAAGATGTTATTGCTGAATCCCCAACAGGAACGGGGAAAACACTGGCGTATTTATTACCGGTTTTAAATAAAATGGATGCAGAATCAAAGAATATTCAAGCGATTTGTCTTGCTTCCTCTCAAGAGCTTGTCATGCAAATTTTAGCGGAAGTGCAGAAATGGGGAGAGGGTAGTGGAATTCGAGCTGCCTCTTTTATTGGAGGCGCAAATGTAAAAAGACAGTTGGAGAAGCTTAAAAAACATCCGCATCTTGTAATTTGTACACCAGGGAGAGCACTGGAGTTAATTAAGCAGAAAAAATTGAAAATGCATGAAGTAAAAACCGTTGTTTTAGATGAAGCGGATCAATTATTGGTAGCGGAGCATATAGAATCCGTTCGACAAATAATTAAAGCCACTTTAAAGGAAAGACAAGTTGTCTTGTTTTCTGCGACATTACCGAAACAGACAGAGCTTATTGCAAATGAGCTTGTTCAAGATGCGGAAATTATTCGCATAAAGAAAGATAAAGTAATTGAAGCAGCAGAAGTAGAGCATATTTATTTTCAAGCAGAATATCGCGATAAAGTAAAACTATTAGAGCCAATCTCTCGTTTGAAAAACGCAAAGATTCTTGTGTTCGTAAAAGATATTGGTAATTTAAGTGTTATTCATGAAAAATTAACCTATAAAAAAATTCAAACAAGCATTTTGCACTCTGATTTGAATAAAATGGAGCGTCAAAAGTCATTAAATGATTTCCGAGAAGGAAAGAGAAATATGCTACTAGCAACAGATGTGGCAGCAAGAGGACTTGATATTCAACATATCACACATGTTGTTCATTATGATTTAGCAACAAATCAAACACAGTATATACACCGTTCCGGTAGAACGGGTAGATTTGGTGCATCCGGAGTAGTTGTTAGTTTAGTGACGGAAAGAGAAGAAAGAGAATTGAAACAGATGGCTAAAAAGCTAAATCTAAATTTATCACGAAAAAACTTTTACCAAGGAGAAATGGTGGATTATAAAATAAGAACAAAAAAATAATAAGCCAATTGTTTTAAGCTGTCATCAACCTTAGAGAGTAGGTTAGACGACAGCTTTTTTATTTTGGATGGAAAAAAGCACCGTAAAAAGAAAACTGCTGGTAACAGCAACAAACTTTACGAAAATAGCCAAAAGAATAACAGGTGAAAATGAAAACAAAGATAAAAATGAAAACAAAGATAAAAATGAAAATATAGGCATAAAAATGGAGAAATTTCACAAGATAATACCATAAATAAACAAAGCACTTAAAGGAAGGGTTAAATGGTAACTTTTGCTTATCTATTAATATTTACATCTATGGGTGTTTTAACTGTTGGATTAGATATATTTGTGTTTCATGAAGGGATTATGAAATGTATAAAAAGAATATATGAAGCGGAAGTTGGTGCAGGTGCAATAACAATTGTATTTACCGCAATATTTGGCTTTGTGTGGTCTGTCATTGTCGATTTTCGATTATGGAAAAATAAAAAACAGGGTAAGCAGAAGACCCAAGGATGAAGTTTATCCCACTCTTAACGGACAGTATGACTCCTCCCTCAAGCTTATGAGAAGAATACGAGGAAGATAAGTGGTAGATCCACTCTGCCTGTATAGGTCCGATTGGTTGAACTAACCATCAGTGGGGGAAGGAGAACCCCCACTGATGGAAGTTTCACTTTATGATTTAAACCCATTGTATACTAATAAGTCATTCTAGTTTAACCGATCTTGAACAGTCTTGAAAGCAAGCAGAAAAAAGTTTCTTTCATGGGATGAAGGTATACATATCAAGATGGTATTTAGTTTGTAGACAAAGGAACCAAGGCGTTTGCGCTTTTCTAAAAAGGAAGGTATGACAGCATGTTAAAGGAAAACATTTCGTTAACTCAATTGGCGGCAGTTGTTTTTAATTTCCATATTGGAAGTACGATTGTAATAGGCCTTGGTTTAAAAGCAAAAGAGGATGCATGGATTGCTCTACTAATTGCTTTAGGGCTAGGAATCATTATCACTATGTTTTTTATCTTTATGATATCTTTAGCACCTGGGAAAAATTTATTTGAAATGTTTGAGTATTGCTTTAATCGACCGATTGCGAAGGGGCTTAGCATCGTTTATGCTGTTTATTTTTTTTATTATGGCTGTCGAATCATTCGGGACTTTGGAGAATTAATTGCCAGTACTGTTCTTCCTTTAACACCAATTGAAGTTTCAACCATAATACTAGTGTTAGTAATGGGCTATATATTGTATATGGGATTGGAGGTTCTTGCGAGAACAGCTGAAATCTTCACTCCGTATGCATTTGTGTTTATAATGCTTTTATTTATTTTCTTGTATGCTGGCGGAAATCTTGATTTCTCTAATATCCGGCCAGTGTTAGCAGGGGGATTCAAGCCTATATGGAGTGCTATTTTTCCATATGAAATTGTCCGGCCATATGGACAATTGCTGGTTTTGACCTACATAGTTAGCAGTGTATCTAATGCTAAATATAGCAAAAGAATAATTATTTATAGTGTGCTTATTTCAAGCCTTTTATTGCTGCTTTCATCGTTAATGATTATTTTGTCTTTAGGACATGATATTGGTTTGCGCTCCAATTTTCCTTTATTAAGTGCAGCCCGGCTCGTTTCAATCGGTAATTTCCTACAAAGAATTGATGCAATTGTCGTTTTCTGTATGATGTTAGGAACTCTCGTAAAAAGCTGTATTTATATTTATGGGGGATTAAAAGCTTTAGAATATGTTTTTAATCAGACGTTTCGATATTTTGCGATTCCGATGGTTTGTATTGTAGGCGTTTTTACAACATTAATTGCACGGAATTATACAGATCATCTAAATGAAGGGTTGCAGTCTAATCCTTTCCTATTACATATTCCTTTGCAGTTCGGATTACCAGTGCTGATGGTATTTATTATGTTAATAAAACATCGGAACAAGACTAGCTCTAAGAAAAAGATGACTAGTAAGTATACCGAACAAGGTTCTTAAAAAGTTATGTAATGAAAGATAAAAGATAATGTCAGAGTGAAGGAATGTTTATCTTCCTCCAATTAAAATAGCAGGTAAACAAGATAACTTAAAGTTATATGTAAATTAATCCGATAAGGTGCTGAAATGATTATGTTGACAGAAAAACTATCTTTAACCCAAATATTTACGATGATTATAAATTTCCTTCTTGGAAGTTCAATCGTAGTCGGTGTGGGAATTGATGCTAAAAGGGATGCGTGGCTCGTTGTCTTAATCGGAATGTTTATCGGCTTAATTATTATGAGTTTTTATCTTTATTTAATGTCATTGCTACCTGGAAAAAATATATATCAGATAATTGAATATTGTTTTTCTAGAAAGGTCGCTGTTTTATTTGCGCTCGTTTATTTAAGCTATTTTATCTATATTTCTTCAAGAGTAATTAGAGACTTTGGGGAATTAATTACTTCAGCTATTCTTCCAGCAACACCTATAGAATTCACCATTTTAATGCTAATGTTAGTTATTGGCTATATTTTATATCTAGGCATAGAGGTGCTGGGGAGGACAGCGGAAATATTTAGCCCTTATATGTTTGTATTTATATTATTACTGTTCATCTTTTTATACGCAGGAGAGAAAATTAATCTTACTAATGTACAACCAATTCTTAGCAGTGGAATTAAACCAATCCTTAAATCGGCTATTCCGTCTATCATTGCCTTCCCTTATGGTGAGCTAATCGCATTTACTGTTATTTTTGCCCACATAGGGGACTTTAAGATAACTAGGAGGGTATGTTTAATCAGTGTATTTGTAGCAAGCTTAATCTTATTGTCTTCTGTATTTCTCATCATTGCTACTTTAGGAGAAAATACAGCAGCTCGCGCCAATTTTCCATTATTGATTGCTGCAAGGCTTGTTAGTATTGGAGAATTTCTTGAAAGAATAGACGTGTTAGTTGTGTTTATTATGATGTTAGGGATACTAATTAAAAGTTCTGTGTTTTTATATGGTGGCTTAAAAGGAATTGAGTATATTTTTAAAATTCCTTATCGCTATTTTGCGATGCCAGTTTCCTGTATTGTAGCGATGTTTTCTATCTTTATTACACTAGATTTTTCCGATCACCTTGTAGAAGGACTAAATGTCGATTTATTCATTTTGCATGTTCCGCTTGAATTTATGATTCCTATTTCAATCACGTCTATAGTACTAGTGAAAAAATGGAAAAAACAAAGGAATGAAGAAAGGGGGCTAAAGGTATGAATTATTTTAAAAAATTAATGTCTATTAATAGCAAAAAAGAAATTCCCTCCAATGTCGTTCCGACCAAAGCAAAGGAAATAGGCATAGATCATCTGACCTTTGAAGCATTAAAAGAGATAATCAATGAAAACTTTGGCAATACTACTGATTTGCAGTCTGATGTGATTCGAGTAGGGAAAAGTGAAGGGTGTATTTATTATTTAGAAACAGTAGTGAATACAGAAATGTTAAAAGAAATGTTAGGAAATACATTAGAGAATTCAGCAGATAAAGATATTGTTATCGCTACAGTGGACGATTTGCAGGAGTTAAGTAAAAAAAGTTTTGGTGTTTCTGGTTATAAATTATTGAAGACAGTTAATCATATCGTTTCATCTATTTTGGAAGGTCGCATTGTTATTGTTTTTAGAGGGGTTGGGCAGGCGCTTAGTTTAAATTATATCAACAGTGAAGGAAGAGCAGTAGCTGAGCCTACTACACAAACAGTAGTAAGGGGACCAAAGGACTCTTTTGTAGAGGATGCGTCGACAAATATAAACTTAATAAGAAAAAGAATAAAAAATCATCACTTGCGTTTTGAAAAATTTATGATAGGAAACGAAACACGTACAAATGTATACATGGGCTATATGTATTCCATTGCAAATGAAAAAATAGTGGCGGAAGTTCGAGCGCGATTAAATAAAATTGACATTTCTGCTGTGTTTGAGTCTGCAAATATCGAGGAACTGATTGTTGATAAAAGTTTTACTGTTTTTCCACTAGCCATGAATACAGAGCGTCCAGATGCAGTAGCGACTTATTTAATGGACGCAAAGATTGCCATTATCATTGATGGATCGCCGTTTGTATTAGTTGTTCCAGCAGTACTTACTGATTTCTTTACTTCTCCGGAAGATAACTATCAAAACTATTTTATGAGCAGTTTTGTTCGTTTAATTCGATATATATCTTTTATGATTGGGTTAATCATGCCTTCTGCGTATGTTGGTGTTTTAACTTTTCATCCAGAGCTTTTACCAACTACTTTGTTATTAAGTGTTATTGCACAACGGGAGAATGTTCCTTTTCCCGCCGTAGTCGAAGTCTTTATTATGGAGATAACCTTTGAAATTCTAAGAGAAGCAGGGGTAAGGATGCCACGGGCTGTTGGTCAAACGGTTTCTATTGTTGGAGCATTGGTTATAGGACAGGCAGCGGCTGAAGCGGGGATTATTTCCAATATTATGGTTATCATTGTTGCGATTACTGCGATTGCTAATTTTGTTTTTCCCAATTATAATTTCGCAAACGCATCGAGACTCATTCGATTTGTGCTGATCATTGTAGCTTCTATATTAGGTCTATACGGTGTACTTTTAATACTAGTATTCATGGTTGCACACTTAAGTTCATTGCGTTCCTTCGGAGTTCCTTATTTAGCACCAGTAGCTCCATTTATCATAGAAGATCAAAAAGATGTATTTGTCCGCTTTCCACTATGGTCCATTAGTAAGCGTCCATCTTATTTAAGCCCAAATATAAAGAATAAGCAAAAGCCGCAAGGATCACCATCTCCTCCTAAACCAGAAAGTGGGAAGAAACAGTGAAAAAAATTGGCGTCTTTCTATGTATACTAAATTGTTTATTTTTACTAACTGGCTGTTGGGATAGAAAGGAATTGGCAGAAATTAAATTAGTAGCAGGGATGGCCATTGATAAAGGAGAAGATGCCAAATACAAAGTGACAGTAGAGGCGTTGAATGAGAAGGAATTAAATACCCAGTATGCATCTGGAAATGCGGCTACAATAGTAGAAGGAATTGAGGGAAACTCTATTTCAGAGATAACGCACCTTTTTAATGAATACTTTGCCGAGTTTTTAATTTATTCCCATATGAAACTGCTAGTAATCAGTGAAGAAGTAGCAAGTGCAGGTATGCTTGATTTTATTGATTTTCTGGAAAGAAATAGAGAAATACGGGATGATTTTAACATTATCATTGCAAAAGATGGAAAAGCAGAAGATATTTTAAAAATATCTGCCCATTATCGAAAAGCCTCTTCTCTAAAGATATCTCCTCAATTAGATCATTTATTGGAGGATTGGGGGGGAGATCCTAAGATGAGCATCATTAATTTTATCTCAGAACTTACCCTAGAAGGGAAAGAGCCAGTTTTAGCGGCTGTCCGCTTAAAAGGAGATAAGGAAAAGGGAAAGAGTATGGAAAATATCATGCAGGTTACTCCTGATGCAATTGTAGTTGTAGATTCATTAGCGATATTTAAAGATGGGAAATTGGTTGGATTTCTTAGCATGGAGGATTCAAGAAACTATTTATGGATTCGAAATGATTTAAAGACTACATCTTTGTCTGTTGAATGCCAAAAAGGAGACTATAGTTCCGTTCGTGTTACCGAATCAAAAACAGAAGTCACTTCTAAATGGAAAAATAATAAACCTGATATTCATGTGAAAATAAAGGCAGAAGGGTATCTTGAAGGAACACAATGTTATAAAAGTGTAGATAAGCTAGGAACAATTGAGAAATATGAAAAATTAGTAAATGATACTTTTTCTCAAAAAATTAAGGATACGATTTCAAATGTACAGAAACAATATCAAGCCGATATCTTTGGTTTTGGAGAAGTGATGAGAAGACAGGATTACCATTCATTTATGAAAGTAAAGGATAATTGGGGAGAAGAATTTTCGAATGCAGATGTAAAAGTAGATGTAGATTTTGTTCTAAGAAGGTCTGGTATACGTTCTAAAAGCTTCTTGACGGAAACAGAAAAATAAAGCAAAGAAAAAACTGTTCAACTTGAACGGTTTTTTCTTTGTATTTGGCTGTTTTCGTAAAGTTTGTTGCTCCATTTTTCCAACTAATTCTTTTTTTCTATTGAAAAAATAACAATCCTTTAGAAAAACTCTCATGGCGGCGTTACCCGCCGCCACCGTCTATCATGAAAACTTGCTCCTATCCCATGATAGAAAGTCTAAACCACTTAACACCTGACCATAATTAATAGTACAATACGACCAGTCCGAAGACTGTTTGGTGGATCAATACAAGTTGATACCCCGTTAGAAAAACTGGTTGTGACAGTTTAAAAGAACCGTCTAATGTGTTTATAAACACGAATACAAAAATTTTGTATGATGACTTCTGTCGCTTGTATTGTATTAAAAATCTTTGAGGTGATTATATGGAAGCTATGATTGAACGGTGTGCAGGCCTAGATGTACACCAAGAAACAGTAGTTGCTTGTGTTTTATTTGGTTCATTAGATAAAAAACCAAATAAAGAGATTCAAACCTTTCCAACAACCACAAGTGGCCTTTTGGCACTTAGCGACTGGCTATCCTCACACAAAATAACGGATGCTGTAATGGAAAGTACCGGTGTATATTGGAAGCCCGTTTGGAATGTTATAGAATGTGACTTCCAATTAATCCTCGCCAATGCCCAACATGTTAAAAATGTTCCCGGAAGGAAAACAGACGTAAAAGATGCGGAGTGGTTAGCTAAACTTTTGCGTTCTGGACTAATTGAAAAAAATTTTGTACCGCCCAAAGAAATTCGTGATTTGCGAGATTTAACCCGGTATCGTAAAAAACTCATCCATACACGAACTTCTGAGCGCAATCGAATCCACAAAATTCTACAGGATGCAAATATTAAACTAACTTCTGTTTTATCTGACATTTTTGGTGTCACTGGTTGTCGCATTATTGAAGCCCTAATAAACGGCGAAAAAATAGGTGTGTTTGAACTTCAACAAATGGTTGATTCAAGAGTTAAGGCGAGCACAACAGATATTGCAGAAGCCCTTAACGGTGGAATACGTAAACATCATATTGATATGTTACGTTTCCATTGGGACCATATCAATCACATCGATGAAACAATCGAAAAAGTAGTTGAACGCATAGACCAAGCGCTTATTCCTTATCAAGAGGAGTGCGAACTACTAGATACCATACCGGGTGTGGATAAAAATGCATCCGCAATCTTTATAGCTGAAATGGGTGTAGACATGTCAGTATTTAAAAGTTCTAAACATCTAGCCTCATGGGCTGGAGTGAGTCCAGGAAATTATGAGAGTGCCGGTAAAAAAAAAACAGGTAAAACTCAGTACGGAAACAAATCATTAAGAACCACCGCTGTTGAATGTTCCATGGCTACAGATAGACAGTATAATCGCATATCTGCACATAGAAAAAGAATTATGAAACGACAAGGAAAATCGAAAGCACGGATCGCTTCCGCTCATTTAATCCTAACAATTGCTTACAATATTTTAAAAACAAGGCAACCATATCAGGAACTAGGCCCTGATTATGTTGATCTCGAACAAAGTAAAGAACAAAAAATGATTCAATACTTAAAAAGGAAAGGGTATCGTATTGAACCCACTAATGAACAAATTGCTTAATGAATAACAAAAGCACTATATTTAATCATTCCTAGCCTTTTAAAAAAGTTCAAATTTAGAAGGTTCAGCTTAGTGTTGCCTTTTACCTAAAGAGTTTTCATACAAACAGCCTTGTATTTTTAGGATTAGTCCTTACTAAGACTAAAGTTGTAGAGGAAAATCAAGCTAAGGCATGTTATGAAAAAAACGTCAAGAAGGTAACATAGTAGATAAGAAAGGAGCGAAACACAAAATGAAAAAATTTGGTTTATTTCTTATCGGGGCAACAGCCTCTATCATCCTTTTATCACAGATAGGTCCAATGTTAGGTTTAGTTATTAGTGCAGCGATTCTCTATTTTGCCTTTAAGCAATACACAAAAGCAACAAGCACATCAGGTAAGATAGGATGGGGGACAGCAGGAGTTATCATGCTGATCATAACTGCAAGTAACCTGCCAGCCATTATTGGATTAGCAGCAGCATATGTATTGTATCTTGTTTATAAAAAATGGAACAACAAACAAACTATTATTACAAAAAAATCATCTGATGACCCTTTTCAAAACTTTGAAAAGCAATGGTCAGAACTAAATAAATAAGGAGAGGGTAACATGACAAATTTATTAGAAAGAATAAAAAATACAGTAATGGCAGACATTAATCATTTATTAGATAAGAAGGAAGACAAAAATCCACTTGCTCTTTTGAATCAATACGTAAGAGAATGTGAAAAAGAAACAGATAAAGTAAAAAAACTGTTGGAAAGACAATATAAATTAAAAGAAGAATTTTCTAAAGAATTACACCAAGCTGAAGAAATGGCAGAGAAAAGAAAAAGACAGGCTGAGGTTGCAAGCAAAGCTGGTGAAGAGGAACTTTCTGCATATGCCCAACAGGAACAAGCTCATTTTGAAGAAAGAGTAGTACGTTTAGCAGAATCACTAAAAAATACAGAGCAGCAATTGCGTGAAATAGAAACAAAATATATGGACATGAAGCATAAATTAAAAGATATGAAAATACGTCAAATGGAGCTAATGGCAAAAGAAAATATAACAAAAGCACACCATACGATGAATAAAGTTTTAGAAGAAAAACAAGTAAATCCAACAAATCAAGCACGCTTTAACGAAATGGAACAATATATAGATAAGTTAGAAGAAAAAATAAATACAGAATACTTTAAACAAACAATGGATGAAAAACTAGCAGCATTAGAGAAAAATCAGTTAAAAAAAGAAGATGACTCCATTTCCTTATAAAAAAATGGTATTCTAAAAGGGGCTGTAAACAAGTAAAGGTCAGCCCTTTTTACTGATGATACTAACAAAAATATAAAAACTCGTTGAACTAGTTATAGATAGGTTGATTTCGACTTCAGGATGCACGACTCGCGGGACTTGCGGTGAGCAGAGATCTTGCACTCCAATCAATCTGTAACAATGAGGTTAATCCTTACCACCAACTAGAAAAGAAGGGAGAGAATAGCCAATGTTTAAACAATTAAAAGATAATTATGCAAATTGGGTTTATGTTGTTGGGGGATTTTTGCTATTAGAAATCTTCGTCTTTAATCCAGGACTAATCTTTTCCCTTCTTGTTTCAATTGGCATGATCTATATAGCTAAGAAATCATTGAAAGGCGGAGCCGGAAAAATCCTTTTCTGGATTGGTCTCCTGCTTTTAATCGTTAGTGTTCTAAATATGGTTACAGTGAAGATTATATTATTATCAATCCTTGCCTATTATATTTTTCAATTATTTCAAAAAAAGAATACGACCGATATTATCAAGCCAATCATACGGGATAAGGAAACAGTAACACATACAGAAGAACCAATCTTAAAGAAAAAGGAAATATTTACTAATTCCTTTTATAATCGTAATGTCACACCAGATCATGTATATGAGTGGAATGATATAAACATTCAGTGTGGAATAACGAATACAACGGTAGATCTTAGCTATACTGTTTTACCAGAGGGAGAAACAGTCATTATGATAAAGAATATTGTAGGCGATGTAAAGGTATATATTCCCTATGATATGGAAGTCAGCATCAATCACTCTATTTTATTTGGTTCCTATCATATATTTGGAGAAGCAGAAGAGAATGTATGGAATCAAAATGTAAGCATTCGGACTGCTGATTTTGATCAGGCGGAAACAAGAGTGAAGATTTTTACCTCTTTTATAGCTGGTAACTTAGAGGTGAAAAGAATATGAGTATTATCACGAGACAAATTTTGTGGGGAGTCTGTACATCCCTTTTTTTACTTGTATTCTTTTCCATTAGCTATTTAGTTGTTTTTCCGCCTGCAAACTGGAGTGCTTTATGGAAAAAAGAAGTAATGGATGTTCCGTTTGGTTTATTTTTAATAAGTGTCGATATTACACTAGGTATCTTAATTGGTTATTTATCAGGGGTTTCCTGGAAAAAACAAATTCGTTCCATTGAAAAAACATTACATACAATGGATAAAATGGAGTATTATCCAGTCCAACCAATTGGCTCAACAGAGGAGCTCCAATCATTAAGCTATCGAATTATTCAACTACAAAATCAGTTAGTAGAACAAACCAAACTCTCTCAAAAACTCGTCAATGAGAAAGCAGAGGATCAAGAAGTGAAGGTTCAAAGTATTATTATTGCAGAGCGTAATCGTTTAGCAAGAGAACTACATGATTCCGTTAGTCAACAATTATTTGCTGCCTCCATGTTATTATCAGCAATTAATGAAACAAGGCCGAAAACGAATGATCAAGAGTCCAAGCAATTACAGCTAGTGGAGGAAACCATCCAACAGTCTCAATTAGAAATGAGGGCGTTATTGCTTCATTTACGGCCAGCCGCATTAAAAGGAAAATCTTTAAAAACAGGGATAATTGAATTATTACATGAATTGCAGCAAAAAGTATCCTTGGAAATAGAAATGAAATTAGAAGATATTGATTTGGATAAAGGGATTGAAGATCACCTTTTTCGGATTCTGCAGGAATCAGTATCCAACACATTAAGGCATGCGAAAGCAAATTCTTTAGAAATCCAGCTTATTCAGCGAGAGGCATTTGTCATCTTACGAATTATCGATGATGGTGTCGGCTTTAATGTAGACAAAAGAAAAGCGGGGTCTTACGGTCTGCAAAATATGCACGAAAGAGCAGCTGAGATTGGTGGAGTATTAAAATTAATTAGCTTGGAAAATAAAGGTACACGATTAGAAGTGAAAGTTCCAATTTTGGAAAGAGAGGAGGATACAAATGATTAGGGTATTACTAGTTGATGATCATGAAATGGTACGAATAGGGGTGTCGTCTTATTTATCCGCACAAACAGATATCGAAGTGGTCGGAGAAGCAGAAAATGGCAGCAGGGCAGTGGAGCTTGCTCTCGAATTAAAACCAGATGTGATTTTGATGGATTTAGTTATGGACGAAATGGATGGAATAGAAGCAACACAGAAAATTGTAGAAGCATGGGATGAAGCAAAAATTATAATTGTTACTAGTTTTCTTGATGATGAGAAGGTCTATCCTGCTTTACAGGCTGGTGCTACAAGCTATATGCTGAAAACATCGAAAGCAAGTGAAATAGCAAGAGCTGTACGAGAAACATTTCAAGGGCAAATAGTGTTAGAACCAGAAGTAACCGATAAAATGATGTCCAAAATGAGAGAAAAGAAATCTACCCCTCTACATGAGGAGTTAACTGCAAGAGAAATGGAGATTCTGTTATTAATGGCAGAGGGGAAAAGCAATCAGGAAATTGCAGACCAATTATTTATTGCCCTAAAAACAGTAAAAACGCATGTCAGCAATATACTAAGTAAATTGCAAGTGCAGGATCGTACCCAAGCTGTTATCTATGCATTTAAGCATTCTCTTGTAGAATAATAAAGACTAGTAAATCCCTTATATACGTGAATAAATCCCTTAATCAAACGTTTAATTAAGACATTTCTCTCTTCTATAGAGAAAAAGACAATCAAGGAAAATATTTTTCGGACTTGTCTCATATGATGATAAAGAAGAGAAAAATAAACACACATCTTTTACTTACATGCTTGTGGAAGATAGATTGAGGGAGAGATTCATGAGTTCATTTTATAAAGGGACCTTCTTATTAATTATCACAGCGTTTTTTGGCGAATGTATTGAATTCATTATTAATATGATAATGGCAAGGGAACTTGGAGAACACGGGTTAGGTTTATTTATGACCGTATTGCCTACTATCTTTCTCATTGTGCTGCTTGCTACCTTCGAATTGCCAACATCTATTTCGAAATTTATTGCGGAGAAAGATTCAAAGCATCATTTGTCGATGCTCCAACAAGTTTTAAAGTGGACCATCATCTTTACTATTTTTCTAACAATCATCGCATCTATCATCATACCTTTTATCCCTATTTTTAATTCCTATCATCCACTTTTAAAGTGGTTAGTCATTCTCCTATTGCCGATTATTTCCTTTACTTCTATTGCAAGAGGTTATTTCATGGGAAAACAGCAGATGGGGAAAATTGCAGCTTCTAACTTTCTCAAAAAAATTATCCAGTTAGGATTATTAGTCTTTTTGTTTCAGTGGTTTTCATTTGATTTAAATACCTCTGTATTGATTGCCTTTTTTACCATTGTCGGAAGTGATACAGTCGTATTATTGTACTTATTGCATATGTTTTTCGTTCAATATCAGCGGATTAAAAAAGGAAAAAATGAAAGCATGAGTGGCAAGGTTATTTGGAAGGATTTGTTATCTGTATCTATTCCGACAACAGGCCTTCGAATATTTCATGCTCTAACCCATGCCGTTCATCCCTTCTTAATTAAAGGGGCACTTGTAGCGTCAGGAATTACAGCTGCGAATGCAACGGAACAGTATGGAATGCTCGCCGGAATAGCGATGACAATTGGTTTTTTCCCAGCTTTTATATCCCATAGCTTTATGACGATGCTAATACCGACCGTTTCTAAGGCATATGTACAAAGGGATTATACAAAACTACAAAAATTACTGCAGCAAGTGATGATTATAACTGCAATTTATGGAACCATAGCTGTAGGAATTTTCTATTTTTACGCAGATACACTTACGATGACCTTTTTTCATTCTAGCCAGGCTGCGATAATTGTTCAGCTTTTATGGCCCTATTTTTTATTGCATTACTTCACGATCCCAATGCAAGCGTACTTAATTGGCTTAGGCTTGTTAAAGGATGCGGTTTTTCACAGTGTTTGGTCAACGACTTTCTCTTACGCAGCCATTTACTATTTAGGATCTTTAAGTCAGCTGCAAATGAGTGGAATTGCAATTGGGATGAATTTAGGAGCAGTTATTTTAGCATCGCTGCATTATTTAACGATATGTAAAAAGATAGGGATTTCAATCTGGTTGACACCAGTAAATAAATTTCATTAAAAAATTTTAAAAAAAGTGTAGGGATTCAGACGTTCTCAAACGTTTATTAAGTAGAATGGTAAAACCGGGAAGGGGAAAAGAAAGAAAATGGAATCCCTAATAGATAAAAAATATTTAGAGGAAAATCAAGAGGCGTTATTTGAAGAAGTAGTGAAAGAATACGGAAAATCAATCTATATTTATATATTATCACTAGTTAAACACAAAGAACTTGCAGAGGATTTGTATCAAGAAGTACTGATTTCAGCTTACACCTCTTTTGGAAGTTTTGAGGATTTTCAAAAAGTGAAAAGCTGGTTATATAAAATTGCCCTTAATAAATGTAGAGACTATTGGAGAAAAGAGAAAACATCTAAGAAATTTTGGGAAGAATCTGTCTATACATACGCAAGAGATACTTCTGTTGCTTTGGAACCAGAGGAAACGCTCTTAAGTAAATGTGAGAAAGAAGAAATGATTGATACATTAGAAGAGTTACCAAACATGTATAAAGAGCCTTTACTACTTTTCTATTATCATAATCAAACATTAGTAGAAATTAGTAATCATACAAAAACCCCATTATCCACAGTAAAAACAAGAATGAAACGGGCGAAGGATCAATTGAAGCCAAAGGTCATGAATAAAAAAATTGCTTATTTATAAGCAGAAAACTTTAATCAGTGGAGATATTTTTCATCCCCACTGATTTGATATTGCTTTATTAGTCACTAGGTAAGTTTCCTCACCCGATAGTAATAGACTTATGTTTCTTACTAGCTATTTCTCTGTTTGTTATAATAATTCACTGAATACATGGCGCCTTCATTTACCATGTTGTTGTCGCCTATATCATCTGGAGCGGGATTTCCTGCTTTAGAAAGTAAATCCTCTTTTTGCGTAGAATTGAATCTATCTTTAACGCGATTAAACATCTCTTTTCCTTTAGATGTAAAAAGGAAAAAGCTTCCCACTCCTGCTCCAACAATTGCAAAGGTGCGCATTGAATTTTTTCCAAACATGAGAGAATCCCTCCTATTTATTCCTTCTCGTTTCATTCTATTTTTTATTTACCCTATTTTTAAGTTTTACAAACTTTGTTCCGGGAATAATAATAGAAAAGCTAGTAAGGGGGATTTAAGTGAAAAAATACCGTTTAGAGAACTGGGATTGGTATCAGTTATTGGAAGAAGCGGATATACAAGAAGTTTCCCTTGAAAAGGGACCAGTAATTAATACATGGTTTCGGGAAATAAAAGATAATCGAAATAATTATCTTCATATAGATACGTCCATAGAAGAACAGGAAACCTTGAGTGGATCCCTTATATACCACAGGGAGATTAATGAAAAAGAAGATTATGAAATTTTTCATTTCTATTTATCTAATGATACGTTAATCACCTTTGACTATAAAGATAATAGCTTACATATAGATAGAAATAATTTATTTAAAGAAATAAAGCGAGCTCAAAATCCAATTGAAGGGTTTATGGTTATTTTAGGAAAGATAATGACAGAAATTTTGTATCATATTGATTCATATGAACAACAGTTAGATGAATTGATTTGGGATGTAAAACAAAAGAACAGCATAAAAACATTAGATAAAGTATACCAATCAAGACATGAATTACTTATTTGGAAGAATGTCATGATTCCTTTTCTTGAGATCAGATACTCGTTAGAGGAAGCGTTTGGAAATGAGATTACAAAAGGAAAAGAATACGCGCGTATTAGTAAGAGAATTGAAAGAGGATTAACCTTGGTGGAAGAATACCAAAAAGAATTAAATAATTTAGTCGATTTTGAAGAGGTTGTGTCACAACATAGAGGGAATGAAATTATGAAAACTCTTACAGTTTTTACTACGTTGTGCACACCGATTATGGCTTGGGGAGCATTATGGGGGATGAACTTTAAAATAATGCCAGAGCTAGAATGGAAATTTGGATACGTTATTTCTTTAGCAATTATTATTGTGTCAACTATCATTGTATTTTTCTATCTTAAATCAAGAGGATGGATGGGAGATTTACTAAAGGCACGTAAGAAAAATTCATTTTTTCGCTAATGCTTTTTCCAATCAAAATTAGACTCTCTCATATAAATTAGCATATAATAATGTGGTAAACATGTTAATGATGAAGAAAAACTCCCAAAGGTATACAAGGAGGATTTATGGAAGAGTCAAAATTTTGTAGTGAGTCATTGGTCGTAAAAACAAGTATTGTTTTTCCAACAGATACTAATACGTATGGGACGTTATTTGGCGGAAAATTAATGGCCTATATTGACGATACAGCTGCTATTGCAGCGATGCGTCATGCAAGAAGAGGGATCGTAACTGCTTCGACTGATTCTGTCGATTTTTTGTATCCGATTCATGAAGGTAATGCTGTTTGTTTAGAAGCTTTTGTCACCTATACAGGAACTTCTTCTATGGAGGTTTTTGTAAAAGTAAATGCAGAAGACTTAATTACTGGCGAACGTCATTTATGTGCACTTAGTTTTCTAACAATGGTTGCCATTGATGAACATGGAAAACCAACTAAAGTTCCGAAGGTTATTCCACAGACAGAAGAAGAAAAGAGTCTGTATGAATCTGCGAAAGAACGTGCAGAAGCGCGAAAGAAACGGAAGAAGGAAACAGAAGAACTTGCTAAGAAATATAGAAGTTTAGGATAAATGGTAAGGGGAATGTCGGGAAATGACATTACTTTCTGTCATTTTCTCGCATATCTATTGGGCAGCAGTAGGACCGTTTGCTAAGCAAGAAACGGGTTTGTCGAAGGATATTCAGCTATTCAGATAAGATTTTCATTATTGGTAAAAATCAATTTGAAATGTTGTCGAAATAACAAATTATTTTCCAGGAAATGATGAGAATTTCCGATATCTTGTCTAATTACATTGTCTGATTTTGCAGGAATACTTTCTTTTTCTTTCCCATGAATCATTCTATTACAAGGGATACATACAAGGGGGCAAAAATGAAATTATTTTCCCTATCGTATTTTGTGATCACAAGGAAAATTGATTTAAATATGCAAATTATTGAAGAAGAAAAGAACCTTATTCTATGGAGTGATAAAGTTACTAGCGAGGAGCAAACATTTCTTTTAAAGGCGATACATGACATTTCTTTTAAACCATCAAGAAATCAATATAAAATACTTTACTTGCATACAAATCGTGGAGTATTCTCCTTTGTGGTAAAAGATAATCCTGAGGAAATGATTCGGTTAATCAAAAGTCGATTAAAGGATTATCAATAGGAAGCATTGTTTAATCAAAAAGGTTTGAGCAAGGAGGTTATGGGCCTCTTTACTCAAACCTTTTTAATCTTTTTCAGATAGAATGCCGAATATACGTAAGATACTAATAAATAAGTTTAGGAAATCAAGATATAAATTTAAAGCCATTAAAGGAACTTGATCTGCTGTTACGCCATAATGCTTCATTCGATTGAAATCGTAAAGAACATAGCCGCTAAATACAAGAACACCAATAAAGGAGTATGCCAGCATTCCGTTTGATCCGAGGGGCCAGAAGATATTAAAAATCCCAATAGTAATTAGGGCTATTAAGGAAGCAAGCAACATGCCTCTTAAGAAAGAGAAGTTACGCTTTGTTTTTGTCGCATAGATAGCTACTCCAGCAAACACAATCGTTGTAGTACCTAAGGCATTGATAACAACATTTCCTCCGACTGCTGATACATAATAAGATACGATTGGAAATGTGGTAATACCTGAAATAAACGTAAAGGTGAATAAGAATCCATACGATAATGATTTTCCTTTTCTTGCAAAAATAGCAATTAACAAAAGAATGACTTCTAAAATAGATAACGGTAAGAATAAATAGGTAGGGACGAAATTACCGATCATGGTGCCGATAAAGGCTATTCCAAGCGAAAGAGCAAAAGTTCTTAACACTGAGGGCATATATTCATTACTTGGGCTATATGCATACATTATTCTTCACTCCAGTATTGAGTTTGTTTATAAGATATTACGAAACATTTCTCTAAAAAGTTTCCATTTATTATTCTTTTTCGCGGACAGCTTCTGCTTTTAATAAATCACGGATTTCCTTTAATAATTCTTCTTTTGTATCTACTGTTACAGTCTCTTCTTTGACTTCTTCTTTCTTTTTAAATTTATTTAGAAAGCGGATTACTAAAAAGATAGAGAAAGAAATGATAAAAAAGTCAACGATAGTTTGTAGGAAATTCCCATATTCAATCTTTGCATAAGACCATGAGGAGAAATCTACTCCGACAACAAAATAGGCAAAGAGAGGCATAATTAAATCCTCAACTAGTGAGCTAACGATTTTGCTGAATGCGGTGCCGATAACCACCCCAATTGCTAAATCCATTACGTTTCCTTTTATTGCAAATGCTCTAAATTCTTTCCACATATGATCCTCCTGATAATTCTTCATCTTATTTTGTTCATTAAAATATTATTATTCTTACATGAAAAATAATTAATTTCAAGCCTTTGGTATAGATAGGATTTATTAAACAGAGCTTAGAATAAACAAGCAGTTTTAGTACATTACCTTGAAATTCGAAAATAGTTCTTTTGGCTCGCTTTCGGTTATTTCTATATGTTGAACTTTTGCGAAGCGAGTTCCTTTTTTTATTTTTTCTAAAAAAGTATGTAGAGATTCAGTAGAAGCAACGGCAATACATTCCACTGTTCCATCTGCTTTATTTCGGACCCAGCCGGTCACATTATTTTCTAAAGCTAATGTTTGGACGAAGTATCGAAAGCCAACACCTTGAACCTTTCCCTTAAAAATAAGATGAAATTGTTTCATATCTTACCTCCTGTTTGGATGTTTTTTTAATCAAGGTACCTTCTATAGTTTTAGCGATATATTTCCTTTTTCAATCAATCATCTCATATGTATATGTACTGTCGCAAGTTGAGTCATTAGGTATAGAGAAATAGATCAGCAAATAGTTCAATTGTTGTGAGTGAATGGCGTTGGGAGCAAAAGGGGAAATTAGCTGGAAAAAGCTAGATTTGTAGATTGGAGAGCAATTTGGTACTATAAGTAGGTATGTATCATGCTCTGAAAAATATTAGGTACTTTTTTTTGAGAGGCTTTAATAAAATAACTTGTAGTGAGTATGTCCCTTATTTACTAATCTGGGCTACCATTAACCGTAAATCGAATTATCTAGTTTCCCAATAGTGGAGTTTAGATTCGTTTGAAAAATAGGAGAAAGATAATGAAAAGAAATAAATATATCTGGCTATTATGGGTCGGAGTAATTATAATTGCAGGAATTTTAATAGCTTCTATGGTAAATTCCTATTTGATAGAGAAACATAAGAATGAGATTGACCTAAACCATACTGTTATTAAGAAAGATTTACAATGGGTAAAAGAAAATGCTTATTTTGAAATGGATATGAACGTGAAAGAAAAAGAGTATGAATTGTATATTGTAGGTGAAGGAGAAAGGAAATATCAGCAAGTAGAAGATAGTGAGTTAGGAAAAAAAGATGATACGATTGTGACGGGAGATTTTTCCTTTTTCTTATGGACTGAAGAGTACGGACATGAGGCAGCTAAACAAGAGCTTGAATTGCCCAACCCGATGACCTTTAATTTGTCACAAAAAAATATCGGAACGTTTCTTGTTAATCAGCAAAATATTGCTGCTGTTTTTCAAGGAGAAGAGGCTAATGAAGTAATGGCTTATTTCTATACGATCCATAACGGAGAATTAGTTACATTGACTGATTATGGTATGCGAATATTCAGTAAAGACATTAAGAATATTCAACAAAACTATATACAGACGTTAAGAAAAAAGGATAAAGAAATAATGGAATTTGATACATGGATGCTCGAGCAAAATAACGGTAAATTATTAAAAGTAGATGCAACTTCTGTTGATAATAAGGAAATTATTAAAAATTGGCTCGATGAGGAAGAATTTTATTATCCTTATAAGAATTTATCCGTTACCTCTAGTTTAATGAATTTAGCAGAGCAAGGAATGTTAATAGGGGCTCAATATCCAATTGGTACCAATATAAAAGAGATAAAGAAAATAAACTCCAATTATATGGAGGAAGAGTATAATCAGAAATACAATCAATTAAATTTTCCTGAGGTTACTTATTACTATGACAAGAGTACGGAGCTGGTTACTTCGATTTCTATACCAGGAGTTCGTTTAAAAGAATCGGTACAGTCTATTCAAGACACGATAGGGAAGCCAGAGGATTATGTTACAAAAGAGGATGGGTATGTAGCAACCTATTCAGCAGGGAATTATAAGTTAATTATCCAATTAGACTTATCTCAACGAATTAAAACGATTAGATTGGTGAAATAGAAATCGTTTATCCCACTCTTAACGGACAGTAAGATTCAACTGTAAGCTTATGAGAATACGAGGAAGATAGGTGGGAGATTAACTGTCCGTAAAGGTCCGATTGGTTCAACTAACCATCAGTGGGGGAGGAAGGAAAACCCCCACTGATGGAATTTTCACTTTATCCTATCAAAAAAGGATGTCTCATGGAATATTCAGTCGCAAACATTCCATGGAACATCCTTTACTTAATCCTTAAAAAGCCCAATCACCATTACGGAATACAGGTTCTACTGTACCATCAGCAGTAATACCGTCAATGTTCATTTTGTCTGAACCAATCATAAAGTCAACATGTGTAATACTGTCGTTTAATCCTTTTTCGGCTAATTCTTCACTAGACATCTTTTTTCCACCTTCTATACAGAATGCATAGGCGCTACCGATTGCTAAGTGATTTGATGCATTTTCATCAAATAAAGTATTGTAGTATAGAATATTTGATTGAGAAATAGGAGAACGATGTGGTACTAATGCTACCTCACCAAGGTAATGGGAACCTTCATCTGTTTCTACTAATTGACGAAGAATTTCTTCTCCTTCTTCTGCCTTCACTTCCACAATACGTCCATCTTTAAATGTAACAGAGAAATTATTAATAATATTTCCACCATAGCTTAATGGTTTTGTGCTTGAAACAGTTCCATTTACACCTGTTTTGTGAGGAACAGTGAAGACTTCTTCTGTAGGCATATTTGCCATGAATTCAAAGCCCTTTTCATTGATAGAGCCTGCCCCGCACCACAGATGTCCTTCAGGTAGTTCAATGGTTAAATCTGTACCTGGAGCTGTGTAATGAAGCTTTTTATATGCCTTCCCATTTAAATAATCTACTTTTGTATGAAGTGTTTTATCATGCTCTTTCCAAGCTTGGATTGGGTCTTCTTGATCGACTCTAATTGCTTTGAAAATAGCATCCCAAAGTAATTCAACTTTGCTTTCTTCAGGAGCATCAGGGAAGACAAGGTTTGCCCAAGCTGTTGATGGAACAGCAATGACTGTCCAGCTTACTTTATCTGATTGGACATATTTTCGGAACTGGCTTAAAGCTGTACCAGAAGCTTTTTGGAAATTGCTAATTCTTTCAGAGGCAATCCCTTTTAAAAGATCAGGGCTTGAGGATACAACAGACATGAAAGCTGCCCCTTCTTCTGCAAGTGCAATTGTCTCTTTTGCTCTCCATTCAGGATATTCCCTAAATGCTTCATCTGGCGCTAATTCATATTTTGTTCGAGTCACTGTATCATCTCCCCAGTTGACAACAACGTTATTTGCCCCAATTTGGTATGCTTCTTTCACTACTAAACGAACAAATTCAGCAGATTCAATGGATGTATTGATAACAAGTGTTTGTCCCTTTTGAATGTTAACACCGACTTTTACTGCAAGTTCTGCATATTTTTGCAGATTTTCTTGAAATGTACTCATTTTCATTCTCCTTTTCTTTAAGCTATAAGCTCTATGTATAAACATGAATCCCAAAGTTGGAATGGATGCTGCTTCTATTGTAGCTTTTTTAGAAAAAGAAATAAACTGATTCATCGTAACATTAGGATAATAATTGGTCTTGTTTAGGGTTGCAAACAAATAATAAGTATTTTTGGTAGAATAGAGATATTGGATTTTTTATTTTTGGAGGTTTTTATGTCTAATAGCTTACAAGCAGTTATCTTTGATTTCGATGGTGTTATTGCAGATACTGTTCCTTTATATTACGAAGCAACGAAAAAAATGGCCGTAGAAATTGGTGCCCCCTTTACAAGAGAGGACAATGTAAAATATCAGGGCGTTCCGCGAAAGGTTCTGATTGACGATTTAGTCGCACGAACAGATAAAGTGGTTTCTGATATAGAAAAAGAGAGGCTTGGAAATCGGAAAAGTGATTACTATAAGAACTTAATTGCCGAATTTACGGTAGACAATATGTTGCCAGGAATGTATGAATTTTTGAAAGAATTGCGGGAGGCTGGTATCAAATTTGGTATTGCCTCATCTAGTTCAAACGCGCCTTATCTTTTGGAGCGTTTTGGAATAAGAGACTGGTTTGACTGTATTGTAGATCCTCATTCTTTAAAAAAGGGAAAACCAGATCCAGAAATATTTTTAACAGCAGCCGACTGCTTAGGCATTGATTATCTCCATTGTGCAGCTATAGAAGATGGACAAGCCGGGTTGAGTGGAATTTTACAAACACCTATGTTTTCTGTTGGCATAGGGGAAGGGAAAGTTTTTGAAAAAGCAGATTGGCAAGTTTCTTCTACATTAGAATTAAAAGCTAAAACTTTATTAGAGAAATTTAATAATAGATGAAAAAGGCTGGAACATAAGTATTCCAGCTAAGGTTAAACCCGAACAAAGAAATGCTAATGGAAACGTATAATTGTTCAGACTTTTTTTCATTGTTAAAAAGGATGCTCTATGAAGTTTGTTGCTGTTACCCGCAGCCGGAATACACTTCGCTTTCCGTGGGGCTCGCGCTGAGCCGCTTCGGCCTTTGCCAGCAGGTCTCAGACTGTATCGCTAATCCCATAGAAGTCTACGTGTATTCAGGCTGCTCCCCGCGGAAAGCGAGTGTCTGTAGCGCAATGGAACGAATTAATTTTTACACTTGACTATAGTTAAAAACATAAATAATCAGTATAGGAAAGTAACCTTTATTTAAGAGCTAAATGAGAGATTGTTCGTCATTACAGAGTATCTATTTAGTTATGCCACACTCTCTTTACCTTTTTTTATTCTTCTTTTTTCATCGCCGCTTTTAATAAATCACCCAAACTGTTTCCAAAGCTTTCGTCCTTACTGTATTTCTGGACTAGTTTCCGTTCTTCTCTTTTATTAATTGTTTTCTTACGGTCAGTAGCTTTTTCCACTACGTTACAGTTTCTGCATTGGAAGTAGGTTCCTGCCACTCCGTTATGAATTTCCATTTTTTTATGACATTGTGGACAACGTTTATTGGATAGTTTTGGATCCTTTCTTTTACTGAAGGAGCAATCCATACTGGAACATACAAGGACTTTTCCGTTTTTCGTATTTTTTTCTTTTAAGAAAGATCCGCACTCTGGACATTTTGATCCAGTTAAATTTTGCATTTTATACGATTTCTCACTGTGCTTAATTTCACGGACAAATCGTTTTGTTTGCTCTTTTATCTGTTCCATAAACTGTTTAGCATTAGCTTTTCCTTTGGCAATATCCTCTAATTCTTGCTCCCATTTTGCAGTTAAATCAGGAGTAGTCAAATCATCATTAACGAGATTGATAAGTTGTTTCCCTTTGGAGGTAGAATGCAATTTCCCGTTTTGTCTTTCTAATACTTCAGAAGAAAGCAATCTTTCAATAATTTCAGCACGAGTTGCTGGGGTTCCAAGTCCAAACTTTTCCATTTTTCCAAGAATGTCAGCTTCTGTAAATCGTGATGGAGCTTCCGTGAATTTTTGCTCCATATTCACCGATTGGACTTTTAATTGTTTCCCTTTTTGCAGCTGTATGCTTTTAGAGGAATCTGCTTTGCGAGCATCTAAAGCCTTAAAACCGAGATCTACAACATTTGTCTCCTGAGCTACAAATGATTCTCCGTTGATGTTTAATGTGGTGGAAATGGTTTCGTACTTATATTTTGGATAAAATAGTGCCAAAAATCTTTTTACAATTAAATCATAAATTTTTACTTCATCATTATCTAACCGATTTAAAAAGACTGGTTGTTCGGTTGGAATAATTGCATGATGGTCAGATACTTTGTTGTTATTAAAGACATTATTTGCTTCGACCTTGCCTTTGTTGCGAATGATAGGTTGAACTTCTTCTTTAAATGCCCCGGAAATGCTTTCTAATCGATCAAGCATGGTTGCCTTCATATCTGTTGTTAAGTAACGAGAGTCAGTTCTTGGATAAGTGACTAGTTTATGTTGCTCGTATAGCTTCTGAAGTACATTTAACGTCTTTTTAGCAGAAAAGCCGAATCGTCGGTTAGCATCTCGCTGGAGCTCTGTTAAATCATAAGGCATTGGCTGCTGTTCTGTTTTTTCTTTTATGGTAAGAGCCTCTACAACTGCATGCTTTCCTTTAGTATTGGCAACAATCTCTTCTGCTTTTTCTTTTGAGAAGATTCTTCGCTCATGATTCTTTTCATATTTAGCTTGTAGAGAGTCTACGTTTGCTGTAATGGTCCAATATTCTTTTGGCACAAAGGCTTGAATTTCTTTTTCTCTCTCTAGAACCATGGATAGAGTTGGAGTTTGTACACGTCCTGCTGACAAGGGATCATTGAATTTTGTTGTTAAGGCTCTTGAGACATTTAACCCAATTAACCAATCAGCCTGAGCTCTACACACTGCCGATTGATACAGGCGATCAAACTCTTTACCTGGCTTTAACTGCTTAAATCCATCTTTTATTGCACGGTCTGTCTGAGAGGATATCCATAATCGTTTCGTTGGTTTATTAAAGCGAATTTTCTCGAGAATCCATCTTGCGACTAATTCACCTTCTCGCCCTGCATCTGTTGCAATGATACAGTCTGTAATATCTTTCCTTTTTGCGAGCTGATCAATTGCCTTGTATTGATGACTTGTTTGTTTCATCACTTTTAATTCCATTTTATTTGGAATAATAGGTAAATCATCTAGATTCCAATTTTTATATTTAGGATCATAATGTTCGGGCATTTTTAATTCAATTAAGTGGCCTAAAGCCCATGTAACAATGTATTTATCTGATTCTAAATAACTTTTATTTGATTTATTGCAACCAAGCACTCTTGCAATTTCTCTCGCCACACTTGGTTTTTCACATAACACAAGAGATTTCATTTAAACACCTTCCAATAGAAAATTTTGGCTGATTCATATTGTTCCTATATGAAGTAGGTTGATTTCTGGATATCCATAAATTAAAGCCAACAGTATTCTTTCATATATAGTTGTATAAGATAAAGCCTTTGAGAATTATACATACCTTCTATTATAACATGAGGGAACGATTGGCATGGGGGTTAGTATGTAATGGGAGATTAATTGGAGGAAAAAGGAACGGCGTCCTTTAATCTTGTTAGAACGCCGTACTTTACAGTATTTTACTCAGTTTCTTCTACTCGGTTTTTAAATGCTTCTTGTGTTACGATAAATTCTTCATCGCCAGGAGCATCCTCCGTATGCGTATGTTTTTTTGTATCCTTTGGAAGAGGACCTGGATGGTTTTTCTTCTTATGATTAAAATGTTCTCCACGTGCCAATAATAACACCCCTTTCTTACCTTTCTATTTTTCATAAAAACGTCCTATCCTATACGGATGAGAAGAGGAAATTGTATAATGGAAATAGCTTCATTCGACAGGAGGGGTTAGGTTAATGGATTTTTCGTTTCTTGTTTCAGAGGACAAAATAAAAAAAGCGTATCAAAACGGGGAGTTTAGCAATCTTCCGGGATTCGGAAAACCACTTCCAAAGGACAGCTTGGCGTCTGTCCCAGAAGAATTGCGAATGGCTTATCGGGTATTGAAGAATGCTGGCTATTCTTTAGAAGAGGATAGGATTAGGCAAGAGTTATTGTCCATGGAAGATTTAATTCGATCCTGTAAAACGGAAGAAGAAAAAATGGATTTACAAAAGAAATATAATGAGAAATTATGGAGATTTAATAAAATGGTTAGAGAGCGAACAGGAACTAGTCATTCGAAACATTTTTCAGAATATCAGAAGAAAGTGGAGGATCGGTTATTTCTTAAGTAAGCTTTTTAGGTTTGGCTGGTATATGTAGTTTTTTGGATCATAAGTAAATTATTCGATCTTTATTTCATAATAAGATAGACTTATTAATAAAAGGTGATGATGACATCGCCCTTTTTTTTTGAAAAAAGCGGGACTATCGTCATGAATCATGAAGTTAACAAAATTTACATAAAATAAAACTAAAAAAATGAAGAGAAATGTCGAAAAAAAGGGTAAGACTTAGAATCGAAATTTTGGAATAAGATAGGTGAATGAGATGGATAAAACGTCCTTGATAGGAATTATACTTGCCATTATTGCTGTTGGAGTAGGGATGGTATTTAAAGGAGTTAGCCCTGCGGTATTAATAAACCCAGCGGCTATTCTAATTATTTTAGTAGGTACAGTTGCAGCAGTGGTCATTGCCTTTCCTACTTCAGAGATTAAACGAGTTCCAAAGTTATTCGGTATTCTGTTTAAGGAACAGAGAATACAGGATACGAAAGAGTTAATCCGACTGTTTTCAGAGTGGGCACAATTAGCTAGAAAAGAAGGTCTACTTGCTTTAGAAGCAAAAACAGATGAAGTCGAAGATCCGTTCTTGAAAAATGGCTTATCCTTGTCAGTTGATGGTCAAAGTGCCGAGTATATTAGAGATGTATTAACGGAAGAAATTGAGGCAATGGAAGAAAGACATCGTTCAGGAGCACTTATTTTTACACAAGCAGGTACTTATGCTCCTACATTAGGGGTGCTTGGAGCCGTAATCGGACTTATCGCGGCATTGGGCAATATGTCAGATGCTGAAGCGCTTGGACATGCTATTAGTGCTGCATTTGTCGCAACGCTAATGGGGATTTTCACAGGCTATGTTTTATGGCATCCATTTGCAAATAAACTGAAAAGAAAATCACAAATGGAAGCAAGTCAAAAATATTTAATGATTGAAGGAGTCCTATCCATTTTAGAAGGGGAGGCACCTAGAGTCATTGAACAAAAACTAGCATCGTATTTACCAGTTTCAGAAAGAAGACAATTTCTGGAGGAAAACGAAAGTAGTGTGAATGCGAATGAGTAAAAAAAGAAAAAAGAAGGTCCATCATGATGAACATGTAGATGAATCATGGTTAGTTCCTTACGCAGATATTCTTACTTTATTGTTAGCTTTGTTTATCGTTTTATACGGCATGAGTTCTGTCGATGCAAAAAAGTTCTCGGAAATTGCACAAGCTTTTAACAGAGAATTACAAGGAGGGACAGGGATATTTGAATATCCTAGTCCTGCGCCATCGATGAAAGGTGAAAATACAGAGGCTGATTTAGTCGATCAAGAGGAAAAAGTAGATAAAAAAGAAACAAAAGATGTCGCTGAGGAAGATTTGAAAGAATTACAAAAGCAGCAAGACCAAAAGGAATTGGCAGGTATTCAACAGAAAGTGAATGCTTATATTAAAGAAAATAAATTAGGAAACAAGCTTGATACGGAGCTTACTGGTGAAGGATTGCATGTGTCGATAAGAGATAATGTCCTGTTTGCATCAGGAAGTGCTGAAGTTCGAAGTAAGGATAGAAAAATTGTTTCTGAAATAGCCAATTTACTTGTGATGGATCCACCAAGGAGCATTATAATTAGCGGACATACAGATAATGTTCCCATCAGTAATTCTCGCTATGACTCCAACTGGGAGCTAAGTGTAACAAGAGCATTAAATTTTATGAAATTACTTCTTGAAAATAAAAAACTTGATCCTAAATCATTTAGTGCCAAGGGGTATGGGGAGTTCCAACCTATTGCAAGTAATGATACCTCTGAAGGAAGAGCAAAAAATAGAAGAGTTGATATTTTAATTCAACCAAGAGTAGCAACAGAAGACTAAGGAATGTTAGTCTTCTTTTTTTGTATACATGAAATGCTCGAACTTATAAAAAATTTTCACAAAAGGGAAGAAAATCTTGTTGTTTAATAAACAAAAGTTTATAATATAAACAAAAGTTTTAATAGGCGGAGAAGTCTCTTCTTTTCTACGTCTAGTTGGTAGTTTCACTTTATTTGAAGGGGAGATGGAAGTGAATGATAAAGAGATCTATATTCTTCAGCTAATTAAAGAAAATCCCTTTGTTACTCAAAATGAACTGGCTGAGAAAATGGGATTGTCCCGTTCTGCAGTAGCAGGATATATTTCTTCTTTGACAAAAGAAGGAAAACTATTAGGAAGAGCCTATGTGTTACCAAAAAAGAAAGAAGTTATTTGTATTGGTGGAGCCAATGTTGATCGAAAAGTTCAAGCAGAGGAAACGATTCAGTATGGAACGTCCAACCCAGCTTCTTCAAGTCAATCACCTGGAGGAGTTGCAAGAAATATTGCAGAGAACTTAGGAAGACTTGGACTTGAGACCTCTTTATTTACAATCGTAGGAGATGACCATGAAGGAGAATGGTTATTAGATAATACGAAAATTTATGCAGATATCACTCCTTCTCTCTTGTCTAATTTGCATCGAACAGGTACGTATACAGCTCTGTTAGATTCAGATGGTGAGCTTGCCGTTGCTTTAGCAGATATGTCTATCTATGACAGCATTGATGTAGAGACAATTGATAAAAAATGGGGCTATCTAGCAACATCAGAATTAGTGATACTAGACACTAATTTTTCTGCCGATGTTTTAGAGTATATTATTGCTAGATGCAGGCAAGAAAAAATGGCATTATGTATTACGCCTGTTTCTGCACCAAAAGTAAGGAAATTGCCAGAAAATTTACAGGGAGTTACATGGCTTATTGCAAACAGTGAAGAGGCTGAGGTACTAGCTGGAATGGAAATAAAAGAAGAAGGCGATTTCTTTAAAGCAGCGGAAATCATTCTTGCAAAGGGTGTAGAAAAAGTTGTTATTACCCGAGGCGATAAAGGACTAATCTATTTTACTAAATTAGGTGAAGCTGGTGTTATTTTACCTCCTGAAGCAGAAGTGGTCGATGTAACAGGAGCCGGTGATTCATTAGTTTCGGGTATTATGTATTCACATATTAAAGGCTTAAGCACGGAAAATGCTTGCAAAATTGGAATCGCGTGCTCAATTATTACGCTGCAATCTTATCAGACAGTAAATCCATTATTAAATAATAAAAAACTGCAAGAAATATTTGGAAAATACTTTCGTTAAAAGGAGCAAATAACATGAAAACAGAATGGTTGGAATTCTCTAAAGAAGTATTAGAGGCAAAGAAAAACGATCTCCCAATTGTAGCATTAGAATCAACAATTATATCCCATGGTATGCCTTATCCGCAAAACGTTGAAACAGCTAAAGAGGTAGAGGATATTATCCGTAAAAATGGAGCAGTCCCTGCAACCATTGCGATTATTGACGGGAAAATTAAGATTGGTCTTTCGGACGATGAAATTGAATTTTTAGCTAAGAGCGATAATATTGAAAAAGCAAGTAGACGTGATTTACCTTATCTAATTGCAGGCAAAAAAAATGGCGCTACAACTGTGGCTGCTACCATGATTTGTGCGGAACTAGCAGGGATTAAGGTGTTTGTAACTGGCGGAATTGGTGGTGTTCATAGAGAAGCAGAGCAGACTATGGATATTTCGGCAGACTTACAAGAGCTGGCTAAAACCAGTGTAGCAGTCGTATGTGCTGGTGCTAAATCAATTTTAGATATTGGCTTAACGTTAGAGTATCTAGAAACATATGGCGTCCCAGTGGTTGGATATGGAACAAAATCTCTACCAGCCTTTTATACGAGAACAAGTCCATTTGAAGTGAATTTCTCTGTAGAAACACCAAAAGAAGCAGCAGCGATGATTCAAACAAAATGGGCACTAGGACTAGAGGGTGGGGTCGTTATTGCCAATCCAATTCCAGAAAAAGATGCCCTAGAGGAAAAATACATTACGGAAATTATTGAAAAGGCATTACAAGAAGCAAAAGAAAATAATATCACTGGGAAAAAGGTAACTCCGTTCTTATTAAGTAGAGTAAAAGAGTTAACGGAAGGGACAAGCCTAGTTGCTAATATTGCATTAGTTAAAAACAATGCAGAAGTAGGCTCAAGAATGGCAGTGGAGTTAAATAAATAAGTAATCAAAGACTATTGAAAGTGGAATAATGCTTCATGACAGAAGCGGTATTCTCTTTGAATGGTCTTTTTTCTTACTAGTAAGAGTGGAACCCACTTCTCAAGGATATTTTAACAATAGAAGGAGCTCCCACTTTTCTAGTTTTCTTGTCTTTTTTTGAACTTTACATATTCAAGAATACCGGCAAAATCTTCTTTTGTAATACCATCCTCTATGGCTTCTTCAACTAAACTAATCCAGTCTTCGTCTATCCCGTCTATTGCTGAATTGTGATTGTCTAGTAGTTCTTCTACATTGGTATCAAGGGTGTATGCAAGTTTCGTTAGTACTTGAAGAGAGGGGTTTTTTTGAATCCCTCTTTCAATATAGCTTAAGTAAGATTTAGAAACACCGGATTTGTCCGAAAGTTCATTGATAGAAAAACCTCTTTTTAATCTTAATTTCTTTATTTTTGCTCCAACCAACATGACAATATTCTCCTTACCACATATAGAAGTACTATTTCATTATAACGAACAAATTGTTCAATAAAAAATACAGAAAAGCTAGAAAACAAGAGGATATTCAAGAAAGAGAACGGAATTCGTTCTTTAAAAAGAAAAAACGGCTGATTTTGGAATTTTCGAAAATGATAGATTTGCACTATACTAACTAATAAGTTCTTAAAAAAGAACGAATTGGAAATTTTAGAACATATCTAGCATACTGCGATGAACTTTTACTCCTATCAATTATTATTTATTCAATTTAAGTCACTAGTGTTGCGTAAATAGTGTCATAATTTTCAGTTTAATTGTTTACTCTACTTAGAGCCAAAAAAGTAATTACCTTTCTAAAGGCGGCTCCTGTCCATTTGGAAATTTATTTACAATTAGACCTGTGCAACGACAACAATTTGTTGATTAAGGGATGGCTTTTCCTTCAATTTTGCGAAGCCAGACATGTGCTGGTTTCCACAATGATGCCCTTAAATAACGGCTAATTTGCAAGGTTTTCCGCTTACTTTTTGTTTCGAGTTGTACCAGAACATGAAGACAAAAAACAATAAGTGCGATAAACACTTGATTTTGAATCGCCCATTCACTTTGACCGTAGAATTTCTTGATATTGAGATGTTGTTTAATCCATTTAAAAAACAGCTCAATTGCCCATCGTGATTTATACATTTCCGATATTTCTTCGGCGCTTAAGTCAAAACGATTTGTGATTAAATGAAGTTCATTACCTTTTGAATCTATTATTTTTAGAAGTCGAAAATAGTTTTCAGCTCGGTTTTGAGTTGTACCAATCAACACCATTTGATCCGACAAAACAGATGAATCCTTGGGTAGTTTAAAATCATAAACCTCCCGTACGACTGCGTTTTTTCGTAGCCTAGAAAGAAAAAAGTAGCCTTCATCGGTCATGCGATCAAAACGCTCGTAGTCTAGATAACCTCGGTCAAACACATACATGCATTCTTTATCGTCAACCATAATCTCAAGTTGACCACGATCGTGTTCGCTTGCCGTTGTCATCACGGCTTTTTCGGGATAGGATTCTCCCTTTTCCATAAATACAAGGCGTAAGTGTAACTTTACGCCTGCCTTAGTTTTGCGGAACTTCGCCCATTTATGATTGGTCAAATTTAGTGGCAAAGTACTTGAATCAATAATTTTTAACGGCATGACAAGTTTTGTGTAGTGTGTTTTGGCGTGAATTTGTCCGACTAAATCAAGGAAAAGTCTTTGAAACAAATCTGGATTTAGACCATTTAAACGGCGCGAGAGCTGAGAAATGCTTATAGAATCAAGGTCGATTTCCTTTTGAAGATGATCATCAAAAAGGCAATCACTTAACGCATGAAGACTTTCAACTTCTTCTAATTGTGCAAAAAGTAATAGTTTTAGGAATGATTCTGTCGTTAACTTTTTCGTATAGCAATCTAATTTCAATGTTTTCACCTGTTCTTCAAATAATTGAAGATTAATTGGCGAAAACCATTGTCCAAATGAAGTTTTTCGTGTAATCTTGTCCATGAGATTGGTCCTTTTTTAGTGGATTTGGACGGGTTACCACCTGACTTATCCATTATAAAGGACTTTTTCTATGCATAAAATAATAAAAGTGAACATTTCGAGTATTTTTAATAGTGAAATTAAATTAATGCAACACTAGTGAATTTAAGTAAGCTTAATGGAAAATAAAGGGGAGAAAAATGTATAGAAAAAACTGTGATAGATGCCTAAGACCGTCGTATAGTAGTAGCGAAATAGGAAAATGGATTTGTCCTATATGCCAAAATGATTTGACTGATTATCCTTTTTTTGATGCGATTACATTTGAACAAATATATATAAATTATTCTTTTAAAAAAGTGCTAAAAAGCTATCAAACGCAATATTATGATAGAAGTCAATCTAAATAGTACTGCTGGCTTACTAGTAAAATGTAAATAATGCTTAAGTAGGATTCTTTCGATTGGATTCGAGGGATTCAACATATTTTGTAGAAACAACAAGAAATCTTTTAGTAATTTGTCCTAATTTTATGACAAATTACTGCAATATTCTAACAATAAAAGCGTTATAATGAGAAAACAGTAAAAGGATAAGGGAATAATTAAATGTAAAAGGCAAACCAATACGAAAGTTTGGGACGCAAAGTCACGGATCTAATGTGCGAAACAATGATGGCCGGACTGCCAAAATACAAATGTATTTTTGGAGGGAAGAATTAAGTGATTAATAGTCAACTTTTTACCGAAGAATTGGATTCAGAATGGATTCAATTAATTAATGAAGCCAAAGATATTGGAATGAATTTGCAAGAAGTAAGAGAGTTTTTACGAAGCGAGAAGGATTACTTAATTCAAGAAAATACGAAGTAAACATTTAAATATAGTACCTTTTGAACACAAAAGTAAAAAACATCTACGTATAATTTCTCACAATAGAAAAAATTGCATTGTGAGAAATTATACGTAGAAAAAATTTTTTAGAGTTATCATAACTTATTTAAGATATATAAGTTGGAAAAAATATTATTTTTTTTGTTGCAATCTCCATCTATTAAATTCCAAAAATTCGCGAAATTCTTTTTTAGATACTCCAGAATCCATTGCTTCTTTCACAATTTTTAACCACTCAGAATCTAAATCATCTTTATTTTGCTGATCATTTATTAAATGATCAACTGGTATATTAAAAACAGCGGCAATTTTCTCTAAAAATTGAATCGATGGATTGGATTGTAAATTTCTTTCTAAGGAACTTAAATAAGACTTCGCCACTCCTGCCTGTTCAGCTAATTCTGACAAGGACATTCTTTTCTCCAAACGTAGCTGCTTTACACGATCCCCAATCATACGCTCACTCACTTTCACTCTTAACAATATGTATATTTATCATAGCATTTATAGATAAAAAGTTCCATATAAAGAACAAATTGTTCTATCCACTATGCTTATAAATCAATGATGTAAATAATTATTTTTAAATTTTGTTCACAATATTGAAATATATCCAATAGTATTTACCCTTTGTTAAATAAAATGAAACATTTTTTTATTTGTTTTTCAATCCTTTTTAGACAATTTGTCTGAAAAAGGGTAGAATGGTAACGAATAATTTGAAAATGTTGGTGAATTTCATGTTGAATAAATATTATGTGATATTCGAAGAACTTGAAGCGGCAATTAGAAATGGGAAGTATCCACCGGACACTATTTTGCCATCTGAAAAT
This sequence comes from Niallia alba, assembly GCF_012933555.1. Taxonomy (GTDB): domain Bacteria; phylum Bacillota; class Bacilli; order Bacillales; family Cytobacillaceae; genus Niallia; species Niallia alba. Next base: position 836,600 of record NZ_JABBPK010000001.1, read on the forward strand.
GAATTAGCAGAGCAATATAACACATCTAGAGAAACGATCCGTAAAGCTTTAAATATTTTATCCCAAAAAGGATATATCCAAAAGCTCAGAGGGAAGGGTTCCTTAGTACTTGATCTGGAAAAACTGCAATTCCCGATTTCTGGATTGGTTAGTTTTAAGGAATTAGCAGATAAAATGGGACATTCCTCTGTGACCATTATTGAAAGCTTTACGAATAAACAACCATCTTCTCTTTTACAAAAAGAAATGCAGCTAAGTAAAGAAGATTCTATTTGGGAAGTTTTTCGTGTAAGAGAAATTAATGGGGAACGCATTATTTTGGATAAAGACTATATTGTTGAAAAATATGTGCCTGGATTAACAGAAGAAATATGTAGAAGTTCTATTTTTGACTATATTGAGAAGCAGTTAAACTTAAAAATTAGTTTTGCGAAAAAAGAATTTACGGTAGAAGAGCCTACTGAAGAAGATTATAACTTACTTGATTTAGAGGGATTTCATTCAATTGTTGTTGTTAAAAACTATATCTATTTTGAAAATGCCACGTTATTTCAATATACAGAATCTCGACATCGCCCAGATAAGTTCCGATTTGTTGATTTTGCAAGGAGAAACGAAGCTTAAAAAATAATGATAGCATGTTTTATTTTCTTTCTATGGGGAACGTTACTTATAGAAAATAGGAAAAGGAGATGCTAGATATGAGTAAGAAGATTGCCACATTAATTACTGATATGTTTGAGGATTCTGAGTACACAGAGCCGGCTAAAGCGTATAAAGAAGCTGGACACGAGGTAGTAACAATTGAGTTAGAAGCTGGTAAAACGGTGCAAGGAAAACAAAAAGAGGCAACTGTAAGTATTGACAAAGGAATAGACGAGGTTTCTTCTGATGAATTTGATGCTTTATTCATTCCAGGAGGATTTTCTCCAGATCAGCTTCGAGTAGATGATCGAGTAGTTGCCTTTACTAAGGCATTTATGGATGCAAAGAAGCCAGTTTTTGCAATTTGTCATGGACCACAGCTACTTATCACTGCGAAAGCGCTAGAGGGTAGGAGTGCTACTGGTTATAAATCAATTAAAGTGGACATGGAGTATGCTGGTGTTACTTTCAAAGATGAGGAAGTAGTTGTATGTGGGGACCAATTGGTGACAAGCAGAACGCCAGAGGATATTCCTGCATTTAATAGAGAGTCGTTAAAGCTTTTAAATAAATAAGGGGAATATCAAACTAGAAGGGGCTGTACGTACACCGATTTATGGTAAGAAGAATATAATCTTTTTATCATGAGTTGGAGTAGGTATCAGCCTCTTTTTTGTGTTATCTTTAAGAAGAGAAAGAGCGACATTCAAAAGATTCACTGCACAATATTCCACAGAAGCAGCAATGATAAATAACAGCAAAAAAGCGCCAAATGAATATAATCTGGATGAGGGAAACGAATAATAATGAACGATTCCATGCAAGAGAATGGATAGAAAGAAGGATTGTAAATGATTGTATTAAAATCAACACGGGAAATTGAGCAAATGAGGAAGGCTGGCGAGATTCTAGCTGGTTGTCATAAAATGATAGCCAAGATGATAAGACCAGGAATCACTACTTTGGAAATTGATCAGAAGGTTGAAGCATATTTAGCGGAAATGGGAGCGACTCCTGAACAAAAAGGGTATCGTGATTATCCATATGCAACTTGTGCCAGCATTAATGATGAAATTTGTCACGGTTTTCCAAGGAAAGAGCCTTTAAAAAAAGGGGATATTGTAACAATCGACATGGTTGTTAATTATAATGGTGCTTTGGCTGATTCTGCATGGACCTATGCGGTTGGTGAAATAGCTACAGAATTAGAGAAATTAATGGATGTCACAAAAAAAGCTCTCTATGCGGGAATCGAACAGGCGAAGGTTGGAAATCGAATCGGGGACATTGGATTCGCTATTCAGCAATATGTAGAAGAACAAGGCTTTTCTGTTGTGAGAGATTTTATTGGCCATGGTATTGGGAAAGTAATTCATGAAAAACCAGAAGTACCTCATTTTGGTTTAGCTGGTAAGGGACCTCGCATAAAAGAGGGAATGGTATTTACGATTGAACCAATGGTTAATGTTGGCGATTATAAAATGAAAATGGATAATAACGGATGGACAGCAAGAACAGTAGATGGTAAACACTCTGCACAATATGAACATACTATTGCTATTACGAAAGAAGGAGCAATAATCCTTACAGATCAAGAGGCTTGATCTGTAAAAGGTACATAGAAGAATGAAGCAAGCTAGGAATGATCTGTTTTCCTGTAGTAAGCTTATGCAATTTAAAAACAAAACGATTTTTAAATAAATAATCAGTGGGGATGTGCGCCACTGATTATCTTTTTTATGAGTTGTTATTGTTTACGCAAGTTCCCAAGTTCTTCAGCGATTGCTTGCATTTCATTTGGGCTAAAGGAATCTTTTTTCATCACATGTTCGTAAATTTCTTTAATGTCATCATAGAGATCTTCATCAAAATGCGTGGATTTAATCGCACCTATATTTAATACTTTTAACTTTTCTTTTATTTTTTCAATCATGAAATTTACGTTTTCTGTTGTTTTAATATCTAAATTCATGCCTTTCCCCTTTCTTGGACAATAAAGTTGTTCTATTCATCTTTTCATGCAAACATAGAAATGTCAATATAGAGAATCATTCATAAGTTGTTGCCATTACTTACAAAGTAAAATAAGTATGTAAATAAGAAAATGGAGGAAAATAAAAATGAAAGTACGTGTTTTATTTATTTGCTTAGGGAATATTTGTCGTTCACCAATGGCGGAGGCGATATTCCGTGATTTAGTTAATAAAGAAGGATTGCAAGATAAGATTGTTTGCGATTCAGCAGGAACAGGTGGATGGCATAGTGGAAATCCGCCTCATCAGGGAACAAGAGATATTCTTAAAGTGAATAATATTAAGGATGCAGGTATTTTTGCCCGTCAATTGGCGAATAAGGATTTAGAAGAATTTGATTATCTGATTGCAATGGATAACAGTAATATAGCGAATATTAAAAATCTGAATGACATGTTAGATGGCACAAAAGTCCGCCTTTTAATGGATTATACAGACGATGCTGCGGGAATAGAAGTACCAGACCCATATTATACCGGTAATTTTGAAGAAGTTTTTGCATTAGTGAAGGATGGCTGTGAAGGTTTGCTAAGGGAGATAAAACAAGTGTATTCCTTATAAGGTAGCCTGTTGTCATCCTTCAAGAAATAGTTGTATATAAATGTGGCTTAACAATGAACCAAACAACAATTTTGGAGAGGTGGCAGGGACTATGAAAATGAGTATAACAAAAGGTTTTTTTATAGGCAGTCTTATTGGAACGGCGATAAGCCTGTTGGACAGGCATACAAGACAACAGGCTGTAACGACTATACAGCATGCGAAAGATACTGTAACAGATTTAGACCAAATGACGTCAAGTTTGAATCTAACTTCAGAAAAAATAAAGAACTCAGCCACGAAAATTTCCGATGATGCAGCTTTTGTTAAGAAGCAACTTGAGGAATTAAAAGGAATAACGCCAGTAGTTGCAGGCATTATTCGAGATACTAAAGAAGCATTTTCGAAAGGGAACACGATCAATCAGGAAAGAAAGCTAGTCTCTAGCATACAATATTTACCTAAGACGGAATAGCTGTATGAATGCTTTTTAGAATGTCTAGTAGCTTAAATGATACCAATATCTATAAAAAAATCAGCCCAGCTTTGCTTGGGTATATGTATATTTAGAGATGGAGGTATCATTCAGGCTACATCTTTTTACAGTACATAATACAAGCTCTTATTAGAGACATGTTTTTATTTACATAATAACGGGCAAAGGTACATACATAAATGAACTGTTAGGGCGGTGATTTTGTATGGGAAAGGTCATTCATTTTTTTAAGGTTCTCATCAAAAATATTCAACAAGATGATGTATTTGATTTGGCAGCACAGTTAGCCTACTATTTTTTATTGTCTATTTTCCCACTACTCATTTTCGTAATGACACTCCTTCCATATCTTCCTATTACAAAAGAAGACTTGCTAGGCATAGTGGAGGGATTTGCTCCTGGAGATATTATGAATACGATTGAATCAAATATCGATCAGGTGCTAAACAGAAACGTGAGTCTTTTATCATTCGGGATCATCGCGACAATATGGTCTGCTTCAAATGGCTTAAATGCTATCATAAAGGCTTTAAATAAAGCCTATAATGTGGAAGAAACCAGATCATTTATTGTTGCAAGAGGGATGTCTATTTTGCTGACACTTGGCATGATTGCGGTAGTAGTAGTGGCGCTGTTATTACCAGTATTTGGAGAGCAAATAGGGATGTTTTTATTTTCACAATTTGACTTAACAGATGAGTTTTTATCTATATGGAATACGTTAAGATTTCTTGCATCGCCAATTATTTTATTTATTGTGTTTCTTGCCCTTTATTGGGTTGCTCCAAATAAAAAACTGAAATGTATTTCTGCCATTCCCGGAGCAATTTTCGCTGCGATTGGCTGGGTTCTTGCCTCCTTGGCTTTCTCCTATTATGTTGGGAATTTCAGTAACTATTCCGCAACTTATGGAAGTATTGGGACCATTATCGTTTTAATGATTTGGTTCTATATTACTGGCATAATTATCATCTTGGGTGGAGAGATCAATGCTTACTTTACGGAAAAGAGAAAAGAACCTTGTTAACCAGTATCCGTAATTTACCTCTATAAAAGAACACTAATAGAACAAACTAATAGTGGGGAAAACAATTAATAGGGGGGATTTAGAATGACAAAACATACAAAAAAAGATGGCGGCACAAAACAAAAAGGGAAAAGTAAGCCAAAACATAAAACATCTAGTTCTGCTAACGGACAAAACGGCTACCACTAATAGAAGTGTATAACCTTATTGATAGAAAGCCTTCAAAGATTTAGTCTTTGGAGGCTTTTTAAATATGTTATGGCGGGGAAATCAGCCAAATCGGATGAGAAATCAGCTAAAGTGGTCGAGATATCAGCCAAAGCAGGTGTGATATCAGCCAAAATAGCTGGATATCAGCCAAAGCAGGTGTGATATCAGCCAAAATAGCTGGATATCAGCCAAAGCAGGCGTGATATCAGCCAAAATAGCTGGAAATCAGCCAAAGCAGCCGGAATATCAGCCAAAGCAGCTGGAAATCAGCCAAAGCAGCCGGAATATCAGCCAAAAAAGCTGGATATCAGCCAAAGCAGGCGTATCAGTCAAAATAGCCAAAGCGAATGTCATCATCAATCAACCCGCCAAACAATATGGTCTTTTAACTTTTTAATAACCGCAAGCTATTCAAAATCACCAAGATTGTACTGCCTTCATGCCCAATTACACCAAAAGGGAGGGCAACTGCTTGTAAGAAGTTCGAAATGATAAGCAACATAATAACAGAAATGGAAAAGATAATATTTTGTTTAATAATACGATTCATCCGCTTAGATAGTTGAATGGCCTCTGCTATACGTGGCAAATCGTTTTTCATTAATACGACATCTGCTGTCTCTAACGCAACATCGGTCCCTTCTCCCATTGCAATACCTACATTTGCAGTAGCAAGAGCAGGTGCGTCATTAATTCCATCTCCAACCATTGCGACGATTCCATATTTCTCTTTTAGCTCTTTAACGGAAGCTACTTTCTTCTCCGGTAAGCATTCAGCAATATATTCATCAACATGGCTTTCTTTGGAAATAGCATTAGCTGTTTTTTCACTATCTCCTGTAATCATAACCGTATAAATGCCGTTCTGCTTTAAACGATCAATTGCTTCTTTTGATTCTTCTCGTACAACATCCTTTAGAGCAATCAGGGCGATTATTTCTGTGTCCTTTTTGACAAATACAGCTGTTTTTCCTTCATTTGATATTTGTTCATATATTTTGTTTTGGAAAGCAATTGCTTCTTTTTCTCCCACAAAAGCGGCTTTCCCGATTCGCCATTCCGTATTATTAATTTTTGCTGTAACGCCCCAACCTGAATTATCTTGAATGCTTTCTGGTTGTGTTAACGGTTCATTGTATTTCTGCTCAGCATATCGAACGATTGCTTTTGCGAGGGGATGGTTTGAATGACTTTCAATGCTAGCCGTTAATTGAACAATTTCTTTCTCCGTAAATTTATTATCGATAAATACATCTGTTACCACAGGCTTTCCTTTCGTTAACGTTCCTGTTTTGTCAAAAGCAATTGCGCTTACATGGGCGAGATTTTCTAGATGGACGCCACCTTTAAAAAGGATGCCAGCCCTTGCTCCATTTGAGATTGCTGATAAGGTAGCTGGCATTATACTAGCTACCAATGCACAAGGAGATGCGACTACTAAAAAAATCATTGCTCGATAGAATGTTTCATTCCAAGACCAACCCAACAGAAAATGCGGAAGGATCAGTAATAGGCCAACGATAGATAAGACTATTTTGACATAGGATCCTTCAAATTTTTCGATAAAAGCTTGAGAAGGTGATTTCTCACTTTGTGCCGATTGAATCAAGGTAATAATCTTTTGAAAAAGTGTTTCGTCTGCATGCTTTGTAAGGGTAACAGTAATTGAGCCACTTATATTTACTGTTCCAGCAAATACTTCATCATTTATTTCTTTGGTTAATGGAATGGATTCACCTGTAATAGCGGCTTCATCAATCGCCGTTGTCCCTTTGATAATTTTTCCATCTACGGGGACTCTTTCCCCGGGCTTAATTAAGATGATGTCAGAGATAGTAAGAGAAGATACTGGAACTGCTTGTTCACGACCATCTGGAAGTATTTTAATTGCTTCTTCTGGTTGTAACTTCATAAGGGCAGATATTTCCTTATTACTCTTATTCATTGTATATGTCTCTAACGCGCCGCTTACAGCAAAGATAAATATTAATATCGCACCTTCAGCCCAATATCCGATAATAGCAGAACCAATTGCAGCAAAAATCATTAGCATTTCGACATTTAATTCTTTATTATCAATGGTTTCGGTGATTCCCTCTTTTGTCTTTGCATATCCACCAATCACAAAAGCAAGCAAGTAGGCAGCGATAGAAATAGATGAATAATCGAAATGGTGTAAAATCCATCCAATCACAATTAAAATTCCGCTTATTCCAGCAGCAATTAGTTCGAGATGAGGAGATAGCTTTGCAAATAAAGATGGCTTCATTTCTACCTTTGGTTGTACATAGGTTTTGAATTCCGTTTCTGTGGACATTTGTTTTTTCCTCCTTTTAAATGATTATCTGTTCTTATTGAGAGAGAGAATCAAGTTCACTACCCTTAAAAAACACGAAAGCTTCCACCTAAGAAGGTGACAGCACAAAATAACGAATAGAAATAGTTTTTTATTTAATTTTATAAGATAAGCTTACCACATATTGTATGTGCTGAATATCATTTTGCCTCTGTTAAGTAATGATTTCTCGATTCTTTTTTCCCAAAGATAAAAATGATGGAACAAACAACAAATAAAATTGCCGCAATTACTATAAAATAGCTAATATGCTGGAAATATTGAATAAATACTCCTCCCAGATAAGGACCAATTAAACTGCCAACACTAAAGGCCATTCCACATAGAAGGTTTCCGGTAGGAAGAAGATTGGTTGGCACTAAATCAGTCATATAGCTAATCCCTAAAGAAAAGGTAGAACCAACTGCCATTCCAGCAAGGAAAAGACAGATAATTAAGCCGATTAAATAAGCCTCAAGTATACTGGCGAAAGAAAAGCAGGTAGTACCAATAATCAGAATCGTTACAAGTGTCCGTCTTCTGCCAAATTTATCGCTGATCATCCCTAATGGAAGCTGAAACACAATGGCTCCTATCGAAAAGGCAGTAAGTAAAAGAGAAATCTGGACAACACTTAAATCGATTCTTAATCCGTACACAGGAAAACTTGAGTTTAAGCTTGATTCTAAGAAACCATAGGCGAGCGGGGGAAGAAAAGCAATCCACGCATATTTCATGGCACTAGAGAAACGCTTCATTGTATCCAAAAAGGAATTTGTTTCTACTGTTTGTTCTGGAAAGTCATTTTTAATCCATAGTATAAAAATCCAAGCGATAAAGCACATAATAGATGAAAGAATAAAAGGCAGTGATTCATTTACTTTTACTAAAGGAGTTAATAATGGTCCAACTGCGAACCCAATCCCAAAGAATACACCGTATAGAGAAATGTTTCTTCCCCGTTTTTCTATAGGTGATGCAGTGGTTATCCAAGTTTGTGTAGCAAAATGGAGTGAATGATCGCCTATTCCAATAAACAAACGAAGAAGAAACCAAAACCAAAAAGACTTCCAAAGTGGAAAAAGTGCTAGTGACAGAATAACAACAAGACCGCCAAATACGATAACGGGTTTATATCCATATTTACGCAAAGGATATTCCATAAAAGGAGAAATAAGAAGAATCCCCATATAGAGTCCTACTGCGTTTAATCCATTTAAACTAGAAGATAGGCCATCATTTTCAAAAATGACTGCTATTAATGGCAGCAGCATTCCTTGACTAAATCCAGAAATACTGACGATGCTTATTAGTACGGCGAATTTTTTACTGTTCATAATTATACTCCCTTGTTTCTTACACTGTTGTCTATATTTAGTCTCCCTAAATGATGTTAAAGGGGAATGAACAGTATTGCAATAGATTTTTTTTGAAATAAAACTACTAATTTTCCTATCAAAAGAGAAAAACATTTTTAAGAAATTGGTTATATTTGGGCGGAGTAGCAGTATAATAAGTTTAGCCTGCAGTTGGATGGGAAATTATATGAGGGTGATAGGAGAAAGGAAGCGAGAAAAAATGGTTAATAAAATATTTACGATTGCAGCATTTATTGGGGTTCCCTTATCGATAATAGGTTCCTTATTACATTGGTCAAGTATTCTTATGTTCGTTATTTACTGTCTTACCATCATTTCGTTATCTAGTTTTATGGGCAGAGCGACAGAGAGCTTAGCGATTGTTGCTGGTCCCAGAATTGGTGGGTTATTAAATGCTACTTTTGGTAATGCGGTAGAATTGATCATTGCTATATTTGCTTTACGAGAAGGGTTAACAGAGGTAGTATTGGCATCCTTAACTGGTTCTGTGTTAGGGAACTTATTGCTTGTGGCAGGCTTGTCCTTTTTTATTGGTGGATTAAAGTATAAGAGACAGCAATTTAATGTTTATGATGCTCGTCATAATTCAGGATTATTAATATTTGCAGTCATTGTTGCATTTGTGATTCCTGAAGTATTTACGATGAATATGAATGCAGAAAAAACACTTTCTTTAAGTATCGGAATCGCTATTATTTTGATTGTATTGTATTTAGCAGCATTGTTTTTCAAACTAGTGACTCATCGTGGTGTTTATCAAGTAGAAAAAAACGGAGAGCATGGTCATGCTCATGAGGAAACTCCAGAATGGTCAGTGAAAAAAAGTATCACTATTTTGGCGATTGCAACACTGGCTGTTGCTTATGTATCTGAAAACTTAGTACATACATTTGAAGTAGTAGCAGAATCTTTTGGATGGTCTGAGCTGTTTATTGGGATTATCATTGTGGCTATCGTTGGAAATGCAGCAGAGCATGCTTCAGCTGTTGTAATGGCATATAAGAACAAGATGGATATTGCGGTTGAAATTGCTATCGGATCAACCTTGCAAATTGCCATGTTTGTCGCACCATTACTAGTTTTAGTGTCTTTGCTTTTCCCGAGTGGAATGTCATTAGTCTTCACACTGCCAGAACTTATTAGTATGGTAACAGCCGTGTTGTTAATGGTAAGTATTTCAAATGACGGAGAGACAAACTGGTTTGAGGGAGCAACCTTATTAGCTGCTTATGCAATAATGGGAATTGGATTTTACTTGCTTTAAGAAAGTAGAATATGGAGAAATAGCAAGGCCTAGCCGTTTTCTTTACAACGGCTAGGCTTTTTTGCGTGAATTCACCTTTCTTTTATATAAAATAAGTCTTTTTAAGTATTCGTTGATTTAGATATGTTGTATAGGGAATCTATCATGTCGCTTCCATCGGATCACCAACCTCTTTTCCTTTTATAGTTTGGATAAAGCTCTGATTGATGAATATTCAAAGGTTTATATTTTCCTCCTTTACAAAATATAAGCGATCTAAAATAGCTACCCTCCTTTTATTTGATGACCTTATTATACAATAATATCGGATAAATGTAAATATTCTGATTATTTATTTTTGTTAATAATGGACAAGTTTTAAGTGCCTGAGGCATATGAATGAAAGAAGTGGAAAAAGGATGTATGGAGAAAGGAGATATAAAGGTATGTCACTGTTTTATCGATGCCTTTTCTATGTTGGTGGGCTTTTTATATTAGCATTTGGGGCTACGTTAACTATTAAGGCAAATTTAGGAGCCGGCCCTTGGGATGCTCTCAATGTAGGCCTATCTCATTTAGTTGGATTAACAATAGGAAGCTGGATTGTTATAGTAGGTATCATTCTTATATTCGTCAATGCTTTGCTTTTACGCAAAAAGCCAAACTTATTGTCCCTTGCCACAGTGTTTATTCTAGGATTTTTTGTTGACTTTTGGATGGCTCATTTAGTAAATCGTTTCCATTATTTTATGTTTATGAGCCAATTAATTTTACTAATTACTGGATTAATCATTATTGGTCTAGGCATTGCCCTCTATTTGCAATCTGAATTTCCTTTAAATCCAATTGATGATTTTATGGTTACTATTCAGGAAAGATATGGCGTTAATCTTATGATTGCCAAGTTAATTGGAGAAATACTTGCTTTATTGTTTGCTTTTTTAGTAAATGGTCCCATTGGACTTGGTACATTAATTATCGCTTTTGGGCTTGGTCCTGCTATCCAATTTTTCCATCCGTACTGTTCTAAGTTAACGGGGAAATTTGTAATGAAATAGGAGGAAAGAAAAAAATTCTTTTAATAATGGATAATCTAAGCGAACTCCGAAAAAAATAACCATAGTTATGGATGATTATTTGAAGGGAGTTCAAACTTGCTATGTATAAGAAAATAACGATTGTGCTTTTATCTTTTTTCTTAATGCTTCCAATGTTAACTTATGCGGAAAAAGCAAAAGAGAAAGAAAAGGAAGAAAATGTACCGAAATCCAAGATTATTACCATACCTAATTCCGTTATGAATATAACGAAGGAAAATACGTATCCAAATCCAACACAAGATGTACCTAAACTGCAGCCTAGTGAATTAACACAACAGCTTATTAATTCTTCAAAGGTGAAAATTGATAATCCGGATTTAATTCGTATGCTGAACGAATCCACAGTGAATAGTACCCCATTTGCACTTGGATACAAAGCAATTGTTTATTTAGGACAATGGCCGCTTAACTACGAATCAACAGAAACAGCACCGAATTGGGAGTATCAGAAAGTAAATACGAATTTCTATGATAACCGTGGTGGGAAATTACCATATCAAATCCATTATGTTCAAGAATCACAGAAAACGGTAAGAGGCGGTTTAACGGCAAAGGTTCCAAATGCAGAGCAAGTAAAAAAAATGATGCTCGTAAAAGCAACCCAAAATTCAGGGTTATCTCTCGCATTTGAAACAGTGATTGGAACAGGAACAAAGAAAGATCAACTGTACAATATTCCCCCTAAAAGACTAGGGTATTTATATGGCTACGCTCCTGCTGTCAACGAAAAAGGAAAAGTGACGTATGGCGAAGTATATATGATGCTAAAAGGAAGCAAAAAATCAATTGTCGTGAAAAATGTAACTTCACAAGGAATTGGCGCTTGGATACCTGTTCAAGATCATGTTTCTTTTGGATTTATGGCAAGTGAAAGACCGAGATAAATAGATGTGGAAAGACTGACTTTGGATGTCAGTCTTTTTTGTCGGTTTTGGGGGGAAGGAATGTGGTTCGTTGGGGGATGAACGCAGAAATTGCAGGAGGGAAAGGAAAAAGTGGTGTTCATCAAGGGGATGAACGCAGAAATTGTAGGAGGGAAAGGAAAAAGTGGCGTTCATCAAGGGGATGAAAGCGGAAATTGCAGGAGGGAAAGAGAAAAGTGGTGTTCATCAAGGGGATGAACGCAGAAATTGCAGGAGGGAAAGGAAAAAGTGGTGTTCATCAAGGGGATGAAAGCGGAAATTGTAGGAGGGAAAGGAAAAAGTGGCGTTCATCAAGGGGATGAACGCAGAAATTGCAGGAGGGAAAGAGAAAAGTGGTGTTCATCAAGGAGATGAACGCCCAAAAAGCAGCATCAAGAAAAATGTCATTCATCAAGCAAGCTAACCTCAAACCCAAAATAAAAAAGTGCCCATTTTCCAATGGACACCATTTCAATTAACGACTAATCAATGCTTTTTTTGTTGTAAAATCAATATCTTGATAGTAACTATTTTTTACAAGAACATTTGGTCCAAGGCATTTGACAGCTGGGCAATGGCAGTTTAATGAACGAGCTAAATCAGTGGAAAGCCACTTTTGGAAAATATCCTCTAAATGATCTGTTTGAATATTTCCAAGTGCTGGTGTATCGCCGAAATCAGTAACGATTACATCACCAGTAAAAATATTTACGTTTAAACGAGAACGGCCATCAGGATCGTTACGAACCGTTACATTTTTGCTAGAGTAAAGGCGACTTAGTAACTGTAGGTCTTCTTCTTTGCTGTTACAAGGATAGAATGGAAGTGTACCAAATAACATCCATACATTTTTATCACGAATATCTAAAAGATGGTTAATGCTGTCTCGGATTTCATCTAATGATAAAGTTTCTAAAGTAGAAGCAAAGTCAGATGGATACATAGGGTGAATTTCATGCCTTTGACATTTCATTTCATCGACAATTTGTCGGTGGATATGTTCTAAATAGGGAAGTGTACGTTTATTCAGCATTGTTTCTGCAGAGACTACAACTCCAGCTTCGACTAGTGCTCTACTATTCGTAATGATGTTCTGAAATAGTTTGGCTCTTTGTTCGTAAGTCGGCTTTCTTGTCATCATCGCAAAACCACGTTCCGCAAATTCCTCTTCTGTGCCCCAGTTATGGGAGATATGTAGCACATCTAGATAAGGAATAACGGCTTCATAACGATCGATCCCTAGTGTTAAATTTGAATTTAATTGTGTTTTTACACCACGACTGTGTGCATATTTAAAAAGAGGAACAACATAATTTTCTACAGATCTTCTACTCATCATTGGTTCTCCGCCAGTAATGCTTAGAGACCGAAGATGAGGGATTTCATCTAGTTTTTTCAGTAATAAATCAATGGGCAATGCGTTTGGGTCTTTTGGCTGAAGTGTATAACCAACAGCACAATGCTCACAGCGCATATTACATAAAGTAGTAGTCGTAAATTCAATATTGGATAAGGTTAATTTTCCATGCTGCTCCATATCCATATAAGCTTCCCAAGGATCTATACTTGGGGTAATCCTATTTTTTTCTGTAATCATGATAAGCCCTTTTATAAAAAGAATAGTTAAACTATATCTATGTGTAAATAAGGCATAGAATGCAATTTTTATCTTTGAGGGGATAAAGTCCCCTTGTCATTATTAAAGGAAAAATCCTATCTGTCAAACGTTTTTGTTTTAAATAATTCTTTGGCGGGAAAAGAAACTTTAACGAGAAGAAGGGAGATGAATGATATGTCTAATGCAACAAAGCAAGGGAATAAAATTGTAACAGGCTTAGTAATTGGAAGTGTCATTGGTGTCACAATTTCTCTAATTGACCCAGCTACAAGAAAAAGAACGGTGCAGAAATTCGAAAGTATAAAAGATGCAAGCACTCGTTTCGTTCAGAGTTATAAAGAAAACCCTGATGAATTTAAGCAGGATTGGAAAGAAAGATTCCATAATTCTTCTGATGCGATGAGGGACATTGCTAATGACACCCAAGGATTGTACAAGCAGATTCAATCTACCGTATTAGAGCGTTCTAAAGATTTAAAAGAAATTACAGAGGATTTTAAACAACTCTATTTTCAAACAAAACGACAATGTAAACAGATCACAAAGAAAATTACTACCACAAAAGATCAAATTATTGAATCATCCGATTTAGAAGAAAAGCCACAGCTTCCAGTTGAAACAGGAGATAGGGAAGTAATGAAAAGTAATGAGACAGTACTAACAACTTGAACAAATAGTAGAAAAGAAAGGAGCATCTAGTATTTTGGCTAGATGTTTCTTTTATCTATGCATGCTAAAAAAATTATAAAAAGAACAAAAACTAGTTATACAGAGTTGAATAAATAACTAAGAACTCTGTGTAATCCATGGAAAACGCAGATTCCTTTCTTTCAAAGGTGTAAAAAGATAAAACATGTGCAAAGATAAAAAGGAAGGTTGCTGAAAGAAGGAAAATTCGTTACGATTAAAGGGTAGTTTTGAAAGGAGAGAGTATGTTGGGTAGTTCAATTACAGATAAAAATGAGCAAGTTACTTTTCTAAAAACAAGATTAAATATGTTTATGGATGTACTAGATGCGATTGATCCAGAAGAAGCGGAGTTAGAGGATATCGATCGTTTAATTCAAATGATAGATGAAATAGAATCGAAATGTAATGAGTTTAAACATAGAGATTTGTAAAAGTGTAATGCTTGGGTGAAATCATCCAAGCTTTTTTATTTATATAAGGATTTCCAGAATATTTCTGTAAACGATTGCAAATTACTTCTCTATCGTAGAAGAGAAGAGTATAATTTTTTATAGGGAGTTATTTGAGTGTAACAAAAAATTGCAAGGTTTGCTTGCGCTTTTCAATGAGGGGGAGAAGCATGTATTTTGAAAATCTGAAGAAGAGTATTTACGATTTAATTGTAGAAACATCGACCAATCTTCCAAAAGATGTGAGACGTGCGATTGCGAAGGCAACAGCGTCAGAAAATGCTGGAACGCGTTCTGCGATGAGTTTAGCGACAATTACGCAGAACATTGGAATGGCAGATAAGGAAGTCTCACCTATTTGCCAAGATACAGGGCTGCCGACTTTTAAAATTAAAACACCTGTTGCTGTTAACCAGCTAGAAATAAAAGCAGCTATTTACGAAAGTATGGAGCTTGCAACGAAGAATGGTAAGCTTAGACCGAACTCTGTTGATTCTCTTACAGGGGAAAACAGTGGAAATAATTTAGGGGCAGGGACACCTGTCATTAAGTTTGAACAGTGGGAAAAAGACTACATCGATATTCGGTTAATTTTAAAAGGTGGCGGCTGTGAAAATAAAAATATTCAATATAGTCTTCCTTGTGAATTAGAAGGACTAGGCAGAGCTGGACGCGATTTAGACGGTATTCGTAAGTGCATCTTACACTCTGTTTATCAAGCACAGGGACAGGGATGTAGTGCCGGGTTTATTGGCGTCGGAATTGGAGGGGATCGATCTGCGGGCTATGATTTGGCAAAAGAACAGCTTTTCCGCTCTGTAGATGATACAAATGCCATTCCAGAATTAGCAGTTCTCGAAGATTATATAATGGAAAATGCCAATAAATTAGGAATTGGCACGATGGGATTTGGTGGTGAAACAACACTATTAGGCTGTAAGATTGGCGTGATGAACCGTATCCCTGCAAGCTTCTTCGTATCTGTTGCGTATAATTGCTGGGCATTCCGCAGACTAGCTATTTCGATAATTCCTGATACGGGAGAAATCAAGGAATGGCAATATCAAGAAGGAGATAAAATTGACTTTAAAGCAGAGGCTAGTAAGGAAAATGAAGCGGGTACAGCAGAGGAAGTTATTATACTACAGGCACCAATCAGTGAAGAAGATATTCGTCAATTAAAAGTTGGCGATGTGGTGCAAATTAACGGCATGATGTATACAGGTAGGGATGCAATCCATAAGTATTTAAGTACAAATGATGCACCAATTGATTTAAATGGGCAGATCATTTATCACTGTGGACCAGTTATGCTGAAAGATGAGCATGGAAATTGGCAAGTTAAAGCGGCTGGACCAACAACAAGCATTCGCGAGGAGCCTTATCAGGGAGACATTATGAAAAAATTTGGCATACGTGCAGTAATCGGAAAAGGTGGTATGGGTGCCAGAACATTGAAGGCATTGGAAGAGCATGGCGGAGTATATTTAAATGCAATTGGAGGAGCAGCCCAGTACTATGCAGATTGCATGAAGTCGGTAGAAGGGGTAGATCTTATGCAGTTCGGTATCCCAGAAGCAATGTGGCATTTGAAGGTAGAAGGATTTAAAGCGGTTGTTACAATGGACTCGCATGGTAACTCTCTTCATCAAGATATTGAACTATCCTCCTTAGAGAAGTTGGCAATGTTTAAGGATAGAGTGTTTTAATAGAAGTATGGAAGGGAAAAGAAATACCGACATAATCTGCTGTATTTTTCCAAGCATTATTCCTCGAGTTTAACTAAAACTAACAGATAGTTAATCTGTTAGGAGGAAAAAAAGTGGAGAGAATGTATAAGGTTATTTTCTGCGTAATATTTTTACTTTCTATAATGACAAATGAAGTATGGGCAAATGTTTCGAATCAGCCATTACATTGGGGATTCAAAAAGGCTGTGAATGAGCAGCCGGCAGAAGCAGGCAAAGACTTGGATGACTTGCTTGAAAAGTATGGCGCTTATTATAAAGATGAGAGTGATAAAAAGGTATTGTATCTAACCTTTGATAATGGCTACGAAAATGGTTATACAGGCAAAATACTGGATGTTCTAAAAAAGGAAAAAGTGCCTGCGACTTTTTTTGTAACAGGCCACTATTTAAAGAGTGCACCTGACCTAGTGAAAAGAATGGCAGCAGAAGGCCATATTATTGGCAATCACTCTTATCATCATCCAGATTTTACCCAAATCAGTGATGAAAAGCTGAAACAAGAATTAGAAACAGTGGTTACAGAAACGGAAGCTCTAACAGGTAAAAAAGGCATGACCTATTTACGTCCGCCGCGAGGCATTTTCAGTGAACGGACTTTAAAAGTTGCGAAAGAATTAGGATATACACAAGTATTTTGGTCACTTGCCTTCGTAGATTGGAAAACGGATCAGCAAAAAGGATGGAAATATAGCTATGACAATATAATGCAACAGGTTCATCCTGGCTGTATCCTTTTGTTGCACACCGTTTCAAAAGATAATGCAGAAGCATTAGAACAAGCAATTATTGATTTGAAAAAAAGAGGTTACTCCTTTAAAAGTTTAGACGATTTAACGATAAAAAGGGAAATTGGTGAAGGCGTTATCAACTAAATACAACATACTATCCTAAATAGATTGGAACATGAGTCTATTTAGGATTTTTCCTGTTATAGCAGTACTAATTAATATAACAGCAAGCCATTCTATATAAGAAGTGTGTGCTATAATAAATAAGAAAAACAGTGATAGGTGATATTTCTTGCAAACAATATACATTCAAGGACCGTATAACTTTGATTTAGTATTAAGTCGCTTAGCATTAGACCCACTACATAACCTCCATAAAGAAGAGCGCTGGGTAAAAGTACCACTTCGTATAAAGAACAAACATATAGTTGTAAAAGTTCAAGCAACTGGCACAACTGATAATCCAACTTTTTATTTAGAGGTGGATGAGATAGATTCTTCTTCTTTACATAACCTCATCTATAAAGAAATCAGCAGAATTTTCAGGTGGGATGTATCCTTGCTTGCCATTCATGAGCATTTTCAAAAAACAAAGTTAAAGTCACTTTTCGATGAACATTATGGTACACCGATTGTGTTAGATTTTCACCCGTATAATAGTCTAATAAAATGCATTATTCATCAACAGTTAAATCTTAAATTTGCTTTTACATTAACGCAGCGTTTTGTGACTACATATGGTTTTCAAAAAGGTGGCGTCTGGTTTTATCCATTGCCAGAAACAGTAGCAAAGTTAACAGTGGCAGAATTGCGGGAACTGCAATTTAGTACGAGAAAAGCAGAGTACATTATAGATTTATCGAAAGAAATAATAAATGGCCATTTAGATATAGACAGCTTATATGAGAAGTCTGATGAACAGATTATGGAGGAGCTTATTCGCTTGCGAGGAATAGGACAATGGACCATTCAGAATGTATTGCTATTCGGTTTAGGGAGAAATAATCTTTTTCCAATCGCAGACATCGGAATTCAAAATGCGATTAAAAAGCTCTTGGAATTAGAACAAAAACCTTCAAAAGAAGAAATGGAGATAATGATGCCAGAATGGCAACCATATTTAAGCTATGCCTCTCTTTACTTATGGAGAAGTATGGAGTAGACCTTTGTCCTTATCTTTTTTTGTCTAAAGAATAACTGTGGTAAAATATAGATAAATAAGTTGAAAATAGTTTGAAACGAGGAAAGTAAATGCAGAAAAAGACACAACAAAAACAAAAGAGGCTTCTTATGGCTTCGCGAGCATTATTAGTTATTATTGGAGGATTTATTACAGGGTATGGACTAGAAGCTGTGCTTATTCCAAACGCGGTCTCTGATGGAGGCGTTACTGGTCTAAGTATCGTTGGTTCTCAGTTAACAGGATTTCCCCTTGGGATTTTGATTGGAATATTAAATATTCCCTTCGTATTTTTAGGATATAAACAGATAGGTAAAAGCTTTGCTGTATATTCCGTTATCGGCATCATATCTTTAGCTGTTAGTACAAGCTTAATGCACCATGTCCCAACAATTATTGAAGGAGACACACTGCTTATAACGGTTGTTGGAGGGATTATCATCGGTTTTGGAATGGGTTTAGCTTTACGTAACGGAGGAGCATTAGATGGAATTGATATGTTAGCGGTCTTACTTTCAAGAAAATTACCATTTGGAACAAGTGATTTAATTTTGTTTCTAAATATGTTTGTATTTATTTTTGTATCTACCGTATTTGGACTCCAAGGAGCCATTTTATCCGCTATCGCTTACTTTATTGCCTCTAAAGTAATCCACATTGTAGAAGAAGGTTTAAGTGGATCAAAAACCTTTAACATTATTACAACAGAACCTGAATTGATGGTAGAAACGATACGAGATCGTTTAGGCCGCAGTGCCACCTATACATTTGCAGTTGGAGGATACTCCAATGAACAATTTAAAGAAATTACGTGTGTAGTCAGCCGAATGGAAGAAAGAAAAATGAAAGAAATTATTCATGAATTAGATCCAACAGCATTTGTTGCCATTTACGATGTCTCCGAAGTAAAAGGCGGTAATTTTAAGAAACGAGACATTCATTAATGAATCCCATTTAATTAAAGGAAAACCTAGTTGTTTAGTAACAAAGCAACTAGGTTTTCTTTTGTTTTGCAAAAGGTTATATATGATGAAAGCAGACTATTTATTTGTTGATTTAAAATTTGTGAATGTTTTCGGAACCCCTATTATATATCCGATCTTTATCTGTATTTTTTCGCTACTTGTCAGTATTCTTTTAATTGCTATTATGTTTAGGGTGATGCAGAGAAAAGAAGTCACGGTTTAGAGATATAATATAATGCACAGGCTGTATGGTGAAAAAATATACAGCCTGTACAAGTTAAAGAATATAAATTATAGCTTCATGGAAGGACCGAAGAATTCATAATGGATATGAGTATCATTGATACCATTGTCTTTTAAGCCTTTTACAACTGTCTGTAAAAATGGAACTGGTCCACAAACATAATAATGTCCTTCTGCAACAATAGCATGTTCTTTTAGCCATTCTGTATCAATATAGCCAGCCTTCTGGAAGAAAGGATTTACTTTATCTTCCTCAGAAGGATTTTCGTATATATAGGAAAGTTGGAGGTTAGCGATTTTTTCTTTTATTCGACTTAACTCTTCGTTAAATGCTTGGACAGAACCGCTTCTTGCTGAATGGATAAAAATGACCTCTCTGTTTGGCTGTTCTTCAGCAATTGTTTCTACCATACTCATAAATGGTGTAATACCAACTCCACCACTAATAAAAACAATAGGGCTTGCTTCTTTAATTAGGGTGAAATCGCCAGCAGGAACAGTAACTTCTACCGTATCCCCAACGTTTTTATCGCTATGAAGATAATTAGATACTCTTCCATCAGGGTTTTCTGCTGAAGCTTCTTTTTTCACTGAAATTCGGAAATATTCTTTATTGCTAGCACTAGATAAGCTATATTGACGATTAAATAAGAACTTTTCTCCAGGAATCGATAAGCGGATCGTAATATATTGGCCAGCATCATATACTGGTAGAGAACTTCCATCAACAGGTGCTAAATAGAAGGATGTAATTACATCACTTTCCTTAACCTTTTTGATAATTTTAAATTCCTTATAATCGGACCAACCGCCACTTTTAGCAGCACTTTCTTCATACATTTCTTTTTCAATGTCAATAAATACTTGAGCAATTACCCCATAAGCATCTGCCCATGCTTGGATAATATCATCAGTAGCAGCGTCTCCAAGAACTTCTTTAATCGCTTTTAAAAGAAATTCACCAACGATTGGATAATGTTCTGCTTTTATCATTAAACTGCGGTGTTTGTGGGCGATTTGCTTTACAACTGGTATAATAGTCTCAAGTCGATCAATATTTTGTGCTGCTGCTAATACAGTATTAGCGAGAGCAGTTTGTTGACGTCCTTTTGCTTGATTAGCATGGTTAAAAATATTAAGCAGTTCAGGATGTGCAGCAAACATATTTTTGTAGAAAACAGTAGTTATTTGTGTACCATGGACTTGTAATACTGGTACAGTTGATTTAATAATGTCAATTGTTTTTTGTGATAGCATTTTTATAACCTTCTTTTAAAGTAATATTTTAAATACATCTTTTATGATAAAAGTCTGTCTGTATAAAAGCAATATTTTAAATACATCTTTTCCACTGTTTTTAACATGTTTAACAAAATGTTCACATTTTCACTATAAGAACCGTAAAAATAACAAAAGGAGATAGGGTTATGCGGTTAACTAATTATTCCGACTACTCTTTGAGAGTGTTAATTTATTTGGCAACGGAGGGTACGGAAAAACTTACAAATATTAAAGAAATATCCGAGGTTTATAGTATATCCAAAAATCACCTTATGAAAATTATTTATAATTTGGGGAAATTGGGATATATCGAGACGATTAGAGGGAGAAATGGAGGATTCCGTTTAGCAAAGGATCCAGCAGATATCAATATTGGCGTACTTATCCGGCAAACGGAAGAGAACTTCTACTTGGTAGAATGTTTTGAGGATAAGAATGCATGTGTGATTACCCCAGTTTGTTCTTTAAAGCATGTCTTAAATAATGCATTGGAACAGTTTTTTAAAGTATTAGACCAGTATACACTTGCAGATATCGTAGAAAATAAGGTTATGCTAAAAGACTATTTTGCTCAAAAAAGTAAAACAAGCTCAGACAATGTCTGAGCTTGTTTTATTTATCCCACTCTTAACGGACAGTAAGAAGCTTATGAATATACGAGGAAGGTAGGTGGGAGGTCAGCTGCCCGTAAAGGTCCGATTGGTTCAACTAACCATCCGTGGAGGATGAGGAAAACCCCCCACGGATGGAAGTTTCACTTTATCCCATTACTTATTCATTTGTTTCATTCTCTGCAGGTGTTTCTGTTTCAGTATCTTCCGTTTGGTCATCATTTTGGTCAGAACAACCAACTAACATTCCAGTGAATAGTAGAGCAGTCATCATTCCTAATGTTAACTTTTTGAAATTCAAAAGAATCACCTCAACAAAGTAATTTTTGGTACTACCCTAGTGTATAGAAACTTTTTTAATTTACTATTAAGCTACTACTAAAATATGTTAATCATTCTCAGGTCTTTATTCCTAAAAATCTACTATTTTATCTATTACTTCTAACTCATGAACTGTAAAAAATCTAGTTTTATATAAAATCGCACTCTTAATAGTTTTAACAATTCTTTAAGAGAAATTCACTTCTCATTAACCTTTTAAACGTGGTATCAAGTTATGCTGAAACTAAAGAGAAAAAGGAGGGGTTTTTCATGAAAGTGGAGCTTCATTGTCATACTAATATTTCTGATTGTCCGTTATCAATAGAAGAAGTTTTATCATTAGCATTTGCGCAAGATGTGAGCCATCTTGCTGTTACCAATCACGATACAACAAAGGGCCTAAAAGAAGCAATTAAACTGGGAGAGCAACTTGGTATTGAGGTCATTCCTGGAATTGAGATATCTGGTTATGATTTTGAAAGAAATAGAAGAGTGCATATTTTGGGCTATTTTATTGAACCAGGACATCATGCCATTGAAGCGGTTTGTCAGCCACTTGTGGAACAAAGGCATCAAGCGTCAAAGGAAATGGTCGAGCGTTTGATTTCTGCTGGTTACAACATTAATTGGCAACGTTGCTTAGACATAGCAGACGGAGGAACGGGAGTGTACAAGCAACATATTATGCAGGCACTTATTGAAGCAAATTATACTGATTCGATTTATGGTTCTCTTTATAAGAAAATTTTTAATCGAGGACAAAATGGGGAACAGCCTGGAATTGCATTTATCCCAATGAAATATATCGATGCTAAAACGGCAGTAAAGACTATCCTTGAAGCTGGAGGCGTCCCCGTTCTTGCCCACCCAGGACAATATGGTAATTTTGAAATGGTTCCAGGTTTGGTAAAGGCAGGATTACAGGGGATTGAAGTCTGGCATCCTTTGCATAATAAAATGCATGAAAATCAAGCAAAAATGATAGCAAATAAATTTCATTTAGTTATGACAGGTGGGGCAGATTTTCATGGAGCTTACGGAGAAAAACTTGTCTTATTAGGAAGTAAAAGCCCAGGTATCGAGGCTGTTCATGAGCTGAAATCTCGGAAGAAAATGCTTAATAGATAATACTTGCATTTATCAGTAAGGGGCTTACTGCCTGCTAAGTGGGGGATAAATTTGGTTTAAAGGGGGAAAAAGGCGAGATGTCTGAACAAGCATTGTTGGTGGATAGACTGATTTCTGATATACACGCAGGAAATTACAAGCCTAATGACAAGTTGCCATCAGAAAACGAGCTTGCTTGTTACTATCAAGTTCCAAGAATAATTGTTCGAAAGGCATATGAACGCCTACAGGAGCTAGGCTATATTTTTTCTAAACAAGGGAAAGGAAGCTATGTTCAAAATCAAAAACTGCAAATTCCACTTATTTTAACAGGAGATGTAAGCTTTAGCGAAAAAATGAGTGAGTTAAATTACAACTTTGAAACGATAAATATAACGAGTGAAATCATTTCCCATGATACTTCAATTTATCATGCACTTAAAGCAGAACCTAATGAGAGGATTTATAAAATTAGCCGTTTACGTGTAGTTGAGGACTGCCCAATTGCAATTCATACATCGTATTTATCTCAATCCACTTTTAGGAATATTGAGAGGGAAGGACAGGAGATTACTTCTATCTTTCAATATTATCAAGAGCAAGGATACATAGACTTTGAATCGATGCAAAGCCAGCTAGTTGTTGTTTTTCCGAATAAGCAGGAAAGGGAATTATTAAAATGTCCAAGTCTTGTTCCGTTAATCCAATTAGAATCTGGTTGTGTTGATCGAAAATCTGGTAAAGTTCTAGAATATTCACGGAATATTTACCGGAGCGATTGTTTCACTTATCTTATGTAAATTGTCACCATTATTGGTGGCTTTTTTTGTAAAAATGGATTTACAAAATCCAAACAAACTTTATCGTTCTTTAACATTCACTCACTTGGCAACAAGATACAGTAGAAGGGTGAAATAAAACCTATTTCGTAAAAGGGCCAGCATTCTAACATACACTTCACTTTCACTCTTTTTAGAAAAAAGGTTAAAACAAAAGACAAGCATGGAGGTCTTTAAATGAAAAGAAGACGCAGAACGGAAATTTTGATAAATGGCTCACTAGCTCTAGCGGAAAAGATGGCTAAAATGATTCATGAATATTATGAGGTGGTGGTCATACAAGAACCGGAAAATGGTCTAGTAATGATGAAAGTTCGAGAGACATCAAAAAAGACGCTGTTTTATCCAGGAGAAGTGTTTGTCACAGAATGTAAAGTCAAGGTCCACGAAAGCATCGGAATTGGCATTGTGGCAGGTGATCAACCGACGTTAGCGCACCATCTTGCGATTATCGATGCAGCATTCCAAGCAGAACTGCCTGAAACAAATGGATGGATAGAGTTGCTCGAACAAGAGGAGCAAGCCATTTTAATAAAGAAAGCGACGGAGAATAAAGCCATATTAAAAACAAAAGTCAATTTTGAAACGATGGATGTTTCTTGAGGAGGTATGAAAGGTGAAGTTAGATATTGTTCATGACTTACAATCATTTTACCGAAAATTAGTCCATGCTTATTCGAGACCAGGCCAGTTGGCAAATTTAAGGAAAGAAGCAGCTATAGTCAGGGAAGATGGAAATGAAGAATGTCCTACGCCTATCTTATTGATAGCCTTAACTTTATTTGATCAGGAAGTGACCTTTAAAGTCCTTTCTGAAAAAGCAGGAATGATTACGAAAACAATTAATCAATTAACTTATGCAAAGCAGGGAGAGATAGAGGAAGCTGATTACATTTTAGTTCTTCAAGATGCAGAAACAGGAGCGCTTAATAAGGCAATAGAAAAAGCAAAATCTGGAACTTTAAAAAATCCTCATTCATCTGCAACGATTATTATCGAAGTAACGGAAATAACGGCTGAACCTGCCCTTGAGCTTAAAGGACCAGGAATTAAAACAGTTGAATATGTGCAAGTGGAGTTAGCAGAGAATTGGATAGAGTCTAGGCAATCAAAAAATAAGGAATTCCCCCTTGGGGTCGATCTTATGTTTGTTGATCAACAGGATCAGCTATTGTCAGTGCCGCGCACAACTCAAATTAGTGAAAATAGGGTGATGGTCTAATGGGATACGTTGCTGTAAAGGGCGGAACGCTTGCAATTGAAGAGTCGATTAAGTGTCTGAAATTGGAAAGAGTGAAACAGGGAAGAACCATTGAAGTGGAAAAGATACAGGGGGGAATGAGAGGACTCATCGATCAAGTCATGTCGGAAAGTAGTCTCTATGACGAGACTTTAGCAGCTTTAGCGATTAAGCAAGCAGAGGGAAATCCAGAAGAAGCTGTATTCTTACTAAGAGCCTTCCGCTCAACCGTTCCGCGAAAACATTATGGAAGAGTAATAGAATCAAATGATATGCAGATAGAACGTCGTATTTCAGCTAGCTTTAAAGATATTCCAGGAGGACAAATTCTTGGCTCAACAACAGATTATACACATCGGCTCCTTGATATTTACTTAAAGGAAGAAACCGATCAAAGTGTTCAAGCGTGGGTGAAGGATTATTTAAAGGAAAGCTTGGAGATAGGAGAGCAAGCTAGTAAGCTTACCCTCCCAAAAGTTCTTGATTACTTAAGGAAAGAAGGCTTAATTTCCACTTGTGAGAATAATGATCAGGAACCAGATGATGTAACTAGACAAAGTCTTGCATTCCCATCGACAAGAAGTCAAAGGCTGCAAATTTTAACAAGGGGGCAAACTGGTGCAGTCACTTCCTTTGCTTATGCGGTTATTCGTGGCTATGGGGATTTGCATCCGACTGTCGGCGAACTTCGTGTCGGTAAATTGCCAGTGACAATAAATCATCCACTATCTGATGGGCAAGACGAAAATGATGCCTATTATATTGGAGAAGTCAAAGTAACAGAAGTGGAAATGCTTATGCCTGTGTTAGTGGAAAAAGAATATGGCAAAAAGGAAATGGAATTTGAAATCGGTTATGGATTATGTTTCGGTCAAAATGAAACAAAGGCAATTGCAATGGGGATTTTAGATTACTGTTTAGAACATCCAAATAAAGAATTTCCTAGTCATAATGAGGAATTTGTTCTATATCATATTGATTCTGTAGAATCATCAGGTTTTATTTCACATTTAAAAATGCCTCATTATGTCACTTTCCAATCGAAACTAGATAGTGTACGAAAGACAAAAAAGGACAAAAGACAAGAGGTGAAAAGCTAATGAACACGGCTTATAATTTTGCTTTTTTTGATGAAGGATCCAAACGTGAAATTCGGAGAGCAACCTTAAAGGCTATTGCTATTCCAGGGTATCAAGTACCGTTTGCATCGAGGGAAATGCCGATTGGCCGGGGATGGGGAACAGGTGGATTGCAGTTAACCCTCTCGCTCATTGGGAAAAGGGATGTGTTAAAGGTAATCGATCAAGGTTCTGATGAATCGGTAAACGCAGTGAATATTAAAAAGCTTGTTTCTGACACGACAGGCATTATCACTACAGATTACACAGCAGAGGCAACGTTGATCCAATCAAGACACAGAATACCGGAAGTACCGCTCACAAAAGACCAGATTCTAGTTTTACAAGTGCCTTTACCGGAACCACTTCGCTATTATGAGCCAAGTGAAAGTGAAACGAAGAAACTACATGCGGAAAAAGAGTATAGCGGTGCGTGGCTGATGTTGTTCGAGCAGATTATGAAATATGGCAGCATGACAACAGGTGCTGATCATCCCGTTCTCGTTTATGATCGCTATGTGATGGCGCCAAGCCCTATCCCACGTTTTGATAATTCAAAAATGAATGATAGTGAGGCACTGATACTATTAGGGGCTGGTCGTGAAAAGAAAGTATATGCAGTTCCTCCCTATACAAAGGTAGTCTCACTAGACTTTGAAGATTTTCCGTTTGAGCCAGAGCCCTTTGAGGACAAGCAATGTCGTTTATGCGGGTCGACTGGGGTATTTCTAGATGAGCTTGTCGATGAATTAACAGATGAAACAGTATATCAATGCAATGATACAAGCTATTGTCTTGAAAAATTAAATACGGTTGGAGTGAAATAAATGACAGGATTTGAAGTTCCGGTTTTATCCGTAAAAAATCTTAATAAACAGTATGGTCCTGGCTGCTTACATTGTAAGGATAAATCAAGTGATTCATTAGGGAAAAACTATTGCCAGGTGTGTGGAACGGTTTATGCATGCCGTGATGTTTCCTTTGAGGTCTTTCCAGGTGAAGTGCTCGGGATTGTTGGCGAAAGTGGAAGCGGGAAGTCAACGTTAATGCAATGTCTTTATTTTGACCAAGAAGTGACAGCGGGCGGTGCATTTGTCAGTAGTTATGAAAATGGCGAGAAAAATCTTTTTCAAGAGTCCTCTCAACAGCAACGTTATATCCGCAACCACATCATGGGAAAAGTTTATCAAAATCCGCTTTTAGGGTTAAGAATGAACTTCTCATCGATAGGCAACATCGCCGAAAAGCTGATAGCAGCAGGAAGTAACCATGTTGGTGTGATGGAGGATAGAGGGACAGATCTTTTGAATAAAGTGAATATTCCCGTCCATCGCCGAAAAGAAGCGCCGAAAAATTTTTCTGGCGGCATGCAGCAACGTGTACAAATTGCAA
The DNA here is from genome assembly GCF_012933555.1 of Niallia alba. GTDB lineage: Bacteria > Bacillota > Bacilli > Bacillales > Cytobacillaceae > Niallia > Niallia alba. The sequence goes on from NZ_JABBPK010000001.1 coordinate 864,043, forward strand.
AGGCTCTTTCCAATAATCCACCCATTCTGCTGTTAGATGAAGTGACGACAGGGCTTGATCTTTCTGTCCAAGCAAGTGTTCTAGATTTGATTAAGGGCCTGCAGCGTGAACTAAGCATTAGCATTGTCCTCGTTTCACATGATTTAGGAGTGATTCGCATGCTTGCAGATCGAACACTTGTAATGTTGGAGGGCAAAGTGATTGAAGAAGGATTAACAGATCAAATATTAGAAGATCCGCAACATCCATATACACAGCAATTGGTTCATTCTCTGCTTTAAAAGGTACCCAAATTATAAATTTTAGGGGGAAATACTTTGTACGTCATTACAAATGGAAGATTGATTACCGAAGATACCGTTTTACACGGTTATGATCTTTTAATAGAAGAAGATAGAATCACAAAAATGGCACCAAAAGGCGAGATAAAGTTTGAAGAAGGAATGGAGATTATTAATGCGGAAGGAGGCTATGTTTCACCGGGATTTATTGATATTCATTCTGATTATATTGAACATATGGCAGCACCAAGACCAACCTCATTAATGAATTTTGATTTGAGTTTAAGAGAAACGGAGAAACAGCTGATTGCTCACGGAATTACAACGATGTTTCATTCTCTCTCTCTTTTTAAAGAAACCGAATATGACTATAAGCCAATAAGAGAACCAGAGAATGTCCGGAAATTTATTGATTTGATTGGACAAAGTCATAGAAGGAAGCATCTAGTTCGTCACAGATTCCATGCTAGATTTGAAATTGATAATGTAGAAGAAATCGATAATCTAAAAAATTATATAAGAGAAAATAAAGTTCATTTAGTTTCCTTTATGGACCATACACCAGGGCAAGGACAGTATCGTCATTTAGAAGTTTATCGAAAAACGGTGAAAAGCTATAACAATATTAGCGATGCATCGATTGATGTATTGATTCGCAATCATCAAATGAAAGAAAAATTATCTATAGAAGATATGAAGGAAATTGCTGCGTTAGCCCAAGAGTATCAGATTGCTATCGCCTCTCATGATGATGATACGCTTGAAAAATTGGAGCTTGTTCATAGCTTTGGTACGACTATTAGTGAATTTCCGATTACGTTAGAGGTTGCTAACAGGGCTAGAAATCTTGGGATGTTTACGACTGCTGGGGCGCCGAATGTCCTTTTAGGAGGTTCTCACAGTGGGAACTTAGGGGCTGCTGAAGCAATCCAAAATCAAGCTATTGATATTTTGTGCAGCGACTATTATCCGGCAGCCATGCTTCATGCCATCTTTACTTTAGTGAATGAATACGATATGGATCTAGCAGATATGATGAAGCTAGTTACGCTTAACCCTGCTAAAGCGGTAAAAATGGATCATGAAATTGGTTCCATTCGTGAAGGAAAGAAAGCAGATATGCTCATTATTGAAAATATAAGTGATGACTTCCCAGTAATTACAGGTGTATTTGTCGATGGGAAGCTTATTCAAAAAACAAACTATCGACTTTAACGAATAAGCAAATAAGAAAGCAGGTGAACAGATGGAAAATCTTTTAGAAATTAAAGATTTATCTAAATCGTTTGATCTCCATAATCTCGGTAAATATATTCGTGCAGTCAGTCATGTCAATATCGAATTAAAAGAGGGTGAATTTACTGGAATAACTGGCAAAAGCGGAAGTGGGAAGTCTACCATTTTAAAATGTATCTATGGAACATACCGAATTCAGAAAGGAAGCATTTGGTACGATTCTAAAAAATTCGGACCTATTAACTTAGCACAAGCTACAGAACGGCAAATGCTTTATTTAAGGAAACATGAAATTGGCTATGTATCACAATTTTTAAATGTAATGCCTAGAACGACAGCGAGACAATTAGTGCAGCAGGCAATTCTTGAAATGGGTAAAGATCAGAGCTTCGCAAAACAGGAGACAGAAATGATTCTTGCCCATTTTGAATTAGACAAGGAATTATGGGACAGCTACCCAACCACCTTTTCTGGAGGGGAAAAGCTAAGGCTTAATATTGCACGAGCGATGGTGAAAAAACCTCGCTTGCTCCTACTAGATGAGCCAACTGCAAGCCTTGACCATGACTCGAAAAGGAAGGTAAGGCTCTTAATAGAACAGCTCATGAAGGAAGGAACGACAATGGTTGGAATCTTCCATGACTTAGAGTTTATGAATCATTTATGTAATCGAGAATATAACATGCAAAATGGCGTCTTCTCCTAATTTACCTTTTTAACGAAAGCTTAAAGAATATTAATAATTCATAATATTGGGTTAATAATAGATTGATAATTAATAGATATAGTAAACGAAGGTAAATAATTTTAAAAGGTGAGGAGATTCATACTAATGAAGAGATCTTTATTATTTTTGTTATCTTTACTTATGTTATTTGTTGCTGGATGTTCGTCTTCTAGTTCAGGAGGCGCATCAGGTGATAAAGATACACTTACAATTGCCTGGCTCCCTAATGAATCAGGGGCTGATCTTACAGAAGCACGTGATGAAATTGGAAAAATTATTGAAGAAAAGACCGGGAAAAAAGTAAAGCATCAAACAACAACGGATTATATCGTTGCAATCGAAGCAGTTGCAAATGGAAATGCCGACATGGCGTTCTTAGGTGCACAAGGTTACATAGAAGCACATAACAAAAACGATAAAGTACTCCCACTTGTTGTACCAACTGGTGCTTCAGGGACTTTAGATGATGCTGTATACTACAGCTGGTTAGCAGCTGAAAAGGATAATGCGGATCAATATAAAGAAGGCGATGGATTTGCAATTGACAATATTCAAGGGAAGAAATTTTCATTTGTATCCAATAGTTCAACGTCAGGATTTAAAGTTCCTTCCACAGGTATTGTTGATTATTTCAGTGAAAAAGCTGAATTCAAAGATTTAACGGCAGAAGATTTACTTGAAGGCGGAGACGGTAATTTCTTTAGTGAAGTACTATACGGTGGTTCTCACCAAGGTTCGGCAGTTAATCTATTATCAGGGAAAGCAGACGTAGCAGCATTCTGTGATACATGCGTAAATAATTATGTGGAATTAGAAGATGGAGAAGAGAACAGACCAGGTGCGATTTATAAAGTTAAAACAGATGCTGCTGAGCCTTTTAATACTGTTACAGGGAAAGAATTTCAACTTATTTCCGTTACACCAGTATTGAATGCGCCATTTGTCGTAAACACAGACAATATTAGTGAAGATCTTCAAGCACAGCTTCTAGAAGTTATGACCTCAGATGAGATTACAAACAACGAAAAAGTTTTTGTTCCGGAAGACTCTGAGTTCTCAGGATTATTTAAGAAAACGGCGGACGAGCGTTTAGTTGAAGTAAAAGATGAATGGTTTAATCCGATTCGCGAGCTTTCAAAATAAATGGATATAAGGAGAGTTAATCGATGACAACCTTACTAGAAATCAATCATGTGTCCAAGCAATTTGGAAATGATACAAAGGCGTTATCAGATATTAGCTTCTCTGTAAACGAAGGGGAGTTTGTTTCAATCATCGGTCCATCTGGAGCGGGGAAATCAACTCTCCTTCGCTGTATCAATCGAATGATTGATGCATCAAACGGAGAGATTATCTTTGATAACAGCAACGTCCTAAATTTAAAAAAGAAGCAATTAAAAATGGTTCGTACCAAAATTGGGATGATCTTTCAACACTATAATTTAGTGAATCGTTTGAGTGTAATCGAGAACACCTTGCATGGAAATCTAGGCAAAAAATCAACACTTGCCGGAGTCTTAGGTCTTTATAGTCAAGAAGAGAAGGAACAAGCGGTGGAGATTTTATCCGTGCTAGGGCTACAAGAACATATGTATAAGCGAGCGGATCAATTAAGTGGAGGACAAAAGCAGCGTGTTGGTATTGCACGCGCCCTTATTCAGAATCCGCGAATGATGCTATGTGATGAGCCAATTGCCTCACTTGATCCCAACTCCGCTAAGGTCATTATGGATCATCTTCAGAATATTTCATCGAAAATGGGCATTACCGTATTAGTCAACCTCCACCAAGTGGACGTAGCACTAAAATACTCTGATAAAATCATTGGGATTAACAGTGGCCAAGTCGTGTATAACGGCTCTCCAAACAATATCACCAAAGAGGATATTCAACGTATATACGGTTCGGAAGCGGAAGATCTCATTTTTGATGTAGGTGGCATCTATGCAAGCTGATTTCTTTGCAAAAAAGAGAAAAAGTTCCCTTCGTTTTTTTGTTGTTTTAGCTGCTATTACAATATGTGCCATTATCATGACAGAATACAATGTAGTCAAAGGTTTTGAGTCTCTCCCACGGGCTGTTACATGGGCTTTGGGGAATTTTTATCCAACACAGGAGTCTTTAGTAAAGCTTCCTAATATATTAAAAAGCTTGGTGGAAACCTTATTAGTTTCCATTGCGGCAACGACCATTGGAGCAGTATTTGCAATATTGTTTGCCATTATGGGTTCCAATACGACGAAAATCAATGGCTTCTTTGGAAGTATTAGTCGTGGCATTGCAACGATTTTTCGAAATATTGATGTCGCTGCCTGGGCAATGATTCTCCTTTTTTCTTTTGGACAAAGTTCCTTAACAGGCTATTTTGCGTTGTTTTTCGGTTCATTTGGATTTTTAACAAGAGCTTTCGTAGAGACGATAGATGAAGTAAGTGAAGGATCGGTCGAGGCACTAAGAGCAACAGGCGCTAACTATTTTTCAATCATTTTTCAATCTGTAATTCCGTCTAGTCTTCCCCAAATGATTAGCTGGGTACTCTTTATGATTGAAACAAATATCCGCAGTGCCACATTAATAGGTTTGCTTACTGGATCGGGAATTGGCTTTACATTTAATCTCTATTATAAAAGCTTAAACTACGATATTGCTTCACTAGTAGTTATTACAATTGTTGTCTCTATTCTTTTAATAGAATCTATATCTAACTATGTAAGGAGGGTGATTCTATAATGGTAGTTAATAAGCAAGTGGCTGTAGAAGAACAGCTAGATAAGCAAGAACCATCAAAACGCATAAAAATTAAAACGTTAACGAAATCAACCGTTATGATCAGAATCACTCTTTTAGCATTAGCGATTCTCACGATTTATGCTTTTTATAGCTTTGACTATAAAGAGATTGATTTTGGAGAAGCAATGTTCGCGACCTTTGCAAACTTAAAAGCTATGTTTTTTGAAGCACATTTTCAGCATTTTACATTTACGCATGCTCTTTACCAAGTTTTAGTAACGTTAGGTCTTGCTTTTTTAACCACGATATTTGGTGCAATTATTGCGGTCGTCTTAGGTTTATTAGCAGCGGAAAACTTAACATCGAAACGAGTGTCTGTCATTATTAAAGGAATGGTTGCTTTTATAAGAGCGGTGCCGACCGTTTTATGGGTGTTGATTTTTGCTGTCGCAGCAGGTCTTGGTAGTGTTGCCGCTGTTATTGGGATGACGTTTCATTCTGTCAGTTATTTAGTGAAGGCCTACTCTGAGTCTTTTGAGGAACTAGATAATGGTGTGATTGAAGCACTTCAAGCAAGTGGAGCAAACTTTTGGCAAATCATTTTTCAGGCGGTTATTCCATCTTCCCTCACCTATATGATTTCTTGGACATTTTTACGCTTCGAAATTAACTTCGCTGTCGCTGTTGCGATGGGAGCAGCTGCCGGTGCAGGCGGAATCGGCTTTGATATGTTCATGGCAAGCAATTTCTATTTAGATATTAGAGAAATTGGAACCATTACTTTCTTTATTTTAGCAGTAGCCATTCTCCTTGAAGTCTTTGCGACAAGGTTAAAAAGGAAACTTCGAGTAAAAGGATGATTTAAATAGAATTTGGGTGCAGCACTCATCCCTTAAAAGGGAGGGTGTTTTTTGTTATCTTTTAGGTGGGAATATTTTCTGTAGTTAGCGGATGAGAAGAACTGGATATTTTAGCGCAGAAGCTATAGTATATGAAGAAGGCAGACTGAGGAAAAATAGAAGTAGTATTTTTAATAGAGAGAAAATAGGAGTTAATATAAATGAAAGATAAACAGCAAAATACGATCGCGAAGTTGAAGGTTGGGCAAACCTTTCCATTGACGATAAAGCGTTTAGGGATAAATGGAGAGGGCGTCGGTTATTTTAAAAGACAGGTTGTTTTTGTACCAGGTGCTCTTCCTGGAGAAGAAGTGGTAGTGGAAGCAACTAAGGTTCAGCCTAAGTTTTCGGAAGGAAAGGTAAAGAAGATAAGAAAATCCTCTCCTTTTCGTGTACAAGCACCATGCCCTATTTATGAACAATGCGGGGGATGCCAGCTTCAGCATTTAGCCTATGATCAGCAATTACAGGAAAAAAGAGATATTGTTATCCAATCATTAGAACGCCATACAAAGCTGAAAGTCGATAAATTGGATATTCGTCCAACTATAGGTATGGAAGATCCATGGAATTATCGCAATAAAAGCCAGTTTCAAGTGGGACAGCAAAAAAGTGGTGCAATTATTGCAGGTCTATACGGACTTGATTCCCACCGCCTCATTCCTATCCAAAATTGTATGGTGCAGCATCCGTTAACGAACAAGGTATCAGAAGAGGTTCGAAAAATCTTAGAAGAATTCCAAATCCCAATCTATGACGAACGTAAACAAAAAGGGATCGTCCGTACGATTGTAACTAGAGCAGGATTTAATTCAGGCGAAGTTCAAGTCGTGCTTATCACTACCCAAAAAGAAATGCCAAGAAAAAAACTAGTGATGGCAGAAATCCAAAAAAGATTACCAGAAGTGAAATCATTAGTCCAAAACATAAACGGCAACAAAACGTCTCTTATTTTTGGAGAAAAAACAATCCACTTAAGTGGGGAAGAAGTTATCCAAGAAACATTAGGAGATTTAAACTTCGAGCTGTCTGCAAGAGCGTTCTTCCAATTGAATCCTGTGCAAACAGTAAAGCTGTATGATGAAGTGAAAAAAGCAGCTGCTTTAACAGGAAAAGAAAAAATAGCTGATGCATACTGTGGGGTTGGAACAATTGGCTTATGGCTAGCAGATGGAGCAAACGAAGTACGAGGCATGGATACCATCGAAGCAGCGATCACAGATGCGCAAAAAAATGCAGATAGACACGGTATCAAAAATGCAACCTATGTAGCAGGAACTGCGGAACATTGGCTGCCACAGTGGGTAGAAGAAGGCTGGCGTCCAGATGTAGTTGTAGTCGATCCGCCGCGAACAGGTTGTGATCGTAAATTATTAGACGCGATTAAAAAGGTTAAACCGAAGAAGTTTGTGTATGTCTCTTGTAATCCCTCCACATTAGCAAAGGATATTGATTATTTGTCTAAGGATTATAAAGTGGAGTATTTACAGCCAGTGGATATGTTTCCGCATACGGCGCATGTTGAGTGTGTTGTCTTGATGTCAAGGGTGGAGAAATAGGGGCTACTCAAACGCTGATAAATAAAGGATTTCCAAGGTTGGAAGGTTTTCTGCCTGATGTCTGGCAGTGCCTTTCAATCTTGAAAATCCTTGTTTTTGTTTATTTGGGAAACATGTCGACCGTAAAAATGTGTGTAGGGTTGTGGAGACAGATTAGATGACTTCATAGGGTTGTGGAGATAGGATAGATAACAGATAGATTAAAATATCTGAATTGATTTATATAGTTTTTAGAAAAGGCTTTACATTTATTAATATAGTGCTGCGCTTACGCAGCGTAAACTATAAAGTTGCTTGACTTATTGCAGCGAGTATGTTATTCTTTCATAGAGGTGATAGTATGTCTGAATTAGGCAATCGATTGAAAGAAAGTCGCAACAAAAGTGGTTTAAGCCTAAAAGAGGTATATGAAAAAACCGGTATAACAGATTCAAGACTTAGCAAAATTGAGAGAGGACAGATAGATTGTACTCCTGATGATTTAAAAAGACTTGCACATTTATATAACATTCAAATTATACCTCTTTATGAGTTGGCTGGTTACCTGACTAAAGAGGATATTGTAGAATATCAATTTGTGTTTCAAGGTGTTTCTTCTCTTGATGAAGAGGAAATGCAACACATTCAATCGCAAATCGATTTTCTTAACAAAAAAAGGAAGGTTGATTAGATATGATTTTTAGGCTTGGAGAATTATTTTGCGGTCCAGGAGGGATTGCGTGGGGCGCCATGAATGCTACTATTGAAGACCCAAACTTTTCGATTGTACACCAGTGGGCAAATGATTATGATGCGGATACCTGTGAAACATATAGATTAAACATATGTCCCGATGCTCCTCATACTGTTTACCATGAGGATATTCGTAAATTTGATATGTCAAAACTAGCCCCGATTGATGCGTTGGCATTTGGTTTCCCATGCAATGACTATAGTGTTGTTGGTGAGCAAAAAGGTATGGACGGGGTATTCGGTCCCTTGTATTCGTATGGTGTCAAAGCTCTAAAACTGTTTAAACCCAAGTGGTTTTTAGCGGAAAATGTTGGAGGACTTAGAAATGCAAATGATGGGAAAGCCTTCACTATGATCCTCAAGGAACTAAGGGAAGCTGGCTATACAATTAAACCTCATCTCTACAAGTTTGAGGAATACGGAGTCCCTCAAGCAAGGCACCGTTTGATTATCGTTGGCATACGGGATGACATCGATGTTGAATTTAAAGTCCCATCAACAGCGCCTTATGTCGGAATCGATAATACTTGCAAAAATGCAATAGAAAATCCCCCTATTCCAGAGGATGCATATAATAATGAATTGACAAGACAATCCGAAACTGTTGTTAGAAGGTTGCAGCATATTCTACCTGGACAGAATGCATTTACAGCAGACCTTCCAGAAGATTTACAACTTAATATTAGAGGGGCAAAAATAAGTCAAATATATAAGAGGCTCGATCCAACAAAGCCTTCCTACACGGTTACAGGAAGCGGTGGCGGAGGAACACACATTTATCATTGGGAAGAACCACGAGCATTGACTAACAGAGAGCGGGCTAGATTACAAACTTTCCCTGATACTTATAGATTTATAGGAAGTAAAGAGAGTGTACGTAAACAAATAGGAATGGCGGTACCTTGTCAGGGCGCAAAAATCATTTTTGAGGCAATTTTGAAGAGTTTTGCTGGAATTGAATATGAGAGCGTAGAACCAAGTATTAAAGAATGAGAAAGCAGTTACTTTGTAGTAAAAGCAAAGTAACTGCTTTGTTTATACATGGAAATCCATAAAGTACTGCTCATCGTCGATTTTGTAAAAGGTAACATCTGTTCTTCCATAGTTTAGTAAATCTTGTTTTGTTACGAACGCACCATTTCCAAGACCTAAACGGTTTCGGAAGTATTCTCCGAGTTGAGCGTTGCTAAGAGGTGTTGTAATTGCTTTGTCGTTTTGTTGCTCAACTCTTAGGAGAAGAGTATGACCATCGTCTGTAATAACAGTAAAGTGTTGTTTATTTAACGGGAAGAAACCGCTTCTTGCAATTTTTGCAGGAAGATGTATATAAGCTTCGTTTTTGTTTCTGCCCTTTCGTTGACCCCAATTTAATCCGGATTTTTCTCCAACTTCACCCTTATTTGTGAGAAGCGATAGAGTCGTAGAAGTAATACCCTCGCCAGCCAAAGTGGTTAGAGGCTTGTTTTCAGCATCAAGAATTTGATGTGTTGGACGGAGAACGATATGGTCTTCGACCTCTGCATGGTTACAATAAATTGAGTTTGCTTCAACTTCTTCATAAAACTTATAAGCTTCTTTAGGATCACAGCATACAACTATTTCTTTTCTGGATTGGATAAATGCATTCTGCACAAAATCAGCTGAACCTGTATATGCCTGTACTGGTGATTCTTCCTTTAGCCAAATGTATAAATTTGCGTGAACTGGAGGGTTTTCGCAAACATAACTACATGAAAAGCTATCCACTGCTTTTGGATATGTTTTGCCATGGAGTTCCATAAAGCCCTCATGTATAGGAACGCTTAATCCATCGTAAGGAACCATTCCAATAAGCAATGAAATATTTAGAGGGTGCATATTTTGTTCTTGAAAACTCTTAATAAGCCATGATGCCATATTAGGGGTAGCATATCCGCTTAATATTAATAAAGTGTCCGCTCCTTGGAGTGGAGGGGCAAATAAAATCCTTTTTGCTATGTTGTTGGTGAACATCCATTCTTGCCCTCCTATGCTTCTTCTTCTATATCATCCTCAGACACATCATAATACATTGTATCGTGAGGAAGTTTAATATTTGGCACCCAGATTGCTTTTCCACCCCATCCCTTAGTACCAGTCACTTGATACATGGTCAGAACTACTTTGTCATGGAAAGTGCCACCTAGTTTCCAGTCGTTCGGAGACAACAAGGCTCCTGTCCCTTGTGCAACATCTCTTCCTCTTCTGACAATCAAAATACCCTGTCCAGCTGGTTGTTCTGAAAGAAGTGTATCAATGACAGAAAGGAATGCATCTAACTTGAAATCTGGGCTAGCAATAATGTGAGATAATATTTTCTTAATTAACCTCAAATTTACCTGGTAATAAGGATCATCATTGGAGAAAGGCTCCAATAGTTTTGATATATCATCTATGGTGTTATTATCTGGGTAGAACGGATAATAGTTCGTTCCCCCTGAAAGGATATTGACTCGTTTGTTATCAATTACATTCCTTCGAGTTGGATTCAATCCAATTGGATAATAAATTTTTATGTTTTCAATTCCTTGCTCTACTTGTGCGATAATGGCATTATTAGTAGCGTTAATGTCCGCAAATAATTTATAGAGTTGTTCATCTATAAATATCTTCATCATGCCAGAGTCTCTGTCATAACCAAACATCCTACTATGTTGCCACATAGTATCCGCCTGAGGCTTTTTGCTGGTTCTTGTATAATAAATTGTCTGTAGCCCTGGAAAAGTTACGCCTCGGCCTAGAGTGTTTCCGCCTACGATAAAATTACAGCCTGTTGCATAATCTGGACTCTCAACATCTGTTTTTCCATTCATAACAAGAATTTTTATCCCTTTGTTTTCCAACAAATCCTTAGTAGTTTTATAGATAACTTCAAAAGAAAGTTTCTCACTTTTGTTGGGTTCTAAAGAATCATAGTGGGTTTGTAATTCTGTGATGAATTCGGTATTGATATGCTCCATACACCAATCTAGTTCCTTTGCGACATCGTCAGCAAAACGCTGGTGGACATTTTGTCGTACGCTCGGATGTAGAAGGCAATTTGATACTTTTCCTTTTGATGCTAAAATCTGAGCAGATACAGCAAGGTGGCGTATAACAACACTTCGTGTCGGTCGTTTGATAGTTTCAAGAAAATCAATGCATTCAGGTTTACCGCTTGTTGGAAAGAAAAAGTCTCCACCTAAATAGCCATCCCCTGGATGGAAGTAGTATGTAAAATATGGATGCCAACCAGACGCAAGGGTCTGTAATAAGATTGCTTGAGGCGTACCTGTAACCTGTAAGTATAAGCTACTTGATGCTCCATTTTTTATAGAATCCAGATATCTATTAATTGATGACTGACTATTACGGTTTATTAGAGTATTTAAGGAAGCCGCATCCGCCTCATCATCAACGATGAATAGAGGGTTGCCCTTCATAAAGCCTGTAGAATTAAATACATTTGCCCACAATCTTAGTACTCTTGCATTTTTCTTTAGAACGACAATGGCTGGCTTAACAAGGCTATTTTCAATAAATAAGCCTGAGTCGTTTTCGCCACAAATACAGAAGCCGTCTAAGTCGTCTCTAACTCGATCTAAGGTTTGTTGTTGCAAGACAACATTGTCTGTTGTGAGTAAGATGAATGCGGGAAATCCTAAATCTGCAGCTTTGCACATAACGCCAAACATTTGACCAGTTTTTCCAGATTGCACATTACCAAACAACAAGCCAATCTCATGACTTATAAATGAAAAATTGCGAATATGTTGATTGCCAATATCTTCAGCTGTTTTGGAAATGGACTCAGCTAATTTTTCGTTACCTCGCTCTTTTATTTTTTGCAAGTATTTTTTTAAATATTGCATTGATACACCTCTCATTCGTTAGTAATTGTTTCAAACGATAAAACCCACACATCAAGCTCGGTGCCATCTTCGTCCAATGCTTTCTGATCTGTTTTTGAAAGTACAAGGCTATCGCAACCGTATGCTTGTAACATTTCTTTCGTAATCATTCCCTTACGATCAGTATCAGCTTGGGTGTCATTAACTGGTGTTACTAAACCTGCTGCTGCAAGTCTACCTTTAATCCAACGACCAAGAATGAGTTCATCGCCAACAGCACTGAATTGTTTATTGCCATCGCTTGTGGTATGAGCTTTAAACCAATAGCCATCATCGGTTACAACAAAAAAAGGCTTGTTTTTTTCAGGGTAACCTTCTGAACGAGTTATCGCTTTGCTAACAGTCAATTGAGTTTCGTACCAATCACGGGATTTCCTTTTACTTCGTGGTGCGGCATAGCTAACATTTATATTTGACTTTGTGAAATGCTTACCATCATCCATATGCCGCTCATCGTAAGCAGGAACTTTTAATGGCAGTACAAAAGAAACGTCTGTTTTATGCTGTTCATAAAGCTGTACACCAGTTTGGGGAATCTGTGTTACCGTATCAATGCCACTAAGTGATATGTTAACTTCCCTGACTATTGGCATTCCTATAATGTTAGCAATATTATCAGAGCAGTTCTGAGCCTTTAGCTTCTCTAAAAATTCAGCAATTTCTTTACATTCAGTAGCATCATCAGTAACCGATGAGATTTCATATTGCCTACGGTTATTAGCATCTAATTTGATTACACCTAAGTTTGCGGAACCAATAATAGCAGAAAAAGGTTGCCCATCTTTATAAAAGCAGTATACTTTTCCATGATATTTGAATGCTTTTACGATCTTAATTTCACCTATACCAGTCTCTGTCCATTTTTTGTTGATTTCTAAAGCAGTATTATATGATCCTTCTGGCATTCCTTCGATGAAGTACATTCCAATGGTAAGGCATATACTAGATATATTATGCTCTTCGACCAGATTGTCGAGTTCTTCCAAGGCAACACGAGAAATATATCCAACCGCAATTTCAACACGGTCTGATTTTGCAATTTGCTCGTTAAAACAATTTATAATTGTTTGTTGACCCTCTGATGTTCCAAGAGGTAGGATGTTTGAATATAACAGTTTCATTAGCTCACTCCTTTGTTTTTGGTGGGGTTTCTGTAGTTTTTTCAATCTCCATAATATCTGAAATATCGCAGTTAAGCGCCTTACATACTTTTATTAAAATGTCAGTATTAACATTTTCATTTTTTCCAAGCTTAGCCATTGAAGCTGTACTAATACCAGCTGCTTCTCTTAAGTCCTTTTTTTTCATATCTCTATCAATAAGAAGTTTCCATAGTTTTTTATAACTTATGGACATAATATCACCTCGCCTTAGTACCTAGCCTAAGTTAATAAATAAAGTTTATCACAAAGTTAGCGAAGCAACAATTAAAATTCGCAAACGTAAAATAAATGTTGAGGCAATCAAAATACATGTTATAATTTACCTATGAACTAATGTTTGAATAGTAAAAATCCTTAAAGATATTAATTTCATATGGGGTGAGGAGGGAGTGCCTTGGCGGGTAATCGTTCTTTTAAAGATTACGTGGATGGTAGATTCTATAATGAGATATTTTCTGCCATACAAACCTATGCAACGGATAATTGTGAAGATTTAGACTTACGGTTATACAGAGTTCAAAACATTGGCGGCATTGAGTTATCAGATATAGAAGTAAAGTTCGTATCTGTTAATGACTTACCGGACATGAAAATAGAATTTGATGTTGCTGTTGAAGCGGAATTCGAAGTCCGTGAATCAAATCATCGTTATGATGAATCAGAAAATTGCCGGCAATGGTTTATGCTAGAATGCTCAGGTGATTTGGATTGCAATTTGGATGATTTTTCAATCTCTAGTATAACGGAGTATACTAGCAAAAATAAGCAGCCGAAACCTATGTCAGACTCCCTTGTCCCTATCATTCATAAGGAACAACTAGAATCTGTTGCCACAGACTTCCTTAGAAGACATTACCCTGAAGCATTAAAAACCCCGATGGCAGTTGAGCCACAGGTATTGGCAGATAAAATGGGTCTTACAGTAGAAATGCGAGAGATTACAAAGGATTTCTCTGTTTTTGGGCAGATATACTTTCACGACTGTGATGCAGAATTTTTTGATGAAGACAGCGATGGAATGGTACAAACCCGTGTGAATGCCCGTACAATAATTGTGGACCCAAAAGCTTACTTTCTTCGTAACCTGGGATCAGTCAATAATACTATTGTGCATGAGTGTGTTCATTGGGACCAACATAGAAAAGCATTTGAATTGGAACGGTTATATAATAGCAGTGCCACACGAATCAAGTGTCAGGTAGTCGGAGGTATAAAAGACAATACCAGAGATGCAACTGACTGGATGGAATGGCAGGCGAATGCCCTCGCCCCAAAGATACAAATGCCACTTGCTATGTTTAAAACCCAAGCGTTCAAATTTATTAAGCAATTCAGTTCAGAACTGGGAACATCTGAACTTATAGATGTAATGGAGCCAGTTATTGACGCCTTAGCAACGTTCTTCAGTGTATCTCGGACAGCAGCTAAAATTCGAATGATTGATGCTGGATACGAGGAAGCAATCGGAACTTTTACTTATATAGATGGTCGCTACGTCAAGCCGCATAGATTTAAGAAGGGTGCGCTTGAAAGAAATCAGACCTTTTCTATAGGTGCAGAGGATGCTGCTATCCAAAGCATAACCAATCCAGAAATGGCCGCTCTAGTTAGAGACGGAAGTTATATATATGTAGATTCTCACTTTGTGCTAAACCATCCAAAATATTTAACACAGGATATATTCAGACAAACGGTACTTACAGACTACGCACGAACCCATATGGAAGAGTGCTGCTTGGTTTTCGAGTTATCAGTCAAATCCGGGTGTAGGGAAAGATATTATACTGAATGTTTCCTCAACCGTGATAAGACATCAAATATAGATTTTGATATAAAGTATTGTAATGGTTTTGAGTATGCGGCTCCAGAAAAGAAGGCTCAATTACTAGCCGAAACGATAGCTGAAGAAATGCGAATCTATAATGAATTGCCAAATAGCTATACCAGCTCTCTCAAAATAGTACGTGAGTGGAAAAAAGTAACTTATAAAGAATTAGCAGAGAAAATATTGGTCAACGAGCGTACCATAAGACGTATCGTTAATGGTGAGGAACCGGGATCTATTAATTCCATTGTATTGATTTGCCTTGGACTTCATCTACCGCCAAATATTAGCAGTCATATAATTCGCAACTCACCATTTTCATTGAATTTCAATAATAACAGTCATATTTGGTATAACTTTGCATTAACTCACCTATATGCAAAATCGATGGATGAGATTAGAACGTTTTTACAGGAACATGGCGCAGAGCCATTATAAAATTCAATAATATTTTTGAAAAAGCGGACACAGGATGTCCGCTTTTTATTTATTAACTAAGTAAGCCATACATGAATCCTTTTAAGGGTTTGTGTATGGCTTTTTTTATTGTTGTTTTTAGGTGTTTTTGTTGGGAAAAGCGTCATTTTGAGCCTGAAATTAACGGGCATGAGGTGTCCGCCAAGGCTGTCCAATTCTCACCTACAATAATGATAGATGAAGGAAAGGTCCTTCGTAGTTAGCAAGAATTAGACCATTCCTCGTCTACAAAAAAATATCAAATGCCTGATTTGCAATAAGGGCAAAGGATACATATTGCTACGTTTCAGTCCGTTTAGGATTGTTATGCGTTGCAATAGAAGTACCTTACCTTGTTGCGCTCATTTTCAGGACAAAGGGTCTGTGTACTTCGAGGCACAGACCTATTTTTGTATCCTTTGCCGCCAATGCAGTCCGGCGGAAAGGATGCAAAATGAAAATTAGAATTATGTACGACAACAAACCTACCTATTTGGAGGTACCAGACGAGGACTGCACTGTAATGATTGATATGGACTATGAGGACAGGCTGTCCTGTGCCGAAGATAAGGAAACTGTGACTCGACGTTCACCACAGGAGATTATGGACGAACGTTTTAACAAGTCCGACTACAATAACTGGCATAAATTTGATAGACACAGAGGGATGCCCAAAAAACCATTCCGTAAGGACGACGAATCTGAGGATGCAACGGATCATATGGACTATCTCCCCGATAATTTCCAAGAAGTGGAACGGAATAAAAAGGAAGATTATGAATATTACTGTGAGATTATTCGTTCCATTCTCAAGCCAAAACATTCAGAACCTTTTATTGCTGTATATCTTGATGGCATGACAATGACTGAGTATGCAGAGCGTGAAGGTGTCAGTAAAAGTGCCATATCACATCGTTTAAATACAGCCAAGAAGAATTTAAAAAAAGTTTTTCCTGAATCCTCAACTTTCCCCTCTTGCCACGGCTAATAGATAGAGGGCAGCACATAAACGCTCTCGGGAAAGAGGTGAAGAACATGAAACACAACTTGAAAATCAGTGTTTCAAAAACTCCACAGACTGGCGGGATTGTAACTTGCCGTAATGTCACCATAAGGGAGCGTTTCCTTCGTTTCTTACTTGGTGATAAGCAGAAACTGACTATCCTTGTTCCTGGTGACACCGTACAGGAACTCGCCATCAGTGAGATTAAGGAGGGAGGATTAGACCATGAGCAAAATAAAACTACTTCTTGATGTGGTTTCTGATATGCGCTCTTTGGCAGACAGCATACAAGCGGTTGCTGATACGATGGCGAGCAATGTACCTGTCGAAACAAAAGAACCAACTACAACTGCAAAAGAACCTGCGCCAAAGAAAAAGGAAATCACTCTGGAGGAAGTCAGAGCAAAACTCGCTGAAAAGAGTCAAGCCGGTCTTACTGCCCAAGTAAGAGAAATCATCCAAAAATACGGTGGCTCTAAATTAAGCGAAGTTGACCCGAAACATTATGCAGACATGCTGAAAGATGCGGAGGTACTAGGCAATGAGTGATCACGCAGTACTTTCCGCATCGGGGTCCCATAGGTGGCTGAATTGCCTTCCATCTGCAAGATTGGAACTAGAATTTGAAAATAACGAATCCAATGCAGCTGCTGAAGGCACCGCCGCCCATGCTCTTTGTGAACACAAACTTAAAAAAGCACTTCACATGAGAAGTAAAAGGCCAGTCTCGGTGTATAACTCTGATGAAATGGAAGAACACAGCGATGCCTATGTTGAATTTGTAATGGAGCAGTTTGAATTGGCAAAACAAAGCTGTACGGACCCGTTAATACTTATTGAACAACGTCTTGATTTTTCCTGCTATGTACCACAGGGGTTCGGAACTGGTGACTGCATCATCATTGGCGATAAAAAGCTTCATATTATCGATTTTAAGTACGGCATGGGTGTGTTAGTAGATGCAGCAGGAAACCCACAGATGAAATTGTACGCCCTTGGAGCTTTGGAAATCTACGATAGCTTGTATGACATCGAAGAGGTTTCCATGACCATCTTCCAACCTCGCAGGGAAAATGTCAGCACATGGACAATCCCGGTAAATGAATTAAAAGACTGGGCAGAAAACGAGCTTAGACCAAAGGCCAAAAAAGCTTATGAAGGCGAAGGTAACTACCTTCCAGGTGAATGGTGTACATTCTGTCGAGCGGCTGTTAAATGCCGTGCAAGAGCAGAAGAAAAGCTGAAATTAGCACAGATGGAATTTAAACTGCCTCCCCTGCTTACGGATTCCGAAATTGAGGAAGTTCTCTCTAAACTGTCCGACCTTACAAAGTGGGCAAATGAAATCATTGCTTATGCGACGGATGCTGCCGTTAATCAAGGGAAAGAGTGGCACGGCTTTAAGGTAGTCGAGGGCAGGTCTATCCGTAAATATAAGGACGAAGAGGCCGTGGCTGAAGCAGCCAAGGCAAATGGCTATAATGATATCTATCGTCAGAGTCTTATTACCCTTACGGAAATGCAGAAGCTGATGGGTAAATCGAAATTTCAAGAAATCCTCGGTGGTCTCATACATAAACCACCAGGTAAGCCAACGCTGGTTCCACTTTCGGATAAGAGGCCAGCTATGAATATATCAAACGTAAAAAACGAATTTAATGAAATAACGGAGGAATTAGAATATGAATAATCAAAACAGAACGAAGGTTGTTACAAGCATCAACACACGTCTTAGCTATTTTCACGGTTGGGAACCCGTATCCATCAATGGCGGAGCGGAAAAGTACAGCGTATCCGTATTGATTCCCAAAACAGATAAGGAAACCATCAATGCTATCAATGCAGCAGTAGATGCAGCCATTGAAGAGGGCATTGCAAAGTTTGGTGGTAAAAAGCCGAATAAGGCGGCTATTAAACTGCCACTTCGAGATGGTGACGTAGAACGTGATGACGAGGCTTACAAAGGACATTACTTTGTAAATGCCAACAGCAAGACTCCACCCCAAATAGTAGATAAAGCGGTTAGACCTATCCTGGATCGTAACGAGGTTTACAGCGGTTGTTATGCAAGAGTATCCCTAAATTTCTACGCTTTTAACTCTAATGGCAATAAGGGTGTAGCATGTGGTCTTGGCAACATCCAGAAGATAAGAGATGGAGAGCTTTTAGGTGGAAGAACCAATGCAGCTGATGATTTCACAACTATTGATGATGATGATTTTCTAGCATAAGGAATAAATACAGACGAGGTGGTGGAGGTTGTTCTTCTGCCACCTCGTTTGCATTGGAAAGGGCGGTAATATATGAATTCTATTTCTATTGATATTGAAACATTTAGTAGTGCCAACCTTCAAAAGTCTGGAGTTTACCGTTATGCAGAGAGTGATGATTTTGAAATTCTACTATTTGGTTATTCGGTGGATGGCGGTGAAGTACAGGTGGTTGACCTTGCCAGTGGGGAGGAAATCCCCGATGAAATTATAAACGCACTTATGGATGATTCCGTTACCAAGTGGGCTTTCAATGCAATGTTTGAGCGTGTATGTCTATCAAAATGGCTTAACCTTACTGAATATCTTAACCCCGCATCCTGGAAATGTTCCATGATATGGTCGGCATATATGGGATTACCTCTTTCTTTGGAGGGAGTCGGTGCAGTTCTAGGTTTGGAGAAACAAAAGCTAACAGAGGGTAAAGACCTCATCAAATATTTCTGTACACCTTGCTCCCCTACAAAGTCTAATGGTGGTCGAGTTCGTAATTTACCAGAACACGACATGGATAAATGGGAGCGGTTTAAAGTATATAACATTCGCGATGTGGAATCCGAGATGTCAATACAACAGAAATTATCCAAGTTTCAAGTACCAGAGAACATCTGGGAGGAATATCATCTCGACCAGGTAATCAATGATCGTGGCATTGCCATTGACATGACTTTCGTAAAACAGGCTGTAGAGATGGATGAACATTCTCGTGAAAAGCTAATGGCTACGATGCAAGATATAACTAATTTGGAGAATCCAAACTCTGTACAACAAATGAAAGACTGGCTTGCCGACAATGGGCTAGAAACAGATACCCTTGGTAAAAAAGCGGTTGCTGAGATGTTAAAGACGGCTCCTGAACCACTAGGCACTGTTTTGGAACTTCGCCAGCAGCTTGCAAAATCATCGGTGAAAAAATACACGGCAATGGAAAATGCGGTATGTAGTGACGGTCGTGCAAGAGGAATGTTTCAGTTTTACGGAGCCAACAGAACCGGCAGATTCTCTGGCAGGCTGATTCAGTTGCAAAATCTCCCCCAAAACCATATGCCCGATTTGGAACAGGCTCGTGCTTTAGTTCGAAGCGGAAACTTTGATGCTCTTACTTTACTCTATGATTCAATCCCAGAGGTACTGTCGGAACTTATCCGTACTGCTTTTATACCGCGAGAAGGTATGAAGTTCATTGTGGCAGATTTTTCAGCGATTGAGGCTCGCGTCATTGCTTGGCTTGCAAGTGAAAAATGGAGAATAGATGTATTCCAAAACGGCGGTGACATCTACTGTGCCAGTGCCTCTCAGATGTTTAATGTACCTGTTGAAAAGCATGGTGTGAACGGTCACCTTCGTCAGAAAGGGAAAATAGCCGAACTTGCCCTCGGTTATGGTGGATCTGTTGGAGCATTAAAATCAATGGGTGCTTTGGAGATGGGAATTGAAGAAGAGGAACTTCAGCCCCTTGTAACGGCTTGGAGACAATCCAATCCCAATATCACAAAACTTTGGTGGGATGTTGACCGTGCAGTAAAAACTTGTGTTAAGCAAAAAACTCCTACAGAGACACACGGCATTAAATTTATCTATCAAAGTGGAATGCTCTTTATTGTCCTCCCCTCTGGTAGACGGCTTGCCTATGTGAAACCTCGTATGGGAGAGAATATGTTTGGCGGTGAGTCGGTTACTTACGAAGGGGTCGGTGGGACGAAGAAATGGGAAAGAATCGATAGCTATGGACCCAAATTTGTAGAGAATATTGTTCAGGCAATCAGTCGTGACATTTTGTGTCATGCCATGCAGACATTAAAGAATTGTTCTATTGTGGCTCATGTACACGATGAAATTATCATCGAGGCAGATATGGGAATGTCACTTTCCGCTATCTGTGAACAGATGGCTAGGACACCAACATGGGCAAATGGTCTGTTACTTAGCGCTGATGGCTATGAGTGTCAGTTTTATCAAAAAGATTAAAATAAATTTTTTCAAAATCCTCAACAATCATTACCTCCTGTGGCTATTAGGTAGAGGAACTTTCCTCTGACTATATTGCAGGAGGTAATTCGTATGGACGAATTAGTAAAAATCAATTATGAAAATCAACGACCAACCGTACTCGGTCGTGATTTACATGAAGCCTTGGAAGTAAAGACCGCTTATAAAGATTGGTTTCCAAGAATGTGTGAGTACGGATTTGAGGAAGGGTCAGACTTTAGCTCATTTTTGAGCGAAAGTACTGGAGGCAGACCACGCATAGACCATCAGTTAACAATTGATATGGCAAAAGAGCTATGTATGATACAGCGTACTCCAAAAGGAAAACAATGCCGTCAATACTTTCTTGAAATAGAAAGACGATGGAATTCCCCTGAGGCGACCATGGCAAGGGCATTACAGTTTGCCAATCAACAACTAACTCAAGTAAGGAATCAAAATAAAGTGCTTGAAGGTACGGTTGCTGTTCAGAATCAGCAAATTGCAGAAATGAAACCGAAAGTCTCTTATTACGATGTAGTTTTAAATTGTAAAGACCTCATTTCCACCTCAGCAATTGCCAAAGATTACGGCAAGTCAGCTATTTGGATGAACCGCTATCTTAATAAAAAGGGCATCCAGTTTAAACAAGGCGGCATTTGGCTCTTATATCAGAAGTATGCGGAAAAAGGCTACACCAGTACTAAGACACATAGCTACCTTGGCAGTAACGGTGAACAGCATACAAAGGTCCATACATATTGGACTCAAAAAGGCAGACTCTTCATTTACGAACTGATGAAGGCGGACGGTATTTTGCCTCAGATAGAAATGGAGGGTGTGTAATGGGGATCAACAAATTTAACCATGAAGGATACCATGACCCAACTCCCCATGAAGCACTGACCAACATAATGAGAAAGGAAAAGGCAGAGAAAAAATCTGCCTTTAAGCCACTTGTATATATCTGTTCTCCCTATTCCGGTGATGTAGAAGGAAACATTAAAAAGGCTCGCAGTTTTTGCAGGTTTGCCTTAGACCAAAACTGTATCCCAATTGCTCCCCACCTTATGTTTCCGCAGTTTATGGATGATGAAAACCCAGAGGAACGAGAGCTTGCCATATTTATGGACATCGTTCTTATGGGCAAATGCTCTGAGGTGTGGGTGCTGGGCAATACCATCTCAAGCGGTATGGCAAGGGAGATTGAAGTAGCCAAGAAACGCAGACAAACGGTCAGGTATTTTAGTCCGGAGCATGAGGAGGTCGAAAGTTTATGAAAATTGCAGTGGGCAATAGTCGGATGGACAGGAAATGGAAAAACAAAGATATCTCCTGGGGGGATTTTTGCTCCCGTGTAAAGACAACACAACGTACTACAGAAACGGTAGAAGAATATCGGAAACTTAAAAAAGGCCAGCAAGATGATATCAAAGACGTGGGCGGCTTTGTCGGGGGACATTTAAAAGAAGGAAGGCGAAAGAAGGGCAATGTTCTGTGTCGTTCTTTGCTTACCCTTGATATGGATTACGGTAGACCGGATATCTGGGAACAAATCAGCATGCTTTTTGACTTCAAATGTTGCGTTTACTCCACTCATAAGCACACACCGGAAAATCCGAGACTCAGACTTATTGTTCCTCTTGCCCGCGAGGTCAGTGAAGAAGAATATGCAGCCGTTGGACGTATGGTGGCAAAAGAAATCGGTATTGACCTTTTTGATGATACGACATATGAAGCCCATCGCCTTATGTATTGGCCATCCACTTCCTCTAATGGTGAATTTGTCTACGAAGAGCAGGATGGAGCATTACTTGACCCGGATATTTATCTTGCAAAATATGAAAACTGGCGAGATACGTCAACTTGGCCAGTATCAAGCAGGCAGTCTGAGGTTATTAATCGCAGTCTTAAAGAACAAGCCGATCCGCTTTTAAAGGAAGGTGTGGTAGGAACTTTCTGTCGTGCCTATTCCGTTCGTGAAGCAATTGATAAATTTTTAGGTGCAGTTTATGCGCCATCTGCTATGGAAGGGCGTTATGACTATATTCCAGCTGATAGTAGTGCGGGTGTAATTATCTATGATGATAAATTCGCATACAGCCACCATGCCACCGACCCAGCAAGCGGCCTGCTCCTCAATGCTTTTGACCTCGTTCGTATTCATAAATTCGGCTCTTTAGATGATAGAGCTTCCACTACAACGGCTCCTAGTAGGATGCCGTCTTTTGTGGCAATGTGTGAGTTTGCTATAAAAGATGAAGCGGTGAAAGCTGAGTTTGCTAAGGAAAGGCAGGCCCAGGCTGAAGAGGAGTTTAGTGAAGAGGATTGGCAGACGGGATTGGAATTGGATAAGCAAGGTCGGATAAAAGACACTTTGGACAACATCGTCTTAATTATTCGACATGATAAGGAATTACAGCATATCGCTTTCAACTGCCACCGTGATGGTATTGATGCCAAAGGTGGTCTGCCTTGGGAACAGATTAAATGTGGTTGGAATGATTCGGACAATGCACTGCTGAAGGTGTACTTAAGCAGCAAATACGGAGTCTATTCTCCTACCAAGACCAAGGATGCTGTGTTGGCGGTAGCGTCAGAACGAGCCTACCATCCTGTTAAGGAGTATCTTGACTCCCTGCCAAAATGGGATGGTATTTGTCGTGTGGAAAATCTACTTATTGATTATTTCGGTGCAACAGAAAATTCCTATACAAAGGCAATTATTCGCAAAACGATGGTTGCGGCGGTAGCCCGTATTTATAGACCAGGCACAAAGTTTGATAGTGTTCTTATCTTAAACGGTCCTCAAGGCATCGGTAAGTCAACTTTCTTTGCCAAACTTGCAGGGGATTGGTTTTCAGACAGTTTAACTCTCACGGACATGAAAGATAAATCTGGGGCTGAAAAACTTCAGGGATATTGGTTGTTGGAACTCGGTGAGCTTGCTGGGATGCGTAAGACGGATGTGGAGATTGTGAAGTCCTTTATTTCTAGGGCGGATGATAAGTACCGTGCCAGTTATGGGGTCAACGTGGAAAGCCATCCCCGTCAATGCGTGATTGTAGGTTCTACCAATGCGGAAAGCGGTTTTCTTCGTGATATTACGGGCAACCGCAGATTTTGGCCAGTCCGCATTAGTGGTAACAGTAGAAAGAAAGCTTGGCAGATGACTAAAGAAGAAGTACAGCAGATTTGGGCAGAGGCACTAGTATTATATGAGAAGGGCGAAAAACTCTACCTTGAAGGTGATGATGTAACCATGGCAACCAGTGAACAGGCAGATGCTATGGAAACAGATGAACGAGAAGGACTGGTTCGTACTTACTTGGATACGCTCTTGCCGGATGATTGGGACACGATGTCTTTGTACGAGCGTAGAAATTTCCTCGGCGGTAGCGAATTTGGTGGCGGCACCCGTGTTGGAACAGTAAAAAGGACTCTTGTCTGCAATATGGAGATTTGGTGTGAATGTTTCGGTAAAGAGGCATCAATGCTAAAGCCTTCAGATTCCTATGCCATCGGTGCCATTATGAGAAAGATCAGTGAGTGGAACAAGTACACTGGGAACAAGAATGGTGTTGTGACGTTTCCTGTCTACGGAAAGCAACGAGCTTATTCCCGAGTCGAGGAACAAAACTAAGTTGTACCTTACCTTGTTCCCATACTGGTTCTTTCCCTAAAGCTAGTAACGATAAGGAAAATCAACGGTTCGGAACAAGTGGAACAAGAAGTATCCTATTTATTTATAAATAGTAAAAAGAAGTAATAGTAGCCTGTGCATACACGCATACGCGCGCGTATAGGAAAAATGGGTCAAAGTTGTTTTCTTGTTCCGAGCCTTTTATATGGGAGGTATTTATGCTTGAAAAATATATCGAAAAGAAACTGGTGGCTGAGGTAAAAAAGATGGAAGGCATTGCGGCGAAGTTTGTTAGCCCAGGTTTAGATGGGATGCCAGACCGCATAGTGCTTTTACCACATGGGAAGATGGCTTTTGTAGAATTAAAGGCTTCCGGAAAGAAACCTCGTCCGTTACAGAATAGAAGAATAAAGCAATTACAGAAGTTAGGCTTTACTTGTTATGTCATTGATGATGTTAAGCAGATTGGAGTGATACTGGGTGAAATACAATCCTCATAAATATCAGACTTATGCAACGAACTTCATACTTGAGCATCCCATCGCTGCGGTGTTTTTAGAAATGGGTCTTGGCAAAAGTGTCATTACTCTAACGGCTATATTTGACCTATGTCTTGATCGTTTTGAAATTGGAAAGGTTCTGGTCATTGCTCCACTTCGGGTGGCGAGGGATACTTGGCCAGCTGAGATAAATAAGTGGGAGCATTTAAAAGGACTGGAGTTTTCGGTAGCCATCGGAACAGAACAGGAGCGGTTGGCAGCTCTTAGGAAACCTGCAAGTGTCTATCTTATAAACAGAGAAAATGTTGACTGGTTAGTAAATAAAAGTGGCATCCCTTTTGATTATGACATGGTGGTCATCGATGAACTATCATCCTTTAAGTCCTATGGTGCCAAAAGATTTAAAAGTCTACTAAAAGTCAGACCAAGGGCAAAACGGATTGTGGGTCTTACGGGTACACCATCGAGTAATGGATTAATGGATTTGTGGGCAGAGTTTCGTATTCTTGACATGGGTAAAAGACTCGGCAGGTACATAACTCACTACCGCAATTCCTTCTTTACACCAGATAAACGTAATCAGCAAATCGTATTTTCATATAAACCATTGCCAGGTGCTGAAGATGCCATATATCAGCTCATTTCGGATATTACCATTTCCATGGAGTCGGTGGATTTTCTCAAAATGCCAGAGTGCATGATCAATGAAGTGCCTGTGTATCTAAATGACAAAGAACAATCCGTATATGATCGCTTTCGTGAAGAGATGGTTCTTGAATTTGCTGATGAAGAAATAGATGCCATGAATGCAGCAGTCCTTTCAGGAAAACTTCTGCAAATGGCAAACGGTGCGATCTATGATGATGATAAAAACACTCATATTATCCACGACCGCAAGTTAGATGCTCTTGAGGATTTAATTGAAGGTGCTAACGGAAAACCTGTGCTTATTGCCTATTGGTATAATCACGATTTAGAGCGTATTAAGGCAAAATTCAATGTCAGAGAAATTAAAACTTCCAAGGATATCAAGGATTGGAACAACGGCGATATTTCTGTAGCGGTTATTCATCCTGCATCAGCGGGACACGGTCTCAACTTACAAAGTGGAGGTTCAACGCTTATCTGGTTTGGACTTACTTGGAGTCTAGAACTCTATCAGCAAACAAATGCGAGACTTTGGAGACAAGGTCAAAATGAGACAGTGGTTATTCATCACATTATTACTAAAGGCACGATTGATGAAGATGTTATGAATGCCTTGAGACGAAAGGAAAAGACACAATCCGATCTTATTAATGCGGTCAAAGCAAATCTTGGGAAAGCGAGGGATGCTGTATGATGGATGCATTTGAAAAACTGGCAAATGCCATTATTCTACAGGCAGTCAAGGATTATCGTTTTGCACTGAAAAGACTAGCAAAACACCCTCGCAATGATTCTGCTTTATATACGAAACGTGAGGTGGAGTGCTTCTTTCATTCTGAATTGTTCAATGTCCTTACCTCTCTAAACCCTGACATGTTAATCCAACAGCTACAAGAGGAGGTGGTGCGATGATGACAGCTAAGGAATTCTTAAAACAGGCCTATCGTCTGAATGAATTGATTAATTCCGACCTTGAAGAGTTACAAAACTTAAGGGAACTATCAAGAAGTGTTTCATCCCCCGTTCTTGAGGAAAAAGTCAGTCGAACCAAGTGTACTGACCCACCCTTTGAAAAGTATGTGATTAGAATAGTAGATTTGGAGCAACAGATACAACAAGAGGTTGAACGGCTAGTAAAGCTTAAATCAGATATCCGTGAAGCAATTAACCAGATGGAAAACGTAGATGAGAAGCTGATTCTTCGCTACCGATACATTAACTTTCTTAACTGGGAAGAAATCTGTGTTAACCTTAATGTTTCTATGAGAACCGTGCATAGACTCCATTCATCCGCTTTGCAACATTTAAAGGTTCCAAAATAAAAGTTGGCACACTGTGGCACAGTTTGGCATACGTTGACACTGTTTGTCCGTAGTGAAAGTTATATAATGGTAGTATGGAATATTAGAAAAAACAGAAGCCTTCACGGGAGCATCTCTCCTGCGAGGGCTTTTTCTATGGGCAAAAGGAGGTGCAGTATGCCAAAAAAACCTAAGCGTCCATGCTCTTATCCTGGTTGTCCAGAGCTGACTGACAGACGTTTTTGTGAAGAACATGCTAAAAAGGAAGCCGCACGGTATGAAAAGTACGACCGTGACCCAGCAACCCGTAAGCGTTATGGTCGTGCTTGGAAAAGGATACGTGACAGCTACATTGCAGCTCATCCTCTTTGTGAGGAATGTAAACGACAAGGAAAGCTGACCCCAGCAAATGAAGTCCATCACATTCTTCCTCTTGCAAGAGGAGGGACTCACGATAGAAGTAATCTGATGGCTCTTTGTACTCCTTGCCACTCTGCTATCACAGCAAGAGATGGAGACCGTTGGGGAACCCGGTAGGGGGAGTCAAATCTCCACAGCTTTTCATTTGTGTAACGGGCGTGGGGCAACGCGTGAAAATTCGCGGTTTCAAACAGGGTAATAGGCGCCCATCGATGAAAAGAGGTGAGTGAATGGCCAAAGACGGAACAAATCGTGGAGGTGCCCGTATAGGCTCCGGTCAAAAGAAGAAACCGCTTGCTGACAAAATTGCAGAGGGAAATCCCGGTAAGAGAAAAATTGAAGTCGTTGAGTTCCAAAATACCGCTGACCTGAAGGGGCAAGAAATGCCAAAGCCAATGGCCATGCTCTCCGCAGTGCAAAAGGATGGGAAAACCCTAGTAGCAAGTGAAATCTATGAAATTACATGGAAATGGCTTGAGGAACGTGGCTGTGCCCATTTGGTACTTCCACAGCTTCTAGAGCGATATGCCATGAGTGCGGCCAGATGGATACAGTGTGAGGAAGCAGTAACTGAGTTTGGCTTTCTAGCCAAGCACCCAACCACCGGCAATGCTATTCAAAGTCCCTATGTAACGATGAGTCAGAACTTTATGAGTCAGACAAATAGGCTATGGATGGAGATATATCAAATCGTTCGAGAGAATTGTGCTACAGAGTATTCAGGTTTAAATCCACAGGACGACGTGATGGAGCGACTGCTATCTGCCCGCAGAGGAAAATAAAGATGAGGAGATATGATGTAATGAGTAAAAAATACTTAACAGCAGAAAGTGTATGCGCCGGGCATCCTGACAAACTATGTGACATCATTGCAGATAGCATTTTGGAAGCTTGCCTACGTAAAGATAGGGCATCAAGGGTGGCTTGCGAGGTTATGGCGACTAAAGGAAAAATTATCGTGGCGGGCGAGATCTCCTGCAGCGAGAAAATCGACATCCAATACATTGTTAGGAATGTACTAAAAGAGATTGGATATAACCCTTTAAAATTTTTGATTTATGTGTATGTACATAATCAAAGTGTAGATATTGCAGCTGGTGTGAATACCGCACTGGAAGCACGAAATGGAATAAACGAACAGTACGGTTCCATAGGTGCTGGAGACCAGGGAACAATGTATGGCTTTGCTACAAAGGAAACAAGAGAAATGCTCCCCCTACCCCTTGTACTATCTCACAGAATCGTAAAGAGACTGGATGATTGTCGCAAAGGAAAATTAATAAAAGGTATTCTTCCCGATGGTAAAGCACAGGTAACGGTGGAATATGATGATGACACTCCAGTGAGAATAAAGACAATCGTAATTTCGGTACAGCATGATAAGAATAAAACACAGGAAGAACTTAAGGCAGACATCCTTAACAATGTCTTATGGCAGTGTTTTGAGGACTTCCCTTTTGATGATGAAACAGAAATTCTCATCAATCCCTCTGGTCAGTTTGTTCTTGGCGGTCCCGCTGCTGATACGGGTTTGACCGGTAGAAAAATCATGGTCGATACCTACGGAGGGCTTACATCTCATGGAGGTGGTGCTCTTTGTGGTAAAGACCCAACCAAAGTTGACCGAAGCGGTGCTTACATGGCTCGCTATATTGCCAAGCATATCGTTTGGTGTGGTTATGCAAAGAAATGTGAAGTGAGTATTTCCTATGCCATTGGTAAGGCAAATCCAGTAGCTTTTACTGTAAATACCCTTGGTACTGGCACTGTTTCTGATGAAATATTAACTCTTGCTGCCCAGGAGACTTTCAACTTAAGACCCGCGGCCATCATTGAAAAGCTACGTCTTAGAAATGTCATTTACTCTGACACCGCGGCTTATGGCCATTTTAATAGTTGTTTGTTCCCATGGGAGGATGTAAATAAATATAGTGAATTTAGAAAGGCGGTGGAAAAGTATGTTGATAGAGAGGATTAAAACGAAACTACTCATCCCCGCTGACTATAACCCAAGGAAGGATTTAAAACCAGGTGATCCAGAATATGAGAAGCTTAAACGCTCTCTTGAGGAGTTTGGATATGTAGAACCCGTTATATGGAATAAGATCACAGGCAAAGTTATCGGAGGTCATCAGCGTTTGAAAGTCCTGCTTAGTATGGGCATGGATGAAATAGAATGTGTAGTAGTTGAAATGGACGAGCAAAAGGAAAAGGCTCTGAATATTGCACTAAATAAAATAAGTGGCGATTGGGATAAAGATAAACTGGCACTTCTCATCACAGACCTAGATGCTTCTGATTTTGATGTTTCTCTTACAGGGTTTGACCCAGGGGAGTTGGAGGATCTTTTCAAAGATTCCCTTAAGGATAATATAAAAGAAGATGATTTCGATGTGGACAGCGAGCTGAAAAAGCCCGCTGTTTCGCATTTAGGGGATGTTTGGATACTTGGACAACATCGATTAGTCTGCGGAGACAGTACAAAGAAAGACACCTTTAATGTCTTAATGGATGGGAAAGCTGCCAATCTGGTAGTCACGGACCCTCCATATAACGTTAACTATGAAGGCGCTGCTGGAAAAATCAAAAATGACAATATGGCGAATGAAGCGTTCTATGATTTTCTGCTTGCGGCATTTCAAAACACCGAAGCAGCGATGGCAAAGGACGCATCTATTTATGTATTTCATGCTGATACGGAAGGACTCAATTTTAGAAGAGCATTCTCCGATGCAGGATTTTATCTTTCTGGTACTTGTATATGGAAAAAGCAGTCCCTTGTTCTCGGTCGCTCCCCATATCAATGGCAGCATGAACCAGTTCTTTTCGGTTGGAAAAAGAAAGGCAAGCATCTTTGGTATTCAGACCGTAAGCAGACTACCATCTGGGAGTTTGAGAAACCAAAGAAGAACGGCGACCACCCAACCATGAAGCCAGTGGCGCTTGTGGCATATCCCATTATGAACTCAAGCCTTAGTAACTGTATTGTGCTTGATCCCTTTGGGGGTTCAGGAAGTACACTGATTGCCTGTGAGCAAACAGATAGAATCTGCTACACCATTGAACTGGATGAAAAGTACTGCGATGTTATTGTGAAAAGATATATTGAGCAAGTGGGAAACTCTGATGGTGTATTTCTATTAAGAGATGGCTTGAAATTCAGATATTGTGACCTGCCAGAGGTGAATGAGGATGAGTAAATTGACACTTGGTTCCCTCTTTGATGGCAGTGGTGGTTTTCCTTTGGGTGGTTTGCTTTGTGGCATCGAACCTTTATGGGCATCTGAAATTGAGCCGTTTCCTATACGGGTTACGACTAAACGTATCCCTCAGATGAAGCATTATGGAGATATAAACAAATTAAATGGTGCGGAGCTTCCGCCTGTAGATATCATAACCTTTGGCTCTCCATGCACGGATATGAGTGTGGCAGGTAAAAGAGCTGGTTTGGACGGAGAGCAATCCGTCCTTTTTTATGAAGCAATCCGAATTATTAAGGAAATGAGGTGTAAGACCAATGGACAATATCCAAGGTACGCAGTCTGGGAAAATGTCCCCGGTGCATTCTCGTCGAATAAAGGAGAAGACTTCAAAGCAGTCCTCGAAACGGTCATCAGTGTCAAAGAGCCGAACACCTCGATGCCTTTACCTGAAAAAGGACGATGGCCATACGCTGACATCTATATGGGAGACGGATGGAGTGTGGCTTACCGAACTATCGATGCGCAATATTTCGGAGTCCCCCAACGTCGTCGTAGAATCTACCTTGTCGCAGATTTTGCAGACAGATGTGCCGGAGAAATACTATTTGAGTCCGAAGGCATGCCAAGGAATTTTACGCCGAGCGGCAGCCCGTGGCAAAGAACTGCCGACAATGCTAAAAACTGCACTGGAAAAACAGGCGATAGCATAACTTGCCTAAATGACCAAGGTGGAAGAGTGATGTCTGTTTCGAAGGATATTACTGCAACACTTCGTGCAGAGGAACATGGACATCAGCCTTGTGTAATGCAGTCAAGCGGTTTTTGCACCGAACACAGTGCCAAGAGCAGAAGTGTAGGATATGAGGAAGAACGTTCCCCTACACTTAGAGCAGGTGTTGTCCCAGGTGCAGTCATGTCCTTTGAACCGGGGGCTGCTTCTCGAGTTGGTGGCCATACTGACGAAAACTTAAGTGGATCACTTCGTGCAAACATGGGAGATAATCAAACAGCTGTTGTAATAGAAAACCATCCAACCGATAGCCGTGTGAAACTCTCGGAGGATAATAAAGTACAGACGCTAACCTCTCGGATGGGAACTGGTGGTGGGAATGTACCCCTTGTTATGAACACTCCTAAAACTTTAAAAATCCGCTCCGGCTGTGAAGGCGGTGGCAAGGGTGCATTGATACAGGATGACAAGTCTGCAACTCTTGGATGCAATAATGATCAGACCATTTTTGTGCCCACCGCATATGGCATCTGTTCTGATAAAAGCAATTCCATGCAGTCTAGCAATCCGCATAGCGGTATATATGAAGCTGATACTTCTCGGACCATTGATGCCAATGGGGGAAATCCGGGATGTAATCAAGGTGGTATTGCAGTAGTTGCTCTGCAAGGCTCGATGATTGGAAGAGAGGATAAAAACGGTCCCCAAGGAAGCGGTATAGATGAAGATGTTTCTTTTACGCTTAATACCGCTGATCGTCATGCTGTTGCCTATGCCATGACTACCGGAGCCTATGCACAGGTTGAAGAAGATAAAGCACCTACTCTATTGTCGAGAGATTATAAGGATGCTCCTGTTGTGACTCAGCCTTCTTACGGTATTGATCGGGCGGCTTTTAATCAAGGACAGAACGCTCTTTATAAACCGACTATAGATGAAGAACAGCAACCTACGCTTACAGCAAAAGGTCCTGGAGCAGTGGCACAACCAGCATCATTTTATCCTCAGATGAAAGCTGAAAGTCAATGCTACAGACAGGACGGTACATCAAATACGATTATCAATGGCACCAATCCAGGCTATCAAAATGGATTGGTTGAACCGGACTATATTGTTCGAAGGCTTACACCAACGGAATGTGCAAGATTGCAAGGCTTCCCCGATGATTGGTGTGATGACCTTGGTACGGAAAATCCTACAGAAGATGAAATTTCATTCTGGACGGAGGTTTGGGAAACCCACCGCAAAATTATAGGTAAAAGTAAAAAGCCAAAAACAAGAAATCAGATTATAAAATGGCTTAACAATCCTCATTCTGATTCAGCTGAATACAAAATGTGGGGTAATGGTGTAGCACTTCCATGCGTTTGTTTTGTGCTGACTGGCATTGTGTTATCTACACAAAATACCGCCGATTAATGGAATCCTATTTTCTACAGAAAGATGCTCTAAATGACTTGATAATAACAGCTTTTAGAGTGATATATGTACGTACCGAAAGTAGAAAGGCGGTATGAAAATGCAGATTAACTATAATGTTACAGGACCAAAAAGAAAAGCACTGGTTAACGCAATCAGCCAAGAACTAAATGCCCCTGTAAAATATCTCGGAGCACCTACATTTGCATATGAGGTGGCAGACTACAATGTTAACAAAAACGGAGTTCTAAGTGGACCAGACAATAAGGAACTGGTCGATGATCTATTGAGATTTCACGATCTCAAAGCAATTTCAGAAGAATTTGACACACCACTTCCGAAAGCAGAAGTAAATGAAAGGGAAGAATCTATCAATCTGATAATTCAAATGCCACGGGCGGATTTTACCGACACGGCAATCGAGAACCTAAAAGGATTAGTAGAAAGTAAAGCTACTCTTATAAAGAAAGCACTTGATACGGACTCCATTCCCATCATTGAAGATGAGGAATATGTTACCTTCCCTTGGTTTCAAGGTAAGTGCGCCTCAGAGGAGGTTAAGGCATACACCCATTTTGTCACGGCACTTTGCGAAATGGCGAAAAAACAGACCCGTGTCAATTCCACCGAGAAATCAGTAGAGAATGAAAAGTACGCTTTCCGTTGCTTCCTACTAAGGCTCGGCTTTATCGGACCAGAATATAAGATGGGACGAAAGATTCTCCTCTCGAAGCTTTCAGGTAGCTCCGCTTTCAAAAGCGGAACGTTCAAGCAGGAGGTGAGTGAACAATGAATATCATTCACCCTGAAATGTTAAAGCAACTAAGAAGCTATTACACTCCAGGAACTCGTGTCATGCTACTTAAAATGAACGACCCTTATACCAAACTTCAAACTGGATCTAAAGGTACGGTTACTAGTGTTGACGACATAGGAACGATTCATGTCAGTTGGGATTCCGGTGGCTCTCTTGGAGTGGCCTTTGGTGAGGATTTATGCAAGAAAATCGAAGAGTAAAACATACACAATTTAAGCCAAATGTGGCAGTAAATATGTAGATTTATATTGTAGTATTGTTTTCGAAGGAGTCAACTAATGAATGAAATAATCAAGGAACAAATCCTTTCCATCCGAGAAAGTGGAGTCACAAATATGTTTGATGTGAACCGAGTCCAGTATGAAGCAAATGAACGAGGGTTTTATGAATTGGTAGTTTATATAATAGACCATAAAACGGAATATGCTCATTTCATACTGACGGGGGAAGTGGATGAAAATAAGTAAATAAAATTAAACTAGGATAAGAAGTAGGGCTTCATCTATAGGATTGAGGCTCTTTTCTTTTGTCCTTTTTCATAAAGGGGCGGTGTTTATGCGGAAACTGAAGAAATATAAGCCGACCGCCTTTATAGCTGATGGTTCATATTACGATGAGGATGCTGCTGATTACGCTGTAGCTTTTATCGAAGCACTCTCCCATACGAAAGGTTTATGGGCAGGTAAGCCTTTTGAACTTATCGATTGGCAGGAGCAAATAATCCGTGATTTATTCGGAATTTTAAAGCCAGATGGATATCGGCAGTTTAACACTGCTTATGTAGAGATACCTAAAAAGATGGGAAAAAGCGAGCTTGCCGCAGCAATTGCGCTTCTCCTCACTTGCGGTGATGGTGAAGAACGGGCAGAGGTGTACGGTTGTGCCGCTGACCGCCAGCAGGCATCAATTGTATTTGAAGTAGCAGCCGATATGGTGCGAATGTGTCCAGCGCTGAATAAACGAGTAAAGTTGCTTGCTTCAACTAAACGATTGGTGTACCTGCCGACCAACAGCTTCTATCAGGTATTGTCGGCTGAAGCCTACTCCAAACACGGCTTCAATATACATGGTGTTGTTTTTGATGAACTTCATACTCAGCCAAATCGGAAACTATTTGATGTTATGACGAAAGGATCTGGGGATGCAAGGACCCAACCGCTGTATTTTCTTATCACCACTGCGGGGACGGATACTCAGAGTATCTGCTACGAAACACACCAAAAAGCGGTTGATATTATTGAGGGCAGAAAATACGATCCTACCTTTTATCCCGTAATCTATGGTGCCAAAGAAGAGGATGATTGGACAGATCCAAAAGTGTGGAAGAAAGCAAATCCAAGCTTGGGAATTACGGTGGGGATTGACAAGGTAAGGGCTGCTTGTGAAAGTGCAAAGCAGAACCCAGCTGAGGAAAATAGCTTCCGGCAATTGCGCTTGAATCAATGGGTTAAACAGTCTGTCCGTTGGATGCCAATGGCAAAATGGGATGCCTGTGCATTTCCAGTTATTCCAGAAAGTCTTGAAGGGCGGGTATGTTATGGAGGTCTTGACCTATCTTCTACAACAGACATTACAGCCTTTGTGCTGGTGTTTCCACCGGAGGATGAAACAGATAAATACGTTGTTCTTCCGTATTTTTGGATGCCAGAGGACAACATTGACCTCCGAGTCCGAAGAGACCATGTGCAATACGATCTTTGGGAGAAGCAAGGGTATATTCTAACTACAGAAGGCAATGTAGTACATTACGGCTACATTGAGCGGTTTATTGAGGAACTTGGAGAAAAGTATAACATTCGAGAAATTGCTTTTGACCGTTGGGGAGCTGTTCAAATGGTTCAGAACCTTGAAGGATTAGGCTTTACTGTCGTTCCTTTCGGTCAAGGCTTTAAAGATATGTCACCACCAACCAAAGAACTGATGAAATTGACATTAGAAGAAAGAATAGCACACGGTGGGCATCCAGTACTTCGTTGGATGATGGACAACATCTTTATAAAAACTGATCCGGCGGGCAACGTGAAGCCGGATAAAGAAAAAAGTACAGAAAAAATAGATGGCGCGGTGGCAACTATCATGGCACTTGATCGTGCTATTCGTTGTGGCTCAGGTAATAGTGGAGATTCGGTGTATGACGAGCGAGGTTTGATTGTCTTTTAAACCTTAATGGTTAGCACAATGTTTAT
Source organism: Niallia alba (assembly GCF_012933555.1). Classification (GTDB taxonomy): domain Bacteria; phylum Bacillota; class Bacilli; order Bacillales; family Cytobacillaceae; genus Niallia; species Niallia alba. The sequence goes on from NZ_JABBPK010000001.1 coordinate 899,667, forward strand.
ATTCGGAGGTGATGCCTATGAATCTAATAAAAGGACTGTTTCGTTCAAGAGACAAACCGCAAAATCGTGTGGGTAGTGCGTTCTCCTTCCTGTTTGGCGGTACGTCATCTGGCAAAATGGTTAATGAACGTACTGCAATGCAGGCAACAGCAGTGTATGCCTGCGTAAGGATATTAGCTGAAGCGATTGCCGGACTGCCACTTCATGTATATAGATATCGTTCTGATGGAGGTAAAGAAAGGATTCCTTTCCACCCGCTGTATTACCTTCTTCATGATGAACCAAATCCAGAGATGACTTCATTCGTGTTTCGAGAAACACTGATGAGTCATCTTTTACTTTGGGGAAATGCCTATGCACAGGTGGTCAGAAACGGTCGTGGGCAGGCAGTTGCACTTTATCCCCTACTTCCTAACAAGATGGAAGTTAGTCGAGCAACAAACGGAGAGCTGGTCTATACCTACTATCGTGATACTGATGAAAGTGGCCTAAACCCAAAAGGTGGCTATGTCACACTCCGTAAAGATGAAGTTCTACACATACCTGGCTTAGGTTTTGATGGACTCATTGGCTATAGCCCAATCGCTATGGCGAAAAATGCAATCGGTATGTCACTTGCTACTGAAGAGTACGGTGCGGCATTCTTTGCCAATGGTGCTAATCCCGGAGGTGTGCTGGAACACCCAGGAGTAATCAAAGATATACAGAGGGTCAAGGATAGTTGGAATAGTGCCTACCAAGGCACAGGCAATGCTCACAAAATTGCTGTGTTGGAAGAGGGCATGAAGTTCCAAGCCATTGGTATCCCGCCTGAACAGGCACAATTCCTAGAAACACGGAAATTCCAAATTAATGAGATTGCGAGGATTTTCCGAGTACCGCCCCATATGGTGGGAGATTTAGAGAAATCCAGTTTCTCCAATATTGAGCAGCAGTCTTTGGAGTTTGTAAAATACACCCTCGATCCTTGGGTGGTGCGATGGGAACAAAGTCTCCAGCAATCGCTTATTTTGCCTTCTGAGAAAACTTCACTGTTTATCAAGTTCAATTTGGACGGTCTGCTTCGTGGTGATTACCAAAGTCGTATGAATGGCTACGCTACAGGTCGTCAAAATGGCTGGATGTCAGCCAACGATATCCGTGAACTGGAGGACATGAACAGAATACCGGCTGAGGAAGGCGGCGATTTATATCTGGTTAACGGAAATATGACAAAACTGGCTGACGCAGGTGCGTTTGCCAAAACCGAAGGAGGTCAGTAAATGAGGAAGTTTTGGAACTGGGTGCGAGATTCTGATGAAGAACGTACCCTCTATTTAAATGGAGTGATATCCGAAGAAACGTGGTGGGGCGATGAGGTCACACCTAAGATTTTTAAAGATGAATTGCTGGCAGGCACCGGCGATATTACGGTGTGGATTAATTCCCCTGGTGGTGATGTGTTCGCAGCAGCCCAGATTTATAACATGCTGATGGAGTATACCGGAAAAGTCAATGTAAAGATTGATGGGCTTGCGGCAAGTGCGGCATCCGTTATTGCAATGGCTGGTGGAGATGTATATATGTCCCCTGTTTCCATGCTGATGATCCATAACCCATCAACGATTGCTATCGGTGACAGTGAGGAAATGCTGCGAGCAAAGGCTCTATTAGATGAGGTCAAGGAAAGTATTATTAATGCCTATGAGTTAAAGACGGGCCTTTCTCGAACAAAACTCTCTCATCTGATGGATGCAGAATCATGGATGAATGCAAATAAAGCCATTGAACTTGGTTTTGCAGACAAGATCATGTTCATGGAAAGTGAAACACCGGATTTGACGGATAGTCTTATCTTTAGCAGGATGGCGGTTACTAACTCGCTTATCAGCAAACTGCCAAAACAACCAAAACAGAAAACAGGTACACCCATTGAGTCGCTGGATAAGCGACTTTCTTTAATTTCGCACTAATTTTAAGGAGGAAATAACAATGAGTAAAATTCTTGAATTGCGTGAGAAACGCGCTAAAGCATGGGACGCAGCAAAGGCATTCCTTGATTCAAAACGTGGCGGTGATGGACTGTTATCCGCTGAGGACACGACCACCTATGAAAAAATGGAAGCCGATGTGGTGGCTCTTGGTAAGGAAATTGAACGTTTAGAACGCCAAGCATCTATCGACTTGGAACTGTCGAAAGCAACCAGTAACCCAATTACCAACGAACCTACTAGAACTGGAGAGGAAAAGACCGGTCGTGCAAGTGCTGAATACAAAAAAGCTTTCTGGAATGCGATGCGTGACAATGTTAGCTATGAAGTAAGAAACGCTCTAAAGATTGGCACTGATTCTGAAGGCGGATTCCTTGTACCAGATGAGTTTGAACGTACTCTAGTAGAAGCTCTTGAGGAAGAAAATATTTTCCGTAGATTGGCTAATGTAATCACTACATCTTCTGGTGACCGTAAGATTCCTGTTGTTGCAAGCAAAGGTACAGCAAGCTGGATAGATGAAGAAGGAGCTATCCCAGAAAGTGATGACAGCTTCGGTCAAGTATCCATCGGGGCCTATAAACTAGCGACAATGATTAAAGTCTCTGAGGAGCTACTAAACGATTCCGTGTTTAATCTCGAAAGCTACATCACAAGAGAATTTGCCCGTCGCATTGGGAACAAGGAGGAGGAAGCCTTCTTTGTAGGTGATGGCACAGGTAAACCAACAGGGATTTTAAATGCCACAGGCGGCGGTCAAGTTGGGGTTACTGCGGCAAGTGCCACTGCCATTACTTTGGATGAGGTTTTAGATTTATTCTACAGCTTGAAAGCACCTTATCGTAATAAGGCAGTATTCGTAATGAATGATGCCACTATAAAAGCTATCCGTAAATTAAAAGACGGTAATGGCCAGTACCTATGGCAACCTTCCATCCAAGCGGGAACACCTGATACGATTCTTAACCGTCCGCTGTACACCTCATCCTATGTACCTACTATTGAAGCAGGTGCAAAGACTATGGTATTCGGTGATTTTAGTTATTACTGGGTGGCAGACTGTCAAGGACGCGTATTCAAACGATTAAATGAACTCTATGCTGTTACAGGTCAAGTAGGATTTATTGCGACTCAGCGAGTTGATGGAAAGCTTATCTTACCGGAGGCCGTTAAGGTACTCCAACAGAAAGCCTAACGGAGGTGCTTTATGAGTTATAACACGAAGAATTATACCGAACAAGGCGGAGAAAAAACTGTCATCGGAGGTGTTTTAGAAATTAAAGAAGGGGCCTCGGTTATGGGGCTTCCTGTTGCTGAAAACCAGGCAGACAGCACCGCCACCGATGTTGCTGGTCTAGTTACGGACTTTAATGCCCTGCTTGCCAAACTAAAAGCAGCTGGGCTTATGGAGGCTGACTAAGGTGGAATGTAAAGGAGGTTGGTGGTATGGCAGTGGCAGATAATCTCTTGCCTAAAGTTAAAGCGAACTTAATTTTAGCACATGATCAGGATGATGCCCTCCTTATTGGATTTATCACTGCTGCAGTCTCCTATGCACAGAGCTATCAGCACGTTCCTGAAAACTATTATGAAACACATGCTATGCCTCCAACAACAGAACAAGCAGTGATCATGTTGTCGAGTCATTTCTATGAAAGTAGAGATGGCTCGACGGCAGGTTTCTTTGCTGATAGCGTACAGGCGGGACAACAAGTATGGAATACAGTGAACTTGCTTTTACGACTTGATCGAGAGTGGGGTGTTTAGTGTGAGCTTTGGGAAGATGAACACCTTTATCGATATCATTTGCACGATACCCACAAAGGATAAGGAAGGCTTCGCCACAAAAGATGACAACATACTCGCAAGTGTACTTGCTTACAAGGAAGATCGGCATGGCAGTGAGCGATGGACGAATATGGCATCATTTTCATCTGCAACTTCCCTATTCAGGTTTAGAAAAATCTTCGGACTTAAGGTGACCAATGAAATGGTTATCGTCTGCGATGATGGCAGATATCAAATTTTAAGTGTTGAGGATGTAAGAAACCGAGGGATGTATGTCGAGGTTTTAGCCGAAAAGCTAGAACCAACTGTGAGGTGATGGATATGGCAAAAGCGAATATAAAGATGCCAGAAGAATTCCTTTTAAAGGTATCCCTATTAGCTGACCAGACCGATGTGATTCTTCCTAAGGTTTTGGAAGTTGGCGGTGAAGTGGTGCTGGATAAAGTCAAGGGAAATCTAAGTAAGGTGGTAGGCAAGGGCACGAAATATCCATCCAAAAGCACTGGCGAGTTGCTATCTTCATTAGGACTCTCGAGTGCAAAGCAGGATAGAAATGGTAACTTCAATGTAAAAGTTGGCTTTGCTGAGCCGCGATCTGATGGTGAGAGCAATGCTAAACTTGCCAGCATCATTGAATATGGCAAACATGGTCAGCCTGCAAAACCCTTCCTAAAGCCTGCGAGGAATTCATCTAGGAAACCTTGCATCAACGCAATGGTCGCCAAGCTGGAGGAGGAGATCGAGAAGATATGAATATTTTAGAGGAATTGAATACCCTTGTTTCCACTATACCGCTCCCCGTGGAAACTGGGGTTTTTTCAGGTTTGGCACCAGATGAGTATGTCGTGATTCTCCCTCTTTCGGATATTTTTGAAGTTCATGCGGATAACCGTCCAGGCTTTGATGTGCAGGAAGCGAGGATATCACTGTTCTCAAAAAATAACTACCTAGAGCAGAAAAGACAGCTCACAACTGCTTTAATAAATGCAGATTTTACTTTGACCGAACGAAGATATATCGGTCACGAGGATGATACTGGATATCATCATTATGCCATCGATGTGGCAAAAAACTATAGATTGGAGGAATAACACATGGCAACGATCGGTCTTGATAGACTGTACTATTCAAAAATAACCGAGGACACTAACGGTGAGGAAACTTATGCCCAACCTTCTGTACTTGCAAAAGCCATCACTGCTGAACTCTCGGTAGAACTGGTGGAAGCAATTCTGTATGCTGACGACGGAGCGGCTGAGGTTGTGAAAGATTTTAACAGTGGTACTCTCACTCTCGGTGTAGACGACATTGGTCCGACAGTCGCAGCGGATTTAACTGGTGCTTCTACAGATGATAACGGAGTATTAATCTCAGCCAGTGAAAACGTGGGTACACCCGTTGCAGTTGGGTTTCGTGCGCAAAGGGCTAATGGAACATACCGCTATTTTTGGTTGTATCGCGTTAAGTTTGGACTACCAGCAACCAACTTGCAGACAAAGGCTGATTCCATTACCTTTTCTACACCCACCATTGAGGGAACCGTTATGCGTAGAAATAAGCTGGATGGATTGGGCAAGCACCCATGGAAAGCGGAAGTTACAGAAGGTGATCCTGGTGTTTCATCGACCACCATAACAGGTTGGTTCACAGAGGTCTATGAACCTGTATATACACCTGAACCATAGGAGGGGAAATCATGGATAATGATAGAAGTGCCTCAATCAACATAGGTGACAAAGAGTATGAACTGGTTTTAACTACACGTGCAACAAAGGCCATTGCGGGTCGTTACGGTGGTCTTGAAAACCTTGGAGAAAAGCTGATGAAATCAGAAAACTTCGAGATGGCACTGGACGAGATTGTTTGGCTAATTACATTGCTTGCAAACCAGTCCATTTTGATTCGTAATCTTAAGAATAAGAACGCACCAGAAGAATTGCTTACAGAGGAAGAAGTGGAGCTTCTTACTTCACCGCTTGACTTAGCGGCATATAAAACTGCAATTACCGAGGCAATGTTCAAAGGTACAAAGAGAAATGTGGAAAGTGAGGAGGAAACTCCAAAAAACGTGGAAGTCGGGTAACGGACGCTGAGGTCTTTACCCGGCTTCTTTATTATGGAACAGTCCAGATGGGCATGGAGGCAGAGGAATTCTGGCTTCTGCCAATTGGACTGTTTTTTGATTTATGGGCTTGCCATAAGCAGTGGCATGGCATTGAAAAGCCAAAGAAAACTCAGACCATTGACGATATTATCCCACTAGGCATATAGGAGGAGGTGAAGGGATGGCGGATAATTTTGGATTAAAAATAGGTGTCGAGGGTGAGCGAGAATTTAAGAAGGCACTCTCCGAAATCAATCAATCATTTAAGGTACTAGGTAGTGAAATGGCCCTTGTAACCAGTCAATTTGATAAAAACGATAAATCCATTCAATCGATCACGGCTCGAAATGCCGTTTTAAATAAAGAAATTGACGCACAGAAAGAAAAGATTTCTACCCTTAAGGCTGCCCTTGATAATGCCTCCTCCTCTTTCGGTGAAAATGACCGTCGTACCCAAAACTGGCAGATACAATTAAACAGGGCTCAGGCAGAACTGAACCTTATGGAACGTGAACTTGAGGAGTCTACAATTGAAGCGGATAATCTCGGTGAAGAGTTAGAGGATTCCGGTAAAAGTGCAGAGGATGCTGGTGGCAGGTTTGAAAAGCTTGGCGGTGTACTCAAGGGAATTGGTGTGGCGATGGGTGCGGTTGCCGTTGCCGCTGGAGCCGCGGCTATTAAGTTAGGTAAAGAGGTAGTTACTCAGTTTGGAGAATTAGAACAAAACCTAGGTGGATCGGAGGCGGTTTTTGGAGCATATGCTGCATCGATTCAGAAAACTGGTGAGGAAGCCTATAAAAATCTAGGTGTTTCCCAAAGTGAGTACCTTGCAACTGCTAACAAAATGGGCGCGTTATTCCAAGGTTCTGGTATACAGCAAAAGAGAAGTCTTGAGCTAACTGAAAAGGCCATGCAACGTGCGGCAGACATGGCATCTGTTATGGGTATTGATATGTCCTCGGCATTGGAGGCAGTCACTGGGGCGGCAAAGGGTAACTTTGATATGATGGATAACTTAGGTGTTGCGATGAACGCTACAAACATCGAAGCCTATGCTCTCGCAAAGGGTCTGGATTTCACTTGGAATACTGCAACACAAGCGGAAAAAGCCGAAGTAGCAATGCAAATGTTCTTTGAGAACACAGAGCAGTATGCAGGTAACTTTGCAAAAGAATCAACCGAGACAATCTCCGGTTCTATTGGGTTACTACAGGCCGCACTTGGTTCATTTACAGCTGGACTCGGTAATGCCAATGCTGATATGACGAATCTGACTGAGAATCTTGTTGATGCTTTCGAGGCGGTTGTCACTAATATTGTACCGGTTTTAGAAAATATCGTAGCCGCCTTGCCAACAGCGACAGGCGCAATATTAGCGGCGGTTGCAGACTTGCTACCAATGCTTCTTGAATTGGTTACAAATATATTCGCGCAAGTACTGGAAACAATTTTGAGCCTTTTACCCGAACTTATTCCAGCGACGGTAAGTGCTCTAATGACGATTGTCGGTGCATTAATTGATAACCTTCCACTGCTAATAAATGCAGCAATTGAATTAGTAACAGCACTTGTGGAGGGAATCGGCATAGCGTTACCACAACTCATCCCTGCGGCAGTTTCTGCAGTTATGCAGATTGTCCAAGGATTGATGGATAACCTACCACTCATTTTGGATGCCGCTTTGCAGTTGATTATAGGGTTAGCACAGGGATTGGTAGAGGCAATACCTCAGCTTACTTCTGCCTTACCGGTCATCATCAAAGCAATAGTGGATTTTATCATTGCATCTATTCCACAGATTATTGATGCGGGTATTCAATTATTGACCTCACTGGTCACAGCTTTGCCTACCATTATTACAGCAGTTGTGGAAGCAATTCCGCAAATTATCGATAGTATCATCAGTGCTGTTATTGGGTCGATTCCTTTGATTATTGATGCAGGTATCCGGCTTCTAATATCACTCATACAGGCATTGCCACAGATTATTACTACTGTTGTAGGTGCTATTCCCAAGATTGTTAGCTCGCTGGTCAATGCCATTATTGGTAACATCGATAAGATTATCTTAGCGGGTGTACAACTGTTTGTGGCACTGATTGCAAATCTGCCAAGGATAATCGTGGAGGTCGTAAAAGCCGTACCGCAGATTATCTCTGGACTGGTTAGGGCCTTTACTGGCTATATCGGTCAAATGGCACAAGTGGGCGGCAATTTGATTAAAGGGCTGTGGAAGGGTATATCAGACGCAGGTGCATGGTTATGGGGTAAAATATCCGGGTTTTTCGGAAATGTTGTATCGAGGATAAAAGACTTTTTCGGTATCCGCTCCCCTTCAACTCTATTTGCTGGAATTGGCCACAACATGGGTGAAGGTATCGGTGTAGGTTTTGAGGATGCAATGACAGCAGTTTCAAGGGATATGCAAAATGCAGTACCAACCAGCTTTGATTTTAATTACAGAGGTGTATCTGGACAAGGTAATGCCACGGGTTCAAGTATCACTCAAAATATTTCAGTTGTGACACCTAAAGCTCTATCAGAAAAAGAATTAGCACGGGAGTTTAAGAACCTATCCCGTAAACTGGCACTTGAATTGTAAAGGAGGTACGGAAATGGAGCTAACATACACCAATAGAGATGGAGAGAGTATTACGCTTAAGCAAAGCCGACCGTACTTTCTTACGAAGGTAGACGGTACTGGAAATATTCGTCAAACCGTCAACACTTTCAAGGCGCCGGATCAGGATGGCGCTTTTTATATTTCCTCCACACTAGATATGAGAAACATAACGATTGAAGGTACGGTTGTTGCTGATACTCCCAATGAAGCCTATAAAAGGAGGCAACGATTCCTTCAAATATTCAACCCAAAGCTACTAGGGACCCTTCAATACCGTGACCGACAGATATCCTGTGTGGTGGAGGAGGCAGGTTTTAGTGTTTCTAATCGGCAACGAATACCAAACTTCTTTGTCAGTCTACTCTGCCCATCCCCTTTCTTCGAGACATTAAATGAGGTGCGAGAGGAACTGGCATCATGGATACCGCTATTTGAGTTTGAATTAGAAATCCCAATGAGCGGGATGGAGTTCGGAATGCGTCAACCTAGCCAAATCATTACGGTGGAAAATATCGGGGATGTATCTTGTGGATGTGAGATTGTATTCCGAGCCTTAGGTACTGTGTCGAACCCTGAACTTTTAAATATAGACACGGGAGAATATATCCGACTTCTCACTACAATGAGCGCTGGGGATGAACTTCGTGTATATACCCACTTCGCTGGTAAGCGTGTGGTCCAGATTGATGGGTCAACGATTACAAATGCATTTTCACTGTTGGATACCAATTCGGTGTTTTTTCAACTCGCGGCAGGTCTTAATACACTACGATACGATGCTTCAGTCAATATGGAACTGTTAGAGGTTAGTATTTACTTTCGTCCGCAGTTTCTGGGGGTGTAAAGATGGAACTGTATATCTACAATTCAAACCGAGAGCTTGTGGGCATTGTGGAGTCCTTCGAGTACTTACGCTGGACGAGACGCTATTCCCAGTGTGGCTCATTTGAGTTAAAAGCGATTGCAACTTCGGAAAATACAGAACTATTAAAGGAAGGAAATATCATCTGGAAAAATGATGATGAGGAAGCTGGGATCATCGAACATCTGGAACTTTCTCAAACCGAGCATGAAGTTATTACTGTGAGTGGTCGCTTTGCAACCTCCTTCCTCTCCTACCGCATTGTTTGGCAAACGGAGAAATTGTCTGGTGATATTTCTACTTGTGTAGAGCAACTTTTAAATAATAATCTTATCAATCCTTCTGATACAGCAAGGAAGATTTCGAACATATCCTTTTCTGCTCCAAACTTAAATGTTCCCATCAGCACACAGGTATCGTATCGAAATTTGATGGATGCTGTGACGGAACTATGTGTTGCATCGGATGTTGGCATTAAGACGGTGTTCACTCCTACTACAGGGGTTTTTACCGTAGCGTTATATATGGGAACGGAATCACAAGCTGTATTTTCTAAGGAATATGAAAACCTTACAGAACAGATTTATACAATAAGTGCTGGAGATTATGCCAACACCGCCCTTGTTGGTGGTGAAGGAGAAGGTCCAGACAGAACTTTTGTTGCAATTACAAGTGGCTCTGGTGAGACAAGGCACGAAATTTTTGTGGATGCTAAGGACTTACGGGCAGAAGACTTTGGTTTAGATTACATTGATACACTAATCTTTCGAGGTCAAAGTAAGCTGAGTGAGCAAGCCATACGCTATTCATTTGATACATCGGTCAATCCACACGGTAATTTGTCATATAAGATAGACTTCGATCTTGGGCAGACCGTCAAAGTCATTTCCAAAGCATGGGGTGTATCCATGACGACACGCATCACCGAAGTTGAAGAAACCTATGACGCAGATGGCCAGAGTATCAGTGTAGTATTCGGAAAAGCTGAATTGACAATAGCCCAAAAATTACACTCCGACTTGAGCGAGGTGAAAACAGCAATATCGGCTCCAACTGGCATATCTGAAATTGCACAGGCTTTAGGAGCAGTGGAGGATACGCTAGTAACAGTTGAGGAAACCTTAGGCGACTTGACGGAGGTAGATTCAAAGATTCAAGGAGACAACGTAGCATCTACTATCAACAATCTGTATGGAAAACTACCTGCGCTCGAAATCAATGTTGGCGGAGGAACTATATCGATTGGACAATATGCGTTGTATTATATGAAACCTGGAGATGCCTTTTATTTCACCTCATGGAGTGGCAATAAGTTTAGTGACCAGCCAAGTGACGACGGCCATGTCTTTTTGATAAAACATAGCGGGGACAATACGGGAAATGGATATCAGCGGGCAATGGGTTTCTTTATTTCTCGCAATACGCTGACTTTCTATGTGATTTCTGTTTTCGTATTTAATAACCCTTCTGGACAAGCAAACTGGCTTAATATCAATAATGAACCTGTAACTACTGCAAGAATTGCCAATGGAGCAGTTACAGGTTTAAAAATTGCAGACCGTACAATTACAGCTACTAAAATGGTTTCTTCTTTTAGCGACTATTCAACTACAGAACAAAACACTGGGCGACTATGGATAGATGGTAAGACAATTTATCGCAAGCAAGTGAATCTTGGGACACTTACAAATACGACATCGAAAAGCGTAGCTCACGGCATATCAAACCTCAGCACTATTGTCAGTTTAACAGGCTTTGCGACAAATGGGACCGTATTCTTGCCACTGCCCCTTGCCCGGTACAACAACTTCGCATCGCAAATCGGACTCTTCGCAAATAAGACCGACATTGTAGTCGAACCAGGCAATGATAGAACTGCGTATACAGGCTATGTAGTAATAGAGTATACAAAAACGGAATAGAAGGAGGAGTGATTGATGGAAAAAAGCGGATTTTTCAATTCATCCGATGGTGATAGAGTCTATGATGCAACGGACTTCGCTGCATACTTTGGAAGCCTTGTCTCGAATGGTGTGTTTTATGCGACACCAACAAACTTACTGGTATCTCCTGGGATTGGATTAGCAGTAACCATAGCACCGGGCAGTGCATGGATTAATGGTTATAGATATGAAAATACGGATGTTTTAAATAAACCCCTTGCTACAGCAGATGGGAGCAATCCTCGCATAGACAGGGTTGTGGTTCGTTTAAGTCAAATTACGAGAAGCATTCAGCTCGCCATTGTTACTGGTACTCCAACGGCATCGCCCATAGCTCCGGAATTGACAAGAACAAGCGATGTCTATGAACTAGGTATTGCTGATGTTCTAATACCTTCAGCTGCTACATCGATTTCAGCAAATAACATTATTGATACTCGGTTGAATACTAGTCTTTGCGGGTTGGTAAACTCGCTAGTTTCTGCGGTTTATGAATAGGAGGTGAATATAAGTGGCGGATATTAACGGCATCACTCTGCAGGCGGGTTCCAGCCCGACCGTTTATTACACGATTACTTATACTAAAAGCCGACCTAATAATAGCCAGATGACATACAACTTTACAATATCCGCTGCATTGGGTTCTTCAGGTTCCTTCATCCATAATGGTTATGCATTGCTTTGTACAATGACTGTAAATGGATCTTCTTCGCAGGTGCGAATCAAAGCGGCGGACGGGGATAACTGGGATGGAACTACACCAAGACTCAGGTATGTTTCGGTGACCTGTGCTTCTACTACAGGTAATGCAACCCAGCCAGTCACATTCAAAGTGGTATCTGATGGGCGATTGCCATTATCCTCTGGTGTAATTACCAATTCGAGTTATACGGTATTAAGCTCTCCATTGCTTACTACAGCATGTGGAGCACCGACATCTTGTACGGTTTCCCCGACACTTGCGGAAGGGGATGTGACTCTTTCTTGGAGTGGTGCTTCTGGGGGCATCAATAATACGATTTCTAGTTATGAGATTCAATATAGTGATTCTGCCGATAACATCACATGGGGAGCATGGACTGCTCTGACAACTGTGACCACCACAGCATCAAGTGGCAGTGTATCAGTAGCACCGCCCTCAACGCGAGGTAATTACCGAAGATTTCGTGTACGAACCCGTGGTACAGCAGGAGCTAGTTATTACTCCAGCTGGAAAGTATCCACAAACAGCGTCCGCAGGAATACGGTACCAAAGCCAGCAACGACTGCTGTTGCCTCCCCTGCGGCATATAGTAATGAGACTATCACACTTACTTGGAGCGGAGCGTCTAGCGGTACCAGTCCAATTAAGGGGTATCAAATTGCCAGTCGCACATCCACGGATAACAGCACATGGAGTGCGTGGAATGTGTTGACCATGTTGACATTGGCAGCAAGCGGTGGTAGTTATAATCCAATTGTATCGAGGACCCCAGGAACATATACACAATTTGGTATTTGGACAATTGACACATTTGATGTTTACTCAATAGAGAAAATCAGTAATAGCATTTATTGCAACATCACTGCCTGTGCAGCACCGACTGCCTGCACGGTAAGTGCAACATTATCTGAAGGAAACGTTACTCTTTCGTGGAGTGGAGCAGCTGGTGGCGCAGGTAATCCCATCACTTCCTACGAAATACAATATAGTGATTCGCCAGATAATAGCAATTGGGGTGCTTGGTTGGCATTGGCGATAGTCAATACTTCTGCAACAAGCAGTATTTTAAATGTCAGTCCACCTGCTACACGTGGTCATTATCGTCGGTTCCGAATAAGAACCCGTGGTACAGCTGGAGAGGATTTTTACTCAGGCTGGACTATTACCAGTAATACTGTTCGTAAAAACATACTACCAATACCGCCGACTTCTTTTACCGCAAACCCTCCTATCTATGAAGTAAATACAATAAACCTTTCGTGGAGTGGAACGGTACCTGGAACCAGCTCCATCAAGCAATATGTTATTCAACAGGCCACTTCGATAGATGGACTAAATTGGTCTGCTTATGAAGCACTGACGACAGTTATTTCCAATGCGACTTCAGGCACTCTTCAGGTAAATGCCTCACAGGTTGCCGGTAGATATACTCGTTATCGAATCAGCGTCACAGATGCACTTGATGCAGTGTCTGCCTATGTTGTTAGTAACGCGGTAAAGAAAAACAGCCCGCCTATAGCACCGATAGTGGACTGTCCAATGTCTGGCAATTTTACTTATAATGCTACACCACGTTTTATGATCACAACAGGAATTGAACCGGATGGACAAACACAAATAGTGGAGGTAAGGATTGACTCTGGTTCATGGCAAAACAGCGTAGACAATCCTGAGCGGTTTTCTGTAAGCGGCTATCTTGGTAATGGGGTCAAGACAATTTACCAAGCTGAACCGCTTTCTGCAGGTAATCATACGGTTACCTTCCGTTGTCTTGACAGTGATATCGAATCAGCAAGTATAGAAGTTGTTCGTACTTTTACGATATTGGCATTACCTTTTGAAATCATTACTCCAAATGTGACGCATGTAAAGGCAGCGCATATTCAGACGATTCGAACTGCTGTAAATAGGGTGCGTAGCTATTACAATCTATCCCCTATGACTTGGAAAGAGGAGATCATTGCAGGAAAGACCACTATTAAGAATTGGCCATTTCATATCGTTGAAATACGCAAGGCTATTGATTCGATTATTTTAATGGTTAATAGCTTTGATTCTTCCCAGGCATTCGATATACCACCTGTCACATGGCTACCTATCGGTACAGGACGACCAAAAGCGGATGTGATGCAACAAATACATGATCTTATTCAAATAATGTAAAGGTAACATTCAGCGCTCTTGTCATTTGCAGGGGCGCTTTTCTATATGGAAACACACGAAATGGAGGTGTCTATTAATGAAAGAGATTTGGAATTGGATACAGCTGGCTATTGCCGCTGTAGGTGGATTTCTTGGATGGTTTCTCGGAGGTTATGATGGATTTCTTTATGCGTTGGTTGCCTTTGTTGTCATAGATTATGTGACGGGAGTGCTTTGTGCCATTGTGAATAAAAAGCTGTGCAGTGAAATTGGTGCTAAGGGAATTTTCAAAAAGGTGTTTATCTTTGCAATGGTAGGTATTGCTCATATTATCGATACACAAATTTTAGGTAGCATTGGAGACAATAGTGGAGCCTTACGCACAGCAGTAATCTTTTTCTACCTGAGTAATGAAGGAGTATCCATTTTGGAGAATGCCGGACATATTGGACTACCCATCCCAGAGAAACTAAAATCAGTTCTACAGCAGTTACATGGACGTGATGAAGAACCCCGTAAGCCAGGTGATGAAGTATGATTGACATAACGAAAGCAGTAACGGTGTCCATCGGTCGTCGAGGTGAGCATCACTATCGAAATATTGAATTTGATGTATCTAGCTTATTGGAAGAAAAATACCCCAGTGCCTCGTTAAATGCAATTTACAAAAGACCGGATGGTAATGCTTATCCAGTGATCACGAGCTATGCTGACGGAGTTCTTACATGGTCGCCTAGCGCAACGGATACATCTATTGTCGGTGTCGGTCGTCTAGAAATAAGGGTCACTTATGGAGAGGTGGTCGGAAAAAGCATTCAGATACTAACCATTGTTGAGGATGCTCTTGTTGACGGAATTGCCGAGCCGCCCGAACCTCCTGCACAGGAATGGCTTAATCAGGTTCTTTCTGCATTAGCTGAACTAGATATTAATGAAACATATAATCTATTAAACCTTATCTACAGCCTTTTAAATAATAACTATGATTTGCTAAACACCACACATGGCAGATTAAATGATACCTATGGTTTAGTCAATGATAACTATGCAATTTTAAATACAACACACAGTCTGTTAAATGATAACTATAATTTGCTAAATACCACACATGGTCTAATCGAGGATATGAGAGATACTCTATACACTCGGACTGGTATTATCCTTAATCATTTGCATCCGATAGAAACTGCTACTGCACCGGATATGGTAAGCCGGAGAGCATCCATCACATTTACGAGCATAAATAGCGGCAATAACGTAGTACTTGGCACGGTAACCTATACATTTGTTACATCCTTGGGCAGTCCGACAACAAACAATGTGCAGGTGTTAATCCAAGGCACTCTCCGCAATACTGTCAAGAAACTTGCCGAAGCCATAAGGGGTATTCAAGATGTAGCGAACATTGCATATGGGTCAGGAACATCACCAAACCCAGCAAGCACAGCCTATTGGACGAGTCGAGTTTTCTCCATTGGTGATGCTACTATTCCTTCTGGTGAGAGTCTATTCATATTGGAAAGAGCGGAAAATGCTACGACACCATTGCCCCTTACCTCTACCGCAACATCTACTATCAACGCATTTACTAGGGCAAGCTATTTGAGATATGTTTTGAGCGGTAATGCTACAGGCGGGGGCGGTATTAACAGCGTTCGAGGACCTTTGTACACATTATTGCCAATTGGTAGCGTGGTTATAGGCGGGCAGGGTGGATTGCTTTATCCAACAGCTTATGATTGTCATTTAGTTACCCTTTGCCGCCAATCGGATACAAGTGAAAAAGAACTAGACTTATATATATCAAATGATGAAGTGAACTTTACCAGAATCTCACGTAGCACACCTATAGGTGCTGATAGTTCAAACGCTGGGTTGCATATTCATATTCAAATGCGTCAAAGCCGGGTGCCTTCTGGTTATGGATTGTATATCAGTATGGGAAGTGATGGAACATCGGCGAATGCTTTTTGTGATTTGAAGTTTACCTATCATCTATACCCTGTGGCTCTTGCATCTGACACAAATTCTTGATTAGTGAGGTGACCGTAATGAATCTGCATAAGTTAATACTTACAAATAATGCCTGTTTCAAAGCAGGAAAAACAATATTGCCGAAGGGCATCATGGTTCACTCAACTGGAGCTAACAACCCGTGGCTCAAACGATATGTTGGCCCTGACGATGGCTTGCTAGGAAAGAATCAATATAACAACCATTGGAATCAAGACAAACCTGGAGGCCGTCAAGTATGTGTCCATGCCTTTATTGGTAAATTAGCAGATGGTTCCATTGCAACCTATCAAACATTGCCTTGGAATCACCGAGGTTGGCATGCTGGAGGAACTGCAAACAATTCTCATATTGGATTTGAAATTTGCGAGGACGGTTTGACCGATGCCTCGTATTTTTCTGCTGTTTACAAGGAAGCTGTGGAGCTTTGTGTACATCTTTGCAAACTCTATGGGTTTAGTGAAAAAGATATCATCTGTCATAGCGAAGGTTATAAACGAGGCATTGCCAGTAATCATGCAGATGTGATGCATTGGTTTCCTAAGCATGGGAAGAGTATGGACACCTTTCGAGCGGATGTAAAGAAACTATTAAATGCTGAAAATAAAACAGTTGAGCTGGTGAATAAGAAATATTACCGTGTGCAAATTGGTGCTTATTCTGACAAAGCAAATGCTGAGGCACAGCTTGCTAAAGCTAAAAAGGCAGGCTTTACGGATGCATTTATTAAGTATGATTAACAAATGGGGCGAGTTAAAAATTATCGAGATTCCTGAATAAAATATTAAACTGTTAGATTATCTAGCCTGTAGGGGTTCTTCCCTTGCAGGCTCTTTTTTTATGCTCTGATTCAAATTAAATTTTACAAATCCTCAACTTCGACCTGTTCCCACGGCTATTAGGTAGGAGGTGATTCTTAGTGAATCAGCACGAGGATAAAAAAGTTACTAAGATCTCGGATGAGGTTGTAGACAAAAGCACCACTGTACTTAAGAGAGTATCACAGGAACAGTTACAACGTGAGTTTGATTATATCCAAGCAGAGAAATTACTTAGAAAGATGCTCCAAAAAGGTTTAATAACGGAAGCAGAATTCAACAAGATAGACGCACTTAATCGCCAAACTTTCTCTCCTTTTTTAGCAGAGATAATGCCCTAAATTCGTTGATATATAAGGATTTCAGAGGTAATATGTGACCTACCAAGAAGGAGGTGAGGCGATGAAAAAGATAACGAAAATAGAAGGAAATAAGGTTGCATCGATTATCAAACCCAAACTACGAGTAGCCGCATACTGTCGTGTCTCTACGGGTAGTGATGAACAGTTAGTAAGTCTACAAGCACAAAAATCCCATTATGAGACTTATATAAAGGCAAACCCAGAATGGGAGTATGTTGGCTTGTATTATGATGAGGGAATTAGTGGCACCAAAAAAGAAAACCGAACGGAACTTCTCAGGATGCTGTCAGATTGTGAAAACAAGAAGATCGACTTAATTATTACAAAGTCCATTAGTAGGTTTGCAAGAAACACTACGGATTGTTTAGAGATGGTTCGTAAGCTGTTGGACCTGGGTATTTACATCTATTTCGAGAAAGAGAATATCAATACCCAGTCAATGGAAAGTGAGTTGATGCTTTCTATATTAAGCGGGCTTGCAGAAAGTGAGTCAATCTCCATTTCGGAAAATAACAAGTGGGCAATTCAAAGGAGATTTCAGAACGGAACTTTTAAGATTTCTTACCCACCATATGGCTATGACAACATTGATGGTCAAATGGTGGTAAACCCTGAGCAAGCAGAAATTGTGAAGTATATTTTCGCAGAAGTATTATCAGGCAAGGGTACACAGAAAATAGCAGATGATCTTAATCAAAAGGGTATCCCCTCCAAAAGAGGTGGTCGTTGGACTGCTACAACAATTCGAGGAATTCTAAAAAATGAGAAATATACCGGGGATGTTATACTGCAAAAAACCTATACAGATTCCCGTTTTAATAAGCGCACCAATTATGGTGAGAAAAACAGATATTTAATAGAAAATCACCATGAGGCAATTATCAGCCATGAAGTGTTTGAAGCAGTAGAGGTTGCCTTAAATCAAAGGGCAAAAGAAAAGGGAATAGAAAAGCGTAATGATAAGTACCAAAACCGGTATTCTTTCTCCGGAAAAATTATTTGCTCGGAATGTGGTAGCACCTTTAAAAGACGAATTCATTCATCCGGCACAAGAAAATATGTAGCCTGGTGTTGTAGTAAACACTTAAAGCAGATAAAAGAATGTTCCATGCAGTTTATTCGAGATGAGGATATAAAGACGGCCTTTGTTACTATGATTAACAAGCTGATTTTCGGTAGAAAACTTATTCTACAACCACTATTAGATGCTTTGCGTGGAATGAGCAACTCAGATAACCTTTCAAGAATTCAGGAATTAGAGAAGCAAATTGAAAAAAATGCAGAACAGAGAGAACTGCTTGTAAAGCTTATGGCAAAGGGTTATCTAGAACCTGCCCTTTTTAACAGAGAAAACAATGAACTGCAAATGGAAGCAGATAATTATATGGGGCAAAAAGAAGCTTTAATTCATGCTTTAAATGGAGAATTATCAAAGGTGCAGGAAGTCAGTAACTTAATAAAGTTTACAAATAAGGCTGAAATGATAAACACTTTTAACGAGCAAATTTTCAATGATCATATTGAAAAAATTATCGTTTTCTCAAGGATAGAGATAGGTTTTGTTCTGAAATGTGGAATCACACTAAGGGAAAGGATGTGAGAGAAGTGGCGCATACGCCTTATGGCTATAGGATAGAGAATGGAATAGCAGTTATCGATGAAGAAAAAGCTGAAAAGGTTAGGAATTTGTATAAGGGTTACTTATCAGGCCTTTCCTTATCGGTCGCGGCAAAGTCTGCTGGAATAGATGCTTATCATGGAACTGCTGGAAGGATGCTAAGAAATGAACGTTATCTTGGTGATGATTATTACCCTGCCATCATTGATAAAGAGACCTACGAAAGAGCAGAAGCAGAGAGGGTAAAGAGAGCAAAAAAGCTAGGCAGAATCTTTGAACCAAAGAAAGAAGATAAACCTACTATTTATAAGAAGTTTTCCATAGGACAAGTAATTCAGAAGTATACAAATCCTTTTACACAAGCGGAATATGTATACAGCTTAATAGAAAGTGAGGTGCAGCAAGATGGCAGTTAATAAAAATGTAATGATTATACCTGCAATAAAACGTGTGGGCAACAACCGAAAAGAAGATGAAACACCAAAACTTCGGGTCGCTGCTTATTGCCGAGTTTCTACAGATAGTGATGAGCAGGCTAGTAGTTACGAAGTGCAGATTGAACACTATACAGAGTTTATTAAGAAGAATTCAGAGTGGGAATTTGCAGGGATCTTTGCTGATGATGGTATCAGCGGCACAAATACAAAAAATCGCGACGAATTTAATCGAATGATTGATGAGTGCATGGCTGGGAAAATTGATATGGTTATTACCAAATCAATAAGCCGATTTGCTAGAAATACCTTGGACTGTCTACAATACATCAGAAAACTTAAAGATAAAAATGTTGCGGTATATTTTGAGAAAGAAAATATCAATACACTGGATGCCAAAGGTGAAATTATGCTTACCATTATGGCATCCTTAGCGCAACAAGAGAGCCAGTCATTAAGCCAGAATGTAAAGCTTGGCTATCAATACCGATACCAACAGGGAGAGGTAATGGTCAATTGTTCTAGGTTTTTAGGATATACCAAAGATGAAAATAAGCGATTAGTAATTGTACCGGAGGAAGCTGAAATAGTCAAAAGGATTTACCGAGAGTATCTTGAAGGCTCAAGTATGGATAAAATCAAAAAAGGACTTGAAGCTGATGGCATACTTACGGGAGCGGGGAAAAAAAGGTGGCATACCAGTACTATAAGGAAAATATTAAGCAATGAAAAATACATTGGTGATGCATTGCTCCAAAAAACTTATACGGTAGATTTTCTTACAAAAAAGAGGGTTGTGAATAACGGAATCGTACCTCAGTATTATGTAGAGAATAACCATGAAGCCATTATCCCGCGTGAAATTTTCATGCAGGTACAAGAAGAGTTAGTTCGTAGAAGTAGAGGACATATAAGTACTAGTGGAAAGAAAAGAAACTTTAGTTCAAATCATGTATTTTCGCAAATTATCTTCTGTGGTGAGTGTGGCGAAATATACCGTAGAGTTCATTGGAATAACCGAGGTAAAAAATCAATTGTTTGGAGATGCGTCAGTAGACTTGAGAATACAGGGTTAACTTGTCATTCCCGAACCGTGCTGGAGGATATGATAGGCCTTGCTACGGTGGATGTGATTAATAAACTAATAGGGCAAAAGGATGGCTTTTTAACTATCTTAAAGGAAAATATAGAAACAGTGATAAGTGAAACGGACAATAATATTGTTGCCGAGATAGATAAAAAGCTAGAGGAATTACAAAAAGATCTTTTGAGACTGGCTAATTCCAAAGAAGATTATAACGATATAGCCGATGAGATTTACAGGCTCAGAGAGGAAAGGCATAAGGCTTTAGCAGAAGAAGCTGGCAAAAAAGGCTCCAAGCAAAGGCTAGAAGATATGGAAAAATTCCTTAATGAACAATCCACCTTCCTTGAGGAGTATGATGAGCAACTAGTAAGGAGACTTATAGAGAAAATAACGGTCTATGATGATAAACTAACTATTGAATTTAAATCTGGTGTAGAAGTAGATGTATAAACATAACCTACATGAATGACCACCATTCAGGAGATATATTTATTCTCTTGATTGGTGGTTTTCTTCTTATTGACTAGAATTGGTAAAAGGCATATAATCTTATTAACAATGTTGTTAATATTGTTATTGATAAGGAGATGACAACATGGGTGATGTTAATGAGTTACTAGAACAGGCTATTAAGGAAACTGAAAACTTGAATGAAGGTGAAGTCTTTCTTGTCAAAGATCTGTTCAAGGGTTATGTATGGAATAGAATACCCAGAAAGGATCGACTTCTGCTTGGGACTTTATTTTTAAACTACGTAAATAAAATGGAAGGTAATATAAAGGCTATTGAAAAGACGTCATCTAACCAGCAGAGGTATCAGAAGGTTTGAGGATATAGCAAAACTATTATGAAGGGCAATAAAAAACTATAAATTATATTAGGGTGTATGGGGTGGATGCTTTGCTTAATTTAAGGCAATTAGTAGATGACTTTTTCTTGTTTGTTCAGTCTAAGAGTATTGAAATTTATAATGAGTTTAGCCTCCAGCATGAGCTGGGGATATTCCTACGTGAAAAGCTTCCGGACTATCGTATTCAATTTGAAAGAAATGTATCATACTTCACACCAGACAATAAAACTATAAAAAAAGAAATAGATATTACTATTTTTAATGAAGATAAATCAGAGAAGTATGCAATTGAACTTAAGTGCCCATTAAATGGTCAGTATCCAGAACAGATGTATTCGTTCGTGAAGGATATTAAATTTATGGAGGAGCTTAAGAACCGAGGATTTACTAAAACAGCTGCTGTTGCTCTTGTTTCAGATAGACCTTTCTATGAAGGGCGCAACAATGAAGGTATATATAAGTTTTTTAGAGAAGAATATTCTGTTTACGGTTGTATTTTTAAGCCAACAGGTGTAGGAAAAAATAAAGATAGCATTGCATTAACAAGCAGATATGATTTTATCTGGCAGGACTTAAGTGACGGTCGTAAATATTACGTAATAGAGATTTGAAAGTTAGGGGGGGGGGTACCAATTGCAGATCCAAAAGGTAAGAATTGTATCCAATAATATATGCTATGGTCCAGAGCCACTTCCTAATGATGAAGTGGAACAGCATTTGACTATATCTGCTAGTGGCAGAGTATGGTTTACAGGATATAAGTATGCTAATGGTTTTGGTAAATTTGAGATTTCTAGAAGACATCAGTTTAATATTGGGAAACTCGTAGTAAAGGAAATATTGGAGTTATTCTCCCAGTATCTAGATAGCGATCAATTGACTTGCTATGCTACCGATATAGGAACTTGGGAAATGAAAATTACAGATACCAAAGGTGAAGTACATACTTTCAAAGGTTCACTTTGCGGTGGAGTGACTGTTGCAGATATTGATATAACTTTTTATTTGCGCCAACAAATACCAGTTTCTAACTTGTTCGTTTTTGAGGATAGTTTCATGGAGTCAGATGAAAAGTGAATTATTATTAAGTAAGGGGTGAAGTTTTGTTCTTACCGAAATTAAAATTAAAAGATAGTGAACCATGCCCATGTGGTAGCAATATGAGGTTTCAAGAATGTTGTAAGGGGAAAGAACCGCAAATAATAAAACCTTCTAAAAAGCCCGTAGAAGTTCAGATAATGGAAAAAATGAGAGCTTCTATGAAGAAGTTTTGTATGCATCCAGATCAAGAAAAATGCAAAGGACCAATCAAAGGAGCACATGCATTACAGAACAACAAGATTATTTCTTTATGGGGTAGCGTCAGGAAAATGCGGATTTACAACGCTAAGATCACTCCCAAGATTAATAACCCGATTTTAACAACGATACGTGGAGGATTGGTATTTATTTTATCTGACATTGGATGAACTTGTTCCACGTTGATAGGGCTTGCTTTTCACCTCGTTATTCACAATTGACTGGATTTCATTCTATAACTAAGGATTCAATAAATATCTCGATTGCTTTTGTATAAAATTCAACTCTTGGAGTTATAAGTGAAAAATTTCGTGAGATTGGAAACCCATTTATATCAAGTAACTTCACTTTACCAAGTTCTAGTTCGTTTTTTATTGACGCGTGTGAGAGTATAGAAATTCCTAGACCAGCTTCAATAGATTCCTTAATAACTTGCGTACTCCCAAATGTCATATACTTCTTCGGAGAAAACCCCAATTGTTTAAATCCCTTTTCTTGCATTTCTCTCGTTCCAGAACCTTCTTCACGAACTAACCAAGTCTCTAGGTTTAATAACAAGGGGTCTATTTCCTTTTGTTCTGCTAAATGGTGATTTGAAGGGACTGTAATTGATAACTCGTCAAGAGAAAATGGTATAACCTTTATATTTTCATTATTAGCCTCTCCTTCGATTATCCCAACATCTACCTCGTGTTTCTTTATTAAATCTATAATTTCATTAGAATTTTTTATAGTAATGATTGGATTTAATAATGGATAGGATTTAAGCAAACTGGCAATTTTATGAGGAAGAATGTATTCTCCGAAAGTATAACTTGCACCAATAGAAAGAGGACCACTTGCAGTATGTTTTAAATCATCAATGAGTCTTTCCATTCGAGTATAGAGACCTAAGATGTCCTTGGCGTGATGAAATACTATTTCTCCAGCCTTGCTAAGTCGAACATATTTGTTTGTCCTCTCTAACAATTTTATCCCCATGTTTTTTTCTAACGTTTGTATATAATTGCTGACTGCTGGTTGTGTCATATGGAGAAGTTCAGCTGCTCGAGTAAAGTTCTTTTGTTCTGCAACTGTAGTAAATACAAGTAAAGATTGATCCATTATGAGTCTTCCTCCTTAGAATAAAATGGGGTCTAAGAAACTTCAATGATAAGTAATTTTATATTACAGCTATAATTATAATCTATTTTACTTATTATCAAAACAAATATACTCTTAATACAAGGAAGCAAATATAGGAGTTGATAAAATGAATACATCATTAGCAAAACATAAAAAATCATCCTCGAGAGGACTTTGGTTCGGTGGTGTTGGATTTACCTTTATTATTGCATTAGTTGGTTTTGGATTATCACAAATACCCGGGTTAGATCATGTTGGTCAGCTCGCCTGTGCAATCATCATTGCAGTAGTTTATCGACAAATTTGGGGATATCCTGAGAAATTCCGTACTGGAATCCAATTCTCTGCCAAAAGGTTGTTAAGGCTTGCTATTATCCTTTTTGGGTTAAAACTAAACATTGATGTTGTTTTTCATCAAGGGTTAGGTTTGCTTGCAAGAGATGTTGGAACCGTCGTTTTTTCAATCCTTCTTACAATGTTGCTTGCAAAACTATTCAAAGCGAATTCTTCCTTATCCTTGTTATTAGGAATTGGAACAGGGGTGTGTGGCGCTGCTGCAATTGCAGCCGTTTCACCCATTTTGAAAGCAAAGGATGAAGATACTGCTATTGGGGCAGGTATAATTGCTTTAGTTGGTACCATTTTCGCCATAACATACACTATCTTACGTCCGTTTCTCCCTTTGACAGACCTTCAATACGGTGTTTGGTCAGGTGTAGGTCTACACGAAATTGCTCATGTTGCCTTAGCAGGAGCGCCTGCTGGTCCAGATGCACTTGCTATTGCTTTGTTAGCGAAACTAGGTCGTGTTTTCTTACTCGTTCCACTTAGTTTTATTCTTATGTACTGGATGAAACGAAAAAATAAAGTTGAATCAGATTCTGATGCTAAAATTGAATTTCCATGGTTTCTCATAGGTTTTATTATCATGAGCTTATTTGGAAGTTATGTCCTTGGTCATTTGATTACCGTCCCAACTAGTGTCATGAATAGCATCTCTTTCTTCACTTCCTTTATCCTAACTATGGCTATGATTGGATTAGGTTTAAATGTTAGTCTAAAAGACCTTAGAACGAAAGCGTTAAGACCACTTCTAGCAATGGCTATTACATCTGTTTTGTTATCTGTTATCACATACTTCACAATGTAATTAATTGTAAATCAGGAGGTTTCTTAAATGAATAAAATATTATTTGCTACTGATGGTTCGGCTTATTCTGAACATGCCGCAAGAATGACAGGGGAGTTCTTGGAAGCTTGGCCAAATGCAACAGGTGTTGTGCTTTACGTCACGGTTAAAGAAAATTACGCCTATGATTTTGCACCTGAAGCAGTGGATCGATACGAAAAAGAACTTAGTAAACATATTGAAAAGAAAATTATGGAAGGAGTCCTTCAACCTTGGAAGGATCGTCTTGAATATAATCATCAAATAGGTCACCCAAGTCAAACCATTTGTCATGTTGCCCAAACAGAGGAAGTAGATCTTATTATATTGGGTAGTCATGGAAGAGGTGTTTTTGATCGAGTATTGGTGGGCAGTGTTGCTCAAGGGGTGTTACACCGGTCCGAAATTCCTGTCTTGATTGTTAAGAAGTAATTCTTCAAATTAAGGGCTTACCATAAGGTAAAGCCCTTAATACTCCTATAATCCTTTAATTCTTTAATCCTTTTCATGTTTCAGATAATTTTCTATATAAAGAAGCTCTAGATACATTTGTAATTTCACAAATTTGATTTACAGTCATTCCTCCTTCTTTATATAGTTTAACTGCATAATTCATACCTGCGTGATTTTTATGATATTTCTTTAATCGACCTTTAAACTTTCCTTCTTTCTTTGCTAGCTCAATCCCTTCACGCTGACGCATACGAATAAGATCTCGCTCTAATTGGTTAACGCCAGCCATTACCGTAATTAAGAATTGGCTGTATGGATTATCTTCTGATAAATCTAACCATGTATCCTTGAGTGATTTTAAGTTTGCCATTTTACTGCGTATTAAATCAATCATTTCAAATAAATTCTGCGTACTTCGAGTGATCCGAGTTAAGTCTGTAACATAAATAATGTCACCTTCCTGTAAATCCTCTAACATTTTTTGAAGTTGCTCACGATCCTTTGTTGCTCCAGAAACTTTTTCTTCAAAAATGATATCCATTCCGATTTCGTTCAATTGCTGAAATTGCCTTGAAGGATTCTGGCTAGTTGAACTGACACGTATATAACCGATTTTTCGCATCATACCACCTCGTTTTTGATACAAGTCTTATGAGACACTCCCTACTATGATTTTATCTGTCTACTACACTTGTATCAATAGAGTACACTCTATTGATATATAATTGAACTAATAAATTGAAAAATACAGAAATGGGATGATACTGAATGAAAATTGCGAGAGGTAGAGAATTGCTTACACCGGAACAGAGACAGTCTTTTATGCAAATCCCTGAAGATGAATGGATATTGGGGACCTACTTCACTTTTTCCAAACGTGATTTAGAAATAGTTAATAAGCGAAGGAGAGAAGAAAACCGTTTAGGGTTTGCCGTTCAATTAGCCGTTCTTCGATATCCCGGTTGGCCATACACTCATATCAAAAGCATCCCAGATTCAGTCCTACTTTATATATCGAAACAAATCGGTGCCACTCCATCTTCGCTTAGTCTTTATCCTCAAAGAGAAAATACACTTTGGGATCATTTGAAAGAAATTCGAAGTGAATATGACTTTGTAACTTTTGCTTTAAAAGAATATCGATTGACATTTAAGCACCTTCATCAATTAGCTTTGGAAAATGGTGATGCTATTCATCTATTACATGAATGCTTAAATTTTCTAAGAAAAAACAAAATCATTCTACCTGCTTTCACTACACTTGAAAGAATGGTGTGGGAGGCAAGGGCAATGGCTGAAAAAAAGCTATTTAATACGGTGAGTCAATCTCTTACAAATGAGCAAAAGGAAAAGCTTGAAGAAATCATTACGTCGCAGCAATCATCCGAATCCAATAAAACGATATTAGGTTGGTTAAAGGAACCGCCGGGACACCCTTCTCCCGAAACCTTTCTAAAAGTAATAGAACGACTCGAATACATACGAGGAATGAAATTAGAATCGGTAAATATTAGCCATTTGCATCGCAATCGTCTATTACAGCTATCTCGCTTAGGTTCAAGATATGAGCCTTATGCATTCCGTGACTTTCAAGAAAATAAACTATTCGATATTAACAGTCTATTTATTACAACTTACTCAGGAGTTAACAGATAAAGCTTTTGATATTCATGACAGACAAATACTTAGTCTGCTATCAAAAGGTCGTAAGGCTCAAGAGGAAATTCAGAAACAAAACGGTAAAAAACTGAATGAGAAAGTTATACACTTTACGAGCATCGGACAAGCCTTAATCAAAGCTAAAGAGGAAAAATTAGACGTTTTTGAGGTACTAGAATCCGTTATTGAATGGAATTCTTTTGTCTCTTCGGTAGAAGAAGCTCAGGAGCTTGCACGTCCTTCTGACTATGATTATTTAGACTTATTGCAAAAACGATTTTATTCACTTAGAAAATATACGCCAACACTATTAAGGGTATTGGAATTTCATTCCACAAAGGCAAATGAGCCACTTTTACAAGCTGTAGAGATTATCCGAGGAATGAACGAATCGAGAAAGCGAAAAGTACCTGATGACTCACCTGTGGATTTTATTTCAAAACGTTGGAAAAAGCATTTATATGAGGATGATGGAACAACAATCAATCGTCATTACTATGAGATGGCTGTTTTAACAGAACTTCGGGAGCATGTTCGTGCAGGAGATGTTTCCATTATTGGTAGCAGACAATATAAAGATTTTGAGGAATATTTGTTTTCAGAAGATACTTGGAATCAAACGAAAGAGAATACAAGGTTATCAGTTAGTTTATCATTCGATGATTATGTAATGGAGAGAGCCAACAGCCTTAATAAACGGTTAAAGTGGTTAGCTGCCAATTCCAACAAGTTAGATGGAGTTTCTCTTGAAAAAGGAAAGCTATCGATTGCACGCTTAGAAAAAGATGTTCCAGAAGAAGCAAAGAAATTTAGTGCAAGCCTGTATCAGATGCTACCAAGAATAAAATTAACCGATCTAATGATGGATGTTGCCCATATAACAGGATTTCATGAGCAATTTACACATGCTTCTAACAATCGAAAACCAGATAAAGAAGAAACAATCATTATAATGGCTGCTCTTTTAGGTATGGGAATGAATATTGGATTGAGTAAGATGGCTGAAGCCACACCGGGACTTACATATAAGCAACTAGCCAATGTGTCTCAATGGCGCATGTATGAAGACGCAATGAATAAAGCCCAAGCTGTATTAGTAAATTTTCATCACAAGCTACAATTGTCTTTTTATTGGGGAGACGGCACAACGTCCTCGTCAGATGGGATGAGAATGCAGCTAGGGGTTTCATCACTACATGCAGATGCAAATCCCCATTATGGAACTGGTAAAGGAGCCACTATTTATCGATTTACGAGTGATCAATTTTCTTCTTACTACACAAAGATTATTCATACTAACTCAAGGGATGCAATTCATGTTTTGGATGGTTTATTGCATCACGAGACAGATCTAAACATAGAAGAGCATTATACAGATACGGCAGGTTACACAGACCAAATCTTCGGATTGACTCATTTATTAGGATTTAAATTTGCTCCAAGAATAAGAGATTTATCGGACTCAAAATTATTTACAATAGGTAAAGCAAGTGAGTATCCAAATCTAGAAGCTATTTTACGTGGACAAATAAATACAAAGGTCATTAAAGAGAACTATGAGGACGTTTTGCGATTAGCCCATTCAATAAGAGAAGGAACGGTCTCAGCATCCCTTATTATGGGGAAATTAGGTTCATATTCAAGACAAAATAGCTTAGCTACAGCCTTACGTGAAATGGGACGTTTAGAAAAAACAATCTTTATTCTGAATTACATTTCAGATGAATCTATAAGGAGAAAAATACAAAGAGGATTGAATAAAGGAGAAGCCATGAATGGACTGGCAAGAGCTATTTTCTTCGGAAAACAAGGAGAGCTTAGGGAACGAACCATACAGCATCAGCTTCAAAGGGCTAGCGCTTTAAACATAATTATCAATGCTATTAGTATCTGGAATACCCTACATCTAACAAAGGCAGTTGAATATCAAAAACGGACTGGTAGTTTTAACGAAGACTTATTGCACCATATGTCACCTTTAGGCTGGGAACATATCAATCTACTTGGAGAATACCACTTTAATTTGGAGAAATTGGTCTCGTTAGATTCTTTAAGACCGTTGAGACTTTCTTAACGTTGTTAAAAACAGGGGAATCGTCTTGCAAATGGGCTTAACGTTGTAAATCCGCATTTTCCTGACGGTACCCCTTTATTAGCTGGTTCGGAACGTCATGTATATATGTTAAACACAAAAAAACAACCTCTCCTCATTCCTTTAAATAATGGTGAAGTAGTCCCTATAGTGGAACTGAGTAGAGTAAGCGCTAATGATGCAACTACAGAAACTTGTTTTTGTGATTATCATGATAATATAGCCTTTGCTGTTATAGAAAAAGATGCTCCGGATTTTGATGAAACAAGTGAAGAAATGAAATTTGTATATGCTTATAAAGCTTTTATTTTTGAATATTACAAGCAGAGAATAGCATTTGATATATTTCAAAGTAACTTTAGAGACAATCCAATAGCATTTCAATCTCCAGAAATGATTGGTATGTATAGAATGTTGCAGCTTAAGATGCAGGAATTTGAACCTGTAAAACAACATTTTGATTCACAAATAATCGGAAATACATTTGAAGGAGTTGCAACTTGTGCAATTAGGATTCCAGAACAAATAAAGTTTGCGGGTTATGCGTATATTGCTCCTGACTTCGATATAAATGGTAAAAGAATTAAACATACAAAAAAAGGAATTATGCATAGAATTGCAATTACTATTTTCCCAGAAATAACACAATCGTGGTTACTATTAAGTTGTCTAGAATCGGAGAAACATATTTATGAAAAATTATTTAACCAGCTTGAAACTGTTTCAATAGATAAACTTAAATTTTACTTAAATATGGTTTTACCACTATATTCTGAGAATATGGTGCTTAGTCCTTTGTTGTGGAGAGCCTGGGATGAAGAAACACAGATGGCTTATACGTATTATGCTAATCTTCATGGTCCAGAAGCAATACGAATGGGGATGTGTATCGGATTTGGATTGAAGAATGCTGCAAGAGACAAATCAGGCAAAGCATACGAACAAGCACCAAAAATCAATTTGTTTTGTAATTAGTCGAAATGTTCCCGCCTACCGATAGTGCAAAAAGTGCCTTTGACTTGTTTCCGACTACCGACAATGTAAAAGACATCAATCCACCCCGCTCGTTGCATGTGGAAGTGATAGTGAAACTTGTTTTAAAAGATACAGTCCATTAAACTGTACCTAATTTATAGGATGAGAGGGGGAAAGATTGTAGTGAATTTTAATCTTTCCTTCCTCAAATACTTCTATCTTGTTAATCAGCCTTTGTAGAACTTGCTTTAGTACGTTTTCATCTTCAATATCTAGATTTGAAAAGCGTTCTACCTCTTTTTTGAAGGCTTGTAGTTGTTCACTGTTATCTTTCTTAGTCGCTAAAGCAGATTGTAAGTCTACTTTCTTATTAGCTAACTCTTGAAGTTGAATGGAAATACGTTCACTTTGTTGTTTAAACATTTCCGTTGTCATTGCCCCATCAGCATGTAGTGTAAGTAAACTACCAACCTGATTGTTTAACTTATCAATGTTCCTGTCAATTTGTTTTAGTTCCTTTGTTAGAGAGGATTGTAAAGAACTAACTTTCTTCTCAGCAATACCGTAAAGTTTTTCAACTTTCACGGTATCTTTTATCAGGGCTTTAATGTCAGCTTTAACTGAATTAAGTAACAAACTCTCTTCTACAATATGCGAGGAACAATAGGAACTTGTATGCTTTACATATCCCCCACATACATAAGCCCCATTTCGTCTATCAGGTTTAAAGTGCATACCACTCTTACAATCAGCACATTGTGCAATATGAGCAAATAGGCTTTCTTTTCCATTACTCTTATGTTTTCCCTTATTTTTCATTAGTTTTTGAACAGCTAGAAATACCTCTTCTGAAATAAGGGCAGTATGAGCATTCTCAATTATTACTTGATTTTCAGGCTTTACCTGTTTTCTCTTCTTGTAAAGTTCAGACTTTGCGAGGGTATTAAGTGTTTCTTCCTTACAATGAACTAACTTCCCAATGTAAGCCTGATTGTTAAGCATACCCTTTATGGTGTTTTGGTGCCATTTATTCCCCATTTTAGGTGCAGGAATGCCTTTCCCCATAAGGTAATTAGAAATCCTAAACATTCCCCAACCTTCGTAAAGGTAAAGTCTGAAAATCTCTTTAACAATGGCAGCCGTTTCTTCGTTCACGTCTAGCTTTTTAGTTATAGGGTTAATGGAATAACCATAAGGTGCATGAGACGCTTTATATTCCCCTTGATTTGCCTTTTCCCTTAAAGCTAGTTTTATTCGCTCAGACATCTTACTACTCTCTTCTTCTGCAAGAATAGCTTTTAAATTGAACATAAACCTACTTTTACTGGAGGCCGTATCATAATCATCTTCAGGAAGTATTAAACGAATGCCTTCTTGCTCTAAGTCATCTGCTAAAGATAAACTTTTGCTTAGGTTTCTCCCTAATCTTGATACAGACTTTGCAATAACTACATCAAACTTTTTTGCTTTAGCGTCAACTAGTAAACGATTAATTTCCAAGCGATTTTTAAAGCCTGTTCCGCTTATACCGTTATCAATGTAGCGCCCAACTATGGTAAAACCATGCTCTTTAGCCATCCTTTCAGCTAAGGAGACTTGATTTTCAAGACTATTCTTCTGTTCTTCTCTTTTCGTACTTACACGAGCATAAATTACACATTTCATTATTTAGCCACTCCTTTCGTTTCAGGAGTGACATTAGTTCTATCACTATCGTAGGAAGCATTTGACACTTTGTCAATTACATAGTCTAAAAACGATAATAAAACATTTTCAATTGTTTCAGTTCCCTTAAATTCTCTTTCAATTAACATAAATGTTCTCCCCTTTCAAACATAGCAATCGTTTTATGTGTAAAAAGAGTTGTGAAAGAATTTAGAGATTTTATTGGAAAATAAATCCTGAGTGTTATAATTACTCAAAAAAGGGGGATATCATGGTGAATGCTTTAAAGGAAGGGTTAATCAAAAAGAGTAATTATCTTGTAATGAGTGAAATAGAACTTTTGGAAGAAGCAGTTGATTTTGCTGATAAAGCCCACCTTGGGCAAAAAAGGGCTACTGGAGAACCTTATATCACCCATCCGATAGCAGTGTGTGAAATTCTATTGGAATATAATGCTGATATCACATCTCTAATTTCAGCATTACTTCATGATGTCGTTGAAGATACGCATGTATCTATCACTGAAATTGAACAAAAGTTCGGCAAACAGGTCTCAAACATTGTAGAAGGCTTAACTAAAGTGGAAAAAGGAAAGTTAAAAAAAGAAGAGTATAGTGCAATAAATACGGAGAAATTGCTGTCAGCTTCTGTAAAAGACATTAGGGTAGCAGTTATTAAAATTGCAGATAGGTTGCATAACATGAGAACACTTGCTGTTAAAAGAGTAGAAAAGAAAGTTCCCTATGCCAATGAAACCTTAATCTTTTTCTCTCCTCTTGCAGAAAGATTAGGATTATATAAACTTCAAAAAGAGTTAGAAGAAATAGGTTTTGGTTATTTAAACCCTCCTAAATTCAAGAACATAAAAAAATTAATAAATAATTACTCCAACATTTTTGTAGACATATTTAATAACTGCTCTAAAGAAATACAGAAAGAAGGAGGTTCACTAATTGTTGATCTGGAATGGAGTCAAATACCATTGTATAAATCCTACTCCTTATTACAAGAAGAGCATGACCTATCTGAGTTGTTTTTTATTAAAGTTATTACAAGTTCGAAAATCGATTGCTATACTGCTTTAGGAGTTATACATAAATTGTATAAGCCCTTGGCACATCAAATGACAGATAATATCGCAATAGAGGTATCACCATTCTTAAAACAAATAAACACAAAAGTGGTAATCAATAATATAGAGGTGAATTTTATAATTCAATCTGAGAGAGATAAGAATATGAATGACGCTGGAGTGTTTGGTTTATTAAAAAAAGGTTTAACAGAGGGAGAAGTAAAGACTTTAAGTAGAAATTTATTAGGAGACTCTATACATACTGTAAAATCCATTACTAAAACTCCGATTGAATTTGAAGAATTAATTTCCTTTGAACTACTTCAAAAGGAATTAACAGTCTTTACTCCTAAAATGGATGTGGTGTTATTACCAGAGGGTTCTACCATTATTGATTTTGCATTTTCATTAAATACTCAACTAGCTAAAAGGATGTCTATTGCAAGAGTGAATGGGAAATTACAGCCTGTTAATACTGTTGTTAACAATATGGATATAGTAGAAATACTTACAAATATAAAAGAGATGGTTAACCCTGATTGGTTAAATCATGCTAAGACCTCTAAAGCACTTAAAGAAATTAGCGAATTATTAAGAATTGAATAATTCATTTGGATTTTTCATTGGTGCTCTTGCCCTCCGCTTCGCTACGGTCAAGGAGCACAGGTCACTCGCTCACTCGTGCCCTATTATTTTTGTAAGATTAGATTTTTTAATTAAGAAACTAATTCGAGGAAACATCCCACCCCCTGTAAAGGGGATGGGGGATACTAGGACTAATCCTGAGGTATCTATCATGACATTCGACGTGCCCAGGTGCAGCTTTACCACGTATATTCAACATAACTCTGTCATGCCACCTAGCCAAAAGGCTACTGCGACGGTTTTTTGATCTGGGAGTGACTTCCACCGTTTAACGGCAGGCACTAGACCGATAAAAGCCAGGAAGAGTTTAAAGTGTTTTCTTTTATCCACTTGTACAGCCGATATGAAAATTCATATGTAAAACCGCTCCATAGTACGATTGACTAAAGAGCGGTCGTATATAAACAGCTGGAAGTGAGCAAACTCCTAAGCTGGTAAAACTGAATTGATTTCTTTTTCTGTTTCCCCTCGTTCTATTAAGAACTTCACTAGAGACTCTCTATCCACGCTGAAGTTATACTTTGAAAAGCGAGAATGGTAGCCTTTATCAATACGTGGGGCTTTCCTTAAGACTTCACGCTGTAGGTATCCCAATACTGCACTTTCAGTAAACGCTATGTTAAAGTGATTTAGAACCCTACTCACATCTTCCACAGAAATCATTTAACATCACCTCGCAATGCTAATTTTCGTAGGCTCTCTTTTGCAAAGTAGATACGGTTGTTTTGGCTTACCTTCTCTACTCCAGGTGCTGCTGTAAATTCTAATAGCCTTTGTGGACTAATACCTAGGATAACAGTAGCCTGTGAGAAACTGTAAAGATTATCAGTCTTTACTATCATCACTAGCACCTCCATTCTGTAACCAGTGCATGACAATTTCCTTGTTAAATCTGACAGATTTTCCTACTTTCACACGTCCTGGGATAATCCCCTCACGAGATAGCTTGTAAGCTGTTTGTTCACTCATATCAAGTAAACTAGCTAATGTTCTTACGTTCAAAAACTCTTTATCCATAGTGAAAACTCCTCCTGTTTTTAATGAATTATTTTCTGACAAACACATTATAAGGATAAAAAATAATTCTTAACATCAGCATGTAAAACAAGATAAGACCAAATAAATAACAGTAAAAACCACCTTCGTTTTGACGTACACCCAAAGAATTTTATAGGCAAGTGGAGAGGTTGAACGTATAGTTATTACCTCATAATATGGCGGTATCTGGCTTTATTGAGGTTGATAGCTTTAGGACACATATTTTAAAGTAATTGTACGTCTAATTATTTTGTAAAAAAATAATACGGGGCGTTTAACCGTTACATAAACTTTTGCTGCCAAAAGTCAATCGTTGGGCACTGGGTTAGGTTGTCTATCATGCTTTAGGTAAAGAGAGAGTTATTTTGATTGCGGTCTAATCTGGATTTGTTTCTGTAAACTTTTCAGAAAAAATGCGTTCACATCTTGACCCATTTATGTCTGTATCTGTCGTTCCAACTCTTGCCCTAAAGTTGATATCATTGCATGACCATATTTCTAGAATGCTCACACGTCCTATACAAACATTTATAACCCTGAGTTATGTAAATTTAATTCTAGTAAAATTAGTCGAAAATACCACGATAATTTGTTAATATTAATTTACATATTATAGAAAAAGGGTGGGGAAATGGTAACAGTCAATAAAGGAAATTCAATATATTTAAGGAATAAATTAGATGAATTAATTGAAAGATTTGGCGATGAAAATATTAACAGGTATATAGATTTTTACGAAGGATTTCCTGTTAGCCTACAGAGGTTGTTATCATTCTTTCACTATGAATTTAATCGATTATTGAGATATTTAAATGGTAGACTACAAAATGGACACTATACGGCTCATGAGAGCAGAGAATTAATTTATCTAATTAATGAAATCAGAACTATACAATCGAATTTAAAAGGTTCAGAGTTAGATTTTGATTTGACTCAGGGTTACAAGCAACGAATAATTGAATGTGAAGACTTTTTGCAAGAAAGTAGTGGGAGTCCTATTCCCAAAGACTTTGAGAAAATAAATATTACTGAAAATGAACCTATATTTTATATCCGTACAGCTGTCAAAATTCCTAGAAAGGGAGTAATGACATTACATCAAACAAAGGTGATTGGTGAAGGGTCATATGCGAGAGTACATAAGTATAAGGATGAATACTATCACCGATTTTTTGTTATTAAGAAAGCGCTAAAAAATCTAAATGCAAAGGAATTAGAGAGGTTTAAAAGGGAGTTTGAGGAGATGAAAAAATTAAATTCTCCATACATTATTGAAGTTTACAATTTTGATGAAGAAAATAATCAGTATACTATGGAGTATGCTGATGAAACACTAGAAGATTTCATTTCAAAAAATAATGCAAAATTAAATGTAAAAGAAAGAATTAACCTAGTGAGACAAATACTTCAAGCATTTATTTATATAAGTAGTAAAGGTGTCTTGCATAGGGATATTAGTACTAAGAATATTCTAATCAAGAAATATGACGGACTAAACATCATTAAAGTTTCTGATTTTGGTTTGGTAAAAATACCTGATAGTACGTTGACAAGTAAGAATACTGAATTTAAAGGTTCTTTAAATGACCCTAAATTAGAAGTCATTGGATTTGATAACTACGAAATAATACACGAGACATATGCACTAACAAGATTGATTTATTTCGTTATGACTGGTAGAAGAACACTAGGTTCATTTAATAGAAAAGAGTTCGAAGATTTTATTATGAAAGGCATTTCCGATAATATTGATGAACGATATAAAGACGTTGAGGACCTCCGTAATAGTTTTGTTAAGATAAATACTTTTTAATAGCAGATAGCTGCCAGGCATTTAGTGATTTTAAATAATTGTAATTTATTGTAATTATATAAGCGATTAGGAAGGAGGAGAAACATGAATAAAAAATTACAGGTTTTTGTTTCTTCAACATATTTAGACTTAAAAGAGGAAAGACAAAAAGCAGTTGAAGGGATTTTGAGAGCAGGGCATATTCCTGCAGGAATGGAATTGTTCACTGCTGCTAGTAAAAGTCAATGGCAGGTTATAGAAGAATGGATTAAAGAGTCTGACATCCTCATGTTAATACTAGGAGGAAAGTATGGTTCTATCGAGCCTGAAAGTGGTAAAAGTTACACTCAATTGGAATATGAATTTGCTTTAAAACATAAGATACCTGTTTTTGCTATTGTGTTAAGCGACCAATACTTAATTAATAAGAAAGCTACAAGTATATCACTTGAATTATTTGAGCGTGAAGTTAGCGAACCACAGATAGCAAAATATGAAGGTTTTAAAAAGTCAGTTCTAACTAACTTAGTAAGATTTGTTGATAATATAAGTGAAATAGCCACCGAAGTTTCTTATTCGTTACAAGATTTTATTAAAAAAGACAAGACTGAATACAATTTTCGGGGCTGGATTAGAGGTACAGAGTTTGACCAAAAAGAACCTGTAGTGCAAAGTCCTCAAAACAATAAGCTATTTGAAATGGATGAAAGTTTGTTAAACAAGGTTATTGATATTCTGGAGAAAGAGAATTTTATTGATACCATTGAGTACATATCTACTTATTGTTCTTATAAGTCAGAAACTAGGCAGAAGATAGATGATTTTGTTTATACATATTCTCAACCATCCAAAAGGTTTTTTAATCAGGAATTACAAAGTCTATTCAGAAAATTATTAAAGTCTCTTGATGAATATACAAACTATTTAGTGGGTAATTTTTTTCCAAAGAATGAGAGACAATACTTATATCCTGACTTAAATATTGACTTTACTTGGGTGGATGAAAAGGGAAGAGAATTATACGATAAGCATTTAAGAAAGTTATCCCAGATCTCAAGAGAAACTATAGACGAGATTAGAAACTTTGTACATGACTCTAGGATTACACTTTATAAATAATAAGAACTAATGCCACTCCTGTATGTACTATCAACTCCTCACATGTGGAGTGTGTGGTGTTGATGTCAAGGGTGTTGTAACCCAATAATAAACTCCTGACATTCATAACAAACTTGTAGCAAAATAAAAACAAAGTTCTGATACTTCTGTGGAAAACGTGTGGATAAAGATGTGAATAAAAAGCAGGATGAAAGAGGGTGGGAACAGGAATCCCATCCTTTTTTGCATGAATGAAAAAGCGGGAGAAAGTAGGGTGGAAACCTTACGGTTTCAGGGTTGGATAGAAAGTGTGAGGGGTTCGTAAGAACCCCAAAAGCATGAAAAAGAGTGAGAAAAAGCAAGAGAAAAAGACAGGAAGAAAAGCAAGAAATACCACGACTTTATTATCAAAAAAATAAAGTCGTGGCAGAAAAAAGTGAGAAGAAAATTGAGAAAATGATGGTTTCGTGCAATACTTTATTTTAACTCGTAACGTAGGAATGCGGGTTTGAATGGGATTTTTTAGCAGTACATTATTATGGTTGTACAGGTGTTGTAACCCCAAAATAAAGTCCTGTACTTTATAAAAAAGTCGCAACATCTTTTATTTCATGTTTAAAATAAAGTTCTGTATCAAAAATCCCTGAAACCCTTGTCATTACTCGGTTCCTGGCATCCTTATTTCTACTCTACTTCTTTTTAAATCGAAAAAAACGTGAACAAAAAGCGTGAAAAAAGGGTGGAAAAACGGTCAAAACGAGATCGGAAATGTGTGAAAATGAGGGGAAGATAGCGTGACTTTATTTTAAACGCCAACGGTGGAATGCGGGTTTGCGTGGGGTAAAGATGTGGTGAGTTTTTTTAAAATGGACAAAAATAATAATTGAAACCCTCGAGAATGCTTGTTTGACGGCATTTTTGAGGGTTATTTATATGTCTGAAATCGAGATGTGGGCGAAATTTTAGGTGTTACGCCGCCCACATCCTCCAGTATCCCTTTTTGATTTAGTTGTTCGGAAACAGTGACCACATCAATAACCCTTTATACTCTTTAATTCTGGTTTTAATTCTTCCTCTGGAATAAGTAATGATAAGGTTTTGAATAGTTTGTCATCACCTTTGTTGCTTAACTCTGCTGCTAATTTATTTACATACCAATTAGGTGCTCCTGTCGCAATTAATCATATCGGCACATGTTTCAACAGATTTTTCAAAGCGATAAATAAATACAACTTCAATATATCTTTGTCCATCTTTCGAGTGCGGCTTAATGACTTCTAATTTTTGAAATAGGCACGAGATTTACTGGTGTTCCATACAATTATAAATTGTTATACACAACTTCCAGTAGCTTGATAATATTGTCTTGACGTTGAAACAGTTCGTCCTGACGTTGAAATAGTTTGTCAAGAGTTTTCGTTATACTTTGAATGGCATTACCTGTGCCATAAAGTTTATTCTGGAACTCTACAAGCCCTTGCTTTATCTTTTCAATTTTATTGTCAATTACATCGGCGTATGCGAGCCATAGTGTAAATTCGTACATAAAAGGATTAGATTAGTCATGCCTAGGTCCAGTTTAAAAAATTGGGTATTGCTAGGCCTAGTTTCGTATTGCAAAAAATGTGCTATTGCCGTTTATTATTTTCAGGATAGTATTTAACAACAAGAGTCAAATTGAACAGTTGTTTTTCAGTCTTTTTTCATATCGAGAAACATATACTCAGTAAGAATGACTTTAGAATAGGAGGATATAAATGACAAACAACAACAACCTGTTAAGCTTTTATGATCCATATGTTTATCAGACATTAAAAACCATTGTTGGTAAATTGGTTACTGTCCAAACCATAAGAGGTAGCGTTCGTGGCTCATTGAAAAATGTATTGCCAGATCACATTGTTGTCGAATCTAACGGAACTCCCTTTTTTATTCGTACCCAGCAAATTATTTGGGTTTTTCCTGGTTAACAAAAAGAAAGTGGAGGGGAAATAATGTTTAAAAGAATAAATAAATTGGCAATTGAACTTCCTATACCCGCACACGGCGATATGAATGCTGCAGCAGCAGTACAAGAACTCTTGGGTGGCAAGTTTGGGGAGATGTCTACCTTAAATAACTATATGTTTCAGTCTTTTAACTTCAGAAATAAAAAAAAGCTAAAACCATTCTATGAGTTAGTGGCAAGCATTACAGCAGAAGAATTTGGTCATGTAGAACTTGTTTCTAATACGATTAATTTGTTATCGGTAGGTAATACTTTTCCAGGGAATCCGGATATCACTCCACTTCAAAATGGAAAGGATGCGAGAAACACCTACCATTTTATTTCTACAGCTCAAACGGCTATACCAGGTGATTCAATGGGAAGACCTTGGACTGGTGATAATGTTTTTAATAGTGGAAATCTGGTTTTAGATTTAACACATAACTTTTTTCTAGAGATTGGTGCACGTACACATAAAATGAGAGTTTATGAGATGACTGATAACCCAGTTGCTAGAACCATGATTGGGTATTTACTTGTTCGTGGAGGAACACATATCCTCGCCTATGCGAAAGCAATCGAAATTGCTACAGGGATAGACTTGACGAAAATGCTTCCAGTTCCAAATCTTGATAACTCAAAATTTGATTATGCCAGACCGTTCATAGAAAAAGGCTTAAGCAATGTGCTATACACATGGAGCGAAACAGAATACAGGGATATCGGAATGATTTGGAAAGGAACAAATCCGGAAAATGGGCAACCGCTTGAAGTGAAAATTGGTACTCCTGAAGGCGGACCAATTCCAAACTTAGAGGAGTTACCTGAAGAATTTGCTCCTGGTATTACTAGGGACGATTATGAATTAATCAAAAAACGTCTAATGGAAAATTTATAATGGATTTTTTGTAGGAAAGTAAGCGTCAAACAGTCCCCACCTATTAAAAAAGATGGGGACTGACTTATAATCTATTTATCATGTTGAATAAGACAGCGAATTGAAAGACTATTTGACCAAGGAAGTACCTGAAAACCATTCTTCTAATTGAGTTAATATCTTCAAAGTCAAAGTATCTTGAGCGCACTCGGTTTACAGCTACATTTCCAACCATTAACATACCTAACTTTCCTTCTCCTTCAGCTTCTGCACGAATTAAACGTGCTAATAGTTTAACGTCTTCTTCAGTAGCTTTTATGACTGCGAAGGTGAATTTCCCTCCCTTTTATAAACATAAAAGAGGCTGGGACATAACTAGCTTCAAATAGTGAGAAAGGTGAATTTGAGGAAACTCAAATTCACCTTTCTCTATTTTGGTGTGTAAATTCTTTTTTTTTAGTTAATGGCCGTGAATTTTCTTAAATTCACAGCCATTAACGCGAGGCCCATTTCGTTTTCTACCTTCGATTTTCCTCGTACAGAAAATCGAGTGAAACGCAAATTAGCCTTCAAGAATCCAAAAACTGGTTCCACATCGATTTTGCGTCTTCGATAAATGGCACTTGTTTTCTCTTCTGAAAGCTTCGCTCTTACATATTCTTTTTGCTGTTCCCATTTTTCATTTACCATTAATTTTCGATTGTTGCCTTCTTTAGCTTTGGTACACGATGAACGGAATGGGCATCCCGAACAGTCTTCACACTCGTAAATTTTGAGCTTCCGTTGGAAGCCTGTGTGGTCATTACGGACAGAATAATATTGAAATTCAAGACGTTTTTGATTAGGACATGTATATGTATCGGTTTCTTCATCATACGTCCAGTTATCGGGATTAAATATGTTTTGTTTATACTTTTTCTTTTGTTCTTTCAAATACATACTATACGTAATAAGTGCTTCTCGTTTTCTATTCGAAAGGATATCATGAAAGTTTTGTTCACTACCGTAACCTGCATCTGCAACAATGTGTTTTGGTAACTCAAAATAATGCTGCTCAATCTCATCTAGAAATGGAATTAACGTACGTGTATCTGTTGGATTTGTATATATACTATAGGCAAGCGTATATTGACCTTCCGTTGCGATTTGTACATTATATCCAGCTTTTAATTGTCCGTTTTGCATATAATCATCTTTCATTCGCATAAACGTCGCATCTGAATCTGTCTTAGAATAGCTATTGCGTGTACCAAAGATTTCAAAGTCTCTTTCGTATTTTTGTTTACGTAGGACAAAATCAATCAACTGCTTGCGTAATTGTTTCGGGTATTTACGTTTATTTCTTAAGGCTTTTCGTTCTAGAACATCTGATGATGTTTCAATTTGTTTATCATATTCAGTTACGACATCGTCCACTTTTTGAACTAATTGAGCGAGTTCTTCCAATGATAACTGTTTATCGCTTTCACGTTGAATTTCAGGTATGATTTCACTCTCTAGTAGCTCATTGTATAGCTGGTTTGACTTTTCAATTAAATTTTGGTGATATTTTTCAATGGTTTTCTTCCAAACAAACGTAAATTTATTCGCATTTGCTTCAATTTTTGTACCATCGATAAAAATCGCTTCTTGATCAATAAGCTTTTCTTCAATCAATTGGCAACGGAATTGAACGAAACATTGACGAATTAAATCTTTCACTTCTGGTTGAATACGGAATCGGTTGATTGTACGGTAGCTTGGTTCATATCCTTGGGCTAGCCACATCATTCGGATACTGTCTTTTAATAGGGCTTCAATTTTCCGTCCTGAGAAGATAGATTGTGTATAGGCACATAAGATAATTTTAAGCATCATACGTGGATGATAGGCAGGACACCCCTCATTTCGTAGAAATGGTTCGAACGCTTCATGAGGGATACTTTCAACTAGATGATGGATATGGAAAGCAATATCATTATTTTGTAATTTTACTTCTAAATCTAAAGGCAAAACGAGTTGATTCATGTTATAATCTTTAAACATAAGGATCCTTCTTTCTGTATAATTTTGTTGTGGTGACTTAATTTTATCAGAAGTGGTCCTTATTTTTTATTTAAAATAATCAAAGCCGGTGAAATTTTACTTATCGTAAAATTTCACCGGCTTTTTCATTTCAGAGGTGGGTTTTGTCCCAGCCTCAAATGTAATACATTATTGTATGAGAAAAGATTTCTTAATATCATCGTTTAACTGCTTTAATATAAATTTTTTCTTATGAGAGGGTAAATGTACAGTTAAAATAAGTAAATCAACTAAATCTGGTTGTTCATTAGCTATTTCTTGCAAGTAATCTTTGCCGAACTCTTTCATAACAGGTAATAGTTTACTCATTTAGTGAAAGTCCACATCAATTTTCTTTTTGTTATCATTTGTTTTCTTTGGCATTCTGACTTCAAGAACACCGTTTTTATAGGTAGCTTTTACTCCTTCATTAGATACAGGGCTTGGCAAGGATACAGTCCTATGAAAGCTACCTGTATAGCGTTCTTTTCTATACATATTTTCTTCTTTAATCTCATTTGTTTTATTGATGGTACCGTTGATGCTTAACATATTATTTTCAATATCAATATTTACATCTTCCTTTTTCTCAAGACCTGGAATATCACATGAAGCAATTACTTCATTTTCAGTTTCATGCACATCAACTCTGATATTACCAAAATTATTGTTTTCCATCCCAAGATCTAGAGGGAAGTCAGAGAAAAAACGGTCAAAATTTCTTCTCATATTTGCTAGTTGTCTAAATGGATCATACGGTATTAATGACATACTAATCACTCCTTGTTTTTTTATCACATATATTTTCTTCTTAGAATTAAAAAATATACAAGGAAAGTTATGTATATAAGAAATTTTATATTGTGAAAAATATTAATGGTTAAATTTGGAGTATAAGGGGGATTTAT
The DNA here is from genome assembly GCF_012933555.1 of Niallia alba. Taxonomy (GTDB): domain Bacteria; phylum Bacillota; class Bacilli; order Bacillales; family Cytobacillaceae; genus Niallia; species Niallia alba. The sequence goes on from NZ_JABBPK010000001.1 coordinate 942,880, forward strand.
GTGAATTTTTTTAAAAAACAGGCTAAGCAAATTGATGTTGAAAGTATTAAAAAACAATTATCTAACTCTCCTGATTTAGTTAATAGAACCGTAACAGTCGGAAATAAAACAACAATTGAATTGTACTTTTTAAAGATTCTTGTTAACCGTATATCAATAGAAAAAAATATTATTTCTTTCTTAAATAATTCTACATCTGAAGAAATTAATCTAAATTACTTGTTTGAACATTTACCAATTACCGAAGTTAAAGAACTAGTTGAAACAAATGATATTTCAAAGTATATATTGGATGGTTTCACTTTTATTTATTTCCCTTTTGAAAAAAAAAGGACTATTCGCTGGTGTTGGTGATCCTGTTGAAAGGTCACTTGGAAAAGCGGAAACTGAATCTCTTGTTTATGGTCCTAAAATATCTTTTACGGAATCATTATCCACAAATATTAAAGTATTAAGCATAATATTTCTAATCCTAATTTAGTAAGTGATGAAATAGAACTAGGTGAACGTGTAAAGCAGAAAGTAAGAATTGTTTATTTAAATGATATTGTTGACCCTGAGCTTGTTACCTCGATTAAGGATAGGCTAAATAATATAGATATAGATCATTTCTCAGTCACAGTGACGCCTCGAAAAATCTTGTTTCACATAGATGTTACACAGTCCATAACGTCCAACACTTAGAATATTGATTAATAAATAAGTGGCTGTAAAAAAGCCTATTTTAGGAACGGTTTTACCCAAACAAAAAACAACAAAAAGTTGAATTTAAAGCATTTTTTGGTTTATCTTTTCTCTGATTTAATAGTTTGGTTACTTTGTTTGCTTCATTTAATTTCCCAATTGTTCAGATGTTGTATAACTAATACAACGTTCCACGAACTCCAATACATCTTTGGAAATCGGAAATAGTCCAGTTTCCTGAGCAGGTAGTTTTCTTACTTCCCAAAATTTTTCGATTAAATCATCGTCCCCCTGAAACGTCACTTCCGATAGCTCTATTAACTTTCTAGCAATTTGAATTCCTTGTATTGATTCTGCCTGTATACCTTGGTTTATATAATATTCAATTTGTTTCAATAACAGAATATATTGATGAGTTATTTCATCATTATGACTAAGGCTTGGAATCGTTTGTTCTAAAAAAAATTGTTCATCATCTTGAAAATAGTCAATCCACTTTTTTGGTTTGCTTTGTGAAAGTTGAACAAGTTCGGTGATGTGTTCCCAAGATAGGTCTTTTTTTAAATCTATCATATTGATTAATGAAGTGGTGTTAGCTATGCTTGTTTGAAGTTTTGAAAGCTGTTCTTGTAAGTAATTGAAGTGTGAAATGAGTATTTGTTTATAAGAGAGCTTATCTAATAAATGGTGAATATCCTCTAATGATAGTGAAAGGGACTTTAGAATAATAATTTTCTCTAATTTAAATAAATCCTCTTCTGAATAGAATCGTCTTCCGTACTCATCTTTAAAACTAGGTGTAAGAAGTTTGATTTGATCGTAATAGCGAAGTGTTCGTTTGGATAAATTTCTCTGTCTACTAACTTCTCCAATAGACCATCGTTTCATGGTATCCCCCCTAAAAAAAGCTTGCAGGTTACGTTGCGTAATCTAATATAGTTGCATTATACCATATATAGGAAGAGGGATGAGGATGGAGAACAATCAGACTAATTGGAAAGAACAGGATCCATGGGGGAGTAAAGAATTTATTTTATTAATGATACTGGAGTTTATTTTTGTCCTTGGCTGTTTAAAGTTCATTGTTTCATCGATGTATGCACAATTTTTTAATAATGATTTATATGCAGGTACACTTATGGGGTTAACAATAGCGAGTGTTTTACTAACAGGTGTCTATTTTATTGCCCTCCGTCCAAAAGCACTTTCTTGGCGTGAAGTAGGAATAAAGAGGTTTTTTAAGAAAGATTGGAAGATAATTGTTGTATTTTCTGTTATTTTACTTATTGGCGCTATAATCATTGTTGTACTTACTAGTTTTATAGGAATTTCGTGGGAAAATGGTAAGACAGAATCACTAAAACAAAACGTAGATTTCTTTACAGTTTTTATTGCCTTTGTATCAGCGGCAGTGATTTCACCAATATATGAGGAAATTTTTTATCGTGGATTTTTATATCGCTGGTTACGCACTCGTATGGGGATTTTTGGAGCGATTCTAATTAGTTCAGCTATTTTTACTATTATCCATATCCCTACCTATAATGCAATGCCAGTTAATTTTTTCAGCGGTATCATTTTTGCGCTAGCGTATGAGCGAACGAATTCGATATGGCCATCTGTAATGATTCATGGTATTACGAATGGAATGATGGTTTTGTTGACAAGTTTGGGATAAAGATAGTTTTTTAGTAACCGAAACACGCCACAAAAGATATACTTTATCAAATAAAAAGGGGTACAAAAGATCACTTTGGTACCCCTCAATCATTATTTAAAACACTTTCGTCGTCCAATCCTCACAATTCCAAATATCTGTCGCAATGTCACGATAGAAATCAGGTTCATGGGATACCATTAAGATGCTTCCGCGATATTCCTTTAATGCACGTTTCAGTTCTTCTTTTGCATCTACATCCAAGTGATTGGTAGGCTCGTCGAGAATTAATAAATTTGTTTCTGTGTTTAAAATTTTACATAAGCGAACTTTGGCTTTTTCGCCACCAGAAAGCACTTCGATTTTACTTTCAATATGTTTCGTCGTTAAGCCGCATTTTGCAAGAGCAGCACGTACTTCTGCCTGATTCATACTTGGAAATTCACTCCAAATTTCTTCAATACAAGTGTTGTAGTTGGACTCTTTCACTTCCTGCTCGAAGTAGCCGATGTGTTGATAATCACCGCGTTCCACTGTACCTGAAATTGGATTGATTAATCCAAGAATACTTTTTAGAAGGGTAGACTTACCAATACCGTTTGCACCAACAAATGCGATTTTTTGTCCTCGTTCCATTTTCAAATTGAGCGGGCGAGAAAGTGGTTCGTTATAACCAATAACAAGATCTTCAGCCGTGAAAATCCAACGACTAGCAGCACGAGCTTCTTTGAATTTAAACTCTGGTTTTGGCTTCTCTTTTCCTAATTCAATAATGTCCATTTTGTCGAGCTTCTTTTGACGAGACATCGCCATATTACGAGTCGCAACACTTGCCTTGTTACGAGCAACGAAATCTTTCAAATTTGCAATTTCTTGTTGTTGACGCTTGTAAGCAGACTCGAGCTGCTGCTTCTTCATTTCATGTATTTTTACGAAGTTATCATAGTCGCCAGCATAGCGATTCAACTCTTGGTTTTCCATGTGATAAATCAAGTTAACAACATTGTTCAGGAATGGAATATCATGTGAAATCAAGATAAAGGCATTTTCATATTCTTGTAAATAGCGCTTCAACCATTCGATATGCTGTTCATCCAAATAGTTTGTAGGCTCATCTAGTAATAGGATTTCAGGCTTTTCTAGCAATAGCTTAGCTAGCAAAACTTTCGTACGTTGCCCACCGCTAAGATCAGCTACATCTCGATCAAGTCCAACATCGTCTAATCCTAGACCACGAGCAACTTCCTCCACTTTTGAATTAATTTGATAGAAATCATTACTATCTAATGTTTCTTGCAGTTCTCCAACTTCTGCAAGTAATGCATCGATATCAGCACCCTCATCACCCATTTTTGCATAAAGGTCATTAATCTCTGCTTCAGCATCAAAAAGATATTGAAAAGCAGTGCTCAAAGCCTCGCGCATCGTCGTACCTTTTTGAAGTACAGCATGCTGATCTAAATAACCAACACGAACTTTTCGTGACCACTCCACTTTCCCCTCGTCAGGTTGCAGCTTCCCAGTAACAATATTCATGAAAGTAGATTTACCTTCACCATTTGCCCCTACTAGACCAACGTGTTCCCCTTTTAAAAGTCGAAAAGACACATCATTAAAAATCGCACGATCACCGAAACCGTGACTTAAACCTTTTACGTTTAATACACTCATTTTTTTAACCCCTTCTTTTATATCACATGTAGATATCATACTAGATTTATATTAGATTTTCTAACTTGAAATTATTATTTGTGTAAAGTGAAATTCGATTATGGAATTAAACTTACTTGGGCATCTCACAAGTAGGATAAAAGTCTATTATACAATATGATAGGAGGTTTTCCTATATGGGAATTGTTGAATAAAAGATGAAATAATTGGTTGAGTCCTAAACTAAAATCTTAGGGTGAACATTCTATAGGTAAGGTGAAAAGAGATTTATCTCATTTTTTTAATAATGAGGATACAAAAAACTACATGCGGGAAACCAAGTACATGTTCGGCGTTCACTTATAGTCAAGTAGATTCTCCCCAAATAATCTACTTGATCTAAAAAAAGTGTAGCCTATCCATACTCTCTGTTATTTTTAAAAGGAAAAGAACGAGATGGTAGAGAATAAATATATTGGATAAGTAAAAGTGAGAGTAGGGATATATTATGGAATTCGGGGATTGATTAAGCAAGAAATATCATTTGGGAGACAAAACGGCAAAAGATTATACAAGTCGGTGGAACTGGACTCTAAACAAAGGGGTATATAACGGAGAAGCAAAGCTTGCTCCTTCTCTGATCATAGCTGTTGATAGGAAAAAATGAAAACCCTTACTTACGGTTGGTTTCATCATAAAAAATGGTAAGATGAGGAAACTATGGGGAAATTAACTTTTCATAACCCGATTCTAGATCCTGGGGCAGATCCTTGGGTGTATAAAGAGAAAGATACTTACTATTTTATGGTAACAAAAAGGACAAGACTCGATTTATGGAAGTCACCTACATTAAGTGGAATGGCACAAGGTACTTGTAAAACGATTTGGACTGCTCCGAGTGAAGGAATCAATTGTGCTAATATTTGGGCTCCAGAAATTCATCGGATAAATGGGAAATGGTATATATATTTCACGGCAAATGACGGGATAGGCGATGATCAATCAAGGAAGATTTTTGTGCTAGAGAATTCGGCGGAAGATCCGTTTAACGGGGATTGGGTAGAAAGAGGATATGTAAATACAGAATATCCTGGTTTAGATGGAACGATTTTTGAACATAAAGGTCGACTTTATTTTGTATATGCTGGATATGGGAACTTTCCTGAGTATGGATCAGCTCTATATATAGCTGAGATGGAAAATCCGTGGACACTTACTGGTCCGAATGTATTATTGTCAAAACCTGAGTATGATTGGGAAAAGCAAGGTGGAATGGCGATTAATGAGGGACCTGTAATGTTAAAGAGGAATAATAAGTTGTTTCTAGTCTATTCTGCTAGTACCACTTGGTCTGATGATTATAGTTTGGGGATGTTAACAACCTCAGAGAATAAGGACGTCATGAATCCCGAAGTTTGGGTTAAATCTAATGAGCCTGTATTTAAGAAAAGTATCGAAAATAAAGTATTTGCTCCTGGCCATAATAGTTTTACACAATCTCCTGATGGGACAGAAGATTGGATTGTTTATCATGCTATCTCCGAATCAGAAGGAGGAAGCCAGCAACGAAGTACCCGAATACAAAAATTCAATTGGAATGCCGATAGTTCCCCTAATTTTGGAATTCCATTATGTACATCAGCACCGATTACCATTCCTTCTGGTGAGTGATAAGTAGGGAATTGCTAGCTCCTTTTCTCTTTATCTATCTCTGAGAGTCAAATTTTTATTTTTGTCTTTTTAGGGTGCCTGACACCTGATTAGAGGTTATAATTGAGCAATAATAAAAGTCGTTAATCGTTAATCGTTAATCGGAAAGGAGGATTTATGCATTTAATTATAGCCAGCTCCATCTATTTTCTACTATGTACTTCTGTCTTGCTTTTTCATAAGGAAAGAAATTTCATTCTTTTTGTGAAGCTAACATTTATATACATTTTGACATTTGTTTCGTTTAAAACAGATTCTTTTACTATACCAATAGGAATAATATTTGGACTAATATTTCTATTCCAAGTAAAGAAGGATAAAAAAATAGTGCTTCTCTCAGTAATTTATGGAATTCTAACTAACATCGTGCTTCATTATTTTACTCCTCCCATACCGTTAGGCTACATCACTGAATCTACTGAGATGTATGAAGTTGTGGAGAAATTTAATGAAGTAGAGTATGTTAAAACATTCTTAGAAACAGAAGAAATGCAATTAAATATTAAAAAATTTGTAGATAGAGATTTAGATATTCCCTATTTCATGCTCCTTTCTTATATTCTTATAGATAATGATGTTGCAGTTAATGGAAGAGTAGAACTAATGTCAGGTCCCCATGAAAAGCATCTATCAGGGACAAAAATAAAAAAGACGGGAAATACAGAAATTGTATATTTGAATTATAATGGGATAGATTACATTGGTCTCTTTGAATACTCAAAAGGGGAACCTTATTTAAAAGTAGTAGTAAGAGGTAGTGTTAAACAAGGGTTGGTAGATTAGATGGTGCTATATTGTGAGGGTGCTAAATTACTTATAGTGCTATAGGAACAGATAGTAAATTTACTCTTATATAATTGACATATGGTCTAATTAGACTATAATAAGTAAGTGCTGTTAGTCTAATTAGACCAACAACGAATTTGGTGTTCTACTTTTAGGATAGTCTACCAATAATATATTTAGGAATTGGTCAGATTTTATATAAATAATAAATAAGAAGAAAGGATGAAGCAAATGATTAAATCATTTTTAATGATAGGACAGTCGAATATGGCAGGACGAGGGTTTATCGATGATGTGCCCCCGATTTATAATGAAAGAATTCAAATGTTACGTAATGGGAGATGGCAAATGATGACGGAGCCCATTAATTATGATCGCCCTGTTTCTGGAATCAGTCTAGCTGGTTCCTTTGCAGATGCATGGTGCAATATAAATCAAGAAGATATGATTGGCTTAATTCCTTGTGCGGAAGGAGGAAGCACACTTGATGAATGGCATGTAGATCAGACTCTTTTTAGACATGCTATAACAGAAGCGAAATTTGCTATGGAGAATAGTGAATTAATAGGAATTCTATGGCATCAAGGAGAAAGCGATAGTATGAATGGTAATTATACGCAAACAGAAAACATATATAGGAAAAGCCTAGATTTGGCGTTAGGAAAAATTTCATATCGTGAATTTGAATCTCAACTTAAGCAAATCTACAAGGGGTAAACTTTATCATCGCGGAATACCTATTCGCATAATTTTAATGAAGAGTATAAAGAAGGTGTTTTTTTGATCCCACTACTAATTTTAGGTTTATTAAAACAAAAACCAGGTTCTTACGGTTACGAATTATTAGCATTAATGGAGGAGCGTCACTATAAATATATAGTGAATTTTACGAAAGGTTCCTTCTATTATAATCTTCAACAATTAGAAGAAAAGCAATATATTAAAAAAATTGACCAAGTAGACAATACTAGAGAGAAGCATAATTATATTATCACGGAACTAGGAGACAAAGAATTCGAAAAATTGATGTATAAGTATGGGGCTAAGACCGATTATATAAACTTATCTTTTTATGCAGCCATGTTATTTGCTAACGAATATAAAAGGGAGGAACTAATAAAGCTAATAAAAATACAAATCGAACAAACGGAAAAGAAAATCTTTTTATTAGATCAAACACTACAGCATAACGAAACTATCCCTACTTATTTTAAAAAAATGTTGGGAAATTCACGTTCTCATCATTTAGTAAATATTCAATGGTTTGAAGGACTGTTAAAAGATATAAGAAATGAAAATTAATTTAAGAGAAATGTTATAAAAAGTGTGTAAGGATAAATGAAATCAGTATTTATTTAAATAAATTTATGAATGGTTTATTGAATACTTCCATAGCTCTTTGTGTTTGTACAGCTCATTAAAAGGTACGATAAGTGCAATTATCTATCACGGGAGATGAGGAAAAAACCCTACTAATGGAATTTTTCTTTATAGGAATCTTCATCCGATAATATCCGTTTCTTTTTCATCGGGTTTTGTTTTACGATCGAAAATATAATGAACACATGAAGGAGGAAGCGGCGTGCTAAAAAGTATGAACGAGGCAATGGATTATATTGAATCACATTTGTACGATGAGATTGATTATAACGAATTGGAGCGAATCACAGGAACTTCTGTTTATCATTTTCGAAGAATGTTCTCATTCCTTTCTGGCATGACGTTAGGAGAATATGTCCGTAATAGGAGATTATCTAACGCTACTTTTGATTTGCTACATGAAGGAATGAGTGTTACTGAAACAGCATTCAAATATGGTTATGAATCTGTTGATGGATTTTCACGTGCCTTTCGGGAATGGTCGGGAATCAATCCTTCAGAGGTCAAAAAGAAAAACATGCTTAAAGCATTTCCTAAACTCTCCTTCCAATTAACGATTCAAGGAGGAATAAATATGGATTACAGAATCGAGAAAAAAGAAGCTTATAAGATTGTCGGTGTAAAAAAGAGAGTTCCCATTCAATTTGAAGGAGAAAATCAAGAAATAATCAAGCTAGCAAAAAGCATTACACCAGAACAAAGAAAAAAACTGCACAGTTATGCAAATATGGAGCCAAATCAAGTTGTGAATGCTTCCTATAATTTAGAGGAAGGATGTATGGAGGAAAAAGGAAGTCTTGATCATATGATTGGCTTCTTAACCACAAAAGAGTTAGATTTTGATGGATTTGAGGTAGTAGAAGTCCCAGCCCTAACTTGGGCAATATTTTCATCTAAAGGGGAATTTCCAAAGATTATGCAAGAAACCTGGGCAAAAATTGCTTCAGAGTGGCTTCCTGCTTCAGATTATGAATTAGTAGATGCCCCAAACATTTCATTTACAGGAGATTTATCCGACAGAAATAATGTTTATAGTGAAATTTGGTTCGCTGTGAAGAAGAAAGGTGAAAAATAGCAAGTATTATCCCATTTTAAAAATCGGTACTACTGCTAAGTAGTTCGTTATCTCAATCCCATACAATAAAAATCCAGGCTGGTCCAAATAGTGGACCAGTTATTTTTTCTTCCTCCAAAGGTTTATTCTCAAAAACTTAAGATTTTCTTAAGGAATTTATTAACTTCTTCTTATACTTTTAGATGTAAAGTTGATGATAGAAATTATTTTTGATAACAGAAGAGGAGGATAATCATGACAGAAAAAAAGGTATATCTTCTTTTAACAGATACTGGTACATTTTTTACAAAGTTGATAAAACTATATACAAAAAAGCCTTATAACCATGCGTCCATATCCTTTGACTCTGAATTATCAGAGGTATATAGTTTTGGAAGAAAAAAGGTTAGAAATCCCTTCATCGGGGGATTTGTAAAAGAAGATGTCAAGCAAGGCTTATTTAAACAAGCAGATTGTGCCGTTTATTCCCTTACAGTAACAGAAGTTCAACTAGATAACATAAAACGCTATATAAAGAAAATGGAAGAACAAAAGGAATACTATCGTTATAATTTCTTAGGCTTATTCGGATTTATAGTAAATAAGCCAATAAAGAGAGAAAAGGCGTTATTCTGCTCTCAGTTTGTTGCCTCCGTGCTAAAGGAATGTAATATTATTGATTTTGAGAAGCCATTATCACTTATTACACCAAATGATTTACAGGAAGTATCAGAATTGAAACTAGTGTATGAAGGAAAGCTAAAGGCTTATCCTAATAAAGGGGAATCAAATGAATTGTGTGTTCCTATTCCGTACATCCCCATCGAATTGTGATCCACATTTCTCCATGCTCTTGCCAATATATTAAACGAAAAGGGAAGAATTTAAAGTGAATCAGACGATAAACATTTTAGTTGTTGAAGATGACAATGATATTAATCAATTATTATGCCGGATTATAAAAAAGAGCCAATACTATCCACAACCTGCCTATTCGGGTACAGAGGCACTGATTTATTTAGATAAGCAGAGATGGGATTTAGTTTTACTTGATTTAATGCTTCCAGGTATGGCTGGTGAACAAATTCTTGAAAAAATAACGGCAAAAGGTTCTATGCCAGTTATTATTATTTCAGCAAAAAGTGAAAAGGAAACCAAAATTAATAGCTTACGCTCAGGGGCAGATGATTTTATTTCTAAGCCTTTTGATGTTGATGAAGTGTCTGCTCGCATTGATTCTCTGCTTCGTAGATACAAACATACGAATGAAACCCCTAAACAACTATTAACGCATAAAGATATTCACCTTGATTTGGATACAAAGACTGTTTATGTAGAAGGCGCAGAAATCACGTTAACAGTTCGGGAATATAAGATTTTAAAACTTTTAATGACTTCACCGAAAAAGGTCTTTTCCAAATCGAATGTATTCGAGAGTGTATGGAACGAGCCTTTTCATGGGGATGACAACACGGTTAATGTTCATATGAGTAACTTACGGAATAAACTCAGTAAGGCAAATCCAAGTGAAGAATATATCGAAACAATATGGGGAATGGGCTATCGTCTCAAATCTTAAGGTTTTCTTAAGGTTTGCCTTAAGCCTTTCTTACGATTTACAGATCATACTAATGATATAAGTAATGGAGGGAGGCTAATAACAGATGAGCGAATATATTCTAAGAACAAATAAACTAACAAAAAAATATAAAGATGACTTTGCCCTGGAAAATGTTAATGTATCCATTATAATAGCGGTCCTTTTGCTCACTCGCTTATTTGCTTTAAAAAAAGAAGTGAAAAAGATAAGCAAGCAATTGGAAAAATATAACGATCGAAAAACGAACAAAAAAATAGAAATGGCCCTTTTTGATAAGAATATGGAAAAACTAGGATTGGAAATTAATAAACTTATTGATCTGTACGTGGCCGAAAATAGAAAGAGAATCAGATACGAAAATGAACAAAAGCAAGCAATTGCCAATATGTCTCATGACTTGAGAACGCCATTAACTTCTATTTTAGGATATATTCAGATGGCTGAGGAAGAGGATGTTACAGAGGATGAAAGAAAAGAAATCTACATTTCAGATATAAGAAAAACGTCACCAGAAAAATTAAAGACTGTTCTGAGATATAAAGTGATTGAAATCTGATGTTTCAGTATCTTGAAATTGTGTCTTTAATGACATAAAAAACGGATGATGGGGCAAAAACCTCCTCTATAACAAAAAGCCGGTTGAATTTTACAATAAGTAAAATTCAACCGGCTTTGATTATTTTTTTCAAAAACAAACCCTCTGTTAAATTTAAGTTACGCATAAAATATTTTGAAAGTAGGTCCTTGCGGTTAAAAAATTATACCGTGAATCAATTAATTTTAAGTAGAAAAAGAGTTTTATATTACACCGAACGATATCCATATTGTGACAAAAAATAATAAAATTCTATTTTTTTTGTAAATTCTTTATATTTTTGTAAATGAAGCTTGTTAAGAGATTTATATCATTATACAATTATTCTCGGGTAGGTTTGTTATATTTTGATAGTAATAATACAAATTAGTCTACCTATATTAATAACATAGGTGAATAGGCCTATAACTGCTTTTCGGCTACAACAATATTGTCTTGCAAAGGATGTGACAAAGAAAATAGCTAATTTTGGAGATTTATAGTGGATTGTGTAAAAGTCATGTGTGGGAAGCTACATATATAAAAACTACTATTCAATTAGGATAATTTCTAACAGAAAAGTTCCTTAGTAGTAGTCATCTCGTTTTGGAATATAAGTGTTTACTTGCAGTACTTGTGTAGGTCACTATCAAACAAGATAGTCTCATTTCGAGACGTCCGAAACATGAAGCTAATCTAAAATAAGAGGAGAGAAAACATGAAAAGAAGAAATAAGAGGAATCTTAGTATTATCACGGTAATTGCTATACTTTTTAATTTATTCTCACCAGTAGCTAATTTAAATGTAAAGGCTGAAACGGTTGTAGCTACAGATCTGCTTATCTCCGAATATATTGAGGGATCGGGTTTTAACAAGGCTATCGAATTATACAACGGAACAGGCTCTGACCTTGATTTAAGTCAGTATAGTCTAGGTATTCATACAAATGGGGCAGAGGAAGTTTCACAAAAACTTACGCTATCTGGCACATTAAAAAATGGTGAAACTTATGTACTCTATCATGGTCAAGCCGATGAAAAAATTAAAGCAAAAGGGAATCTTGAAAATTCAACGGTAATTAACTTTAATGGTAACGATCCTCTTGTTCTATTAAAAGGAGACTCTATCATTGATTCAATTGGGCAAGTTGGCTCATCTGCTGATTTTGCTAAAGACGTTACTTTAGTTAGAAATAGTGATGTTCTAACAGGTGATAAAAATAGTAAAGATATTTTTGATAGAAATGTAGAATGGACAAATAAAGGGATTAATTTCTTTGATGATCTCGGAACCCATACTATAGGTACAGTAATTCCTGAAGAACCTACAGAACCAGTTCCTGCTATTTCTATCGCAGATGCTCGTCAGCTTGGTGCGGGGAATACAGTTACTATAGAAGGAATTGCGACAACTAATTCAGGACTATGGGGAAGCGAAACCTTCTATATGCAAGATACATCTGCAGGGATGTTTGTATATGCTAGCCCTAAATCGGTTAAGTCAGGAGATAAAGTAAAAATAACGGGCGTATTAAAGACATATAAAAACGAGCTGGAAATGGAACCAGCAAGCCTCGATATTATTTCTTCAGACAATGAACTACCAGCTGCACAGTCTGTTGCTGAAGTAACTGGATCTACACAAGGTGAATTGCTCAAATTACAAAATGTGACAATCTCTGAAATGACGAAAGATAGCTATGGCACTGCTACGTTCCAAGCTGTATTTGAAAGTGGAGAAAAAGTAAGAGTTATTCACGATAATCGTACCGGCTCTACTTACGATGAATTAATTAAACATTATAAAGAAGGAGATAAAGTTCATCTTACAGGAATTGGATCTGTTGATGAAACTGGATTCCATCTGAAAACTACTGGTCTTAATAGCTATGATTTAGTAAACAAGCCAGCCGTTTATACAACCCAAACACAAGGTGTAGTTCCAGCTGGTACAAAGGTCGAATTAAATTCTGGTATTGATAATGCGGCTATCTATTACACAACAGACGGTTCCGCGCCAACTGAAACTAGCACAAAGTACTCGGAAGCAATCGCTTTAGAAACAGGTGAAACTACGATTAAAGCAATTGCTGTTAATAATGGCACAGTAAGTGATGTATTTAGCTTTACTTTTAAAATTCTAAATACTGAAAATATCCGCATCCATGATATTCAAGGAAAAGGACATATTTCTGAATATAATGGCTCTTCTGTTACGGACATAACTGGTGTTGTGACCTATGTATTTGGTACAAGCAGTTTTGTTATGCAGGATGTTGATGGTGCGGATACTGACAAAACCACTTCCGAAGCAATTGAAGTATATAAATCATCTCATGGTGTTTCTGTTGGTGATAAAGTATCTGTTACTGGAACAGTTACGGAATATGGCGGAGGAGCTAACCTATCGAAAACACAAATTACTGCAACGGCAGTTACTAAAAATGGTACAGCTGAATTACCTGCTCCACTTGTCATTGGGAAAGATATTTTCCCTCCAAATAAAGTAATTGACAATGATGAAATGAAATCCTTTGATCCAGAAGAAGATGGTATCGACTTTTGGGAATCTGTTGAATATATGCGTGTTTCATTTCCAGATGCTCTTGTAGTTGGACCTCCATATTCTAATGATGTGCCTATTATTGTGGAAAGCACGACAAATAATACGTTAAATAATCAGGGTGGACTAAATATCGCAAAAGACGATTATAACCCTGAAAAAATCTTTTTGGATAATGTAGGCAGTAACTTCCAACCAGGTGATAAATTTAATGGCGATGTAGTAGGGGTCGTTACTTATTCAAGCAATGGCTATCAATTATCAGTCAATAAGAACGAATTACCTACTGTAACAAAGGCAAACTTAACACAAGAAGTTACTCATATTGCACCTGCAAAAGATAAATTAACTGTTGCTTCTTATAATGTTGAGAACTTCTCAAATAACAAATCAAACACTCCAGATGACAAAGTAGCAAGAATTGCCAAGTCATTCGTGGAAAATATGAAGTCTCCTGATATCATTACTTTAATAGAGGTACAGGATAATGATGGAGAAACGAATTCTGGAAATACAGATGCATCAGAAAGCTATCAACGTTTAATCGATGCGATCACTGTTGCTGGTGGTCCAACCTATAAATGGACAGATGTAGCGCCTGTGAACAATGCGAACGGTGGAGCGCCTGGTGGAAATATCCGTGTTGGCTATCTTTACAATCCTGAACGAGTAACATTAGTTGAAGGAACAAAGGGAGCAGCAACGGAGGCAAATGGATGGACGGAAACGGGTAACCTGACATTAAATCCAGGTGTTATTAACCCAGAAGCATTTACTAACACACGAAAACCACTTGCTGCAGAATTTGAATTCGAGGGTCAACATGTTGTTGTGATCGGAAATCACTTGAATTCTAAAGGCGGAGATCAATCTTTATGGGGAGCTAATCAGCCACCTATATTGTCTTCCGAAACAGAGCGCCTAAAACTAGCAAAAGAAGTAAATAACTTCATTAAGGATGGTCTTGCAAAAAATCCTAACTTAAATGTGGTTGTAGCTGGAGACATGAATGATTTCGAATTCACGCCAGTTCTTGAAACCTTAAAAGGTGATATTTTAACAAATATGGTAGAAAAGGTTCCTGCAGAAGATCGCTTTTCTTACTTCTTCCAAGGAAACAACCAAGTACTAGATCATATTTTAGTAACAAATAAATTAGCTGATGTAACAACAGCTGATATGATTCATATTAACGCAAACTTTACGGAAGCAACTGGACAAGCATCTGATCATGACCCAGTATTGATTCAACTTGATTTACCTAAATTACCAGAAGTACCTGATTTAACGTTCATCCATACTAATGACATTCACTCTGCTTTGGATAACATACCGAAGACGGTTACTGCTGTAAAAGAAATACGAGCAGCCAATCCAAATGCACTTCTCCTTCATGCAGGAGACCAATTTACGGGTACATTATATTTTAATGAATTCCAAGGGAAAGCAGATTTGGCGATGCTAAACTTGCTTGGAGTTGATGCAATGACTTTTGGAAACCATGAATTTGATTTAGGTTCTTCAGCAGAAGGACATCAAGCATTGGTTGACTTTATTAAGGGAGCAAATTTCCCATTTGTAAGTGCAAATGTTGATTTCTCGAAAGATGCTAAATTTGCTGGACTTCAAAATAAATCAATCGAATCAAAATTTGAAAATGGTGAGATTTACAGTGGAATTGTTAAAGAAGTAAACGGTGAAAAAGTTGGTATCTTCGGTTTAACGACAGAGGAAACAGCAGATATTTCTAGCCCAGGATCGATTGTTTTTGAAAACTATCTAAAAGAAGCGGAAAAAGCAGTCGAAGCTTTTGAAAAAGCAGGTGTCAACCGAATTGTTGCATTGACACATATTGGATATGACGATAACGCAGCAATTGATAACGATCTAATTCTTGCTGAAAAAGTCGAAGGTATTGATGTAATTGTTGGCGGTCATAGCCATACAACATTAGAAAAACCAGTTATTGTAGACAAGGATGAAACACCTACAGTAATTGTTCAAACCGGAAACTCAAATGGAAATCTTGGCGTTTTAAATGTAAACTTTGATGAAAATGATGTAGTGAAAACTTATGATGGTCACTTAGTAGCTATTGGTGCTCAAACAGAAGATAAAGAAGCTGTTGAAGTCTTAGCACCATTTAAAGCACAGGTTAATAAAGTGGCTCAAACTGAAATCGGTGTATCTACACCAATTGCATTGGAAAGTCCACGTACGAATGGCGATGATACAAAACCAAGTGTCCGTAAAAATGAAACCATTTTAGGAAACTTGATTACCGATGGAATGCTTGAGAAATCAAGAACATTTACTGGTAAAAATGTTATCATGGCACTACAAAACGGTGGTGGTATCCGAGCATCAATCGATAAAGGACCAATCACTGTTGGAGAAATAATCACTGTTCTGCCATTTAACAATACTTTAGCAACCATGGACGTAACGGGTGCAGAGCTCAAAGAAGCATTTGAAATTTCTCTAGGTCAATACCCAACAGAAAACGGTGGCTTCTTACATGTAGCAGGTGGGAAAGTTGTGTATGATGCAGCAAAACCAGCTGGAGAGCGAATTGTATCAGTTTCATATTTAAATGAAGATGGTAAATATGTAGAAGTTCAAGATGATACAATGTACACAATTGCAACAAATGCATTCACTGCTAAAGGTGGCGACGGTTATGGAGTATTTGCCAACGCATATGCAGAAGGCCGTGTAACAGATTTAGGGCTATCTGATTGGGAAAATTTCCGAGATCATTTAGTAAGTCTTGGAAGTGAAGGTATTCCTACTGAAGTGGAAGGAAGAATTGTTGATGTAGCAGATGAGTTTAACTTATCTGTAATGCATACTAATGATATCCACTCTGCTTTGGATAACATGCCGAAGACCGTTACTGCTGTAAAAGAGGTGCGAGCAGAAAATCCAAATTCACTTCTTCTTCATGCAGGTGACCAATTTACAGGTACATTATATTTTAATGAATTCCAAGGGAAAGCAGATTTAGCGATGCTGAACTTGCTTGGCATTGATGCAATGACTTTTGGGAACCATGAATTTGATTTAGGTTCTTCAGCGGAAGGGCATCAGGCATTGGCTGACTTTATTAAAGGAGCAAACTTCCCATTTGTAAGTGCAAACGTTGATTTCTCAAAAGATGCTAAATTTGCTGGACTTCAAAACGATTCAATCGAATCGAATGTTGAAAATGGTGAGATTTACAATGGCATTATTAAAGATGTAAATGGAGAAAAAGTTGGTATCTTCGGTTTAACGACAGAGGAGACGGCTGATATTTCTAGTCCAGGATCTATTACTTTTGAAAACTATCTGAAAGAAGCAGAAAAAGCTGTTGCATCCTTTGAAGAACAAGGGATTAATAAGATTATTGCATTAACTCATATCGGATATGACGACAACGCTGCGATTGATAATGATTTAATTCTTGCTGAAAAAGTCGAGGGCATTGATGTAATCGTTGGCGGTCATAGCCATACAACATTAGAAAAACCAGTTATTGTAGACAAGGATGAAACACCTACTGTCATTGTGCAGACTGGTAATGCTAATAGTAATTTAGGTGTGTTGGATGTAACTTTCAATAAAAATGGGGTTGTAACAGACAATAGTGGACGTTTGATTGCAATTGGCTCCCAAACACCTGATACTGAAGCAACAGAAGTATTGGCACCATTCAAAGCACAAGTGAATAAGGTGGCACAAGCAGAAATTGGTGTGTCTACACCAATCGCATTAGAAAGCCCACGTACGAACGGTGATGATACACAACCAAGTGTTCGTAAAAATGAAACAGTTCTTGGGAATTTAATTACAGATGGAATGCTTGAGAAATCAAGAACATTTACTGGTAAAAATGTTATCATGGCACTACAAAACGGTGGTGGTATCCGAGCATCAATCGATAAAGGACCAATCACTGTTGGAGAAATAATCACTGTTCTGCCATTTAACAATACTTTAGCAACCATGGACGTAACGGGTGCAGAGCTCAAAGAAGCATTTGAAATTTCTCTAGGTCAATACCCAACAGAAAACGGTGGCTTCTTACATGTAGCAGGTGGGAAGATAGTATATGATGCGAAAAAACAAGCAGGAGAGCGCATTGTATCTGTTTCTTATCTAAATGAAGATGGTAAATACGTAGAAGTGAAAGACGATGTAATGTACACAATTGCAACAAACGCGTTTACTGCTAAAGGTGGCGACGGTTACGGTGTGTTTGCCAAAGCATATGCAGAAGGTCGTGTAACGGACTTAGGTTTATCTGATTGGGAAAACTTCCGAGATCATTTAGTAAGTCTTGGAAGTGACGGTATTCCTACTGAAGTGGAAGGAAGAATTGTTGATGTGAGTCAAGAACCAGGAGAAGAACCAGGAGAAGAACCAGGAGAAGAACCAGGAGAAGAACCAGGAGAAGAACCAGGAGAAGAACCAGGAGAAGAGCCAGGAGAAGAACCAGGAGAAGAACCAGGAGAAGAGCCAGGAGAAGAACCAGGTCAAGAGCCAGGAGAAGAGCCAGGTCAAGAACTAGGAGAAAATCCAGGCAATAATCCAGGAGAAAACCCTGGTAATCCAAATCCTGTAAAAGAAGTTAAACTAAAAGTAATTAAAGATGGAAACAAATATAAAATTAGTGATTCTGCACTTGCCAATCTTGCAGATAATGCTGTAGTTTATATCAGTGTTGATAACAAAATCAATGCAACCATTACACTAACGAAAGAACAAATTCAGGCTTTACAAGAGGCTGATGCAACAATCGTGGTAAGTAACGGAAATGTTGAGATTCAAATCCCTGCTTCTATTCTTCCTTTAGCTGATCATGTAGAAATTAAAGTGAAGAAAATGAAAGTGAAAGGTTCAATGGTAGCATATGACTTCACAATTGCGGCTGATGGAGAAACATACCATAAATTCAATGAAAAAGTTAAACTTACATTCAAAGTTGATTCAAAGCAAGTCAAAAATCCTAAAAATGTAAAAGTTTATTATTGGAATGAAAAGGAAGGTAAATGGGAATTAGTTGGTGGAGAATACAAAAATGGTGCTGTGTCAGTTTATACAGATCACTTCAGTACGTATGGTGTATTTGAAGGTCAACCAGATTCTTCTAAGGTTCCAACTCAAGTTAATGAGCTTCCTAATACAGCGACAAACAGCTTTAACATTTTACTTGCAGGATTTATGTTAATAGTAGTTGGAGTTGGTTTATACTTTGTTAAGAGAAGAAATGGTAAAACAAATTATTAAGTAGTAAAGAAATAAAGAAACTGCGACATAATGAAAAGAAGAGAAATTGAGTACGCTCAATTTCTCTTTTTCAAACGCATACCTTTCCATATATTAGTCCCAAAAGTCAGATTCTCTCTAACTATTTGGAAGTAGCATAAAATCTTATTGGAAACTGTCCTTTTTCATAAAACGATAACCGACACCCCAAATCGTTTCAATAAATTGCGGATTTGAGGGGTCCTTTTCGATTTTTTCTCTTATCTTTCTAATATGAACGGTAACTGTGTTCACATCTCCCAATGAATCATATCCCCAGATTCGCTCCATTAAATGTTCTTTCGTAAAAGCGATATTTGGATTTTCAACTAAGAATTTTAGTAAATCGAATTCCTTGGCAGTAAACATTTTTTCTTCATCATTAACAAACACTCTTCTTGAATCACTTTGGATAAGGATACTACCAATTTGGAGGGTAATTGTAAAAGCTGAAAGGGAAAAAGGTTTTGTTGTCATTAAAGTAATCGACCATGGAAGAGGAATGTCAGAAGAAGAAGTGAAGTCTCTAGGAACCCCTTTTTATTCATTAAAGAGCAAAGGAACAGGTCTTGGATTGATGATTTGCTTTAATATTGTCGAAAAATACAATGGTAGAATTGAATTCAAAAGCTTAAAGGATCATGGAACAACTACTTTAGTTCGCTTTCCATACTGCGATCGAGCAAAGGCAAAGTACAAAAGGAACTTACAGAAGTAAGCTGCAAGGAATAAGATCTATCAGTCTATTTTATCTTCTTCTTTTTTTACGATCGATTTTAGCGAGCGAATCGTGGACAGACTTAACGATTAAAAGGAGGAACTTCTATATAATAGGTAGACTCACTAGATGCTGTGACGATGCAAAGAGGATAGGCGGTTACTATACTTTTTTAGAATATTTATTTATGATAAAGTATTAAGACTGTAGTTGTTTTAAAATAGGAGGTCAATAAAATGGAGAATAATGATATATTAATTCGTTTAAGATACGCGTTAGAAATAAAAAATAGTGAAATGGCAGAAATATTTAAGCTTGGAGGATTGGAGGTATCTGTACCAGAGGTGGTGAAAATACTTAAAAAGTCAGATGATGAAGCAGAGAATGACGATCAAATAAAATTAACGAATAGTATGTTAGATTCATTTCTTAATGGCTTTATTATTTATAAAAGAGGAAGGCAAGAGCCTAAACCGGGACAACCAAATAAACCAGAATCGTCGATAAAAAACAATTCGAATGTAAACAATATCCTTTTAAAGAAAGTTAAAATCGCACTGGCATTAACTACAGAGGATATGATAGACATATTTAAAAAAGCTGGATTAAATGTATCAAAAGGAGAGCTAGGAGCCTTCTTCAGAAAAGAAGGGCATAAAAATTATAAAGTGTGCTTAGATAATTTCGCCAGGAACTTCTTAAAAGGATTAGCGCTTAAATATAGAGGATAAGCAGTAAAGGACTAGTCAGGTGAAAATATGCTACATACTTATTTAGGAGAAACAATACGTTTTGATATAAAATATAAAAATCGTACTTCCATCGGGCTTTCCATAGATGGCTATGGAAATATAGTAGTTTTGGCACCAAAAAAGACGCCTGATGAATGTGTAATTCATGTGCTAGAGGGAAACTGGGATCAAATTCTCAACAAAATAAAAGAAATGAAGAAAAGAATGGAAGGTCCACAGGAAAAGGTATATGAAAATAATGAAAGTTTTCTGTATTTAGGTAATACTTATCCTATTAAAATCGTCCAAGATATAGCTGTTATACAAGAACGTGTGGAGTTCGAAAAAGAAATACTGCATGTTTATATAAAGCATCTTGATAAGAACAAAATAAAGCAATTATTGAAAAGGTATTATTATCAGAGGTGTAAGGCTTTAGTAGAAGAACGAGTCTTTCACTATCAAAATAATTTCAAAACAAAACCTCGCTCGATTCGAATTACTGACAGTAAAACTACATGGGGAACCTGTGATTCAAATTTCCAATTAACCTTTAACTGGAGGTTAGCAATGGCTCCACTTGAGGTAATTGATTATGTCGTTGTTCATGAAATGTGCCATATGGTTCATCTTAATCATGACCGCTCCTTTTGGCGTCTTGTTGGAAAGCTAATGCCTGATTACAAAGAGAAAGAGAAGTGGTTAGCTTTGTCGAGCTGGAAAATGACTGTATAGGAGAGTTGGCAGTTATAAAGTATTCTTAAGCTCGAGTATTAAATTTGGACCCCATATATTAAAAAAGTAGCGTCTAGTAGTCGTATGTCGACTATCTGGCGCTATTTTCATTTCACTCTTGGACAAGCCTAAAATGAAAGATCATATCATCGAATTAGAGGCAGCATATCCAGCTGGTATAGCCGAATTTGCCCTTTTGTCCGGTGTGGACGAATCTATGCAAATGGCCAAACAGGCATTGAAATTAGCGAAAGCCTAGTTCCTTAAAAATTGGTTGCTACCTTATGAACTAAATATACAATAACCATTTAAAAATAAAGTATTCCACTATGAAACTTTTTCTAACTATTAATCGTAAAAAAACATGTGGGAAAATCGTTTTGTTATTCGAAATAAGTAATACATGAAGCGGTGGAAGTTTTTCATCCCTGTTAATGAGGGAGAGGAGGGATCTTTTGAACTTTGTTGCATGGATGATAGTTGCAAGTGAAATAGGTTTTTGGATTGTGATTATTTTAGGATTAATAACTAGATATATTTTTAAGAAGGAAAAACTAGGTTTCTTCTTTCTAGCATTAACACCTGTAATTGATTTATTATTGTTGGTTACTACAAGTATCGATATGTATCGAGGAGCAACAGCAACTACTGCACATGCTATTGCTGCTGTATATATCGGCATTTCGATTGCCTTTGGAAGAGATATGATTAAATGGGCGGATGTAAGATTTCGTTATTACATCGCAAAGCAAGGATCAAAGCCGATTCAATTGTTTGGGATGGACTATGCAAGACAATATCTGAAAAGCTGGGGAAAACATGTGTTAGCTTATGCAATTGGAGCAGGGATATTATTCATTTTAATATTTTCCATAAATGATTCAGCTCGTACAGAAGCACTAGATGGTATATTAAAACTATGGACGCTAGTATTAGGGATCGACTTGATTATTGCGATAACGAATTTTATTTGGCCCAAAAAGAGAAAAGCATAGTTTTAAGTCCTTTGATGTTCAAAGTTAAATATGGAGGTCTAGGATATCAAAATATAACATTTCTCATTCAATAAACGAGGGGAAGATTTTTCTTTCCCTCGCTTATTAATCTTTGCCCACTAAACTTCATTATTCATTAATATTCAGGGCAATTTCCTCTAATTCTTCTTTTACTTGACCAATAAGCGAAATGACAGCTCCTGTCGCTTGAATCCAACTGCCTAATGTACCAATATTCTGTTGGCCATCGTTATTTATTCCTTTTAATTGTTCCGTTCCACCAATCGCCTGCAAAGAATTCCCAATCCCTTGTAATAAACCGCCAATTATATTTTCGATTCTTCCATCTGCTGTGCTATCGAAAAATTCATCTGTAAGTCCAACAAAACTTCCTAGAGCTTGCAGCCAGCTACCTGTAATAATTAATTTTTGCTCGGCTGGGGTATTACTTGTTTTATAAAGCACTAATCCGGTTACAACAGTTGAATTTCCGATAGCTTGAATCTCATCTCCTAGTTTTTCTAATGAGATTGTTCCTTGTCCGTCAGCAGATAAGGCGCTGCCTGTTCCTTGTAATACATTACCAACTAAACGAAGTTGATAATTTGTTTCATTCGATAAATGGAAGGAAGGAGTATTTCCGATAGCAGCTTGGATAGTACCGATCGTGCTAATAGCTGTTCCGAAAATTTCTTTAAAATGTCCACTCACTTTTCATCAACCGCCCATCATTTTGCACGATATATCCTATTCAAAATTATTTTATTCGGGACAAAAAAAGAAGGGTAGAAGGGGAATATAGTGGCTTATTTATAAACAAAAATAAAAAATAACTTGGAAATTTTCCAAGTTATTTGAGAAATCCTTATTTACTGCCGAAACTGCCAGAAAACTGCCTCACAACCGCTTGAATTTCCTCTAATTTTTCTGGTTTTATTAGACTAATCATTTTAGGAAGAAATTGTTCAATATCACTTTGAGAAAAAGTACCTTCATTTTGTTTTCGGAAGTTTTCCATGAGTATCTCTTTCGCTTCTTCTTCTTTTCCCTCTTGCACTCTTTGCAAAATGAAAGATAAAAATTTTTCTTGTCCTTGCTTGTCCATTACTTGGCCTCCTAATGTATGTATCTCTGCTTATTATAATCCCAAAAAGGGTATTTACATATAATCTTTGCTATTTTTTTATCCCACTCTTAATAGGCAGTAAAATCTCCACCTCATGAAATCAATTTAGTTGATGTTACTCAACAGATAGCGAGTTACAGCAATACTGTTATAACTTTATATAAGAAGGATCTGTTTCGTAATAAAAATTGTTCTTAGACTTATCAAACACAACAAAAGTAATTAGATACATTAATTGAAAAATGTGTAGAATTAATTTCATTGTATAAAAAGTTGGCAAGGTTATTTTATCTAGAATCTATAAAAAAGGAAAAGACATATATAATTAGAATACAAGAAGTGTTAAATAATATATATGTTGTTGAAACCTTTTTCTGGAAAACGATGCTGCATGAAGTTGGTAACCAGGAAAATAAATTTAAAAGGTACTCTATAGTAAATAAGTGCAATTGGACAAATTGAGTAGGAGGGGGGACACAGCCTCCGGACAGGTCTTATCTTTCTCACTTATCCTCGATGGTGTCTACTTGTATTCAGGCTACTCAGTATTTTTTTAAAATTATTACCTTATTGAAAAACACCAATCTTTTAGCAAAGAGAAAAAGCTAAATACAAAAAAGTAAAAAATAGTAAGTTATACCAGTTTAAATAAAATAATTTAGTGAAAAAAAGATAGCAGGGGAATATCCCCCTGCTATCTTTTTTTGGAATGTATTTTTCTTCATTTTCCGCTTCTAGTAATTTATTTTTACAAAAAATAACACGAAAGATATTGATTTTAATGATATTTACAAAACCTTTACAAAGAGATAATAGAATATTTACACTTGGGATTTATCATACTAATTAGACAAGATACGACATAGACAAGTTGCTATTTTTTTGGAGGTAAAACATGGTCATAATAAAAAAAATAAAAATGGTACTCATGTTTCTGTCTATACTCGCACTATTATCAGCATGTGCAAGTAATTCAGAATCGGAACAAACAAATGACAATAAATCGCCGATATCAATTTCAGGATCTACTTCTGTCGGACCACTTGCTGAGAAATTAGCAGCAAAATATCATGAACACGATAATATAAAAATTGAAATAAATCAAATTGGTTCTTCCGCAGGTATTGCAAATGCGATGAGTGGAGTTTCCGAACTCGGGATGTCTTCACGTGACTTAAAAGAAGAAGAACAAGGGAATTTAAAGGAAGTAGTCATTGCTTATGATGGAATTGTAGTAGTGACACATCCAAGCAATAAAGTGAAAGAGTTAACCTTAGAGCAAGTCAAACAAATATTCACTGGTGAAATAACGAATTGGAAACAACTTGGAGGAGATGACATGGAAATTGTTGTTGTCTCTCGTGAGGATGGATCTGGTTCACGTGATGCCTTCCAAGAGATTGTAGGCTACGGATCCGGAGAATTAATTAGAAATGCAATTATAGCAAGCGGAAACGGAAATATTAAAACTACAGTTGCAAATAATAAACATGCAGTAGGATTCATTTCCTTTGAATACATCGATGATGCTATCTCGACAATCAATATTGATGGTGTTGAGGCTACTGCTGAAAATGTATTAGAGCAAAAATATAAGTTATCAAGACCGTTTCTGTTTGTATATAAAGATGGGAATTTAACGGCGAATGGCCAGAAATTCATCGATTTTATTCTAAGTGATGAGGGGCAAAAGATTGCCGCAGAAGCAGGAGCAATTCCTATTAAGTAAAACCAAAATCTTTAGAAGTAATCTTGGAGGAAAATAGAGTGTCTATTCAAACAACCGAAAAGCAAGCCTCAGAAATGGGCAAGGCAAATAAGAGGAAGTATATGTTTGAGAAGGTCTCAGCAAGAGTTTTCATGCTTTGTGCCCTTCTTTCCGTAATAAGCTTAGTATTAATTATTGGATTCGTATTTTATAAAGGGACACATCCTTTTGTGGCTGAGGGGTATAGTTTTTTTGATTTTATCTTTGGAGTAGACTGGGTACCGAGTGAAGGAGAATTTGGGATTTGGCCGATGATTGTCGCATCCCTTTATGCAACCATTGGAGCACTAGTTATTGGCGTTCCAATTGGACTATTTACCGCAATCTTTTTGGCAGAAATAGCATCAAAAAGAATCGCAAAAATTGTTTCACCAGCGATTCAGCTTTTAGCAGGGATTCCATCTGTTTTATATGGTGTGTTTGGTCTAGCAATTATCGTTCCATTTTTGCAAAATACATTTGGTTTAGTAAAAGGTCAAAGTTTATTCGCAGTTATTCTAGTACTAGCAATCATGATGCTACCAACGATTGTAACAGTGGCAGAGACAGCCATTCGCGCAGTACCAAGAACGTACAGAGAAGGATCCCTTGCCCTTGGAGTATCGGAAATCGGAACTATTTTTAAAGTTGTTGTCCCTGCAGCAAAATCAGGTATTATGACAGCAATTGTATTAGGATTAGGGCGGGCAATCGGAGAAACAATGGCAGTTATTTTAGTTGCAGGTAACAGTTTAATCGTGCCTACAAGCTTAACAGATAGTGTTCGTCCGTTAACGACAAACATTGCCTTAGAAATGGGTTACGCTGCCGGAACACATCAAGAAATGCTATTTGCAACGGGTATTGTCTTATTCTCATTCATTTTAATATTGAATTTTGTTTTAGCGAAAATTAGTTCGAAGGGTGGCAAATAAGATGAGACAATGGAAAGATAACTTGTTACGTGGACTTCTTTGGTTTTCTGCTTTCTTATCAGTTGCCGTCCTTGTTATGATTGTTGGTTATATTTTTTATAAAGGATTTCGCTTAATTAACTTTGATTTTATTTTTGGCGATTATTCCCCAACGGGTGGCGGCGGAATTTGGCCAATGATTGTTACAACTATCTATACAATTGTAATTTCCTTAATCATTGCAACTCCAATTGGAATATTAGCGGCTGTTTATTTACAAGAGTATGCGAAACAAGGCCGACTAGTTAGAGTGATACGATTTGCAACAGAAAGCTTAACAGGTATTCCCTCGATTATTTACGGTTTATTTGGGGCAGTATTCTTTGTAACAACATTAAAATTGGGCATGTCTATTTTGGCAGCTTCTTTAACGTTAACGATTATCGTACTACCTGTTATTATTCGAACAACAGAGGAATCTTTAAAAACAGTTCCTCCAACCTATCGAGAGGGATCTTTAGCCCTCGGTACAACGAGACTACAAACATTATATAAAGTTATTTTACCTAGTGCGATGCCTGGGATATTATCAGGAATTATCCTTTCAATCGGAAGAATTGTTGGAGAGTCTGCTGCGATTTTCTTAACTGCAGGTACAGTTGCTGCAATGCCAGAGGGCTTGCTGTCATCTGCTCGAACATTAACTGTTCATTCCTTTTTAGTAACGCAAGAGTCTGGAGATATTGAACTAGCTGCTGCAGTCGGTATTGTCTTGATTGTAATAATTCTTGCTATAAACCTTATTGCAACATATATTTCAAAAAAATTAAACAAGGCAGACTACTAATTTATAAGGGGTATGTTTATGACTACAACAGTAAAGCAAAAAAGTCAAAAGAAAACAGGGAAAGCATTTTTACAGGTAGGTCAAGAAGGTACACCTGGAACATCAAAAATTAGTGTTACTGATTTAAATTTATTTTACGGAGAAAAACAAGCGTTGTTTGGAGTATCACTTGATATTGAAGAAAAAAAAGTAACGGCTTTAATTGGACCGTCTGGTTGCGGTAAATCAACCTTTCTAAGAACGCTAAACCGTATGAATGATTTAATTGATGGCGTAAAAATTGCAGGAGATATCGTCATTGATGGGGAAAATATATATGCATCAAATGATGTTATAAAGTTACGCACAAGAGTAGGAATGGTTTTTCAAAAGCCTAATTTATTCCCGATGAGTATTTTTGATAATGTTGCTTATGGACCTAGAATGCAAGGAATCAAAAATAAAAAGGAATTAAACAAAATTGTAGAAGAAAGCTTACGTGGCGCAGCTATTTGGGAGGAAGTAAAAGACCGTTTAAAAACATCTGCACTTGGTTTATCAGGTGGACAGCAGCAACGTGTTTGTATTGCTCGCGCTATTGCAATGAAACCAGATGTTATTTTAATGGATGAGCCCACTTCTGCATTAGATCCCATTTCTACTTTGAAAGTAGAAGAGCTTATTACCAAAATGAAAAAAGATTATACGATTGTTATTGTTACACATAACATGCAACAAGCAGCAAGAATCTCCGATAAGACAGCCTTTTTCTTAAACGGAGAAGTGGTTGAATACGATGAAACGAATAAGATTTTTTCTACACCAAGAGATCAGCGCACAGAAGATTATGTAACAGGTCGCTTTGGATAATAGGAGGAGCAAATGGTCATTCGTGAAAACTTTGAGAAGAAACTAGAAGAGTTAAAAGGAAAAATTTCAGAAATGGGTGAAATGTCGATTGCTTCTTTGGAAGAGGCTTTTGATGCATTAAAAACACAAGATGTAGAAATTGCTTTAAATGTAATAGAGGAAGATACAGACATTGACAATCTCGAATCGGAAATTAATCATTTTGCAATTTGGTTAATGGCAAAAGAGCAACCAGTTGCAAGAGATTTACGCGTAGTAATTGGTGTAATTAAAATCTCTTCAGAAATCGAACGAGTTGCAGATTTTGCTGTAAACATTGCAAAGGCAACGATTAAGATCGGAAAAACGCCTTCTCTTTTAGATATTACACAACTAGAAAGAATGAAGGAACTATCCATCGAAATGTTGAAAAAAGCAATAAAATCTTTCATAGAGGAAGATATCGTACTTGCAAAAGAAATAAGTAAGTTAGAAGATCAAGTGGATGATTATTATTTGGAAACATATAAGAAACTTACAGCATACTTAAGTGAGCATCCAGAAGAAACAAATCAACTTGTTCAATTATTATTTATCAATCGTTATTTAGAAAGAACAGCAGACCATATAACCAATATGGCGGAAAGCACAGGGTATTTGATTAAAGGGAAGATTTATGATTTTAATTCCTAAGAACAATAAATAGCAAAAACATTTAGGATAAGTCCAAAAGGAGAGAAAAGATAATAAGTTTTCTCTCCTTTTGGACTTTTGTTTAGTTAAATTGAAAAAACCTTTTTATTTCTAATATTTTGATATTTCTGATAAAATCGCTGTGATGATAATTCAATTTAAAGGGAGGAAGAGTTTTGCAGGAATATTTTGAGCAAGAAAAAAACAACATGCTTCAATTGCTAGAAAGAATAGTGAATATCGATAGTGGTTCATATCAGAAAACGGGAGTGGATAAAGTAGGAGAAATTTTAATCAGGGAATTCGAGCAACTTGGTTTTATTGCAGAAGTACACGAGGTCGTAGATAGAGGCAATAATATCGTATTAAAGCATAAAGAGGCAACTACTCCTAGTGTATTATTGATTGGGCATATTGATACCGTTTTTCCAGCTGGAACAGTTCAAAAACGTCCATTTACAATAGTAGGAGATCAAGCCAAAGGTCCAGGTGTTTTTGATATGAAGGCAAGTCATGTTATGACACTGTATTCTTTAAAATACTTAATTTCGCAAAATAATGATGCTTATAAAAAT
The DNA here is from genome assembly GCF_012933555.1 of Niallia alba. GTDB lineage: Bacteria > Bacillota > Bacilli > Bacillales > Cytobacillaceae > Niallia > Niallia alba. The sequence continues at coordinate 971,736 of NZ_JABBPK010000001.1, forward strand.
GTCTTGATTATTATTAATACTGATGAAGAAATAGGATCCATTTCTTCGCGAGAATTGATAGAAGCTACTGCAAAGACAGTTAAACATGTGTTAATTATGGAGCCTGCTGATGTAGATGGGAATGTGGTGATTGGTCGAAAGGGTGGCGGCAAATTTTTTTTGAAGCTATATGGGATATCAGCACATTCTGGTGTTGCACCAGAGAAAGGGGCTAGTGCTATCCAAGAGCTTGCATTAAAGATAGTCCAATTGCATGAATTAACGAAATTAGAAGGAATTCATGTGAATGTTGGCTTAGTAAGTGGTGGTCAATCTGTGAACACGATTGCACCATATGCAGAAGCTGGCATTGATTTGCGTTTTGAAACACAGGAACAAGGGGAATTTGCACAATTAAAAATTTTAGAAATTTGTAATTGTACTGAAAATCCAAACATTCGTATAGAAATTAGTGGTGGTATTACTCGTCCAGCTTGGAAGACAGAGGGAAATAAAAGTAATTTATTTTTCCTAATAAAAGAAGCTGCCTCGGAATTAAATTTAGAGTTGGTAACAAAGTATAGTGGTGGAGGATCAGATGGAAACTTTACAGGAAATATAGGGATTCCAACCGTAGACGGTTTAGGACCAAGGGGAGGAAATGCGCATCAAGAGGATGAGTTTGTGATTGTGTCTTCACTAAGTGAACGTGGACAGTTACTAGTGAAAGCACTGGATAGGTTAAGCAAATAGAAAATAAAAGGGAGTTTTGGAAAGCTTATTTTTTAAGAAATTTGGCAAAACTAAATAGTAATTATGTAATAAATAGTGTTTAAAATTAAAAAGACATGTAGTAAAATGAGATCGTACGTTCGATATTGTGCATATTTAAAAGAATAAGAGGTATATTTATGATTTTAGGAGTTCATGCATATTTACGAATGAATGGGAATTGCAAAGAAGCTGTCAAATTTTATGAAAATGCATTAGACGCAGAAAACCTTGGACTACAAACATATGGTGATATGCCAGATAACCCAGAATTCCCGCTTTCTGAGGAAATGAAAAATCTTGTTTTGCATGCAAATTTAAGAATTGGTAATACTTTTCTAATGTTATCCGATAATCTTCCTGGACAACCTTATCAAGTTGGTTCCCAAGTGGACGTAGCAGTTCTTTTAAATGATCCAGAAAAAGCAAAAGAAGTATTTGAGAAACTAATAGATGGCGGCGAAGTAGTCATGCCTCTTCAAGAAACTCCTTGGAGTCCATCCTATGGACAAGTTAAAGATAAGTTTGGAATTACATGGCAGATTTCTACAGTGGTAGAAGGACAATAAATATATCGGAATAAAACCTAAAAATTGGAAATGTATAAAAGAATAGGATAATAGACCTCTATCTCTTAATCGTTTGGAGTTCTTATTCTACTAAAGTCACCATTTCAGAAGAAGAAATGGTGACTTTAATATTGACAAAAGCATAAAAATAAATAGAAAATATTGTTAACAATTATCTTGTTTCATCGTCTTATGATGAAAATAGGTAAAGCAAATGCAACAAAAAAACATATTCTAAAGAGAGCGGAACGAAAGCTTTTTAAAAAGAGGAAATAGTTTGAGTAAAAATTAGTACCAGGTAATAGTAATTGGTGGTGAAATATAAATAAATAAAAGAAGAGGTGATGTGAATGACAACATCCAAAGCAAGTATTACGGCAATAGGTTCATACGTTCCTGAACGTATTTTAACAAATAATGATTTAGAAAAAATGGTAGAGACAAACGACGAATGGATTGTAAAGCGAACAGGTATCAAGGAAAGAAGAATAGCGAATGAAAAAGAGTTTACCAGTGATCTTAGCTATAAAGCAGTTCTCAATTTAATGGAACGATACGACAAATCAGTTGATGATGTTGATTTAATAATTGTTTGTACAATGACTCCTGAATATAAAACACCGAGTGTAGCTTCCAGCCTTCAGGCTAAATTAGGAATAAAGAATACGGGAGCAATTGATTTAAATGCAGCCTGTGCAGGATTTACTTATGGATTATATGTGGCAAATGGATTGATTACTTCAGGACTAAATAAAAAAGTTCTTGTTGTAGGAGCGGAAACATTATCAAAAATTACGGATTTCACCGATCGTACGACTTGTATCCTTTTTGGTGATGGAGCAGGAGCCGTTCTTTTAGAATATGATGAAGCAGAGCCAAGCTTTATCTCTTCTCATATAGGTTCAGAAGGAGAAGGCGGGCATCATTTATATTCTACAAGTCTAGCTACGCAAATGAACGGCATGGACTTATTAGGGAATGGCTGTATCGTCCAAAATGGTAGAGAAGTTTATAAATGGGCCATTAAAACGGTTACGAACGGTATGAAAACTGTTGCGGAAAAAGGAAGTATGAACCTAAATGAGGTGGACTGGTTTGTACCCCATAGTGCCAATTTAAGAATGTTAGAATCAATTTGTGAGAAAAGCAACTTTCCAATAGAACAAACATTATATAGCTTAGTTCATTATGGAAATACCTCTTCAGGAACGATCCCATTGTCATTAGATATAGGAGTAAAAGAAGGGAAATTAAAATTCGGTGACCATGTATTATTATATGGATTTGGCGGCGGCCTAGCCCATGCAGGATTATTGATTAAATGGACGGTTTAAGAGAAAGCAGAAATTGTGCTTTTTTTATCAGATAAAACGAAGCATGCGTATAAAAGTCGAGACTGAGCACTTGAAAAAGTGCTCCTTTTTTGTGTTGCAAGGGGATGGTTCTTTATAAAGAGAGGGAGATGTTTGGTTATTTTGTCTGTTACCGTTGTAGACAAGAGAAAGGGGGAAAAGGTAACAGAGAGAACTGCTCAGTGACCGTTGCAGCAAGGGAAAAGAGGAAAAGGTAACAGAGAGAACTGCTCAGTGACCGTTGCAGCAAAGGAAAGGAGGAAAAGGTAACAGAGAGAACTGCTCAGTGACCGTTGCAGCAAAGGAAAGGGGGAAAAGGTAACAGAGGAGGCGCATCAGTGACCGTTGTAGCAAAACAAAAGAACAAAAGGTAACAGAGCAATCTGAAAAAACCTCATCTCCATAAAAATTACTTCTTTTAAACTAAAAGCAAGAAAATAACTCATTTATGATAAGATGAATGTAACAAAATCTTGTGATAGGCCTCTATCCCCCTGGCTTATCCGCTTATAAGGAGCAGGTAACAGAATGAATTGTCCAATTTAAAAGTCTCCCACTAACTAATAAAGAATTTATTAATTAATGGGGGATAAATCATGAAACTAAATAAAAACTTTTCATTGTTACTGATCGGGCAGTCTTTTGCAAATATAGGGGACGTCCTCTATACGGTAGGTGTTATTAGTATTATCTACGAGATAAAGGGATCGGCAACGACAGCATCTTTCGTTCCTTTTATAATCACAACCTGTATGTTTATATCAAGTATTATAACACCCCTTTTCGTTGGAAAAGTTCCATTGAACCGGTTATTAGCAGGTTCGCAAATTGGAAAAACAGTATTCCTTTTACTCTTAGGCCTATTCTTACCAGGGATAACGGAATCAAATTATTATGTCGTCTTTATGGTGATAGCTTGCATTGCCTTTCTTGATGGCTGTGCAAATCCAATCAGACAAACATTAATACCTTATTACGTTAAACCGGAAAAATTAATGAAAGCAAATGGAATCACAGAAACAGCAACACAATTAATCCAAGCAGCAATGTGGTTTGTAGGAAGTATGTTTCTCCTTTTTTTTAGTCCACAGCAATTAATTTGGTTTGTTGGCGGATTATTTCTTATTTCAAGTACCTTACTATGGTTGTTGGAAAAAGTATCTGCCCAAGTTATCGGTACAGCAGGGAAGATAGAACAAATCAAAGAGGGATGGAAGACATTATTTCATACGCCTGTTTTACAGAAATTGGCTTTGGTTGAATGTTTAGAAAGCCTTGCTGGAACAGTATGGATTGCGGCTGTTTTATATGTATTTATTCAGGATGCTTTAAAGGTAGACCAACAGTGGTGGGGATTTATAAATGGAGCATTCTTTTTAGGATTAATTTTGGGAAGTCTCTATTGCATGAAGTATTCTTCCTTAGTAGGAAGAAAATTGGAGTCATTTCTAATAGTAGGCTCTTTTTTAAGTTTTCTTCTCACGATATTATTTAGTTTAAATAGCATTCCCATCCTTGCTTTAGCAATATCATTTGGAGTCGGTATTTTTACACAAGTAAAAAATATCCCTCAACAAACGGTCATTCAAACAAGTGTTCACAAAGAAAAACTATCGACGGTATATACTTCGCTAGGAGCAATTAGTACCGGGATTTTTGGACTTGGCTCTTTATTAATGGGAATATTAACAGATATATTTGGAGTAAGAACAGTCTTTGTTTTCTCAGGTTTCCTCCTTGCGTTTGTCAGTATGATAATTTATAAAAATAAATCTTTGTTTATTCGTCAAAATTATTTAGAAAAAGAACGAAACTAATCCTCGGAAACTCGACCTCGACTATATTGGTCGAGTTTTTTGAATTATCAGTTCGAAAATTATTGAATAAATAATTCGAATAATTTAAAATGTGAATAAATGGAGATGTTTTCCAGTGAAAGTTTTTAGCACAACAGGTCGGAAACAAGAGAAGTATCAAGTTGAAATAAAGCATTCGATTTTATGGGAATGTGCTCTAGGGATAGCCGCTATCACAAATGATCGTCTACTGGATTCATTAGAAAAACCTGAGAGCTATTGGAAAGATATTAGATTAAGCCTTTCTAAAGATTTACAAGCACACTTAGACTACGTAGAAACGAATAATACATGGAAAGCGCTGCTTCAATTGCTTCATCAAAAGGATTTTTCCAGCCTAGAAGTATTTACCGAATATATCGATAAACTTACAGAAAGAGAATTAATCTATCAATGTATTCCATTCATAAGTGAAAACTATCAGCCTATTAGAGAGCAGGCTGCTGATAAAAACGAATCTGCGATAGAGCAGTTAAGAGAAGCAACAAAAGATAACCCTTTTTTTCCAAGCTATATTTCTTTTATTTGCAAAGTGGATGAAAAGCAATTAAAGCAGCATCTAATAACGGTCATGAGTGGATGGTTTGAATCAGTCGTACAACCTGAATTAAATAAATTAACATCGATCTTACAAACAGATGCCCAAGCAAAAGAAAAGATGAAACAGAAAATGGAACCAGAGGAATTTGTAGAATGGGCTACGGGAGGGATAAGTTATTTGCCAGAACCAAGCGTTTATAAGGTATTGCTCATTCCCCAGTACATATATAGACCATGGAATATAGCTGCAGATTTAAAAGGAATAAAAGTCTACTATTATCCGGTTTCAAATGAAAGTATATCTCCAAGTGATAAATATATGCCGAGTAATTTTCTTGTTTTGAAACATAAAGCCTTAGGGGATGAGTTTCGTCTAAGAATGGTAAAATTACTGTTTGAAAAAAGTCGAACCTTACAAGAAATAACGGAAAAATTAGAAATGGGAAAGTCCACGATTCATCATCATTTAAAAATTTTGAGATCTGCACAGCTAGTAGGAATAGAAGATGGAAAATATGTGTTAAAGAATAGTGCTATCACATCTATAGCAAAAGAATTGGAGCAATACATTCAGCAATAATAGATTTTGAAGTAAAATCACTTAGTATATGATCAAGACTTAGCATATACAAGCTAAAACAAGGAGGATATTAGCTAAAACAAGGAGGAAATCAGCCAAAATGAGGGGGATATCAGCCAAAGCAAGAGGATATCAGCCAAAATGAGGGGGAAATCAGCCAAAGCAAGGAGGAAATCAGCCAAAATGAGGGGGAAATCAGCCAAAGCAAGGAGGAAATCAGCCAAAATGAGGGGGATATCAGCCAAACCAGTGAGGATATCAGCCAAAACAAAGAAAGTGGTGTTCGTTTGAATATTTTCCGAAATAAATCATTCACTTTCATGTGGATTGGAAATGGCATGTCGGAGTTGGCGGGAGCTTTTGGAACTTTTTGCAACTCTCTATTAATCTATGAAATCACCGGTTCTTCTTGGGCGTTAGGAAGTATGTGGCTATTATATTTCATACCATCCCTCACACTTCAACTTTTTATTGGCCCATACATTGATCGCTGGAGTAGAAAATGGATGATGATTTTCGCTCTTTGGAGCAGAGGATTAGTATTTCTATTTCCGCTCATCAGCTATATTACTAACTCATTAGTTCCATGGCATATTTATATTGTCCAACTTATCATTGGGTTAATAACCCCCATATACTCCCCAGCCAACCAAGCGATATTGCCTAGTCTTGTTTCGAAACAACAATTAAGCACTGCAAATGCTTATGTTGAAGGAATGGCAAGATTAATGACGTTTACAGCACCAGTTATAGCAGGGATTGTCATTGAATCTATTGGTATTGGCAGTACTTTATCTTTTATTTGTATTGCGCTAATTATTAGTGGAAGTCTTTTACTAGGCATTAATGAGGAAAGAGAAGATAAAGCAGAGAGAAAAGCATGGGTAACTGAATTTATGGAGGGAATTAGCTACTTTTTTCAACAAAGAACAATTGTATGGCTAGGTATTTTTCTAGCATTTGTTCAATTTGGAGTAGGGGTTACTATGGTTATCAATATTCCTTATATCAAAACGGTACTAGACGGAAATAATGCTATGTATGGGTATTTTATGGCAGGTTTTCCTTTAGGTTATATGCTAGGGACATTGTTTGTTGGAAAAATAAAATTTCAATCGAGGAGGCGATTAATGCTAGGGGCTCTATTTATTGGAGGATTGACCTACATTAATCTCGGGATTATAAGTTCTATCATTATTGCTATCATTACAGAAATAATTGCTGGTATAGGAATGGCATTTTTTAGCATCCATAATATAACGATTTGTCAGCAAATCGTACCCAATCATTTAATGGGGAAAATTATTTCGGTCAGATCCTTCATTATTCGAGCAATGATGCCATTTGGCGTATTAATAGGCGGGGCATTAAGTGAACTATGGGGCATTCGACCTTTATATGTTTTCATTGGGGCGGTAATTGTGACCACCTCTTTATTGGGAATAACGCTTCCATATTTTGCATTTCTTGATAAAGAGCATAAAAAGAAGCTTACTGCTTAAGTTCAGATAGAAAAGACTAGGAAAACTTATCGTTGTTTTCCTAGTCTTTTCTATTAATATTTTTTTAATACAATGGCTGAATTATGACCACCAAAGCCAAAGGAATTGGATAGACCAATGGATAAGGACGCTTTTCTAGCTCCTTCAGGGATGTAATCTAAATCACAGGCAGGGTCTGGATTTTCTAAGTTAATTGTTGGTGGGATAATGCCTTCTCGCAAACTCTTTACAAGAGCAATTGCTTCAGCCCCACCAGCAGCACCAAGCATATGACCAAGCATCGACTTATTTGCGGTTACTGGGATTTTATAGGCTTGTTCTTCAAATAATCGCTTAATAGCTAATGTTTCCGATAAATCTCCCACTGGTGTACTCGTTGCATGGGCGCTAATCACATCTACGTCAGCAGGAGTAATATTTGCTTTTGCTAAAGCATTTTTCATGGCAAGAAAAGCACCTCTTCCTTCTGGATGGGTTGCAACCATATGATGGGCATCTGAGCTTGCTCCATATCCGATGATTTCAGCTAATATAGGAGCATTGCGTTTAATGGCATGTTCTAAGTCTTCAATTACTAAAATAGCTGCACCTTCACTCATTACAAAACCATCACGATTTATATCAAAAGGTCTACTTGCTGATGTAGGTTCCTCGTTTCTTGTAGATAATGCTCTTGCATTTCCAAAACTCGCTAAAGATAAATTTGTAACAGCAGCTTCTGCACCGCCAGCAAACATAACATCAGCATCGCCATTACGAATCGTATGAAAAGCTTCCCCAATCGATGTATTTCCGATTGAACAGGCAGTTACAGGAGAGAGAGAAGGACCTTGAGCTCCAAGTTTGATGCTAATTTGTGCAGCAGCAGCATTAGAAATCATCATGGGCACTAAGTTAGGGCTAACTCGATTTGGTCCTCTTTGATTTAAAGTATTGACGTTATCAATAAGGGTTGTCAAACCGCCGATTCCTGATCCAACATAAACACCTAGACGTTCTTTATCTACTAATTCGATATTTAACTGCGAGTCTGTTAACGCTTCTTCAGCTGCAGCTAAAGCAAACTGGCTAAACCGATCGAGTTTCTTCGCTTCCTTTGCTCCCCATCTATCTTCTGGATGAAAGTCTGTTACAATTCCAGCTATTTTAGTTTTAGAATTAGAGACATCTAAATGTTCAATAGGACGGATTCCAGATTCCCCTTTTAGGAGGCGCTGCCAATAATCACCTACATTGTTTCCTAACGGTGAAATAATCCCCATTCCAGTTATCACAACTCTTTTCACCATTTTTCCCCCATTCCTTTTTTCTTTATTGTATTCTTTTATTATCCTATTACAAGTTGTAGTTTATACTAGTATAAATAGTACTAGCTTAGAAAGGATAATACATATGAATAGAGATATAAGATTAGAAGCGCTATCTGATTTTCTAAAAACAAAGCGTTCAAAAATCCAGCCACAAATGGTCGGTCTTCCTGTTGGGAGTAGAAGGAGAACAGCGGGACTTCGGCGTGAAGAAGTAGCACAGTTAGCGGGAGTAAGCACTACTTGGTACACATGGCTAGAGCAGGGAAGAGATATTAAAGTGTCTATCTCCGTTCTCGATGCAGTAGCAGACGCCCTGCAATTAAATTTGGATGAGAGAAAATATGTATATGGATTAGCTTTTGAAGAGGGAAATTCCTTTTTTCCTAAGGAAGAGGAAGAAGGCATCATTACCCCTTCCTTAGAGCGAATTTTAAAAGAGCTTCGTTATTGCCCTACTATTATTACCGATCGCCGGTCTTTTATTGTAGGATGGAATGAAGCTGCTAAACAAGTATTCTTGGATTTCGAAAAGCTCCCGCTTGAAAAAAGAAATCTGATTGAATTGCTTTTTTCGAGGAAGGAGCTACGAGCATTGGCAGTCAATTGGGAGGACTTTGTCAAAGGATTTATCTCTATCTTTCGTACGTATTTAGGTCAATATATGGCAGATGAATGGTATGGAGAATTTATTGAAAATATGAAAAAGAACTATCCTGTTTTCAATAAGATGTGGAATGAAAGTGAAATAAGCTCTGCTCCTGAGGTATTAATTGAATTTCGTCATTCTAAGGCAGGCAAAATGATTTATAATTTAACTTCTTTACAGGTTCATGGTGCGAATGATTTAAGATGTAGTATTTACACACCAGTTGATGGAACAGGTACAGAGGAGAAGATTAAGCATTTGATTAAATGAGTGTAAACATCCAAATAAGGGACACAGCCATTGGTTGTGTCCACTAGACTATTGTATAAATTAATCAATAAGCTGTTTAATCCCATCCACAATAGGAGTTTCAGAACGTCCAAGCAACTTCTCAAAATCATTGCTTTCAATTTCTAATGAACCTTCACGAATATCCTTTTGGATAGCAACAAGCATTGGAACAAGAAAGTCTGGTACGCCAGCTTGTGTTATTATGTCTGCATAAGTTGTGTCATCTACTTGTTGGACAGGTACTTCTTTTCCAATTACCTGGCTAACAGCAGCAGCGATTTCTTCCTGAGTCAATAGTTTACCAGAAAGCTCATAAATCGTATTTTCGTGTCCATCTCCTGTAAGGACGGCGGCTGCAGCTTCTGCATAGTCTTGTTGTAAAGCCCAGCCAACTTTTCCATTTCCAGCAGCGGTAACCCATGGGGCACCAGCAAGGACGCCTTGAATAGTGGATAGTTCATTTTCAAGATACCAGTTATTGCGCAAGAAGGAATATGCGATACCAGATTTAAGAATGGCTTCTTCTGTTGCTTTGTGAACTTTGGCAAGAAAGTTTGTGCTTTCTTGGGCGTTCGCAATACTTGTATATGCGATAAAGGAAACACCAGCGTTTTTAGCTGCTTCAACAGCATTGTTATGTTGGCGAATTCTTGTTTCCGTATCGCCATCTGCTGAAATAAATAATAAGCGGTCAATTCCTTTAAAGGCTGCCTCTAATGTTTCTGGACGGTCGAAATCCCCTTGGCGAACGTCAACACCTTGTGCACGTAGTTCTTCTGCTTTTTCAGGATTACGGACACTAACAGCAAGCTGATCAACAGGAACTGATTTTAATAAAACATTCACTATTTTTGAACCGAGTTTGCCAGTTGCACCTGTTACTAATAGTTTCATTCTAAATTCCCTCCTAATTGTTTTGCATTTACATTATAACCAAGTCAATCTTTCTTCATTGATACAGGATGATTGGTTACTTGTTGTATATTAGTTATAGGTATATAGTATATTTATAGTAACAAAAATAAAAGTAGTTATTTTTTTATGACATAGTCACATAAATAGTACCATGGGAAGGAGAGATAAAATGGCACGTTATTTTGTTCAAGGGGAACCTTCATCGAATGAAGAGGAAGGTTTCTGTCCTGTAACGTATACGCAAAATTTAACAGCAGGAAGATGGAAAATTATTATTTTATGGCATTTAAGTCAGGGAACAAAACGTTTTAATGAACTGCAAAGGCTTTTACCTGGCATTTCAAAAGGAATTTTAACAAGACAGTTGAGGGAATTAGAAGCAGATCAAATGGTGCACAGAGAAGTATATAAAGAGGTGCCGCCTAAGGTCGAGTATTCTTTAACAGAAAAAGGAGTTAGCTTTATACCGATTCTTGATTTAATGGGGGAGTGGGGGAAGAGGCATTATAAGGATTAAAAAATGGGGACAAATTATTGTCCCCATTAGCTTTTTATAAAACTTTATTCAAGAAGTCTTTTGTACGCTCATTTTGTGGATTTCCGAAAATTTCTTGTGGTGTACCTTCTTCCACAATATATCCGTTATCCATAAAGATAACGCGGTCTGCCACTTCTCTAGCAAAGCCCATTTCATGTGTTACGATAACCATTGTCATTCCTTCTTGTGCCAACTGTTTAATAACATTTAATACTTCTCCAACCATTTCTGGGTCAAGAGCACTTGTTGGTTCATCGAATAGCATAATATCAGGGTTCATCGCAAGGGCACGTGCGATTGCTACCCTTTGTTTTTGACCACCTGATAATTTAGCCGGATTTTCGTTCGCTTTCTCTTTCAAGCCTACACGTTCTAATAGCTCTAACGCTTTTTCTTTTGCTTGCTGTGGTGTAGCCTTTTTTAAATCAACTGGTGCAAGTGTGATATTTTCCAATACTGTTAAGTGTGGGAAAAGATTAAAGTGCTGGAACACCATACCGATATTTTCTCTAATTTTGTTAATATCATTTTTCTTATCTGTTAAATTAAAATCGTTTACTACGACTTCACCACTTGTAACTTCTTCTAACATATTTAAGCAGCGGAGAAGGGTACTTTTTCCGGATCCAGAAGGACCGATTAAGCAAACAACTTCGCCTTCTGTTACCTGTAAATCAATTGATTTCAATACTTCAAGATTACCATATGATTTTTTCAGATTCGTCACTTTAAGCTTGGCCATTTTTAATCCTTCTTTCTAATACATTTGATACTTTTGTTAGAATCATGATCACAATAAAGTACATAATACCGACGATTAGCCACATTTGGAATGATTCTAAGTTTCTTGCAATAATAATTTTTCCGCTTTGTGTCAATTCGTTAATACCGATGATGGAAAGAATAGACGTATCTTTTAATGTAATAACAAATTGGTTAATAAATGCTGGAATCATTAATTGAATAGCCTGTGGAAGCACTACTTTTCTCATTGCTTTTCCATAAGGAAGACCTAGACTGCGTGCAGCCTCCATTTGACCTTTATCAACTGACTGAATTCCTCCACGAACTATCTCCGCCATGTAAGCACCAGCGTTTAAGCTTAAGGTAATAAGACCGGCAGCAACAGCTGAAATTCGGAAATCAAGGGCTGCTGGGATTCCAAAGTAAATAAAGAATGCTTGAACAATTAATGGTGTTCCTCGGAAGATATCGATATAAATAACAGCAATAGTGCTCAATACTTTATTTTTTGCAATACGTAATAAGCCGAAGATAATCCCAAGTACTGTTGCAATTAAAAGGGAAACGACTGTTAAAATCAGTGTCATTTTTAGACCAGACAATAAGCTTGGAAAGCTCTCTTTTAATAGACCGAAAAAGCCGTTTCCTTCTTCCGCCTCTGAACCTGTTTCTAAGTATTTATCTAATATTTCTTGATATTCACCAGATGCTTTTAAATTAGCTAGACCTGCATTAAACATTTCAAGAAGCTCTGTATTTTGACCTTTAGAAACAGCAAAACCATATGATGCTCCCGCTTCTTTGTCTGTTACAATTTTCAAGCCATTGCCTTGCTTGATTCCATAAGCTAATACAGGATAGTCATCAAATACAGCAACAGAATTTCCTGTTCTTACTTCTTCGTACATATTAGCAGAGTCGTCAAAAGTTACGATTGAAAATCCGTATTCATCTTTGATGCTGGCAGCAAAGCTAGCACCCTCTGTTCCTGTTTTAACAGCAACCTTTTGTCCTTTTAAATCATCATAAGAAGCAACTGTATCATTATCACTGTCCACTGCCATTATGATACCAGAATCAAAGTAAGGTTCTGAGAAATCAAACTTTTTCTGTCTTTCTTCTGTAATACTCATTCCGGCAATAACCGCGTCCACTTGTTTCGATTCCAATGCTTGTACAGCAGCATTAAATCCAAGTGGCTTCATTTCATATTTGAAACCTTGATCTTTTGCAATTGCAGCGATTAAATCCATATCGATTCCAACGAAATCACCACTTACATCCTGAAATTCAAATGGTGCAAATGTAATATCTGTAGCAATCTGATAAACTTTCTCCTTAGCTTCTGCTTTTGTTATAGGAGAAATAATATTCAACATAGTTAAGACAACTATAAAGAATAAAATTAATTTAGACATCCTTTTCTTTTGCTTCATTCGTGTAACTCCTTTTCGCTTTTTTCTTGATATTTATAAAGTCCTTCGTATTCATATGTTAGATAATCTAACAAACACATAATTAAAATAATACTAAACAATCTTGAGATTGTACAGATAGGAATATATAGAGAAAATTTACCAATTTTTCTTGAGGCAGTGGATTACATAACGGAAAGTATGTTATACTTTAGGTACTTAGAACGAAAGGGATGATGGGTGAACGATGAAGAACTAATCTTATTTTTCAAAAATTTGAATGAAATAAATTTCAAATTAAACAAAAATAGGATTAGTCTGCCCATTTCCATAAATCGCTTTTCTGTGTGTATCTCTAATGGTATGCGCACAATTATTGATCGATATGCACAGTTTTTTTGTATGCGATCGCGATTATGAACGAGCAAATAATTAGGTATGGCTAATCCTTCCAACGATAATTGGGAGGATTTTTTTCTCCCTTCTGAAGGGATTTGATACGATGATAGAACTTTTAAAGTTAGTAAATGTAGGTTATGAAGTGCTGGATACAACTATTTTTGAAAAAATAAATGCCAGTGTACAACAGGGAGAGGTTATTGGGATTATTGGTAAAAATGGTGCAGGTAAATCGACCTTATTGCAATTAATAAATAAAGATATGGTTCCGACTGAAGGACACATCAAGTGGGTGAAGGACGATACAGTGGCTAAAATGGTCGAACAGGAAACAGAAAACTACGCTTTCAAGGAAGAAAATCCTGTGGAAAAGAAACTACTGGAAAAATGGCAAGTGCCTATAAATGATTTTCAGAAAATGAGTGGCGGGGAAAAGTTAAAGGCGCGTCTTGCCAAAGGGTTTGCGTTTGAGACTGATCTCTTGTTATTAGACGAACCGACAAATCATTTGGATGAACAAAGTATGAAACTGCTGCAGGAACAAATAAAAACATATAAGGGCACGGTTATTCTTGTATCCCATGATCGCTATTTTTTAGATGAGGTCACGTCAAAAATTTGGTCGATTGAAAATAAAAAGCTTATCGAACATAAAGGGAATTATACGAGTTATATGGAAGTTCGAGAGCAAAAGAGATTAACGATGCAGCGGGAATATGACAAACAGCAGAAGAAAATCAAGCAAGTGGAAGGGCAAATGAAGGAGCTTACTTCTTGGTCCCATAAAGCACATGCACAATCAACGAAACAAGAGTTTCCAAAAGAATATTATCGGTCAAAGGCAAAACGAATGGATGCCCAAGTAAAATCAAAACAAAAGCGTTTAGAAAAAGAATTGGAAAAAAACAAAGTAGAGCGGATAGAAGAGGACTATAAGGTAATCTTTTCGATTGAAGCAAATAAAAAGGTTGGCAAACGCTTTTTGGAAATAAAGGATTTATCCAAAACATTTGGCTCACGTGTGTTGTTTGAAAAAGGGAATGTCATGATTAAACATGGTGAGAAGGTTGCCATTATAGGACCGAATGGAAGCGGAAAGACAACCTTATTAAACATTATACTAGGAAAGGAAAAGGCTGAAGGGGAAGTATGGATTTCTCCAACTGCTAATATTGGATATTTAACACAGGAAGTATTTGATCTCCCATTAGAGCAAACACCTGAACAGCTATTTTTTAAAGAGACGTTTGCAGAAAGAGGAAAAATACAAACGTTAATGAAACATTTAGGGTTTATGGCATCTCAATGGAAGGAACCGATAAAAAATATGAGTATGGGGGAACGGGTAAAGTGTAAGCTAATGGCTTATATTTTAGAAGAAAAAGATGTGCTGATTCTCGATGAGCCAACCAATCATCTTGATTTACCATCCCGTGAACAATTAGAAGAAACATTATCTCAATATAACGGAACGCTTATCATTGTATCCCATGACCGTTATTTTCTAGAAAAAACGACAACGACTAAGTTAGTCATAGCGGAAGGTACAATCCAAAGACAATGGACGGAGTCTCCAAAACAGGAAAGAGATAATAAAGAAGAACTTCGCTTGAAACTAGAGACAGAAAGACAAGAAGTTTTAGGAAAATTAAGCTTTATGACTCTGAAGGATAAAGACTATGCAGAATTAGATAGAAAGTTTCTTGAATTGACAAGGCAATTAAAGGAGTTGTAAAGACTAGTTATGGTGGGATGAGGAGGAAAACTCCTTGTCCCACTTTTTTATAGAAAAGAAAACCCTGGGCTATGCCTAGGGTTCCAAAAAGCTTACAGCGTGGTATTAAAAAAACTTCCTCGTGGTGCTAAAATATTTTTTGGTTCGCCAACCGAAAATAAATAGCCAGGAGGAAGTCCTTATGTCAAAAGACAATAATAGTTTAGCACACACAACTTGGAATTGTAAGTATCACATAGTATTTGCACCAAAATATAGAAGACAAATAATTTACGGGAAAATAAAGAAAGATATTGGGCAAATCTTACGTACCTTGTGTGAGAGGAAAGGCGTAGAGATAATAGAAGCAACTGCGTGTAAGGACCACGTACATATGTTAGTGAGTATTCCGCCAAAATTAAGTGTATCAGCATTCGTAGGATATCTAAAAGGAAAAAGTAGCTTGATGATATTTGATAGACATGCACAACTGAAATATAAGTATGGAAATCGAAAATTTTGGTGTACAGGATATTATGTAGATACGGTAGGAAGAAACAAGAAGGTAATTGAAGAATATATCCGTAATCAAATACAAGATGATCTAGTCGCAGAACAATTAACGATTATGGAATATATTGATCCATTTACAGGGGAAGAAGTGAAGAAAAAGAAACGAAAAAATTAGGAGAGAAGGCCTTTGAGGTCTGGCCAGTAGAAGTAGTACAATTGGCGAACCTTTCAGTAGCCCTTTAGGGTTTGGTCAGTAACAAAGGCTTTCAGCCGCAGAGAAAACCACCCGTTCTCACGGGTGGTCCTTATTTAGATTGATTTAGGCATGGATTGTGAGTGGGGAGACTAGGACAATAAAACGAAATTTTGGAGTATATCTTAATTACAGTTCATAGGAATTTAATTTGTTAAATAATAAATAATCGCTGCTATTGCCAGTGAGACAATAGCAGTTAAACCAGTTATCGTCGAAAGTTTCACTTTTAAAGTACGGTCCTCTTTTGTTTCCGTAAAATGATGGTTTCTATGCTGACGTCCATCTGTCCAGGCCCCAATAAAAATACCAGAAATGAATATAGCAATGATGCCAACTATCAGAAAAAAGTTAAACATGTTTTTCCCCCATTCCAAATCGTGCAGTTCTTTTCAAAATATACGGTTTCCTCCACCTAAAAGTTACAGAAATATATGATTATTTATGCTTTAATTAGAATAAAGAGGAGGAATGGACATGAGAATACCTGATAAGCTACAAAAAGGTGATGAGATTAGAGTAATAGCCCCTAGTCGAAGTGCGACAATTTTATCCGAAGAGGGAATAGCGCAAGCAAAGAAAAGATTAGAAGACCTTGGATTTATGGTTACGTTTGGCAAACATATTTTCGAATCAGATTTACAGTTTTCAGCGACAATTGAGCATCGGGTTGAAGATATTCATGATGCTTTTCGGGATAAAAAGGTGAAAGGGATTTTAACTGTAATTGGTGGTTTTAACTGCAATGAGTTATTGCCTTATTTGGATTATGATTTAATAAAAGCCAATCCAAAGATACTTTGTGGGTATAGTGATATTACTGCTTTAGCAACAGCCATCACAACAAAGGCTGATTTTATTACATATTCAGGACCGCACTTTTCTAGCTTTCAAATGGATAAGTTACAGGAATACCAAACGGAGTATTTCCAGAAATGCTTGATGGAATCAAAGGAATTTATTGTAGAGCCTTCTGATGTATGGACAGATGATGCATGGTATTTGGATCAAGAAAATCGCCAATTCGAACCAGGGGGATGGAATGTATATCAAGAGGGGGAAGTGAAAGGGCAATTGTTTGGTGGAAATCTTTGTACTTTAAATTTGCTGCAGGGAACAGTGTATATGCCGAATCTTGCAGATAGCATCCTATTTGTAGAAGATGATGAATTAACCATTCCAGAAACGTTTGCAAGAGACTTAACTTCTTTATTACAGACTGCTGGCTCCATAAAAGCGCTAGTAATTGGGAGATTTCAAAAAGCTTCAAAAATGTCAGAGGAGCAGCTCCTATTCATCCTAGATAAGCATCCTAGTTTGAAAAAAATTCCTGTTCTATATAATGTTGATTTTGGCCATATTCAACCATTCTTTACTTTTCCAATTGGAGGGGAAGTAGAGATTGATACGATGACACATGGAATGAAGATAACTACTTTTTAAACGATCCAGAGGAGGAATCAACTTGGAGCTTAAAGAAAAAATAAAAAATCTGCCAACATCTCCAGGGGTGTATTTAATGAAAGACTCCTCTGGTCACATCATTTATGTTGGCAAATCAAAAAAATTAAAAAACAGAGTTTCCTCTTATTTTCAGCATTCGAAAAATCGACTGGGTAAAGTGGAAAAGCTTGTAAAGCATATAAAGGATTTCGACTTTATCCTAACAGATACGGAATTTGAGGCATTGATGCTGGAATGTAAACTAATAAAGGAAATTCAACCTATGTACAATAGGATGATGAAAACGACAAAGGCTTATAATTACATCGTTTTTCGCTGGAAGAAGGGCATCTACCATATGGAGATTGCTAATGAGATGGATAAGGACGACGTTCATTATTACTTTGGCCCTTTCACTAGTAAAGGAACAGTAGAAAATGTGATAAATGGAATAAAAGCATTTTATAAAATGGATTGCTCCCAAGAGAAGTGGAGTCAAGGTCCGTGCTTGAATTATTCCATCGGAAAGTGTATGGGTATTTGTTTTGACCCAATAGCCAAAGAAGCTCACCAACAAATTATTCATCGGCTTATCGCTTTATTGAATAAAAAGAGTAATAGTGTACTAGAAGAGATGTCCACAAAATGATTGAGGCTTCCAGTAATGTTGAGTTTGAGAAGGCAGCGGAAATTAGAGATACGATAGCAAAAATTAAGGCAATTTTACAAACAGAAACAGTCATCCATTTTATGAAGAAAAATCAACTAATAATTGCAGCAGAGTACTTAGATGATTTTCGTATAAAGGTGTTTTTCATTAGACGAAATGAAATTATCGACCGGGAAATATATATAGCAAATAATGTTGATAGGCAAGATGTAGTGCGGAAGATAAACTCACTCCTTTCGATGGACATTCAACATATCAGTACATTGGAAAAAGAAGAAATGGACGAAGCTTATATTATTTATAAATATTTAAACAGTGGTGATTGTAAGTATACGATTATATCGCAGGAATGGAACAAGAATATGGATAACCTATGGACCAATTTAGTGAAATGACTCTTCCTCAACGAAGAGCAGCTTATTTTTAGATTTATTCTTTTCGGAATAAGAGATAGATCCCCCAAAGCAGAGGAGGAAATAAACATGCTGTCAAAAGAACAAATTTCAGAAATTAAAGAGCTAAAGGACGTTTGTGAGAAAAAGGAAGGCTATGAATTAAAGCTTAACTTCGATATGCTAGAAAACCGAAATGAGGATAATAAAGAGGATTTTTTCCATTATGAAGACGGTAAACTAGTTGGGTTTTTGGGAAGTTACTACTTTGGTAGAAAAGTAGAGTACTGTGGAATGATCCATCCAAATTATCGAAGAAAAGGGATATTTACGAATTTGTTAAATCAAGGATTGGAAGAGGCAAGAAAGAGAGGCGCACAGAACATCTTATTTAATGCCCCTGCTGCATCGCAGAGTGGAAAGGATTTTCTAGTAAGTATTCCATGTACTTATGCTTTTTCTGAACATCAAATGAAATGGCATCAGACAGAGTTAATGGAGGATACAACGATTTCGCTAAGAGCATATGATTATGCTCGAGACAAAGAAATAGAAATTCAGCTTGATGTTTTAGGATTTGGTATGGCGGAAGAGGATGCTCGAGAGTATGTGGAAATACTAAAAGAACAAAATGATAATCAGCGAATGATTATTGAGATAGATGGAAAAGCAGTCGGAAAAATCAGAGTTTCTGAATTAGATGGAGAAGCTTGGATTTATGGTTTTGTGATATTTCCAGAGCTTCGCGGGCAAGGAATTGGCAGAAGGGCTTTAACTAAAGTGGTAAAAATGGAAGAAGCAAAGGGTTTGCCGATTTTTTTAGAAGTAGAAGCCAAAAATGCTCGTGCGCTTAAGCTTTATGAGTCTTGTGGATTTAAAAGCTACCATTCTCAAGATTATTACGAATTTAATATGTAGGTATCCTAAGAAATTGGGATACCTACACTATATTTATATAACTCTTATCGGGCAATAAAACCCCACCGATAGAAGTTTCTTATGTTAAAGGAAGAGTGGTAATACAAGTATTATCATCTTTAAAAGTAGTAAATTCAGTCTTAGTTGTTTTACCATCATAGGAGATGGTAATTTGAAAATCCTTATTGCGAGGAAGCCAAACATCAATAAAACCGTTTTGTTGAGACGTTAGAAGTTCATCTACATAAACATTTCCCTCTTGATCTTCAATATATACAGCAAATTCCTTATTAGCTAATTCCCCGCGGCAACCTGCTAGATTATGGATTGCACATGGATGCGTTTCAGTTAAGTAAGGAGCAAATGAAACGAAAAATTCATCTTTTGGTAAGCGATAGATAAGCTCATCGTTTTCAAGCGTATTTACTGTTAATGTATCAGAACTAATGGAAGCAGTGGTTGCTGACTTCTTACCAGCACTATAATCTTGGACCAGTTGCTTTAGCTCTTTGCCGTCCGTTTTTTCATATCGATTATTTTGATTGATGATCAACAGGACGGTTACAGCAAATATTATTGTAATAAATATCGGAATGATAAGTTTCTTTTTCTTCATTTTAATCGCATTCTCCCTTTCAAGTTTGACTGCTTTTTATAAAGATAACAAAAATAAATCGAGAAATTATGGATGAAAAATGGAGATTTTGTGAATTTTTCGATTCAACTGAAGAAGAGGATAGGTTAGTTATGTAAAAAAAATGTGAAAAAAGTCCTTTCTCTCTCTTGTTTCTCTAACTATTTTCCTATAAAATTTGTAATAGAAGAAAAAGGAAATACATATATTTCATTATTTAAATAGAATAATATGATAAAGGCAAATTCATCGAAAGGTGAAGACGCAAAGCTATAGGGACTAAGATCTTGGAGATTAAGTCAGCCAGTTACCGATTTATCTTTATAAACGGAAGGCTAATCGGTAGAAGATTAGCCTTTTTCCATTATTAGGATAGCAGTAATATGCAGATGATAGTCTCACTAATGATAAGGTGAGGAGAAAGATGGGGATATTCTATTTTTGCTGCGGAATAATGTGTGGTATTTTCTTGTGGATATTAAATGATAAGCGGAAATATAATAAATGGAAATCGAAAATAGAGAAAGAAGATGTTATGTTTCGCTTAGTGGAAAGCTCGAAAGATATCATTTACAGATATGAAGTAAAGCCGCAAATGCGACATTCGTATATTAGTCCTTCTGCCAATTCTATTTTAGGAGATGGCATGGTCAAAGAAATCTATCGAAATCCGTATGTTCCCTTAGAGATTATTCATCCAGATGACTATGATATTATGTATAAAAAACTTCATGGAAAAATTGATTATAGCAAACCTTTAATTCAACGAATGAGATGCTTGGATGGAACTTATAAATGGTTTGAGGAATATGCTACCCCTATATATGAATATGGCGAATTAATAGCTATTCATGGAATCATTCGAAATATTGACGAGAAAGTTATACTACGACAGAATTTAGAGTATCAACTGATCCATGATGCATTGACAGAAGTACATAATCGTTTTTACTTTGAACAGAAGATGGAAGAGTTTGATACAAAAACAGATGAAGCAATCGCCATTATTTTATGTGATTTAGATGAACTAAAGCAAGTAAATGATAAATATGGTCATAAACAAGGTGACGACCTAATCAAAGAAGCTGGAAAATTACTAAACGCTTTTTCTTCTCCGTACATAACGGTCTCAAGAATCGGTGGGGACGAGTTTGTTTTATTAATTCAAGGTATGATAAAGGAAGAAATGGAAGAATTGTATAATAGGATGTCCAGTGAATTAAACGGAAAGGAAGCAAATAGTACGGTGAAGATGTCCATTGGCTTCGCATTCACGCTAAGCTCTCTTGGGAAAATGACAGCATTATTTACACAAGCGGATAAAAATATGTATGAGAATAAGATGGCAAAAAAGAAAAGAGCAAGAGATAATCAACTGGATGTTTCCTTAAAATAATTTATAAGACTTATAAGAGGCTGGAACAAAAGTATTCCAACTAAATATAAACCCAAACAATTATACGTAAATGCTGATTGATAAAACTTCCGTATAATTGTTTGGGTTTTTTATTAATTTTAAGAAAGAAGATTTGTGGTTATTACCCGCAGACTGAATACACTTCGCTTTCCATGGGGCGAGCGCCAAGCCTCCTCGTCACTGCGTTCCTGCGGGGTCTCGGACTTTCTCGCAGCTCCCATAGGAGTCTACGTGTATTCAGTCTGCTCCGTTTTTCCTACTAATTATATTTTCTTTTGAAAAGAATTAGGAAACTTATTGGTTTCGCTAATAAATGAGAGATAGTTCGTTTTACCCATTAGATATTTTCTTTTGTCTCAGTCTCTTATTTTCGGATAAAAAAATGATTTATGCTCCAATACGATTCTTGATGTGATTAGATCCGAAGCTCGTTCCATAATAATAATGTCTTCCTTTTTTCTTTTCCCAATGCAATTGAACGGATGTTTTCTTTCCATCCTCTGTCTCGATAAGGAACGTATCTTGATCAATTCTTCTTCTAGTCTTAACTTGACAACCAGTATTGCTAATATCAACAATATTTCCATTAATCGTTTTTTTAGCTAGATGTATACAGATATCCATACTTGTTTGTTCTCTGATTGTTTTGCGAACTAATTTTTTGGGTTTGTGTTCAGTCTTAAAGAAAAATTGAATAAGTGCGCCAAGTACAGAAGCCTTTGCATAGACCCTACTTGAATAAATATCACTTGATTCAACGAATAATAAGGAAATCAGTCCTTTATATTGGTCAGAATTGATATCCACAAAGGAAACACCTAAGAAATAAGAGTCTTTTTCTTTTGTAACCCATTGTTTCTTTACTTTGATGTCTTTCGCCTTGCCGACATTCAGATATATATCTTCTTTCTGTAACTGTAATCTGTCATATTCCTTTTTATTTAACCTAATCCGTCCACCCGTTTCACTCAGGTCCATAACAGTACAAGGAATTTCTAAGCCGTGGTTATTTGCGATGGTAGCACTTCGTTTGACGGTAAATCTTTCCGTTCCTCTAAATCGAGGTCTTTCAACCGTAATAAGTAAAGCAATAAGAATAGCCAATGCGTTATAAACAACCCAAAATATATTAATGATTAGCATTTCTGTATTTTGATATATCTGAATAGGTGTAAACAGATGAATACCAATCATACATAACGAAACAACAGTCATCAGTAATAGAACAAAGTAGGGAATTGTAAGTTTCCAGTGGAAGTTTCGACTGTCATTTTGAATTCCTTTACTTGTCACATTAAATTTACCTCTCTCTTTGAGGAATACCTCTGACAGTACGGAATATGCCATAAATGGAGCTAGTGATACTTCGTAAATATGACTCCATATAACACTTCTTTTATTATCAGCCATTCTTTTAAAAGCAAGCATGGAAGAGAAGAAGGCTGGAAACCAAAAGATAAGCAATGTTTTAAAATCTGTTTGTATACTGTAAATAGAAAATAGTAAAAATAACAGTGGTGCCAGTAAATAGACCATCTTATAAATTCCGAAGAACCAATAATGAATTCCATCTAAATATAATAATTTTTGCATAAACGATAATCCTTTTATTTTTAAAGGATTCCATTTACGAGCAACTTGAATATTTCCTCTTGCCCATCTGTCTCTTTGTTTAAGCAATTCTGGGAATGTTTCAGCAGATAATCCAACAGCTAACGTTTCATTTACAAACACCGTTTTTTGATTATCAGTCTGTAAGAACATCCCTGTAGCCATATCTTCTGTTATCACACCAGTGGCAAACCCACCGATATCTTCTAATGAAGATCTTCGAAATAATGCATTGCTTCCCACATACATTGTGGCGTTGAAGCGGTCTTTTCCTTCTTCTAATCTACGCATAAAGAAATCTTGTTCATTTGTTAATCGTTGTTCATAGAAAAGATTATATTGAAAAGGGTCTGCATTATAAAAAACTTGTGGTGCTTGTACAAAGGAAACGTCTTTATCTAGAAAGTGACCAACTGTACGTTCCAGAAAATTGATCTTTGGAACCATATCAGCATCCATTGTGACAATGATATCCCCATTTGTAATACTCATGGCATGATTTAAATTACCAGCTTTTGCGTGTTTATTATCTTCTCTTGAAATATAGTATGCTCCAAGCGATTCCGTTAATGCCTTAATTTCCGGTCTTTTGCCATCGTCACATACATATACCTTTACCTTATCTTCGGGATAACGCATTAAGAGACTGCCAGTAATGGTTCTCTTTAATAAGTCTTCTGGTTCATTATAAGTAGCTATAAATACATCAACTGTTGGTAATTCTCGGAAGGAATGTAATGGAATGGTTTTTCTTTTAAATGGTTTCCATGACAGGATAGTAAAAATAATGGACTGTGTGAATCCAGCCCACTCTGTAAATAAAAGTAAAAGTCCGAAAATAAAACTTATTATTCCCACGGTTGGAAGTGTGTAGAAAGTTCGCCAAATTAAATAGACTCCATTTAGCAGAATAAAGGAAAACAAAAGAATGTATTTGGACCAAAGATGTTTTTTTGCTGACATATATAGAAGGAATAGGATAACAGCTAAACCTGCTAAATAATAAAGTTCTATTTGCATATATCTTTGCTCCTTTTATTAGATGTATTTCTTAAATAACGAAACGTATTTTTACCCTTATTGGTAAATCCATCGATTCATTATATAGTGATTCGCCAAATTTTGCATGGATAAAAAAATGGAAAAAGAAAATGGATATTAAAAAAATACAGAAGATATTAAAAGAATACTATTGTTAACGCTTACAAACAGATGGTTTTTCTTCTACAATTTTAACTGTAAGACAAAAGGAAGAACAAATTAAGGGGGAAAAATCAATGAAAAGATGGAAATCCATATCCTTATTACTTGTTGTAATGCTAATTGCGGCTCTGATGGGAGCTTGTAGCAATAGCACAGGTGGTAGCAGTAATAAAATCAGTGTAGGTATTGTCTTGCCAACAAAAGATGAGCCACGTTGGGTTCAAGATGAACAGCGCTTTAAAGATGCGTTAAAAGATTCTGAATACACAACTGAAATTTTATTCAGCCAAGGTTCCTCTGCAAAAGAAAAAGAAAATGTGGAAACATTAATCAATAAAGGTATTGATGTACTTATCATTACACCGCAAGACGGGGCAGCGGCAGCAGCTGCAGTAGAAGCTGCAAAAAAAGATGATATTAAAGTTATCTCCTATGATCGTCTGATTACAGACACAGATGCAGTTGATTATTATGTCACTTTCGATAGTGTAGCTGTTGGTGCAGCTCAAGGGCAGTATTTAATTGATCACTCAGAAGGAAAAGAAGTACCGTTGTATCTTTATGCGGGAGCGGCATCAGATAACAATGCCTTCTTATTCTTTGAAGGAGCATGGAGTGTACTTCAACCGAAAATTGCCGATGGTACATTCAAAATCGCTAACTCAAGTGAGGCAGAAAAGGTAAAAGATAAGCAGGAGCTTAGCCGCGATGAAATGAGTAAAATCCTTGGACAGGTTACGACAAACTGGGATCCAAATGAAGCGAAAAATAAAGCCCAAACACATTTAACTGCAGTTGATACCGAGATGAAGGGTGATGTCGCTGTATTAGCACCAAACGATGGTACAGCACGTGCAATCGCAGATGTATTTGCTTCAGATGGTGATATTTCAAGCTATTTTGTAACAGGTCAAGATGCAGAAAAAGCATCTATTCAATATGTGATTGATGGAAAGCAATCCATGACTGTATTTAAAGATGTTCGCACATTAGTAACCGATGCAATGGGAATTGCCATTGATATCTTAGATGGAAAAACACCAGAAACTACAGGTTCTTATGATAATGGAGAGATCGATGTAAAAGCAAAACAAACAGACGTTATCGTCGTGGATAAAGATAATGTCCAAAAAGAATTAATTGACTCTGATTATTACGAAGCAAGCGAATTTACAGGATTAAAGTAATTTTTAAAAGGGATTAACCAAAAAGTCGACCTCACTTGATGTAATCCATGGAAATTATAAAGTGGATAGATTAAGTGGGGATCGACCCTTTAACCCATTCCCATTAAGATGCAAAGGAGGAAGAAAATGAGTGAATATATTCTCGAAATGAATGGGATTACAAAGGAATTTACAGGAGTTAAGGCATTAAGTGATGTGAATTTCAAAGTTGAAAAAGGAGAAATACATTGTTTAATCGGGGAAAATGGTGCGGGCAAATCGACTTTAATGAAAGTTTTAAGTGGAGTACATCCCTATGGAACATATGATGGAGACATTGTGTTCGAAGATGAAATTCAGCAGTTTCATCGAATTAGTGACAGTGTAAAAACAGGTATTGTTATTATTTATCAAGAGCTTGCATTATTTCCAGATTTAACGGTATATGAAAATATTTTTGCCGGCAATGAAGTCAAACAGGGTGGAGTTATTAACTGGAATCAAACAATTGTACAATCAAAGAAATTATTAGAAAAGGTGAAATTAGATGTCGCTCCAGACACGCTTGTTAAAGATTTAAGTGTAGGAAAAAGACAGCTAATTGAAATTGCAAAAGCATTAAGTAAAGATGTAAAACTTCTAATTTTGGATGAACCGACAGCAGCATTAAACGAAGATGACAGTGACAACTTACTCCAATTATTAAAGGAACTAAAGAAGCAAGGGATTACCTGTATTATGATTTCCCATAAGTTAAAGGAAGTTATCTCGATAGCAGACAAAGCAACTGTTCTTCGTGATGGGAAAACAATTTGTACATTAGATGCTGCACAAGGAGAAATTACAGAAAATATTATTATAAAAAATATGGTTGGTAGAGAAATAGAAGATATTTATCCGAAACGAGATAAGAAGGTAAAAGGAGAATCTGTTTTAGAGTTGAAAAATTGGAGTGCTTATGATCCTCAAATAGGGCGGGAAGTAGTAAAGAATATTAACCTTCATGTAAAGAAAGGTGAAATTGTTGGAATTGCAGGCCTAATGGGATCAGGACGAACAGAACTCGCATTAAGTATTTTTGGTAATGCTAAATCGTATAAAATTCAAGGGGAAATGTTGCTGGATGGGCAGACGCAAAAGCTTAAACACACGAGTGATGCCATTCAAGCAGGAATTGCATATGTAACAGAAGACCGTAAAGGAGATGGATTATTCTTGCTGCAAGACATTAAGAGTAATATCTCCGCTGCTAATTTGAAAGGAATTGCGCAAAAGGGAGTCATTAATCAAAACGAAGAAATTAAGATTGCAGATTCCTATAAAAAGTCGCTTCATATAAAAGCTTCATCTCTTGAACAGCTAGCTGGTAATTTAAGTGGAGGAAACCAGCAAAAAGTATCCCTTGGTAAGTGGCTATTTGTGGCTCCGAAACTATTAATCTTAGATGAACCGACTCGCGGAATTGATGTCGGAGCAAAATTTGAAATTTATAGTGTGATGAATAAGTTAATCGAAGAGGGGTTAAGCATCATCATGATTTCATCAGAGTTAGGAGAGGTACTTGGCATGAGTGACCGAGTATATGTCATGGCGCAAACAGAGATGAAAGGTGAATTGAATATAGAAGAAGCAAATCAAGAAAAAATTATGCAGCTGGCCACACAATAGGAGGGTGGGAAGAAGATGTATCAAGAAGCAAAGACACTTATTCGAGCAAATATTCGTGAATACGGAATGTATATTGCTTTGTTTGTTATTATTCTAGTATTTACAATTATGACAGACGGACTATTTATTTCTTCACGTAATATAAGCAACTTACTAGATTCAGCAGGATATATAGCAGTGCTCGCTGTTGCAATGACGCTAATAATTGTTATTCGTCATATCGATTTATCTGTTGGATTTGTTGCTGGATTTCTCGGTGCTATTGCAGCGATTCTATTAACACAGGCAGGTGTTCCTGTCTATATCGCGATTCCGATTATTCTTATTCTTGGAATTTTAGTAGGTTTGTTTAATGGCCTTTTAGTAGCCCAAGTAGGAATACCGTCATTTGTTGCAACCTTAGCTGGTATGTTGATTTTTCGCGGTGCGTTGCTACAGGTGACAGAGAAGACGGGAACGATTATTATTCAAAATGATGCATTCAATGCGATTGGTAATGGATATATTCCATCGTTATTGGAAGTAAATGGATTGCATCTGTTATCTCTATTAGTGGGATTAGCTGGAATTCTTGTTTATATTTATAGTGAAATATCTAATAGAAATAATAAGCTGAAGTATAAGTTCGATGTTCTTTCTAAACCAATGTTCCTTTTAAAACTAGCATTTGTTTCTGTCATTATTGCCTATATTACATGGATTCTTGCAGGATATAATGGATTTTCATGGACTGTCGTTATTATGCTTGCCGTCGTATTTGTATATCACTTCTTAACAACGAAAACAGTGCTTGGCAGACATATTTATGCAGTTGGAAGCAATCCGGAAGCAGCACATCTTAGCGGAATCAATGTGAAAAAGATTACTTATATTGTTTTCGGATCGATGGGAATGATGGCAGCATTGTCTGGTATTTTATTCACGGCCCGACTCCAATCTGCAACTACTACAGCGGGTACCTTATTCGAGTTAGACGCCATTGCAGCTGCTTATGTGGGAGGCGTTTCAGCAGCTGGAGGGGTTGGAAAAGTAACAGGAGCGATTATCGGAGCAATCGTAATGGCATCTCTTTCAAGCGGAATGAATTTACTAGGAGTTGGTATCTCTTATCAATATATGATTAGAGGAGGCGTTCTTGCAGGGGCAGTTATTTTTGATGTAATGACAAGAAAGTCAAAATAATTAGAGGAGAGACTAAGTCTCTCCTATTTCTGCTAAAACCTCGTTTTCTATCCATTAATCTTGTAATTCTTCACTAGGCTAGACATTTCTTATTCCATTGATTATAAGTATTGTACTATTTAAAAAGGATGCTATGATTTAGTTTGTAGGATGTATTTAATTGGAAGGAGATCGGTGTAGTGCGAAAAACGAGCATGATTGTATTATTAACAGCTATTTTAATTCTTTGTTATTTTACCTTTATTACGGCAAAAAATGTTTTTCGCGCAGATTGGCAGTTTCCCTCTGATCGTGTTACGACTCAAAACCAGCAACGCCTTGTGTTAATCACCCAAGAGAGAGATACTCCCTTTTGGGACAAAGTTGCAGCTGGTGCAAGAAAGCAAGCAGAAGCTGAAGATGTAAGTTTTGAAGTGTGGGGAAGCTATGGCAATAATGAGGAAGATTTTTTGAAAAGTATTGAAATAGCGATCCAATCGAAAGTGGATGGAATAATCGTGCAGGGATTGGATACGGATGAATTTAAAAATTTAACGAAAATAAAAGCATCCTTTTATGGAATTCCTATTATTACGGTTGCCAATGATATACCAATTGCTGATAGTTTACGACGAACCTATGTAGGTTCCGATCAGTTTCTAGCAGGGAAAGAAATTGCCGAACAACTAGTACAAGATATGGGGAAGAAAGGAAAGGTTGTTCTTATGTTTGATTCCAAGGAGGAATATTTTCAAAAACAGCGATTAAATGGTATAGAGGAAATATTTAAACAATATAAAGATATTAACGTTGTCTATGCAAAAACGATTGATACGTCGAAAGAACAAGTAGTTGTTGCAACACAAGATATTTTAAATCGGGAGCCGGATACAAATGCATTCATAGCTATTAATGCGAATGTGCTAGGAACTTTAATTAAAGAAATAAGTAAGCGTTACCAAATAGAGCCGTATTATTTGTATTCTTTTGACGATGGGCCGGAGTCAATCTCTCTTTTAGAAGCGGGAACCTTAGATGCGATGGTGGAGCAATCCCCAGAAGCAATGGGAGAAATGAGTGTGCAGTTGATGATGGAATGGCTAAATGGAGAAAAAGTTCCTTTAGATAAGAATGGCTATTTAACAGACATTAAAGTTCAGAAAGCGAACAATACATATGAATAGTATTCAAAAAAAAATCCTTTTGCTTACAACCATCGTATTGATTATCATGTCTATTATTTGGATAGCACTTACTTATTACAATCATAAAACACAGCAGCAGTATAATGAAATTTTGCAACGCTATTTAAAGTTAAATGAAGTCACCTCTAGCAGTCAAAATATAGTTGCGGATTTAAATAATTATATGATCAATCCATCGGAAGAAAATATGTCAAAGCTTACTCAAAGTAAGAAAAGAATGGAGGACGCAAAACAAGGAGTAATTACGTTAAGAAACGCTGAGAATAATTTCACTCTAACAAATTATGTTCATCTCATGGACAGTTTTATTGAAACCACAAATAGACTTCTTTTATTTTTATCGGAAAATGACGGGGAAGCCGCTGCTCAAGAATTTTCGGAAGTGACGAGAATATCAACATATATCTCAGAGATGTCTCTATCTTTAGTAGATACAGAACTCAAAACCTATGACCGCTTTTACCGCGGAATTATTAAGCAGTCAGGTGAAGTAATGAAACTAGGAATCTTCCTTTTATTATTAATTATGTGTGTGCTCTTTTTTGTGACATACTGGTTTTCGTTAACCATCACAAGACCAATATCGAAGCTAACCCAGGCAGCAAATGAATTATCGAAAGGACGATTTGATTTGCAGGTGAAAGTAGACACAAAAGACGAAATTGCCTTTTTAGCAAGAACTTTTGATCGGATGAGAAAAAATATTAATATGCTTATATCCGAAATAAAGCATAAAGCACAGCTAGAGCACGAATTGCAGCAGAGTAAAATATTGTTGCAGGAAAGTCAGTTTAAAAGCTTACAAAGCCAGATAAGCCCTCATTTTCTCTTTAATACATTAAATACGATATCAAAAAAGGCTTATTTAGAAGGTTCAGAAGA
The DNA here is from genome assembly GCF_012933555.1 of Niallia alba. Lineage (GTDB taxonomy): Bacteria > Bacillota > Bacilli > Bacillales > Cytobacillaceae > Niallia > Niallia alba. The sequence continues at coordinate 1,001,993 of NZ_JABBPK010000001.1, forward strand.
AACAAGTGATTTGTTAGTTAGTGTTGCAGGAATCCTTCGGTACAATTTAAAACAACTAGATCGGTCCGTGACGCTTCGAGAGGAAATAATGGTTTTAAAGCAATATATGGATATTCAAAAAGCAAGATTTACAGATAGACTTCAGTTTTTCATGGAGATAGATGAATGTTGCCTAAATAGAAGAATTCCGTCATTAACTTTACAGCCGATAATTGAAAACGCTGTTATCCATGCGGTGGAACCGAGTGAGGATGGCGGAACGATTTGGATACGAGTAAAGGATGAGATGGAGGAAGTTCTAATTGAAATTGAAGATGATGGGATTGGTATTCCGCTAGAAAAAATACAACAGTTACTAGCAGAAAATTTACATCCTTTTGAAAAGGAATCAAAGGGCATCGGAATAGGCTTTAGCAATGTGGTAAAAAGACTGCGACTTTTTTATGGTGATGATGATGTAATAACGATTAAGAGTCAGGTGGGCTCAGGAACTAAGGTGATCATTCAAATAAAAAAATAGGGTGTGGGATGATGATAAAACTCCTCATTGTAGATGACGAACAATTAGAGAGAGAAGGAATGGAGGCGATTATTAAGAAGGGCTTTCCTGATACAAAGATAATGCAAGCGAAAAATGGAAAAATGGCAATTGAATTAGCGAAAACATTTCAACCGGATTTAATCCTAATGGATATTAAAATGCCTGGTCTCAATGGATTAGAAACAATTGAAAGGATTACGGCTCTAAATTCGATGATTCGCTTCATTATGGTAACTGCTTTTGATACATTCGAATATATGCGCCAAGCGATTAAGCTAGGAGTAAAGGATTATATTCTTAAACCGAGTCGAGCAAGTGAAATAATAGCAACAGTCGGCAAGACATTTCAACAAATTAAAGAGGAACAAAGAGAAGCTGTGATGAGAAAGTTTCAAGAAGAGGCATTCCAAAAAGCACTCTCGCTTGTTGAAACAGATGTGGTGACACAATTGTTATTTGATCATGTTCATGAAGTGCATGTTGATATGCTTGTTGAAATGTTAGAGACACCGTCCACGAATGAAATGTTTATCATGCTAGTGTTGATGCCAACGGGAGCAGAGTCCCTTTATCCTATTATAAAAGAAAAAATCAGAGAAACGAAAAGCTGTTGGATAGGTGCACTATATGGTAGTCATCTTCCAATTATTGTGTTTAGAGATGAAAAGCATTCTTTTCGCACACAAGCAACAGTATTGGCTCATCAATTACTATCCATTCTTAAGCGAACGCAGGGAGCAGAGTACTTTATTGGAATCGGCAATGTCTCCTCTTCCCTGGAGAAAGTTCGTCAATCGTATCACGAAGCCCTTTTTGCAACAATGGATGTTTCATCTCCAGTAAAATATCGATTTTATTCAGATGAAATGTCGGCTACCAATGATTCAATAACTGGAAAGCTTGTAGAGCATCGGAAAAAGGAATTCGCTGATCAAATTCGAATAGGGCAATGGGAAAATGTACGAAAATATATTTTATATATTATACAGTACTACGAAAAGGAAGGGGCAGATGTACTCCATACACAGCAGCGAATATTAGAGATTCTTTGGATTGTGTCACGAGTGATGGATGAGATGGGCATAGAATCAGATATTCCTTTATATGCATATAAGCCATTGAATTTTCGCCAACTGCAATTAGAAACGACGAGATTGCTTGATAAGATGATTCATTCCTTCAAACAAAGAACAGATCGATTAGAAGCAGATGCGATTCATCAGTTGAAACAATATATTCTAACGCATTCCCAAGAAGATATTTCTTTAGAGTCATTGGCAAGGAAAGTTGGTCTGAGTCCCATTTATATAAGCAAGATTTTTAAAGAAAAACAAGGAATTAATTACATTGATTTTTTAACAGAGTGTCGAATTGAAAAAGCAAAAGAATTAATACGAGATACAGATAAGAGTATCAAAGAAATTACCTTTGAAGTCGGTTACCACGATCCGAATTATTTTAGTAAAGTCTTTAAAAAGCTTTGTAATATGTCACCAAAGGAATATCGGAAATTATTATTAGTGAATAAATCATTATAGTTTCTTCTTTCAAAAACAAGTTCCTTATGAAAAAAAGCTAAAGGGAAAACAGCGAATATAAATAGGAGAGAAATGAATGAAACAGATTGGAAAACATTCATGGTTAGTTCTTGTAGTACTATGCTTGGTGGGGGTCATTTCTGGCTGTTATAAGGAAAAAGAAACGGAAGTCAGTCGTCCGCTAGCTACTCCTTCTGCCAATAACAAGAATTCAGAAGAAGGAAACAAGAAACTTAAAATAGGCTTTTCAATGGACACATTAAAGGAAGATAGATGGCTGAGAGATAGAGAGTTATTTAGAGAAGCAGTAGAAGAATTAGGAGCAGAAGTAGAAATCTATGCTGCAAATGGAGACGATGCCCTGCAAATTCTACAGGCAGAAACGTTAATCAGTAAGGGAGTAGATTTATTAGTTGTCGTTCCACATAATGCAGAAGCAATGGCTACAATTGTAAAAAAAGCACACTCTTCTGGAATAAAGGTGCTCTCTTATGATCGCTTAATAAAAAATGCTGATGTTGATTTATATATTTCTTTTGATAACGAAATGGTTGGAGTATTACAAGCAGAAGCAATTACTAAGATAGTGCCGAAAGGAAAATATGTCTACATTGGTGGGGCCGATACAGATAATAATGCCCATCTTATTAAAAAAGGTGTATTTCATGTATTGCAACCTTATATAGATAAAGGGAATATTACGGTCGTTTATGATCAATGGTCAAAAAATTGGGATCCAGAATATGCTTACAGCAATATGGAAGCAGCCTTAAAGGCAAATAATAAAGATATAGATGCTGTTATTGCAGCAAATGACGCAACAGCAGGGAGTGCAATTAAGGCACTTGAAAAGTATGGCTTAGCTGGGAAAATTCCAGTTGCTGGACAAGATGGTGATCTTCCAGCAGCACAACGCATCATACAAGGCACTCAGACAATGACTGTATATAAGCCAATCAAAGCATTAGCAGAAGAAGTAGCACAAATTGCAGTTCAGATGGCCAATGGAAAAACGATCTCTGTTGAGAATAAAGTAAATAACGGAAAAGTCGAAGTGCCGACTATCTTGCTTTCTCCTATTGCTGTCACAAAAGAGAATATGGATGCAACCATCATCAAGGATGATTTTCATTCAAAAGAAGAAGTGTATAAAAAATAATCAGCTGCTTTTTGCAAAGCGTCATTGCATGTTCCACACTGTGAAAAGGGTATAATAGGAATATAAAATACGATTGGAAGGGAGCCAATATGAGTAGTAATGAGTTGAAAAAAGATACAGGCTGGAATTTTGATAATAGCTATGCTCGACTTCCTGAAGTTTTCTATTCTAAGATGACATTAAATCCAGTCAGTTCTCCTCGTTTAGTTAAGCTTAATCAGGATTTGGTAGAGTCATTAGGATTGAATAAGGAACAATTACAACGCCAAGAGTCGATACAAGTATTAAGCGGGAATGATATTCCAGAAGGCGGCTTTCCCCTTGCTGAAGCTTATGCAGGTCATCAATTTGGCCATCCAACCATGCTTGGTGATGGAAGGGCTATGCTGATTGGAGAACAGATTACTCCAGCTGGGGAAAGGTTCGATATACAATTAAAAGGTTCTGGCCGCACACCATACTCTCGAGGAGGCGATGGTAGAGCAGCGCTTAAGCCGATGCTAAGAGAATATATTATTAGTGAAGCGATGCACGGCCTTGGCATTCCGACAACTAGAAGTTTAGCTGTTATTGCAACTGGAGAACAGATTGTCCGGGAGAAAGATTTGCCAGGTGCCATTTTAACGAGAGTCGCAGCAAGCCATCTGCGAGTAGGAACTTTTCAATATGCAGCTTCTCTTGATTCTAAAGAGGATCTTAAAGCTCTCGCGGATTATGCAATTGATCGACATTTCCCAGCAATTGCGAAAGATGAGAATCACTACGTAGAAATGTTTAAAGAAGTAATTAAACGTCAAGCAGCCTTAATCGCCAAATGGCAGTTAGTTGGTTTTATTCACGGTGTTATGAACACAGATAACATGACCATTAGCGGAGAGACGATTGACTATGGCCCCTGTGCCTTTATGGATAGTTTCCATTTAGATACCGTATTTAGCTCTATTGATGTCCAAGGTCGTTATGCGTATGGAAATCAACCGAAAATGGCTGGTTGGAATCTGGCTAGATTTGCTGAAAGCTTACTTCCCTTATTCCATGATGATGTTGAAAAAGCAGTGGAACTTGCTCAAGCAGAATTATATGAATTTAACACCTTGTATCAACAACACTGGCTTGATGGTATGAGAGGAAAGCTAGGATTAGAAGGGGAAGAAGACAAAGATGCAGAGCTAATGGAAAAGCTCCTTGGGATTATGCAAAATAATCGTGCAGACTTTACGGATACCTTTCGTTCTTTAACGTTAGGGGAAATAGACAAAATGGAACTTAGCAACAATCCAGCATTTATGGAATGGTATAAGGCTTGGAAGGAAAGAATCGACCGTCAAGAAGGCGGAGAAGAAAATGCTCGTGAGCAAATGAAAAGACATAATCCAGTTGTCATTCCTCGAAATCATCGTGTAGAAGCAGCCCTTCATGCTGCAGAAAACGGAGATTTAAGTGTGATGGAAGAATTATTACAGATGCTGTCCAATCCTTATGCTTATACAAAGGAACAAATAGAATACGGAGTAGCACCACAACAAGTGAATCCTTCTTATCAAACATATTGTGGGACGTGATTTTAACAATATGTAAATGAAAAAGTTTCCCTTTTCTACTTAAGAAATGGGGAACTTTTCTATTATTATTAAAGAATGCACATCGATAATTAAAAGTGCTTTCATCAATTTTTCCCCTGATAAAAACTGGTACCCCTTGTCCATTTCCCCTTTTTTCCCTTTTCTTTCATTATCCCATTTATCTTTGCAAAAAAGAATAAGGAACTATTAGTCGAAGGCAATGTTTGAAAATGAAACTTTTTTTAATCTAATCAGTATATGTATATATCGGAAATTTTTCACGGCAACAAAGCAGGAAGTGAATAAATACGTTATGATTAATATAGTCAAAGATAAATAAATTGAGGTGATTTAACGTGATCCTTCATTATAAATGCCCAAATTGTGGGGGAGATATGAGTTTTAATGCAGATACTGGGAGTTTATCTTGCCCTAGCTGTGGAAATGAAGAGAATATCGAGAGCTATCCAGAAAATTTAATGTCTGCATCCTTTGAGGATAATGAGGTTAAGGAGTACCATTGTGACAATTGTGGTGCGGTATTAATAACGGAAGCAGATACGACTGCAACAAATTGTAGTTTTTGCGGTACAGGAATAGTCATTGCCGATCGATTGGCAGGCGTGCTTGCCCCTAAAAAAGTAATTCCTTTTACAATTAGCAAAGAAGAGGCAGTAGCAGCGTTTCAAAAATGGTGTAGGAAAGGGCTTTTGACTCCGAAAGGGTTTATGAATGCAGATCGTATAAAAAGTATTACTGGTATGTACGTTCCTTTTTGGTTGTATGATCTTAACAGCAACGTTGACGTGACAGCTGTTTGTACAAAAGTTCGTACCTATACAAGCGGAGATTATATTTATACGGAAACGAAGTATTATGAAGCATATAGGCAAATAAATTTAGATTATGTGAAAATCCCGGTGGATGCCTCAGAAAAAATGAATGATCAGTTAATGGATAAATTAGAGCCCTTTCCATATGAACAGCTAAAAGAATTTAAAACGCCTTATCTTGCTGGTTTCATTGCGGAAAAATATAATTACACAGATTCAGAATTACTGCCAAGGGCAAAAAATAAAGTGAGTGATTATATTGATTCATTTGTTCATTCTACTTTTGCTGGGTATCATTCGATTAATTATCGAGACAAAAATATTGATACGAAGGCTGTTCGCAGTGATTATGTGTTACTTCCTGTCTGGATGGTAAGCTATGACTACGAGAACCAGGAGCATATTTTTGCAATGAATGGGCAGACAGGAAAGGTAGTAGGAAAACCGCCAATTAGCAAAGGGAAAGTCGCATTATGGTTTAGTGGGATTGCAAGCGGTACATTTCTTGCATTGAAATGTGTCTCCTACTTTATGGGAGGTGGTTTCTTTTGAGAAACTGGTTAACAAAGTATAGTATATTCCTCCTTATCTTTATTACGATACTAGCTGCTTTTTCAGGCGGGACGGTCAAAGCAGCTTCAGAAAACCAAAAGCAATTTATTTTCGACGATGCACAACTTTTAACAGATACGGAAAGAATGGATCTTGAGAATTTAGCTGAGGAACTAGGGGAAGAAACGGAAACAGCATTATTGATTCTTACACTAGATGGTACAGATGGTAAAGATATCAAGAAATACGTTCAGGATTATTATGATGAAGAGGCTCCAGGTTATGACCAGCCTTTTGGAAATACGGCTATCTTAGCAATTGATATGGAAGAAAGGGACATATATTTAGCTGGTTTTAAAAAAGCGGAAGATTATTTGGATGATTCAACGTTAGACTATATCCGGGAAGAAATAACGCCTGCTTTATCAGCTGGGGATTATTTTGAGGCTTTTTCGACTTTTATGCAGGAATCTGCTTATTACTTGGTTGATGATCCAACAGCTTTCGAAAATGAGTATGGTTACAGTGGAAATGCTGATGCTGAAAATGGGTACACAGAAGATAGTACATCGGGTGGAATGCCAGCATTTTTTTATCATTGGGGCTTTCAGCTAATCATCTCGCTCGTGCTTGCCGGAATTGTTGTAAGTATTATGGTCTTCCAATCAGGCGGGAGAGTAACGGTAAATGGAAATACGTATATGGATAAAAGGAATTCTAAAATTGTAAATAGACACGACCGATTTATTCGTAAAACAGTGACAAAACAAAGAAAGCCGCAAAACAATAATCCAGGTGGCGGTGGAGGAATCACTGGTGGTGGTCACTCCCATAGCGGAAGCAGAGGGAAATTTTAAACAGTTATTTTGAATATTGAAAGGGGACAAAAAAATGTCATTTTTTCGCAATCAATTTGCAAATGTAGTGGAATGGGAAGAATTTAGGGAAGATATGATTTTCTATAAATGGAAAAACCGTGAAATCAAGAAAGGGAGTAAACTGATTATTCGCCCTGGGCAGGATGCTATCTTTCTAAACAATGGTAGTATGGAAGGAGCTTTTCAAGAGGACGGGGAGTATGATATTGAGTCGCAAATTATCCCGTTTCTTTCTACTTTAAAAGGCTTTAAATTTGGATTTAACAGTGGAATGCGAGTGGAAGTATTATTCGTAAATACGAAGGAATTTACGGTGAAATGGGGGACAAAAAATGCAATAAACATCCCTGCAGTTGGACTTCCTGGAGGAATGCCAATTCGTGCGAATGGAACGTTTCAATTTAAAGTAAATGACTATATCGCTTTAATTGATAAAATTGCCGGAATTAAAAACCAATATTTAGTGGAAGATGTAAAAATACGAATTACCTCCGTTCTAGATCAATTACTTATGAAGTGGATTGTCACAGAAGGAAAGGATATGTTTAATCTTCAGGCGAATGCTTTTGAAATTGCGAAAGGTATTAGAGAAGATTTAGATAGCCAAATGGTAGAAAGTGGACTTACGATTACTGGCTTCCAAATTATGAGCTTTAGTTATCCAAAAGAAGTTCAGGATATGATTAATAAAAATGCTTCGCACGGAATGGTAGGAAATATTGATAAGTATCAGCAAATTTCTATGATTGATAGCATGGCCAGCGGGAAAAATTCTGGTGGCGGAACTGCATCTGATATGGCTGGAATGATGATGGGCATGAATATGGCCAATCAAATGATGGAAAAAATGAATAAGCAAAATCAGAATCAAGAGCAAACACCAAATCAACAACCAGCACCAGAAGTAGCACAGAATCAGGAGAAAAAGCGACCAAATTTCTGTCCAAATTGTGGGGCGAAAACAGGCGAAGGAAACTTCTGCTCGAATTGTGGGCATAAGCTAGTATAATAATGGATACAGGACGGTTCTAGTAATAGAGAGCCGTCCTGTTTATTTTTTGTGGGAAATTTCTTAACAAATAATAAGCTTAAGGAGATAATAGTTACATAACTGAAATAAGCAATAAAGAGGGAAGCTAATGAGCAGCGAGAATAATATGGAGCGGCGATTAAATACATTTATACAAGTTTCAAAAAATATTACGACAAATGATAGTTTAAAGGAATTAATTCAGCAGATTATCGAAGACGTCATTGGAGCTATTGATAAAGCAGATGCAGGTTTTTTATTACTATGGAATGAGGAAAGTCAGTATCTAGAAATTGAGGCTGCTGTCAATTTTAAGGAAGATATCTACTTGCAGAATAAGCTTCTAGAAGGAGAAGGAATTAGCGGAACTGTTTTTGCAGAAGGTAAAAGCATGCTAATTAATACAATCGAAGAAATTGAAAAAGCGATGTCTAATATGCGTAATAAGACACTTCAATATTATTTGAAGTCGACAGTTCATGCTTTAATGCCAGTTAGCTGTATGTCTGTTTTACTTGTTTATCAACAGCAAAAAATTGGCGTTCTTACAATTGATAACTTTAAAAATGACGGATTTTTTACAGAGGAGGATTTGCGTTTTTTAGAAGCAATTGGTAGTCAGATAGCAATCTCTATTGTAAATGCCCGTGCTTTTTATGAAAAACAGCAAAGAGCTCTGCAATTAGAAACCATTCTTGAACTGCATAATCAATTAAATGAGACAGTGCTGGAAGGGAATGGGATGCAATCGCTCGTAAAAAGTCTAGCTCGTAATCCCAATGACTGTATTTATTATTTTGATTCATTAGGGCGTCTTGATATTTCTCATCCAATCTCTAGTGTAGAAATTCCTTTTTTAAGTGACTGGATTAGACAGAATCGGATAAACTTGCAAACACAACAATTACAGAAAATATATAAAGACGAGGAGTTGTTTGGACAGGCTTTATCGGTCCAATCTTCATTTGGAACCATTGGATATTTGGTGATTACAGGAAAAAGCGTTCCTCTCGATATTGTGGGTGAGCTTTCCTTTCAACATGCAGCTTCTATTATTGCCATTGAGCAAATAAAGCTTCAGGAGCAACTGAAAAATAGGCAAGCGGAAAAGGAAGCTTTATTAAAGGATATTTTAAATAGCCACTTCACACCAGAGGTTCAAAGCTATTTGAAGAAGCAGGAGATGATTCCTGCAAAGTACTTTGTTTTTCTAGTAATCAAAAGCAAACAGCATTCCTTTGATGAATTGAATCAGCTTAATTTGTTAGAAGAAGGGATGCGGCAAGTATTCAAAAAGGAATTTTCGGTGATGATTTTTCCAAACCGGAATAAACTGTTTCTACTGTTAGGAGCAAAGAAGAAAGAAGCGGGGAATGTTCAAGTCATTAGACAATATGTAGAACGATTACAATCCATCTATAAGGAAATAGTCGTATATATTGGCCGTCCAGTATACTCCATGCGCCATCTACCCATGTCGTATAAAGATGCGGAATTGTTAGAGAAAGAAATGGAAAGTCATCAAAGAGAAGAATCCGTATTTGATTTTCAATCCCTTGGCTATAAGCGCTACTTATTTAATGTTCCAGAAGAAGAAGCTGAATACTTTGTAGAGAATATATTGGGCCCTATTCTCTCTAAGTCGAATAATCGAACGAAAAATGAATGGTTAAGTACATTACAAAACTACTTACAATCAAATAAAAATGTAACAAAAACAGCAGAATCTATGCATCTTCATCAAAATACAGTTTATTATCGTCTTCAGCAAATACAGGAGAAATTAAATTGTGACTTTGATGATTTAGATGATGTAACGAATTTAAAGGTAGCGTTGTTTTTATATGAACGGCGAGAACAAAATGGGGAGCGCTGAATCGTCTAAGCAATAGTTAAATGTGCAAAAGAATTTTTAATGAAAATAGCTGTTCCTAATAAAAGATAGGAACAGCTATTTCCTGTTATTCGTTGATTAAGCTTTCTTGTTTATCTTGTACAGATTCATTACTTAAATAGTTTAATGTCGCAGAGCCTAATGTCTTAGCTGCGATCAAAAGAGAGTGTTCATCAATATTGAATTTCGGATGATGATGTGGATAGACTTCCTCCCAGTTAGGATCCATTGCACCTGTAAAGAAGAAAGCACCTTTTACATGCTGCAAGTAATACGCAAAATCTTCTCCGCCCATAATTGGATCGCAAATTCTTACTTGTTGAACTTCCTCAATTTGTTCTGCATGCTTGATGATAAAGTCTGTTTCTTCTTTATGATTTACAACAGCAGGATAGCCACGTTTAAAACGATAATCATAAGATGCGCCAACCATCTGGCATGATGCCTGAATGACATTTCCGATTTCCTTCTCAATTAAGTCACGAGCCTCATCGTGGAATGTACGTGCTGTTCCACTTAATTTTACTGTATCGGCAATAACATTGAAGGGATTTTGAGCTACAAAATTACAAACAGAAACAACAGCAGGATGTAATGGATTCACGCGTCTTGATACAATTTGCTGCACATTGGTGATAAATTGTGCACCGATCATAATCGCATCTTTTGTCATATGTGGTTCCGATCCATGACCACCTTTTCCTTGAATGGTAATATCAAATTGGTCTGCAGCTGCCATTAGAGGACCAGCGTTAATCATGATATTTCCAACTGGTTCTGTTGCCCATAGATGGGTTCCAAAAATCACGTCTACACCTTCTAAACAACCATCCTCAATCATCGCAATGGCACCACCTGGAGATAATTCCTCTGCAAATTGATGAATAAACACGATGTTTCCTTCTATGTCTGCTTGCAGCTTGTTCAATGCTTTTGCTAACACTAATAAAGTAGCCGTATGACCATCATGACCACAAGCATGCATAACGCCGTCTACCTTGGATTTATAAGGGATATCATTTTCCTCTTGGATAGCAAGTGCATCAAAGTCCGCACGTAATGCAACGGTTTTACCAGGTTTGCTGCCTCTAAGTGTAGCAACAACCCCACGACCGCCGACGCCAGTTCTTACTTCATGCCCTAATTTTTGATGATATTCTGCAATATAAGCAGGTGTATATACTTCATGATAGGATAATTCCGGATGTTCATGGAGATGACGTCGAATCTCAATCATCTCTTGTTCATATTCTTTTAATAGCGAAAATAAAGCTTCCATGTTTACCCCTCATTTCAATTTTTTTAAAATTATATGTAGCACGGCAACCAAAAGATTCAGGTTGCACGTAGTGAATCGTCTAAAATTATTTTAAGAAGATAGGATCCCCTGGTCCTAAAGGAAGTCCGCATAAGTACCAAATAGCGAATAAGAGAATCCATGTAATGGCAAAGAAGATGGAATAAGGAAGTAAAGCAGATATTAAGGTTCCAATCCCAATCGACTTATCGTGTTTTCTTGCAAAGGCTAAAAGAATCGCAAAGTAAGCAAGCATTGGCGTGATTGGATTTGTGATAGAATCTCCAATTCGATAAGCCATTTGTGTTAATGCTGGACTATAGCCTAAATACATAAACATTGGTACAAAGATTGTAGAAAGTAATGCCCATTTTGCAGATGCGCTAGCAATTAATAGATTAATAAAGGAACAAATAATGATGAAGCCAATAATCATTGGCAGTCCAGTAAAGTTCATCGCTTGAAGCAATTCGGCACCTTTAATCGCAAGAATCGGACCAATATTACTCCAGCTAAAGTAAGCAATCATTTGTGCAGCGACAAAAGCTAGCACGATAAACGGTGCTAAGTCCGCAATGGATTTAAATAATTTTTCTGCCACATCTTTATCATTTTTAACCGTTTTGGAACCAATACCATATGCTAAAGCAGGTAATAAAAAGAAAAATAGCATAATCGGAACGATAGAAGACATAAATGGTGAGTTAATAACAGAGCCTGTCTCTAAATCACGTAACCAACCATTTCTTGGAATAACCATTATTAAAATGACAGCAAAATAGATGATTAGGGTAATACCTGCAAAACGTAGACCTCTTTTTTCATTGGCAGTTACTTGATCTAGTTTTTGTACCACTCCGGTGTATTTTCCAAAGCGCGGTTCCACAAATTTCACCGTAACCCAAGTAGTGACAGCAACTAATACAAAGGTAGAAATGATTAAGAAATAATAATTCATTGTCGGATTTCCCACATAATTTGGATCTACTACCTTTGCTGCTTGCTCCGTAATTCCCGCGAGCAGGACATCTAAGGAATTTAGAATTAAGTTAGCACTATATCCACCAGCGATCGCTGCATAGGTAGCAATAAGACCGACAATTGGACTTCTTCCTACGCTCATAAAGATGAGGGCTGCGATAGGAGGAAATACGATAAATGCTGCATCGGCAGCAATATTGCCAAGAACCCCAGTGAAGACAATGACAGGCAGTATTAATTTTTTAGGTGCACTTAACACCGTTCTTTTCATAACAGTTTGGATAAGACCTGTCGTTTCTGCAAGACCTACACCTAGCATAATGACTAATACTAGTCCAAATGGAGGGAAGGACGTGAAGTTGCTCACCATACTTGTTAAGATTTGAATAATGCCTTCGCGATTCAGTAAATTAACTACTTCAATTGTTTCGCCTGAGCTCGGATTCGTAGCAGAGACGCCAAGTAACGATAGTAAATAAGAAGCGATTAAAATAATGGCAGACATGATGACAAATAACGTAATAGGATCAGGTAACTTATTACCTGCACGTTCAATGACGTTTAAAAATCTGTCCGCTAGTTTGGTTTTACTAGGCGGAGTTGGTTCTGCGTAATTTGGCCGTTTTTTTGCAAGTTCGCTCATATGTAACCTCCGTGTTGTAATGTGTTTTTGGATTTTTTTAAATTATACGAATATTTAAGAAAATAATCTATGGAATAAATTCTAAATTTATTCATTATTTTTGTGTTGGGACACAAAGATAGATAGGTAGAAAAGTTTCACCTTTTCTGTTTACAATAAATAAATTATAAAGTAGTATGTAATAGGTTTAAAGAATACTAGTGAGGAGTTGAATTTTTATGAGTAATCGAATGTGTATGGAACCTGAACCGGAACCCACGGCCATGAAAGAGGAAGTCATGAATAACCCTTCCTTTAGAAGTTTGAATACTGATAAAGATTCAACTTTATTTGGCAGAGAATTTTTTTGATTTCCTCTATAACTAGAGGAGGTAAAAGCATGAAAAAAATTTATATTTCTACGGAAGAAGGAATGCTGAAAGAAACGGATAGCATGATGAATGGCTGCTGGATCAATTTAATTGCCCCAACAGAAACCGAAATAACGGAAATTGCTACCGGTTTAGATATTCCATTTGCGTTTATGAAAGATCCATTGGATGAAGAAGAGCGTTCAAGAATTGAAAAGGATGGGGAAAATGTATTAATAATTGTTAATCTTCCTCTTGTTTCCTTTGATGAGAAAAATATGCCAATTTATGACACCATCCCATTAGGCATGATTATTGCGAAGAATTGCTTTATTACGGTTTGCTTAAAGGATAATCCGATATTTCATCAATTTTCAGAAGGCAGAATGAAGAGCTTTTTTACGTATAAAAAAACACGATTTTCTTTGCAAATCCTATATTGTATGGCAACTGCTTATTTAAAATATTTAAAGCAAATCAGCAAAAAGACAGATAGTATTGAAAAGGAACTTCACCAGTCCATGAAAAATAAAGAGCTATTTTCTTTGCTTAATATAGAAAAAAGCTTAGTATATTTTACTACTTCCTTAAAATCGAATAATATTGTCATGCAAAAAATGCTTAAAAGCAATTATTTGAAAATGTATGATGATGATCAAGAATTATTGGAAGATGTTATTATTGAGAATCAGCAGGCAATTGAGATGGCAGAAACTCATATGTCTATTTTAAGTGGGATGATGGATGCTTTTGCTTCGGTTATATCTAATAATGTTAATATTGTGATGAAATTCTTAACATCCTTTACGATTATATTGTCATTGCCAACAATGGTTGCAAGCTTCTATGGAATGAATGTTCATATCCCATTTCAAGATGTACCCTATTCTTTTACAATCGCGATTATGATTTCCTTCTTACTATCAGGCGTAACGGCTTTGGTCTTTTGGAAGAAGAAGTTTTTTTAATAAGGAAGCCCAGCTCAAATGTTGCACTAGTTGCTTCTATATAATATATTATTAACTCCTCCTTTTGAAAGGGAGGAGTTTTTTCTAATAAAAAGTGCGGAATTCCTTAGGGGTATATCCTGTTTCTTTTTTAAAGGTGGCTACAAAATGACTTGTATCATTGAATCCGGTTAGAAATGTAATGTCTTTTATTTTCAAATCGCGATTTGTGACTAAAATTTCTTTTGCCATTTTGATGCGATAAGCAAGGACATATTGATAGACAGAGACACCGATAAATCGTCTAAAAAGTTTATTTAAATATTGTGGTGAAATAAAGAGACTTTTCGCTAAATCAGCGATGGCACATTTTTCTCTGTAATTGGATTGGATCCATTGAATACTTGGCGATATATATTGATGATATAAATCATTTGTTTGAAAGGTTCGGTGTAACCCATGATCTCTAATGTTTAATAAGAAGGTATACACATCAATAGACAGCTTTTGATGGATGGAATTTTTGTTTTCGTTTTTTATATGGGACAACATTCTTTTCGTCCACTCACTATAGGAAAAATCAGGACAGTCATTTGCAAGATAAAAGGAATCTGTACCAAGTATTTTGGCTATGCTTGGAGCGAATGTACCGTTAATAGTCAAAAAATTTGTCTTCCATCCTTTAGCGGATATAGCTTCATAATAATGGGAAACAAATGGGGCTATTAGAATCCCTTCAGAAGGCTTTAACCGAATTTTCTGCTGTTCAATAGTAACTTCTCCTAACCCTTCCTCTGTTTGTAGCCAATGATAATAGGGATAGCCTTCTTCTCTTATAACCATTTCCTGTTCCCATTTATAGCCAATACTTTCAATCGAAAAAGGATTGAAATCATCCAATAAATTAAAATGAACCTCCATTTATGTATCCCCTTACAATAGTTTCGTATTTTTATATAAACTAGTTACTCTTATTATACTTTTTCTCCGTTGTCCTATCTATAATGAATGTATGAAAATGACGACGGAGGGATGGAAATGGAGAAGAAATTCTTTAATCGTATATTATATGGTGGAGATTATAATCCGAATCAATGGCCTAAGGATATTTGGGAAGAGGATATGCGCATCTTTAAAAAAGCAGGCATTAATTCGGCAACGATTAATGTTTTTTCTTGGGCGAAAATTCAGCCTTCAGAAGAAGAATATTATTTTGAGGAGCTGGATGAAATTGTCGAAATGCTAAGTAAGTATAAGTATGATATTATTCTCGCTACATCAACAGCAGCCTTGCCAGCATGGCTGGTAAAAAGATATCCTGAAGTCGCTAGAACTGATTATGAAGGAAGGCACCATAAGTTTGGACAAAGACATAATGCGTGTCCCAATAGTCTTGTTTATCAAAAGTTTGCGAGCAAACTGGCTGGTACATTAGCAGAAAGATATGGAAGTAATCCTCATGTTACCTGTTGGCACATCAATAATGAATATGGTGGGGAATGTTATTGCGAAAATTGTGAGAAGGCATTTCGTGTATGGTTGAAAAAGCGATATAAAACAATAGAAGCATTAAATCAAGCATGGAATTTAGAATTTTGGGGTCATACCATTTATGAATGGGATGAAGTAGTTCTGCCCAACGCATTAAGCGAAGGAATTGGTAGTGATAAAACTGCTTTTGCGGGAATATCGATTGATTATCGCCGATTTAACTCGGATAGTATGCTGGAAAATTACAAGATGGAACGAGATGCCATCCGAAAATTTGATTCGCATACACCAATCACCACAAATTTAATGGGTACTTATAAAAATTTAGATTACTTTAAATGGGCAAAAGAAATGGATCTTATTTCATGGGACAATTATCCAAGTTATAATACACCATTAAGCTATACGGCGATGTGTCATGATTTAATGCGTGGTCTTAAGGACGGTCAACCATTTATGTTAATGGAACAAACGCCTAGTCAACAAAACTGGCAGCCATATAATTCCTTAAAACGCCCAGGGAAAATGCGGGCACAAAGTTATCAGACACTTGCACATGGAGCAGATACTATCCAATTTTTCCAACTGCGTCGTTCGATAGGTGCATGTGAAAAATTTCATGGTGCAGTAATAGAGCATGTGGGACATGAAAATACACGAGTGTTTCGAGAAGTTATGGAACTTGGAAAAGAACTTCAAGGATTAGGGGAGGAGATTTTAGGATCTACGATTAATAGTAAAGTCGGCATTATTTTTGACTGGGAAAATTATTGGGCACTTGAGTATACAAGTGGACCAAATAAGGACTTAAAGTACGTAGATCAAATCCATCAATATTATCAATATTTTTATAATAAAAATATTCCGGTGGATATAATATCGGTTGATAGTGATCTTTCTAAGTATGAGGTGGTCGTTGCGCCAGTTCTCTATATGATGAAGGCTGGTTTGGCGGAGCGGATTACAGCCTTTGTTGAAAACGGAGGCCAATTTGTTACTACCTTTATGAGTGGTATTGTTAATGAATCAGATAATGTTTACCTTGGTGGTTACCCAGGTCCATTGCGTGAAATAGCAGGAATATGGGTAGAAGAAATTGATGCATTAGCACCAGAGCAGAAAAATGGAGTTGAATTTCATGATGGAAATGCATACACATGCCAGTTGCTATGTGACATTATCCATCTCGAAGGAGCAGAGACGGTTGCATCCTATAAGGAGGATTTTTACGGCGATACGCCGGCGATTACGAAAAATTCATTCGGACAAGGCAAGGTATGGTATGTCGGTACACAAGTGGAACAAGCGGGAATTGCCCATTTGTTCAATCAAGTGATAGCAGAAACAAATGTGAAACCAATCTGTTCTAACGGAGAAGGATTAGAAATTACGCAAAGAGACACAGCAGATGCATCTTATTATTTTGTTATTAATCAAAATACAAAAAAGCAACTATTGCCAGAAGAGTTAATTGGAAAGCTTAATCTTTTAACAGGAGAAGTAGTAAACGAAGTAGTCGAACTTGGGCAATTTGATGTGCTTTTATTGAAATAAAGAATATAGGTTTTTGAGCTACACCGATCGATTCGGTGTGGCTTTTTGGTATGTGGGGGAGGATAGTGATGTTCGAAGCTGGGTGAAAGCCGAAATTGTTGGTGAAAGTGGGGAAAGTGGTGATCATCGGGAGGATGAAAGCCGAAATTGTTGGAGGAAGCAGGAAAAGTGGTGTTCATGGAGAGGATGACTCCGAAATTGTTGGAGGAAGCGGAAAAAGTGGTGTTCATCGGGAGGATGAAAGCCGAAATTGTTGGAGGAAGCAGGAAAAGTGGTGTTCATGGAGAGGATGAAAGCCGAAATTGTTGGAGGAAGCGGGAAAAGTGGTGTTCATCGGGAGGATGAAAGCCGGAATTGTTGGTGGAAGCGGAAAAAGTGGTGTTCACCAAAGTAATGAAAGCAGAAATCCATGGTAGCAGCTAAATAAATGACGTTCACCAAAGAATTGAGAGCCGGAAAGGAGTGCCAAATAAACTGTGTTTTACGACTTATACACTTTATTTGACAACCCCAAACCCCAACCGGAATTTCCAACTTTCAAAGAAAAAGCGTCTGTCATAAAAACCTTTTCTTTGAAACCGAAGATCTATTTACTCCTTCATTCTCAAAAGAAGTACGTTTTCTCCTCTCCTATCATACAGGATTACTATAATAAGTAATAAAATTTATATCTTGATCGTAATTCCCGAATCCTTTTCCGAATAAGGTAACGCCACCGACATTTTCTGCATCTTCTTTAATTTCTACTTTTAAATCCCACATACCGCTTTGTTCTTCTCGAAATTGATCAATCGTGAGATCAGATAATTTTTTTCCATCAGCATAAACGCCATGTTTGGTAATGCGGATAGTAAGCAAGATTCCGTATTGATTGGTTTCATTTGGCCACCAATCAGGGGTAAAGCGACCTCTTGTATCAGAAAAGTCTCCTGGGCTGGTCCAGGTGCATAGTTCTTTTCCATTTAAGGAAAAAGTAATATCAGACGGCCAAACATTATTGGAAAAAGGAAACTCCGATGATGCTTCCAATACAATATCAATCATCTCAAGCTTATCCGTCTCTTTTAAAATAGATGGAATGCGATATTCGATAAACCCTTTCGTAAACCAAAGAATAGCTGCTTGATTCTTTTGCGGATCCATAAAGTATTTAGGATCATCATATTCACCAATCGTTTTTGTAGTTGTAGCAAGTCCACAGGTCGGGTGAACATCAAAATGAAAATAGTGTCCAACGGGGATTTCTTGTTTATAGCTTTCATAAGCAGAGTAAATCTTTTGTGGAAACTGGATTTCGATTCGATCCACTTTTAAGATAACGACTTTTTGCAGCCCAGACTTACCAGGTACAATTTCGGTTTTCACTAAACCTGCATCATTCATTTTCGTGATATGTCTACTGACAATTGCACTACTTATATTCAGTTCTTTAGCTAATTCTCCAATATTCATCTTCTTCTTAGATAATAATTTAATAATGTTTATTCGAGTAGGACTAGATAGAACTTCATATACAGGGATAGAATTTTCCGATATATCTAATTGCATTTGTGATACCCCCCTTTATTACTTTTATATTACTATATGAATAAACTAATAGCAAAAAGAATTAATTTATATAACTAATTGGTTAAATAAAAAGAATAAAATTATTAAATTAGTATACTGTTAAGTTATTGACAACGGTTTCATTCTATAATATATTTTATTCGTAAGTTTATCTTTTAGGTAAGTAACTAGCAATGAATGAATAAGTTAAAACGCAAAGGAGGCATTGATACATAAATTAGCTTATTATCTATTCATATTTTTCTAAAAAATGACAATGGAGGAATCATAATATGCAAGTGAATTTATTATTAGATAAACAAGGACCGACAATTAGTAAATATATATATGGGCAATTTGCAGAGCATCTAGGCAGATGCATTTATGAGGGAGTATGGGTTGGAAAGGATTCGGATATCCCAAATGTTAATGGAATCCGCAAAGATGTAGTGGAAGCACTAAAGAATATCCAAGTTCCCGTCGTTCGCTGGCCAGGTGGCTGTTTCGCCGATGAATATCATTGGAAGGATGGAATTGGTCCAAGTGAGAAAAGAAGTACTATTGTGAATACTCACTGGGGTGGTGTGACGGAGAATAATCATTTCGGAACACATGAATTCTTTGAATTAATTCGCCAGTTAGAATGTGAAGCATATATTAACGGGAATGTTGGTAGTGGAACTGTTCAAGAAATGCAGGAATGGGTAGAATATATGACAATGAACGGGGAATCACCAATGGCAAATCTTCGCAGAGATAATGGCCAAGAAGAAGCTTGGAAAGTGGAATTTTTCGGAGTAGGCAATGAGTCTTGGGGGTGTGGCGGAAATATGCGCCCAGAATATTATGCAGATTTATATCGCAGATACCAGACTTATGTACGTAAGTATGGGGAGCATACTATTTATAAAATAGCTTGTGGTCCGAATGTAGATGACTATAACTGGACGGAAGTATTAATGAGAAATGCGGCTAATTACATGGATGGACTTAGTCTTCATCATTATTCTATTCCAACAAGAGTATGGCAGGATAAAGGAAAGGCGTGGGATTTCCCGGAAGAACAATGGTATTCCGTTTTAGAGCATGCACAGTATATGGATGAGTTGATCACGAAGCACAGTACTATTATGGATAAATACGATCCAGAAAAACGTGTTGGCTTAATCGTAGATGAGTGGGGTGCTTGGTACAATGTAGAACCAGGAACGAACCCAGGCTTCTTATATCAGCAAAATACGATTCGAGATGCAATGTTAGCTGCTATTACACTAAATATTTTCCATAAGCATGCAAATCGAGTACATATGGCGAATATTGCTCAAATGGTTAATGTATTACAGGCGATGCTTTTAACAGAAGGAGAAAAAATGATAAAAACGCCTACTTATCATGTTTTTGATTTGTATAAATACCATCAGGATGCAGAGTTAATAGATTCCTATGGTGATGAAATTACTCATGTAACATACACTGTCTCCAAGAAGGATGGAAAAGTAACTGTTTCCCTATGTAATTATGATTTAACAGAAACAAGAGAAATTACACTTTCTAGAAAAGAAGGAGAATTTGTTGTCCTAGAAGCAGAATATCTTACAGCTGATGTAATGGATGCCCATAATACATTTGAAGAACCGGAAGCGGTGTCTATACAACCATTTACTCGTTATAAAACAGATAAAAATAGTTTAATTGTTACCTTACCACCAATGAGTGTTGCGAGTATCATCATAAAGGAAAATTAAGATGGCCTGCATTGGTTGCGAGCTAAAGGAACAGGTTAGTCAAATGGATGTTGATACGCTTGTACAAGAACAACTTTCCTTTGAAACAGATTTAGCGATGGAGGAAGTAAGAGATCAGCGATTGCAAATATGTCATCAATGTGAGCAACTGAATCAGCATACATGTGGAAGATGCGGATGCTTCGTTCGTTTTCGTGCCAGTTTAAAGCAGAAAAGCTGTCCTGATAGAAAGTGGTAGCATCAGAGTCAACTGAATATAGTGCAAGAAATGTGAAGGTTGCCTATTGCTGCCTTCTTTTTTTATAAATAAAAAAGAAGTGTAATATACTTGAGATGCGGGAAAGAAAAAAGGAATATTAAGCAAAAGCAAAAAATTGTATGGAAAAAAATTTGCTGCAACCTTATAATGAATTATTGAATTTATGTCACTAGTGTTGCATTAATTTATTTTCACTATTAAAAATACTTAAAATGTTCAATTTTATTATTTTATGCAAAGAAAAAGTCCTTTATAATGGATAAGTCAGGTGGTAACCCGTCCAAATCCACTAAAAAAGGACCAACTCATGGACAAGATTACACGAAAAACTTCATTTGGACAATGGTTTTCACCAATAAATCTTCAACTTTTTGAAGAAACCGTGAAAACGTTGAAATTAGATTACTATACGAAAAAACTAAAAACAGACTCATTTCTAAAATTACTCCTTTTTGCACAGCTACAAGAAGTCGAAAGTTTGCATGAGCTAAGCGATTGTCTTTTCGACGACCAACTACAAAAAGGCATTGATCTTGATTCAATCAGTATTTCTCAGCTCTCACGCCGATTAAACGGTATAAATCCAGATTTATTTCAAAGGCTTTTCCTTGATTTAGTCGCACAAATTCATGCAAAAACACATTATACAAAGCTTATTATGCCGTTAAAAATCATTGATTCAAGCACATTGCCACTTAATTTGACCAATCATAAATGGGCAAAGTTCCGCAAAACAAAAGCGGGTGTCAAGTTGCATTTGAGACTTGTGTTTATGGAAAAAGGGAGTTCCTATCCTGAAAAGGCTGTTTTAACAACGGCAAAAGAACATGATCGTGGTCAGCTTGAAATCATGGTTGATGATAAAGAATGCATGTATGTGTTTGACCGTGGCTACCTAGATTACGAGCGCTTTGACCGAATGACAGATGATGGTTACTTTTTTCTTTCAAGGCTACGGAAAAACGCAGTCATACGGGAAGTTTATAATTTTAAACTACCCGAGAATTCAGCTGTTTTGTCAGATCAAATGGTGTTGATTGGTACGACTCAAAACCGTGCTGAAAATTACTTTCGTCTTCTAAAAGTGATGGATTCAAAAGGAAATGAACTGCATTTAATTACCAATCGTTTTGATTTGAGTGCCGAAGAAATTTCAGAGATGTACAAATCACGGTGGGCAATTGAGTTGTTCTTTAAATGGATCAAACAGCATCTCAGCATCAAAAAGTTCTACGGTCAAAGTGAATGGGCGATTCAAAACCAAGTGTTTATCGCACTGATTGTTTTTTGCCTACATGTTCTCGTACAACTTGAAACAAGAAGTAAGCGAAAAACCTTACAAATTAGCCGTTATTTAAGGGCTGCATTGTGGAAACCAGCCCATATCTGGCTTCGAAAGATTGAAGGGAAAGCCATCCCTTAATAAGCAAATTGTTGTTGTCGCACAAGTCTAATTGTAAAAAAAACCCAAATGGATGGAGCCACCTTTGAATAGGTATTTACCTTTTTGGCTCTAAACAAGGAGGATAATCAGACTGAAAATTGCGACAATATTTATGCAACACTAGTGAATTTATGTAAAAAAAATAATGGTTTTTATTTTGTATAAAATTAATATAATTAGTTTTTTCGAAGAAAAGTCTAATGAGGCCGGTCCTTATCAGACTTTATTTATATTCATGATAAATCTTTCGACAAAGAAATTTAAAAATCTATCATTTTTAAGCGATAATTGTTGACAAAAAAACTCAAAAGTACGTTATTGACTCTCGTTTCAAAAAAGGATTATATTGTCTTAGACACAATATATTGAAGCAGAATATCGACATCTATCTATATTTAGTAGACTTTGTAAGAAATAGAGCGTATTGCTTAGAATATAGCTTTTTTTCTTTTTTTTATTCAAGTCTTTCAAGGAGGGAGAATTTTTGCTTATTGTTTATGACAGTAAGACGGGAAATGTACGCAGGTTTTTTAATAAATTAGGACTTCCAGCGAATAAAGGAATCGAGATAAGTGCTGGATTAAAAGTCTATGAACCATATATATTATTAACTTACACAACTGGGATGGGACAAGTTCCTCAAACAACATTAGACTTCCTTAAAACAAATAATAGGAACCTTCATGCTGTAGTATCCAGTGGAAATAAAAACTGGGGCCAAAATTTCGCTTTAAGTGCTAACAAAATATCAATTATGTACGGGGTACCAATCTTACATAAGTTTGAGATGAGCGGTATGCCTGAAGATGTGGAGATAGTTAGAGAAAGGGTGCAAAATATTAACTATGAGACATATAGAACTAAACAACGAAGTGACACAGCTTAATGAGAAGGGCTTTTTCCGACTCGAAAAAGATAAAGAAGCTGTCGCTGAATTTCTAGAATCTGAAATCAATCCGAAGCTAATTCGTTTTGACTCTATTGAACAAAGATATACGTATATGGTGGAAGAGGATTTCTATTATCCACAGGTATTAGAACAATACAAAATCTCGGAAATCGAGGAAGTTACAAAGCTTGTTTATAATTATCAATTTGAGTTTCAATCTTATATGGCTATTTCGAAATTTTATAAAGATTATGCTTTAAAAACGAATGATAAGAAGAACTACCTTGAAACTTATGAGGATCGAATTATTATTGTTGCTCTATTCTTGGGTCAAGGAGATTTCGAAAAAGCAAAGAAAAACGCAATCGCAATGATTGAACAGCGTTACCAGCCAGCTACTCCAACTTTCTTGAATGCGGGGAGAAGCCGCCGTGGTGAGATGGTCTCTTGCTTCTTATTAGAAATGGACGACTCCTTAAACTCGATTTTCCATAATATTAATACATCTGGACAGCTATCGAAAATAGGGGGAGGCGTAGCCCTTAACCTTTCGAAGCTTCGTGCCCGCAATGAACAGATAAAAGGGATCGATAACGCTGCATCAGGTGTGGTGCCTGTCATGAAGCTTTTAGAAGATACATTTTCTTATGCCAATCAATTAGGGCAGCGAAAAGGAGCTGGAGCTGTCTACTTAAATATTTTCCATTGGGATATTGTGGAATACTTGGATACAAAGAAAATCAATGCTGATGAGAAGTCACGTATCCAAACACTTTCAATCGGCTTAATTGTGGAAAATAAATTTTTCCAATTGGCGAAAGAGAACAAAGAACTATATGTATTTGCACCTTTCAGTGTGTATAAGGAATATGGTATTCATTTGGATGATATGAGAATGGATGAGATGTATGAAGAGCTTGTTGCTAATCCGAACGTGAAAAAGCGTGTGGTGATGTCAGCGCGTGAAATGCTGACGAAAATAGCACAAATCCAGCTGGAATCTGGTTATCCATATTTTATGAACAAATCAAATGCCAACAAAGGACATGCACTTAAAGATATTGGACAAATTAAAATGAGTAACTTGTGTACAGAGATTTTCCAACTTCAAGAGACATCGGAAATCACTGATTATGGACAAGCCGATATTATCCGTCGTGACATCAACTGTAACTTAGGTTCCCTAAATATCCCGAATGTGATGAAGCCTGGTGAGGTTTTCAGAGATTCTGTACATGTTGGAATTGATGCATTAACAACCGTGTCAAATATTTCGGACATTCAAAATGCTCCATCTGTTAAAAAAGCAAACGAAGAGCTTCATGCAGTCGGGTTAGGAGCGATGAATCTTCATGGATATTTAGCGAAAAACAAGATTAGCTACGAATCAGATGAAGCAAAAGACTTTACGGCTACTTTCTTTATGATGATGAATTTCTATTCCATTGAAAAGAGTATGCTCATTGCAAAGGAAAGAGAAGAAACATTTAAAGAGTTCGAAAAATCGGAGTATGCAAAAGGAACTTATTTTGAAAAATACAAACAAGTAAGCTTTGCGCCTAAAACAGACAAGGTAAAAGAACTGTTTGAAGGCATTTATATTCCTACGTGTGAAGATTGGACAGAATTAGCTGCACTAGTGCAAGAACATGGGATGTATAATGCGTACCGTCTGGCTGTTGCGCCAACTCAATCAATAGGCTATATTCAAAATGCGACAGCATCAGTAATGCCGGTTGTTAACCAAATTGAGTCTCGTACCTATGCTAACTCTACAACTTATTATCCGATGCCTTATATGGATGAAACAAACTTTTGGTTTTATAAATCAGCGTTTGATATGAACCAATTCAAGGTAATGGATTTAATTGCTGCAGCTCAAGAGCATGTAGACCAAGGAATATCAACGATTCTTTACGTAAACTCAGATGTGTCTACAAAAGAATTGGCCCGTTATTATATTTATGCAAATGAAGTTGGATTAAAATCACTTTACTATACAAGAACTCGCAATCTAGCAATTGATGAATGTATTGCATGTGCCGTTTAAAAAAGAAGATGATGGAGTAGGAGGAGTGAGGACTCCTCCTGTTTTCTGGAATTACTGGGGGTAATGAAATGACAAAGTATGCTGTTAACTGGAATCAGCATGAAGATGATTTCACACAAATGTTTTATACACAGAATACTAGACAGTTTTGGCTGCCAGAAGAAATCAGCCTTTCTTCTGATAAAAATACATGGGTAGAATTGTCGAAAGAAGAGCAAGATACTTACAAAAAGGTGCTTGGTGGACTAACATTGCTGGATACAGAGCAAGGTGGCGAAGGAATGCCTCTAATCGGTATGCATATAGAAGGATTGCAGCGTAAGGGCGTTCTTTCTTTTATGGGGATGATGGAGCAAATTCATGCTAAATCCTATTCGACAATTTTTACAACATTAGCGACAGAGGAAGAAATTGACGAAGTTTTTAATTGGGTACATAATCACCCACAGTTACAAGCAAAGGGAAACCGTATCTCAGAATATTATCAGAAGCTGTTTAGCCCGAAAATAAATAAATATGATCTTTACATGGCAATGGTTGCTTCCGTGTATTTGGAGTCATTCCTTTTCTATTCTGGGTTCTTTTATCCATTGTTCTTGGCTGGTCAAGGAAAGTTAACTGCTTCAGGAGAAATTATTAACTTAATCATCCGGGATGAGAGCATTCACGGTGTATATGTAGGTCTCATCGCTCAAGAGTTATATGGACAATTAACACCAGAGGAACAAGAAAAAGCGACTCACGAAAGATTAGAATTACTAAACACACTATACGAAAATGAATTAGAATATACACAGGATTTATATCAGCAAATAGGGTTGGTAGATGAAGTGAATAAATTCATCCGCTACAACGCGAATAAAGCTTGTATGAATCTTGGCTATGAACCTGTCTATCCGTCCGAGCCAATCAACCCGATTGTTGAAAATGGCATGAAGACAGATACGAAGAACCATGACTTCTTCTCTGTAAAAGGAAACGGTTATGTAAAAGCTACAAAGGTAGAACCGTTGACAGATGAGGATTTTATTTTTTGATTGTAGATAAAAGTTGATTGATCTAGTTTTGACTCATTTCAATTTTAGCCTTCTCCACTAAAGTGGAGGAGGTTTTTGTATTTTTAGCTTTTGGGAGCATAAATAAATGTTTGATCCTTTTTATCAACTTATACAAAATCTTCTTCTTAAATGATTAATGCAATTTTATTTTCTATAAACCAGAGTATATGAATAGTTACAAGTATAGTGACATAAATTCACAAAAAAACTTCAAAACTCGAAATTTTTTTGTATATTATAGTGAATATTTTCATTATTTGTAATACAATAACTCTTTGTGGGGAGGAGAAAGAATGAACTTATTAACAATTACTTTACAGCATTTTAAACCATATTGGCGCAAGCTATCACTTGCCTTATTTTTCTCATTAGTTGGCGGTGCGTTTACGATTTTACCTCCGATTTTAGTAGGGAAATTGGTGGACGAAGTAATCGGTGATAAAGCAATAGCTTTTATACTATGGATTGTTTTCGGAATATTAGCAGCATTTCTCGGAAAAGCGGTATTTGAATCCTTGCAGGAATTTGTACAGGTGAAAATTGGCTTTGATGTGATTACGGATATGCAAATTCGTGCGTTTAAAAGACTACACAGAACACCAATGTCTTTTTTTTCGACGACGCCTCGTGGAGACATGTTATACCGACTAACCCATGATGTGGAATCAATTCAAAACTTGAATAATACGGTCGTACCGCGTATTCTTCAACAAGTAATTAGTGCAGTTGCAGCTTTTATTACGGTGTTTGCAATATATTGGCCTGCTGCAATAGTGATGTTCATTGTATTTGCCATTTATATTTTCCCATCCTTTAAACTAGGCAAAACAATGCGAAAAATGAGCGCTGTACAAAGAGATATGAGCGCAGATATGTATCAGCATCTGCAGGAAAGTATTGAGAGTGTTCGCTTAGTAAGAACATATCAAACACAAAAAGACGAAATAGCTACACAGGAAAGAAAATTGGCGAATTGGAAAACTTATTCTATTCGAGCAGCCTTAATTGGAAAAGTGAATTGGCGTTTGGGGAATTTATTTAATATAGCTACACCTGGTGTTGTAATGCTGATTGGTGGATTGGCAATTTGGCAAGGGAATATTACCATTGGAACGCTCGTTTCTTGTTTGAACTTTATTCCGATTATGTTTCAGCCTGTTCGTTCCTTAGCGGAAAATGCCTTGACAATTCAACAGGCAATTCCAGCACTACAAAGAATTTACGAATATTTTGATCTGCCAGAAGAGCATGAGCAAAGTCTTCCGGATTTTGGTTTAGTTCGAGGGAAAATAGCTTTACATAATATTGGGTTCTCCTATCCAGGAAGTGAAAAGCAAGTTTTGAAAGGTGTATCTGTTTCGGTGGAAGAAGGGAAACATATCGGAATCGTCGGAACGAGTGGTGGAGGAAAAAGTACACTTATTCAAATATTGCTGGGACTTTATGAACCAGAGAAAGGTTCAGTCACCATTGATGGCAAAGATTTATTTAAGTATAACCGCAATAGTTTTCGCAGACAGGTAGGAGTAGTCTCACAGGAAACCTTTCTATTAAATAGTACGCTTCGCAATAATCTTTTATACGGTAAACCAGATGCAACGATGGAAGAGTTAGAGGAGGCTGTTGAAGCAGCAGGATTAAAAGAGCTGATTGACTCTTTGGAGGATAAATATGAAACGATAGTTGGCGAGCGCGGCTTGAAGCTTTCTGGAGGACAAAGACAAAGGGTTGCCCTTGCAAGAGCCATTCTCCGCCAGCCACCGGTGTTGATTTTTGATGAAGCTACCTCTTCTTTAGATGGTGAAACAGAAGAAAAGGTCCAAGAATCATTGGAACAATTAATACCAGGGCGAACAACCATTACAATTGCTCATCGATTGATTACAGTTAGAAAGGCGGACACAATCCTGCTGCTAGATCAGGGGATGGTTGCCGAACAAGGAACACACGAAGAACTGTTAGCTTTAAAAGGGCAGTATTATCAACTATATCGAGCACAATATAGCGAGCTAGAGAAGGAGATGATTGGATGAGTAAGCAAAATGTCTCCAAACAAAAGAAAATCGGTGATGGCAAGCGAGTCATTCAATTTTTAATGCCTTATAAAAAATGGGTTATTGGGGATTCCATTGTTATTGCCATTAGCCAGGTTTTTTCTGCATTAATCCCAACCTTAGCCCTAAGCTGGCTGATTGATACAATCCTGCCGAGTGAGAATAATACTTGGTTATGGGGATTAATGTGGCTGTTGGTATTATCTGCTGTATTAGATTTAGGAATGATGATCATTGATGAGTATTTTTGCCATATTACAGCGAAGTCAGTGACAAATAGACAGAAGCTAAGACTATTTGGACATTTGCAAGTATTGCCTTTCTCGTTTTATCAAAACAATTCTTCTGGAGAATTACTAGCACGAGCTTCCGATGATCCAGATACCCTTCATAATTTTTTAGCATGGGAAGGGTCAACCTTTATGGCAAGTGCACAAGGGGTAGTGATTTATAGTATTGTTCTGTTTTTCATCCATCCTTATTTGATGATTACGAGTGTTGTTCTAGGAATTGTTTTTTACTGGGCGTCGAACTATGTAGGGGCAAGAACAAGAGCAGCATCGGCTGACGCTCGTGCAGAAGCGTCCAAATATTTAGAGAGATTAAGAGAATCAGTGACAGGCATTCATCTATCACGAGTGATGGGTGTTTCTGATAGTGAAGTGGAAAGTGTTGTTTCCATTAGGGACTCTTTCGTAAAACATTCTTTAAGAGAGCTAAAAGCAAGGATGCAATCCGTAGTGGTGATTGCAAGCTATAACGGTTTTGCACTAGGACTTGTCTATTTTATTAGTACACTCCTTATTTGGAATGCTGATTTAACAAGTGGTCAAATGCTGACTGCAGGTGGGTTAGTAACGATTGCGGCAAATGAAATGCAGCGCCTTCTCCGAAATTGGCTATCTGTTAGAAGAACAGGTCCTGCTTTGGATCGTTCCGAAATTTTGCTTTCACAACCTGTATCAGAAGCAGAAACAAAGCAAGGAATGAAAGGAGAAAGAGCAAAGGGAGATGTCCGTTTGAAAGATGTTTCCTTCGTTTACCCTGATAAAGAGGAAAATGTATTAAAAGGTGTATCTTTTGATATTAAGGCAGGAGAGAAAATAGCGTTGGTAGGACCAAGTGGTTCAGGAAAATCCACAATTATTGATTTGCTCTTTCGATTGTATGATACAACAAAAGGTTCGATCGAAGTGGATGGACGAGAGATAAGAGATTGGGATACAGATTGGCTTCGTTCCCAAATGGCAATTGTCACACAGGATGTACTAATGCGAAGTGGAACTTTGGCAGATAACTTACGAATCGGAAAATCAGATGCTACAGAGGAGGAGTTGTATGAAGTTCTCCGTGCGAGCGGTTTAGGTGAATTAGTAGAAACACTCCCAGAAGGTCTAAATACAAAAGTCGGAGAAAGAGGAAGCCTGCTGTCTGGTGGCCAAAAACAGCGTCTGTCCTTAGCAAGAGCGATTTTAAAAGATGCGCCAATTCTTGTTTTGGATGAAGCGAGTTCAGCACTGGATCCCATTACAGAAGCGAAGATTAATGAAGCAGTGCTGAAGACGACGAAAAAACAAACGATTTTCATCATTTCACATCGGTTATCAACCGTACTAGCTGCAGATCGTATTATCGTATTAGATAAAGGCGTAATCGTCGAAGAAGGCACACATCAAGAATTATTAAATGATAATACTGGTGTGTACACACGACTATTCAAACGCGAAGCAGATATTGGAGAAGCAACGGTTAATCAGACAGATGCTCAGCTGATATAAATATTAAATGGAACAGTAATTTCTTTAGGAGATTACTGTTTCTTTTAGTAGTTTTGATTTTTTTGAGAAAACAAGTTAGCTGGAAATAAAGGGTTTCTTAGTTACCGTCTTGTGATTAGAGCATGGGGAAAGGGAGAAGGTTTGTCGTCAGTGACCGATTCGACCTTGGAGGAAGCAAAAAGGGAACAGAGAAAGCTCGTCAGTGACCGTTTCACCATCAAAGGAGAGCAAAAGGGAATAGAGAAGGCCCCTCCGTTACCATTACATCATCAAATCAAGCAAAAAGGGAACAGAGAAATTTTGAAACACCCATTTGTGATGAGAGAAGAGGGTACACTTACTTTTGAAAAAAGCAAGAGAATAAACGGATAAAAAATACATGGCTGAATTTAAAAAAGTGCTATAGTTATCATATGTCGAAATATTCTGAGCAAGAGTGGGGGAAAAGGAATGGCAAATACATTAAGAGAATCCTATAACAAAACAAATTATAAACTAGGTAATCATGGTAAAAGAAATGTCCAAGTATTAAAAGAAGCATTACAAGAAATAGACGAAAATGTGGAAAGCGATATTTATGGACAAGGAAAAATAATAGAAGATTTTCAGGAAAAGATGGCTAAGCTTTTAGGCAAAGAAACAGCAGTCTTTTTTCCAAGTGGGACAATGGCCCAGCAAATCGCCCTCCGAATATGGTGTGATGAAAAAGATTTAGGGAAAGTCGCCTATCACCCATTAAGTCATTTGGAAATACATGAGCAAGACGGATTAAAGAAGCTTCATAAAATAGAAACAATCTTATTAGCTGATGAAACAAGAGTAATAGAATTAGAAGATATTAAGGAGATGGAGAATGGAGTTGCCTGTGTACTGTTAGAATTGCCACAACGAGAAATTGGCGGGCAATTGCCAAGCTTTGAAACACTAGTACAAATTTCTTCTTATTGCAAAGAACAAGGAATTAAACTTCATCTTGATGGAGCAAGATTATTGGAGGTACTGCCCTTCTATCAAAAAACAGCAGCAGAAGTAAGTGCTTTGTTTGATAGTGTCTATATGTCATTTTATAAAGGAATTGGCGGTATCGCTGGGGCAATATTAGCGGGAAGCAGAGAGTTTACTAGTCAATCAAAGGTATGGAAACGAAGATATGGTGGTGATTTAATCAGTTTGTATCCATATATTCTGTCTGCTGATTATTATTACGAAAAACGAGCTTCTAAAATGGCTGAATACTATGAATCTGCTAAAGAATTGGCAGCATTTTTTAATGAGTGCGAAGGAATCCACACCCTTCCAATTGTGCCAGTTTCTAATATGTTCCACGTTCATTTTGAATTGGAAAAGGCAGAAGCAGAGGCTATCCTAACAGCTGTTCAAAAAATGACGGGAATCGGGATAAGTGGCTATATAAATGTAATTAATGAAAATGCCTCCGCTTTTGAAATTAGCCTTGGTGATGCCTATAAAGACATTCCGACAGAAATAGTGCGAGAAATGTTTGGAGTCTTATCGGGAAAAATAAGCGAGGTTAGGAGGGAGAAGTAATGGAGGTTATCCAGCAATGATGGCTACGAAGTGTTCGGTAAATTAGATAACTTCCCAGCAGGTGTTAAACAATACTTCTTGCAGAAAAGATTAGTTGGGCAGGAGAAGTAAAGATGGTTTGGCTGATAAACGAGTAGGTTTGGCTGAAAAAAGAAAAGTTTGGCTGATAAACGAGTGAGTTTGGCTGAAAAAAGAAAAGATTGGCTGAAAAACGAGTGGGTTTGGCTGAAAAAAGAAAAGATTGGCTGACAAACGAGTAGGTTTGGCTGAAAAAAGAAAAGATTGGCTGACAAACGAGTAGGTTTGGCTGAAAAAAGAAAAGATTGGCTGATAAGTGAGTAGGTTTGGCTGAAAAAAGAAAAGATTGGCTGATAAGTGAGTAGGTTTGGCTGAAAAAAGAAAAGATTGGCTGAAAAACGAGTAGGTTTGGCTGAAAAAAGAAAAGATTGCTGAAATCACAGAGAGATTGAGCTAATAAATGATAATTCACACAAAGCATTCAGGAGATTTAGATAGAATAAACTCATATTTTCCTAGCATTCAGCACAGCTTTCTTTTCTTTCTCCACTCTATTCAGCTTTATCCATCCATCCATACGGGCAAGAAAAATGTCTTATTCCCCTATATGGAAAAAATAGGTTGATTAGCAATCGATATATCCATATAATTTGAATAGTATAAATATTTAGATAGTGGTTAGAGGAAGGAAAGGGGATCTATGAGAAAATTTGTGAAAATTATCATCTATTATTTACTTGGCACTATTGCCATACTGGCTTTAAGTGTTTTTCCAAAATACTTTCGAATGAGGGATTTACCAGAGGGAGAGGGGTATTTCTCCACACTCCTCTCCTTTTTATCAAAGGAATTTTTTCAGAAGGAAGAATGGGTTTATTCCTTAAATGGTGTAGATAAAAAGCCGATTTTGGATGTGCTCTGGCCAGCTTTTATTTATTCGATGGAAATTCTTTTTGGTGCCATTCTTCTCGGATGCTTTGTTGCTTTTGTTTTATCAATATTATCTTTTTTTCTACCGAAGTTTCTTTTACAGCCAATAAAGAGATTCCTAGATTTAATTGAGTCGGTTCCAGATATTATTATTGCAACACTTCTGCAAGCATTAGTAATCTTTATCTTTGCTCAAACGGGTATCGAGATTTTTGCGGTGGCTAGTTATTCAGAAAAGGCATATGCTGGTCCAATTATCACACTTGCCATTCTTCCTGCTATTTCGTTATTCAAAATTCTTATATTGATGATGGAAGAGGAGTATTTGAAGGTTTATGTAACATTTGCAAGAAGTAAAGGAATTCGCAATTTTCCAATCCTATGGAAACATATTCTTCGTAATATTATCCCAGTATCCTTTCATCATATGAAAATTATTATTTGGGGATTGTTATCTAGCCAATTTATAATCGAACGCCTGTTTAATGTTCATGGATTTACCTATTTTCTTGTAGAGAACTTTACACCAATGACAATTGCTGTATCTTTGCTGCTTATATTTACGCCATTTTTTATTCTTTTCCAAGTAGTAGAGATATGGATACAGGAAGAGCAAGAAAAGGCCCGAGAAGTGAAAAAGGATTCGTGGAAACAGAAAATGAGTTTTTCAAACTTTTTGTTATCGTCTAAGGTATTTGGTATTAATCTAAGGGATGGGGTGCGAAGTTTTAGTTGGGATAAGCTCTCCTTGATTCGCCCACTAACTTGGATGGG
The DNA here is from genome assembly GCF_012933555.1 of Niallia alba. Classification (GTDB taxonomy): domain Bacteria; phylum Bacillota; class Bacilli; order Bacillales; family Cytobacillaceae; genus Niallia; species Niallia alba. The sequence goes on from NZ_JABBPK010000001.1 coordinate 1,035,338, forward strand.
AAAAACGTTTGCTTTACATATGAAAAATTGGAAATTTGCTATAGGTAGTCTGTTCTTTATTGTCGTTATTGGTTATAGCATTATTTATTCGGTAACGACCGATAACCATGTTGATCAGATGCGGTTATTTTATGCAGAAGATGGAGTGACACTAATTTCTGCCATGCCATTTGCCCCAACGGAACCTTTCTTCTTTGGATCCGATAGATTAGGTTACAGTCTGTTTGATCAAATTGTGATTGGTGCCAAGTATACGTTGTTTTTCGCGCTACTTATCGCGTGCTTTCGTGTAGTTGTTGGATTATTACTTGCAGTAATTTACTCTTTTTACTTGAAACAGCCAGCACAGCAATGGGTAGCAAAGATGGTAGATTCGATTCATTTTATGCCATTAAGCTTGATTGCTTATATTTTATTAAGTCCGATTCTTTTACCAGGTTTTGACGGATTCAGCTATTCCTTTTGGGAAAGAGTCTTTTTAGAAACGATGATTTTGACTCTGTTGGTGGTTCCATTGACTACTGTATTATTAGGGAAAGAAATCAATCGTGTGTCTGATTATGAATTTATTGCAAGTGCGAAAGTAATGGGCGGTGGGAAATTTCAAATTTTCACTCGACATATACTTCCGCATTTAGGTCCAAGGCTTACCATTTTATTTGGACAACAATTTATTCAAGTGTTATTAATTTTTATGCATTTGGGTATTTTTGATTATTTCTTTGGAGGAACAAAATTATCGATGGATCCAATGTTTGCTGATCCTCCACAATCCTCTACCTATGAATGGTCAGGGTTAATCGGACAGGTCGGCAGAGGAGCAATTGGCTCTGGACAATACTGGTACTTATATATTCTTGTGCCATTTATTTTCGCAATATTTGCCATGCAGCTAATTGTTCAAGGAGTGAAAGAGGTTCAACAAGTAAAGGTAGGAGTTATTTTTAAGCTGCCAAGCTTTCGAAAGAAAAAGCAAAGCATACAATCAAAAGAAGTAGCACCAATGATTACGAAAGAGAGTTTCACACAGATAGGGAGAGATGCAAATGGAAATCAGGCAATTACACCACCATGATGCAGAAGCATATTTTGCCCTCAGATTAGAGGCATTGCAAACAAATCCAGAAGCATTTGGTTCTAGCTATGAGGAAGAAAAAGATTATCCGCTAAGTCAAATACAAAGCAGATTAACAGATCCTGCTTATGTATTTGGGGCATTTCTTGAAAATACTCTAATAGGTGTCGTTACCTTAGTGAGAGAAACAAAGCAAAAGATGAGCCATCGTGCTAATATCTATGCTGTCTATGTGACACCTTTACATAGAGGAAAAGGTGTAGCGAAACAATTACTACAAGCGGCAATCGAATACGCACATACATTACAAGGGATAGAACAATTATACCTCGCAGTTGTTTCTGATAATATCTCAGCTAAAAAGTTATATCGTTCATTTGGATTTGAAACATATGGAATCGATCAAAAAGCGATAAAAATTAGTGGGAAATACTATGATGAGGAATTAATGGTTCGCTTTTTATCCCACTCTTAACGGGCAGAAAAACCTCAATGATGGAAGGTTTCTTTATAACAACTAAGTTAAAGTAAATATTAGACTGTGGTTACTTTGGATTAATCGAAGGATACCACAGTTTTTATTTTGGGAAGAAAAGTGAAAAATAGCAATAAAGTTATAATAAAAAATTGTTTAAATATAAACAAAAGAGCAAAAAGTCCGATATATTATTTGTAAATAAAATTGAATTATTCTGTAAATTACTTTAGTATTATACATACAAAGTAATAAAGTAACTTGTTTTTTAATAATCTAATTCTATTTTACTAGTTGTAAACAAATATAGATGAATGAAATAGAGGCAGATAAGCAAAGAATACTATTCTTAAAGGGAGGAGGAAATAAACGGAAAAATACTATTTCGGAATATTCTAAATCGGTTGTGGATGGATAGAAGGACAGAAATCTCTTTAATAGTGAGGGGCTTAAATCATCAAAGGGGAGAACTTGTGATGGCGAAAATGAAGCTTAAATTTAAAAAAACAAAAATAACTGGTTTAAAGAAAGAAAAAAAATCGAAGCAATCTATTTTGAGTAAGCTAAGTAATGGAAAGCTAATAAAACTTGGTAAGTTTAAAGGACTTAATAATCGGTTAACCAAATTAAATAATGTAACAATTGGCTGGAAATATGGAATAACCTTGTTACTTGTTTTTGCACTTTTAACGATTACTACTGTTTTAGTAACTACGCGTTTAATCCATATTAATGGCAGTATTGAGCAATTAAATAAAACGGATGAAAGAGCGCTAATAATTACTGAAATGGGTTCACTTACTCGGGAAAAAAGTATTAGTATTTTAAATTATCTCGATTATCAAAACCCTACATATGTGGACGATTATCAAGTAAGTATTACTAAATTCAATGAATATGAAGCAGAAATTAAAAAAGATATTCGAAATGAAGAAGAACAAGCGTTGTTTGATGAAATTGTTGATCGTGATAAACAAATGAATGATTTATTCTTAGAGCAAATTATTCCTGCGATTGAAGCGAATGATCGATCGGCGGTTAATTCTCTAAGCTTAACTAATACAACTATTCGTAATCGAACAATTACTGCTTTAAATAAAATGCAAGAACTGGTACAAGCTAGTCGGACAGAGGCAGCAAATGATGCGGTAGATAGTGGAGCCGTCGCTACCAAAACCTTAATTATTGCCATGATTACAGCTCTTGTTATTGGGACCATTCTAATCATTATCATCAGCAGAAGAATTACACGTAATCTAAAGAAAGTCGTTCAGGTTAGTGATACGATCGCAAAAGGTGATTTAACGGCAGAGAAGGTTAACTATGAGGGCAAAGATGAAATTGGTCAATTGGCTCAGTCCATGAATAAAATGAGCAATAATCTCCGCATGGTTATTCAAAAGATCTCGGAAGTATCGATTACCGTTAACAGGCAGAGCGAGAACTTATCTCAATCGACAAATGAGGTGACTGCAGGTAGTCAGCAAGTAGCAACTACTATGCAGGAATTATCATCTGGAGCAGAAAACCAAGCAAATACGGCGAGTGATTTAGCGGCATCAATGGAATCTTTTTCTGGCACGATAGGGGATGCATATACACAAGGGGAGCTAATTTATCAATCATCTAATAAAGTATTAGGAATGACCAATGATGGAAGCCAATTAATGAAATCTTCTATTGCGCAAATGAATGTAATTAATCAAATTATGAAAGAAGCAGTAGATAAAGTACGTGGTTTGGATACACAGTCTCAGGAAATATCTAAATTAGTTTCCGTTATCAAAGGCATTGCAGATCAAACAAATTTACTCGCATTAAATGCGGCTATTGAAGCAGCTCGAGCTGGGGAGCATGGACGAGGCTTTGCAGTAGTTGCAGATGAAGTAAGGAAGCTGGCAGAACAAGTTGCTTTCTCAGTTACAGATATTACTAATATTGTAGGCAGCATTCAAAAAGAATCTAGTGTGGTTACAGAGTCCCTGCAAGGTGGTTATGAGGAAGTCATAAAAGGTACAGATCAGATTAAAACAACCGGGGAAACATTTGATGGTATTAAAAACGCGGTAAATGATATGGCAAATAGCATCGAAGTTGTTTCGGAAAATCTAGCGTCTATCTTGGAAACAAGTAAAGAGATGAATCGTTCCATTGAAGATATCGCAGCGATTTCCGAAGAAGCAGCAGCAGGGATTGAACAAACTTCTGCATCTGTTCAGCAAACAAGCAGCTCTATGCAAGAGCTTGCAGATAGTTCCCATGAATTATCTAATTTAGCAGTAGAGTTAGACGGGTTAGTGAAAGAGTTTAAAATCAATTAGGCAAAAAAGTTGAGAAACGAATGAAAGTTTCTCAACTTTTTTTATTACCTAGTTTATTCGGAAAATAAAAATTTCGGGTATAAAAATAAATGGTAATGTGCTATGATGAAGGAAATAAATCTCATTGGCTTGGTTATTGATTGCTGATGTTTTAGGAGAGCGATACTAAATGGAAATTTGGAAGCGGAATTTACTTGTTTTGTGGATAGGAGTTTTCTTTACCTCCGCATCATTTAACATGGTAATTCCCTTTTTGCCAATTTTTCTTCTAGAGTTAAATGTTCATGAAAATACAGAGATTTGGTCTGGAGTACTGTTTAGCGCAGCGTTTTTTGCAGGAGCATTTGCTTCCCCATTTTGGGGCAGACTTGCCGATAAATATGGAAGAAAACCGATGATTATTCGCGCTGGATTTGTGCTGTTTGTCGTTTATACGTTAGCTGCATTTGTTACGAATCCTTATCAATTGTTAGTGCTTCGTATTCTTCAAGGATTGTTATCTGGTTTTATTCCTGGGGCGATTGCCTTAATTGGAACGAATACCCCTTCAGATAAAACAGGCTATGCTTTATCGATGATTTCCACTGCGTCAGCATCGGGTGGGATTATGGGACCATTAATTGGGGGAGTGATTTCTCAATTAGTCGGTAACCGACTTTCTTTTGCGAGTGCTGGCCTGCTTGTTTTTATCGCTACGTTTTTAATCATTTTCTGGGTAAAAGAGGATAATTTTTCTCCTAGTAAAGAAAAAGGATCTGTTCGAAATGACTTGCGAATTGCCTTTGCGAATAGGCCACTTATGCTCGTACTCCTTTTAACGGTTGTCACCTCGTGCTCAATCATGACGATTGAACCAATTCTTCCTCTTTATATATTAGAGGTTGGCGGTTCGATGGATAAAGCTTCCTTATTAGCGGGAATTATCTTCTCTCTTCCTGGGATTGCAAGTGTCATAATGGCGCCATATTGGGGCAAGTGGGCAGACAAGGTTGGATTTAACCGCGTTTTATTTATTGGATTATTAGGCGGTGGGCTTGGTACCTTTGCCCAAATTATTTTCAGTAATATTTGGGGCTTCTCGATTACTCGTTTTATTTACGGTCTCTTCTTCTGTGCGGTATTCCCAGCATTGAATGGGTTAGTTGTGAAATCAACAGCAGAAGACTTCCGTGGCAGAGCCTTTAGTTTAAACCAAACAGCAACTCAGCTAGGAGGGATGTTTGGACCAATGCTAGGTGGCTTACTCGGAGGCGTTTTCCCTGCTCAATCTGTTTTTATTGTAACAGGTATTCTGCTAATCGTAGCAACAGGTATCGCTTATAAAAAAGGCGATGTATTTAGTACAACGATTAAGCAAAAAGTTAAAATAGTTACTCATGGCAAATAACAGAAAGGGACTTCTTGTGCTAAATAGGGCATAAAAGAAGTCTCTTTTTTTTTTGTTACAAAAAATTCACCTTCCAGCTTACATATTTCGAATGGAGCAAGAGAGAATAAAGGTTGGAGGTGATAATCATGACAAAAAATAAACATAAAAATGCGAAACAAGCAGTACAGAATGATACGGCTCGTCAATATGATCATGAATTTGCCAATGAACCCCTAACAGCAGCAGAGAAATTAAATAATAAAAAGACGAAAAAAAGACAGTAAAATGTTCCGAAAGTATCCTTCGAATGGGGATACTTTTTTTATTGAGCAGGAAAAAATCAAAAAAAATAGAAGGTAAGTAATTAAACATTCTATTTTAGTAAGAAACGCTGTTGTTGCTTAGAAAATATTTTTAGAGAGTGTGAGGATAGATGGAATATTTACTAAATAGCGAGGAAATGAAAAGATGTGATTTAACTACGATTGAAAAGATTGGAATGCCCTCAATGGTTCTCATGGAACGGGCAGCACTTTCCGTAATAGAGGAATTAGCATCTTTTGATTTAACGAAGGTGCTTATTGTATGTGGTTCTGGCAATAACGGAGCAGATGGCTATGCAGTAGCAAGATTGCTCCATTTACAAAAGATAGCGGTAGACATCTTATTTATAGGAAATGAACAGAAACGATCACCGGAAAACAACCAGCAAAAGAAAATAGCAGAGTATTATGGCGTGAAGTCGGTAAAGGATATAGAGATAAATCAATATACAACCATTATAGATGCCTTGTTTGGGATTGGATTGTCACGACCGTTATCAGGAAAGTATGCGGAGGTAATAACCAAAATAAATCAAATGAATGTAGAAGTTCTCTCTGTGGATGTTCCATCTGGTATTTCAGCGGATAACGGAAAAGTGATGGGATGTGGCATAAAAGCGACAAAAACAGTGACGTTCGCGTTTAATAAAGTAGGATTGGTACTCTATCCTGGTGCAGCCTATGCCGGGATGGTAAAGGTTAAAGACATTGGGATAACAGAAGCAGGATTTGAAGAAGAATTTCCAAAAGTATATTCTTATACAATAGAGGATTTAGCTAAAATTCCTAAGCGTAACCCTTATTCGAATAAAGGTACATATGGAAAAATATTAGTAATTGCTGGCTCAAAAAATATGAGTGGAGCTGCTTATTTCTCTGCGAAAGCAGCTTATCGGATGGGAGTCGGCTTAGTAAGAATCGTGACACCAGAGGAGAATCGGCAAATAATCCAAAGCTTGCTACCAGAAGCCATTGTCACAACATATCAAAAAAAGCAGTTAGATGGAGACTGGTTAATGGACGCAATTAATTGGGCGAGTGTGATTGTCATTGGCCCTGGAATGGGTGGATCGGAGGAAGCTCATTATTTGTTAAGCAAGGTACTTTCGATTAGCGAAGTTCCGCTCGTGATCGACGCAGATGCAATAAATATCCTTGCTAAAGAGCCTGGGCTATTACAGCACAATAAGCAAAATATCATTCTTACTCCACATATAGGAGAAATGTCTCGTCTCACCGATAAACCAATTTCCGAGATTGCAGAAAATATAATAGAGGTAGCGGAAAGATTTGCGAAAGAAAAGAAGTTAACTTGTGTATTAAAGGACGCAAGAACAATCGTCACAGAAGGAAACCGCGGCACTTATGTGAATACATCTGGAAATGATGGCATGGCAACGGGAGGTACAGGAGATGTATTAACAGGCGTGATTGCTGGCTTACTTGGACAAGGGCTAAGTGTTGTAGAAGCTGCTCGATTAGGGGTTTATATTCATGGGTTAGCAGGCGATGCAGCAGCAGCCAAAAAGGGGGCATATGGACTGCTGGCAGATGATGTGTGTGAAGCGATTAATGATGTGGTGAAATAGAGGAGGAATAGAATGGATGCACGGCTAAAAGAGCTAGTTGATTTAACCAAAAAACAATGGGGACTAACCGATTATTATTTAGGAAGACATCGTTTGTTTCGACGTCTTATGCTGGCTGGCGAGACGATCTATTTCTTAAATATGGAATGGTTCCCTAATAAATATGCCAATTGGATAGATGAAGAGGAAAATCCAGCTGGTACAGCTTCCATTGATATAAATATACACACGAAAGAGTTCCACTCCGCTATTTTTGTCCAAGGATTGACGTATGCAAAAAACGGTATTGTTTTTCCTAATAAAGATGTGGAAGAGGTAAAGGAGTGGCTTGCTAATTTCACAGGGTTAAAGATAGAGAAAGATTTTATTTGCAAAAAAAGAGCAGAACGAGAGCTATATTTTCAAGAGCAGTGGAATGGAGTGCCCTTATCTCCCTCTGTTTCTATCGAAGTAGAGTTTAATGAAAAGGGAGAGTTAACGTTTTATTCTCAAAATATAAGCGTATTATCGAAAAGGAAAGACTTAGAGGAAGAGTATACGCTATCGTTATCATCACCCATAGAGGCAATAGCAAGAGAGCAGGTCGTTTTAGCAAAATTCCCTCAAGATGATGGTACTATTATCGTCTATGGTGTGGAAGAAACATTTATAAGAAACGATCAAAAAGGCACAGTTCCATTTATACTAGATAAGGGTATTCCCAAAATCGTAAACAAAGAAATAGTGTGGCAGAATACAAAGAGAGATAATTTTGAAAGAAAGTATTTACAGTGGGATGATGAAGTAAGTGTCGAGGATGCCTATTCAAGGGTACCACATCCAGACTCTTTGCCCATAACAGATGAGGAAGTAGAGAAATGTATGCAAGGAATAATCGAATTTTTGCAAATGAAGTATCCACATGAATCAGGTAAATGGATGCTAAAATATTTAAATAGAGAAAACTCCTATTTGCATGCCAATCTTGAGAAAGCTGCTTCCAAAAGCCTTTTTGCAGAAAAAATTCTTATATTCCTTGATAATGAAGGAAATGTAATAAACTACATGGACAAAAAGGACTTATGGGATAAAATCATGGACACAAAGGACGATGAACAAAAAGAGATAAAAGTGAGCAAAGAAGAGGCTTATAATAAACTGAAGCCATATTTTACTTTAACGCCTTACTATGTGTTTGATTCAGGCGATAACAAGTGGGTACTATGCGGAAAATTTGACTGTGATTACTTTGTCGATGTGGAAAGTGGAGAAGTCAGCAGGCTAGAGGATTCTTTTTTGATTTATTAACTAAGTGTGTCACTACTTATAAAAACAAACAGCAAAGACTTTTTAAACACAAGGAGGAAGAAAAATGGACTCTTCCCTAGAATTACAAATGCTCATTCAATTATTTGAACGAGCTGCCCTTTTACTGATAACCTTATTTTTTATGACGAGAGTACCGAAATTTAAAGAAACCTTGCAAAAGGATCATCACTCTCCAACAGAACTAACATTAATCACGCTGATATTTTGTGCTTTCGCCTTATTTGGTACCTATTCTGGAATCCAAGTAGAAGGTTCTATTGTGAATATCCGCACAATTGCGATTATGTCAGGCGGTATCCTCTTTGGTCCATGGGTTGGAATTGTGACTGGAATTGTATCAGGCGTGCATCGTTACTTAATTGATATTGGCGGCGTAACCTCTGTCCCCTGTTTAATTACAAGTATTCTTGCAGGGATAGTATCAGGTTATATACATTATCGAGTGAAAAAGAATAGTCGTTGGATATATGGGATAGTCGCTGGAATGCTATGTGAAATGTTAACTATGATTCTGATTTTACTTATGGCAGACCCCTTCGATTTAGGGGTAGACATTGTGTCAAAAATTGCCTTACCAATGATTTTAGGACAAGGCAGTATCGGGTTAATTGTCTTAATGATTGCTAGTGTAGAAGGAGAAAAGGAAAGAATCGCAGCACAGCAGGCACAGCTAGCCCTTAATATTGCTAATAAAACATTACCTTATTTTCGTTCTATTAATGGCAATTCATTGCGTACGATTTGTACAATTATAAAAGAAGATATCCGGGCGGATGCAGTAGCTATTACCGATACAAAGGATGTTCTTGCCTATGTTGGATTTGGAGAAGAAAAATACAAGATTGGCCAAGAGATTATCAGTGACTTAACGAAGGAAACGGTCCGAAGTGGTAAGATTACAATTCGAAATAATATCGCTGATCACCATACCCCACAGATTCATTGTTTATTGGTCATTCCGCTGGAAGAAAGAGGCGTTGTAACCGGTACTTTGAAAATCTATTACCGAAAAGCCTATACGATTACCTATACATTGCAGACAATGGCAATTGGGTTGGCACAAATTATCTCGACGCTTATGGAAGTATCGAGAGTGGAGCAAATGAAAGAAGAAGCAAATAAGGCGGAACTAAAAGCATTACAAACAAAAATCAATCCTCATTTCTTATTTAATGCGCTAAACGCGATTGCATCGACTACTCGTCGTGATCCAGAAAAAGCTCGAGAATTGATTATTAATTTGTCTGGTTATATGCGTTACAACTTAGAGGTAGGGGAAGAGCTTATTGATATCCAGCTAGCCCTAAAACAAGTAAAAGACTATATTCAAATTGAAAAGGCTCGATTTGGAAATCGACTACAAGTGAACTATGAGATAGATGATACACATATCAAGCTCCCAAGTCTTCTTATTCAACCTTTAGTAGAAAATGCGGTTGTGCACGGAATTTTAAAACGAAAAGGTCCGGGAGTAGTGACAATATCAGTCAAAGATTTAGGAGAAACGGTAAGAGTAAGTGTACGAGACACTGGTGAAGGAATTGCTCAGGATGTGATTAATCGTTTAGCAAAAGATGAAGTATCATCAAAACAAATCGGTTTAACGAATGTCCATCAACGAGTAAAATTAACATATGGAACAGGCTTAGTCATTCGCAGATTAGAGCCAGGGACGGAAGTTTATTTTGATATAACGAAGGAGATAGCATGAAAGCAATTATTGTAGAGGATGAAATACCAGCAAAAGAAGAATTAGAATACTTAATTCAAACACATAGCAATATGGAGATTGTTGCTTCTTTTGAGGACGGCCTAGATGTGCTTAAATTTTTACAAGCAGAAGAAGTCGATGCGATTTTCTTGGATATTAATATTCCTTCTTTAGACGGAATGCTTTTGGCAAGCAATATTAGTAAATTTGCGAAAAAGCCTTATATTATTTTTACGACAGCTTATAAAGAGCATGCAGCACAGGCGTTTGAATTAGAGGCATTCGATTATATTCTGAAGCCGTATGAAGAAAAGCGTATTGCGGCAATGCTTACCAAACTAGAAACGGCTTTTCAAAAAGACACCGGTGGGGCAGAAGAAGTGACAATAGAGGTAAATCGCCGTATTAACTTGCGTAAAAATGAAAATATTATTGTAACAGATGTTAATGATATTTATTATGCAGAGGCAAGCGAAAAAGTAACATTAGTTTATACCAAATCAGAAGAATATATGATGCCAATGAGTATCTCTGATTTTCACAGTAAGTTGCCACAGGATACTTTTTTCCGCTGTCATCGATCTTATACGGTGAACCTCTCGAAAATCCATGAAATTGTGCCATGGTTTAATCATACGTATCTAGTCAGATTAAAGGACATAAAGGCAGAAATCCCTGTTAGTAGAAGTAAAGCAAAAGAGTTTCGACAAATTATGCATCTGTAATTACCATTCATTCCGAATAAAGGGCATTTCATTCTGATACCGGTTTCAAAAGTCTTTCAAGCGGTATAATTTAACTATAAATAGAAAGCATAAGCAACCTTTTATAGTAGAAAATACAGTTTATAAACCGTGTAGAAAGAGGAGATCGGAATGAAAGAACGAAACGGAAATCGCCTTCTTATCGTTATTGGTACAATTATTGTTCAAATGGGGCTAGGGACAATTTATACGTGGAGCTTATTCAATCAGCCCCTCGTTGATAAATTTGGATGGGATTTGAGCGCAACCGCAATCACTTTTTCCATTACCAGCTTTGCCCTAGCATTCGCAACCCTTTTTGCCGGAAAAATTCAAGATAAATTGGGTCTGCGTCGCTTAATTGCCTTTGCTGGGATTATGCTTGGCGGGGGATTAATGTTAACTTCTCAAGTATCATCTTTATCGATGCTTTATCTTATAGCAGGCGTATGTGTTGGTTTTGCAGACGGGACTGCTTATATTACTTCTTTATCAAATTTAATTAAATGGTTCCCTGAGAAGAAAGGTCTAATATCAGGTATTTCTGTAGGAGCGTATGGAACCGGTAGCTTAGTGTTTAAATATATAAATACAAGTTTAATCGCATCTTATGGTGTTTCAACAGCCTTCTTAATTTGGGGAATTATCGCTTTAACGATGGTTGTCGGCGGATCATTCCTTTTAAAAGAAGCACGGGAAGTAGAAACAACTACAACTTCTTTAGCGCCAGAGCAAAAGAATTATACAGTCAAAGAAATGCTAAAAACAAAGCAAGCATATTTACTCTTTGTGATTTTCTTTACTGCATGTATGAGTGGATTATATTTAATCGGAATTGTAAAAGATATTGGTGTTAGCTTAGCAGATTTAGATGTAGCGACAGCTGCCAATGCCGTTGCTTTAGTTGCTATATTCAATACAATCGGACGTATTATACTTGGAGCGTTATCTGATAAAGTAGGTCGAATAAAAGTAGTTTCTGGAACATTAGTCGTAACAGCTGTAGCAGTAACTGTTTTAAATGTAGTTCCATTAAGCTTCCCATTATTCTTTGCTTGTGTAGCAGCAATCGCGTTCTGTTTCGGAGGCGTAATTACCGTATACCCTGCCATCATTGCTGATTTCTTTGGCTTAAAAAATCAAAGCAAAAACTATGGAATAATCTATCAAGGCTTTGGGTTTGGAGCATTAGCCGGCTCTATGATCGCAGCAGTACTCGGAGGATTTCATGCAACCTTTACAGTAATATCTGTTTTATGTGTTATTTCTTTCGTAATTACTTTAATTATAAAGCCGCCATTTATGGAACCAGAACCAAAAGAGAAAAAGCAGCCACAACCTAAATTGGTAAATCGTCTTGGATAAGTGAAAATGAAAGAGCCCGCAAATGTTAAAACTAATTTTACATTTGCGGAGCTTTTTTTTTTTACGTTTTCCACATTCAACCAAATAAAAGAGAAAACATGAAACATGTGCTTAGATTTGATAGAATAAAAGGATCAAATCATTTTTTTATGCTTTTCCACATACACATAATTTAAAGGAAACACAACAAAATACGTCTTTAGTCGTAGACAATATTCCATTTAAAGTCTATAGCAAGAAATAGCTTGCTTACGTTAAAATAGAATTAAATAAAATGTGAATTTTTGAAACAAATGATGAAATGAAACGTATAAAAAATAAAGGAATACGAAGGCAGGAGTCGATTATAGTGAACTCATTTTTAATGTTTTTAGTCCGAACAGGCATTTCTTTTCCTGTAGGTGCTTTAACATGGCTAATCAGTTATGTGGCGTTTGACCAATATTTCATCCTTTCCGTTGTATATGGAGTCGTGGCAACTGGTGTTTCCTATGTTATCTCAGACGGAGTAATCAAACATCAATTAATAGCAAGGCAAGGATTATCAAGGAAAGAATATAAATTTATTCAAACACAATTGAAGGAAGCGAATGAGAAAATTGGTCGGTTAAACCGACATGTATTTTCCATCCGTCATTTTCCGTCTTTTAAACAAAGAATAGATTTAATGCGTGTAACAAAGAAAATTTATCGATTAACGAAGGAAGAACCACGCCGTTTTTATAAAGCGGAAAAATTCTATTATTCTCACTTAGATTCATTAGTGGAAATTGCGGAGAAATATGCGCTATTATCAGCACAGCCCAAAAAGAACCGAGCACTGCAGGCAACGTTAAATGATACGAGAAGAACATTGGAGCAACTTTCAAGAACGCTAGAAGACGATCTTCATGAAATACTGTCAGATGATATTGATGATTTACATTTTGAGTTAGATGTCGTAAAGCATACTTCTTATAAGGAGAAAGACACGGAGTTGTTAGATGAAAGCAGGCGACCTAAATGACAGATGGACGGCAAAAGAACATAATTACAGATGATTATTTCTCTGATCCTTTAGGAGAAAGCAATAATTTGTTCGTTCAAAAAGGCGAAACAGCAGAAACTGTTCGCCTTATTGATGTTTTATCACCTGAAAATCAAAAACGGGCATATGAACTTGCGAACAAACTTGATCCAACCAATCACCGATCAATGATTGCTTACGGGGCAGAAGCCCAGAAGAAATTGCTGTCCTTCTCTCATATGATGATTGAGCACGTACAGCGAAAAGATGTTGGAGAAGTCGGTAATATTGTTGGTGAATTAATGGAGAAGCTAAATGAAATAAATCCAGATGATTTACGTGTCAAAAAGAAAGGATTTTTTCGAAGACTATTTAGCAAGCCTTCAAAAAGTGTCCATGAAGTCCTTTCTAATTACCAGAAGGCTAGCGCTCAAATCGATCGCATGAGTGTGCGTCTCGAGCGCAGTAAAAATGTACTGACTGCAGACATTCATTTACTAGAACAACTGTATGAAAACAACAAAAATTATTTTCAAGATCTGAACATATATATTGCAGCAGCGGAAATGAAATATGAGGAAATGACGGTAAGGCTTATTCCGGAACAAAAAAAGCTGGCAGAGGAATCCGGTGACCGAATGAAACTGCAAGAGGTAAATGATATAATTCATTTCGCTGAATTACTCGAAAAACGGATTTATGATTTAAAAGTAAGCAGAGAAATTACAATACAAACAGCTCCACAAATTCGACTGATTCAGCATACAAATCGCACGGTCATTGATAAAATTCAGTCATCCATCATGACATCGATTCCATTGTGGCGAAATCAAGTTTCTATTGCTTTAACTTTATTAAGACAACGTCATGCAATTGAATCGCAAACAAAAATGAGTGCAAATAGGCTTGAGACCAATGTGCAGGAGATGGCAAAAATCGCAAATGAAAATCGTCCAGCAATGTTGGAAATAGAATCATTAAAAGAAACCCAGCATAAATTGATGAGTTCATTAGAAGAGACGTTACATATGCAAGAAGAAGGAAAGCAAAAACGAAATCAGGCAGAACAAGAAATCGTTCAAAGAGAAGGTAATTTAAAACAAGCATTAAATACGGCAAACGATAGGTATTAAAAAAGGCTGATAAAATGTCTAACGGGTTCGGTATTAAGGTAGAAAAATTAAATATGTAATATAATTAGGACTCTAATTCATATATGAATTGGAGTTCTTTTATTTGTTTATATATAGGCATTTTACTAAGTTTATAATCTAAATTCGTATAAAAATTAGCATATAAATTGGTAGAAGTCTTCTGACCAGCAGACAGTCTCCAATTACTGTGTTAAAATGTGTGCTAATTGGACATACTAATTGTATGAACAATTTTAGAATACGGAGGACGATAAGAATTGAAGTTTATAAAGCCTAAAAACAACAAAGCAGAAAACGTAGATTGGCTTATATCCGAACGAGTGCGAGCTATCGTCAAGACCTACGCAGAATATACGGAGTATAGTGAAAGCGAAGTCGTTGATATGTTGCTGCTCAATATTTTAGATGATAAAGATTTTATAAAATGGATTGAAAACAGACGTAATAATCGGCGGATTGTGAAGCAATTGGAAATTGAGGATTTAGTGGAGACTGATAAAATTGTCTAAATTAAAACGATTGGCGACCAAAGAAGATAATCTAGTTTTTATTCCTTCCCCTGTTTCTTCAGAAGAAATATCGGAAAGAGCTAAAGATTATAATGTTTTGACTCCAAAGCAGTTCGGAACAAAACACAAAGATTTGTTGTTTATGCCGATTGATTTCAATGGAAAAACCCATCAAATCCAATATAACTATTGCTCCAACCCTTATTGTAAATAGCACGGACTTCCACAAGAAAAATTCCCAACTAAAGGGAAACCGAGCCGATACAAATTATCGGGTTCTGGTACGGATAAAACCATTCATTGCAATCCCGACCCCATTAATTCAAACAAGTTAGCCACATTGGGGTGCCGTACAGTTACTCTATCCAATTGGTCAATTTCTCAAGAAATCGAACGGTTAATCCAAATCAACAGTGTTCAAGATTTGGAGCCTGATTATCAGTTTCATAAGGAAGGATGCAATTCCGAATGCTCTACCCCATTCAATGAACCGAAAAGATTTTATAAACAAGGGAAAAGCACAGGTAAATCGCAACGATGGCAGTGCAAATCGTGCAAGAAGTTCACCAATGTCTTGCCGAGCGGCAGAAAGTCCATCACTTATCACCAACAAAGAAGTGATGTTCTGCCACTGTTTACGAAACTGTTATTAAGCCGTGTTCCAATTACAAGAGCTTGTGAAATCTTGGAGATTGGGCGTGGGACATATTATAACAAATTAGAATTTGTTTATCGGAGATGTTTGGAGTTTTTGGAACGACACGAGACCAAACCACTTCAAGCGATGCACTTTAAAGAAATGTGGTTAAACACTGATAAGATGACCTATTTCCTTAACAATGTTCGCAAAAAAGGAATGGGCGGCAGCGAATATGATGATGTGGAGGAAAGCCAGTTTCCAACCAGTGTCGTGGTTACTGCCGATGTCTTTTCAAGATATGTGTTCCGCAGTGATGTGGCATATGATTGGGATATTTCGTTGGGGGATATTGCTCTTGATACCGTTCTTATGAAAGAGGACCATTTAAATGAATTTGCCAAGAAACACGCTCGTACTCCAAAGTATTCCCATTACCCAATGTCGCCATCAAAAAATGATACACAAACAGAAGTTGAGTATCGGAAGGATTTAGAGAAGATTGAACGCAGGGCGAGATATATGGATGGATTGCACGTCAATTCGACTTATACAACGATTGCTCATTTCTGGCTTATCAAACAACTTATAAAGGCTTCTGAATGGCGTTTCGTGACCGATGAAGACAATTCTTTGATGACTTCCCTTTTTGAGTATTCGCCAATGAATTCCGCTTGTCGGATGCCCATCACTTTCTCTGCCAAACGGATAAAACGAAATCGAGAAAACAAGCCCGTGAGGAGTTTGTTCAAGCGAGGGTGGATTTGGTTAATTGGGGAATAAATTCTGGGTATGATACAAAGTCTCTGAGGAAATTAGCGTTCCTGAAACTAGAGGAACTACTCCACACCCATCAATTCCATAAAGAAATTAACACGGGGGTTTCCAGCCATTTTGAATATGCGGACAATCCAATTGAGCATCCTTTAGCGACTATTGACAGAGGATTTAGATGGGTAGATTGCACAACCAATCTGTCATCAATTGAACCAAAAGATATTGCTAATCTTATTCTGGAAGTTAATGATAATGCGACCAACACCTTTATCCAACACATTCGAAGGAGATTATCCATCTTAGAAAGACCATTGACCACTGCCCGTGGCGATGGCAAAAGTTATATCTATTCCAATTTCAATCCTAAGTATGCTCAAATGGCTCTTACCATCCTTCGAACATATTACAATTTTTGCTTTGCTTATAAAACAAAGGATAGAATTGGCACTCCTGCACAAAGGTTAGGAATTGCAGAAAAAGAATTTAATATTAAGGATATAATCTATATGCAGTAGATGGAGATAAATTCTTCAGATTTCTTCCCTAATTTCATAATTAACTGTTAAGATTAATTGAACATTCTGTAAAAAGCGATATGAAATAATAAACATTAAAACGGGGGTTTGAAAGTATGCATATTAGGGAAGCAAAATTGTCAGATGCCGAAGCAATAGCGAGAGTGTATGTTGATAGTTGGAAGAGCACATATAAAAACATAATTCCAGACTCTTTCTTAGAAAGAATGACTTACGAAAAAAGAATACCACAGTGGATTAATAACATATCAAGAGCTGACAATTATGTTTATGTTGCAGAAACTAACGATGGTGAAATAGTTGGAGTTGCCGATGGAGGAAAAAGGGAAACAAATCAATTCGAGAATTCGGGAGATTTAACCTCTATATATATCAGTGAGGAATATCAAGGACAAGGAATAGGAAAAAAATTGGTCGAGAGATTATTCTCAAAGTTAAAGGAGTTAGGGTACCAAAGGATATTTGTAGAAGTATTAGATGACAATAAATCAAAATTCTTCTATGAAAAATTGGGTGCAGAATTTTACGAATTAACAACAACGGAAGTCCAAGGAAAAGAATTGAGTTTGGTGATTTATGAATGGAAAGATGTAAATTTGGTACTAATCCCAAGTTGATAATTGAGTGACATATAAAGTAAAAAGCAATGGAAAACTAATTCCATTGCTTTTTTTATTGTTAATTTAATGCTAATACCGATACTAAAATTAATGCTAAATGGGGTTCTAATTGGAATTTTCTACTTCAAAACCGAACCCGTTAGAAAATGTCAGCCCTTTTTTAATACCTTTATTTAATCTATTAACTTTGCAAAAGGAATCCGCTTATTTAAGTAATGCATAATAGGTATCCCGATGGCCATAACGACAAATTCACCAATCGCAGTTGTTGCCCAAGTAATGAAGAATGGGAATCCAAGTGCAAGATGTAATTGATACGCAATAATAAACATATTAAAAGTAAACACAAGTGTATTGATCATCATCAACAGAAGATGACTTTTAACAAACTTGCTTATTCCAATTGTAATTAACAAACAAATAATCGAATGAGCAACACCAAAAGTTAAA
Organism: Niallia alba; assembly: GCF_012933555.1. Classification (GTDB taxonomy): domain Bacteria; phylum Bacillota; class Bacilli; order Bacillales; family Cytobacillaceae; genus Niallia; species Niallia alba. The sequence goes on from NZ_JABBPK010000001.1 coordinate 1,053,306, forward strand.
TCATATAGCTTAATGGTGGAAAGGAATAAGTTTGCTAGAAACACGCCAACTACAATTCCATAAATATATTTTTTGTTAAATACAACAAGATGATTAAATAATTCCGAAATACGGTATTGGATGCTGCCAAAGGCAATAGGGGCAATCGCAACAGTAAAGGCAATATACAATGCAGCCACCAAGCCATTCACAGCAAGTGTTTTTGTTTTCATTGTTTTCTCTCCCTTAGTTTTTTTACGTGGGATGGTCTCGAACCACGTTAGACATAACTTTCACACAGTGAATAATCATATAATAGTTAGCCTATGTTCGTCAATGGAATTTTATCCCGCTGTTTGAGTATACTTGGGACTATCATATTTTAATGAAAGGAATTTGCAACAGAGAATCGCTATAGATATCTAAAGTCAAACAAAAAAATAAAAAACTTTTCCGCTGACTTCTTCCTGACACATTCCTTTTTTATTCTATTACTTGTAAGCAGCAAGACAATCATGCGAATAAGTTAATTCATATAAATAGAATAGAAAGAGGTTGAAGCAAAAGATGAAGAAAAGTTTAAAGAAGTGGATTATTAGTGGAGTATCAGTTTTAGTAATAGGAACAGGAATCGGATCTTATTATTATTTTACAAATGATAATCAACCGGAAGTAAGAGCGCAGGTTAGAACGCAAACAGCGACTGCTGAAACTGGGGATGTAGAAATTGAAGTAAGTGGTACTGGAAGCATTGCAACCATTAATAAAGAAACCTTTACTTCTGAAGGAAATGCAACGGTAGATGAAGTATTAGTCGAGGTTGGCGATGAGGTGGAAGAAGGCGATGAGCTAGTAACGTTCGAGGATGATACGCTGGACCCAATCGTAGCATCTTTTTCTGGTGAAATCACTGCTCTAAATGTAGAGGAAGATGGAAATGTATCAATGGGAACAGAAGTCGTGACTGTTACTGATTATGATAATTTAGAAATGGTAGTGAACGTAGATGAACTTGATATTTCTAAAGTAAAGGTCGGACAAGCTGCAAATATAAAAGTTAGTGCACTTGAAGATAAAGAATTTACTGGCAAAGTTACAAGTGTTGCAAAAGAAGCGAACAGTGATAGTAATAGTGTTGCTAAGTATGCAGTAACAGTCAAAATAAGCAAGCCTAGCGGATTATTGGTTGGCATGACAGCTGAAGCCACTATCACAACTGATAAAGCTGAGGACGTTGTGACCGTTCCAGTCGAAGCAGTACAGAAGGAAGATGATCAATATTATGTTTTAGTGGCAACTGGAACAGCAGCGAATGAAGAAGGCACAACAGAAACAGCATCTACAAAACAAACCGTTGAAGTAGGATTGCAAAATACAGAAGTTGCAGAAATTAAAAGTGGTTTAGAGGAAGGTACAACAGTAGTACTTCCAACATTTGAATCATCGAGTGATAGTGAGACGCAAGGTATGTTCCCTGGTGGAGGACAAATGCCAAGTGGTGAAGGAAGAGGCCAGATGCCAGGAGGAGGCCAAGGTGGCGGAATGCCTTCCGGTGGATTTGGAGGTAGAAATGAATGATAGAACAACATGCAATTGTAGAAATAAAGAATGTGAAAAAGGAATATACTCTTGGAGGAGAAACGGTTACGGCATTGGATAATGTAAGCTTTACCGTCAATAAAGGTGATTTTATTGCCATTATTGGTCCATCAGGATCTGGTAAATCGACGTTAATGAATATGATCGGTTGCTTAGATACACCTGACTCTGGAGAATATTATTTGGATGGGCAAAATGTATTTTCTTTAAAAAGTAAGCAATTAGCAGAAGTTAGAAATCATAAAATAGGTTTTATTTTTCAATCCTTTAACCTTCTAACTAAGCAGTCTGCCTTTGAAAATGTGGAATTACCCTTGGTTTATAGAGGGATCGGAAGTAAGGAAAGAAAGGAAATTGCTTTACAAGCTTTGAAAAAAGTAGGGTTATTAGAGAGAGCGGAGCATAAGCCAACAGAATTATCTGGTGGACAGCAACAGCGCGTAGCGATTGCTCGTGCTCTTGCTGGCAATCCTCCAATCCTGCTTGCCGATGAGCCGACTGGAGCTTTAGACAGTAAAACAGGGATAGAAGTGATGAATTTGATGAAAGACCTAAATAGTCAAGGACATACGATTATATTGATAACCCATGATTTAGAAATCGCTAAACAGGCTAAGCGCATCATTCGCATTCAGGATGGTCGATTAGCGGAGACAAAGGAGGTAGTTGTCTCTTGAAATTAGGACAAGCAATCAAGATAGCCTTTAAAAATATTACGATGAACAAATTAAGAGCGGTGCTTACCATGCTTGGTATCATCATTGGTGTAGCAGCGGTCATTGCATTAACTTCATTAGGAATGGGAGCATCTAATTCCGTTTCAGATGAAATTGCTGGGTTAGGAACAACTACTGTTTCTGTAAACCTTTCGGGGAACTCGAGTGAGGAAGAGGTTGTCGATTATGATGAGCTGATGGCATTTGCGGAATATGACGAAGTAAAGGCAGTTTCGCCAACAGTGACGACTTCTAGTACGCTCAAAAATGGAACGACATCAAGCTCTGGAGTTACTGTTACAGGCGTTACTACTTCTTATGAAGAGGTACAGGATATTACTTTACAGTCCGGAAGAAATGTAATGGACATTGACTTGGATAATCGCAATAAAGTAGTCGTGCTAGGCTATAATGTAGCAACAGAATTATTCGGATTCACAACTCCAGTCGATAAAACCGTTCAAATTGATGGAACAACGTTTAAAGTAATCGGGGTACTCGCCGAAAAAGGAGAAGAATTAACTGGATCTGTCGATGATTCCGTCCTTATCCCATTTACAACAGCCCAACGTTTTATTGGTCAAACTTATGTAACCTCAGCAACTGTCCTTATGACAGATGAGGATTCAGTGGAAATGGGAATGGCAAAAATGAAGCAGAAGCTATACAATCAGTTTGATGGGGATGAAACTTCATATTCTGTACGAAATCAATCTTCTGTGACAGAGGCACTAGATTCTGTTTCGAACACAATGACTTTATTATTAGCAGGCATTGCAAGTATTTCCTTAATCGTTGGTGGAATCGGAATTATGAATATAATGCTCGTTTCGGTTACAGAAAGAACAAGAGAAATTGGCATTAGAAAAGCAATTGGTGCTAGAAAAAAAGATATTATGCTCCAATTTTTAATTGAAGCAATTGTACTTAGTGCATTAGGTGGAATTTTAGGGGCTGCTATTGGCATAGGAAGTGCGGAAATATTGTCCACAACATTAGATATGACTTCCCAAATTACATGGTGGGTTGTTGGCGGTTCCGTTAGTTTCTCTGTATTAATTGGTATTATCTTTGGAATTTTCCCAGCTAACAAGGCATCTAATTTAAGTCCACTGGAAGCTTTAAGATATCAATAAGAGGAATAGATCAGCTATCTGTCAGCAGATAAAGGCTGATCTATTTTTTATCCTGACAATTATCGGTATAATTGATTTCATTAGTAAAAAATAAAGCATGAGGAAAAAAGATGAAAAAAATTCTAATTGTTGAAGATGAACTGGCAATTTCGATGGTTTTAGGAGCATATATAGAAAATGCGGGATACGATGTAGATTACGCTTATAATGGAGAAGAGGCTTTACAAAAGCTAGAGGAAGAAACACCTGCTCTTATTTTATTAGATATCATGATGCCATATGTAGACGGCTGGAGTGTTCTTTCGTTTATTCGGAAGAAATCGGCATGTCCTGTTATTATGCTTACGGCCTTATCAGATACAGAGCAAAAGCTAAAAGGATTCGAAAATGGAGCCGATGACTATATTACAAAGCCGTTTATAGGGGAGGAAGTTATTGCACGTGTCCAAGCTGTTTTAAGAAGATCGCCTACCTATCAAGAGGATGAGCGTATGAAATACTATGGAGATTTAAAAATAAATTATGTCTCCCATCAAGTTTTTCTAAATGGTATTGAGGTTCCCTTTACTCCCCGAGATCTTTCTGTCTTTCTTTTTCTAGCAAGCAATCCAAATCAAACCTTTACAAGGGATCAGCTTCTAGATCATGTGTGGGGAAGTGACTATGATGGGAGTGATCGAGCGGTTGACTTAGCAATTAAAAGGATAAGGAAATTATTAAATGGGTGGGATCCAAAAGATGGCGAAATTAAAACGTTACGCGGACTGGGCTATCAATTTTATATTCAAGAAAAACAATAAGGAAAAAACACCTCTCCTTTATTATTGGACGAAAAGATATTTACTAACATTGTGTGGTGGCCTATTGATTATTGGCATTATCTCCATTCTATGGATTCGCCATAATGCTTTGGAAAACCGCTTAGAATTAACGAAATTAGTTGCCCAGGAAATAGCAGAGCACGCCAATGAAATGGAAGAAGGAAGGCTGAAGGATATTCGACTTCCATTTTTGCAGGATAGACAGAAATTTATTAATGAAGGACAGCCGCTAGATGTTTTTCTTAAAGATACAACAGGAAATATCCGCTCGCTGAATCAAAATTTTTCTCCAGATGCACTTGCAAAACAACAGGTAATTGAAGCATTACCTTTAGTGAGTGAATTAAGCATAAAAAAGGTGACTTTATGGAATAAGCAAAAAGCTTCTATCGTGATTGCTCCTATTATAAATGGTGGGGTTCAAACAGGCTCTGTCTATATTATTCAGCCGCATAATCAGCTTCAGCATTTAAATAAAGAGGAATATCAATTACTAGGATTATTGCTTCTTAGTTTAGCGCTTCTAGGCTGGTTTGTCATTTACTCTTTGTCTAAAAAGATGGCAAAGCCGGTGGAAGAAGTGGCGAACGCTGCCCAACAGCTAATGAATGGAAACTATCATATTACGTTAAATGAAGATGTGCAGGAAAAAGAGCTTTATCAATTGGTTCTATCTTTTAACGAAATGACAAAGAGATTATATGCATTGGAGAGCTTGCGAACACAGTTGTTAGCAGGAGTTACCCATGAGTTAAAAACGCCAATAACTTCTATTAGTGCATTAATACAAGCTGTGAATGATAATGTCATTCCTGAAAATAAGAAAAAACAATTTTTAACGATGAGTTTAAAGGAAGCAGGTCGACTGCAAAGCATGGTGGAGGATTTACTAGATTTTAATAGCTTTAGTGCGGGTTCAATTAAAGTGAATAAGGAAAAGCTGAATGTGCAGGCTACTTTAAAAGAAATAATCTATCAATGGGAAATTGTTCATGCCGATGCTTTAACTACTACGGAGCTTATTTTTGTAAATCCAGAGAAACCAGTATATGCGATGCTTGATAGTGTTCGTTTTCAGCAAATTCTCGTGAATTTATTAAATAATGGGCTTCATGCAATCAAAGGTAAGCAAGACGGGAAAATAACCATTCATTTAACATATGACAATCATAATATTATGATTTTAGTAGAAGATAATGGCTATGGAATAGCACAAGAAGAACAAGCTTATATTTTTGAGCGGTTCTATCGAGGAAAAAACAAAAAAGATATCGAGCGTGGTCTTGGCTTAGGATTGCCATATAGCTTGCTCTTAGCAAAAGCGCAACAAGGAAATTTATCTTTACAAAAATCAGACGGTTCCTCTACAATATTTTTATTACAATTTCCATTACTTGCTTAAAAAGAAGGGGGCTGTTCGGAGATGACGGTTCAAGAAGAAAAATACTGCAGGGAATCATTAGTAGTAAAAACAAGCCGAATATTCCCAATTGATACAAATAACCATAATTCCTTATTTGGTGGGAAGTTGATGAGCTATATAGATGATGTAGCTTCTATTTCTGCCTCAAGACATTCAAGAAGCGATGTAGTTACCGCATCAACGGATTCCGTTGATTTTCTATTTCCGATTCGTCCGACCGATTCGGTCTGTTTAGAATCATATGTAACTCATACAGGTAAATCATCAATGGAAGTATTTGTGAAGGTTATAGCAGAGAATCTTAAAACAGGCGAAAGAAAGCTCGCTGCCACATCATTTTTAACCTTTGTTGCCTTAGATGAAAATGGCAAACCAAAGCAAGTTGCCAAAGTGATACCCCAGTCTGAGGAAGAGACCATGCTTTATAATACAGCGGAGCAACGCGTAAAAATCCGCAAAGATAGAAGAGAGCATAGTAAAGCATTTGCAAGTGTAATTAGTACGGACATGCCTTGGGGATAAGTTGACCTGGTATTGGATTGGCTGATATCGGTGTTGGATTGGCTGATATCGGTGTTGGATTGGCTGATATCGGTGTTGGATTGGCTGATATCGGTGTTGGATTGGCTGATATCGGTGTTGGTTTGGCTGATATCGGTGTTGGTTTGGCTGATATCGGTGTTGGTTTGGCTGATAAAGTGCCGGCTTGGCTGATAAAGTGCTGGTTTGGCTGATAAAGTGCCGGCTTGGCTGATAAAGTGCTGGTTTGGCTGATAAAGTGCCGGTTTGGCTGATAAAGTGCTGAGTTTGGCTGATAAGGTGCCGAGTTTGGCTGATATCAATGCAAGATTGGCTGATATCAGCTAGATTCATATCATAACCAATTAATTTTAAGCTCTGATTCCCTTAATCTTAAATATAAATACTAGAATATCGCTAATAAAACTATAAAACAGTCAATTTAGCATCAAAACTATTCACTTTCCACCCCTACAAAGCGACTTCCTCCACTTAAAACCCCCGCATTTTGCATAATCTACTTATTATCTTTTCTCTCAGCCGACCCTATAACTCTATCTTCATCCCTCTTACCATTTATAAACTTACCACCACAACAATATGTCGAATAAATAGAAGAAACGTTGCTATTATTGCAAATCATTTCGAAGTACGAAGAAAAATGTCAGAATATATTAACTTTTTAGAAAATATACTGTCAGGTTTTCTGACAGTATAAAAGACACTTGTCTAGAAGAGGATTATAATCCATACATGGAATAGGAGCAATTGGGAAAATATCCCGTAGCTTCATAGATAAAAAGACAATTATAGGGGGGTATACGATGTTATCCAAAAAAGCACTTTCTTTAGCTATGACAGCAACATTAGCACTAGGATTTATGAGTGGCTGTATTTCAAATGCAAATTCTGATGAAGGCGGTTCTGGGGACAAAAAGGTAATTAAAATTGTCACGCAATCACCACTTTCTGGAGGCAGCGCAACACTTGGTGAAGCAATTAAATTAGGAGCACAATTAGCTATCGATCAACAAAAGGATAAGTTTGCTGAATTAGGATTTGAAATTAAATTAGATGCACAAGATGATCAGGGCGATCCGAAAAAAGGGGTAGCGAATGCAAATTTAGTTGTTGCAGATCAATCTGTACTAGGAGTAGTGGGACACTTAAATTCAGGTGTTTCTATCCCAGCATCTGAAGTATATGAGAAAAATAATCTTGTCAGTGTATCTCCTGCTAGTACGGCAACAGACTATACGGATCGCGGTTTAAAAACAGTTAGCCGTGTTGTTGCTCGCGATGACTTCCAAGGTCCTGCAGGTGCACAATATGCAGTGGAGACATTAGGAGCGAAGAAAATTTTCGTTGTCCAAGATAAAACGGCGTATGGTTCAGGTCTAGCAGATGCATTTAGAGCTGCGGCAGAAGAATTAGGAGCAGAAATTGTTGGATATGAAGGAATTACCGTTGGTGAAAAAGACTTTAACGGTGTTTTAAACCAAGTATCTTCTAAAAAACCTGACTTAATCTATTTCGGTGGTCTTTATGCAGAAGGTGGAATTTTAGTAAAACAAGCTCGTGAAAAAGGACTAGATATCCCATTCATGGGTGGAGATGGTTTAGACTCGTCCACTTTTGTTGAAATTGCAGGAGATGCTGTTAAAAATACCTTCCTTACTTCCGTTGCCGGAGACACAACGCTATCAGAAGAAGGAACGAAATTCGCTGAAGATTATAAAGCAGCTTTCGGAAAAAGTATAGAATCATATTCTGCATATGCATACGATTCCGCAGCAGTATTGCTAGCTGGTATTGAAAAAGCAATCAAAGATAATGATAATAAATTACCATCACGTGAAGATGTAACAAAAGCTGTACGTGAAACACAAGACTACAAAGGGGTAGTGACAGAAGTTGGATTTGATGAGAAAGGCGACAATAAATTCGCAAAAATCTTTATCTACAAATTTGACGAAGCCAAATACCCAGCTACATTAGATGGAGAAATCAGCCAATAAGCAAGTAAATAAAAAGGGTATGGATCAACCCGTACCCTTTTTATTTTTTAAAAGCCTTCCATATTAAAGTAGGTTACCAAATCAAAGATAAATTATTTTTACAGTAGATAGATAATAGTCGGTAAAAAAGCAGATTCCTTTTGTAAAGTTTGTTGTTTTTTGCATAAATGGAGTGAGTTGATTGGAACGGAGGGCATTGACTCCTGCGGGAAGAAGGGGAAAGGCAGAGACCCCACAGGCAAAGACGAGGTGGCTCAGCTTCCTCCCCGCGGAAAGCAATTGCCTATAGTGGAAATCAACGGACCTCATTTAAAATCCTAAACTAACAATCTTCGAGTAAATTGGAAATGCATAACTACTATCTATCTATTAAACACAATTAAATCAAAAGTGTGGGGAAGAGAATGCTAACTGAAATCTTACAAACATTGCCGCAAGTTTTAATTGATGGATTAACATTAGGAGCTGTATATGCCGTTATTGCATTAGGGTACACAATGGTTTATGGAATATTAGAATTGATAAACTTTGCTCACGGTGAAATATTTATGTCAGGAGCATTCATTGGGACTGCTATCTTAATTACTTTAACAAGTCTAGGATGGACATCCATGTTACCTGCAGTAGTCTCGCTAATTATCATGCTTCTAATCACTAGTCTAATCACAGGATTTTTAGGAATGGGAATAGAAAGAGTGGCGTATCGTCCGCTTCGAAAAGCACCTAAGTTGATTGCGCTTATCTCTGCAATTGGTATTTCCTTTTTATTACAAGACATCGTTCGTTTTATCACGGAATTATTCAAAGGAAATTATATCTTAACTTCGCCTAGTCTATTTTCCAACAAAATAAATATCGGATCCGTTTTTGGTTCTCATGCTGCAAGTTTTAAAAGCTCGTTTTTAGTTGTTATCATAGTAGCCGTTATTTTGATGGTGGGATTAGATTTCTTCGTTAATAAAACGAAGTGGGGCATGGCAATGAGAGCAGTTGCTCAGGATAGAGATACGGCATCTTTAATGTCGATTAATGTGAACAAAGTCATCTCTGTAACCTTCTTTGTAGGATCTGCTTTAGGTGGTGCCACTGGGGTATTATTTGCCGTCCAATATGGCACAATTGATCCGTATATAGGATTTATCCTTGGACTTAAAGCATTTACAGCAGCTGTATTAGGCGGTATCGGTAATATTCGTGGAGCCATGCTTGGTGGTATGTTAATTGGCTTAATTGAGATGTTTACAGCAGCCAATCTTTCTGTTATCACGGGTGGAGTGATGGGAGCAGAATATAAAGATGTTGTTGCATTTGGCATATTGATTATCGTTCTTATATTTAAACCAGAAGGCTTATTTGGAAAAGCCGTAGCAGAGAAAGTGTAGGTGTAAAAGATGGCTAACATAATAAAAACCATACAAACAAATAGGGTCGCCCAAATCATTCTTTTCTTTGCATATGTTTTGGTGACTACTGCTGCACTGGCCTTTTCGCAAAAATCAGTCATTGCCTTTTTGCTCCTACTATTATCGCTATTACTCCTTTATTATATGAATCTCGGAAATAAGATGAAGTGGATTATTGCTTTATTAATCTTAGTGATTGTTCTCCCAGTTTCAGCAAGTCAAGGGCCATCCTATCAAGCATATATGGAAGTAGCAACAATGGTAGGGATTTATGTCTGTATGGCTTTAGGGCTGAATATCGTTGTTGGTCTTGCTGGTTTGCTTGATTTAGGGTTTGTTGCTTTCTTTGCTGTTGGCGCCTATACATATGGTATTTTTGCGACAGCACAAGCAAATAACTTCATGCCCTTTGGAACATACCCTTTGTCAGGAAACAGTTTTTGGTTTTTTATTATCATTGGGTTATTTGTAGCTGCCTTATTTGGTGTCTTATTAGGAATTCCAGTATTAAGAGTAAAAGGAGATTATTTGGCCATTGTAACATTAGGTTTTGGTGAAATAATCCGAATCGTGTTTAATAATTTAGATAAACCAGTCAATATTACGAATGGAGCGATGGGTCTTCCCAGTATTCAACAGCCAGAGCTATTTGGCATCACTTTATCACAGCCAAACCAATTCTATTATATTGTGCTAGTTATGTTTATCATCGTTATTTATGCAGTTACGAGAATGGAACATACAAGATTAGGACGATCTTGGAAAGCGGTAAGAGAAAATGAGATTGCTGCGCAAGCTATGGGAATTCCACTTGTAAAAACAAAATTAACTGCATTTGCTATCGGAGCTTCTTTTTCAGGAATGATGGGAGTCGTTTTTGCGGCTAAGCAAATGTTTGTAGATCCAACAAGTTTCACCTACTTAGAATCTACTACTATTCTTGTAATGGTTATTTTAGGAGGAATGGGAAGCGTACCAGGTGTTATTTTGGGAGCGGCAGTTGTAACGATTTTGAATTTACAGGTGTTAACCGAATTAACTGGATGGTTAAGCCAAGTAACTACTATTCCTGATGCTTTATCTCCAGCAAAAATGCAAAGATTCATCTTCGGTGCACTTTTAATTACTATGACCTTATATCGTCCTCAAGGATTGATACCTGCTAAAAATAAGAAGTTTAATGACAAGAAATTAAAAGAGAGCATAGCAGAAAAACAGTAATCTACTAAATTGCTTAAGGAGGGGCATCAAGTGAATATACTCGAAGTGAAAGGATTAACAAAAACATTTGGTGGGCTGGTCGCAAATTCCAATATTGATATGACTGTTGAGAAGAACTCTATTACAGCGGTAATTGGACCGAACGGGGCTGGAAAAACGACTTTTTTTAATATGATAACAGGCGTGTATAAACCAACGTCTGGAGAAATATTACTCGATGGAAAATCAATTGCTGGGTTTAAGCCTCATGTAGTAGCCAAGCAAGGGATTTCCAGAACCTTTCAGAATATCCGCCTTTTCAGTGAGATAACGGTATTGGAAAATGTGATGGTCGGAATGCATAACCATATAAGAGGCGGCTTGATTGGCACATTGCTTCAATTGCCAAAGGCTAAGCATGAAGAAGAAGAAGCAATGAAAGAGGCATATCGGATATTAGAATATGTTGGGCTTGCTGATCTATTAAATGAAGCGGCTGGAAATTTATCATACGGGGCGCAACGTAGATTAGAAATTGCTCGTGCTTTAGCCACAAAGCCTAGCGTTTTATTATTAGATGAGCCTGCTGCTGGTATGAATCCGAAGGAAACAAATCTTTTAACCAACTTAATTCAAGATATGTGTAAAAAATATGATTTGACGATTATTTTAATTGAGCATGATATGAAGCTAGTAATGGAAATTTCCAATCATATTATCGTCTTAGATCATGGAGAGAAAATTGCAGAAGGTGGTCCTGAAGAGATTCGTTCCAATCCGAAAGTAATTGAAGCCTATTTAGGAAAAGGAGCGGTATCACTTGCTTAAAGGGGGGAGCAGCGTGGAAAAGATACTAGAATTAACGGGAATAGAAGCTTGGTACGGTGGAATTCAAGCATTAAAAGGAATTAGCTTACATGTCGATAAAGGAGAGATTGTTACGCTCATAGGAAGTAACGGTGCGGGAAAATCGACCACTCTTAAATCGATAAGTGGGCAGGTTCCTATAAAAAAAGGCAGTATTTTTTATAATGGAAAGGATATTGCCAATATAGCAGCACATAAAACAGCCGTTTTAGGTATTTCTCAAGTACCAGAGGGGAGAAGGATTTTTCCTAAGCTTTCCGTGCGAGAAAATCTACTGATTGGTGCGTTTGCAGTAAAGGATAAACAATTAATTGAAACAAGAATGGAAAAAGTATTTGAATATTTTCCGCGGTTAAAAGAAAGAGTGGAGCAAAAAGGTGGAACGATGAGTGGAGGAGAGCAGCAAATGCTGGCGATTGGACGAGCACTCATGATGCAGCCAGAGGTGCTGATGCTAGATGAACCATCGATGGGACTTGCGCCAATTATTGTAGAGCAAATCTTTGAAATTATAAAAGAGTTAAACAAACAAGGAATGACTATTTTATTAGTAGAACAAAATGCATTCCAAGCCTTGCAAATTGCTAGTAGGGGATATGTTATTCAAACAGGAGAGATTGTGTTAGAAGGAACAGGAGAAGAACTAATTACAAATAAACAAGTGCAGGAAGCTTATTTAGCTTAAGGCAAGAAAAGAAGGAGAAGGCTTTTAATTAAGAGACCTTCTCCTTTTTCACGACTATATTAATGATTTAAAAATTTTACACAAACTGGTTCTGGTGCCTCGATTTCTGATTGCAATAAAGTTAGTTTTCCTGTAACCGTATCTCTTTCAAATAAAGTCAGTGTATCTGATTGTTCATTTGATGCAAGTAGGAATTGTTCTGTTGGATCTAAAACAAAATCTCTTGGCCAGTTTCCTTCTGTAGAAGTTCGGTCGATAAAGGTTAATTGACCAGTTTCGCTATTTACTTGGAAGATAGCGATAGAATTATGCCCGCGGTTACCAGCATAAACATAGTTTCCGTCTGAAGAAAGATGGATTGCACTTCCTTGGCTATTTTCCGTGAAATCAATTGGTAAAGTAGAGATGTATTGTAATTCCTCAAATGCTCCAGTTTCGGAGTTAAAAGATAAAGCAATGACTTCATTGCTTAATTCTGTCATGACATAAGCAAATTTCCCATTAGGGTGGAAGGCAATATGTCGTGGGCCGCTTCCAGGTTTAACGGATAAACTGCTAACTTCTTCTAGCATCCCGTTAACAAGCTTGTAAGTATCTACTCGGTCTGTTCCTAAATCAACAGATACAGCATATTGATTATTAGGACTGAAACCAGCAAAATGCATATGGGGTTTTTCTTGGCGAGCAGTATTAGGCCCTGTCCCAGAATGTTCAATAATAGAGGCAACACTGTTTAGCGATCCATCTGTATTTAATGGGTAGGATTCGGCCGTTCCTTTATGATAGTTTGCAGAAAGGACGATTGTTTTATCTGCATCCACACTTACATGACAAGGAGATGCCCCTTCTGAATATTCGCTGTTAATAAGTGAAAGGCTGCCATCTGATTGAATAGAATAAGCAGAAACACCACCTAAAGAACCTTCTTTACCAACTGCAAATAAGTGCTTATTATCGTTTGTAACCGTTAAATAGGTAGGGTTTTCAATTTCAGCAACAAGCGAAACATCTGTAATTTTTTTCGCATCTGTATCTAATACAAATGAATAAATACCTTTACTAGTTTTCTTTGTATATGTGCCAATGTAGCCAGTGAATTTTGTCATAAACAGATCTCCTTTAACATTTTTACAAAATTAATACTATTTATTAATTATAGCATGAGCCTAATAGAATGGTACAAATTAGCATCTGTCTATACAAATAAAAGTATTATTTCTTTCTATTTTCCCTTATTTGCTAACTTGAAACAAGTGATGAAATTTGAATTTTCAGCAAACAGTGTTGTAGCGTGCAGGAACTTGACGGTGCTTGTCGAATTCCTTGTTTAATAATATGAATAAAAATAGAGAAGACAATCCATACTAAAAAATTCAGGAAGAAGCTAAAAAGTGGAAATCATTAGTATAGCTGAAAGGATAGGATAATGAAGAAAAGAATTTGGTTTAATCAATGGTTCACAACTGTTGCACACTTTATTGAAATGATTCGGTATAATTCAGATGGGATTGAATTTGAAGTATACGGTACATCTACCAATGAAAATGCTCTCTATTTAAGTTACTGTGATGCTGCATTTATGGAGCCTGATACATATGGGGAAGAGTATGTTCAATTCTGCATAGCGTTTTGTCGTACACATTCGATAGATATATTTGTTCCTCGTAAGGAAAATGTTCTTATTTCCAAGCACATTAAGCAATTTACTGAGTTGGGAGTGAAGGTACTGGTTTGTCCAGATGCTCGGTTAATGGAAATGCTCGATGATAAGGAAGCTACCTATCGATTAATAGAAAATCACTCTCTCTTGAAAAACTATGTTTCGATTCCAGAGTACTTCATTGTAACGAATGCAGAAGCATTTAAAACAGCGTATAACCGCTTAAAGGAGATGGGACATAAAGTATGCTTCAAGCCTGTAATAGGAGAAGGCGGCAACGGTTTTCGATTAATTAAAGATCAATTGGATACCATTGAGGAGTTATTTTACAAAGGCGTTTCCCATCAAATCACCTTTGAACATGCATACAGTATTTTGAAACAACAAGCAGTATTTCCTCCTTTAATGGTGCTGGAATATTTGGATGGGACAGAGTATAGTATTGACTGTTTAGCCCTTGATGGAGAACTAATGGCAGCTATCCCAAGAAAAAAAGGCAAAGGAAGAGTAAGGGAATTAGAAGAAAATCAAGAATTAATAACATTAGCAGAAAAAATAAATGAAGCTTTGGAGATTCCATTTGTCTATAATATTCAAGTTAAATATAAGGATGGAAAGCCGAAACTATTAGAGATTAATCCGAGGATGTCGGGAGGACTCCATTATAGCTGTCTTGCAGGAATCAATATGCCTTATCGAGCGGTAAAGGTATTAATAATGGGCAATAAAGCTATAGAACGTATAGAGCCACATTTTGGAATTAAATCAAGCTATTTAGAAAAGGAAGTCATATTGAAAGATATTACTGAAAAAATTTCACAGGAAAGAGCGTTTTTTTCCTAATTGTAGCATCTAAGTATAGTTTGTAGAGAAAAGTCGAATTTCTTAGCATAAAAAGAATTCGACTTTTTTGAATGGATATTCATTGAACGATTCTTGCATATGAAAAAAAACCAGTTTATCGACAAAAAGATTTTGTAAACACTTTCATAAAATGTTCTTTATAAAAAACGAAAAAATATTGACATAGCGAACAGATAAGTTTATATTCAAATATATAAAGGGGGATTTATACAAAACCGTTCTTAATAAAGAACTAGTGAATAGAACATAAAAATACTTAGACTATATATTTTCTCGTCTTGTTCTTTATTATGAATCAGTAAAAGGGGGAATAATGATGAAATCTGTATTAATAAAAATGAAAATCAACCAAAGCATGCGTCTTGCGAATAAGTATTCATTGAAGTCCAATAAAGCAAGGGGAGGGTTAGAAAGAAATCATTATTTCCAAAAGTATATTTTTTACTATAATAGAGCTCAGTTATTAGAAGAAGACAGAATCAAGAATAAAGCAGCTATATAAAAGAAAGTTATTAGTAGCCATCATATTATTATTTTACCTTTTGAAGTAGGTCTTAGCCATATAAGTGGAAAGGCCTATTTTATTGTATTTTCAGAAAATAACCGTTGTGGAAAAACTATTAGGTTATTAACGTATTTACTCACAACAAAAATGTTGTAAATATAGTATTCCACAGCTTTATCCACATTATCAACAGGTAACGTATGTGTTTATCCACAGAAATGTAAGGGTTTTACAAAAAAGAGGAAGAAGATTGTTCTTATCCAATCTCTTCCTTTTTAAATGTCTTTTTCTTATTTATTATCTTTTCTACTAGCAGCTCGATCAGCTATTTTAAATTCATTCTGATATGTTACTGCTTGCATGCTAGATAGTGTATGCTTCGGTTTTTGTTTTTTCTTTCCTTCCACTTTACAACATTCCTTTCCATTTCGAGTATGTTCTTTATTCTTTCCTAGTTAGATAAAATAGATTCAGAATGTGAACGAATTTTGTTAAAGGCAAAAGTACTGCGATTCTCCTTTTAATATGCTACATTCTAATTAGATAAAGTGAAACTTTCATCAGTGGGGGTTTTCTTTGGCCCCCATTGATGGCTAGTTGAACCAATCGGACCTTTATGGACAGTTAGAGTGGGACAAAAGTTGCGAGAAAGAAAAAGTTAAAAATAGATAATGATGTGGTGATTGGATGATTATAAGTAAAATTACAAGGCAAAAGGAATTGAATGACCGCTACAATATATTTACGATGAAGCAGGGCAAAGATGTTTATGCCTTTAGTGTGGATGAGGCTGTATTAGTTAAATACCAGTTGCGAAAAGGGATGGAGTTAGATTCTCTTTTATTAAATCAAATCCAGTATACGGATGAAATAAGAAAAGGCTATCATACGGCAGTTAGATATTTGGCTAAAGTGAAAAGAACGGAAATGGAAGTAAGAACACATCTCTCTGCTAAAATGGAAAATGATTCATTAGTTTCGGAAGTGATGACGAAATTAACAGATATGAAATTTATCGATGATGAAGATTATGCTTTTTCTTATGTGCGCACCCAGCGCAATACGACAACAAAAGGGCCAGAAGCAATTAAAAGAGAACTGAAGGAAAAAGGAATTCGGATGGAATTAATTGATCGTGCGATGGAGGAGCTTTCCTATGAGGATCAAGTGCTGGCGGCCCAAAAGATTGTTGTAAAGTTTTTAGCTGGAAAGAACAAGGATTCAAAGAAGATATTAATGCAGAAGCTAGATCAGACACTAGTGAGAAAGGGCTATACAGCTGATATTATTCAAGAAGTAAAAAGAATGCCGGAGATTCTTGAAATGGATACAGATGAATTAGAAACCGTTCGTATTCATGGCGAGAAGGCAAGAAGAAAATATGCTAAATATACAGGATATGAATTTACGCAAAAGATGAAGCAATTTTTATACCGTAAAGGATTCTCGATGGATCTTATCGAACAGTATTTAGACGAAATAGAAAGGGAAATCTAATTTTTTGCCGATTCCAGAGAATTTTATTAAACTAGTTGGTAGTGGAGGGAATATAAATGCTGACAAAAAGATATAGCATGATGACAGAACATGAGCTCCGTATGGAAATATCCACTTTAAATGATCAAGCAAAAAAGGCAGAACAGCTTGGAATGGTTAATGAATATGCCGTTTTAGAAAGAAAAGCGGTTCTTGCAAAATCCTATTTATTAGATCCGAAAGAATATAAAGCAAATGAAGTATATGAAATAGAAGGAGCTCCTGGAGTTCTTTTTCAAATCGATTATATGAATGGTGTGTTTGCCTGGGGAAGACGCAAGGTGGAAGGCAGCCAAGAAGAAGGGATTCCTATCGCCCTTTTAAAAAAGAAAAAATGAGTAAGGAGGAGGGACCGGAAATGGTCTCTCCCTCTTTCCTACAGAAATAAACGTTTTTCTTATTTTTTAGGTTTGCGATGAGAGGAAGCGTGCATTCTCTCTTGAGGATGTGTATTGATTGTGCCATTTGCTCTTTTAGAAGCGTATTCCGCTTTCGCTCTCGGTTCCCCTTCAAGCTTAACATCATTTGGATTATCTACATTTCCCATCGTTATACCTCCAAGAATTAACTAAGTAAACAGTAATAAACTCATTTTTGTTTATCACTATGGATAGTATTTGTTATACACCAGCAATCTATAAGTAAAAATAGAAAAAGAAAGAAGGAATGAAACGATGCATGAAGCACAAAAGAAATTAGTCGAACGGCTATTAGAGCTTAATTCTTTTATTTCAGTAGGGCAAGCACAGACATGGGTTGAATTATTATGGGAAGATTTTGAAGCTACTTATGCCAAAGCGGGTCGGAAATATCAAGGCGAAGAAGTAACAGAAAAAGTAGTCAGCCAGTGGATTGAGAACTATGGTGGAAAGCTTCATGAATTTGTGGCAGAAAACCCAAAATATAAAGAATTCCTGACAGATGACAAAAAGAAATTACATTAAGAAGAAGCGAGACTAGGACATAATAAAATAAAAAATAGGTAAAGGCGAACATGCTCTAATTTAGCACTTAAATGGTTCTTTCCCTATACTCGTTATTTATGTTTCTTAATATAGTTAAGTATAGAAACTATGTTGTTCCATTGCGCTACAGACACTCGCTTTCCGCGGGGAGGAAGCTGAGCCCCCTCCTTACATGCACTGCGGGGTCTCAGCCTTTCCTCTACTTCCTCCCGCAGGAGTCGAGTGTCTTCCGCTCCATTTCCCTTCATTTTTAAAGGCTATTTTCTAAAACCTAATTCTTTTACTAAGAAAAAAATGAAATAGATTGGAAAATGAAGCAGCCTGAATACTCGTAGACTCCGGTGGGCCAGCGCGAGCCCCACGGAAAGCGAAGTGTATTCAGGCTGCAGGTGATTATCACAAACCTTCTTTTTTACATGAATAAAAACCCAAACAATGATACGAACTATTTTTTACATCAATCTTCGTATCATTGTTCGGGTTTATCTTCGGCTGGAATACTTATATCCCAGCTTCATTTTTCATACTAGTTGGTAAGGATATCGAGTTTCTTCTTTAGTTTATCTTCACTAAAGATCCATCCTGTGTAAGAGGTTATGATATTCAAGTTTAAATCAAGATGAACGACAGCCACAAACGGATAATGTCCATTACTTCGATAGCGTAAGTCAATAAACCGAACTTGGTATTGGTCTTCCAGTTCCTGTACTTCCCAACGGAATACAGGAGAAAAGGATAAGAAGGCAGATAAGTTCTTATCTTTTTGTGCTGCTGCAAGTACCGGTGTACTTGGAACCGGAGTGCGATGGAATTTATCGTAAATTTCAATTTCGTGCTGATGAGAGCGGCCAACATAAAAGGAGTCCTCTGTCATAACCGCGATACGCCAATGGTTATATCTCATTGTTGGTGATAAAATAATTTCCGTTGCATCTGGAATCATCTTTTTAACACTTCTTTTTACCTTCAGCTGTGTAAAGATGCGAAGTAAATAATAGCCAATAAGCACAATAAAAAGGGTTAAAAAGGTATATCCAGGATTTGCGCCAAATACCCAAAACAAGATAGCTACAATATGCAGAGAGAAAATGATTGGATCAAATGTATTAATAATCCCTAATGCAACCCATTTATTTGTAAAAGGACGTAGGGCCTGTGTTCCATAAGCATTGAAAATATCAACAAAAACATGCAGGAAGACCGCTATAAAAGTCCACAGCCATAAATGGAATAGATTCACCCCTGGAAAAACTGGGTACAGAACCGCAAGAATGACTAGCGGCCATAAGATGACTGCCGGTATGGAGTGCGTTACGCCACGATGATTGCGTATATAAACAGCATTGTTTCTTAATTTTAAAACTGTATCGATATCTGGTATTTGTGAACCGATGATTGTTGCGATGATGACACTTGTCGTTGTTGCAGGGTTTGAAGCAACAACAGGGTCTAGTGTAGCAAGCCCACCAAGAGCAATCCCCATAACGATATGTGTTCCTGTATCCAAAATACCAAACCTCCCTGATTTTTCTCTCCGAATTATTTGGATGAAAACACCATAATTACAATAAAAATATCCTTTTCTTTTTTCTCAACAAAAGATACACTACAAACAGTTAAAGAAATTCGCATAACGAAAAATGCGGATAATGTTATTAAATAATAAATATAGCTGACAAACAATCGGACAATCGCGTAATTTTTTTTAAATAGCTCTTCTATTTAAAATGAGGAAAATTTACTTATTTATACTTCATTTAGATATTAAATTGGCGAGGATAGTTTTAAATTTGATAGTTGAATTTGTAATACTTTCATTCTATCCCATTCCATCCTATGATGCATACCATGTCCAAAAGAATAAAAAGAAATCTATTTAATGTTATTCCCCAAAAAAATTAATAATTAACATCTGGAGGTTTATAGTGACAGAAAGGCAAGAAATCATTAAAAATCAAGTGAATGTCGAGCAATTTAGAGAAGATTTATTAAATTGGTTTACGGAAGAACAAAGAGAGCTTCCATGGAGACAAGATCAAGATCCCTATAAAGTATGGGTATCTGAAATCATGCTCCAGCAAACAAAGGTCGATACGGTTATCCCATATTTTAATCGATTCGTTTCTCAATTTCCAACAATAGAGGCATTGTCTAAAGCGGAAGAAGAGAAGGTATTAAAAGCTTGGGAAGGATTGGGGTATTATTCAAGAGCAAGAAATTTACATGCTGCCGTTAAGGAAGTTCATG
The DNA here is from genome assembly GCF_012933555.1 of Niallia alba. Lineage (GTDB taxonomy): Bacteria > Bacillota > Bacilli > Bacillales > Cytobacillaceae > Niallia > Niallia alba. The sequence goes on from NZ_JABBPK010000001.1 coordinate 1,073,449, forward strand.
AAAAATACGGAGGAAAAGTTCCTAACACGCCTAAAGAAATTGCAGGCTTAAAGGGAGTCGGCCCCTACACAGCTGGCGCGATTTTAAGTATTGCATATGGAGTGCCAGAGCCGGCAGTAGATGGAAATGTAATGAGAGTTTTATCAAGAATCCTATCTATTTGGGAAGATATCGCCAAACCGAAAACAAGAAAAACATTTGAAGAAGCAGTACGTGTTCTTATCTCGCATGAGAATCCTTCTTATTTTAATCAAGCACTTATGGAACTTGGTGCCCTAATTTGTACACCTACTTCTCCTTCGTGTCTGCTTTGTCCAGTGAGGGAACATTGTCATGCCTTTGATGAAGGGACAGTAACAGAGCTTCCTGTAAAGACAAAAAGTAAGAAACAAAAGACGGTACAGCTTGCGGCAGTCGTCTTGACAGATGAGAATGGAAGAACATTGATTCATAAGCGACCAAATACAGGGTTGCTGGCGAATCTATGGGAGTTTCCTAATATGGAAATCGTTCAAGTGTTGAGAAGTGAGAAAACACAGCTTGAAGAAAAGCTTTTAGAAGACTATCAGGCTAAAGTGGAAGTTGGCGAAATGATTACAAGAATTGAACATGTTTTTTCCCATTTAATTTGGAATATCAATGTATATAGTGGAAAATTAATTGATTTAAAAGAGGAAAAAGAAGATTTACGAAGAGTGAATGCAGAAGAAATTGAACCTTTCCCGTTCCCAGTGTCTCATCAAAAGATGCTGAAATTTTTACCAGAGCAAGTGAAGAAAGGGTGACCATATATGGGTGGTCACTCTTTCTTAATCATAGCTTACTTCTGTTCCGTGTGTATAATCAGCTTCGTTTCTTTTTAATCCGCCTCTATTTTCAATTTCCTCTATTATTCCACGGTGAATACTAGTACCTTCACTATTGAGATAGGGAGTCATTTGCTGCAAGGAATGATGAAAATAGGCAAGTTCAGTATCCTTCCAATCAGATTTCGCAATCATTGCTAATTCGGTCATATCTCTTCCAACATACATATTAAATACCTTCCTTTACTTTTCCCGTATTACTGTTTATTGTGCGAATCTTGATTGCGAACTATGCATGAATAGAGGTAAAATGAGAAGTAAATGGATGGGAAAGGAATTAAAAAGAATGACAAACAAAGTAGCATTAATTACCGGAAGTAGTAGAGGAATTGGAAAAGAAACAGCGATCCGCTTAGCAAAAGAAGGCTATGATATTGTAATAAACTATGCAAGAAGCAAAAAGGCAGCACAAGAAACAGCTGATGAAATTACGGCATTAGGAAGAAAAGTTCTATTAGTAAAAGCAAATGTTGGCGATGTGGATAAAATAAAAGCAATGTTTGCAGCAGTAAAAGAAGAATTTGGAAGACTCGATGTTTTTATTAATAATGCAGCATCTGGGGTATTAAGACCAATTATGGAATTAGAAGAATCTCATTGGAATTGGACGATGAATATTAACAGTAAAGCATTATTATTCTGTGCTCAAGAAGCGGCAAAGTTAATGGATAAAGGTGGCAAAATTGTTAGCATCAGTTCATTAGGAGCGATTCGCTATTTAGAGAACTATACAACTGTTGGTGTTAGTAAAGCGGCAGTTGAGGCATTAACAAGATATTTAGCGGTTGAATTAGCACCGAAAAATATTGTGGTAAATGCCGTGTCCGGTGGTGCAGTAGATACAGAAGCTTTAACACATTTCCCAAATAGAGAAGAATTGCTTCAAGCTGCCGCTGAAAAAACACCTGCTGGCAGAATGGTTGAAATGGAAGACCTTGTTAATGCAGTTATGTTTTTAGTAAGTGACGATTCAAGCATGATCAGAGGACAAACGATTATTGTTGATGGTGGTATTTCATTACTAGTATAAGACGTTACTCGCAACAATTTTACTAAAAAGCATTGGTATAAGAAGAGGGGATTTTCCTATTAAGGAGAATTCCCTTTTAATTTGATCGGAATAGATTTTCTGGATTTTATTGGTAATAAAAAACTTTGGATAGAACTGAAACGTCTGGGACAAATTAATATGCGTGGAGGTGATATTCATGGCTAAAAAATCTGGTGTAACTCAAACTGGAACTAACATTCAAGAAGTAAAACAACAAAACGCTCAATCTGCTGGTCAAGGTCAGTATGGTACTGAATTTGCTAGCGAAACAAGCACTGCAGAAGTAAAAAAATATAACCAACAAGCAGAAGCTAAAAAAGCTAAAAACTCTAGCAAATAATGCAAACAAAGGGCACTTCACTTACGGGAGAGTGCCCTTTGCTTTCGTCAAAAATAGTCATCATCTTTATTATTATTATTTTTTTAGTAGACGTTTAATGGTTACATAATTGTATTGAGGCTGTGAATTAGACTAGAATGTTCGACAAAACTTCTCTTTTGTCTACAGAAGTAGTCAAAGGAATAAACATACATACGAAGAAATAGTAAAAGGAAGATTTAATAGAAAAGGGTCTATTTATATACAAATGCAGAACCTAAATTAAAAGAGTAGGATGTGTTTTTTCATGGATGTATTTAACGGATTAGTTGGAGAACAAATGCGAATAATGGAAAAACTGTTATATTTACAAGGCGAATTAGAACGGTGTGAAGAAATAGAGGCACAATTACAAATACTACAAAAAGAAACGGAATTAAAAGAAGTGCAAATAGAAATTATTAACATGAAAGAAGAGCTTAAAGAAATACAGAAAATTTTTGAAATCCAAACAGAAAAGGTCATTAGAGTCTACCAAGAAAATGAACTGAAACTATCTTCTAGTTCATAAAAATATGGAATATTTAAAACCATTGTGTAATTTCAATGGTTCTTTTGTTTTAAATTTACTAGAGAACCGTTATAATAAGAAATAAGAAAAAAGAGGAATCGTACTTTGTTGCCTTAAATGAAATAATGAATTGCTTTTAGTATGTAACAGGTTACAAAGCGTCCGTAAATAGAAAGTAGGGGAGAAATAAAAATGGGCGTACCTATCGAGGGTGAACCAATACAAATTCACAGTTACAAGCATAATGGGCACATCCATCGAATCTGGGACGAAACAACGATACTTAAAGGGACGCAGAACTTAATAATAGGTGGTAATGATCGTACAATTGTTACGGAATCAGATGGAAGAACGTGGGTAACGCGTGAACCTGCAATCTGTTATTTTCATTCACAACAATGGTTTAATGTCATTGGCATGCTTAGAGAAGATGGCATTCATTATTATTGCAACCTAAGCTCCCCGTTTATATACGATGGAGAGGCACTTAAGTATATTGATTATGATTTGGATATCAAAATATTTCCGGATATGACATTTAATTTATTAGATGAAGATGAGTACGAACGACATCGCCAAGAAATGAAATATCCAGAGGTCATTGATCATATTTTGAAAACGCAAGTAAATCAATTAATACAATGGATAAGACAAAGAAAAGGTCCCTTTGCACCAGATTTTGTTGATTTGTGGTATGAAAGATACTTAACGTACAGAAGTTAATATGGAAGACTGAAAAAAGCATGTTGAATTTCAGCAGGCTTTTTTCTTATGCATAAGCTTCGAATAGTGATAAAATGGTTCCTTGTTATTAAAGTGTGAAAGAATTTAGAAGAGAATGAAGGGGGTTAAAAATCTTAGGGAGCGTTTTCGGTTGGTGGCATAAGGAAGAGGAAATAGAGAGGGATCTCTGAGCCTGTTTTGATTTTAAAAGAGAGAAAAATGGACCAGAGAAGGCTCCTCAGTGCCCGTTTGGACGTTGGAAGAGGGAAAAAAGGGAACAGAGAGAGCCTATCAGAGCCCATCCCGCTTTCGAATAAAGCAAAATGCAATTTTAAGGTGGTCAGTTGGCTGCAAATTATTTATCAATGTAGCTTAACACTCTAAAGTGGAAATCAACGAACTCCATTAAAAAAGGTATTTTCGAGAAAGAATCACAATCAAGTTTTCCAAACAGAAAAAACGGAAATAAAACAAGTGCAACAAGAGAGGGGAGTATATGTGGATAGTATTAAAAGGTATATGACCTTTGTAAAGCCATACCGATGGCAAATCATTGGGACAATCATCATCGGTATTGTGAAATTTGCGATACCGCTATTAATACCATTGCTATTGAAGTACGTAATCGATGACATAATCAATAACACGACCTTAGACCAGGCAACTAAAATGAGTAATCTATGGACAATCATGATCATCACGATGATTATTTTTATTGTGGTGAGACCGCCGATTGAATATTACCGTCAATATTTCGCACAATGGACTTCTAATAAAATATTATATGATATCAGAGATCAGCTTTTTATGCACCTGCAAAAATTAAGCTTGAAGTATTATTCCAATACCCGTGCAGGAGAAGTTATTTCCCGTGTAATAAATGATGTGGAACAAACGAAAAACTTCATTTTGACTGGTTTAATGAACTTATGGTTAGATGCCGTAACGATTTTAATCACAATTGGAATCATGTTTACGATGGATGTGAAGTTAACCTTTGTCTCTATTATTTTGTTACCGTTTTATGCCCTTTCCGTAAGCTATTTCTTCGGTAATTTACGTAAATTAACAAGAGAAAGATCCCAGGCTTTAGCTGGTGTGCAAAGCTTTTTACATGAAAGAGTTCAAGGGATTTCTGTTATTAAAAGCTTTGCTACCGAAGATCATGAACAAAAGCATTTTCAAAAGTATAATAATACCTTTTTAGAAAAAGCAGTCGATCATACGAAATGGAATGCTAAAGCATTTGCTGTAGTTAATACCATTACCGATATTTCTCCATTGATTGTGATTGCTTATTCAGGCTATCAAGTGTTGAATGGCGATTTATCTTTAGGAGCGATGATGGCATTTTTTGCTTATATTGAAAGATTGTATAATCCATTAAGAAGACTAGTGAATTCCTCCACGACGTTGACGCAATCGATCGCGTCCATGGACCGGGTATTTGATTTAATTGATGAAAAATACGATATTCAAGATAAGCCAAATGCTGTTCCTTGTAGAAATGTAAAAGGAGACATTACTTTTGAAGAAGTGGATTTTGCCTATGATACAAAAGATCCGAAAGTGTTAAATAATATTTCCTTACATATTAAGCAAGGAGAGACAGTGGCTTTTGTGGGAATGAGCGGTGGAGGTAAGTCCTCGTTAATCAGTCTTATTCCGAGATTCTTTGATGTTACCGGTGGAAGAATTCTCTTAGATGGAAAAGATATACGAGATTTGCAAGCGCGTTCCTTAAGAGACCAAATCGGTATGGTTCTACAAGAAAATATTCTCTTTAGTGAATCGATTAGAGAGAATATTATGATTGGAAACCCGAATGCAGCGGAAGAGGAAGTGATTGCAGCTGCAAAAGCGGCGAATGCCCATGACTTTATTATGCAGTTGCCGGAAGGGTATGAAACGAAAGTAGGAGAACGAGGCGTGAAATTAAGTGGGGGACAAAAGCAAAGAGTAGCTATTGCTCGCGTGTTCTTGAAAAATCCGCCCATCTTAATTTTGGACGAGGCAACTTCTGCTTTAGACTTAGAAAGTGAACAATCGATTCAAGAGTCTATTGAAGCATTGGCAAAAGATAGAACGACTTTAATTGTGGCTCATCGTCTATCTACTATTACGCATGCTGATCGGATTATCTTAATCGAACACGGTAAAATCATGGAAGATGGCACACATGATGAACTGATGAAGTTACAAGGTCATTATCATGATCTATTTCAAATACAACAATTAGGAAATTAAAAGCAAAAGGGAACCAGAAAATCGTTTCTGGTTCCCTTTTTTCCATGAAGAAAGTTTACGTTTTTGCAGTCAATTTAGTGTCTAAACCCTGGGTGTCCAGAGTTTTTTTCTTATTCTTCAATCGTTACATCAGCCTCATGCTGATGATGCACTTGAATGGACGTAATTAATGTATCAAGATGCTCTACATTCTCGTCATATTCAATGATAGCAGAGACGATTTGCATCATATGGTATTGCTTCAATTCTTCTTCATTTTCATGCACCGTTAACTCTGTCTCTTTATAGTAATTCATTAATTCCTGAAACAGCATGTTACGGTCAAGAGAAATGCTGCCTTCTTCAAAAACAACATTTGGCTTTACTTTGCCAATAAATTTAAGCATAACATGTTCGTGATGATGAATCAGACAGTCGAGCTGTTGCTGGATGATATGCTGTAACTCTTCTGGCAAGCTCAATAGCTCATTTTCATAACGATGAATCTTTTTCAATGTTTGAAAAGATTTTTTCAATGTCGCAATCATTTGACGATAAATTACTAATTTCCTTGTTTTTAATAAGGTTGTCTTTTTGAAGTAATTTCGTTCTTCTTTATAGAGCGTATATAATTGATCTATTTTCATTAACCGATCAGACATTTTATCAATATCGTTCTTTAGTAGGCTGTGCTCAGAGGCATGTCTAATGTTCAAACGAATCCACTTCGTTATTTCCTCACTCATATCAGAAATATGATTGTACAATTTATTTTCATACTTAGGTGGTAGAAAAATCAGATTGACGGTCGATGCAGAAAGAATTCCTAGCATCACGGTGGAAAAACGGATTATCGCAAAGGTAATGAAATCATCTGTCGGTGACTCCATAATCGCGATTAGTGTTACCACGGATAACGTAATCGTTTTTTCTAAGTTTAATTTCAAGTTGATGGTAATAACAATGATTGCTGCAAGTCCGATGATAAAGACATTGTTTCCAAAGCTTAATACAAAGATGACTGCAATAATAGCGCCAATGATATTGCCTTGTACTTGTTCGATAATAGATAAATAAGATCGATAGACGGTTGGTTGTATGGCAAAAATGGCAGAAATTCCTGCGAAAACAGGAGTTGGTGCATTTAATAGTTGTGCTAAAAATAAAGCTAAAACGATGGCGATTCCTGTTTTCAGAATACGCGCTCCTAGTGTCATAAATAAGTGTTCCTTTCCTTTAATGTTACTAACATATTTTCTTATACCCCTTACTTTTTGCGAAAAACACGAAAAGTAAACACAATAATGTACTATACAGTGATTAGATGCTAACTTCAATAGACTAATGCCTGATTTTTTCTTTTTTCGATCGTTTTTAAAAAAATGGACATATTGTTGTTAAATTTGAAATGGATTTAAACTATATTAGTGGTGTAAAACGTTCTAATGGGTGGGGATTTCTGCTGCAAAAACAGTTGGTGGAATTTAGTTGGAGTTTCATTAAAAAAGGTCCAGTATTGTACTGAACCTTTTTTAACTACTAGTTAAAACTTATATTCTTCTTTAAGTGTTGCGAATGCTTGATCTACAGCGTGTAGGGTTGCTTCGATATCTTCTTCTGTGTGTGCGATAGTGATAAACCATGCTTCGTATTTGGATGGTGCTAGCATGATTCCTTGTTCTACTAATAGTTTAAAGAAGCGGCCGAACATTTCGCCATCTGTGTTTTCTGCTTGTTTGTAGTTGGATACTTTTTCGGTTGTAAAGTATACAGTAAGTGCTCCCTTTAAGCGGTTGATAGTAATGGGAACATTGTATTGTGTTGCTGCTTCTAGTATTCCTTTTTCCAACAGTGCACCTAATTTGTCTAGATAATCATATACGCCTTCTTGCTTTAATACTTCTAGACAAGCAATTCCTGCTTGGATGGATGCTGGGTTTCCGGCATGTGTTCCTGCTTGATAAGCTGGACCAATTGGTGCCACTTGATCCATGATTTCTCTTTTGCCGCCATATGCACCGATTGGAAGACCGCCGCCAATCACTTTTCCTAATGCTGTTAAATCAGGCTGAACACCAAGTAAGTCTTGTGCTCCCCCGTAAGTAAAGCGGAAAGCGGTGATCACTTCATCATAAATAACAAGTGCACCTGCTTTATGTGTTAGGTCATTGATTCCTTGCAAAAAGCCTTCCACTGGTTCCACGATACCGAAGTTACCAACGATTGGCTCTACTAGAACAGCTGCAACCTGATCGCCCCATTTATCTAATGCTTCTTTATAGGCATCTAAATCATTGAAAGGAACAGTGATGACATCTGCTGCAATGACTGCTGGCACACCGGCAGAATCTGGAGTACCAAGTGTAGAAGGGCCAGATCCAGCTGCAACTAATACAGGATCAGAGTGACCATGGTAACAGCCAGCAAATTTAATGACTTTATTTCTACCAGTGTAAGCACGAGCGACGCGAATCGTTGTCATAACAGCTTCTGTTCCGGAATTCATAAAACGGATTTTTTCCAGAGAAGGAATTGCCTCCTGAAGCATTTTCGCAAATGTGACTTCATGCGGTGTTGGTGTACCAAATAATAGTCCAGTTTCGGCTGCACGCGTTACTGCTTTTGTAATATGTGGGTGAGCATGTCCTGTAACAATCGGACCATATGCAGCTAAATAATCGATATATTGATTTCCGTCGACATCAAAGAAGTAAGCTCCTTGCCCTCTTTCCATAACAACCGGTGAGCCGCCGCCAACAGCTTTGTAAGAGCGAGAAGGACTGTTGACTCCTCCAACAATAATATCTAAAGCTTCTTCATGTAAACGTTCTGAATTGGTATGTAACATATAAACCTCCTATAAATCGTATCATTCTATAAAAATACCTTCCCTCATTTTAGCACTTTTTGAAAGAAGATAAAGGGAAACAGCTTTTTCGTCCACTTCCAATAGAGGAAATGGATAAACGAATAAATACACAAGACAAGCATAGATATTAATGATGGAGCCATTAAATACTTTGCAAGGAAGTAAGGGGGTAAGGAAATGTTTTATGTCTTATTAGCACTCATTCTATTTTTTATTGCGATGAGCTTAAAAACACTGTTTGTTCCTTACCGCAGAAAAGAAAAATGGGTATCGTTTGAAAATTTTATGTATCTAATTTTTGTCTATATCACCATTATGATAGGCTTTGGATTAATCTATACGTTATTCCAAATGAACGGAATTCCTGTTTATAATGATGGACAGGCGCCATCTTTGAACTATGATTTTTTTCATACTTTACATACTAGTATATATTTTAGCGGAGTGACCTTATTCTCTGTAGGCTTTGGCGATTTAATGCCGATCGGGATGGGAAGAATGGTTGTATTAGTGGAGGCGTTAATCGGTTATACGATTCCAGCCGCCTTTGTGGCACGGGCGGTATTTGATATGAACAACTAGTAAATCCCTTTTCTTGATTCATGGCAGCAAATTAGGTAGGCTTGTATAAAAAGGAAAAGGCGGGATACGATGTCTATTCATATTGGAGAAACAGTTCCAGACTTTGAACTAGAAGCAAATAATGGTGAAAAAATAAAACTTTCCGATTTTCGCGGAAAGAATGTTGTCTTATACTTTTATCCGAAAGATATGACACCTGGATGTACAACAGAAGCATGTGATTTTCGCGATAACCACGAAGCTTTCAAAGGATTTAATACAGTAGTACTAGGAGTAAGCCCAGATCCGATTTCAAGACACCAGAAGTTTATTGAAAAACATGAGCTGCCATTCCCGTTATTATCCGACGAAAATCATGAAGTAGCCGAAAGCTTTGACGTCTGGAAGTTAAAAAAGAACTTCGGAAAAGAGTATATGGGAATTGAAAGATCGACCTTCTTGATTGACAAAGAAGGGAAGCTTGCTCAAGAATGGAAGAAAGTAAAAGTAGCTGGCCATGTAGATGAAATCAAACAAGCATTAGAAAAAATCGAAGCCTAATTTTTATGGTAGGGACTTTTGTCCACTCATTAAAAGGGGAGGAGCATATTGTATAGTGAGCATATACCTCCTCATATATATGTCGGTGGCCAACGAACAGTTCGTTGGTCTTTTTTTTGTAAGTGAATCTTATAGGAGTCACTCCTATAAAGAGAAGAAATGGATAAATATTCTGGTGAAAGTTATTGTTTTATAAGCATATAATGAAAGTAGATTATCAATAACATTCAATAATTCACTCTTATCTAATAGTAGGTATTGTTAAATAATCATTATTGTGTTTTCAGATTGTTCATACATCTATAAAACCGCGTTATTACAGTAACTGTATTGACAAAACCCTCCTATTATTAGTACACTATTTATAAACATTATAAAATAAGAATATCTTTTAGAAATGGGGTGCATGTCCGTGGAACATAATGAGTTGCAAGAAGCTCTTGATAAGCTGAAAGAAACAGGAGTGCGCATTACCCCGCAGCGTCATGCGATACTTGAATATTTAATAAGCTCAATGTCACATCCGACTGCCGATGAAATTTATAAAGCACTTGAAGGTAAATTTCCGAATATGAGTGTAGCCACTGTTTATAATAATTTAAGAGTTTTTCGTGAAGTAAATTTAGTAAAGGAACTGACATATGGAGATTCTTCCAGCCGGTTTGATTTCATTACTTCTCACCATTATCATATTATCTGTAAAGAGTGTGGCAAAATAGTTGATTTCCATTATCCAGGACTTGATGAGGTCGAGCAATTTGCTAGCCATGTTTCAGGATTCAAAATCAGCCACCACCGTCTGGAAATTTACGGTACTTGTCCTGATTGTGCTCAAAAAGAAGCGCACTAATGTAGAAAATAGAAGAGGTTGTCTTTTAAGTCTCGCTTTTGTAGGAAATATACGAAGCGTTTCTTTAAAAGATATCCTCTTTTTTCTGTTCATTAGTTAGGCTGTTTTCTAAAATGAATAAGTTGGAAAAAAAGAGCAGCTGGAATACACCTAGAAGCCACGAGGATTAGCGAGACAGTCTGAGACCCTGGAAGGCTCAGCGCGAGCCCTAAGGAAAGCGAAGCGTATTTCGGCTGCGGGTTATAGCAACATACTTTACGAAAACAGTCATTGTTTAAAATTATGCTCGGATAATAGTTGGATGATTTCAGCCAAAAAAAGTAATTCTATTTTTAAACAAGTTGTAGTAAGATTTCATGTATGCCATGGAAATAGGGCAGGATTTTAAGAGAAAATGTCGAAAACAATACGAAACGAATAAAATTTATTCATGGAGATGGAGGAATAACGATGGAAGATATTCTTCGTCCTATATATCAAGAAAGAGCTAGCCAGACAAATACATTGGGCGTATTAATCATTGATAAAAAACAAAATGAAATGACCGTGACAGATACTTTTGATACAGTGATGCTTATTATTGTGAAAGAAGCAGAGCAACCTGTTTTTATAAAGCACTATACATATGCGGAAAAGAAAGCAGCATTACATATTGTCACAGAAAAACAATTAAGAAGCTGGATCTTATTAGGAAATAATAAAAGAATCTTTGAATGGATATACAATGGGAGAGTTGTTTTTGATCGTAATGAATTTATTTATGAACTCAAAAATGAATTAAAAGAATTTCCCATCAATGAAAGAAAACAAAAAATGGCGCTAGAATTCGCGAAGCTTATTAAACGATATATGGATGGGAAAGCGTTCTTTGAAAATAAACATTATTTGGACGCGTATAACGATATTGTTCATTCCTTACACCATTTAGCTCGTTTAGCTGTTATTGAAAATGGATTCCATCCAGAAGTAACGGTATGGAGCCAAGTAAAACAAATGGAGCCAGAAATCTATAAATTATATGTAGAGTTAGTTAATAGTGATGAGCCGATTGAAAAAAGGCTCGAGCTTTTATTCTTAGCAAGTGAATTTTTAATTCATTCGAGAATGAGAACAAGCACAAGCTATATTCTCGATATATTAAAAGAGAAGGAAGCTTGGACATTTAATGAGCTTTTAGAAAAAGAAGCGTTACTTATCTTTTCGGTTGATTTAGGAATGCTAATAGAATATTTGATTGATAAACATCTAATAGAAGTAGTGAATATCTCAACGAAAAGCCCAGGGGTTTATCACCGATGTTATCGAGTTTTAGAAAAAAAATAAAAAAGTTTTGGGAAAAGTGTTGACCATTATTGAAGAATAATGTTATATTAATATCCGTCGCTGAAACAACACAAAACGTTGAAGTAAACGACGGAAAAGATTTTTGGAAAAGCTATTGACATCGAATGTTGATAGATGGTATATTAGGAAAGTCGCTTCTTAAGTGGCTAACTAAATTGCTCTTTGAAAACTGAACAAACAAACGTCAACAATAATCGTTTTATAATGAATGTTATAAAACAAAAACAAGTAAACAAAAGCTAGAGTTTAGCAATGAGCTAATCAACTCTTTATTGGAGAGTTTGATCCTGGCTCAGGACGAACGCTGGCGGCGTGCCTAATACATGCAAGTCGAGCGGACTTTAAAAGCTTGCTTTTGAAGTTAGCGGCGGACGGGTGAGTAACACGTGGGCAACCTGCCTGTAAGACTGGGATAACTTCGGGAAACCGGAGCTAATACCGGATAATCCTTTTCCTCTCATGAGGAAAAGCTGAAAGACGGCATCTCGCTGTCACTTACAGATGGGCCCGCGGCGCATTAGCTAGTTGGTGAGGTAACGGCTCACCAAGGCAACGATGCGTAGCCGACCTGAGAGGGTGATCGGCCACACTGGGACTGAGACACGGCCCAGACTCCTACGGGAGGCAGCAGTAGGGAATCTTCCGCAATGGACGAAAGTCTGACGGAGCAACGCCGCGTGAGTGATGAAGGTTTTCGGATCGTAAAGCTCTGTTGTTAGGGAAGAACAAGTACAAGAGTAACTGCTTGTACCTTGACGGTACCTAACCAGAAAGCCACGGCTAACTACGTGCCAGCAGCCGCGGTAATACGTAGGTGGCAAGCGTTGTCCGGAATTATTGGGCGTAAAGCGCGCGCAGGCGGTCCTTTAAGTCTGATGTGAAAGCCCACGGCTCAACCGTGGAGGGTCATTGGAAACTGGGGGACTTGAGTGCAGAAGAGAAGAGTGGAATTCCACGTGTAGCGGTGAAATGCGTAGAGATGTGGAGGAACACCAGTGGCGAAGGCGACTCTTTGGTCTGTAACTGACGCTGAGGCGCGAAAGCGTGGGGAGCAAACAGGATTAGATACCCTGGTAGTCCACGCCGTAAACGATGAGTGCTAAGTGTTAGAGGGTTTCCGCCCTTTAGTGCTGCAGCAAACGCATTAAGCACTCCGCCTGGGGAGTACGGCCGCAAGGCTGAAACTCAAAGGAATTGACGGGGGCCCGCACAAGCGGTGGAGCATGTGGTTTAATTCGAAGCAACGCGAAGAACCTTACCAGGTCTTGACATCCTCTGACACTCCTAGAGATAGGACGTTCCCCTTCGGGGGACAGAGTGACAGGTGGTGCATGGTTGTCGTCAGCTCGTGTCGTGAGATGTTGGGTTAAGTCCCGCAACGAGCGCAACCCTTGATCTTAGTTGCCAGCATTAAGTTGGGCACTCTAAGGTGACTGCCGGTGACAAACCGGAGGAAGGTGGGGATGACGTCAAATCATCATGCCCCTTATGACCTGGGCTACACACGTGCTACAATGGATGGTACAAAGGGCAGCAAAACCGCGAGGTCGAGCAAATCCCATAAAACCATTCTCAGTTCGGATTGTAGGCTGCAACTCGCCTACATGAAGCTGGAATCGCTAGTAATCGCGGATCAGCATGCCGCGGTGAATACGTTCCCGGGCCTTGTACACACCGCCCGTCACACCACGAGAGTTTGTAACACCCGAAGTCGGTGGGGTAACCTTTTTGGAGCCAGCCGCCTAAGGTGGGATAGATGATTGGGGTGAAGTCGTAACAAGGTAGCCGTATCGGAAGGTGCGGCTGGATCACCTCCTTTCTAAGGAAAATGGAATTTACATTCCATCATAGATTGTTGACGATTTGTTGTTCAGTTTTGAGGGAGCAATTAATTCCTCAAAACAGTAAGAAGTTTGAGGGTAAAGAGAAACGAGTAGATCAAGGAAGCGCCTGAGTGAGCACCGGAGCGTACAACAGTACGTGAGGAGCAGAACGAAGAAGCTGACGAAGAGATGCGAAGTTTATCTTTAGCCGAAATTGTTCCTTGAAAACTAGATTATGAATAGTAAAAACAAGAAAGAAACCGAGTAATCGCCATCTTAGATTCTCTATGTTAGAGAATTATTTCTTTGAAAAGTAATCGTATTAAACGAATACCTATTCAAAGAATGGAGGGTAAAGAGAAACGAGCAGGTCAAGGAAGCGACGGAGCGAGCACCGGAGCGTACGACAGTACGTGAGGAGCAGAGTGAAGAAGCTGACGAAGAGATGTGAAGTTTATCTTTAGCCGACAACTAAGTTAAGTTAGAAAGGGCGCACGGTGGATGCCTTGGCACTAGGAGCCGATGAAGGACGGGATTAACACCGATATGCTTTGGGGAGCTGTAAGTAAGCTTTGATCCAGAGATTTCCGAATGGGGGAACCCTCTATCCGTAATGGGATAGAATCTTTACCTGAATACATAGGGTACTGAAGGCAGACCCGGGGAACTGAAACATCTAAGTACCCGGAGGAAGAGAAAGCAAACGCGATTCCCTGAGTAGCGGCGAGCGAAACGGGATTAGCCCAAACCAAGAGGCTTGCCTCTTGGGGTTGTAGGACACTCTATATGGAGTTACAAAGGAACGGGGTAGACGAATCGATCTGGAAAGGTCAGTCGTAGAAGGTAAAAACCCTGTAGTCGAAACTTCGTTCCCTCTTGAGTGTATCCTGAGTACGGCGGGACACGAGAAATCCCGTCGGAAGCAGGGAGGACCATCTCCCAAGGCTAAATACTCCCTAGTGACCGATAGTGAACCAGTACCGTGAGGGAAAGGTGAAAAGCACCCCGGAAGGGGAGTGAAATAGATCCTGAAACCGTGTGCCTACAAGTAGTTAGAGCCCTTTTATGGGTGATAGCGTGCCTTTTGTAGAATGAACCGGCGAGTTACGATTACATGCGAGGTTAAGTTGAAGAGACGGAGCCGCAGCGAAAGCGAGTCTGAATAGGGCGAAATAGTATGTGGTTGTAGACCCGAAACCAGGTGATCTACCCATGTCCAGGGTGAAGTCCAGGTAACACTGGATGGAGGCCCGAACCCACGCACGTTGAAAAGTGCGGGGATGAGGTGTGGGTAGCGGAGAAATTCCAATCGAACTTGGAGATAGCTGGTTCTCTCCGAAATAGCTTTAGGGCTAGCCTCAAGATTGAGAGTATTGGAGGTAGAGCACTGTTTGGACTAGGGGCCCCCATCGGGTTACCGAATTCAGACAAACTCCGAATGCCAAATACTTATTCTTGGGAGTCAGACTACGAGTGATAAGATCCGTGGTCAAGAGGGAAACAGCCCAGACCACCAGCTAAGGTCCCAAAGTATACGTTAAGTGGAAAAGGATGTGGAGTTGCTTAGACAACCAGGATGTTGGCTTAGAAGCAGCCACCATTTAAAGAGTGCGTAATAGCTCACTGGTCGAGTGACTCTGCGCCGAAAATGTACCGGGGCTAAACGTATCACCGAAGCTGTGGATTGACATCTATGATGTCAGTGGTAGGAGAGCGTTCTAAGGGCGTTGAAGCTAGACCGTAAGGACTGGTGGAGCGCTTAGAAGTGAGAATGCCGGTATGAGTAGCGAAAGATGAGTGAGAATCTCATCCACCGAATGCCTAAGGTTTCCTGAGGAAGGCTCGTCCGCTCAGGGTTAGTCGGGACCTAAGCCGAGGCTGAAAAGCGTAGGCGATGGACAACAGGTTGATATTCCTGTACCACCTTTAAATCATTTGAGCAATGGGGGGACGCAGGAGGATAGGGTAAGCGTGCTGTTGGATTAGCACGTCCAAGCAGTTAGGCCGGTAATGAGGCAAATCCCATTACCATATGGCGGAGCTGTGACGGCGAGGGAAATATAGTACCGAAGTTCCTGATTCCACACTGCCAAGAAAAGCCTCTAGCGAGATTTATGGTGCCCGTACCGCAAACCGACACAGGTAGGCGAGGAGAGAATCCTAAGGTGAGCGAGAGAACTCTCGTTAAGGAACTCGGCAAAATGACCCCGTAACTTCGGGAGAAGGGGTGCTCTTTTGGGTGTTAAAGCCCGAGAGAGCCGCAGTGAATAGGCCCAGGCGACTGTTTAGCAAAAACACAGGTCTCTGCGAAGCCGCAAGGCGAAGTATAGGGGCTGACACCTGCCCGGTGCTGGAAGGTTAAGAGGAGGGGTTAGCACGTGTAGTGCGAAGCTCTGAATTGAAGCCCCAGTAAACGGCGGCCGTAACTATAACGGTCCTAAGGTAGCGAAATTCCTTGTCGGGTAAGTTCCGACCCGCACGAAAGGTGTAACGATCTGGGCACTGTCTCAACGAGAGACTCGGTGAAATTATAGTACCTGTGAAGATGCAGGTTACCCGCGACAGGACGGAAAGACCCCGTGGAGCTTTACTGCAGCCTGATATTGAATTTTGGTACAGCTTGTACAGGATAGGTAGGAGCCTTGGAAGCCGGAGCGCCAGCTTCGGTGGAGGCATTGGTGGGATACTACCCTGGCTGTATTGACATTCTAACCCGCACCCCTGATCGGGGTGGGAGACAGTGTCAGGTGGGCAGTTTGACTGGGGCGGTCGCCTCCTAAAAAGTAACGGAGGCGCCCAAAGGTTCCCTCAGAATGGTTGGAAATCATTCGTAGAGTGTAAAGGCACAAGGGAGCTTGACTGCGAGACCTACAAGTCGAGCAGGGACGAAAGTCGGGCTTAGTGATCCGGTGGTTCCGCATGGAAGGGCCATCGCTCAACGGATAAAAGCTACCCCGGGGATAACAGGCTTATCTCCCCCAAGAGTCCACATCGACGGGGAGGTTTGGCACCTCGATGTCGGCTCATCGCATCCTGGGGCTGTAGTCGGTCCCAAGGGTTGGGCTGTTCGCCCATTAAAGCGGTACGCGAGCTGGGTTCAGAACGTCGTGAGACAGTTCGGTCCCTATCCGTCGTGGGCGTAGGAAATTTGAGAGGAGCTGTCCTTAGTACGAGAGGACCGGGATGGACGCACCGCTGGTGTACCAGTTGTCTTGCCAAAGGCATCGCTGGGTAGCTATGTGCGGAAGGGATAAGTGCTGAAAGCATCTAAGCATGAAGCCCCCCTCAAGATGAGATTTCCCATAGCGTAAGCTAGTAAGATCCCTGAAAGATGATCAGGTTGATAGGTCAGAGGTGGAAGCGTGGCGACATGTGGAGCTGACTGATACTAATAGATCGAGGACTTAACTAAAATGAAAAGCGGAAACGCCTGTTTATCGACGTACAAACTGGAGGAGCATCGACTGAGATAAAGGAAACACGATGAACGTAAGTGAATCGATGTTGACTTATCGTAGGGAGATGATCGGAAGTTTGATAGGCGATAGGCGTTGGAGCTGGACAAAATGATTACTCATTTCTTTCTTTTTACTTCATAATCTAGTTTTCAGGGAATAATTTTTTAAAAATTACACTTGAAAAAATCTCAAAAACATGTATAATAAAATATGTCTTGAGAAAAAGTCTGGTGGCGATAGCGAGAAGGTCACACCCGTTCCCATACCGAACACGGAAGTTAAGCTTCTCAGCGCCGATGGTAGTTGGGGGTTCTCCCCCTGTGAGAGTAGGACGTCGCCAGGCATACCATATTATTCCGCAGTAGCTCAGTGGTAGAGCATTCGGCTGTTAACCGAACGGTCGTAGGTTCGAGTCCTACCTGCGGAGCCATATTGGAGAGCTGTCCGAGTGGCCGAAGGAGCACGATTGGAAATCGTGTAGGCGGGTAACCCTGTCTCAAGGGTTCAAATCCCTTGCTCTCCGCCATTATAACTTTTCAAATATGGCCCATTGGTCAAGCGGTTAAGACACCGCCCTTTCACGGCGGTAACACGGGTTCGAATCCCGTATGGGTCACCAATACATATATTATATTTATGGAGGATTAGCTCAGCTGGGAGAGCATCTGCCTTACAAGCAGAGGGTCGGCGGTTCGATCCCGTCATCCTCCACCATTAATATTATCGCGGGGTGGAGCAGTCTGGTAGCTCGTCGGGCTCATAACCCGAAGGTCGCAGGTTCAAATCCTGTCCCCGCAATCTGGTCCGGTAGTTCAGTTGGTTAGAATGCCTGCCTGTCACGCAGGAGGTCGCGGGTTCGAGTCCCGTCCGGACCGCCATTTTTTAAAAATAAATAGCATTAAGTAATGGCTCAGTAGCTCAGTCGGTAGAGCAAAGGACTGAAAATCCTTGTGTCGGCGGTTCGATTCCGTCCTGAGCCACCTTTTATGTCGGAGTGGTAGCGAAGTGGCTAAACGCGGCGGACTGTAAATCCGCTCCTTCGGGTTCGGCGGTTCGAATCCGTCCCCCTCCACCATTCAATACAGGGGTATAGTTTAAAGGTAGAACGAAGGTCTCCAAAACCTTTGGTGTGGGTTCGATTCCTACTACCCCTGCCAATTTTAATAATTATTATGGCGGATATGGCGAAGTGGTTAACGCATCGGATTGTGGCTCCGACACTCGTGGGTTCGATTCCCATTATTCGCCCCATTTTTTTGACACTTTTTTTATTTTATTGCATATAAATAGTATTGGGCTATAGCCAAGCGGTAAGGCAACGGACTTTGACTCCGTCACTCGTTGGTTCGAATCCAGCTAGCCCAGCCATTTGCGGAAGTAGTTCAGTGGTAGAACACCACCTTGCCAAGGTGGGGGTCGCGGGTTCGAATCCCGTCTTCCGCTCCAATATATTATGGCGGCATAGCCAAGTGGTAAGGCAGAGGTCTGCAAAACCTTTACCACCGGTTCGAATCCGGTTGCCGCCTCCATAATGCTTATTAAGTTTCCTAATTATATTACGCCGGGGTGGCGGAACTGGCAGACGCACAGGACTTAAAATCCTGCGGTAGGTGACTACCGTACCGGTTCGATTCCGGTCCTCGGCATTACCAAAAAAACTTATAAGCGCGCCGGTGTGGCGGAATTGGCAGACGCGCACGACTCAAAATCGTGTTCCTTCTGGAGTGTCGGTTCGACCCCGACCACCGGTATCGAAATAGGCGGGATAAAGCCTATAGGATCAAGAGATCTCACAAATTGGAGATCTCTTTTTTGCACACCCCGAATACGATTAGTATGGCAAAAATCGTGTTCATAGTGGGTGTGATATGATAAGAAAAAAGTGAGAATGAGAACAAGCAGGTTCAACTCTTTTGGCCAATTTGTTCAATAAGAGAAGAGCCAACATAATTAATTATCATCTAAGGGTTTAAAACTGCTATCTCTCTCAAATCTTGATGCAGCAGAAATATTTCTCTCATCCAACAATTTTTTTGAACAAATGCCAATTTCTCTAAAGTTCCTTTGGGCTTCTTTTAAGGATTCTTCATTTGCTCCACCAGCAAAATCTGGTTCAAGAGTTTGCAATCCATCATCTTCCCACCTACATACAACACATATCTCCCATGAGTTAAGTTCTGTCAAAGTTTTATATCCGCAACAAGGACATGTATATAGCTCCGCTTTCATATTTCACCTCATCGTCATTATTTCTTTAAACATTATGCTAAATTATGCAATATTATTGATTAAATAGTTTAAGGACCTTAAAGTTATGTAAAACACATCTACAATCTCCTTAAATTTCTTATTAAACTAACCTTCCCTTTAGTAACCTTAATAAAGGAACTTCTCAACCATTTGTAATATATCTTACTCTTCAAGAATATGAGGATTTTCAACAAATAAGCCTAATACGTATCCACAATTCGAGCAGTAGTAGAAAGATATTGGTGACGAATGACTTCTTGGATTATTGTTAGAAAACATATGGACTACTGTGTTAGCTGACCGAATAATCCCTTTTGTTATTTGATTGCTATTGCATTTAGGACAATCTTTCTCTTCTATCTCTCCGTCACTCCTGTTTATGAATATATCATTTATATATATCTACGTGTAACAGGGGATTTGGTCTCAAAGTCATAGAGAGGTAGCATGAGGGGACTTAGAGAATGTCTTCTTAATTCTCCTCATGATAGTTAACTAGGAGCCTATTATACCTAATTACTTGTATCTATTAATACAAAAGCTGATAAACTTTGCTTTTAGTGCTGTCTTTTTTGCAAACCTCCACTTGCTACCCAAAAATAAGCTCTTTCATTCTTTTCATTTATCTTTCACACCAAACTTAGTATATTAAATATATATTATCCAATAGATATACACAAAAAAGCCCTGGAGGATGAGTACAATCAAAAACGAACCATTATATCAGCAAATTCAAAGCAAAATAATAGAGCGAATAAAGGAAGGGAAATGGAGAGTAGGAGATAGAGTTCCCTCTGAAAAAGAATTAATGGATGAATTCCATGTTAGCCAGATTACTACCAAGAATGCATTAGCTGGTTTAGCGGATAAAGGAATTGTGGAGCGGATTAAGGGGAAGGGGACTTTTGTTATTGAAAGTAGTTTAATAGGTTCAATGGGGCAGAATCAAACTTCAAGAGGGTTGATTGGTTTAATTATTCCAACGATGAAGACGAAGGTGGAACAGGATTTTGTCAATTTTCTTGAACAATATGTGACGGAGCTAGGGTATAACTTAGTCATTAAGATATCTAGAGAATCGCAAGTTAAAGAAGCAGAGGCTATTCAGACGTTTCGTGTCATAGGTGTGGACGGGATTATTATTTTTCCTGCAGAAAAGGAAATGTATAATGAAGCTGTTCTTCGGCTTACGCTAGACAAGTTTCCGCTTGTATTGATTGATCGATATATGAAGAATATTTCTACATATAGTGTAAGTTCCGAAAATACGCAAGGAGCGTTTGAGGCCGTTTCTTATCTGTTGAATAAAGGGCATGAACAGATTGCGCTTATCTCTCCATTAATAACAAATACGGTGACGGAAGAACGTGCAAAAGGATTTGAACAAGCTTTTTTAAGAAAAGACATTACAATCGATAAAAACCTTTGGCTAACGTTACCATTTGATAAAATATCCGTTCATGAAACGCCTGTGATGATTAAACAATTTTTAATGGAAAATCCTCAGTTGGCTTGCCTGTTTACGATGAATGCGGAGTTGGCACAGTATGCTCATCGTGCTATTGTAGAAGTCCAAAAAGAGTCTTTACGTCCAATAGAGTTAGTCACATTTGATTCCCCTGGAATAGAAGGCATCACTTATGTGCAACAAGATATTCAGCAATGCAGCAAGCAAGCTGTGAAATTATTAATGCAACAAATAGCTGGCGAATATAATCCAAAGCGAATTTATATACCAGTAAATTTAGTGATTGCTACAGACAAGGAAAAATAAAGTGAGAAAGAGGATGCTACCTATTAATGGTAGCTATTTTTTTGCTCTAACATAATTTTCGTCCTGCCTTTTCCTCTATAATAAATGCCTTTTTTTTCTATTAAGTAGGACTTTTAAATCAAAATAATATAAAAGGTATAATATATACTAAGTTTAGTATATGTTTGCGAAGTGAGATAATATAAGATATTTGTAAGCGCTTTTAATAATCGCAATACAACATGTTTAGATTGAGTTTAATAGTTTTCCTTTCTTCTAAGATTTTTACTAGAATACTGGTATTCAGGGTGTACTAATCAAGTTATGGCTGATCTGGTATACCCTTTTTATATAAATAGTTGTTCAACAAATATGAGGAGGGGATTATCCTGAAAAAGTTAGTAAAAGTCTTACTGTGTGTTAGTTTATGGCTTTCTTTACCGTATGCAGCATTCGCATATAGTAACCCAATGGATTTACCAGAATCTTGGACATGGGATAGTGGGGAGTATTATGGGGAAGGAGACCCGTATATTCTAAAGTACAATGGTATTTATTATCTTTATGTTAGTACAGTAGATGATAAAAGTGGTGTGAAGGCGTGGACATCGGAAGATTTAGTGAATTGGACATATGCTGGTCTTGTTACAGAAGAACCTACTACGAAGGCTGCATATGCACCGGAAGTTGTTTACTGGAATGGCGATTTCTATATGTATACATCTCCAGGTGGCAATGGGCATTATGTCTATAAAAGTTCAAGTCCTCTAGGTCCGTTTAAAAAACAAACAGATAACCTTGGGATGGGTATTGATGGACATGTATTTATTGATGATGATGGAAAGTGGTATTTTTATAGTACTGGAGCAAACAGAATAGATGCTCGGACTATGCCATCGCCAACTGAATTTGGAAAAGCAACAGATACTGGTGCTAAGATGAATGGCTGGACTGAAGGGGCAACGGTACTGAAAAGACAAGGCAAATACTATATGACTTATACAGGAAACCATATTTGGAATAAAGCATACCGTATTGACTATGGAGTAAGTGATTCTCCTGATGTTGGTTTTACAACCAATAAAGAGCAAAATCCTCTCTTATTAAATACAGAAGGAGAAAATGTAGGATTAGGGCATAACACAGTTGTCCGAGGGCCAGACCTTGATTCCGACTATATCGTGTATCATAGTCATGCAAACCCTGGGCGTAATATAAACTTTGATCGAATAGCATGGAATGGGGATAAAATGCTAGTGTTGGGGCCAACAACCTCTGAGCAATCAGATCCTGCTTTACCGGATTTTAGTGATCGATTTGATCGAAAAGACATCGGAAAGAATTGGAAAAGTGTAAATGGAGGGAAATGGGGAATAACCAACAGCAGTCCTAATTGGCTTGAACAGAAGACTTTAGGCAAAAAAACATGGTATAGACAAGTGAGTAAGGCATCTACAGAGAAGGAATATACAGTAGAATTCAATATGAAAATGGTAGAAAAGGGGAAAAGCGAAAATCCGCGAATTGGTGTGGTTTTCTCCTATAAAGATGAAAAAAATTACGGGACAGCTGTCTTAAGTCCAGAGCATAATCGACTGGAAACAAATTTTGTTGTTAATGGTGTTGAACAAGGTTGGGAGTACGCAAATCTACCAGAAGGGTATGATTACAAAAACCTACATCAAATTAGAGTAGAAAAGTCAGAAGCTACGTTTAGAATCTTTGTCGATGACATGCAAAAGCAAACACGTGAAGTTCGAAATCTTGGTGCTGGTAGCATCGGTTACACTACATCAGATGTACACGGAGCATTTGGCTATACAGCATATAGTAATAAGGTAGATGGAAGTAATATCTTTGATGCATACAAGCCTTTACCAGGGAAAATTGAGGCTGTTCATTACAATGCCGGTGGTGAAGGTGTTGGGTATTATGATAAAACAAAGAAAAAAGAGGTTAATCCTTATCGCCAAGACAAGGTAGATATTGCTGAGCAATCAGACGGTAGTTATTATATTGAATCAAATGAAAAAGGGGAATGGCTGAAATACAATGTAAATATTGCAAAAGAAGGCTTATATAATCTAGATTTACGAGTCGGAGAATCTTCTAAAGATGCTAAGGTAAGAATCTTGTTAGATGGAAAGACGGATATAACTGGGGATGTAAGTATTCCGCAGTCAAATGATTGGAGAACCTTCTCTATCGAAAAGCTTAAATTACCAAAAGGAAAGCATACACTTACCATTGAAGTGAAAAAAGGTTCGTTTGATTTTGCAAGCTTTAAAGTACAAGGGTATAAAGCAGTTGACAGCTTGTCTGATGACTTTAATGATGGAGATGCAGACGGATGGGACGAAGTGGAGGGTACATGGAAAGTAGGTCCTTTTGAAGAGGTTAATATTGATTTTGATGAATATAAACAGGTTCCTGGAGTAATAAATGCAGCTTATTACAATACTGGTGGTGAAGGGGTCGCCTATCATGATACGACGACCGAAAACATTGGGGGAGTATTCAGAAGAGATTCAGTAGATATTCGAACCAATCCAGAAGGCGGCGGATATGCTGTTGGGTGGAATCAGACTGGTGAATGGCTTAAGTATAATGTAAATGTTCAAGAAGCTGGTGAATACAATCTTAAGCTTTATATGGCGACAACTTTCACAACTGCAAAGGCACGCCTCTGGTTAGATGATGAAATAGATTTGACCGGCGTATTTGATGTCCCGTCTACTGGAGGTTGGAACAATTGGACACCAGTAATTAAAAATGGAATTACTTTGCCTGAGGGAAATCATACGTTGAAATTAGAATTTGTAGAAGGGGAATTCGATTTTACTAAAATGGAATTCACATCATTTGATATTCATCAACCATTACCAGGGCTCATTGAAGCGGAAGACTATAATGTCGGTGGCCAAAATGTAGCTTATTATGATAGCACGGAAGGCAACACTGGGGAACAATACCGTAACGATGATGTCGACATTCGCAAAATATCTGAAGGGGATTATGCAGTTAGCTGGATTCAAACTGGAGAATGGTTAAAGTATGATGTAAATATTTTAGAAGAGGGAAGCTATGGACTTGATTTACTCGTATCAACTGTAAGTGATGGAGCGAAAGTGAAGGTTCTATTAGATGATGAGATAGATTTAACTGGGGAAATTGATTTGCCGAAAACAGGCAGCATAGATACTTGGAAGAATGTATCCTTACCAAATATAACCTTACCAGCAGGTAAACATACGTTAAAAGTGGTTGCTGTAGAGGGTGGCTTTGATCTTTCGAAGTTTATGTTCCAGCAATTTGATAAGTATAAGCAGCTTCCAGGTAAAATAATGGCGGCAGATTATATTACTGGTGGAGAAGGTGTAGCGTATCACGATAACACAATCGAGAATATTGGTGGAGAGTATCGACAGGATGCAGTAGATATTCGTGTTAACCCTGAAGGTGGTTACAATGTTGGTTGGAACCAAGCAGGAGAATGGTTAAAGTATAATGTCGATATCGCAGAAGCCGGTACCTATGATTTAGCAATAAGAGTAGCGACAACGTTTAAAGATAGTCAAATCCGATTATGGCTTGATGATTCGCTTGATTTAACAGGGGTTATTGATGTCCCTAGTACTGGCGACTGGAATAATTGGGAAAATGTTATTAAAGAAGATGTTTCCTTACCAGCTGGACAACATACCATTAAAGTGGAAATTGTAAAAGGCGAATTTGATTTTTATCAATTTGAATTCTTAGAGGAAATAGAAGGAACAGAGCCAGAAATAATTGGTGAGTACAATGCGAGTAGTGCCACATTTGCAAAATCAGTTATCGGTGAAAAAGAGTGGAAAGACTACATCGTTGAAGCCGATGTTAAAGTTGCTGAAGGAGCTGGAGATGGAGGAGTTATTTTTAGAGTAAACAATCCTGCAAATGGAATCGAGCTTAGTCAAAATAATGCTGATTTTATGCAAGGATATGTTGCTTATATAAATGAAGAAGGAGTCCACCTTGGAAAGCAAAATTATAATTGGGAGTATCTTGATGGTGCCTCTATCAAAGAACCTTCATCTACTTGGCATCATATGAAAATTGAAGTGAGTGGAACAACGATTAAAGTATTTGTGGATGATATGAAGACACCAAAAATTAATTATACGGACAAGAGTAGTACTGCCTTTACACAGGGGAAAGTAGGAGTAAGGTCCAATTATAATAATACAAAGTTTGATAATTTCTCTGTTAGATCAAACAAAGCCGATCACACGTCTATTCAAGCATTATTGGATAAGTATAAGGACTCAGGGGAACTAAAGCATAGTCTTTATAAAAGCTTAAGCAATAAACTGAAGCAATCGAAACAACATCTAGACAAAGGGAGAGAAGACCAAGCAGCTAAATTTCTCCGTGATATGATCAAGCTGATTAATAACGACAAAAATAAGGAATTACCTGCTGATAAAAAAGAAATCTTGAAGGCAGATTTAGAAAAATTGATCGAACAATTGTGATAGAGGATATTGGTGTCAGGTACCGTAAAAAGACAGTTGTCTTTTTATGGTGCCTGACACTATTTTAAAATCACTTTATAATATAGTCCATCTTGTTTTACAATTGACCTAAGGCTGTACTCTTATATAACAACCAATTCCAATTAATAAACTAGCAATTGGAAAGGTGAAAAAAGGAAGAAACCACTATTGCAGCTATCTTATAGCTGGACTAATAATAAAGGAGACTCATCCATGAATTACGATGAAAAAATAATACTTAAAAAGGTTCAATTACCATATACATTTAACGATGTTGAACCAGTATACCTAACTGAAGCAACGATGGAACAAAGAGCGAAAAAAGTACTGGACCTAATGAAAGAAGATAATTTCGATTCTCTAGTTATTTATGCTGATAAAGAACATGGAAGTAATTTTGAATACTTAACTGGTTTTATTCCTAGATTTGAAGAAGGGCTGTTCGTACTAAAGAAAACAGGACAAGCATCTTTTATTCTCGGCAATGAAAACTTAAAAATGTCAAAATATGCACGCCTTCAAGGAGAACTTTATCACTATCCACTATTTTCATTACCAAATCAACCTATGGAAAATGAGAAAAGTCTGGATTCCATCTTATGTGATATAGATTTTTCAAATGATAAAAAAATTGGGCTTATTGGCTGGAAAATGTTTACCTCTACTCAATATGATAATTCAGCAATATTTGATATCCCTCATTTTATTGTTGAGGCTGTTCGTAACATATGTACTATAGAAGCAGAAATTGTAAATGCAGCTTATTTATTTATTGGTGGCGGTAAGGGTGCACGAACGATTAATAATGCGAACGAGATTGCTCACTATGAGTACGGAGCCAACCTGTCTTCAACTAGTATGCTTAAAGCTATGAATGCTGTTGAAATCGGTGTGAAAGAAAGCTATCTTGGTAATTTGCTAAATGCTGAAGGTCAGACAAATAATGTAGTTACAATTGCTGCAACTGGTGTAAGATTTGAAAAGGCAAATTTATATCCCACTAGTAAGCAACTAAAATTAGGAGATACTCTTTCTCTTACTACCGGTTACAAAGGAGGATTATCCAGTCGAGCTGGATTCGTGGTTGAAAGTGCGGAACAACTGCCTGATAATCAACGTGATTATCTTGAGAAGGTAGCAATTCCTTACTTTAAGACGGTGGTTTTTTGGCTAGAGAATATTCGCATTGGAATGTACGGTGGCGAGTTTTACAAAATGATTGAGGAAGTATATCCAAAAGAAAAGTATCATTGGCATTTGAATCCTGGGCATCTTGTTGCAGATGAAGAATGGATGTCCTCGCCAATTTATCCAAGTTCAAAAGAGACTCTAAAAAGCGGGATGGTGTTTCAAATAGATATAATCCCATCTATAACTGGTTATGGGGGAGTAAGTGCAGAAGAGTGTATAGCGTTGGCAGATGAGGAGCTTAGAAACCAGATTAATAATGAATATCCACATTTATGGGGACGAATCGAAAAGCGAAGATATTATATACAGCATGAGTTAGGAATTAATCTACCGGAACACGTTATCCCACTTTCCAATTTGGTGGCTTATCTTCGACCGTTCTTTTTAAATAAATCAGCTACATTAACATGTGTTAAATAGTAAACAATGATGAACAATATATTAATAGTAGATAATTTAAGGAATGATAAAATTATGTTACTTTAAAAAAGTAAAAAAAAAAGTGGCTTTTCATCGCGAGCGAGGGATATGTCTTGGGAGATAAAGAAGACTGAATGAGCTTCTAAATGTTTCTTTTATCAATTATTAGTAAATACATATTAAACTATCGGGTGTTTTTCTTAAATGAGGAAGCTCCTTTCTTATGTTGCTATAGGGCAGGATGCTAGTAATAATAGAAAAATTTTGCTTATGGAAGAAAAAAGGCAAGTTAGAATCAGTGTTATTTATTATACAATATCACTAGTGTTGCATTAATTTAAATTCACTATTAAAAATACTCAAAATGTTCAATATTATTATTTTGCGCAAAGAAAAAGTCCTTTATAATGGATTAGTCAGGTGGTAACCCGTCCAAATCCACTAAAAAAGGACCATCACATGGACAAGATTACACGAAAAACTTCATTTGGACAATGGTTTTCACCTATAAATCTTCAATTATTTGAAGAAAACGTGAAAACGATGAAATTAGATTACTATACGAAAAAATTAACGACAGAGTCATTTCTAAAATTACTACTTTTTGCGCAGCTACAAGAAATTGAAAGTCTGCATGCGCTGGGTGATTGTCTTTTCGATGACCAGCTTCAAAAAGGGATAGACCTTGATTCTATTAGTATTTCTCAGTTGTCACGGCGGTTAAACGGCATAAACCCTGATCTATTTCAAAGGCTTTTCCTTGATTTAGTGTCACAAATTCATGCCAAAACGCATTACACGAAACTCGTGATGCCGTTAAAAATCATTGATTCAAGCACATTGCCACTTAATTTGACCAATCATAAATGGGCTAAATTCCGCAAAACAAAAGCAGGTGTAAAGTTACATTTGCGCCTTGTGTTTATGGAAAAGGGTATATCCTATCCTGAAAAGGCCGTTATGACAACGGCAAAAGAACATGACCGTGGTCAGCTTGAAATCATGGTGGATGACAAGGAATGCATGTATGTGTTTGACCGTGGTTATCTAGACTACGAGCGCTTTGATCGCATGACTGATGATGGCTACTTCTTTCTTTCACGGCTACGCAAAAATGCAGTCATACGGAACGTTTACGATTTTAAGCTACCCAAGGATACAGCTGTTTTATCAGACCAAATGGTGTTGATAGGTACGACTCAAAACCGTGCTGAAAATTACTTTCGGCTTCTAAAAGTGATGGACTCAAAAGGAAATGAACTTCATTTAATTACAAATCGTTTTGATTTAAGCGCCGAAGAAATTTCAGAAATGTATAAATCACGGTGGGCAATTGAGCTGTTTTTTAAATGGATCAAACAACATCTCAGCATCAAAAAGTTCTACGGTCAAAGCGAATGGGCGATTCAAAATCAAGTATTTATCGCACTAATTGTTTTTTGCCTACATGTTCTCGTGCAAATCGAGACCAGAAGCAAGCGAAAAACCTTACAGATTAGCCGTTATCTAAGGGCTGCATTGTGGAAACCAGCGAATGTTTGGCTTCGAAAGATTGAAGGAAAAGCCATCCCTTAAATATGCAAATTGTCGTCGTTGCAAAAGTCTAATTGTAAATAAATTTCCAAATGGATGGGGCCACCTTTGATTGGGTATTTACTTTTTTGCCTCTAAACAGGGAAGGTGAGTAAACTGAAAATTATGACACTATTTATGCAACACTAGTGATACAATATAAATAAAAATATATGGAGGTATAGTTATGTGGATAATATTTGGGGTTATTGCAATAGTAACAACTTTTATTAATCTTTATATGTATAAAGCAGGAAAGGATTATAAGCTTGCTATGGCGGTGGGATTATCATTTACAGCTTTAACTCTTTGTGCAGAATACAGTCTTGTATCGTCGTGGGTAGAAGTGGAAGATTGGGCAGCTTTAATGGATGTAGTACCTGGTATGGAAAGAGCATTATGGTTTTTGACAATTGTTTCTATCTTCCTAAATATAGCTCCTATACTTTTAGAACTAAAAGATAAGAAATAGAAATTAGGCAATGCAATTAAGAAAAAAATAAAGAGAATAAGACATAACTAAATAGATACGCTGTAAAGACGAACAATTTCTAATCTAGCTAGTAAATAGCGGCTGCTTTCGTATACTTTTTACAAGAGGAAACATAATTATTGGGGAAAACAGAGCAGCCGGAATACACGAAGACGCCACGGGGATTAGCGAGACAGCCTGAAACCCTGCAGGCGAAGCCGAAGCGGCTCAGCGCGAGCCCCACGGAAAGCGAAGTGTATGCCGGCTGTGGGGAATCGCACTAAACTTCATGGAAACATCCTTTAAAAAACAAATAAAAAAACCAAACATACGGAACTTTCATTAGCATCTTCATATCATTGTTCGGATTTACCCTTGGCTGGAATACTTATGTCCCAGTCTCTGTCTCTTTGGAAAACAAGGTAGACACGTGCAAAACGCACGAATTTGTAAAACAATTCAATTAAATTAACGAGTGTGATCGTTGCATAGGATTCGGAGTTAAATAACAAAAAAATTCTCCAATATTAATACAGTATTCTTTGTAAGAAAAATAACTCAAATCTGAAAGCTCCAAGGAGTGATTCCTTGGAGCTTTATTAGTAACTTATGTTTGGTTTGGGACTTTGATCGATTTGATCATTTGTCGTATTGATCCGAGATGGTAGGCAGAGTGAGCGAGCGCCCCCAACAAACCATTCGATGTCTGTTCATCTAAAGAGTCAAGTGAATCAATCCTTTTTAACAGTATTGTGTATTCTTGTTGAAGTTCGTCAGTAAATTGAGCCCATGTGATTTTATCAACGGTTGTGATTTTCCATGATGCTCCCCAGTCCTTACTGGGTTCTTCCCCATTTAAGTAGGAATTCGCAACCCATAAATAATAGCGGGTATGATCTGTTTGTGCGGCGATTGTTGTACCATTGATAGGTATTGAAGCATCTTCTGCCGATATCTTTTCAAGTGTTCCGAATAAACCACTACCAGGTTTCGCTTCTGTGTACCAGCTTGCGTTTTCTTTAGGCCCATCATATGTTTCTTTCAACAATGTTCTAACAGCTACCAACATCGGATTGTCCATCTTAGTACCTCCTGAATTAGTGTTTAACCATCAAAACTGCTTTTGATGGTTAAATTATAACTGAGTTGATTATAACCGTCAATATGCATTATGATGGTTATAGTAAAGGAGCTTTGATTATGTCGGAAATGAACGCTTATATGATGGTCGGAGAACGTTTGTGTATGGATTTTATCAATACTGTTAGTTGGCGAGAAAGTACGGAGAAAAGGCGGGATTGGTTTACTAGTTACGCCAAATTGGTCGACTGGTGCATCCATGCTGAAGTCTTGACCGAACAACAAGCTAAAGCCCTTCTTTTAAAGGCGCAGGAGAAACAGTCTGAAGCTGGAGAAGTTCTAAAACAGTCTATCGAAATGCGGGAGGTCATGTATCGAATCTTCAAGTCCATTTCAAAGGGGACATCGCCACATCCGCTAGACCTAAAAAGTTTCAATGATTTTGTAAGCCACTTCTATCAAACTTTGCTTGTAATCCAAGAAAAGGATCATTACACGTTGAAGTTCATGTATAACGAGGAAAACTTGGACACTATGCTCCCTCCAATTTTACAATCTGCTGTTGATTTACTCGTTTCTAAAAACGACCTGGAACGAGTCAAACAATGTGAGGGAGACTCTTGTGGATGGTTATTCTTTGATACGAGTCGGAACCGGAGCCGACGTTGGTGTTCAATGGCCGATTGCGGTAACCGAGCTAAAGCACGGCGGTTTTACCAAAAATAAAAGTGATTAGATACTGTTTTTGTGGATTGTATACCTACTAAATTATATCGTACCACTACCGTAAAGAAGGATAATATTTAATTTTTGAAAAAAGCTGTTGATTATTCAAAATCAGCAGCTTTTGTTTTTAAAAGGGATATTCAACAATATTTTATAAAATTTTCTAACTGTATTACCATCAAGATAACCAGACTTTGTATCACTTTATCTCCAACTTTATTCGGACTTTCGGTACCAAAATTAAAGGATTCGTTTGGTTGAATAAAGGGAGCAGGTACCCATATTGTTAGGTATCTGCTTTTTCATTGAGTGTATTTAAATTCTTTAACGAGTTATCTCCGTCAGTATCCTGGATAATAAGGAGTTGTATATGGATACGGATACGGGGATGGATAAGGATACGAATATGGGTAAGGAGCAGGTACTGGGTACGGAGCTGGTGTTGCCGCTGCGCCAAGAGCTAATCCTGTAAGAGTACCTAATGCAAATCCTCCTCCTGGATAATATCCACCTTGATGATGCCAGTTTCCACCGTGTCCCCAATTTGGATTTCCGCCGCCATGTTGGTGCCAATTAGCGTTACCACCATGGCCTCCTGATGCATGACCGCCACCGCCATGATGTGATCTCATACCTGTTTGATTAAAATTCACCATTGTTTTTTTGGAGCCCCTTTCCTTTAAAATCTCTATATCATATGCCTATACTTTCCAAATGGATATAACATAGTTGATAAAAAAAACGCATTTAGGGAATAGGATGTTTTCCAAGTAGTATTTCAAAGTCGGTGGCACCGTAAAAAGACAGTTGTTTATTTATGGTGCCTGGTACCATTTTTTCAAGATATGATTAAGCTTCTTCATAACGATAAAAACGAGAAATTGCCTACTGTAAAAAATGTTGATAAAGAGGCAACAGATGAAATTTATATGTCGCCTACCGTGAAGGTACTTAAATCGGAGGAAGATGCATGGAACTATGCTGGTGAAGAAGGAATTGCAAAACACAGTATTATGTCAGGGGAGATTGATTATCTAGAACCTCACGGAAAGGGAAAATCCTTTTACAACATAGGAATTATCAAGCCAGGGCAAACGATGACTATTAACTTAGGTTATTTTGTAGATGAAGATAAAATGGATTCCATTTTTCTAGATGCTTTTCACTACACTGGCTCAGGTGAAACAGAAGAAGAACTTGAGATAGTTCAGTTTTTTTATTTTAATTTGATTTTAAAAAATCACATATTTTTCCGCATTCGACTTTTAAATATCGGTTAAATCTTATAAAACCTAGCTATATGTTGTAACTCATGCTCTTTTTCACTTTTAGTTTGAATATAACAGAAAATAGAAGTCCTCCTTCCAATTGTAACATTCTGTTCATCTTTCATTCACAGAACGAATTTAAAATAAAGTTGTTAATAAGAGATGGGAGGAAAGAAAATGAACATTGCATGGAAAGAATTAAAGAAAAATAAATCAAGGTTTTACATTTTAGGATCAATTGTACTCTTAATTAGCCTTTTAACATTTATTATATCAGGATTAGCAAATGGGTTATCTCAAGATAATGCATCATTAATAAAGCATTTACCAAATGGTGAATTTTATATGACGAAAGATGCAAATCAAACATACAACCTTTCAAAAATCAATCATACTACTCAGGAAAAACTGTTAAATACAGAAAAAGATGCACTAGCTCTATCCATTCAAATGGGATTTCTAAACGATGTGGATGGAAAACAGCGAAGTGTTTCATTTGTTACAGCTACTGATTCGAAGTTTTTTCCAGATGTTAGTGCAGGAGAGATTATTTTAGACAGTTCTATGAAAGAAAAAGGGATACAAGTTGGAGATAAATTAACGAATAATCAATATAGTGGGGAGTTTATTGTAAAAGGATTTGTGGAGCAAAGTAAATATAGTCATGCCCCAGTTGCCTTTATAAATATCAAAGACTATGAAGAGATATATAAATTAGCCGAGATGCAATTAATATACATGCCAGAGAAGGTTATTTCACAAGATGAAACGAATGATTTACAATCATTCTCAAATAAAGAATTTCTCAATACTATTTCTAGTTATAAAGCAGAACAATTAACTTTGAATATGATTATTTGGTTTTTAGTGGTAATCAGTGGTATGCTCTTTGCTATCTTCTTCTATATGATGAATGTACAAAAAATAGGATTGTTTGGAATTCTGAAAGCTATAGGTGTTAAAACAAGTAGCCTATTTTATATGATGTGGACACAAATGAGCTTTATTACTGTTGTTGCGTTGGTAATATCTATTAGTATTAGCCATCTATTAAATGTTTTTGCACCAAAAGGAATGCCATATTATTTATCTATGGAAACCACAGTGGTTTTGTCAATCATGTTTCTCTTTATAGGGTTTATTGGAGCTACACTCTCTGGTATTCAAATCAAAAAAGTAGAACCACTACAAGCAATACAAAGAGGAGAAGGGTAATATGTCCATACTAAAATTAGCTAATATAAAAAAGACCTTTATAAATGGGGAAGTAAAAGAACAAATTTTAAAAGGGATTAATCTTTCTCTTAGGGAAGGAGAAGTTACTGCGTTAAGAGGTGCTTCCGGTTCTGGAAAAAGTACCTTGTTAACGATTGCTGCTGGACTTCAACCTGCTACGAGTGGCCAAATCTTGTTTGAAGAGCAAAATATCGCTAATATGAGTTCAGAACAAGTTAGAAAAATAAGAGCAAGCAAGTTTGGATTTATCTTTCAATTTTCTCATCTTATTCCTTTTTTAACTGTAGAAGAGCAGCTAATGCTCATGTTGGAAGTGTCAAAATCAAAACTTACAAAACAACAGAGGAAAACGGAAGTAAACAGATTATTAAACTTAGTGGAAATGGAACATAGGAGAAATACCTATCCACCTTCCTTATCAGGTGGAGAAAAACAACGTATTGCTATTGCACGAGCAATCGTCCATAAGCCTAAGGTTCTCTTTGCAGATGAACCAACAGCAAGTTTAGACTCAAAAAAATCTAAAGATATTATGAAAATTATTCGGGAAATAACAAAAACATTAAACATTACTACTTTACTCGTTACACACGATGAAGATATGCTTCTATTTGCAGATCAAGTTATAGAAATGAGTGATGGGCAAATCTTACAAGAAGAAAGATGATAACTAATTAAATAATGATATAGTAGACCTAAGTTTAGTAGACCTAAGTGTTTAACTTTAGGTTTACTTGTATTTTTTGCGATTTGTATAAATGGCTAGGAAAAGACAAAAGACTAAATAACCTAAGATTCAAGGAGATATATGGTATGCCTAATATTTTAATTGTTGATGATGACATAAATATTTTAAAACTTGTAGAAATTCACTTATCCCAGCAAGGATATGTCGTGCTATTAGCCAAAGATGGTATGGAAGCACTTAAAATCCTTCAAAAACACCAGTGTCAACTAGCGGTTGTGGATATAATGATGCCTTATCTGGATGGATATGAACTCACAAAAGAAATAAGGAAAAAATATGATATTCCTGTCATCATGTTAACTGCTAAAAATCAATTGGAAGATAAAGAGCAAGGTTTTCAAGCAGGAACGGATGATTATCTTGTTAAGCCTTTTGAACCAAGGGAATTAGCTTTTCGTATAAGAGCGTTGTTGAGAAGATATGATAAGCAACAAGATGATAGTATTATTCAGATTGGAAATACGATGATTAATAAGAAAAGTTATATGGTTCAAATAGGAGATCGGACTATTATCTTGCCTTTAAAGGAATTTGAACTTTTATATTTTTTATTTACGAATCCAATGCAAGTTCTATCTAGGAATCATTTAATAGAACAGGTTTGGGGAGTAGAATATGAAGGGGATGAACGAACAGTAGATGTTCATATCAAAAGATTGAGGGAAAGATTCTCTAATCTAACAGATGATTTTCAGATTAAAACAGTTCGTGGAGTTGGATATTTATTGGAGGCAAGGCGTGGATGAGATCACTTTATGTCAAATTTGTTGTTATCACTATTGGTATAATGCTTTTCAGTAGTGTTATTGCCTTTATTTTATCTAATGTCTATTATCATCAGAAATTAAAGCCTGTTAACGATCAAAAAAACACCAAGATTGCCGAATCGATTGCTTCCTTTATAGACAATAATCCAAATATGGTACTTAACGATTACTTAGAGAATATCTCGGATGTCGGATATCAAGTCTACCTTGTTGATAGAAATGGCACAGAAACTTATTATGGGGCTTCCTTTAGAGATAAAACTCTTTCTGCTATATCAATAGAATCTGTGCTAAGCGGAGATATTTATCATGGGATGCTTAATTTTCCAAACAAAACGTTTGTAACTGGATTTTTTGCAAATGAGTTAAAAAATACTATTGGGGTTCCACTTAAATTTAAAGATAAAGATTATGCTTTATTTATAAGGCCAGATATAAAACTACTTTTTAATGAAATGCACTTTTTGTTTGCATGGATATTAATACTTTCCATTACTTTGAGTATTGTTTTGGTAGTATTCAGTACCAAGTATTTAATAAAGCCGATTGCAAAGCTAACTCACGCAACCAAATTATTAGCAAGTGGACAATTCCATGTGGATCTACCCGTGACTCGGAAAGATGAATTAGGACAATTAACTGCTAGCTTTTTGAGTATGGCGAAAAAGTTAGAACAAATGGAAGATGTAAGAAGAGAATTTATTTCAAATATATCACACGATATTCAATCACCATTGTCCAACATTAAAGGATATACAAATTTATTGGAAAGTAAGTCATTATCTGATAATGTCAGAAATAAGTATATCTCTATTATTAATGGTGAAATTAAACGATTATCTATTTTAACCAAACAATTATTGTTACTGGCATCATTGGATAGAGATGAAAATATACTGAAGAAAAAGAATTTCAATTTAGGAAGTCAACTAAGAGAATTAGTATCTCACTACCAATGGTTAATTAATGAAAAGGAAATAATGCTTAGTTACTCTATTCCGGATATAGAAATTTGTGGCGATCCCTCCTTGTTAAATAATGTATGGGACAATTTGTTGTCAAATGCTATTAAATATAATAAACAAAATGGTAGCATAGACATATCAGTTACAGAGAAAGATGAAGTAATTACTGTTACATTTGAAGATACTGGGATAGGAATGAGGCAAAAGGAATTAAAAAGAATTTTCGACCGATTTTACAGAGCAGATAAGGCTCGGATAAGAACAGTTGCAGGAACAGGTTTAGGCTTAGCTATTGTTGAGAATATAGTGAAACTACATGGCGGACACGTGACGGTCAAAAGTAAAGAAGGAGAAGGATCCATCTTTATTGTAAGAATACCGTTGCTATGATAGAAATTTAGTGTATTAATCCAATAGGATTAATATTCTATTTGGAAAATTTGTGAAGAATTAAACTTAACTAACCGGGGCTTACGTTTTTAATACGCATGAACGTCTAATTTCATGATATAAAAATTAGACGTTTTCTTTATTAATGGGGGGACTATACGACTAAAACTACTTTTTCAGTGTCTTTCAGCTTGGAGGGGGGAAGGCTAGAGAAGTAAGCAGGGAAAAAACACTTAATTCTTACAATAAATATTTTGATCAATTTACCAGAAATGTCGATTCACTTAGAAGTTTTGAAATTGGTGTTCTTAAAGATTTATTATTTATAGGTGTAATAGATCAAGCATTTAAATCTATAAAAAATCCAACTGTTGCAAACATCACAAAGTTTTAAAAAAAAATTTAAAAAGTATACCGGGTGTTTCAGTAATTGTCTCGATGGTTCAATATTTAAATTTATCAACCAAAACGATGTATTCATATGAAGATATTCCTGGTTCGGAAAAACGTTGGAAATAATAACTATGAGGAAATGTGTACTATGAAAAATAAACAAAGTGTACTGTCGATTTCTTTAATAATTATCAGTATTATTGTCTTATTCTATTCGATAATAGAAATTTATCAAAAAATAACAATTAGTAATTTTCCAAGGGTTTCTACCATTATTTTATTTTTATATGCAACAATTACTCTATCGATACTATTATTCAAAAAGAAAAAAAATTAACTATTTAATGACAGTTTGTAGATAAAAGGGGATCAGAATGTTTTTATTTTGGTCTCCTTTTGTAATTCCGGATTTCTTATTTATTATTTAATTGTATCTTGATCTATTCTTTTCATTCTTCTTAGGCCATTTCTGAATTACCTAAATCCGTTTTTTCATTTCTTCAAGTTTATGGATGCAAAAACACGTTGAATCGTTCCTTTTCGCTTGGCGGAGTATAAATTAATCGTTGTTCAGCAATCGAGAATGAAAAATACTCCATAAATTATCTTAAATAATTAATCTTTTTAATTGAGAACTGTTATCATTTGCTGTATATTAGATAGTACGATACAAATAATGGAGTAAGGAGAATATACATGCAAATATACTGGACTAAAATAAATAAGATTATTGAGGAAACGCCAGAGGTTAAAACGTACCTACTCGACAGTCCGAAAGACTTTACATGGGAAGAAGGTTCCCACACCCATTTCGCACTGAAGGGTTTCAATGCCGGAGACAAACCAAACCGCAGTTTGATTCGCCATATGTCCATCTCTTCCTTACCGCACGAAAATGCAATCGGGATCACAACACGCATCAGAGAGCAGTGTTCTGAGTTTAAATCGATTTTAAGAAGCCTTGAAGTCGGCAATGAAGTTGCCATATTTAAAACTCATTCGAATTTACCGCTGAAAAGAGAAGACAAAAATGTTTACCTGCTGTCATCAGGTGTCGGTCTGGCAACTTATAGACCGATTGTATTGGATTATTTCGAACGTGCTGACAACGTCAATCAGATTCATTCTTTGAACATCGATTCGTCAAAAGCTTTCTTATTCACCGATATTTTTACATCTGCACCTGATAAGAAGTTCGAGGCACAGTTCGTCGATAACCGTAAAGATTATTATGAAGAAGTGAAAAATCTTGCTGCAGACAAGGATGGTCTTTTCTATATTGTTGGCAGTGACGACTTCCTTGTGCAAAACATTGAAGTATTGCGTGAACAGGGTATCAAGCCAGAACAGATTATGCTTGATAAGCGTGCACAAGAATTGCCTAATTTTTTTTCAATTGAATCGTCCCTTTAAGCGGAATTTATGAAAAATGGTGATTGTAAATAAAAAATGAGGCTGGGACAAAACTAGATAGCCAATCTGTAAAGACGAACAATCTCTAATTTATCTCTTAAATAAAGGTTCCTTTTATACAATGGTTATTTATGTTTTTAAATATAGTCAAGTGTAAAAACTAATTCGTTCCATTGCGCTACAGAAACTCGCTTTCCGCGGGGAGCAACCTAAGCCTCCTCGGCTAAAGCCTGTGGGGTCTTAGGTTTTGCTCTACTTCCCGCAGGAGTCGAGTGTCTTCCGCTCCATTCCACTCTGTTTTTAAAGGCAATTCCCTAAAAAATATTGTTTTTTTAGAAAAAATGAATTAGTAGGAAATATGGAGCAGCCTGAATACACGTAGACTCCTATGGGAGCTGCGAGAAAGTCCGAGACCCTGCAGGCCATAGGCCGAAGCGGCTCGGCGCTCGCCCCATGGAAAGCGAAGTGTATTCAGGCTGCGGATATTAACACTAACTGTACTGAAACAGCCTTTTATAAAACTAATAAAACCCGAACAATCATTTAGGATTATTTGATAGTTGTTCGGGTTTATCTATGACTGGAATACTTATGTCCCAGCCTCATTTAAACCATCCTTTTTCCTTAAATCTGGTGATGGCTTCTATTCGGTTTTTTACTTCTAGTTTATCTAGTATCATGCTGATATAGTTACGCACGGTTCCTGTTTTAATGGATAGCTCTTGGGCAATTTCTTTTGTGTTTTTGCCGCTCGCAACTAGCATAAGAACTTCTTTTTCCCGTTCTGTAAGGGGATTTTCTTCTTTATAGACATCATCAACCAATTCTGGTGCGTAAATTCTTCTACCTTCCATCACACTGCGGATGCTATTTGCCAAATCATCGCTTGGGCTATCCTTGAGCAAATAAGCCGATACGCCAGCTTTCAATGCACGCTGGAAATAGCCAGATCTGGCAAAGGTAGTTAAAATAATGACCTTGCACGGATGGCTCATCAGTTCTTCAGCTGCTTCTAAACCTGTTTTAGCAGGCATTTCTATGTCCATTATACAAATATCAGGATTTTTCTCTTTGACTAGCTGGATTGCTTCTTCACCATTGTTTGCTTTGCCGACAACCGTGATATCCTCTTCCAGATCAAGTAATGAACCCAATGCCCCTAAAAGAAGGCGTTGGTCTTCAGCAATGACAATGCGGATCATAATAAGTCCTCCTTTTCTATTATTTTTCCATCCCGTGGAACGGCGATTTTTACTATTGTTCCCTCATTGGCGGTAATTTCTAAAGTGCCGTTGATAAAATCCAATCTTTCTCTCATGCCCGCCAATCCGCTTCCTTTGTGAGCATCTTCCTTCTTAAAAGGAGTGGTTCCATTATCTTTGATTTCCATGATTGTTTCTTTTTTATTTTGGTTGATGCTTATGGAGCAAGCAGTAGCATGGCTATGTCGAACCACATTTGTAACAGCTTCTTTTAAGCACATGCTAATAATGTTTTCTGCAATCGCTGAAACTCTTAGATTGGAAGCTATATCGTAAGTTAGGCTGATCTCAGCCGCTCCTAATATTTTTTTTACGAGTAGGAGCTCGTCTTTTAATTTTATGCCGCGCATTTCAGAGACCATTTTTCTGACTTCGTTTAGTGCTGTTCTAGAAGCATGCTGAATATCTTTCAGTTCCAGTCGGGCTTGCTCTGGATCCTTATAAACTAGCTTTCTTGCTAAATCACTTTTTAAACCAATAAGGGATAGTTTTTGTCCAAGAGTATCATGAAGATCTCTGGCAATTCGCTGTCTTTCTTCTAGTTTTACTAAATCGGAAATACGCTTATTCGCATCTTCTAGTTTTTCCTGTAGCTGATCCTTCTCTTTACGGTTCTGGATGGTCAAGGGTAATAAAATAACGCCAAACCAGATGATTAGCACAAAGGGAAGCTGCTTTATCAGCAAGGAATCACCTATGATGATTTTGAAGTAAATCGCGAATGTTGTAACCGCTAAGTGTATAAAGTAAAGGATAAAAAAGGGAATCCGTTTTTTTATATTGCCGATAAAATAGGAAAGAAAAAAAGAAAAATACACATAGCTGTATGCATAAATGGCGATAGTAGATATCCCAATTAATAAGGATGGCCATAAATAAATTGTCCAGCCTTTTGAAAGATACGCGATTCTGTAAAATAGAAAAAATAAAATGGTTAGGATGATGCCAGCTATCACATCAACTGCTGCCGAGGCGTGGAATATAAAATAAAAGGGCAAAATGGTAAGCAACGTCCAAATATAAGGAGAAATGCCAGTGCTTTTTTTTAAAATCTCTAATCTTTTTATCATTGTTTAGAACCTCGTTATTTATTGGCTGTTATTCATCCATTTTAACATAATCAAGCAGCAATTAATGGCATTAAACCTTATAATTGCTGCTCAGATTAGTTGCTTCCATCAAAAGAGACTTTTCGTTTTACTGCATTTCAGATCTTGCAGACATAGAAAGAGCTTTCTTTTGTTTTTTCCATTCATAAAAACTGATAAACTTTTTGTCTTTTTCATCCCATAAACGGAATTTTAAAGAACGAAGACTGCTTGCCAGTGTTATAGTTGGAACATTCTGAAGAGGCTCCGTCTGTTGATGGACATGCTCTAAGTTGTAATTAGGCACTCTCGGACTTAAATGATGCACATGATGGTAGCCAATATTGCCAGTCAGCCATTGCATCCATTTTGGAAGGCGATAGAAGGAGCTTCCTTCTACTGCAGCCTTTACGTAATCCCAATTTTTATCTTCCTCAAAGTAAGTGTCTTCAAAGGTATGCTGCACATAAAACAGCCATACCCCAACAGATCCAGAAATAAGAAAGATCGGCAGCTGGACGAGTAAGAAAGAAGACCAGCCAAGCGTTGTTCCAAGAAGAACTACTAATAGCACGATAGAAATATTCGTTACATACGTA
Organism: Niallia alba; assembly: GCF_012933555.1. Taxonomy (GTDB): domain Bacteria; phylum Bacillota; class Bacilli; order Bacillales; family Cytobacillaceae; genus Niallia; species Niallia alba. The sequence continues at coordinate 1,114,799 of NZ_JABBPK010000001.1, forward strand.
TTTAACCTTTCCTTCGATCTAGCTCCTTTACGGTTGAATCGATTAGCTAATAGGAATTCATAAATAGGTCCTAATATAAACATGATGAACGGATTGCGGTATAAACGATATTGGATTTTTACCATTAAAGAGGCATTTTCATACTCCTCTATCGTCATCATCCATAAATCGCCAACTCCGCGCTTATCCAGGTTGCTGCTTGTTGCATGGTGAATAGAATGGCTATGCTGCCATTTGCTATAGGGAAATAAGGTTAAGATTCCAGTAATTGTTCCTAAAATCTTATTGGCCTTACGGTTCTTGAAGAAAGAAAAGTGGCAACAATCATGAAAGATGATAAAAATTCTCACCAAAAATCCTGCCGCTGCTATTGAAAACACGAGGGTTAACATATATGAAATACTCAAGCTTTTATAGGCAATAAACCAGAGTAAAAGAAAGGGCACAATAGTGTTGGCAAGCTGCCAGACACTTGCCTTTACAGTGGATTTCTCAAAAGGCGCAACAGCGGTTTTCAATTGTTTTAAGTTTTTTATATTCATTTTTTGCTTCCCTTCTATTAATGGATATCTATAGTATAAAGATGTACCAAACATATTTGCAGACATACATGTCATGTTGGCTATATGATATTTGTCATATAGAGAAATTTGCCCTTGAAAAAGTCATGTAATCAAGGGGCAAAGCGTAAGCTGAAATGACAGTAATCAAGCATATTAAGTTTATATGTTTATCTTTTCCAAATTTGGAGAAGCCTATGTTTTTTTACTTTTTGTTTTGAAGTCATATCATAAAGGGAGGCTTGTTATGAAAGAAATCCTTATGAAATATATGGAGAAATATACAACGCTAAAGGAAGAAGAGCAGCAGGCGATTATAGAAGAGATAGTAATAAAGGAATTTAATAAGGGGACTTATTTAATTAAACAGGGAGATTTCCCGACTAAGCATTGTTTTTTTGTATTGAAAGGGTGTGTAAGGCAATACCATGTAGAGGTGGATGGAAAAGAAGTTACCACCAATTTTTTTACAGAAGAACAAGCAATTATGCTGGTTAATTTGGAAGAAGCGGGTCAAGCATCGAATTACTCCTTAAATTGTTTAGAAGACTGCGTATTGGTTGTTGCAGATGTTGAATCGGAACAAGAAGTGTACCAGCAATATAAGGGACTGGAATCTATGACCCGTCGTATGAGGGAAGCTTATCTAATTCATGCGCAACATGAATATGCAAAATTTATTCGTTCTTCCCCTGAAGAGCGCTATAAAGCAATCATTCAAACACGAGCAGATTTACTCCAACGTGTACCCCAACATCAATTGGCAAGCTACCTAGGTATAACCCCTGAGTCATTAAGCAGAATCAAAAAGCGAATGCAATAAACCTTCCCGATATATCTCTATTAACTTAAGTCAATGCAGTATCTGTATGATCCATCTACAATGATGAAAAAGGAATTCAAGGAGATAAAGAAGAAAGCTATTATTTCGGAAAAGTATGGAACGCCAGATACGCTTAAAGTAGGGGAGGTAGATAAGCCTATACCAAAAGATAAGGAAGTGCTTGTAAAAGTTTATGCATCATCCATTAATTTTGGCAATCTTGCTCTTTTAACAGGAAAACCGCTGCCAGTGCGGTTGGCATTTGGACTTAAGAAACCGAAATATCGTATTCCTGGTGGGGACATTGCAGGAGTAGTGGAGGCTATAGGGAAGGATGTTACTAAACTACAGATTGGGAATCGGGTATATGGTGACTTAGCTAGTAGCGGCTGGGGTGCCTTTGCAGAGTATGCTGCTGTGGATGAAAAAGTATTGGCTTTAATGCCTAGTAATCTATCGTTTACAGAAATAGCCGGCGTCCCAATGGCAGGAACCACTGCACTACAAGCGATTAGAGATATAGGGAAGGTAAGGGCTGGACAAAATGTACTAATTCATGGCGCCTCAGGTGGTGTAGGAACATTTGCTGTCCAAATCGCAAAGGCATTGGGGGCAGAAGTAACGGCGGTGGTCAGTACTAGAAACGTAGATATTGTAAAATCCCTTGGTGCTGACCATGTGATTGATTATAAAAAAGACTACTTTGCGAATGATAGCAAGACCTTTGATGTGATTTTCGGAGTGAACGGATCCCAATCTATTTTTACCTATAAGAAAAAGCTAAAAGAAAATGGCGTATTCATTCATGTTGGTGGAGCTAATAGTCAATTCTATCAAACGATGCTATTAGGTCCCTTGTTATCCCTATTTGGAAAAAAGAAATTTATCCCCTTCCTGCAGAGACCAAATCAACAAGATTTAGTTTTTATAAATGGGCTAATAGAAGAAGGGAAAGTAAAGCCAGTAATGGATAGAAGCTATTCTCTAAAGGAGGTTCCAAAAGCATTTCAATATTTCGAAAAAGGGCATGCACAGGGAAAAGTGATTATTACAATAGAATAGGTCGAATAGTTTTCAGGGACAAGGGGTCTGTCCCTTTTGTCCTTGGGAGCGCTCAGTTTGGGACATAGGGCTATTGACAAGTGAAGCTATTCTGCGATACTATATACCGGTAGTAAGTAATACTTAATATGTGTGACACATACTACCTAAGAATATAGTACTTTGAAAATATGGTGAATTATAAATGGGGTTGAAAAGGTGGAAAATATTACAGAAATGCTAAAAGGAGTGCTTGAGGGGTGTGTGCTTGAGATCATCAGCCGTGGGGAAACTTACGGATATGAAATCACGCAACAGCTGCGAGAACTTGGCTTCACGGATGTAGTGGAAGGAACAGTTTATACGATTACCATGCGGTTGGAGAAAAACAATTTGGTGGATATCGAGAAAAAGCCATCTAATATGGGACCTCCAAGGAAATTTTATACTTTAAATGGAGCTGGCCAAGAGCAACTTAAAATGTTTTGGGCAAAATGGGAATTTGTCTCTAGCAAAATTACTGAACTTAAAACAAAAAAATCAAAAGGGGATAACATTATATGAGTATTTTTGATAAAATTATTGGCAGTTTGGAAGATGAGCGTGAATGGAAGGAGATGGAGGCACGTGCGAAGGCTCTTCCGGTTGAGTACCACCATGCATACAAAGCTATTCAAAAATATATGTGGACTGCTGGTGGTGCTCCGACCGACTGGAAGGACAGCAGTCGTATCTTTTCCGGTATACTGGAGCTCTTGGAGGAAGGAGCAGCGGAAGGCAAGCGAGTTACTGACCTAACAGGCGAGGATGTAGCAGATTTTTGTGACGAGCTAGTGAAGGATGAGCAAACTTGGAAGGATAAGTATCGTAAGAAGTTGAACGATACCATTGGTCGTGGATAACGGTCACACTCTAGTGAACCTTAACCAAATATTTACGATGCAAATCTGAAAATTTAGTTTGAGTTGCTTTACACGAAAATATTGGGAATGAGAGCATTATGAACCAAATAATAGCTATATGGACTGAATAGTTGTTACCAAGGTAAATTACCATCTTAACTATTCAGTTATATTTTTTAACTGTGTAGTCAGTAATACAGAATATCAGTATGGCTAAGTAGAGATGGAGTCAATATAGCTTCCGCAGGCACTTTAAATAAGGAGGAAATTTATATGAGTAATGTACCAATTTCTGTAAAAGGGGTTAAAGAAATCCTTTAAAGACAAAGAAGTATTAAAGGAGGGGATTTTGAGGTTCGGCGTGGATGTTGGTGTCAGGCACCGTAAAAAGACAGTTGTCTTTTGATGGTGCCTGACACCATTTTTCATAATTTAGTTAATAACCAGAGTCTTCTGAGGTAAGATTATCTATCAGTTTATAATCATATTTTTGTAATGGCTTCTCTGCAGGTCCTTCCAGCACTTCCCCTGCATACGAGAATCTAGAACCATGGCACGGGCAATCCCAAGATCGTTCACCATTATTCCATTTCACTTCACACCCCATATGAGTACAAGTTGTATCTACGATATGAAGCATACCCTCTTTATCTTTATAAGCCCCTTTTCTGTGCCCATCAATGTCAATAACAGCCCCCTCATCGTTGGCTAGATGATGGATACTCTTCTGAGGAATTTCTAATTTCCCTTTAATTAAATGACTAACAACGTTCGCATTTTCCGTTAAGAAGTTTTTCAGACTTGGATTCGGATGAAAACGGGAGGGAGAATATAATTCCTGGTATTTGTTCTTTTTTCCTAGTATGATATCACGGAATAAAAGCGCAGCTACGGTTCCATTTGTCATCCCCCATTTCCGATATCCACTAGCGATTAATATATTTTTTTGACCAGGGGTAATTTCGCCAATGTAAGGAATCTTATCCAGTGTAACTAAATCTTGAGCTGACCAACGGTATGTAATATTTTCAATGCCGAATACTTGTTGACCGAAAGTCTCCAAGGCCTCGTAATGTTTGAGTGTTTCCCCTCCTTGTCCTGTTTTATGACTTTCTCCAGATATAAGAATCATTTCTTCGCCATTGATTGTTGCATAGCGGAGAGATCTTTTCGGTTCCTCGGCACTAATATACATTCCACCTGGATATTCTGTTTTTATTTTAGCAGCAATAATATAGGAACGGTCTGCATGCATTCTTGTAGAGTAAAGTCCTGCCCCTTCATAAAAAGGGAAATGAGAACAGGTAAGAACGTATTTTCCTGTAATTCGAGCTCCTCCACGGGTAAGCACGACGGGGTGTTCGCCAGTTTCTATATCTACAGCTGTTGTATTTTCAAAGATGTATCCACCTTTTTCGGTAATTATTTTTGTAAGATGAGCCAAGTATTTAAGTGGATGGAATTGTGCTTGATTTTTCATAACAAGTGCATTAAATATTTCTAAATCGAAAGGGAGTTTATTTACGAGTTCGCCTTCAATAAGAAGCTCCTTATAGGCATCTGCCTCTTTTTCTAGTTTAAGTGCATATTCTTCTGTTGTGCTATAAACATATGCATCTTGCTGAGTGAACTCACAATCAATTTGATGTTTATTGATTGTTTCTTGAACAAAGTTTAAAGCATCTGTGTTCGCCTCGTAGTATAATCTTGCCATAGTGTTCCCAGCATAGCGGATTAGTTCATCATAGATTAAATCATGCTGGGCAGTGATTTTAGCTGTGGTATGTCCTGTTGTCCCGTTCAGTAATTTGTCTGCTTCGATAATAGCAACTTTCAGCCCTTCATTCGCCAGCAGATAGGCAGAAGTAATGCCTGTAATGCCACTACCTACAATAACGACATCAACTTGCACGTCATGCTCAAGGCGGGGGTACTCTGGTAAATGAGTCGTGTTTATCCAATATGATTCTGCGTTAGGCGGTAATTTTCCATTGTAATTAGCGTTGGTGGTCACTATATAAATCCTCCATCTAATAGGTTAGGTTATATCTTTATTATTTCCATTTACTAGAAGGATGAAACTTGCAAATAATGGAGTAAGGAGAATATACAATGCAAATATACTGGACTAAAATAAATAAGATTATTGAGGAAACGCTAGAGGTTAAAACATATCTATTTGACCGCCAGAAAGACTTTATATGGGAGGTTGCTGCTTGACACCATTTTTTTCCCTTACTCCCCATGCGCAAAGGAAAGAATTTAAATTAACTTAAAAGTAAATTAGCTATAGTATGTAGATAAGCAGTTGGTGACAAAAGATGAAAACATCAATAATCAGTATCTGGTAATCTAGATTAGCCTTTCATTTTTTTCTTCATCAGCTCATTACCAAATGGACTTATTATTTAACAACGGGGATTAACATGCAACAAATATAAAACGCTAACTTCTAAAGAGCTAAAATAATTTTACGAGAGACTTAGGCACAACCCGTCAAAATCGTTAGTGAGAAATTTAAAATCTATTAATTGTGTATTGGAAATCATGTTATAGGGTTTGAATTTTCTCAGTCTATAATTGTTGGGATATTCTAATAGCATCACATATTAATAAAAAAAACACTAGTGTTGCATAAATTTTGTTAGAATATTCAGTTTAAATATGTCCCCTGTTAAGAGCCAAAAAAGTAAATACCCAACTAAAGGTGGATCCATCCATTTGGAAATTTTTTTACAATTAGACTTAAGAGACGACGACAATTTGTTTATTAAGGAATGGTTTTTCCTTCAATCTTTCGAAGCCAAATATGTGCTGGTTTCCACAAAGCTGCCCGTAAATATCGGCTAATTTGTAGGGTTTTTCGTTTACTTTTTGTCTCGATTTGTGCGAGAACATGCAGGCAAAAAACAATAAGTGCGATAAACACTTGATTCTGAATTGCCCATTCGCTTTGGCCGTAAAACTTTTTGATATGGAGATGTTGTTTAATCCATTTGAAAAATAACTCAATCGCCCAGCGTGATTTATACATCTTTGAGATTTCTTCAGCACTTAAATCAAAACGATTTGTGATTAAATGAAGCTCATTTCCTTTTGAATCAATCACTTTTAGAAGACGAAAGTAATTTTCGGCACGGTTTTGCGTCGTACCAATCAACACCATTTGATCCGACAAAACAGATGTATTCTCGGGTAGTTTAAAATCGTAAACCTCCCGTATGACTGCGTTTTTTCGCAGCCTAGAAAGGAAAAAGTAGCCGTCATCTGTCATCCGATCAAAGCGTTCGTAGTCTAAGTAACCACGGTCAAACACATACATACATTCCTTGTCATCAACCATTACTTCAAGCTGACCGCGGTCATGTTCTTTGGCCGTTGTCATAATGGCCTTTTCGGGATAGGATATACCTTTTTCCATAAACACAAGGCGTAAGTGCAATTTAACACCCGCTTTTGTTTTGCGGAATTTTGCCCATTTATGATTAGTCAAATTGAGAGGCAATGTGCTTGAATCAATGATTTTTAATGGCATCACAAGTTTCGTGTTGTGCGTTTTGGCATGAATTTGTGAAACTAAATCAAGGAAAAGCTTTTGGAATAAGTCTGGATTCATGCCATTTAAACGGCGTGAGAGTTGGGAAATACTGATAGAATCAAGATCAATGCCCTTTTGCAGTTGATCATCGAAAAGACAATCGCTCAGCGCATGCAGACTTTCGACTTCTTCTAGCTGCGCAAAAAGTAATAATTTTAGAAATGACTCTGTCGTTAGTTTTTTCGTATAGAAATCTAATTTCAACGTTTTCACGTTTTCTTCAAATAATTGAAGATTTATTGGTGAAAACCATTGTCCAAATGAAGTTTTTCGTGTAATCTTGTCCATGCGATAGTCCTTTTTAGTGGATTTGGACGGGTTACCACCTAACTTATCCATTATAAAGGACTTTTTCTTTGCATAAAATGATAAAATTGAACATTTCAAGTATTTTTAATAGTTAAATTAAATTAACGCAACACTAGTGATTTTTAATAGTTAAATTAAATTAACGCAACACTAGTGTAAAAAAAATATAAAATAATTACAATGGGACAAGGAGACTGTCTCCCTAGTCCCTTACTTTGCTATAATTATGTCATCAAATATGATATTCGGAGTGTAAAAATAAATGAAAAAGAATAGATTCAAGCATGATGATTTTGAAGATGATACAAACGATGAATTTTATTTTATAGCTGGTCACACGGATGGTGGTGCAACATTTGGACTTCATTGGGAAGATATTATCCCAGAAGAATTGAATTTCAGACCAGCTATCAAAAAAGATGCAGAAGAAGTTGTAGAGCTAATTCATCTTGCAATTGGAGATATCGCTGAGCAGTTAACCGGTCAAACGAAGGTGGAAAATATTCATGCGACTCTTGCAAAATTTTTTCGTGAAGAAAACAATCGTCTTAGCTATCAAAATGTGATAGTTGCGGATATTTTTGACGAGATAACTGGAATTATCGTAACTTATTCTGGAACAGATGCTTACCAATTGGACAAGCCTCTACTTGAACGTTTAAGAAGAAAAACAAGGAATCAGAACATTAACTTTGATCAAGAGGCGGATATTGGAGATTTATATATTGACACGATTTCTGTCTCACCAAAGTTTCAGGGCTATGGAATTGGGTCGAAATTGCTGAGAAAGGCTGAAGAATTAGCGTTACAGAAAGGATATGAGCGAATATCCCTCAATGTCGCCAAGGATAATCCCGATGCAAAAAAGTTATACACTCGTAGGGGATATCAAGAAGTTAAAGAGATACAGATTAATGGTCATACTTATGACTATATGGTGCATACATTGAATTTTCATGCTAGTAGGGATTAATTTATGCTGTTTCATCCACTGTCTATTTCGGCGATTTTACAAAGGAGAGCATCTTCTTAAATTAGGAACCAATAAAGCAAGAGCGATTGAGTGATTCAAGCGGAAGCGAACATTGATGTGGAACGCGATAAGTAAGGATAATTTAATATACTAAATAAACTTATAGAGTCATATTAGAAAAAATTCAATTGTTAGATGGGTAAACGTTTTAATTAATTTATGATAATAGGACAAATGGAATGAAACGGAATAGTCAAAGGTTTAGAAGATTGTAGAGAAATGATATCTCAAAACTATTAAAGTTTCAGTGGACAAGAAATCTGTCCCCTGGTCCCTTTAGTATCCTGGATAATAAGGATTCGAATATGGATATGGATACGGGGATGGATAAGGATATGCATACGGGTAAGGAGCAGGTACTGGATAAGGAGCTGGTGTTGCCGCCGCGCCAAGTGCTAATCCTGTAAGAGTACCTAATGCAAACCCTCCTCCTGGATAATTTCCACCTTGATGAGACCAGTTTCCACCATGTCCCCAATTTGGATGTCCGCCTCCATGTTGATGCCAATTAGTGTGACCACCATGGCCTCTTGATGGATGACCTCCACCGCCATGATGTGACCTCATACCTGTTTGATTAAAATTCATTATTGTTTTGGGCCCCTTTCCTTTAAAATTTCTATATCATATGCCTATCCTATCCAAATGGATATAATATAGTTGGTAAAAAAACAACCTCACCCGTAGTTAGGGAATGGGATATTTTCCAAATAGTATTTCAAAGTCGGTGGCACCATTTTTTTGTGACACCATTTTAAATGAAAGTAGGGGTTATGCCTTTACAAATTTGTGGTATAACAACCATGAAAACATATTTTATTTTTCAGAATTCAATTGAGAATCGTTTTCACCAAATGGGATTTAGTGTATAATCTTCCTGGGGAAGTAGAACCTATCAGTATGCTCATTTCTGATCATTAAATACAAGGAGTTTGATTGTATGGATAATAAAAAGAAGCAAGATGCAAACGATAATATTGAGGTCTGGGAGGATCTTGTTCAAATAAAGGATTTGGTTATGGCACTAGTTATTTGTAGTATAACGACTATGGGTGCCTATTTTATCGCGCCAAATGAAGCGCCAAAGCCATTGTTTTTTGGCCTTGCTGGTGCACTTATTGGGTTTATCATTTGCAGTTTTATTATTAAGCCAAAAAGAAACTTTAAGGGAACAGGAGAAAAATAATGGACATCGTATTAATTATAGAGATGATTGCTGCTGCCGTTTTAGCAGCTGTTTTATATACAATAATCGGCGTTGCGCCAGGGACAGATGAAACGGCTGTTTTAGCACCGGTGACGTTAGCGATCGTATTGGCAGGGGTAGAGCCAATTGTAGTTTTAACCTTCTTTATTTCTGCGATTGTGGCCAATAAAGTAACAGATTCGATTCCGGTTGCTCTCGCTGGTATTCCTGGCGGGGTGATGGCGACTCCGATGGTGGAGCATGCACTCGTGTTAAAAAAACATGGCATGCCTGATATCAGTATTCGCAAAATGGCATCCGGTTCTGTCATCGGGACGCTCGTTTCGGTTCCCGTAAGTTTACTGATGGCACAAGCTTTAATCCCATTTTCTGATGTCATCAAAGAATACGCAAATCCTCTCTTTTTCATTGGTGCCGTTTTACTTGCATTAATGACAAAAAATAAGTTGTTAGCACTTGTATCGATTTTTCCGTTTGCTCTATTAATTGAAGGCTTGCGCTATCTTTATTGGGGAATTGGCGTTGTACCAGAGGGAACGAATGTCTTCACTTCTTTCTTCTTAGGAATCACAATCGGTCCCGTCATTCTGACCTTGTTTGAACTTTTACATAAAGAAAAACGAGATAGTATGCCAAGATTTCCGAAGAAAACCATTGATTTTGCGCAAACGAATCCCATTAAAGGATTCCCCAGTCCCTTTAAACTATTGACAAAACAGGAAACTGGATCGAGTATGCTTGCTAGTTTTATTGGCTCGATTACCTTTATTATGAGCCCTGTTGGCATGACTATTTTCCTTGGAGAACTTTTTTCAAGCAGGGTCAAAGATCCGGTGAAAAAAGCTTCTGTAGCTATCGCGTCTATGGAGGGGCTGACTAATGCTACCTATATTTCTGGAACCTTGATTCCGTTAATTGCACTCGGTATCCCATTGTCTCCAATGGCGATTGGTCCAGCAAATGCACTTTTTAATGCACCGCCAGTGTTTACAACAGAGCATAATCTGCATCACCTCTTATCGAATGCAGACTTTGTCTGGGCAACTCTCATTGGTGCAACGATTGCCCTTGCGATCACGTATTTTGTTACCGTAAAATATGCCCACAAAATCTGTGCTTTTGTGTTCCGGTGGGTTCCCCACGAAGCAATCCTAGGACTATTTTTTGGACTTGTGCTATTATTAGCTTTTATGGACGCTGGTTTTATCAATATTATCGGTGTTCTAGTCATTGGGTTATTTGCTGGTATGCTTCATCGATGGGGCGTGAATTATGGCGTACAGTTTATGATCCTTTATTCAGCGCCATGGATTATTACTTGGTTTTAAAAATTAGACAAGAGATATTCATCTAGATGAACATCCAATATTTCGATGAAAGTGGGGATATCGATGCTTGAAACTCCACAAAAAGTTGCGGTAGGCCGAGCACATAGTAAGCTAATTTTAATTGGAGAGCATTCGGTTGTTTACGGACAACCGGCGATTGCTTTCCCATTTAAACAAATAGAAGTTAAAGTGACAGTGAAAAATATCGAGGGCAATGCGATCCAAATCGAAAGCCCCTTTTATCAAGGACCGCTAGAACAGATTCCTGAAAAGATGGAGGGAATTGGTGATTGCATCATCCAAACATTAAAGGTTCTTGAACAACGTTCCTCAGGTTTACATATTCAGATTGCATCCTCGATTCCAATTGGACGTGGATTAGGTTCAAGTGCAGCGATTGCGATTGCACTTGTTCGCGGTCTTTTTGTCTTTTTCAATCAAGAACTCAGCGATAGTCAGCTGATGGCCTTGGTGGAACGTGCGGAAAAATTTGCCCATGGAACACCAAGTGGAATCGATATGATGACTGCTTCTAGCGCCAATCCGATTTGGTTCCAAAAACAACATGTGGTAGAACATGTGAAAATTGGTGCTCCTTTTCACTTTGTCGTAGCAGACAGTGGTAGAGTTGGTGACACTTATGCAGCAGTAAAATCGATTCGAGATAAGTATGAAATCAAACCGGAGAAAATCGAGGAATCAATTACACTGCTTGGCAAATTGGCACTAGAAGTGCGACAAGGACTAGCAGCTGGTGATTCTCAACAGGTTGGCGATAAATTAAATCAAGCACAACAACATTTAGCTTTGTTAGGTGTCAGTGACCCAGGATTAGATGGTCTAGTAGATACGGCTCGAACTGCTGGAGCAATAGCCGCGAAATTAACCGGTGGCGGCCGCGGTGGTTGTATTTTAGCATTGGTAGAAAATGAACAGCTCGGAAAAAAAGTAGCTGATGCCTTGATTCAAGCTGGTGCCGCACAAACATGGCAGTACACGATAGCTAAATGCTGATAATAAATGAGGAGTGTGGTTAATGGAAGCGATCGCTCGAGCTCACACAAATATTGCATTAATAAAATATTGGGGAAAACGAAATTCGCAATTGTTTTTACCGACAAATAGTAGTTTATCCATTACATTGGATCATTTTTACACAGAAACAAAGGTCCAGTTTTCTGACCAGTTTGAAAAGGATAGCTTGCTATTAGATGGCAGCCAAGCAACAGATAAAGAAATAGTAAAAATAACAGCTTTTCTAAATCATGTGCGCAATCTTGCAGGTACTAAAACCTTTGCAAAGGTGACATCGGTTAACCATGTGCCAACAGCTGCTGGTTTTGCTTCCTCTGCTTCTGGTTATGCGGCATTAGCTACAGCTGCAAGTAAAGCGTTACAGTTAGATTTAACAGGCACAGAGCTATCTGCCTTAGCTCGTCAAGGTTCTGGTTCTGCTTCTCGCTCCATTTTTGGAGGGTTTGTCGAATGGCATAAAGGGGAGAATGAAGCAGGAACCGATTCGTTTGCGACGCAAATTTTAGACGAAAAAGCGTGGAATGTTAGTGTGTTATCGGTTGTAGTGGAAGCAGGTCCAAAATCTGTTTCAAGCAGAGATGGTATGCAGCGGACAGTAGAGACTTCACCTTTCTATGACGGCTGGTTAGCAACAGTCGAAGAGGATCTGAAGTTGATGAAGGAAGCAATTAACGATCGTGACTTCACAAAGCTAGGGGAAATTGCTGAAGCGAACGCTTTAAAAATGCATGCTACAACGTTAGGAGCAAAGCCGCCATTTTTATATTGGCAAAGTGCAACACTGGACGTTATGCAGAAGGTCATGGAATTGCGCCAACAAGGCTTGGAAGCTTATTTCACCATTGATGCCGGACCGAATGTAAAAGTACTTTGTGAACCAGAGAATGAAGAGATGATTAAAGAAAAGCTAGCTGCTTTATCCTCTGTTCGAGATGTAATTGTATGTCATCCAGGACCAGGCATTCAGTACTTATCTGATTGGAACGGATAATGGTAAAATAAGTAGGAAAAGGTAACGATAAATGAGGACTTTAAAGGGAGTGAGTCCGGATGCATGAAATGAAAGTTCCCGGGAAACTGTTTATTGCTGGGGAATATGCCGTATTGGAACCAGGTTATCCGGCAATCGTGGTGGCAGTGGACCGGTTTATTACAGCACGCGTTACGATGAGTGAACAGCAGACTCTTTCTTTGCCACAGCTAGGTCTCGCCAATGTAGCTTGCCGATTTGAGCATGGACAAGTGATTTTTGAAGAGACAGATGCAAGATTGGCTTTTATCAAAAACACATTGGATGTGGTCCATCACTATTTACGGGAAAGCTCTATAGAGACCAAGCCCTTTTCGCTTACAGTTACAAGTGAATTGGATGATGTCGCCTCAGGCCGAAAATATGGATTGGGTTCAAGTGCAGCAGTAGTTGTCGCAGTGGTATCCTCTGTTTTAACATTGTATCGGGATCAATTGATGGTTTCGAAAAAACTTATTTATAAACTAGCTGCGATTGCTCACTATCAGACACAAGGAAGTGGTTCTTGTGCAGATGTAGCCGCCTCAACATATGGCGGTTGGCTCCACTACACAGCTTTTAAAGCAAGCTGGTTAAAAGAAAAGCTTTTGGAACAAAGTTCTATTGCCCAATTGGTTGAAGCAGATTGGCCATATCTGGAAATAGAGCAGCTGGAAGCACCACAAGAATTAGTGCTTGCGGTTGGGTGGACAGGTAGTTCTGCTAAAACAGCTTCTTTGATTAAAAAAATAGAACCGCTTAAGCTTCAGGGTTCTACTATTTATCAAGCGTTTCTTCGGAAAAGTCGTGATGCTGTTTCTACTATGGTGGAAGGTTTTAAGCAGAACGATAGGAAGCTGGCTATGACAAGTCTATCCGCTAATCGGTCTGCATTGCTAGAATTAAGTCAAGAAACTGGCGGGGCTATTGAAACGGTTCATTTAGAAAAGTTGATTCAAATTGCTAATCACTATGGAGCCGGGAAATCATCTGGAGCTGGTGGCGGCGATTGTGGTATTGCTTTTACGAGTACGGACAAGCTTGAACAATTACATAAAGAATGGCGGGATGTTGGCATTGTTCCATTAGATATCCTTCCAGCAACAAAATATAATTAGACTGGAGTTTGGAGAATGACTGATTCAATTGACAAAAGAAAAGCCCAGCATATTGAGTTGGTTTTAAATGAAAAAGTAACAGGTGATAACATTTCGACTGGTCTTGAAAAGTATCGCTTTTTACATAATGCCTTGCCGGAAATTGATTTTGATGAGATTACATTAGATACACCGTTTTTAGGTAAAAAGCTTCGGACTCCTTTTTTGGTAAGCTCAATGACGGGTGGCGCTGCGATGGCAGAGACGATTAACCGAAACCTAGCAATTGCCGCAGAAGAACGAGGTTGGACGTTTGCTTTAGGCTCTACAAGAGCACTAATTGAACATGAAAAATATCGAGAATCTTTTCAAATTCGAAAATATGCACCAACGATTCCAATCATCGCTAATTTAGGTGCGGTGCAGTTTAATTATGGATTTGGAGTGGATCAGTGTAAACAAATTATGGAGATGACGGAAGCTGACATGCTCGTTCTCCATTTGAATAGTATCCAAGAAATCGTTCAACAAGAAGGAGATCGTAATTTTAAAGGTCTGTTAGAGAAAATTGAACAAGTATGCACACAGCTGGATGTTCCAGTTGGGGCAAAAGAGGTTGGCTTTGGCATCGATGGCACCATCGCGAAAAAATTGACCGACGTTGGAATCTCCTTTATTGATGTCGCTGGTGCAGGCGGAACATCATGGAGCCAAGTGGAAAAACTACGCTCAAACGAAAAGATTAAGAAAATAGCAGCCGAGGCTTTTAGTAGCTGGGGAATCCCCACTGCTGAATGTATTGTTTCCGTTAGCGAAGCGATTGACCAACCGATTATTGCTAGCGGTGGGATTAAAAATGGACTAGAGGCTGCTAAAGCAATAGCACTTGGATCAGATATGGTTGGTTTTGCTCGTTCGATTTTAAAAGAGGCTACTGAATCACCAGAAGATCTGATAGAGGTTTTTGAAATTAGAGAGCTAGAACTGCAGATGGCTATGTTTGGAGTTGGAGCGGCAACTGTTGGAGAATTAAAGGGAACGGATAGGATTAAGTAGGGAAGCAGAGTGACGGTTCTTTTGCTTCTTTTTTTTGCTATTCTTTATTTTGGACTGTGAGCTGAAGGGTGTGATTTGTTTCTCTTTCTCTTGTATTATCGATTATTATAGTTTTACGCATTGATACTAGAAAAGGAAAACTTACATTCTTAATTATTGTATGTTCGTATAAAACAATATAAATATAATATGGTAAAATATTCATAAAGATTATATGAAAACGGAAGGTATTGTCCCCATGAACACGTTAGAAATAATATCCATGCCATTTACTCATTCGTCTGCAAACGCTTTGTATGGTAAACCTTATTCTGATTTCCCAGTTGTGTATTTTTTAAATAATAACAGTATGGTTTACATTGGAGAGACAGCAGCAGTAAGAAATCGTATGAAAAATCATTTGAAGAATTCAGAAAGAAAGTCTTTAGATAAGATGACAGTGATTTTTCATGAAAAATTTAACCGTTCAGCAACCTATAATATTGAAACGAAATTGATTAATTATTTTTTGGCAGATGAACGCTATAAGCTACAGAATAAGAGTCAGACGGTAGACAATGTCAGCCATAATTATTATAATAAGCCATTTTATAATGAAAAATTGTTTAATGAATTATGGGACCAGTTGAAGGAAAAGAATTATGTTACCCACTCAAGAGAAGTTATTGAAAATAAAGATATATTTAAACTCTCTCCCTTCAAGGAACTGTCGATGGAGCAAATTGAATTAAAAGAAAAAATAATTAATGTTTGTGAAAAACACATTAAAGACGAAGTGCCATTTGTTTTTCTTGTAAAAGGTGAAGCAGGAACTGGTAAGAGCGTTGTATTAAGTGCTGTTTTTAATCGGATTCAAGAGCTAGCAAAGGAGAAATCTTCAGCACTTCATGACACTAACAACTTTTTATTAGTAAATCATAGCGAAATGTTAAAAACCTATCAAAAAATTGCTAGGAAATTAAAAGAGCTAAAAAAGAATAATTTTGATAAGCCTACTTCTTTTATAAATAAAAGAAAAAAAACTAATCAAAAAGCTGATATTGTATTTGTAGATGAAGCCCATTTATTATTAACGAAAGCCGACAGCTTTAATAATTTTAAAGAGAATAATCATTTAGAAGAGATTATAAAAAATAGTAAAATTGTCATTTTGGTATTTGATGATAAACAAGTATTAAAAATGAAAAGCTATTGGGATATAAATAAGCTGATGAATCTTGTAGACAGTAAACATTCGGAAGAATATGTCTTAACTAATCAATTTCGTATGCATGCAAGTTACGAAATGATAAGCTGGATTGACCATTTTGTGGAGAAAAAGATATTACCAGTGCCTAAAAAAGAAACTTTTGATTTTCAAATTTTTGATTCAGCAGCTAAGATGTACAGAAAAATATGCGAGAAAAATAATAGATTTGGTTTAGCAAGAATGGTATCAACCTTCGATTATGTTCATAAAAAAGATGGCCAAACCTATTATATAAAAGAAGATCAACTTAAATTACCTTGGAATACTACGATGGGAGATTCGACCTGGGCTGAAAGGGAAGCTACAATAAGCGAGGTTGGCTCTATCTATACAATTCAAGGTTTTGATTTGAATTATGTTGGTGTAATTTTAGGACCGTCCGTTACATATGACTATGAAAATGATCAATTGAAAATCATTACAGGAAATTATAAGGATACAGAGGCATTCAAAGGTAAGGATGAATTTGATGACCCAGAATTTATTAAGGAAACAATTATATTAAATTCGATAAATGTTTTATTGAAAAGGGGAATAAAGGGGTTATATATTTTCGCGAGTGATCCGGTGCTAAGAGCACATTTGATAAAACTTTATGAGACACGAACAGATGCTTATGGAAGAATGAGGGTTGCGGAGGATAAAAGTGATTATCATTAAAATAGGAACAGGAATGAATAAGTAAAGAAGGTGTTGACTTTGAAGCAGTTGGATTTATGTCAAAAGGGCGACAAGAAAAAAATAGACAAATTATTAGCAGAGCTAAAATTTAACTATCCTGAAATCGATTGGCAAACAGAAAGTTACCAATATGAAAATATACCAGGTAATTATAAAAGTAATATTTCGGTAGTTGTCCCATCTTCTCAATTTGAAGAAGCAGAACAAATTTATAAGGAATTAAGAGACAAAGAATTTAAGTATGAATCATCAATCTTTGATCCACTAATGGAGGACATTATAAGCTTTCGAGATGAAAGAAATTGGAAACAATTCCACAATCCTAAGGATTTAGCTATTTCGCTTTCGTTAGAGGCAAGTGAATTATTAGAAAACTTTCAATGGAAAACAAGTGAAGAGGGCATAGCTGCCAATCTGGAGAATATTAAAGATGAAATAGCAGATGTGGTTATATATGCTATGCTTATGTCTAATGAGTTAGGAATAAATTTGGAACAGACTATTAAAGAGAAAATCCGTAAAAACAATCAGAAGTATCCAGTTAATAAGTCATTTGGATCAAGTAAGAAGTATACAGATTTGTAAGGGAGAGCTAATAACTAGTATTAATTTAATAACTTTGAATTTAATGCGGGAAAGCAAGAAATAGCTCTCCCGTTTTTTGTATATTAATGAGACTTACATAAAAAAATATTATTACTTCCAAAAAACGATTCTCTTTTCATTACATAAATTGTTAATTCTTTAATAGAAAGTAAATCCTTGCTCTATGATAAAATAAAAGTACCGTTAGAGGGGGACAAAAGTTTTGATAAATAATGTATGGAAAGATTATTTATATAAATATATTTTATTGAAAAACGAGGAGCTTAATTTACTGGACATTAGAGAAAATAATGGAATTTTAGATATTCCTGTGATAAAAAAGACTACTCGAACTAGAAGGACTGTTGCGATTTTGACGGTGGGGATTAATAATCAAATTATCCCACCTGAACATTTGGTGAATGTGTTTGCAAGCCCAAAGGTTAAGAAACAATTTGTCCTTACAGATGAAATTTATGAATTTATTCGTAATGCATGGATTATTAGAGAGTATCGCTTGGCAAAAGACGAACGAACTGTGAAAAGTGAACAGTTTCGCATGGGATTGTCTTTATTTCAATATAAAAAACAAATGGAGGATGAACAAGAAACAATGAGAACTGAATCCATTGTCGAATGGGAAAATCAATGGATTAAAATAAAGAATTCTTCTTCCACACCTAATCTTGAACGGATAGAAAAGCTTAATAGATTAAAAGATATATTAGATGAAATCGTAGTGGCAAATAAAATTAACAGTATTAATTCTAATTGGAGATTTCAAAAAAAACTTTTATTTTTACACTTTTTAGTAGCTTTTTATCAAATTTCAATGGTTGAGCATCATTTTGATTGGAAGCAAATTGGAGCAAGGTATTATAGGAAAATAGGAGGTTCTAAGGAATTTGATTCATATAAAAAAGAATTTATTGAGGTTGCCGAAGAGTTACTTGAGTATCCATTACATTTACTTGGACTAAGTAGTTTAGGTACAATTACTCCCATCTATTTTACTGGACCAATGCAAGGTGATAGTGCTTCTTATAATTATGGAGCAATTCATGCAACTACAGATTTAGCGGTTTTCACCGAGGAATTTAAAACGGAAGCCGAGGTATTGTGGTTAGTTGAGAATAGAGGGATTGTAACGCGGATGGGTTATGAAAGGGATTTTTTAATAGGCTCTAACAGTTTTATATTAGGAATTGATGGCCAGTTAAGGTCCGCGCATCGACGATTAATTGAACAGTTGGCTTCTACTGTTAAACAAGTGATTATTTGGACAGATGTTGATGAAGCAGGACTCATCATTGCTAAAGAAGTAGGGGAAACGGTACGAAAATATCAGGTAATAACTAAATGGATTGTTCCGCCATTAGAAGTAGTACTAAATATTGAAGAGTTTCAATCACGGTATGAAAGAGCAATAGAGGTTAAGAAAGAAGAACAGGAGCAGGAGATTGGAGGAGTAATACTTTGGAAAAAATGGATCAATCCTTAATTTCTATTTTTAACATGGATATGGAGAAACCAGAGCTACTCCAAACAATGCGGGATATGGCTGCTTTAGCTGGTGTATTGAATGAATTAAGTGATAAAGAATCATTTCAGGCCCCAAAGAATGTATTACGCTTTATACGCATACTTAATCTCATTAATCAGGAAGCACTTGGGATCACTGATCGAATTGAAAATGAGGACACACTCTTTTACCGGTATCGTCACATATATGGATACGATGAAGAGATGACTATTGAATATGTGAAGCACTTAATCTATATATTAGGGAAATTTAATTGGATAACGAAGACAGCAAAGCGCATTAAGATGCGCGATTTAGGAAAAAGAATGATGGATGTATTAATTCGATTGGCAAATGATTCACTAGCTTATTATATGAATGACGAAGTTGCCAGATCCTTGTTTCAAGCAAAAAGAGATGCAGAAATTAGTGAAGCTTATGATGACAAAGGTATTTCTGGAGGAAATAAATTAGCTAGTATGATCAAAAATGTTGAAGAAGCCATTTTATTATTAATAGAAAGAGAGCTAGAATATTTAGCTGATCGAAATGCGTTATCCCAAGTAGAAGTAATTCATCAACTGATGACAGAATTGGAAATGAAAATGGTGGAACGTCTAGCTAAATTTGAGACATTGGATCAGGAATTAGTATTTGCATCTATCAAACAGAGAGGTATGACAGCTATAAGTGAAGGAACCAAGATTAGCCTTGGGACCATTAATAAAATCCTGAAGTTTGCACATATACAAGAGACTAATTTTATTGAAACGATACAACCAGATTTACTAAGAAATTTTATCGTGCAATCTTTTGATCCGCCAATGGGTTCAGATATTCCAAATGCTCATCAAATTCTTAGTTTTATGGAACAAGGACAGTATGAGGATGAAAATATGGAGGGCCTTTGGGTTCCGATTAAATTCGCTAGCCCATTATCTCCTACCGCTATTGTTGAAGGTATAGACTATATTGAGAATTATGAACCTATCACAGATGAAATTGAAGAAAAGATGGATGCTGATTTTCAAGAGATTGAAGAAATCATGGAGGAGAAGTTAGAAGAAGTAATGGGTGATTCAAAATGGCAAATGACGAAGCAAATGATTCATACCGAGCATATTGAAAAATACCTTGCTGAGGTAGAAGAAGCCGGATTAGATGAGTTAGTTATACAAGCTGGCTCTGAAAAATGGAGTGATGTATTAAATGGTTTAATCGGAGTATCTGCACTGGTGGCAAATAAAAAGGCAGATATTGATGAAAAAGCAAACCGAAAATTACTAGGTAATATGGAAAAAAGAGATTGGAGGTGGACAGATGATGAACAAGGAAGCTATGGAATTAGAAAACGAGGCAAATGAATCTATTAACAATAATTCCTTGTATGCATTACAGTCGCTACAAGGATTTTTAACTAAAGAAGAAGAGCTTACTTTTATGCAAATTTTATTTTCCTCCTCGGCTACAATTCGACAGGGGAACTTTGGTCTTTCCCGCAAAGAGGTGGAGAAATTACTTGGGGCAAATGATGAAGAAGCATTTTTTTCTTTTTTAAAGCGAGTAAATCAAGCAGTTAGTCGGTATTTCAAAGTTGTTTATGATGAACGAAGAAATCAAGTAGTAGTGTTGATGCGTGTTCCTGCAAAACAAGCAAGAAACGTGTTAAATAAAGAGAGCTTGGCTATTCTTATGTTTATTTTTTATCATCAAGAAGTGCTTCAAAATGAATACACATTATTTTCTCAATTGATCAATAGTTTCGGTCATGAGTCCTTGCAGGTAACAAGAAAAATTCAAGCTAATTTAGATCCCTTAAAAAAAATCGGTGCAATCGAAATTTACAATACCAATTCGGATGAAGAGGCTTATCAATTAACAACTATTGGTGCCCATCTATTTTCTGATTCATTTTTACGAAGATATGCAGAGTTCAGCCAATCTAATCAGCTTCATATGGAGGATGTTCTTCGGTTCTTTAAACGTTACAACATGAATGGAGGTTTACTAAATGATACCTTGGAGGATTAGATTTTCAGGAATTCGAGATTATATTCCAACTGTAATGGATTTATCTGGGGAACTCGATCATATTCTTATCTCTGGACCAAACGGAGCAGGTAAATCAACCGTAACATTTTGTATTGGTGGGGTTCTTTATTCCAGTAAAGTAGATGTAGAAGGACTTAAGTCTAATAATCTGCCTTCTGATCATACCTGGCGAGCAAAAATTGATTTTCTATTTAAAAATGAAGGGAGAATTAAGGTTGATGCCCCTCTTTATGTTCAATTCCGTTTGGAAATTGAACAAAAACCTGGAGAGCCAATAAAAAGAGAGTTCTATATTGAAGAGGGAGACGATATTGACAAATGGGAGCGAACCACGAAATTCACTAGTGGTGGCAATTTGAATTTTTCGGAATATAAAAATCAAGTACTCTATAAGTATGCTGTCGATCCTGATGCTTTTTATTTGATTTGGTATCAAAAAGAAGTAAATCAGTTCGCAGTTATGCATCCAGAAGAACGTTTTCGAATCTTTAGTGAGATGAACGGTATTGATAAAATCCAGAAAAACTGGGAAGAAAGTAAGGAGCTTGTTAAGGAAACGGAACAAAGCTTAAAAGAAGCAGAAAGTAAACAAGGTCTCAATAAAATGCATTTAAAGCAAAAGAAAATGGAACTTGATAGGTATCGTGATCGTAACCGGCGACGTGAAGAAGGCTTTAACCAATATTTTAGAGGATTAAAATGGTTGGGAGCATATTATCTAAATCAAATCGACTCTTTGAAATTTCAAATTGAGGACTTATTAGAAGATAAAAAGGAAAAGATAGATACCAATCAGAAGATGAGAATTCATTTCGTTGAGAAAAAAGAAGAACTCGAACAGTTCAGAATGCTAATTGACCAGCTTGAAAATCAAGATAATGAATTTAGAATAGAAGTAAAAGAAATCAATGAACAGCTAAAAGAGACTAATGAAAAAATAAACTCTATTTCCGACCAGATTTCTGAGATCACGAAACAAGTTGACCGGATTGGTATGTCAGAAGAGGATGTATTAGTAAAATTAAGGGAAGCAGAGAAGAAATATAAAGAGATAGATGATTCTATTAAATCAATGGTTACAGAGGCGCAAAATTTATGGAATTACCTAAACGACTTAACTTCAAAAAAAGTAAAACTGTCTTTAGAAATTAAACAGGATAAAGCGCAGGAAAGAAAATTCAAAGATTTGATAGAAACTTATAAAAGCAGTAATGCAATTCAAGCGGAAATGGAAAAAAACAATCGTGATATAGAATTAAATAAAGATAAATTACGAGAGTTGAATGAAAAGGAACAAAAGATTGAAAAAGAGCTACCCCTTTTAAAAAATAATAAAGTATATAATCCTCGTCAAGAGCAGTCCATCCGATTTTTCGAAAAAAATCAAATTGATGTTTTCCCGTTACGAGAACTTGTGGAATTAGATGAGACAGCTAGCCAGCAAGATGAATATTTATTCGACACGATTAAATATACTATATTCGTTAATAAAAAAGAATTTCAAGCACCTAATGATCTATATCATGTTTCTTTACCTGACTTAGTCCCAGATAAAACACTGATGCATTTACCTGACAAACATTTAAAGGTTAAAGATCACCTAGATGAGTATCTTTATCCATATGCAATAAAAGCGCTATGGTGGGTAGAATCATTTTTTAAAGAAGAAAAGCCTTTAATCCTTAATGGCCAGCTTATTGATAATAAGGGGATTCGAGGACCACAAGAGGGAAAAAGAATTATTTTAAGTGAAAAAGTACTGAAATTTCACCAAGTTAAATTAGAGGAAGAGTTAACTCAAATAAAGAAAGGAAAGCTTCAATTGGAAAAGGAAATACAGGAGCTTTACAATCGAAACTCTATCTTATTTAGCAGGAGAGAGTCACTTAAAGAGGCTGAAGCATTTTTAACGAAAGAAAATGAAAGAGAATGGAGGCAAAGTCAGTTTAAAAAGGTAAGCCAAGAGAAAGAAGCTATAGAGAATCAGTATCATATGATTCAAGATGAATTAAATAAACAAAGAACGTCTTACGCTCAATGGGGACAAGCTGTGTCAAAGCATCGAGAATATTTAGATATCTACCAACGTTTTCGGAAAGAACAAGCAAAAATAATGGAAGTGCAAAGATTAAATAGTCTGTTAGTTGAGCTTAATCAAAATAAAATAGATAAAAACAATCAATTAGATGAGGTTTCGGATACGCTAGATACAAAACGTCGTGAAGAAAAACAGCTATTTAGGAAACTAGAAGATTTAGAAACAGATCTTAGTTATCAAGAACGAGAAATCGAACAAATTGAAAGGCAAATAAAAGTAAAATCAGAAGAGCGTGTATCAAACGAAGAGGGATATTCTCGTACAAGAAAAGAAGTACAAAAGCTTCAAGAAATCGTGGGAGATTTAGTGGATAAGTTCTATGATGAGATGGAGCATTTCTCTGAGGTGACAAAATCTCAGGCAGAGGAATTACGTAATAATGGGAAAGTAACCTTTGAATTTGCGATAACTGAAACGGGCATAGATGAAGCAGCCCCAGAGAACTATGCAAAAATGAAAGAAGAATATGATCGGTCAGAAAATGAAGTGAAAAAATCAAAAATCTTATTAGAAGAATATTCAGAACGAATGGAACAGTTTAAAGAGGATTTAGAAGATACGATCAATATGAAAATCATCGGTGTGAATCAGAAATTTATTAACTATATGTCTTTATTTGGTTTTGAAGGAAAAATTGACTGGGATATGAATACCGATCGACGCGGACAAATTCGATATACTCTATTTATTAAAGCAAGAAAAGAAGGACATCGTGGAAAGTTAGAAGATGTAAGTGTTAAAGCACGTGGTGGGAAAGTTGGGAAAGGAGTCTCTGGTGGAGAGGAGTCACTCAGTTCTTTATTGTTTGCGCTAGCATTATTACAAACAATCGAAGCATCACCTGGCTACATTGTACTAGATGAATTTGATAGTGCACTTGATGAAGGAAGAAAGGAAAAAGTGTTTGGATTATATGAACAAGAATTACAACGGAAAATGATTATCCTTACTCCAAAATCTCATGAAGAGGAATATTTATATCGTTTCTCTAAAGCTTATGTTGTTCACCACAATCCAAATATACCCAAAAGCACAGTGTTTAAAGTGAAACGAGTTAGGGATAAAGTGACTGATTAATTGTACCGGTAGGACGGATAATGTCTCTATTTTTATCAAATAGAGATAGGTAACCAGTTACAATACAAGTAAGTTATAAAATTGCTTAAGAAATAAAGATTGTTCATCAAAGTTGAAAGTTTAGACACTACAATTTCAAGGATTAAGTAAAGTCACAATTTAAATCGTCTCTACAATTAAAGTAGAGGCTTTTTTACGTTATTTTATAAGTAATGAGCACTTCAGGCCAATATGAAATAACTATGTAAGTAAAAAGAAAATTGATTTTAATAATAGGTAGTTAGCCGAAATGAAGCAAAATAAAAATAAGGATGCAAACAGTATTTTCTTTATTAGGATGCCTCTTTTAATAAAAACTATCAATGTAAATACCCAAAAACCCTTGACATAAAAGAGAAGTAAATGTCAGTTTATAAAACGTAATGATTACGATTTTAAAAAAAATACATAGAGAAGAGGGGAAAAAATGAAAAGACTGTTATTTGGCTTTTCGTGCTTATTATTAGTTAGTTTGTTCTTAACCGCATGTCAAGGAACAGAAGATGAGAAAGAAGATAAAAAAGGAGAAGAAGCATCAGAGCAACAAGCTCCAGAAAGTATTAAAATGGAAGGAATTGCTGATCACTATCATACGGGAGACAAAATGGAGTTAACTGCCGTTTTGGATGAAGAAACAGACGCTGATCATTGGCATTGGTATAGTAGGGAAAATGCCAATGATGAATGGGCAGTTGTTTCGGGACAAGAAACAGAAACATTTACTGGTGAAGCAACAGTTAATGGCTTAGAAATAAAGGCAGTCTTATTCGATCAGGATGATAAGGCTATTGCCCAATCCGCACCTGCTCAAATCGTAATTGATGATCATCATGGACATGATGAAGCAAGCAAGAAAATATATCAAGGGTATTTTGAAGATAGTCAAGTAAAGAATCGTGAATTGTCTGATTGGGAAGGCGACTGGCAGTCTGTTTATCCATATCTTTTATCTGGAGATTTAGATGAAGTGTTTGCACATAAAGCAGAAAATGGAGATATGACGAAAGAAAAATACATGCTTTCATTAAAGCAGATCCAGATGGAAAAGACATTTATGAAAAAAATGCAGAAGCTTTTATGAAAGAACTTCAATTATTAGATGAAGAATATCAAGCGGCTTTAAAAGATGCCAAGAATCGTGTTTTTGTCGTACAACACCAAGCATTTGGATACATTGCGAAGCGATATAACTTAGAGCAGATTGCCATTGGCGGCTTATCTACAGAAGTAGAACCGAGCGCAGCGCGTATGGCAGAGATCGGAAATCTTGTAAAAGAGCATAATGTCCCAGTTATCTATTATCAACATGGAGCCAACTCTGCAATCGCCAAAACGGTTGCTGCTGAAACAGGGACAGAGACAGCTATTTTGTATGATTTAGAGGTTTTGTCTAGCGAGTTACAAGAAAAGGATTTAGGATATGTGGATGCGATGCGTGATAACTTAAAAGCATTACAGCTAAGTGTTCAATAATTGCACCTAAAAAAACGTCTCCATGTAGAGGCGTTTTTTTAGATATTTAAGACTATTAAATTATGTTAATCCGTTTACGGAGGATAAAATTATGTGCCTAAATGAAAGAGTACTTTACATAATAGTAAATACTCCAAGAAAGTGAATTTTAACTAGAAAATCTTAAGGAATTAATAAAATATTTTAATATGAAAAGTAAGTTATGGAATGTAAGACCTTAAACGACTATATATTATCTTAATGAATATTATTTTTGAAATTATCTCACACAAAGGAAGTCTAGAAAAATAGGGATGTAATTTCACTGCAAAAACTAATGAAATCCTATATATCAAAATAATATAAAAGCAATAGAGCAATAACAATAAATACCCGTTTACTTAATGAAATTCATATTATTAACATATTTTACTTCTCAAAGGAATTCTTCTAATGATTAAACGATATACAAAGGAGGAACCTTCATGATTACCTTAACTGGCAGCAAACTAACCCTATCCCAACTAAAAAAAATCCTCTATACCAGCGAACCCGTCCAAGCCTCAAAGGAAAGCCTAACCAAAGTAAAAAACAGCCGAAAAGCTGTTGAAGAAATCGTAAACCAAGAAAAAACGGTCTATGGTATTAACACCGGTTTCGGCAAACTTAGTGATGTCCGCATTGATAAAAATGATGTAGAAACATTGCAGCTTAATTTAATTCATTCCCATGCCTGTGGAGTAGGCGAACCTTTTCCAGAAGTGGTTTCAAGAGCCATGCTTCTTCTGCGCGCAAATGCCTTGCTTAAAGGTTATTCAGGAGTTCGTCCCCTCATTATTGATAGATTACTAATACTTCTAAATAAAGCAATCCATCCGGTTATCCCCCAGCAAGGATCACTTGGTGCAAGCGGAGATCTTGCACCTTTATCTCATCTTGCCTTGACACTTCTCGGTGAAGGAGAAGTATTTTACAAAGGAACAAGAATTCCTGCTCAACAAGCTTTACAAGCGGAGGGTTTAGAACCAATCAAGCTTTCTGCTAAAGAAGGTTTAGCGCTTATCAATGGAACACAAGCAATGACTGCTATGGGTGCTGTTGCTTACTTAGAAGCGGAGAAGCTAGCCTATCAATCGGAACAAATTGCCGCAGTTACGATGGAAGGACTAAGGGGAATTATTGATGCATTCGATGATGACGTGCACCAAGCAAGAGGATATCAAGAACAAATAGATGTCGCTCAGCGAATGCGCGCATATCTTGCTGGTAGTAAGCTAATAACGGTACAAGGGGAACTACGTGTTCAGGATGCTTATTCGCTTCGTTGTATTCCCCAAGTGCATGGTGCCACTTGGCAAACATTGCAATATGTTAAAGACAAACTAGAGATAGAGATTAATGCAGCGACAGATAATCCACTGATTTTTGACGATGGCAAAAAAATCATTTCTGGTGGTAATTTTCATGGACAGCCGATTGCACTTGCAATGGACTTTTTGGGGATTGCGATGGCGGAACTGGCTAATATTTCAGAGCGACGGATTGAACGATTAGTTAATCCGCAGTTAAATGATTTACCGCCATTTTTAAGCTCGAAGCCAGGTTTGCAATCTGGGGCGATGATTATGCAGTATGTTGCAGCTTCGCTTGTTTCGGAAAATAAAACACTTGCTCATCCTGCTAGTGTCGATTCAATTCCGTCTTCAGCAAATCAGGAGGATCATGTCAGCATGGGGACGATTGGTGCAAGGCATGCGTATCAAATCATTCAACATACCCGACAAGTGCTGGCAATTGAATTGATTTGTGCATCACAGGCTGCAGAAATTCGTGGCAAGGAAAAGATGGCAGCTTTTACGCAAAGGTTAGTAGAACAAGTCAGAAAGTATGTTGCATCAATAGAGGTGGACCGTATTTTTTCGAACGATATGGAGAAGTTAAGCAAGGCATTAAAAAAATCATTTGAAATAGATTCAGAGGGAAAAAGCTAGAATCATTGAAGAAAGAAATAAGAGCATAGAAAAATTAACTTCCACAACACAGAATTACTAGATATTAAAACAAGAAAATTTGCATTTAAGGGGCTGATACATGTGACAAAAATAAATAGACAAGTAGAACAATATACAGGGACTACACTACACACGAAAAATTGGATTCAAGAAGCAGCATTACGGATGTTAAACAATAACTTGAACCCAGAAGTAGCGGAAAATCCTGATCAATTAGTGGTTTATGGCGGCATAGGAAAAGCAGCCCGTAATTGGGAATGTTATGAAGCGATTGTCCATGAATTAATGCAATTGGAAAATGATGAAACACTTCTTATCCAGTCAGGAAAGCCGGTAGCTGTATTTAAAACACATAAAGACGCACCGAAAGTATTAATTGCCAATTCCAATCTCGTTCCCGCATGGGCCAATTGGGATCACTTTAATGAATTAGATAAAAAGGGTTTGATGATGTACGGCCAGATGACTGCAGGAAGTTGGATTTACATCGGTAGTCAAGGAATTGTCCAAGGTACATATGAAACTTTTGCAGAATGTGCCCGCCAACATTTCGGTGGTTCGCTTAAAGGAACCATTACATTGACGGCTGGTCTTGGTGGAATGGGTGGTGCCCAGCCGCTAGCAGTAACCTTAAATGAAGGCGTCTGTATTGCGGTAGAAGTGGACCAACATCGCATCGACCGTAGATTAGAAACGAAGTATTTGGATACCTCTACAGCTAGCTTAGATGAAGCAATTCGGTTGGCGAAGGAAGCAAAGCAAGAAGGTCGCCCCCTTTCCATTGGATTACTTGGAAATGCTGCCGAAATTTTACCGCAAATGATTGAAATGGGATTTATCCCAGATGTACTGACAGATCAAACTTCTTCCCATGATCCACTAAACGGCTATGTGCCAGCAAACATGACACTTACTGAAGCGGCAGAGCTAAGAGTTTCCAACCCAAATGCTATCGCAGATTTAGCGAAAAAAAGTATTGCAACACATGTACAGGCGATGTTAGAGATGCAAGCAAAAGGAGCAGTAACCTTTGACTATGGGAACAACATTAGACAGGTTGCCAAAGATGAAGGCGTAGCGAATGCTTTCGATTTTCCTGGCTTTGTTCCTGCATATATTCGCCCCCAATTTTGTGAAGGAAAAGGACCATTCCGTTGGGTCGCATTATCTGGAGATCCAGAAGATATTTATAAAACAGACGAGGTCATTTTAAGGGAATTTAGCGATAACGAATCTTTATGTAAGTGGATTAAAATGGCACAGGACAAAATTCGTTTTCAAGGTTTGCCATCTCGGATTTGCTGGCTTGGTTATGGAGAACGAGCACGGTTTGGAAAGCTTATTAATGACATGGTTGCAAATGGAGAATTAAAAGCACCAATCGTTATTGGGCGTGACCATTTAGACTCTGGCTCTGTTGCATCGCCAAACCGTGAGACAGAGGGTATGAAGGATGGCAGTGATGCAGTAGCGGATTGGCCGATTTTAAATGCACTGATCAATAGTGTTGGTGGTGCTAGTTGGGTGAGTGTTCACCATGGTGGGGGTGTTGGGATGGGCTACTCCCTACATGCAGGCATGGTCATTGTTGCCGATGGAACAAAGGATGCAGAAAAACGTTTAGAGCGCGTATTGACCACAGACCCAGGGATGGGGGTAGTGAGGCATGTGGATGCAGGATACGAGGCTGCCGTAAAGACAGCTAAAGAAAAAGGGATTCATATTCCGATGTTAAAAGATGCGGAGGTGTAAAGCTTGGCAGAGATTTTATTTATAAAACATGCTGCACAATTGATTACAGTAGAAGGGCATACGGCAACACCAGCTAAAAAACAAGCGATGAACAAAATTACTGTAATTGAAAATGGTGCTGTACTTGTTAAGGATGGCAGGATTGTTGATGTTGGCGAAACAAGTGCAATCGAAGCAAAATATCCGGAATGGATTGCTCATGCTAAACAAATAAATGCGACGAATAAAACAGTAACGCCAGGTTTAATCGATCCACATACCCATCTCGTTCATGCTGGAACTAGAGAAAATGAATATGCGATGCGTCTTCAAGGCAAAACCTATATGGATATTATGAACGCGGGTGGAGGAATTCATGCTACTACTCGCGCGACGCAAGAAGCATCATTCGAGCAGTTATACGAAGAGTCGAAAGCAAGATTAGATAAATTTTTACTTTATGGAGTGACGACAGTAGAAGCAAAAAGTGGCTACGGTTTATCGCTGGAACATGAAATAAAACAGCTTGAGGTAGCAAAAAAACTCCAGCAAGATCACCATATCGATATCGTTTCTACTTTTATGGGGGCACATGCCATCCCTCTCGCTGATAAAAATAATCCAGAACGCTTTGTCGAGGAAGTAGTAAATGAGATGATTCCAGAAGTCGCACGCAGAGGATTAGCTACTTTCAATGACGTCTTTTGTGAACGCGGCGTATTTACGCCAAAACAATCTCGGCGCATATTAGAAGCTGGAAAAGAACATGGATTAATTCCGAAAATCCATGCTGATGAAATTGAACCATACGCTGGGGCAGAGCTAGCGGCAGAAGTGGGCGCGATATCTGCGGATCATCTATTAAGAGCTTCAGATCAAGGGATTGAACAGATGGCAGAGCGTGATGTTATAGGTGTTTTATTACCAGGCACCGCCTTTTTCCTAATGGCAGAATTTGCGGAAGCAAGAAAAATGATTGACCGTGGCGTTGCCGTTGCTTTATCGACAGATGCCAATCCAGGCTCCTCTCCGACACTATCACTTCCATTCATTATGAATCTTGGCTGCTTGAAGATGGGGATGACACCAGAAGAGGTTCTCACCGCAACAACCATAAATGCAGCACATGCCATTGGCCGTGCAGATACGATAGGCAGTTTAGAAAAAGGCAAACAAGCAGATATAACGATTTTTGACGTACCTAATTATCTAACTTTATCGTATCAATATGGTATGAATCACGTTGATACAGTCATAAAAAAAGGCGTTCCAGTTGTCGTAGGAAAACAGTTTCAATAAAAGGAAGGAATGAGTGGTGGAGATAGTCATCATTTTTCCACTGAAAGTATGATGACTTTTATCCGACTTTTAACGGGGAGTAAGACCGAACTGATGGGAGTTCTTTCTTAATCAAGGATGATTGAGGGCATTGGATGAATGAGAGAGGGGGAGGATTGATGAAGAAGCTTAGTGTAAATAAACAACGAATCGAAGCGAAACTTTTTGCATTAGGCAAAATTGGCCGTAATGAAAATGGAGGGTTGGACCGGACAACATTTACTCCAGCTGAAATCGAAGCGAGGAACTGGTTGAAAAAGGAGCTTAATCGACTATGTTTAACTGTCCATGTTGATCAAGCGGCAAACATATGGGCGAGGAGAGAAGGGACTAATCCCGAATTGCCAGTCCTTGCTTTTGGTTCCCATATCGATTCTGTGCCAAATGGAGGCATGTATGATGGAGCGCTTGGTGTGATCCTTGCGCTGGAAGTAATGCATGTGTTGGAGGAATATGGAGTAAAGACAAAACATCCATTAGAGCTTGTTTCTTTTAGTGCAGAGGAACCAAACCCATTTGGTCTATCGACATTTGGCAGCAGAGCGATGACGGGAAAATTAACTGTTGAATCTATCACTGGTGTCACCAATTCGGATGGCTGCCTGTTAACAGAAGCTTTACGGGAAGCTGGCGGTGATCCCGATAATTTTGCAAGAGCTGTAAGAAGCCCTCATGAATTTGCTGCCTATTTGGAAGTCCATATTGAACAAGGTAAAAGGTTACTACAACGTGAGATCCCTATTGGACTTGTAACTGGGATTACGGGGATTTATCGTGAGGAAGTGACGGTTATTGGGGAAGCGAGTCATGCAGGGACGACATTAATGAAGGATAGAGTGGATGCATTCCTGGCAACTGTTAGCATGGCACTTGCGTTAGAAGAGGTCTTACTACATGATCCCGATGAGGAAGTCGTTGGTACGATTGGTCAGGTTATTGTAAAGCCGAATGCAACAAATATTGTGCCAGGTGAAGTTACATTTTCTTTAGAAATTAGAGGGCAATCAAAGGAGAAAATCCAGGATGTGTTATCACAATGGGAAGATAAAGTACAAATCATTCATCGACATAGAAAAATCAAGGTCATACGAACAGTTAAGCTCAATCAAGCACCAGTAGCGATGAGTGAAAAGATAATAGCATGTTGTGAGGATCAGGCGAATAAACTGGGCTATCCTACTTATCGATTAGGAAGCATGGCGGGCCATGATGCAGCACATATGGCATCTATTACAACATCTGGTATGTTATTTGTTCCTAGTTTAGCAGGGAAAAGTCATTGTCCAGAAGAGGCAAGTCGGATTGTAGACATTGAAAAAGCTGGAAACGTATTATTGCATTCTATTTTGGCATTGGATAACAGCCTATAAGGAGGCAAAAGCATGGGGCATTTATTTATAGCGGATAGTGTTTATACAAATGCAAAGTTTCATGACCAATATAGCTTCTTTGTGGAAAATGGTGTGATAAAAGAGATTGGTCCGACTGGACAGTTAAAAGAAAAATATAAAGGGGCAAGTATCCATTCATTAGAAGGAAAGACGGTTATTCCAGGCACCGTAAATTCACATAATCATTCCTTTCAAAGTTTACTGAGAGGGATTGCTGTAGATCGACCTTTTTTAGAATGGCGGGATGAAGCATTATATAAATATACACCTTACTTAGATGAAGAGGCGATTTACACTGGTGCATTATTTGCGTTTGGGGAGATGCTACGCTATGGAGCGACGACTGTCAGCGATTTTTTCTATGTCCATAACAATGGGGTAGCGTATGATGAAGCCGTGATTCAAGCAGCAAAGGATGTTGGAATTAGACTCGTTTTAGCACGAACGATGTATGATTGGGATGGGGCTCCGAAAGCTTATATGGAGACAATAAATCAAGCTGTTTCAAGGACGTATCAGTTAGCAAAAAAATATCAAGGCAGTTCAATGGTACATATACAGCCTGCGCCACACAGCCCTCATGCCGCATCTCCAGAAATGATTAAAGCTGGGCATCGTCTCGCATGTGAAATAGATACCCCCTTCCATATTCATGTAGCAGAGGAACCGTTTGAGGTCGAAGAGACGTTAGAAAAATATCGACTTCGACCAGTTCATTATTTGGATTCATTAGGAGTAGTAGATGAGCGCATGATTGCGATTCATTTAGTTTGGCTAGAGCAAACGGAAATAGAGCTGTTAGGTTCACGAAACACATCCCTTGTATATTGCCCTTCCAGCAATATGTTTCTCGCTGATGGAATTACGAAAATTCCCGACTTAGCCAAAGCAGGAGTGAACATCACCTTAGGATCAGACGGTGCATGTAGCAATAATCGAATATCTGTTTTTGAAGAAATGAGAATGTGTTCGATTTTACAAAAAGTAGATAGACTTGATGGAACATGTGTGAATGCCCAGCAAGTATTTGAGATGGGAACGAAAAATGCCGGAGAAATATTGCATTTGCCAATCGGAAAATTAGAACAGGGGATGCAAGCAGATTTTGTAGCGATTGATACGAATGATCTATCGTTGCTGCCAAAGACAAATTTAATCGCAAATATTGTCTATTCAATGCAGCCCAATGCTATTAAAGATGTTTTTGTAGAAGGAAAACAGATTGTAGGAGATGGGAAGCTCTTGACGGTTTCGGAGGATGCTATAGGGAAGCGGGTTAATGCTTTTTTTGAAAGAAATAGAGGGAGATAAGGTGAAATTTCAAATATGGCTGAGCAGTAGGATTTCTTACTGCGTTTATATATATTGAAACAACTGGCTATATTTCTATCGAAGCAGAACATTATTTCTTGAATAAGGATGCTACGAATAAGCAAGGAGATATTTATCGATTTGATGTGCTTTAGGGCTATGGCAAGACTTTATCTGCTATGAAGGCTTTTCCAACAACTGAATATATTACTGCAGGAGAAGATGTACCTTATCTGGAGTATCATTTTGTTGTATCAGAAGCAGGAGCGCATGAAATAGAATTATATATGCAGCCTTCTAATCCAGTGACAAAGGATAATATGTTATTCTGTGACATCCAAGCAAATGAGGATGACACCAACGTTGTGAATATCATTATGTGGGAGGTATCTTTTTGTACAATATGTTAAGATATGGACAAAATAAATGATAACAATAGTTTTAAAAGAATTACCTATGTTACATTTAATGTAATAGACTTGAATCAATAGGAGTAAAAAATGCAGAAAATCATGATTATTGAAGACGATGCGAAAATCGCAGAATATCTCAGCACCTACATAAAAAAATATGGATATGAGGCGATCATAACGATCGATTTTGAAAACATAATAGATACATTTAGAGAAGTGCAGCCGGACATTCTACTACTGGATATTAATCTTCCTAGTTATGACGGCTACTATTGGTGTCGGCAAATTCGTAAAGAATCCATTTGCCCAGTAATTTTTATTTCAGCGAGAACAGGTGAGATGGACCAAGTAATGGCGATTGAAAATGGTGGGGATGATTTCATTACAAAACCCTTTCATCCCGATATTGTTATGGCGAAAATTAGAAGTCAATTACGCCGTGCATACGGCGAATATGCGACTAAGCATGAGGAAAGAGTGCTTCATCAAGAGGGTTTGAGCTTATATCCGGAACGTTTTGAATTACGATTTAAAGACAAAGTGACCCAATTGACTAAAAAGGAAACAGACATTATCGAAAGCTTACTTGATCGATATCCTCGTGTTGCTGGACGGCAGGATTTATTAGCAAAGCTTTGGGATGACGAAGCATATGTTGATGAGAATACATTGAATGTAAATATTGCTCGTGTCCGGAAAAAGTTCCAAGAGCTAGGGATTGAAGAGGCTGTGGAAACGGTAAGAGGGGCGGGGTATCGTTTGCGTCCGACTTGGAAAGAGGGACATGCATGAAGCTATTCCTTCGCGAGCATATTTTATTGATAATGGTACAACTGTTCCAATGTGTTTTGATTCCTTTTCTATTTTGGTTGGATGGTTACCGGGGGATAGGAGTAAGTCTATATGCTATTTTTCTATCAATCGTATTTATAACAGCATTCCTGCTATATCAATATATAAGTAGAAGAAAATTCTATCAAAGGTTGGAGAGTCCAATGGAAACATTGGATGGATCGCTTGAGACTGCCGAAGCAAAACCCATTGCAGAAGCTCTTGATCAATTATTAATCGCACAATATCGTTTATTCCAAGAAGAAATCCAAAAAGCAGAGGAACGACAGGATGAGCATTTACTATTTATGGATCGTTGGGTTCATCAAATGAAAACACCACTTTCTGTTATTGAGCTAACAGCACAAACGCTTGATGAGCCAGAATCATCAAGTATCCGGGAAGAGACGGACCGAATGCGAAACGGGTTGAATACCGTTCTTTATATGGCAAGACTTCGTACCATTACAGAGGATTTTCAGATTAAGCCTGTTATTCTTTCCAAGCTAATACACGAAGTGAATCAGGAAAACAAGCGCTTTTACATTCGCAATGAAGTGTATCCTCAATTTAAAGAAGAAAAGCCAGGAATAACAGTAGAGACAGATGAAAAGTGGCTCTTTTTTCTCTTAACACAGCTTGTACATAATGCCGTTAAATATTCGACAGGAAAAGCAAAGCATCTTATTCTTTCCCTTTATGAAAAGTCAGGGGAAGCCATTCTTGAAGTGCAAGATTTTGGGGTGGGGATACCAGTTGTAGATGTGAAACGTATTTTTAATAAATTTTATACAGGAGAAAATGGGCGCAAATATCGAGAATCTACCGGTATGGGGCTTTATTTAGTTAAAGAAGTAGCGGAAAGATTAGAACATCGTGTTGAATTGGAATCAAAGGTCGGAGTAGGCACAACGGTAAGAATTATTTTTTCCAACACGCAAAACCTTACATCCATGTAAGGTTAATGAAAGCATAATCGATAGTATGGCATATCTCATTCAGGCTATACTTTTACTAGAATTGTTGGAGAGGAGAAAGATTATGCTTAAACTTAAAAACGTAAGTAAGGTTTACGAAGGAAAAGTAGCTTACCGTGCCCTTACTGATATTAATTTTGAAATAGAAAAAGGCGAATTTGTTGTGATCATGGGTCCTTCTGGAAGTGGGAAGACAACTTTATTAAATATTATTTCTACGAATGACGCCCCTACGGCAGGCTCTGTTGAGATGGAAGGGAAAATGCCACATACGCTCAAAAAAAATGCACTGGCTAAGTTCCGAAGAAATGAATTAGGATTTATCTTTCAGGATTTTAATCTATTGCATACATTAACGGTGGAAGAAAATATTGTCTTGCCATTAACTTTAGATGGTTCTCCTGTCAAAGAAATGAAGAGGAAGGCAGAAGAGATTGCCAAAGATTTGGGTATCTCAGCCATTCTAAATAAACGCACTTACGAAATTTCAGGTGGTCAGGCACAGCGGGTCGCTATTGCAAGAGCGATGATTCATGAACCTAAGCTATTATTGGCAGATGAGCCAACAGGAAACCTAGATTCGAAAGCAGCAAAAGATGTGATGAATATGCTTGTTTCCATTAATGAGAAGAAGCAAACGAGCTTGTTAATGGTAACACATGATCCACAAGCAGCTAGTTATTCAGATAGAGTAATCTTTATTCGTGATGGAAAGCTGCATTCGGAAATTCATAGAGGGGATAGTAGGCAAGCATTTTTCCAAAAAATAATCGATATGCTTTCGTTGATGGGAGGCGACGGAAATGACTTTTCGTCAGTTCGCGTTTAATAACGTCCTACGCAATAAACGGCTGTATATTGCGTACTTCCTAAGCAGCATGTTTACGGTAATGGTTTTCTTCACTTTTGCTATCTTTGCTTTCCATCCGGCCTTTTCAGATGCCAGCGTTAATGAAACGGCTGTATTTGGAATGGGGGTTGCTGGCGGAATTATTTATGTGTTTTCTTTCTTTTTTGTTTTATATTCGATGAGTTCTTTCTTACAGTCACGAAAGAAAGAATTTGGCTTATTAATGATGTTTGGAGCATCCAATCGGCAGATTCGCCTCTTAGTTTTCTTAGAAAATATATTAATTGGATTTTTTGCGACAGTAAGTGGTATTTTAACAGGATTAGTATTTGCAAAAGTCATTCTTTTGATTGCTGAGAATGTTTTAATTATTAGCGAATCATTGGATTTTTATTTCCCTACATGGGCAATTATCGTGACATTTATTAGTTTTCTTATTCTCTTTTTCCTTATTTCGGTCTTTGTTTCGTTTATTCTTCGTACCAATAAATTGATTGATTTAATAAAGGGAGACAAAAAGTCAAAAGGAGAGCCGAAAGCTTCTTTACTTCTATCCATTCTAGCAGCGTTGCTTCTGCTTGTAGGTTATGGTACTGCGGTTTATGTGAAGGGGTTATTTGTGATTTACGCAATGATACCAGTTATTGTCGTAGTGACACTAGGGACTTATCTTTTATTTACTCAATTGAGCGTGTATGTCATCCGAAAGCTAAAAGGCAATAAGTCTATCTTTTGGAAAAAAACAAATATGCTACTGTTCTCCGATTTATCCTTTCGGATGAAGGATAATGCAAGAACCTTTTTCTTGGTGGCAATTATCTCCACAGTTGCTTTTAGTGCAATTGGGACCCTATACGGTTTCCAAGCGTACTTTACAAAAGGGATAAAAGATATAAATCGATACACTTTCACTTATTCTCCATTAGGAGATGATAGCAAAGAGGTAATCGAAAAAGATATTAGCCAAGTGAATGCTATTCTTAAAGATGAAAAATTGGATGCGATGATAGAACAGGTTCAGCTGAACTATTATCAAGTAACTGGAAAAAAGGAGAGCGTCTTAATTGCGAGAGCATCTGATTATAATAGCTTTGCTGGGCTAATTGGAGAGACAGAACTTCATCCTAAGGAAAACGAAGCGATTGTCGTGGAACAAAGTGATGCAGTCTTAATGAATGGGAAATCGAAAGCCAGTAAAGAGTTAATGGAAACAGCTATTCCTTTAAAAAGCGGTCAAGAAATATCTCCGACTCGAGTAATCGAAGCGTCTGTTTTAACAGAAATAAAGGCTTATTATGTAGTGAATGATAAGATTTATGACCAGCTTAATGAACCAATAGAAAGTAATCACAGTGTCGTATGGCAAGTGAAAGAAGGACAAACAGATAAAGTAGTTGAAGTAGGGAAACAATTAGATAAAGAATTACCGTTTAAAGCTTTTTCTGTTGACTATACAATTTATCAAATCAATAAAGCATATGGACCGATTCTCTTTATCGGCTTGTTTATTGGAATTGTATTCTTCGTTTCTGCAGGAAGCTTTCTCTACTTCCGCTTATTCACCGATTTAGAAGAAGAAAAGCGCAAATTCCAATCGATTGCGAAAATTGGATTAACGGAGAGTGAGTTAAAAAGAGTCGTGAATAGACAAATAGCCCTGTTATTTTTCTCACCGATTATAGTAGCATTAATTCACGGTTCCGTTGCACTAACTGCCTTATCTCATTTCTTTGACTTTAATATCACAGTAGAGGCCTCGTTAGTATTAGGAAGCTTTGCTTTTATTCAGCTTCTTTATTTCTTGATTGTTCGCTACTTCTACGTTAAACAGGTGAAAAGAATCATCCTTTAAGTCATAATATGTGGAAAAGAATAAGGCGTATAAATTGGTTGGGAAAAACTAATTTATACGCCTTATTTGTTAACCGCAAAGCGAGTTTTCGATCAGTCTTCCCCGTTCTTGATCGGACTTAACGAGGGATAGTAGTTTTCGAGATTTTCAGGAAATATCAAATTGACAGTAGAAATTACCTATGCTAGACTGACTTTAAAGGATTGTTACCGCTTTATTGTGGGCTATACCTATTTTTTGTTGTAGATGAAGAAAATAAAAGAATAGGGACTATCTTATGAATGTATTGAAAGTGATTAATAATAATATCGTATTGTCTAGGAATGATGATAATCAAGAACTTGTCGTGATGGGGAAAGGGCTAGGCTTTAAGAAAAAGGTCGGCGACACTATTGATGAAACGAAGATTGAGAATATGTATCTCAGTTCAAAAGAGTGGAGTGTCAATAAATTAACCCAGATGTTATCTTCGATTCCGATGGAACATATTCAGGTAGCAAATGAAATCATCAGCTTTGCAAAAGTTTCGCTTGGGAAAAAACTAAGTGAAAATATCTTCTTAACATTAACCGATCATATCAGTTATGCAATTGAGCGCTATGAGAATGGAATGGAAATCAAGAATGCTCTTCTTTGGGAGATTAAACGATTTTATAATCATGAATTCTTGATTGGAAAAGAAGCGTTATCGATTGTAAAAAACCGACTCAGTGTTGATTTACCAGAAGATGAAGCTGGATTTATCGCCTTGCATATTGTCAATGCGGAGCTTGATATGGGCCAAGTTAGTCGAGTATCAGAAATGGCAAAGGTTATCCAAAATATCCTTAATATTGTAAAATATCATTTTAAAATTGATTTGGACGAGTATTCGCTTAATTATGAACGATTTATCACGCACTTGAAATTTTTCTTTCAACGAATGTTCAGTGGTGTTAAATTGGATGATGCAGGAACGTCCAGTTTCATTTTCATGCTGAAGGAAAAGTATACTAATGAGTATGCTTGTGCATTGAAAATTAGAGAGTATATTAAGAAAGAATTTGGAAGAGAACTAGAAGAAGATGAGTTAATCTATCTGACGATTCATATAAAAAGAATAACCAGTGATTAGGATTGTTACTGATAATGCAGGCTATACCTAAATGAAACACCGCTAACTGTTGTGGGGTTTCATTTAGGTATTTTTTTTATTCCTTTTCTACTACAACAAACATTTTTAGGTTTTACAAGAATGGAGGACAAACCGGATGAATTATCAAGAGTTAGCGAAATTAATTATCGATAAGGTTGGTGGTGAGGGAAATGTGAAAAGTTTGACTCACTGTGCAACACGATTACGTTTTAATTTAAAGGATGATCAAAAAGCAGAGGAAAAAACGTTAAAAAATACTCCAGGAATAATGGGGGTAGTAAATAAAGGAGGACAATACCAAGTTATCATTGGAAGTGATGTAGGTAATGTTTATAAAGAGATCATTAACCAAACTAATATTTCTAATGATGGGGGAGAAGAGAAAGTAGAAGATAAGCGATCTGCCTTTGCCAAAGTAATTGATACCATTACGGGAATCTTTACCCCAATTCTTCCAGCTATTACGGCAGCGGGGATGTTAAAAGCAGTTTTATCTATATTAGTAGTGTCTAAGGTGCTGACAACAGAAAGTCAAACTTATCAGATTATTAATTTCATGGCAGATGCT
The DNA here is from genome assembly GCF_012933555.1 of Niallia alba. Taxonomy (GTDB): domain Bacteria; phylum Bacillota; class Bacilli; order Bacillales; family Cytobacillaceae; genus Niallia; species Niallia alba. Next base: position 1,154,961 of record NZ_JABBPK010000001.1, read on the forward strand.
GCATTCTATTTTTTACCTATCTTGCTAGCGGTTTCTTCTGCACAAAAGTTTAAAGCAAATATGTTTTTAGCTATGATGGTTGGAGGAATCCTACTGCATCCAAATTTCGTTGCAATGGTTACGGCTGCGAAAGAGAGTGGAGAAGCGATAAAGTTGATGGGGCTTCCTATTTCGGCAGTATCCTATTCCTCTTCTGTTATTCCGATTATTCTATCTGTATGGTTTATGTCCTATATTGAACCAATTGCAGACAAAGTTTCACCTAAGGCTATTAAGTTCTTTAGTAAACCATTGATTACCATTTTTATAGTAGGAACAGTTAGTTTAGTAGTATTAGGACCAATAGGATATTTAATTAGTGATGCTATATCAAACGGGATAACAGCTTTAGAATCGGTTAGTCCGTGGATTGTGCCATTATTGGTTGGAACATTTACTCCATTGCTTGTTGCAACAGGTACCCACTATGGTCTAGTTCCAATTGGTATTAACAATCGTATGACAACTGGTTTTGATACAGTGATTTATCCAGGAATGCTTGCTTCCAATGTGAGTCAAGGTGCTGCTGCAATTGGTGTTGGTATTAAATCAAAAGATAGTACGATTAAGCAATTAGCTTATTCTGCAGGTTTGACTGGGCTGTTTGGTATTACAGAACCGGCTCTATACGGGGTTAACTTACGCTTTAAGACACCACTATATGCTGCAATGATTGGTGGAGCAGCCGGTGGACTATTTATGGGGATTTTCAGAGTGCGAAACTTCTCTGGTGGTTCACCAGGTCTCCTAACTTTACCGAGTTATATTGGGGATAACACGTTAACTTTCTTCTATTATGCATGTATTGGTGCAGTTATTAGTATTGTTGTAACATTCATCGCCACATTAATTCTATATAAAGATCAAGCTGCTGAAGAGACAGCAGAATCAAACGAAGCGCCGACAAATGCAACGCCGAAATTGAATATCAGTGGAGCAACGATTGTTTCCCCACTGCAAGGAAAATTACACCGTTTAAAACAAGTAGATGATGGCATGTTTTCTGAAGAAATTTTAGGACAAGGTGTAGCAATTGAACCAACGGAAGGCACCGTCCTATCACCAGTGAATGGTACCGTTAGTGCAATATTTGATTCCAAGCATGCTATTGGGATTACAAGTGAAGACGGAGTAGAGTTGTTGATTCATGTTGGTATCGATACGGTTCAACTGAATGGTGCAGGATATGAGTATTCCGTGGAAAAAGATCAAGAAATCAAAATAGGTGACAAATTAATTCAATTTGATTTGGAAGGAATTAAAGCAAAAGGATATAAAACGATTACGCCTGTTGTCATTACAAACTCAGCAGAAGTAGGAGATATTCTTATTGCAAATGAAGGCCCAATTAAATTTGGCGAGGAAATCATCAAAGTCATGAAATAGGAGGAACAAAAATGGGATTTGGAAAAGATTTTTTATGGGGCGGTGCAACCGCTGCGAATCAATGTGAAGGTGGATTTAACGAAGGTGGCAGAGGCTTAGCGAATGTTGATGTGATTCCAACTGGTCCAGATCGCAGAAGCATTATTACTGGTAAAAAGAAAATGTTTGATTTTGAGGAAGGCTATTTTTATCCTGCGAAAGAAGCCATTGATATGTATCATCATTACAAAGAAGATATTGCTCTATTCGGGGAAATGGGGTTTAAAACATATCGATTATCCATTGCCTGGAGCCGTATTTTTCCAAAAGGGGATGAAATGAAACCTAATGAAGAGGGACTAAAGTTTTACGAGGATCTATTTAAAGAATGTCATAAATATGGAATCGAACCGTTAGTGACTATTACTCACTTTGATTGTCCAATGCATTTAATCGAGCAGTATGGCGGCTGGAGAAACCGAGAACTGATTGATTTTTATAAACGTTTATGCACTGTATTGTTTACTCGCTATAAGGGGCTTGTTAAATACTGGCTGACTTTCAATGAAATCAATATGATTCTTCATGCACCATTTCTTGGAGCAGGACTCTGCTTTGAAGAAGGCGAAAATGAAGAACAAGTAAAATATCAAGCGGCACACCATGAACTAGTAGCAAGTGCTGAAGCAACAAAAATCGCTCATGAAATCGATCCAGAGAATAAGGTAGGATGTATGCTGGCAGCTGCGAGTTACTATCCTTATAGTTGTCGACCAGAAGATGTCTGGGAAGCGAAGAAAAAGGACCGAGGAAATTACTTTTTCATAGATGTTCAATCTAAAGGAGCTTATCCTGCCTATGCAGTAAAAGAATTAGAGAGAAAAGGCATTGAAGTTGAAATGACTGCAAATGATGTAGAAGTTTTAAAAGAAAATACGGTTGATTTCATATCGTTCTCTTATTATGCTTCTAGGGTTGCAGCAGCTGAAGATTCCGATGTGGAAAAGACAGCCGGTAATTTATTCCCAACGGTAAAGAACCCATATCTTCAATCAAGTCAATGGGGATGGCAGATTGATCCATTAGGTTTACGTATTACAATGAATGATTTATATGATCGTTATCAGAAGCCTTTATTCATCGTTGAAAATGGGCTTGGTGCAATCGATGCACCAGATGAAGCAGGGTATGTAGAAGATGATTATCGCATTGAGTATCTAGCTGCACATCTTCAAGCAATGAAGGATGCAGTCGATGAAGACGGTGTCGATTTGCTTGGCTATACGAGCTGGGGCTGTATTGATCTAGTATCGGCAGGAACTGGTGAAATGAAAAAACGCTATGGTTTTATCTATGTAGACCGTGATAATGAAGGAAACGGCACATTGCAAAGATCGAAAAAGAAGTCATTTCATTGGTATAAGAAAGTAATTGCTTCTAATGGAGAGGATTTATCCAACCAATTGTAATATAGGATAGTTAGTAATGCGTACAAGAGTTTCTTGTACGCATTATTTGAGTCTTATAAGGGAGAGTCGCAAGTAAAAGGGGGAGAGTCGCAAGTAAAAGGGGGAAAGTCGCAAGTAAGAGGGGGAAGTCGCAAGTAAGAGGGGGAGAGTCGCAAGTAAGAGGGGGAGAGTCGCAAGTAAGAGGGGGAAAGTCGCAAGTAAGAGGGGAGAGTCGCAAGTAAGAGGGGGAAGTCGCAAGTAAAAGGGGGAAAGTCACAAGTAAGAGGGGGAGAGTCGCAAGTAAAAGGGGGAGAGTCGCAAGTAAAAGGGGGAAAGTCGCAAGTAAGAGGGGAGAGTCGCAAGTAAGAGGGGGAAGTCGCAAGTAAAAGGGGGAAAGTCACAAGTAAAAGAGCGAATATCGCAAGGAAAAGAAGGTGGATTTACAACCACAGTTTACGTTTCCGAGCAACCGGAAAGAAGAATCTAAATTAACAATCTGTTATTGGATGATAAGTCGTAATTTTTAAAAAATTAATAAAAACACTATTTACAAACAATAACCAGAGGTTTATGATAACCGGTATAAAGTGAATGGTAGAATAATAAATTACATCAAAGTACAACCATGCGATTTTTTAACCTCTCTAGACGAACATAAAATTTTCCACTTTAATACAAACAGATATTTTCATAAATGGATAGTTCGTAAAATAAAAGTCGATTAGAGAATGATACAAGTAAAAGGTTAATTTCAAGAGGTGAGTAGCTTTGGAGGTAAAACGAACAAGGAAGATTGATTATTTGCCAATGGGAGAACAGATTTTAATCGTCCAGTTTGAAGATGTTTTATCCATCGAAAACAACCAAATGGTTCAACATTTTGCCCAATTAACAAGGACTTTAAAAATAGAAGGGGTAAAAGATATTGTCACAGCGATGAGTAATTTCTCCATAATGTATGATCCACTATTGATAAGTTTTGAGCAATTAAAAGAGAAGCTAGCCCAAATTGAATTAACAGAAATACATGGAACGAAGAAAAAGTCTCGAGTTGTCCATATCCCAGTTGTTTTCGATGAACAGCATGGTCCAGATTTAGCTGAATTAGCAAAGATCACTGGTTATAGTGTCCAAGAAATTATAAAAATGATTACTTCAAAGACCTATTATGTTTATATGCTTGGATTTATTGCTGGCCTGCCGTATATGGGAGATATAGACGAACGAATTATTGTTCCTAGAAAGTCTAATCCAACAGCAAAAGTTCCTAAAGGGACTGTTGCTATTGCGAACCGTATGACATCTATTTATACAGTTGAATCTCCAGGAGGGTGGCACCTGGTAGGATGGACACCAATGAATATCTTTGATGTAACACAGAATCCTCCTAACTTTATCGGAGCAGGGGATTATGTTAAATATGAGCCGATTTCATCAGAAGATGCTTATAAATGGAGCAAACAAGTACGTAAAGAGCGGAATCAATTATGGAATATATAAAATGTTTAAAGCCAGGTTTATTAACAACCATTCAAGATTTGGGGAGGCATTCCTATCAATCATTTGGTGTTTCAGCTTGTGGAGCAATGGATCCTCTATCCTTAAAACTGGCTAATATTATTGTCGGCAACCCACAAGATTATGCTGTTCTAGAAATAACATTACTAGGACCAGAAATACTCTTCAAGGGAGAAGGAGTCATTGCAATTACGGGGGCTGACTTATCACCAACATTAAATGAAAAAGAGCTGCCTATGTGGAGAGCTGTCCACGTACAGGAAGGGGACATTTTGAAATTTGCCAAAGCAAGAACTGGATGTCGCAGTTATCTTGCTATCCTTGGTGGAATGCTTGTTCCAGAAGTAATGGGGAGTAAATCCACTTTTCTTCGCGGAAATTATGGAGGAATAGAAGGAAGAGCACTCCAAAAAAACGATCGCATTCCAGTAGGACCGATCCATCATAGTTGGATAAAAAAGGTGAAAAATAGGGGGATATCTGATTCGGTTATTCGGAATATCTTTCATAAGGATGCTGTTCGATTTGTATGGGGTCCACATGATAGGGCGTTTAAAGAAGAATCAAAGGAACTATTTATCGAAAGTGTCTATCAGATTACTAATCAATCTGATCGAATGGGCTATCGTCTTGAAGGAAAAGCACTATTACATAAAAAGTCTGCTGATATACTTAGTGAATTTGTTGCACCAGGAACGATCCAAGTGCCGGCAAACGGTAAGCCAATCCTATTAATGGCAGATTGCCAAATGTCCGGAGGTTATACAAAAATCGGCATGGTCATTGGCGTGGATATTCCTTTAGTAGCACAGAAGAAACCTGGCGACTTTATAAAGTTCCAACCAGTTTCTATCGAGCAAGCTCAAGAAGAATGGAAAAGACAAATGAAATGGTTATCGATTTTAAGCAAAAATAACACCCATTTAATAGCAAAATAATGGAGAAAATAAAGAACAGTCTGTGTGGCTATATGAAAATAAAGTTTTAGATATAAATGGTAGATTGAGGTTGGGACATATCAAAATAGATACTCTGTAAAGAATAACGGCTACTTTCGCATACTTTTTACAAGAAGAAATATAATTAGTTGGGAAAATAGAGCAGCCGGAATACACGAAGACGCCACGGGGATTAGCGAGACAGTCTGAGAAGAAAGCAGGAGCGTAGCGACGAAGCGGCTCAGCGCGAGCCCCACGGAAAGCGAAGTGTATTCCGGCTGCGGGAAATCGCATTAAACTTCATGAAAACATCCTTTTAAAACAAATAAAAAACCAAACAATTATACGGAACTTTCAATAGCATCTTCGTATAATTGTTCGGAATTATCCTTGGCTGGAATACTTATGTCCCAGCCACGTCATTTTCTTCTTCGGTAAATGGAATGACAAAATGACCAATTCAAAAAAGAAGAGCGTAATTGGTGAAAATTTCTTTGTTTCATAATACAATATGTAAGTATGCTTCCTTCTTCTATGAAAGAAGCATTTTTTAAGGTTAATATTCAAGTAGTTATAGAAAATTTACTGTAGAAAGGCGATAGAAAATTGAATTCATTATCAAAAATTAAACGATTGCAAATTGCTTTTCTATTGGGATCACTTTCCCTGTTAGGTCCATTTACAATAGATACGTATTTGCCTGCATTTCCAACTATTGTAGAGGAATTTCACACGAGTGCTTCCTTAGTGCAAGTTAGTTTAACAACTTGCTTGTTGGGATTGGCATTGGGCCAGTTAATCATTGGACCAATGAGTGATGTCCAAGGGCGTCGTAAACCATTAATAATTTTTCTTGGTTTATACTTACTATCTTCATTAATATGTGCGGTTGCACCAAATATTTATATGTTGATCGTTTCTCGTTTCATCCAAGGGTTTGCAGCAGCAGGTGGTCTCGTTATTTCAAGAGCTGTTGTTCGAGATCTATATAGTGGAAGAGAGCTTACAAAGTTTTTTGCCACGTTAATGTTAATTGGAAACCTTGGTCCGATTGTGGCACCTATAATAGGTGGTGCAATTCTTTCTTTTGCAAATTGGAAAGTGGTTTTCCTTGTTTTAACCTTTATTGGGATTATTTTGACTGTTGTCGTTTCCTTTAAACTGGAAGAAACCTTACCAGCTGAAAAGCGTGTACCGAGCAATATCAAACAAGTAGTTATGAATTTTGGTTCATTATTGAAAGACCGTGAATTTGCAGGCTATGCATTTACACAAGGTTTTACTACTGCCGGAATTTTTGCCTATGTTTCTGGTATTTCTTTTGTCTATCAAAATATTTATGGCGTTTCTCCTCAAGTCTTTAGTTTATTGTTTGGGATAAACGGAGTTGGCTTAATTATTGGAACACAAATCGTTGGCAGATTATCTAAATTCTCAGAGAGAACATTCTTGAAGAGCGGTTTAGCTCTTTCCATGTCAGCTTCGATTTTATTAGTAATTGCCATTTTAGTTCATGCACCGTTAGTCGCAGTTGCCATACCTATTTTTCTTTTCGTTACTTCCATTAGTATTATTGGAACATCTTCTTTTTCATTGGCGATGGAAACAAAAGGACATATGGCAGGAAGCGCATCTGCATTATTAGGTCTATTACCATTCTTACTAGGTTCACTAACAGCACCGTTAGTAGGAATCGGAGGAGAACATACAGCTGTGCCGATGGGAGTTATTATTTTCGCATCAAGCCTGTTAGCGTTCTTATCTTATTATGTATTGGTGAGAAAATCTTCGTTAAAGGTGAATACACCTAAGCATGTTACCCATAATTAATTCCTTAAACACAATATATGTCTTCTGCAAACAGGTGCTTTCGATTTTAGAAAGCGCCTGTTTTTTTGAAAAAAGGAGCGAAGTTTATTCTAAGGTTCTTTCTTTTTCGGAAGAATGGGAGTGTAGACAAGGGGACTGTTCCCCTTGTCTACACTGAGGCTCCGTTCATACATGGTTTAATCCCAGTTAGTGGTGATACAATAATGATGATACAATATAAATACGTTTATTAAAGGAAATGGGGTTAATTCATGAAATCCTATTGGGTATGGCTTGTATTAAATGTGGTTGTATGGCCATTTGCAATTGGCTATACTGACTTAACTATTAATCAATTAACTGGGCAATTATTCGGTGTTGCGCTTTATTTTGCTATCTTTTTTCTTACTCCTTTAGTGAAGAAGAGGCCAAGCTTATTCGTCTTTTTTATATGCTTGAATGTTATTATCGCAACGATTACTTTATTTCCTTCTGATGGTACTATCAATCCATTTCTTATTCTTATCCTTTCCCTTTTAATCGCAGAGGGATTTTATCACTTGACGATTGGTAGTAGCTTAATTATTAGTGTAATTGGATGTGGAGCAATTCTCATAACGGTATTGAATAGTAATCTAGGTCAAATAATAGAGATATTTGTGGAGATTTATATTATTTTTCTTCTTATAGGCTTGTTAGTGTATAAGCAGACAAAGGATCAATGGACAGATCTGGATGCACGGTACCAAGCCCTTTTTAGCGAATACCGTGATATAAAGCGAAGAGCTGTTTCGGAAGAGGAACTCGCTAGACAGGAAGAACGTGTATTAATTGCACATGAAATTCATGATTCAGTTGGTCATAAACTTACGGCATTGATCATGCAACTGGAAATGTTTCGTTTACAAACTTCTGAAGAATATAAGGAAAAGGTACAATCCTTGAAGGAACTTGCTGGAGAGAGTTTAAATGAAACACGAAGGGCAGTAAAATCCTTAAAGGCTAATGATACAGGTGGACTTTCAGGGATATTACGATTGATTCGTAAATTAGAAATGGAGAATATGATTCGTATTCATTTTTCTGTGAAACATGGTGCTTTTTCTGCTCCATTAACTGGTGAGCAATCTTTTGTGATTTATCGTTCTGTTCAAGAGGCATTAACAAATATTATGAAACATAGTAACGCAAAAGAAGCTGAAATTATGTTTGAAGCTCCAGGTAACAGTATTTTTCGTTTTGAAATAAGTAACCCTATTTCGAATCGTTCATTATATAAAGAAGGATTTGGACTTAGTTCTATGCGGGAGCGGTTGGAAAAGTACGGAGGAGATTTAAAAGTGATTAAAACGGATGAACAATTTCGGATAAGTGGATTTATTAAACTTCTCAATATAGGTGATGAACATGGCTCGAATATTACTGGCTGAAGACCAGGTTATGGTAAGACAAGGTTTAAAAATGATGATTGAAACAGAAGAAGAATTTAAAGTGACTGGAGAAACAAATAATGGGAAAGAAGCAATAGATCTATGTGAAAGGATGCAGTTTGATATTGCGATATTAGATATTCGAATGCCCATTATAGATGGTTTAGAAACAGCGAAAATTATTCAATCCCGCTGGCCGCAAATGAAAATATTGATGTTAACGACCTTTGATGATGATCACTATGTAATGGAAGCATTGAGAATTGGTGTTAGTGGCTACATTTTGAAAAATGGCGATACAGATGCGCTACTGCGTTCCATTCATAGTGTATTAAATGGAGGTTTAACTATTGAGGAAAATGTAGCAGCAAAAGTCGTTCCGCAACTAATAAAACAAAACAATAATCCGGAAGCTGACCCTACCCTAACCCCCCGAGAACGGGCTATATTAAAGTGTATTGGAGAAGGGCTTAGCAATAATGAAATTGCAGATAGATTGGCAATCTCCGTTGGAACCGTGAAAAATAATACAAGTAAAATCTTAACAAAACTTGATTTGCGTGATCGTACCCAATTAGCCATTTATGCAATTCGGCATAATCTTGTGTAAAAAATGTTCATATCTCATAGATAAAGGCTGTTTTCTAAAGAATTGTTGTTTTTTCAATAGGAAAAAAGAATTAATAGGAAAATTGGAGCAGCCGGAATACACGAAGACGCCACGGGGATTAGCGAGACAGCCTGAGACCCCGGAGGCTGAGGAGGCTTAAGCTTAGCCCCACGGAAAGCGAAGTGTATTCCAGCTGCGGGTAATCGCAACAAACTTTACGAAAACAGCCTAGATAAATAACAATAATGTTTGCGGAACATGGCCAAAAAGAAAAATGATTAAAGTAATGGATAAATAAAGAATGGATGACTAGAGACAGTAGTGAAGCTGTTTCTTTTTTTATATGCTTAATAGGCAATATCCATTATAAAAGTAGCTTAAGTGAGAAGGATAATAAAAATGACCGAAGTAAAGGAGTGCAAAAAGATGCTTGAAACCATAAAACTTAGTAAAAATTTCAAAGATAAAAAGGTAGTAGATGAAATTAATTTATTTTTGGGAGAAGGAGAATCAGTTGGTTTGCTTGGACCAAATGGTGCTGGAAAATCAACAACCATCTCTATGATTTCATCCTTACTTAAACCAACGTCTGGGGATGTAAAACTAAATGGAAAAAGTATGATAAAAGATGCAGCAGAAATGCGAAGAATTCTTGGAGTAGTTCCACAGGAAATAGCTTTATATGAAGAACTATCAGCATATGAAAATCTTAAGTTTTTTGGAAGAGCCTATCAAGTTCCAAAAGATAAGATTGAGGATCGAATACAAAATGTGCTTGAGATGGTGGGGTTAAAGGATCGTCAAAAGGAATTGATTAAAACATTTTCGGGGGGAATGAAGCGAAGAATCAATATTGCAGCTGCTTTGTTACATGAACCGAAGATTTTAATTTTTGATGAACCGACTGTGGGGATTGATCCTCAATCAAGAAACCATATTTTAGAGACTGTTCGAGAATTGAATGTAAAGCATGGAACGACGGTTCTTTACACAAGCCATTACATGGAAGAAGTGGAGCAATTATGTAATCGTGTATACATTATGGATCATGGAAAAGTGATTGCTTCTGGAACAAAATCGGAATTATTAAGCATTTTATCAAGTGAAGATACGATACAAGTGCAACTTAACAAAAAAAGTGATGTATTGTTAACAGAAATTAAATCATTTAATCATGTTTATCAAGTGGATGAAACGGATGAGGGTCTACGTATTATTTCAAGAAAAGGAAGTAATATTTTAAGTGATCTCGTACATGCAGCAGAAAAGGCAGGCATCCAAATTGTAAACTATCAAGTGGAAATACCAAGTTTAGAGGATGTATTTCTACATTTAACTGGAAAAACATTGCGGGATTAGAGGAGGGAAAAAAGTGGGATCATTCATAAAAAAGGACTTACTCGTTTTTTGGCGGGACCGAAAAGAAATGCTAATGACTCTCTTACTCCCCATTATCATCATTGTTGTATTAAATTATGCCTTTGCTGGTATTTTTAATGACGATAAAGAGGCAACTAAATTGGACATAGCATTTGTCCAAGTAGATGATGAAGAAAAGGGGTTTGTACAGTTTAAAGAAAGAATACAACAATTAGGCTTGTCTCAAGCAGAGAAAGAAACAATGCTTGAGCATGTAGAAAATCTATCACCAATTACGTTAATACGAAATTTTATTAATAACCCGGACGTAAAGGAATGGGTTAATGCGAAAGAACTGACGTGGGAAGAAGCAACGGACCAAGTAGAAAGTGGTGAACTAGATGCAATCATTCGTGTTCCAGAAGGATTTACGTATGAGGTGCTTTCTACTGTCATGCTTGGAGATAAATCGACAACTGCATTAACGATTCATGCTGCAAAGCAGTCCACTGAAGTAACTACTCTCCAAAATATCGTCAATGAATTCGTGAACTCTTTGAATATGAACTTTGCTCTTGGTAGGGAAGGAACGTTATCAGCAGCAGAACCTATACTGCCTCAAGGAGGTAGAGAAGTCGTGGAAGGAATTGACACGTATACTATTTCGCAATACTTTATTATTGCAATTGGAACTCTATTTGGTCTGTTTTTGGCGCAAAGCGTAGCACTAAAGACGGTTACAGAGAAAAGAGAGCGTGTATTTAATCGGATTTTATTAACGAATAGTAATCCAATGCATTTTTTGCTAGGAAAAACAGTTTCTACCTTTATTCTAGCTTGGTTACAATTGATGATTACGATAACGGTAACACAGTTATTATTAAATATATTTCCAGATAAACCTGTATCGTTCTGGTTCGGAATGGTACTAGTATTTACCTCGTTTTCGTTAATGGTTGCAGGACTATCAGCAATATTTACATCTATTACGTTAAATTTGAAGGATAGCAATGCGGTTAGTGGTTTAACCACCCTTATTATTATGTCCTTGGGAGTTCTAGGGGGAAGTTTTTTCCCACTTGAAGGTTTTCCGGAATTGTTACAACGAATAGGAGAATGGACTCCAAATGGTTTAACCATGATAGCGATGATAGAGTATATTCAGTTTAGTCAATTTAGCGATTTACTTTTACCGATAGTGGTTCTAGTTGCCATGTCTGTAGTTTGTTTTGTAATTGGTATGTTCATGTTTCCGAAAAGGGGGCGGGTATAATGACCACCATTTTCTATGCCCAGTTTGTTAAAGATAAACGAAAACCACTACTAATTATTTTATTTATTGTTCTTAGTGTATTGGCAACGATTATATTTGGAGGTACATCTCAACAAAACAAATTAACAGTTGATATTTTTGCAACAGGTCCTAATGCCGAGGAAATAGAACAAAATTGGGAAGAGTTATTAAATGAAGATAGTAACACCAAATTCATTATTGCAGATGAGGATGAAGCACGCGAGCAAGTAAAAGAAGGAAAAAGAGATGTTGCCATTCTTTTAATGGAAAATGATTATCGCTTAATTACATCTTCAGATATGCCAGAAATCCTACTTGTCGAGCAACATGTTCATAAAGTATTTACGGAGGAAGCTAAGATACAAGCTGTGGCAGATGGCGTAAATACGTCTGATTTAAGAAATGAGATCAAAGACTATTTAGAAAAACCACCGATTACTGTCCAAACGGAAAACTTAAGTGGTGAGACTCTGACAAGTCATGATATGGGTTTTCAGTTACTATTCGGTTTTACATTGTTTATAGCCATGTTTACAATTGGAGTCAAAGTGAATCGAATCAATGAAGACAAGGTGAATGGGGTATGGAACCGTCTGCTTCTCTCTCCAGTAAGCAAAACGAATTTGTATGTTGGTCATTTAGTCTATAGCTTTTTAATCAGCTTTTTTCAAATGGTTGTAGTCTTTCTAATTTTTCAATATATAATGGACTATGATATTGGAAACTTTCCGATGATATTAACCATTGCTGCCGTGTATACATTGAGTGCGGTTAGCTTGGCGATGCTTATTGCAGGAATAACTAGAACACCAGAGAAATTTAATATGATTTATCCTTCTCTGTCATCCATTCTGCCGATTATTAGTGGGGTTTATATGCCACCAGGTATGATGGATAATCCTGTATTTAATTCTATAGCCAATGTATTCCCACTATCTCATGGAGTCGATGCGATGATGGATGTTGCCCTATTTGATGCTGGATGGAGTGACATCACTTTGCCTATAGCTATCATGCTGCTTATTGGAGTATTGTATATGGGGATTGGAATTAATTTAGGTGAGCGGAGAAGATAAGGAAAGAGGATGGGACATAACTAAATAGATACTCTGTAAAGACGAACAATTTCTAATATAGCTAGTAAATAGCGGCTGCTTTCGCATACTTTTTACAAGAGGAAATATAATTAGTTGGAAAAACAGAGCAGCCGGAATACACGAAGACTCCTATGGGATTAGCGAGACAGTCTGAGACCCTGCAGGCCACAGGCCGAAGCGGCTCAGCGCGAGCCCCATGGAAAGCGAAGTGTATTCCGGCTGCGGGGAATCGCACCAAACTTCATGGAAACATCCTTTGAAAAACAAATAAAAGCCCGAACAATTATACGGAACATTCATTAGCATCTTCGTATAATTGTTCGGAATTATCCTTGGCTGGAATACTTATGTCCCAGCCCCTTTTTTACTCAATCGTCTTCTTCATTGCCTCATACATATTCTCCACATGCTTATCCACTTCATCCCGAGTCATCCGCAAGCGATTCACCGAACTGCCATAGCCGATTTCAACTTTTCCTTCGTTTAATCCCTGGAAAATTCCATCGGCAAAGGCATCCAAAGGTTCTCCGCTCGTATGTAATCCTGCACCGCCTAAATCTGTATTCACGGCTGGAGGGGCAACTTCGATTACTTCTACAGAAGTATCAGCAAGCTGGTGTCTTAAGCTCACAGTGAAAGAATGCATTGCCGCTTTGGTTGCTGAATAAATTGGCGCGATTGCCATTGGTGTAAAAGCTAATCCAGATGTTACATTAATCATCGCCGCTTCCTTTTTTGTTGCGAAATACGGTGCAAACAGCATAGAGAGCTGAATAGAAGCTTCCATGTTGATGGTGATTTCCTTGTTAAAATAACTCCAATCAGTCTTTGCGTCTGCCTTTAACACATTAAAACGTTGTTGAATTCCTGCATTGTTAACTAACACATTCACATCTGGATAGTTAGCTGTTATCCAGTCAAAAAGTTTGATTCGATCAGCTTCTATAGACAGATCACTAACATATGTAACAAGGTTAGGGAATTTTTCTTTCGCCTGTTGCAGTGCTTCTTCCCTGCGACCACAAACAATCACTTTGTTGCCTGCTTTAATAAACCGTTCTGCAAATGCTAATCCAATTCCAGCACTTCCACCTGTAATAAGAATGGTATTACCTGACAGTTTCATTGGGATTCCTCTTTTCAAAAGATATTTTTATCTTCATTATGAATAAAATTCAAACCAATTTCTATTATTTACCCTTATGGTTTATCTATTCTATTTGCCCATATTTTAAATCACAGGTTAATAGTTAACTACCACGACAAAAATATGATACGATCATCCTGAGGTGGGAATTTTGGAACAATTAATTTATACACTTTTAGCATACATAAATAATTCTTTGGAAAAGGATATCAACTATTCTATCGCCAATAGTTTCCTGGAAAATATTCATCATATAGAAGGCTATTCATTAGAGATGGCAGCGGAAGTATGTAATGTTGCCCCATCTACAATTAATCGTTTTTGTAAGCGAATCGGCTTTCGTAACTTTTCTAATCTCCGAAACAGTGTTGCTTTTCAAGGTGGAATGTATGAGGCGAATGAAAAGCATTTAAGTGCAGCTACATTCGAAGCAAAACTAAAGGAAAATATCGAGATAATGGAAAAAATTTCGAAGGAACAAATGGAACGAATTATTAAAAAAATTTATGAGTCGAAGCGAATTGTCATTTTAGGTTTTGAAAAACATCAAATTCAAGCGATGGAGCTTCAGAAGCAATTATTTCTTCTTGGAAAGCTATGTGAATGTAATACAAATTTTTTCAAACAATTGGAAACAGTATCTCATTTAACAGAAGAGGATATGATTATCACCATTTCAATTGAAGGAAACATCCTTACAGAGGCCTTAGCTATTAATGAAAGAATTAAAGCGGCGAATGGAAAGAAATTGTTGATTACTTTTTCGGATCCTGAGCAGCATAAATATGTATTTGATGAGGTATTACACTGTGGAAAAATTGAAAATAGCGCAGTTAGTAGTTATACGTTATTACGTTTATTTGATATTCTCATCTATCACTATCAAAAACAATATCCTTCTTATTAACTGGTCTAAAAGAGACCAGTTTTTTTCCTTTTGTAAGCGTATCATTATCTTTAGAGATTAGAAAAGGGAGGAAATGCAAAGATGACGAAATACGGATTTCCAGAAGGATTTTTATGGGGTGGAGCTACTGCTGCCAATCAATTAGAAGGTGCTTATAACGAAGGTGGAAAAGGTTTGTCTATTTTCGATATGGTTACATTCGTTCCGAAAGAAGAACGTGGCAATGATATTGAGATGGATGTCAAAAGTAAAGCAGAATTAGAAACGCTACTAGCTGGCAAAGGCGGAGACAATTTCCCAAAACGTCGCGGGATTGATTTTTATCATCGCTACAAAGAAGACATCGCTCTTTTTGCAGAGATGGGCTTTAAAACATTCCGTATGTCTATTTCTTGGCCGCGTATTTTTCCAAATGGGGATGACTTGGTACCAAATGAAGAGGGCTTAGCATTTTATGATAATGTGTTTGATGAATTAGCGAAATATGGAATCGAGCCACTTGTGACGCTATCACACTATGAAATTCCATTGAATCTTGTGCAAAAATACAATGGATGGCTGGATCGTCGTTTAGTAGATTTCTTTGTTCATTATGCAGAGACTGTCTTTAACCGTTATAAAGATAAGGTGAAATATTGGTTAACGTTTAATGAAATTAATATCTCGACTCTTTCTCCTTACATTGGAAGTGGTATTTTAATTGATGAGGTAGAAAATAAAGAACAAGCAATTTATCAAGCTCTGCATCATCAATTTGTAGGGAGTGCCAGAGCGGTAAAAGCCTGTCATGAAATTATTTCTGGAGCGCAGATTGGTTGTATGCTAGCACGTATGGAAGTATATCCGGAAACATGTAATCCTGATGATGTGTTAGCAGCATTAGATGAGGATCAAAAGAATTTATTTTTCACAGATGTTCAAGTGCGTGGATACTATCCAAGCTTTATGCTAAGTTACTTTGAAGAAAATGATATTCAAATTGACATGCTGCCAGGAGATGAAGAATTACTTTTACAACATACAGTAGATTACTTATCTTTCAGCTACTATATGTCTATGGTTGCGAGTGGATCACCTGAAAAGTTAAAAGAAAAAGGGAACTTCTTCTCTGGTGTGAAAAATCCGTACCTAGAATCATCCGATTGGGGATGGCAAATCGACCCGAAAGGTTTACGAATTACGTTAAAGAAAATGTACGATCGTTATCAAGTGCCTTTATTTATCGTTGAAAATGGACTAGGTGCTTATGATAAGGTAGAAGAAGATGGCTCTATCAATGATGATTACCGTATTTCATACATGCGAGCACATATTGAGCAGATGAAAGAGGCGATAAAAGAGGGAGTAGATTTAATTGGATACACAAGCTGGGGATGTATCGATCTTATCTCTGCTGGTACCTCAGAAATGTCTAAGCGATACGGTTTTATTTATGTAGACCAAGATGACTATGGAAATGGAACATTAGAGAGAACGAAGAAAAAATCATTTGATTGGTACAAAAAAGTGATTGCAACAAATGGACAAGAGCTATAATAGTAATCAGAAAAACAGTGCTACTTCCTTCTGGGATGGAGTACTGTTTTTTGTTTGTTTATAAAGTATTTTTCTAAAAAATAACTAAATCAACCTTAATTAATATTTGATTTTTTAGAATTAATAAACAAATCTTAATATATTGATATAATGAATCCTGTGTGTTAAAATGTTCCAGTCAAGCATCTTCGTTAGTAATTCCTAGACCGTTTGATTTCGTTTAGGTATTGAATGTTCTAAGTTTTCTAATAATACACAACAGTCTAAGAACTATTTAAAACTTATTTTTTTGTCCAAGTAATTACATAGGTTACATAATACTTATGCTTTTTGGAATAGTAATTATATTATATGCGTATAAGGAGAGATTCGGATGAAATATCTTTCTCTATTTATGGTCGCTTTCCTATTCTTGCTTGCAGGATGTGGAAATTCAGCGGAAGAGAAAAAAGAAGAAACAGTAAAAGAAGAAAGTAATGCAACCCAAGAAACAAAAGCAAAAGAATTAACAGATGAAGATAAGAAATTTATTGCCTTATTAGAAAAAGGCGAATATCAAACAATCATTGATGAAACAATTGGTCTTGGCAGCGATGCACAAGTAAATTTCTATTTTCTAGCAAATGCTTTTAAAGCAGTACCTGATTATTCATTAAGCCAAACATACTTGAATAAATCAAAATATATTCCAGCAGAAATCGAAGACGAAGTGAATAAATTAAAAGAAGATATAGATGCTAACCTGGAAAAAGAGGGAGCTTAAGCTCTTACTCGTTCACACGGTTAGATTTAGGTGCTTGACCTAAGCATTAAAAACTTGCCTCGTTGTATTTAGGGCAAGTTTTTTTGTTCACTTTACACAAAAACAAATCAACCAAACTAAAGTTGATTTGTTTTTCATTATCCTTCATATGTTTTATAAAAATCGATAGCTTTCTGGATATAGGGTTGTTCTTCTGGTGGAAGATCTTCCTCATGATAAATGGCTGAAACAGGACATACTGCTTCACATGCACCACAATCAATACAAATATCTGGATCGATATAAAATTGGTCTTCTCCCTTTGCGATACAATCAACAGGACAAACATCCACACAATCGCCTGCTTTTTCATGCATACATGGCGAAGTTATAACGAAAGGCATGGGAATCTCCCCTTCTTCATTAAGATCTGATGCTAATCAGCACTTCATTCATTTTATTCAAGTTTTCACGAATCTTTACGGCACTTAAATAATCAATCTTATCATGATAACTTTCTGGCTGCTCCATTTGGTCATCAATCGCCATATGTTGATATTCATCAATACTTCCTGTAGATTTCTGATAGTCCGCCATTAAACCTGTTTCCAAATGTTGAATCTTATTGTTTATGCTATCTAGACTTTGTGTCATTGAAAGGGCAGTATTAATGATTTCTTCGTCCGATTTAGTAAGTCCGTCTATTCGGTTATTTTGTTCTTGTAAATCCTTTTTAATTTGCTGAAGCAGGCCATCCTTTTCATCATTTATTTTCATATGATCGAGTATTTGCAATGTGTCGCCCATTAAGATTTGTAATCTTTTGAAGGCGTTTTCCATGGAAATCCCCACCTTTAAGCATTGTATCTATAAAATGTACAAAAAATCAGTAATATATACAAAAGCATGTTTCTTAAGCAAGCTCCCTATACTTTTTTGGGGAAATGTTCGTAACCTTTTTAAAATTACGATGGAAGGAACGCAAATTATTGTAACCACAATTCAGCGCGATTTCACCAATCGGCTGCTGACTATTTTTTAACTGGTAACATGCCTGGGATATTCGATAGTGTGTAAGATATTCGGTAAATGTCCTATTCGTAATATGAACAAAAAGCTTCGAAAGGTAGGCGTAATCATACTGCAAATGTTTTGCTACCGTTTTTAATGTACAGTCATAGCTATAATGCTGATCAACATAAAGCAGAATTTTATGAAATACTTTCATCTTGGTCGAATATTCAACAGGCGTCAAGCTTGTATTCTCTACCAATTTACCACATATATCATACAGAAAACTTTTTTGCTGGTAAATAGAATGAAGCGTTTGCAAAATAGGCGTATTATGTAAATGAATTACATTGTTTTCTGGAACAAAGCCTTTATAATTCATAAAAAAATGGCCAATCAATTCAGGTGAAAAAATAACAACACTAATATGGGAATGATGGATGGTTTTGAACTCATGCAGTTGATTTGGAAAAATAAATGCTACATCATTTTTTTGCAGTAGATATTCTTTTTGATCGACTCTTACGAATAGCTCTCCTTCGTTGACGATAATTAATTCATAAGCTCGATGAAAGTGGAGAGGAAAGCCATCGTTTATTAAGGTAAACTTTTCAAAGGATTCCTTTTCTTCCACCCCGTGATCTTCAAAAAAAACCACTTTCTTATCCTCCTGTCAAAAACACTAATATTGTCTTAAATTATACTACATTTTGAATAGTATCCACTTTTTAAAGTTTCTATAATGAGGACAGAGTCACAATGAAGGAGGAAGAAAAAATGGCGGTTGAATATCATATAGCAAAAAACGGATCAGATCTTGGAGAAGGAACGAAACAAAGTCCATTTTTAACTATCAACAAAGCAGCTTCTGTTGCTGTAGCAGGAGACACCATTATTGTGCACGAAGGGGAATATCGAGAATGGGTAAAACCAAAGAATGCGGGATTAAGCAATACAAGAAGGATTACCTACCAAGCTGCTGACGGTGAAAAGGTGGTCATTAAAGGATCGGAGCAAATTCAGAATTGGCAGCAAGTGGAGGGGACTATTTGGAAAACAGAAATCCCAAATTCATTTTTTGGCGAATATAATCCTTATAAGGAAGAAATATTTGGCGATTGGATTGTCTATAATCCAGGCAGACATTTAGGGGATGTATATGTAAATGGCATGTCCTTTTATGAAGCTGAAACGTTAGAACAAGTCCAAAACCCTACAAAACAAACAGAAGTATTAGATCATTGGACAAAGAAGAATGTCCCCGTTCATCATCCTGAACAAACAGAATATGTTTGGTTTTCGGAAGTGAATGAAAATACGACAACTATCTATGCGAATTTTCAAGATTATAACCCTGCAGAAGAGTTAGTGGAAATAAATGTTCGAAAAGCCTGCTTTTATCCAGAAGAAACAGGAATTAATTATATCACAGTAAGAGGCTTTGAGATGGCCCAAGCGGCAACTCCATGGACGCCACCTACTGCTGATCAGCCAGGATTACTAGGTCCACATTGGAGTAAAGGTTGGATTATCGAGGACAATATCATCCATGATTCTAAATGTAGTGGGATTAGTCTTGGAAAAGAAGGGTCGACTGGGAATAACTATCGTACGAAGCGTAAAGATAAACCAGGTTACCAATATCAATTAGAATCTGTCTTCCTTGCTAGACAAGCTGGTTGGAGCAAAGAGAAGATTGGTTCCCATATCGTCCGGAATAATACAATATATGATTGCGGACAAAACGGAATCGTTGGTCATCTTGGCTGTGTCTTCAGCGAAATTTATAACAATCATATTTATAACATTGCCTTAAAGAGAGAGTTCTACGGACATGAAATTGCAGGGATCAAGCTTCATGCTGCAATTGATGTGCAAATACACCATAATCGTATCCATGACTGTTCGTTAGGAACATGGTTAGATTGGCAGACGCAAGGAACAAGAGTGAGTAGTAATCTTTACTATCGCAACAATCGTGATTTATTCGTTGAAGTAAGTAGCGGTCCTTACATCGTCGATCATAATATTTTAACAGCCGATTATGCTTTAGATAATCATGCCCAAGGTGGAGCCTATATAAATAACTTAATTCGCGGAAAAATGGTTCATCGGAAAATGCTTGATCGAGCAACACCATATCATGTCCCACATAGTACAGAGGTAGCGGGATTTGCTGTGACCTATGGAGGCGATGATCGTTTTTACCATAACATCTTTGTAGGAGATGAGGCTCTAGAGGATGTTGGTACAGCACATTACAACGGCTATCCTGCTTCCCTTGAGGAATATATTGAAACCGTTCACCAAGACCCAGGCGATCACGAAGCATTTAATAAAGTAGAACAGCCCGTATACATTAATCGAAATGCCTACTTAAATGGAGCGAAAGCTTTTGAAAGAGAAGAAGAAAAGCTAGCAGAAGTTCATTTTAACCCTAACTTAAAACTAGTAGAAGAAGGAACAGAAGTATATTTGTCAGTGGAACTTCCAGATGATTTTGAGCGCATTCTTGGAGAGGTACAAACAACACAAACGCTTAAACGAGTGCGCATTGTAGATGCAGAATTTGAAAATCCAGATGGAAGCGAAGTGGCTATAGATACTGATTATTTAGGTGAGAGAAAACTTGCACAAAGTGTACTAGGACCAATCAGCTCATTAAAAAAAGGGAAGAATTATGTGAAGGTTTGGGGATGATGAAAAAAGCTCTAGTAAGTCAGAAAGTCGACTTGCTAGAGCTTTTTTATGCGATTAATCAATAATCTCCAATCCCAATAGAGCAGAAAATTGAATGGCTTGGTAGGTAGATACTTTACATCCTTTTAAATCTGTTGGAGATACCATTAGAGATTGGAAGGTTGATGTACTAATATCCACCCCGTTAAGGGAAGTTCTTTCAAAATTCGCCCCGTCCATTGTACATTTTTTAAATTCCACTTTTTTAAAGATACAGTCGTAAAAATCCGCTGATTCTACTGGTGAGTCTTGAAACCTAATTTTTTCTAATTTGGAGCTTCCAAATGCAGCTAAGTTCAATAAAGAATCAGTAAATTGCACATTACCAAAACGAGAGTCTGTAAAATCCACGCCTAATAATTTGCAATTACTAAATTGGCATTTGTGTATAGAAGAACTGCTGAGCTTAGCATTAGAGAAATCACAGTTTTCAAAAATAACGTCTGTTAATTCCATACCGGAAAAATCAGTATTGATAAATTTACAATTTTTCAGCACCATTTTCGATAATCGCACTTTGTTTAATACTTCATCATCAAAAATAGACTGTTGAATTTGGCACATTTCTAGCTCTAAATCTTCCTCGTACAATATGTCGTGAAAATTCCTTGAAGGTAAATCTGTTGGAATTTTTGGTGCTTCTATTTTCATCTTACTACTCCTCTCAAGTTACATTCCTGTGTGATTACTATATGAGAAGATCGATTTAATTTAAAGACTGTATTTTTAGGAGGATTTATGTACAAGCATAACTGTCAATAAGTTAAGAAGACAATGGGAAGAAGATTTTTATAAAGAATTTTTTAGCTTCATTAATAATTTAAATCTAGATACATGGAAATATTTTCCTTAAAAAGGCTCTCCGCAACGGGAGAGCCTCACAAAAACGACATATTTTATCCAAAAGTAGACACTGAAAAAAACGCGAAAACCCCCAACAATATTAATAATTGAAAAATGATCCCGACTATACTGCATATTAAACCAGCTGTCGCAAAACCTCTCCCATTTTCATTCGTTCTATTGATTTCATTTACTGCTTTTCTCGAAAAAACAATGCTGATAATTCCTAAGATAAGACCAATGATGGGAATTAATAGCGATAAAATCCCAAACGTTAACGAAATGATTGAATTAGTGTTTGTCTGATTGTTCATGACAGTCTTTCCTCCTTTCTCTCCATTACTTGATTCATCCCACTCTTAACGTCCCAGCTCAAACAGGAAAATTGAGGAAGCTAGGTGGGGATGAGGGAAAACCCCACTGATGGAAGTTTTCTTTATATACTGCGATTGTTTGATTCATGCGTATGTAAAGTAATACGAATAACAGCAAATAAAGTTACAAAAGGATTTTTACAATTCTTTATACAACAATTCACATAACTTCATTTATTCAAGGAAAACTAGACAGTGGAGGTGAATTGAATGACAAATAGAAAAGCAGATCCATCAACAATTGGTTTAGGTGCTACACAACCTGAAGGTCAAGGAACAACTACGAAGGAAACAGGAAAAACGAAGGCTGATTCTTCTAGAAAAAAACAAAAGCGTTCATAATACTTATGGATTGACTAAACAGGTGGAAGAAATTTCGCCTGTTTTTTTGTATGGGTATTCAGGATGCTTTTTAATGAATCTCTACCTCCAAATAATGTATAATAAAGAAGGAATTTTTTGATAATATTCAATGCGGAGGAAACCACTTGAACACTAACCTATCTAACACAAACAAAAAAAGAAACAAAGGATTAACGGTTATTGTAATTAGTCTTATTCTTTTGGGCCTGATTGGATATGCAGTATATTGGGCATTTTACGATATGAATAGATTGCCAAAAGGGGAATACTTAACAGAAGAAACCTCTCCAGATGGCACTTACACCTTAAAAGCTTATCTAGTAAATGGTGGTGCTACTACTTCCTATGCAATTCGCGGGGAACTTGTATTGAATAATAAAGATAATAAGACCAAAAATGTTTATTGGAATAATAACGAAGAAACAGCGACTATTGAATGGACAGATAAAAATACAGTAGTGGTGAATGGGCATACACTTCATGCTCCAAAAGACAGATTTGATTATAGAAAATAATCATAAGCTTAAATTAATGGTGCGTAGAATAATTGTAGTGTTTTAATAAAACCAGTTGACATGTACAAATATGCTGTTATATAATTATCTCGAATTCAAGATAATTGAAAGGGTGATTATCATGGATAATAAAGAATTATTAACATATGATGAAGATTTATCTTTAAAGGTATTTGTCGTTTTATCGAGAGCTTTGCAATCGATTAAGAAACGAGTAGAAGAAGATATAAAATGTCTTGGATTAAACCCTACAGAGTTTTCTGTTTTGGAATTAATCTACAGCAAAGGGGATCAGCCGATTCAAAAGATTGGAGAAAAAATCCTCCTTGCAAGTAGCAGTATTACTTATGTTGTAGATAAATTAGAGCATAAAAACTTAATCAGGAGAAAGCCATGTCCTAAAGATCGTCGGATTACTTATGTGGTTATTACCAAACAAGGAACCGAACTAATGGATAAAGTCTTCCCAAAGCATAAGATAGCGATGAGAGAGATATGTGGGGGTTTAGATACGAATGAGAAAGAAATGCTAATTGAGCAGTTAAAAAAACTAGGTCTTCATGCACAAAGCATGTAATTTTTTTAAAACGATATCTCGAATTAATAATATTTTAATTCGTAATAATAGGTGAATTATAAAAATCATACAAATGATTTTCTAGCAATTATCTAATATTAAGTAATAATGCAGAGTTTATTAAGGAATAGGAGTGGAAGGGAAATGACGAAAAAAACAAGTGGAATTCACCATATTACAGCAATTGTAGGCCATCCTCAAGAGAATGTTGATTTCTATGCAGGAGTGTTAGGATTACGTTTAGTAAAACAAACTGTCAATTTTGATGATCCAGGAACATACCATTTATATTTTGGAGATGAAGGCGGGAATCCCGGAACGATTATTACTTTCTTTCCATGGGTAGGAGCACGTCAAGGAATTATTGGAGATGGGCAAGTTGGCGTAACTTCTTATGTTGTTCCTAAAGGAGCACTGACATTTTGGGAGAATAGATTAGTGAAATTTAATATATCTTTCACAAAAACGGAACGCTTTGGTGAAAAATACTTGGAATTTGCTGATCCCCATGGATTACTACTAGAAATTGTGGAAAGAGAAGAAGGAAAGAATAATAGCTGGCAGTTTGGTGAAGTAACATCAGAAAACGCAATTAAAGGTTTTGGCGGCGCAACACTTTTATCAAAACAACCAGAAAAAACGGCAGAACTTTTAGAAAACGTGATGGGCTTTGAAAAAGTTGGGAAAGAAGGAGAGTATGTTCGATTCCGTTCTTTCAGCGATATCGGCAATGTCATTGATTTAAAATGGACTACTAGTGGTAGTGGAGCAATGGGTGTTGGAACAGTTCATCATATTGCCTTTAGAGCAGTGGATGATCATGATCAATTAGATTGGCAAAAGCATGTTTCACAAAATGGATATCATGTTACACCTGTTCAGGATCGAAATTATTTTAACGCCATCTATTTTAGAGAGCATGGAGAAATTCTCTTTGAAATTGCAACAGATCCTCCGGGATTTGCGATTGATGAATCCCAAGAAACAATGGGAGAAAAATTAATGTTGCCAACTCAATATGAGCAGTATAGAGAACAGCTTGAACGTAGATTAATACCAATTGATGTAAGAAATCTCGACTAACTTTGTAAAGGATGATTTGATGCAGTCTATTGATCCGAAAATTATTTCAGAAAGAGATAATTATAAATTTCTAATTGGAAGCATAATTCCTAGGCCAATTGCCTTTGTTACTAGCTTATCGGAAGAAGGCGTCTTAAATGGAGCTCCGTTTAGCTACTTTAATATTGTGTCGTCTAACCCGCCATTGGTTTCATTATCTATCCAGCGCTCCAATGGGAAGCAAAAGGATACAGCGAGAAATATTTTAAGTAAGAAGGAATTTGTTATTCACATTGTAGATGAGCAAAATGTTGATAAAATCAATCAAACTGCAGCAAATCTTTCTCCAAGTCAAAGTGAAATTAAGCTAGCGAGGTTAACGCCTATTGATAGTAGTAAAATTTCTGTACCTGGTGTAAAAGAAGCAAAAGTTCGCATGGAATGTGTATTGGAACACTCATTAGAATTGGGAGAGGCAAATGCCCTTCCAGGATGTGATTTTCTGATTGGAAGAGTAATACTTTACCACATCGACAATAATCTTTACGAAAATGGCAGAATTGACCCACGAGCATTAGCTCCAGTCAGCAGGTTAGCTGGAAATGACTATGCAAAAATCGGTGAAATGTTTACGAAAGAAAGACCACAATAATCCTTTGATTGGAGAGGATAGTATGCAGAAAACGGCAGGGATACATCATATTTCAGCAATGGTTAATGATGCTCAAAAAAATATCGATTTTTATGCTAGTATTCTTGGTCTAAGAATGGTAAAAAAGACGATTAACTTTGATCGTCCTGAAGTATATCATCTTTATTTTGGGAATGAAGCAGGAACGCCAGGAACCGTGATTACTTTCTTTCCGTGGGAAAAACAGCTGAAAGGTAGAATTGGCACAGGACAGGTCGGTGTTACAAGTTATGTTATTCCTCATGGTACTAGTGAATTTTGGAAGAATCGTCTTCATCGTCATGGTGTGAAAGTGGAAAGTGTTATTAGATTTGACGAAAATTATTTGCAATTTGTTGATCCAGATGGACTTCAAATCGAATTGGTGGAAAGAAAGGATGGCCCAATAAATAATTGGGCAATAGGAGATATTAATCCATCTGTTGCTATTAAAGGATTTGGCGGGGCAACTTTAAATTCTGCACAACCTAGCAAAACAGCAGAAGTACTAGAAAATATATTAGGTCTTAAATATGTGGGAGAAGATGCAGGGTATCTTCGTTTCTCAACAGAGGCGCAGATAGGCAATGTGATTGATATAAAATTGACCCCATCTGTTCGCGGTCTCATGGGAGCAGGAACAGTCCATCACATTGCTTGGAGAGCGAGAGACATGGAAGAGCTTCAGCAATGGAGATTGTCTCTATTAGAAAAAGGCTATTATCCAACTGAGATCAAAGACCGGAACTATTTTAAGGCACTATATTTTCATGAAGAAGGTGGGATTCTTTTTGAGATTGCTACCGATGGTCCAGGATTTGCGGTAGATGAGCCAGTAAGCAATCTAGGAAAAAAGCTTATGCTGCCTGAGTGGCTAGAGGAAAAAAGAGAGGAACTAACAGCTGCATTGCCTAATGTTAACGTTAGAATTTTAGAGGAGGAGAAGGAATGAAGCATATTTTCAATAAAGGTAAAGATTCGAAAAAGCCAACATTATTGCTATTACATGGTACAGGCGGCACTGAATTAGATTTATTGCCTCTTGCTGGCATGATTGATGATGATGCAGCTGTATTAAGTGTTCGTGGAAATATTTTAGAAAATGGAATGCCCCGTTTTTTTAAGCGATTAGCTGAAGGTGTATTTGATGAGGAAGATTTAATTTTCCGTACACAGGAATTAAATGAATTTCTTGATGAAGCTGCTAAAGAATATGAGTTTGATCGAAATAATGTAATTGCCATTGGATATTCTAATGGTGCTAATATTGCAGCGAGCTTACTATTCCACTATCAGGATGCATTGAAAGCAGCTATTCTTCATCATCCAATGGTTCCAAGAAGAGGGATTATACTTCCTGATTTAACAGGAAAAGCAGTATTTATTGCAGCGGGGACAAATGATCCAATTTGTTCACCAGAAGAATCAAACGAATTACAATCAATGCTTGCAAAAGCAAATGCTAATGTTGAAATGCATTGGGAAAACAGAGGCCATCAATTAACAGCTGAAGAAGTAGAAGCAGCTGGCAAATGGTATTCTGCAATAACGAATAGATAATTTATTTAGGCTGTCGGATAAAAGCAATAAATTTTACGAAACCAGCCTTTATTTAAAAGAAAAAACAATTATAAAGAAAATTTCCATGAGCGGGGGTTTACTGCCCGTCAAGAGTGGGATAAATTTCAATTAATAGGGAATAAAAAGAACAGCAACATTGGAAAAATACGTATTCAGTGAAGGTAGTTCTTATAAGTTCCCGAGCATAATAAATAAAAGCAGGTGTACTTATGGGGTTTTTAGACAAATTATTTAAGAAATCAAAGGAGATGGAAACTATGTCAAATGTTAAAGTAGCAGTAGTTTTTTATAGTATGGGTGGAACAAACTATCAATTAGCACAATGGGCTGCAGAAGGTGCAAAAGAAGCAGGCGCAGAAGTGAAAGTAGTAAAAGTACAAGAATTAGCACCACAATCTGTTGTCGACAGCAATGAAGTATGGAAATCAACAGTTGAAGCAACAAAAGATGTACCAGTTGCAACATCAGAAGATATTGAGTGGGCAGATGCTATTATTTTCAGTGTTCCTACACGTTTTGGTACAATGCCATCTCAAATGAAGCAATTCATTGATTTACAAGGCGGACTTTGGGCAACAGGAAAAACAGTGAACAAAGTAGTAAGTGCGATGACTTCAGCACAAAATCCACATGGTGAAAAGAAGCAACACTATTATCTTTATACACTTCCATGATGCATTGGGGTGCTATTATCGCTACTCCAGGATACACTGATCCTGTCCTTTTCGGAGCAGGCGGAAACCCTTATGGAACAAGTGTAACAGTTGGACAAGATGGGAAAATGATTGAAGACGTGCAAGGCGCTGTGAAGCACCAAGCTAAACGTACTGTTACAGTTGCAGAATGGGTTAAAAAGGGAAATGAATAATAGCTAAGAAAAGGCAATTCGATTAAGAGAAGCTGGAGCATAAGTATTTTCAACCAAATAACCCCGAACATTATACGTACATGCTAAGAAAAGTTCGTATAATTGTTTGGGGTTTTATTCATTTTAAGAAAGAAGGTTTGTGGTGATCACCCGCAGCCTGAATACACTTCGCTTTCCATGGGGCGAGCGCCAAGCCTCCTCGTTCCTGCGGGGTCTTGGACTTTCTCGCAGCTCCCATAGGAGTCTACGTGTATTCAGGCTGCTTCGTATTTCCTACTAATTATATTTTCTTTTAAAAAATGATGGAATGAGTTGGTTTCGCTACTAAATGAGAGATTGTTCGTCTTTAGCTATTATATATTTTGTTTTGTCCCAGCTTCTTTATTCATTTTTCGATAAGTTTAAATGTAAAGGTTTACGTAGTATAAACTGTCAAAAAGAAAGATTTTCTTATTGACACTACCTCAAAATAACTTTAAGATGAAAAAAGTAAATCCGACTATATTAATAGGGAAAGGGTGTTTAGGAGTGGAAACTTCAGCAAATGTTCAATCGGTTCAAATAGCAAAGAGTCTTGAAGAACAGCCCAAAGGATTAAAGGCTCCACAGATGCCTTTAATCATCGGTGGACTTATTGTTGCAGCAATTCTACTAGTCTACTTAATCGTGACACAACAGAGTATGCAACCTATATTATTGGTATTAGGTCTTTTACTTGGTTATACATTGTTTCATGCTCGTTTTGGTTTCACGTCAGCATTTCGCAGACTTGCATCTGTAGGGAATGGGCAAGCATTGCGTGCCCATATGCTAATGCTTGCAGTGGCAGTAACCCTTTTTGCACCAATTTTAGCATATGGCATTTCATTTTTTGGAACAGGAGCAACTGGATATGTATCACCAGTTGGCGTTAGTCTTGTTGTTGGTGCCTTTATGTTTGGTATCGGCATGCAGCTAGGCGGCGGATGTGCGTCTGGTACATTGTATGCAGTAGGTGGTGGACGTTCTGTTGCGTTTGTGACATTATTATTCTTTATCATTGGTTCAACGATTGGGGCAGCCCATTTAACATTTTGGACGCAAGAATTACCATCATTTAAACCCATTTCATTAGCAACCTCTACAGGTCTTGGCTATGGTGGAGCTTGGCTAGTATCGATCATATTATTTGGTTTAATTGCATGGGTTACATTAGTGATTGAAAGAAAAAGAAAAGCACCAAAAATGGCTCCACTTCCAACCACAACAGGCTGGAAACGAATTTTCCGTGGTTCTTGGCCATTGTTTGCAGCAGCAGTCGTGTTAGCTGTACTTAATGCTTTAACATTGATGACACGTGGTACTCCATGGGGAATTACATCTGCTTTTGCTTTATGGGGCTCTAAAGTAGCACAATTCTTTGGAATGGATGTAGCAAGTTGGGGATTCTGGCAAGGGGCAAATGCCCAAGCTTTAGAAGCTTCTATTTTTGCAGACTCGACAACTATTTTAAACTTTGGTGTAATCTTTGGTGCATTTTTAGCATCAGCAGCAGGCGGTCTATTTAAATTCTCAAAAGTAACGGTTGGAAATGTGCTTGCTTCCATCATCGGTGGGTTATTAATGGGCTATGGATCACGTCTAGCATTTGGATGTAATGTAGGTGCATACTTTGGTGGTATCGCATCTTTCAGTGTACATGGTTACGTATGGGGAATTCTAGCATTAGCTGGTACGTTTGTAGCCTTGTATCTTCGTCCATTATTTGGACTTTCTGTACCAAAATCAAAAGATACATTCTGTTAATAAAAGGCTGTTTTCTAAAGGATTGTTGTTTTTTAATCGAAAAAAAGAATTAGTTGGAATAATGGAATGGAGCAGCCGGAATACACGTAGACGCCACGGGGATTAGCGAGACAGTCTGAGACCCCAGTTCAAAGCTGAGGAGGGTTAAGCTTAGCTCCACGGAAAGCGGGGTGTATTCCAGCTGCGGGTTATCGCAACAAACTTTACGAAAACTGCCTAATAAAAAAGTAGGTTATCGACTCTGTTGATACCTACTTTTTTTGTTTATCTGTAATAGGTAAAAGTAGTTTCCTATCGTTTATCAAAAGCAAGTATAGTAACGATTTTATCGAAAACAAGTTTAATAGAGCATGTACGCAATGCTGTTGGTTGGCGATTTTTTTAATTATCATTTTTACATAAGAAATACAAATACTTAATGAGTGAAGAGGAGAAATGGTTATAAGATAAATTTATAAAGTTACAGAATTTCTTACCAAAATTTAATAAAAAAATTTTTTACTTAAGTATAGACAAAACAAAAAGATGTGTGTAAAATTATCTTTAATTAGAGATAATTTATTTCAAAGTATTTTTCGGTAGAAAAATCTCTAATCAGTTTGCCTTGAATGGAAATAAAAATCGAGGGAGACTAATTTTTTGAATAAATATCTTGAATTCAAAATAAAAAAGGAAAATGGAGGAATTTTAAAATGGCAAAATGGACAGTAGATCAATCACATTCTAGCGTAGGGTTCGAAGTAAAACATATGATGGTTTCAAAGGTAAAGGGGCAATTTAACTCTTATACAGCAGACGTAGAAGCTGCAGATTTAACAGACCTAACAACGGCTAGCATTGCATTTAAATTTGAAGTAGCAAGCATTAATACACATAGCGAAGATCGCGACAATCACTTAAAATCAGCTGACTTCTTTGATGTAGAAAAATATCCAACAATTGATTTTAAATCCACTTCTATTACAAAAGATGGAGATGACTTTAAAGTAACAGGAGATTTAACAATTAAAGATGTTACGAAACCAGTAACATTTGACGTAGAATTCGGTGGAAAAGGCACAAACCCATGGGGTGTAGAAGTTTACGGTTTTGAAGGGGAAGCAAAAATCAACCGTGAAGACTTCGGACTTACTTGGAACGCAGTATTAGAATCAGGTGGCGTACTAGTAGGAAAAGACATCAAAATTAAAGTAGAATTAGAAGTAAACCCAGCATAAGGAATCGGAGGGACGGTTCGAGACCACTGAAAAAGTCTTTTTTTCGTGCGGGATTAAGAGCAAGCATATTCGAAAGTGAAAATAAGGTTGGTTTGGAGAGGCGTCCGCTCGCCCCATGGAAAGCGAGCGGACGCCTCGGAAAACAAATCCATCATCTTATGTTTAAAAAGTGGCTATTGCCCATCATCATTAACTAGCCAGTTTTTCAGTGCCCACGGACGGTTCTTATGTATCCAATAGGATGCGTGAGATTCGTCCCTTTTTCATTAGAAGGTAAGAAAGGGGTTACATTTTACTTGAAATGAAACTCAATTCTTCCTATAATAAATAGTCGGAGCACATATATTTTAACAGATTAATAGGAAGAAATGTAATCGTTAACAATTTGATAATTCCACAAAATAAAACTCGTTTAAAAACGATTCAGAAAAGGTGGTGAATAGAAGAAGCATTCCGTAATCTCTAAGCCAAGAGCTATCTAAATTTCCGTTCTTTATTATTTTCCTCCCTTATACAAGTTTACTATTTTTATTCCCAACAAGAATTACTAAACAAGTCGATCCATTCCAGTAAAGCAACTAGTTTTCCTTCATAAAAATGTCATTATACTCAAATAAAAGGAAGTGTCTGCATATTGATTAACATAGCTATCATTGGCACAGGTGCAATTTCTAGTTCTCACGTAAAGGGATATTTGCAGTTTAAGGATGAGTGTAAAATAGTTGCACTTTGTGACATTTATCCAGACAAAGCACATCAAAAGGCTAAGGACTATCAGTTAGATGTGGATATATATGATGATTATAAAGAGCTTTTAAACAGACCTGATATAGATTTAGTTTCTGTTTGTACTCCCCCTTATACACATGCTGAAATTTCAATTGCTGCGATGAATGCAGGAACGCATGTTTTAGTGGAAAAGCCAATGGCTTCTTCCTTAGAGGAATGTCATGCAATGAATGAGGCAGCGAAGAAAAATAAACGCATCTTATCGGTTGTTGCCCAAAATCGTTTTACTAATCCGATGATGAAATTGAAACAAGTATTGGATACAAAATTAATGGGACCAATTGTACATACACAGGTTGATTCTTATTGGTGGAGAGGCTATAGCTACTATGATTTATGGTGGAGAGGAACTTGGGAGAAAGAGGGTGGAGGTTGTACGTTAAATCATGCTGTTCATCATATCGATATTTTCCAATGGATGAATGGAATGCCAGCAGAAGTAACGGCTGTTGCAAGTAACGCTTCTCATGATAATGCAGAAGTTGAAGACATATCTATCGCCATCATGAAATATGACAATGGCGCTCTTGCCCAAATTACGAGCTCCGTCATTCATCATGGAGAGGAACAACAATTAATTTTCCAAGGGAAAAATGCTCGAGTATCTGCTCCTTGGAAGGTGAAAGCCTCTAAGTCAAAAGAGAATGGCTTTCCAGAAGATGATCCGCAATTAGCAGAACAAATTCAACAAGTATATGATCGTTTGCCATCCATTTCATATGAAGGGCATACTGGTCAAATTTATGACGTATTATTAGCAGTTAACGGGAAAAAGGATGTACTCATTGATGGGAAACAAGGTCAGCAAACTCTTGAGCTGATTACAGCTATTTATCAGGCTGCAAATACAGGTAAAACAGTCAAATTACCTTTAACAAAAGAAGATCCTTTTTTTACAAGAGAAGGAATTCTTACTCACGCAAAACATTTTTATGAAAAGAAAAATGTGGTGGAAAACTTTTCTGATAACACTATAACAACTGGCGGCAAGTATGAATAATCATTTAGTTGTTTCCTAAAATAGCTGAATAGAATTTTTAATCCGATAGAGGAGTGATTAGAATGAACAAAAAGGACGGAATGAACTACGCACCAGAAGGTAAGGTCAATAAAGTAGTAGATAAAGGTGAGTTTCTCTTTGCTGCCATTGGTCTTGACCATGGCCATATTTATGGAATGTGTAATGGATTAATAGAAGCAGGTGGAGAATTAGTAGCAGTCTATGATCCTGATGCACAAAAAGCAGCTGCCTTTTGTGAAAAATATCCGAGTGCTACTGTGGCAACGTCCGAGCAGGAAATTCTAGAAAATACAACTATTCATCTTATTGCAAGCGCATGCATACCAGTAGATCGCTGTGAGTTAGGGCTTCGTGTGTTAGATGCCGGAAAGCATTATTTTGCTGATAAGCCTGCATTTACAAAAAAGGAACAAGTAATCCTAGCTAGAAAAAAAGTCGCAGAAACAGGACTAAAATGGGGCATCTACTATAGTGAAAGATTACATGTAGAGAGTGCTATATTTGCAGGCCAATTAATTGAACAAGGAGCTATTGGGCGAGTGATTCAAGTAACAGGATTTGGCCCCCATCGTGCTAATCCAGAATCAAGACCAGATTGGTTCTTTGATCCAGCATATTTTGGCGGAATTCTTTGTGATATTGGAAGTCATCAAATTGAACAGTTCTTATATTATACAGGTGCAAAGGATGCAAAGGTATTGCACAGTAAAGTAGCGAACTATAGTTTTAAAGATCACCCAGAATTTGAGGATTTTGGGGATGCAACTCTTTTAGCAGACAACGGGGCGACGTTTTACTTCCGAGTGGATTGGTTTACACCAGATGGGTTAGGGACATGGGGAGATGGACGGGTACTTATCCTTGGAACAGAAGGTTATATCGAAGTAAGAAAGTATATTGATATAGCTCGAAGCAATTCATCAAACCACCTATACTTAGTAAACCAAGAGGGAGAGAAACACTTTGAGCTTTCAGGAAAAGTAGGATATCCTTTCTTTGGTCAGTTCATTTTAGACTGCTTAAATGGAACCGAAAACGCAATGACCCAAGAACATTCATTCAAAGCGGCAGAACTATGTATCGAAGCTCAAGAGCAAGCTATAAAGATAACTGGGTAACAGAGGGAGGACGGTTCTTCTGCTTCTTTTTGAGAGCAAAGAACCGTCATCTCCTTAAAGAACCTAAATAAAAGGAGTCGCACATATAATGAATAGGAAAATGCTTTTTAATGACGGATGGGAATTTGCAAAAAGCGGTTTGGAAGTGACAGATAGTACTCATTTAGAATTTAAGCCAATTGATTTGCCACATGATTGGCTTATTTATAATACACTCGATCTCTATGAAACTAGCATTGGTTGGTATCGTAAACGATTTACTTATTCAAGGAAACAAACGGAGCAGGTATTGGTATGTTTTGATGGTGTGTATATGGATTCCTCTGTATATGTAAACAAGTTTGTTGGGGAGTGGAAAAATGGTTATTCCTCATTTGAACATGATATCACAGCTGCTATGGTCGATGGTGAAAATGATATCCTTGTAAAAGTAGTGTATGAAAGCCCTAATAGTCGATGGTATTCAGGAGCTGGGATTTATCGGAATGTCTGGCTTAAGACAAGAGATAAAAATCATCTAGTTACCGATGGAATTTACATTACCATGAATCAACAAGATAATCGTTGGCGTGTCGAAGTGGAGACAGAATTAGCGATTGATCAAGACGTGCACCTCATCCACTCTATTTTTTTCAAAAATCAAAGGTTAGCCATTTCCTCAGAAAAGGTGGAAGCAGAAACGGAAACAGCTGCTTCTAATAAACAAAGTCTCTTTGTCGATCATCCATTGCTTTGGAGCATAGATGAGCCACATTTATATCAGCTTAAAACAGAGTTGCAAATGATTTATCCTGAGTTAACGACAGTTGAAGCTGTTACCCAAAATATAGGCTTTCGAAGTATTGTTCTAGATGCCAAGCAGGGACTTCGCTTAAATGGCAAAAGAATGAAGCTAAATGGTGTTTGTGAACATCATGATTTAGGGGCATTAGGAGCTGCGTTTAATAAACAAGCTTTACAAAGAAGATTCGAAATATTAAAGGATATGGGCGTAAATGCGATTAGAACAGCCCACAATATGCCGGCAAAAGAGCTAATGGATTTAGCAGATGAGCTAGGATTTCTTGTCGTTTCAGAAGCATTTGATATGTGGGAAAGACCGAAGACTAAGTATGATTACGCGCGTTTCTTTAAAGAGTGGGCACCGATCGATATAAGAAGCTGGGTGAGGCGAGACCGAAATCATCCAAGTCTGTTAATGTGGAGTATTGGAAACGAAATATATGACACCCATGCAGACGAGAGAGGGCAAGAAATAACAAGGATGTTAATGGAGGAAGTACATAAGTATGATCCGAAGAACAATGCCTGGGTAACAATTGGTTCCAATTATATGCCATGGGAAAATGCACAAAAATGTGCGGATATTGTAAAAGTCGCAGGCTATAATTATGGGGAAAAATACTACCATAAGCATCATGAAGCACATCCAGATTGGATTATTTACGGAAGTGAAACTGCATCGGTTGTCCAAAGTAGGGGTATCTATCATTTTCCTTATGAAAAATCGATTCTCGCCGATGATGATGAACAATGTTCTGCACTTGGAAATAGTTCCACAAGCTGGGGGGCTCAGTCGACAGAAGCTTGTATTATAGCTGATAGAGATGCACCTTTTTCCCTTGGAACGTTTATTTGGACAGGATTCGACTATATCGGGGAGCCAACACCTTATCATACGAAAAATGCTTATTTTGGCCAAATCGACACAGCTACTTTAAAAAAGGACTCCTATTATATTTATCAAGCGGCATGGACAGATTACAGAAAAAAACCGATGGTACATCTTTTTCCTTATTGGGACTTTAGCGAAGGCCAAATGGTTGATGTACGCGTATCATCCAATGCTCCCAAAGTGGAATTGCAACTTAACGGGAAAACAATTGGTACCCATGTTATCGATCATAAACACGGGACAGACCTTGTAGGCTGGTGGAAAATCCCTTATGAAAAAGGGGAGCTAACAGCAATTGCCTATGATGATGCAAGTAATATAATCGCAACAGACACAAAAAAATCCTTCGGTGATGCGAAAAAAATTACTTTGAAAGCAGATAAGCAAAAACTAACTGCAAATGGTACAGATTTACTTTTTGTAGAAATTGGAACAGAGGATAAGGCTGGAAATCCAGTGGAAAATGCCACAAATCGTGTGTACGTAAACGTGACGGGGGCTGGCCGCCTAGTTGGCTTAGATAATGGAGATAGTACAGATTATGATCAATACAAAGGGGTAAGTAGAAGGCTGTTTAGTGGGAAGATGATGGCAATTATTGCAGCCACAACGGAACCTGGAAAAATTCAAATGGAGGTAACCTCTAAAGGACTAGAAAGTGAAATCTTAGCGTTTGAAAGCCTTCCAGCTAAGGAAAGCGTATTAATTGGTGTTTCCGCTACGATGAAAAATACAGATACACCAACTGTTATGGGGAAAGAAGAAGAAGTGCCCCTACGCAAAATTGAAATTATTAGTGAATCTGGGCAACTATTTGATGCAGCTAGAAAAGAGATGTTTATTACAGCCAAACTATTTCCGGAAGATACTTCTTATAGAGAACTAGAGTGGAGTGTTGTCAACGATGCTGGTATTGAATCAATATAGCGAAAGTGGACGTGAATGGTGATAAAGTAAAAGTGACAGCCTTAGGTGATGGAGAGTTTCGTCTTCGTTGTACAAGCAAGAATGGTACGGATAAAACGAAGCTTATTTCTGAGCTCGAATATAAGGCGGTTGGTCTTGGAAAAGCGTATAAAGATCCATATGGATTTATCTCAGCAGGATTATATGACTATAGCAAAGGCGAAGTAACTAACGGGAATGAGCGTGGTGTTGCGACAAGTAGAGATGGTGAAACGCAAGTCGGGCTTCGTGAAATAGACTTTGGGAATTATGGGTCAGATAAAATCACTATACCGATTTTTGCCTTATCTGATGATGAATATTCCCTGCAAATTTGGGAGGGAATGCCTGATGAAGAGGGTAGCGAATTAGTAGCGGATGTTATTTATCAAAAACCATCAAAGTGGAATGTTTACCAGGAAGAAACATACCAGCTTTCCAAAAGGCTCCGTGGAATTAAATCGATTTGTTTTGTCTTCCGTCAAAAAGTCCATATAAAAGGCTTTTATTTTGAAAAGAAAAATCAAGCATTTGAACGTAATTATGCATCTGAATGCAATCATATTTATGGGGATACTTTCGAAATAAAAGAAAATAGTGTAGAAGGAATTGGGAACAATGTTTCCTTAACATTTGAATCATTCGATTTTACGGCAAGTGGAGCTACAAAGTTAATTATTTCTGGGAGATCGCCAATAGAAAAAAATACGATTCATGTTCGTTTTGCAAGTGACGAAGGTGACAGCAATCAAATGGTAGAGTTTCATAAGTCTGACGGTTATGAGGAACAAGCATTTGATTTGGAAAAAGTAATAGGGGTGCAAAAAGTTACCTTTGTATTTTTACCAGGAAGCAATTTTGATTTTGGCTGGTTCCAGTTTAAGTGATAGATTTTTAAAACGAAGCTTACCGTATGAATGAATTAGTACGGTGGGCTTTTTTTATTACTGAAAGCTGACAAGGTATTTTTAGAAGGAAAAAGTGGTGTTTATGAGGGGGATGAAAACCAGAAAAGCAGCAGAAGAAGGAAAAAGTGGTGTTCATAAAGGGGATGAAAACCAAAAAAGCAGTAGTAGAAGGAAAAAGTGGTGTTCATAAAGGGGATGAAAACCAAAAAAGCAGTAGTAGAAGGAAAAAGTGGTGTTCATAAAGGAGATGAAAACCAAAAAAGCAGTAGTAGAAGGAAAAAGTGGTGTTCATAAAGGAGATGAAAGCCAGAAAAGCAGTAGTAGAAGGAAAAAGTGGTGTTCATAAGGGGGATGAAAACCAAAAAAGCAGTAGTAGAAGGAAAAAGTGGTGTTCATAAAGGAGATGAAAACCAAAAAAGCAGCAGCACAAGGAAAAAGTGGTGTTCATAAAGGGGATGAAAACCAAAAAAGCAGTAGTAGAAGGAAAAAGTGGTGTTCATAAAGGGGATGAAAACCAAAAAAGCAGTAGTAGAAGGAAAAAGTGGTGTTCATAAAGGAGATGAAAACCAAAAAAGCAGTAGTAGAAGGAAAAAGTGGTGTTCATAAAGGAGATGAAAGCCAGAAAAGCAGTAGTAGAAGGAAAAAGTGGTGTTCATAAGGGGGATGAAAACCAAAAAAGCACCAGCACAAGGAAAAAGTGGCGTTCACCAAAGACAAGAAAACCAAAAAGCAACGACACAAAGAAAAAAGCGTTCATCAAAAGAACAAAAGCCGAAAAAGTTACTAACAAAACCCAAAAAAGCCTCCACAACCACCCAAACCCACTATTTTCAATCAACTAGACTCATACATAGCCCACTCAAAACAAAGGCAAACTAAACAGAACTCGGATTAATCTTTGTACATAGAAATATTCCCCTAGCAAGCAGAATAATTGCCATGAAACGCCATCGGTCTTAATATTACAATCAAGACAAGTCATTTAGAAGGAGTAATTAATCTCCAAAAGAAATGTCTTATGTTTGTAAAGCAAAAGCGTAAGTGGCTTGTGGAACTACAACTCAGCACAACCTAGTGTGGGCAGAAGTAACATTTCTCGCTCAAAACGAGAATATGAATTAGGGAAGAGAAAGGTGGAGCAAAAGAAAACATGGACAATAAAAAGCAAGGTTCATCCCCCAAAAATGCACAATTTAATATTTTACGAAATGACCCTACAAAAGGTGATGGTGGATATGGAGTTGGCTCTATTTCTTTAGAGAATGTTACACCAATCATTATCGACCGAGAAAGCCAGGAAGTATTTATTGATGTAGGTGCTATGCATGGCAGAAGTAAAGTAGAACAGAAAGTATTTTTTAAGGATGTGACGAAAGAAGAAGTCCTAGATTTAGATCCACATAAATATTGGGTTATTTGGATTGCGTTAGACAGAAATCAGGATGGTGCTTATTATTCTGGAGCAGGTGCTTGTGAAATCTTGGTAGCAAAGCAAATGAAAGAAGGAAGCAGGAAACGATTTGGCTATAAGTCGATGCCTGAGCATGTAAATAGTCTCGATAAAGCAATCAAACGAAGATTTGCACTAGAGAGTATGGAGGACGAATCAAAGCAATCGCTAAAAAAGTTCCTTGTAGATTTTAACAATGAATATTGGGAGAGATCGCCTGAGGAATTGAAGAATAGTCTTAATTAAATGCAGGATAGAAGAAAGGTGAATCAATTGAAAAAATACGGACTAGATCCAAAAGGGTTAGAGTTTGGAATCTATACATTAGGGGATCATTTGCCCAATCCACTTACAGGAGAGCGAATTTCTGCAGAAGAACGTGTGCATGAAATTATCGAATATGCAAAATTAGCAGATCAAGCGGGTCTAGATTTCTTTAGTGTAGGGGAAAGTCATCAAGAATATTTCATCACACAAGCGCATTCGGTTGTTTTATCAGCCATTGCACAAGCAACGAAAAATATAAAAATTGCCAGCTCCTCTACGATTATTAGTACATCTGATCCAGTTCGAGTGTATGAGGATTTTGCAACAATCGATTTAATTTCTAAAGGCCGTGCAGAAATTATTGCTGGTCGTGCATCTAGAGTCGGTTTATTTGATTTGTTAGGTTATGATCTTCGTAATTATGAAGAATTATTTGAAGAAAAGTTTGAACTATTGATGAAAATTAATGAAGCGGAAGTAGTGAATTGGAGCGGGGAATTCCGTGCACCGTTAAGAAATGCGAAAGTTTTGCCACGTCCTAAAAATGGCTTTATTCCGATTTGGCGAGCGGTTGGAGGGACACCAGCAAGTGCAATTAGAGCAGGGATGGTAGGAGCCCCAATGTTTATGGCACATTTAGGCGGTCCAGCATCTGTATTTAAACGCACAGTTGACGCATATCGCGAAGCAGCAAGAAACAGTGGCTTTGACCCTGCAGAATTACCCGTAGCAACAGCAGGCTTTTTCTATGCAGCAGAATCATCTCAACAAGCTTTAAAAGATATGTATCCACATATTAATGAAGGCATGAAAAAAACAAATGGAGCTGGATTCCCAAAACAGCATTTTGCACAAGGCGTAGATCCGCATAATATTATGAATATCGGAAGCCCGCAGCAAATTATAGAAAAAATTCTTTATCAACATGAAATGTTTAATCATCAACGCTATATTGCACAAATTGACTTTGGTGGAATGCCATTTAAAAATGTCATGAAAAATGT
Organism: Niallia alba; assembly: GCF_012933555.1. Taxonomy (GTDB): domain Bacteria; phylum Bacillota; class Bacilli; order Bacillales; family Cytobacillaceae; genus Niallia; species Niallia alba. The sequence continues at coordinate 1,194,982 of NZ_JABBPK010000001.1, forward strand.
GGAAATCATTGGCTCAGAAATATTGCCGGCTATTAGAAAATATACAAAAAAATCGGAGGCATAAGAAATGAAAATTGTTGGTTTATCCGGTTCAAAGGTCGGATCAAAAACAAGAACAGCAATGGATTACACAATGAAGGCTATTACGGATAATTATCCTGAAGTTGAGATAACGTTACTCGATTTAGCGGACTATGATATCCAATTTAGTGATGGAAGAAATTATCTGGAATATGAAGGTGATACCGGATATGTCACAAAAACTTTAATGGAAGCAGATGCAATAATTATAGGTACACCGGTTTTCCAAGCATCGATTCCTGCTACCTTAAAAAATATTTTTGATTTATTGCCGCAAAATGCTTTTCGCGATAAAGTAGTTAGTATTGTCGTAACAGCTGGTTCATCCAAACATTATTTGATTGCGGAACAGCAATTGAAGCCAATTTTGGCTTATATGAAAGCACAAATCGTGCAAACTTATGTATTCATTGAGGAAAAAGATTTCTACCGCAAAGAAATTACCGACGATGACGTATTATTCCGTATCGAACGGTTAGTGGAAGATACCATCGTATTGACGGAAACTTTTACGGAAATTAGAGAAAAGAAGGAAGCAAAGTACGATTTTTAATAAAAAGTAAAAATTAGTTTTTAAGCATTCCTTTATGTATTTTATATACATTTTAGTCTAATAAGTATTTTATGATAAGGAAACCTGGAGTTATTAATTCGTTAACTGAAAGAAAAAAGATGGAGAGCAAGAAGCGGGGGGGGATGGTCTTCTGCTTCTTATTTATTGAAAAAGTAGTTGGTTTAGTTGATAAAATCGTATTTTTGCTAAAAAAAGCTATCTATTAAACATAATACCAATCATTTACATAATTTTTGAAAAAAGCGAATAAAAAATTTACTCTGTAAGCGATTGTTTCCAGTACTATGCTTATGCTATGATTAATTGGAATACAAAACGAAGCGGAGGTTTTCCTTTTGACAGCATCAATGAGATTAAGATTCCCACTTTTCATCGTTAACTAAATACGTTTGGATAGTCTTCTATTAAGAAGAACGGGATTGGTCTGTCTATTTATTGGAAACCTAATATTGGTTAATAAAAAGAGGGGAGAATACCAGGTCTTCGCTCTTTTTTTCTGCTCTTATAGACATAGATAGACTTATTCACATGAAGAAAAAATTAGAATGTGAGGTTTATAAATGAGTACAGTTAATAATAAAGAAAATTGGTATCGGAATATCGTGTTATTTCTTAGTAGTCAGACGATTTCTCTATTTGGATCGTCGCTTGTACAGTATGCGATTATGTGGCATATAACGTTAACAACCGAATCGGGTCTGATGATGACGTTATATATCCTTTGTGGATTTCTTCCAACATTTATTTTATCGCCAGTCGCGGGGGTTTGGGCAGACCGCTATAATCGTAAGCTATTAATTATGCTGTCTGATGGACTTATTGCGTTTGCAACATTGATATTGGCCATTCTCTTTTTAATGGGATATGATCCAATTTGGCTACTATTTGTGATGGCTGCTGTTCGAGCGTTTGGGACGGGAATACAGACACCATCTGTCGGTGCGATTTTACCGCAAATTGTTCCAAAGGAAAAGCTGACAAAGGTCAATGGGATTAACGGAAGTATTCAGGCGATTATCATGTTTGTATCGCCAATGGTAAGTGCTGCCCTATTAACATTGGCATCAATTGAAACAATATTTTTCATAGACGTTGTGACAGCAGCAATTGCTATTTTTACCTTGCTTGCCTTTTTAAAGATACCTGCACATCAAAAAGCAACAGAGGAACAAACTACCAGCTATTTTAGTGATTTCAAAGAAGGGCTTAAGTATGTAAATAATCATGCCTTTTTGAAAAAATTCTTTGCCTTTTTTGCGATTTTCTTTGTGCTTATGGCTCCAGCAGCATTCCTAACTCCTTTGCAGGTTACGCGTAGCTTTGGAGATGATGTATGGCGGTTAACTGCTATTGAGATAGCCTTTTCCATTGGAATGATGGTAGGAGGAGGAGTCATCGCATCATGGGGAGGATTTCAGAATAAAATAAAAACAATGACACTTGCCAGCATCATTATGGGAGTTTGTACCGTTGTACTTGGGATTATTCCGTTCTTCTGGATCTATTTAGTGTTCATGGCACTATTTGGTTTGGCAATGCCAATCTTTAATACACCAACAACTGTTTTATTACAGGAAAAAATAGAAGAAGGATTTTTGGGAAGAGTTTTCGGCGTAATGGGAATGATTTCTACCTCAATGATGCCAATAGGGATGTTAATATTTGGTCCACTTGCAGATTTTATTGATATAGAGTGGTTATTATTGGGAACCGGGGCGTTTATTATTATTTTGTCCTTTTTCTTAGGAAGAGACAAAGTCCTAATCGAAGCAGGAAAGCCTACTTCTACTGTTCAAGAATCATGATGTAACTCTAAGACTTAGTTAATGCATTTTCTTTTGCATTAGCTAAGTTTTTTATTTTTTTAAGGAAAAATAAAAGTTCTCTTTCGCAGGGAATGAAATTCCATATTGTTTCTTGTATAATGAATTAATGTATCAGGTAACGGCAAAAAAATCAGGAAACGTTTAATCGTTTTTTAAGCGTCAACGAGGGATAGGGATGAAGAGAAGAAGAAAAACTGTGACGAACACAATAATTGTCTTAATAGTAGTTATATACTTTGGCTATTTATTTGTTAATAGTACAATCAAACAAAATAACCAACAAAGATTGTTGAAATATTTACCAGAAATTGCGAATGAATTAGAATTAAATGAATTAAATGCAGAGGAACTTTCCCCCATTTTACTGGCTATTATGGATCAAGAAAGTCATGGTAAGGGAAATGATCCGATGCAATCCTCTGAATCAGCAGGACTAAAAAGAAATGCAATTGAAGATCCTTCAGAAAGTATTAAGCAGGGAGTTTTTCACTTTGCAGAAATGTACAAGTATGGTCAGAAGCAAGGGGTGGACATAGAAACAATCATCCAAAGCTATAATATGGGACCAGGTTATATTGACTTTATTGTTAGTAATAGTCAGGTTGAACATAGTGAGGAATCTGCAAAGACCTATTCAGAATATATGGTCGAACGATCGCCAACCATTTACACCTGTAATAATGACAAGTTGAATTTTAGATATCCATATTGCTATGGTGACTTTACTTATGCGGATAAAGTAACATCTAAGGTAAAAGAAATGAGCAGTATAATTGAAAAATATGCTCGCAGATTATAGGAGGAACAGTGAAAAATGAAGCTGTACAAATCTGTACTTGAATTAATAGGGAATACACCAATTGTTCAATTAAATAGAATACCAACCCCAACTAGGGCAGAAGTATATATTAAGTTAGAGTCTTTTAATCCTGGCGGAAGTGTAAAAGACCGTGCGGCATTAAATATGATTGAAAACGCAGAAAAAGAAGGGAAGCTTATCCCAGGAAAAAGCACGATTATTGAACCAACATCAGGTAATACTGGAATAGGAATTGCGATGGTAGCGGCGGTGAAGGGCTACCGTTGTATCATCACGATGCCTGACAATGCAACAAAGGAACGTGTGCAAATTTTAAAAGCATATGGAGCCGAGGTTCATTTAACTCCAGGCAGCAGACGAATGCAAGGAGCAATTGATGAAGCAAATCGCTTAGCAAACGATATAGAAGAAAGCTTCATTCCAATGCAGTTTGAGAATCCTGCAAATTCAGACGCGCATCGAGGTACAACGGCTGTAGAAATTTATGAAGCTTTTGAAGGAAAGTTAGATGCACTTGTCTTGACAGCAGGGACAGGTGGAACTGTTACTGGGGTCGGAGAAGAATTAAAGAAAATGATTCCTAGTATAAAAATATATGTAGTAGAGCCATTTGGTTCACCAGTATTATCAGGTGGTAAACCAGGACCACACAAAATTCCAGGGACAGGCCCAGGATTTATTCCTAAAATCTTGAACCGTGCTATTTTTGATGAGGTATTATTGATTAAAGATCACGATGCCGAAGTAATGGCAAGACGTCTTGCAGCGGAAGAAGGAATCTTTGTAGGGGCATCTGGTGCATCAAGTGCGCATTTTGCTGTACAAATTGCTAATGAACTTTCAAAAAATGCTAAAGTTCTATGCATAGCACCAGATACAGGAGAGCGTTATTTATCTTCGGATTTATTTGCTTGAGTTATATTTGTTAGAAGGGGGTAGTCCTTGTTTATCGGACTACCCCTTTTTGTTTTAGAGTGGGGGAAAACTTCTGTTCCATTTTAAAAAGGAAGCACTCCGATATAGTAACCAATGATATTAAAAAGCAAGCACCACAAAAAGGAACCAATCGCAGCAAATAAAATGTATTTTGAAAGATTCATCCCGGAAACGCCTGAAAAGTAGGAAGTTAATCTTCTGACACCTGGGATGAAATTGGCAATAACTATTGTCCAAGGGCCATATTTATCAAACCAATTTTCGACTCGTTTTAATTTGCTAGGTGTAAGCTTGATCCATTTTCCGTGTGTAAGTAGAAATGGCTTTCCAATTTTTTTACCTAATGTGTAATTGATAACCATGGCACTAAGGGCACCAATAAAGCAAATAATATCAGCAAGTAGGAAGTTCATCATGGAAATGGAAGTAAGGTAACCTACAAAGGTTAATAAAGCTTCATCTGGAACAGGAATGCCTAAACCGCTTAATGCAAAAAGCGCAAAGATGGCAATGTATCCGTATTGGGAAATGAAATGTATGGAAGCACTCATTTTATATTTACTCCGTTCTTTAATTCTTAAAAATTAGCTGTTTGTTACTGTAAAAAGGTTACTTACCTTTTAGAAGAAAAACACAGTACAAATAGTAACTAGGTTCAAAAAAGCGCACTTTACATGACAAGTGAAGTCGAGAAGTTTTGCGCCTTTCTTATCATACAGGCAAATAAAGAAAAAGGGGAGTAATTTTATTTAAAAAATGAGTTCTAAGAAGTTGATTTTTACATAATTTGATTATGATTTACTAACAATATAATAAACAAAAATGAAAACAAGAATCAGGGATTGAGTCCAGATTACTTTATTGCTGACCCCTACTCTTTTTTCTAGAAAAAAGATATAGCTGTTTATGAGGGCAAATCCTAAAATAAGAGTAGGTGAGGAAAATGAATGATCTAGGGGCAAGATAGCATTTGCAATAAATAGAGAGACAATAAGCATTCCGATGGAACCAAATACTAGTTCGATATACAGCCTTCTTTTATCCTCCAAAATTTTGTTACCTCCTGTAATGAAAAAATAACCATTATTTCCACTTATAAGCATATCATAAATATGTTGCGCATAAACGAGGAAATTACACCCGAATGATTTGACTTTGGATCTTATTTGGATTACTTTAATGACAAATAGAAAAGTAGTCTTTGGGAAAATGAAATATGCTAGAAAAAATATAAGGAGGTTTTCAAAGATGAGAACAACGATTGAAAAAGCACTTTCCTTAGGTTTAGGTTTAGCAATTGCAGGTAAAGAACAAGTAGAGAAAACAGTTGAAGAGTTAGTGAAAAAGGGAGAGGTTAGCAAAAATGAATCAAAGGATTTAATCAATCATTTGATTCAAAAAGGAGAGGAAATGAAAAGTCAGGTTGAAGCAGTTGCAAAAGAAAAGGTTAATGCTGCATATGGAGAATTGAAGCTGGCTACTTTAGAGGACATACAGAAATTAGAAAAAAGAATAGAGGCATTAGAACGAAAAAATCTCGACGAATAAAGTAGGTTTATAAATGGGTGTAAGTAAACGTATTAGACAGATGAAAAGATATCGTAAAATAACGTCTATTCTCGCTCGTAACGGAATAGGCTTTTTTTCCAATAAGATGGGCTTGGAGGAGAAGTTTTTTTTTCATAAAGAGCACCCTCCTAAAAGCACAGGACGTCGCATTCGCTTAGTTTTTGAAGAACTAGGAACAACCTTTATTAAGCTTGGGCAGATTGCCAGTACCCGTCCTGATTTAATCCCACCTGAAATAATTAATGAGCTAAAGGAGCTGCAGGATCAGGTGCCTCCTTTTACATATGGAGAAGCAGTGCGGATTTTGGAAGAGGAATTAGGAGATTCTGTAGATCATCTGTTCAAGCACTTTTCTGAGACTCCTTTGGCGGCAGCGTCCATTGGGCAAGTGCATAAAGCGATCCTTAAAGATGGAACAAATGTTGCTGTAAAGATACAGCGTCCTAATATTCATGCAATCATCGAAACAGATTTAGAAATTATCGCTGATTTAGCTCGAATCGCTGAAAATACATGGGCATGGGCGAAACAATATGGTCTTCGTGAAATAGTTGATGAACTAGCAAAAGGGCTGCTTATTGAACTGAATTATGGAATAGAAGCACGTAATATGGAGCGCTTTTTAGAGCAGAACAGATCTTTAGGATATGTTATCATCCCGTCTGTTTACTGGGATTATTCTACAAAGAAAGTATTGACGATGGATTATATAGAGGGAATAAAGCTATCCGATCACAAACGTCTCGATGAAGCTGGAATCGATCGAGAACTACTTGCAGAAAGATTAGCATACACGATTTTCTACCAGATTTTAGAAGTCGGTCATTTTCATGCAGATCCTCATCCTGGAAATGTTCTTGCACTCCAGGATGGGAGAATCGTTTTATTAGATTTTGGAATGGTAGGACAACTTTCTTCCTATACGAAAAAGAATTTTGCATCCTTTGTGGTTGCACTTCGCAATAAAAGCACAAAAGGGATTATCCGTGCTATTTCTGATTTAGGAATGATTCCTGAAAATGTTGATATAAAAAAATTAACTGCTGATGTCGAAGAAATGCGTGATAAATATTACGATATTCCATTGCAAGATGTAAGTGTTGGAGAAGCGATCAATGATTTATTTATCATTGCGTTTCGTCATAATATTCGCATTCCATCGGAGTTAACGCTTTTAGGTAAGTCATTGATGACAATGGAGGGCGTAGTCGTTGCCTTAGATCCTACTTTTAGCGTATTTGATGTCGCAGAGCCTTTTGGTAGAAAGCTTTTCTTAGATAAGCTTAAGCCTTGGAAAATAGTCAAAAACATTGTAGAAGAGATTCCTGAATATTTTGCTTCTCTAAAAGATATTCCGTTGACGGCTAAACAGTTTATGGGGATTTTGAGAAAAGGAAAAGTGGAGGTAGAATTTACATCCCCACAATTAGACTTATTAATCAAAAAGATAGATCGCTTCAGTAATCAGATCGCCTTTAGTATTGTTTTACTGGCTCTAAGTATTGTCATGGTCGGTCTGATAATTGGTGTAGCAATGAGTGGTGTACAAACAATTCTCTGGAAATTTCCGATTATTGAAATTGGCTTTTCTATCGCCATGTTGATGGTTGCATGGCTCATTTATTCCATTTTTCGGTCAGGCAGGTTCTAACCAGAATAGGAATTTAGTGATAACCTAATTGTAAAAAATATATTATTTTCTTTCTGATTAGAGAGGGAAAATACGGGATAAAGTTTTTGTTAAATAATAAATTCTTGCCTTTATATGTTATAAATAACTGCAAAGTATGGATAAAAGTAAAGGGAATTAGTGAATGGAAAATGAATTTGAATTCGAATTCGAAGTTATTTTGCTAAAAATATATAAAGTAGAAAGAACTTATAGTCATAAAAGTGCCGAAAATGCATCGTTTTGCGTTTTTGGCACTTTTTTTATGGAATTAAGTAGCGGTAAGGAAAAGGGAATTAATACTAAAAAAGCATATTGGAATAATAAAAACAATTGAGAATCTATTGAGAAAACACTATTGATAATGAGAATCAATATCATTTACTATTCTTTATAGAGAATAAATTTCTAGTAAAAGACAAGTTGGAGGTGGAAGTTAACTTTATTTGTACAGTAATTATTTTTTTATTAGGAAAGGATGGGGAAATTTTGCAAAGGTTACAGAACGTGAGCAAATCACTCACAATCATGCTATTAATCGCTTTAATTTTTTTAGGAATAGCTAATCCTACTTCGGCTGCTCCTCAAGTCAATTTATCATTGCATTTAAAACAGAGTTTAATGGACAACTAGTAGATGCAGAAATTGTAAAAGAAGATACTGAAAATCAACTAAGAACATTAAAGTTTCCAATCGAAGATCTTACGAAAGTAGTTAATACCCATTTAACGATGTCCTATGGAATGACGCATGAGGTTCGCATTATTCCAGATAAGAATACGCTTACAGTTGTTAGCAATCCAAGTGAAGAAGAGCAAACTCCAGGAGAAGAGGAACAAACGCCTGGTGAAGAAGAACAAACTCCAGAAGAAGAGGAAACAGATAATGGCATTTTAAAAGACGGCGAATACATGGTTGATTACTCTGTTTTACATGAGACTGAAAATGAGCCGTCTATGGCAGACAGTTATTTTACAAAACCAGGTAAATTAATCGTAAAGGATGGAGAAATTGTTGCTCAAGTAGAGATGCAATCGGAAAATATTAAAGAATTACAAGTACAATCACAACCAGTTAAGATTGTAAGCAGTAATGAAACAACACAGGTAGTTGAGTTTCCAGTAAAAGATATTTTTAATCCAGTAAATGCGAGAATTCATGTAGTGGTAGAAAGCATAAATTATGACCATTGGTATGATATTCGTTTCCAATTTGATACATCAGATCTGCCGATAGCAGATAATGAAACAGGTGGACAAACAGATGAACCGAATAATGACGATGAAAACAATGATTCTGCTAGTGGAAATGGCGAAGACTCTAACAAGGATGATTCTTCAAATACTACTGATGAAGATTTAAACTATGATCGAAATGGAGACCAAGATAGTACGTCAGAAACAAATACAGACACCAATGGAAGTGTGATTAATGCTAAAACAGGTGACACTGCGCAAATAATGCTGTATGTAGCTTTAATGATTGTTTCTTTCGTTATTATAGCGAGAAAATACCGAACAAGAACTTTATAAAAGTTAAATTAAACTGGATACGTCCTATGAATGGTTTCTGCCTCCTTTAGATACTTTCAATCTATTTTTAATCCTACATAATAACATACACTCAAAGTGATTGAGAGAGTTTGGGAGGCTTGAATCTTTCAGTTTCGGTAGAAAAAAGAGCAATAGGAGGATAGAAATGAAGTATTGGAAGATATTCTTTTCCTGTATATGCCTCCTACTGCTTGTAAGTTGTTCTCTGAACACACAAGCAGAAATAGAAAAAAAACAAGTGGAAGCAAATGAGGAAAATGACAAGATTGTTGCAACAACATTGGCAATTACGGAGATTATGGATGCCTTAAATCTCGATTTAGTAGGAATACCAACTACACAGTACGATATACCAGCAAGATATAAGAATGTAACAGAGGTAGGAAATCCGATGAGTCCTGATATGGAAATCATTCAATCATTGCAGCCAACAGATGTTCTCTCTGTCACTACCCTAGAGTATGATTTGAAAGATTCATTTGACCAGATGAACTTATCTGCTCAATTTTTAAAACTAGATAGTGTGGAAAACATGCTTGATACAATTATAGAACTTGGAAATAAGTATGAGCGAATGACAGAAGCAGCAGAACTAAGATCGTCTATTGAAAAGAAAATGGAAAGTATAAAAAAACAAACGGAGCAAGAAAAAACTCCGACTGTGTTAATCCTTTTAGGTGTGCCTGGTGGAAGTTATCTTGTTGCTACTGAAAATTCATATGTTGGTAATTTAGTAGAAGTAGTAGGAGGAAAAAATGCTGTTACCGGGCAATCAGCTGAGTATATTTCTGCTAATACGGAATATTTACAGCAAACGAATGCAGATGTCATTTTGCGATTATCGCATGGTGTGCCAGAACAAGTGGCAGAGGAGTTTCAAAAAGAATTTTCAGAGAATGATATATGGAAGCATTTTAATGCAGTAAAAAACAATCGAGTTTTTGATTTACAAGAACCTATCTTTGCTACTACTGCGAATTTAAACATAAAGGAAGCGATGGATCAATTGGTGGAGATGCTTTATGAATAAGGGACGTGAAAGGAATAAAATAGTTATTTATTTTTTGCTTGTTAGCATCTTCCTTGTTTGGATGATTGTCTACTCTGCATTAAAAGGTAGTATCCCCATTGGTATTTCACAGCTAGTCAGCGGTTTAATTCACGGAGGCGATGAACAGGTAGAAGTAATCAAGGATTTGCGTTTTCCACGAATAATTGTCGCAATATTTACAGGAGCAGTGCTTTCTGTTTCGGGAGTATTGTTTCAGGCTGTTATGAGAAATCCGCTAGCTGAGGCAGGGATACTAGGTATCTCTTCTGGAGCAAGCTTTTTTACCTTTTTCGGCATTTTGTTTTTGCCAGGCTGGTATATTAGCGAAACCCTTTTTTCATTTATAGGAGGAACAATTGCTTGTATTATTATTTATTGGCTTTCTTGGAAATCTGGTTTAAAACCGCTAAGAGTTATTTTAACTGGGATAGCAATTAGTGCGATGTTTACTGGTTTAAGAGATGCTTTAATTAATATTTGTTCCTTTTTAAATATTTCTGTTGGAGCAACAAATGCTTCTAATTTAACCATGAAAACATGGGAAGATGTACAAATTATTGTCGCATGCGGTGTTGTTCTTTTAGCTGTAGCTTTTTTTGTCAGTCCTTGGTGCAATTTACTAAGGCTTGAAGATAAGAAAATTGCAAACCTTGGAATCCGAATTCATTGGGTGCGTATTTTTGTTTCTGCTATCGCTGTTTTACTAGCATCTGTTGGAACTTCTGTTGCAGGAGTAATCATGTTTGCAGGACTCATTATACCGCATATTGCAAGACAGTTAATAGGCACCAATCATTATATCTTAATTCCATTTTCGGCATTATCAGGCGCTCTACTGCTGCTTTCAGCTGACACATTTGGCAGATTGTTAATTGCACCTTTAGAGATTCCCGCATCAACGCTGATGGCTATTATTGGGGGACCATTCTTAATTTTTCTATTGAGAAAGGGGGAAAAGATAAATGGAATTTAAGCAAATTTCGTTTGCTTATCAAATGAAGGGAACATTTATTAAAGAACTGTCTGGTACGATAGAAAAAAACAAAGTTACTTCTATTATTGGTCCGAATGGCTGTGGTAAATCGACCCTGCTTTCCCTATTAGCTCGAAATCGAAATATTGATGCAGGCAGTATTACATTAAGTGGAAAAGAACTGTCTGAGTATAAAGCTAAAGAGATTGCTAAAAAAATTGCAATGGTCTATCAGAATAATCAAACGTCTGAAGATGTAACGGTAGAGGATTTGATTCGCTTTGGAAGAGTTCCCCATAAAAGTCTTTGGCAGAAGGATTCAACGGAAGACGAAAAAATAGTGGAATGGGCAATCCAATGTACAAATCTGCAAAGCTATAAACATATTTATTTAAATGAACTATCTGGTGGTCAAAGGCAGCGAGTATGGATTGCGATGGCATTAGCGCAAAAAACAGATATTTTATTTTTAGATGAGCCAACAACCTATTTGGATATATATCATCAAATAGAGTTATTGCAATTGGTTCGAAAATTAAATGAAGAATATCAAATAACGATTGTAATGGTACTGCATGATATTAACCAAGCATTGCGATACAGCGACTATGTGATTCTAATGAAGGATGGAAAAATAATTGCTTCAGGAGAACCAAGCGAAGTGATTACAGAGAAAAATATTAAAGAAATATATCAAGTAGATATTATGCTGAATACCGAAAAAGAGACAGGTGGTTCTTATATTATTCCTTTAGGAATATAGCGGCGGTGCTGGAAAGGGGAGGAAATCATGAAAACGGAAAAACGAAAGCATCTACTTCAGCGAATCATTACACTCATTGCCGCAGGAGTTTTTCTCTTCTCTTTCTATAAATTAGTGCCGATTCTATATGATTATTATACGAATAATAGAACGTTAGAAAGTGTACAACTGGTTTATGAATCAGGCAGGAACGCAGCAGAGGAAAGTGGCGAAGGCCAAGTTCGCACATCGTTTCAGCCGCTATTGGAAATAAACAAGGATATTGTTGGCTGGATAACAATTGATCAAACAAAAATTGATTATCCGATTTTACAATCGAAAGATAATGAGTACTATTTGACCCAAAACTATAAAAAACAAGATACACGAGCAGGGAGTATTTTTTTAGACTACAGAAATGACAATAAATTAGAAAATAATAAGAATACCATTATTTATGGACATCGAATGAAGGATGGAAGTATGTTTGGACAGTTAAAGAAATACTTAGATAAAGATTTCTTTAAAAGCAATAAGACCATCTATTTGGATTCATTATACGAAGGTTATGATGTCGAGGTTTTTTCAGTCTATCAGACGACTACTTCCTTTTATTATATTGAGACTGAATTTCCAGATCATCAGTCTTTTCAGAAGTTTATTGATCAGGTTAAAGAAAAATCACTTTTTTCATCAGAAGTATCTATAAACCAAGAGGATACAATTGTTACATTATCTACTTGTGATTATGCCGTTGACTCCTTAGAAGGAAGATTAGTAGTGCATGGAAAGTTAGTTAAACGGGGAGATGGTGAATAAAAATGTTTTTAAGCAAAGGAATTAAATTCTCTTCCTTCTTCTGTGTACTAGGTCTTCTGGTTGCTTGCAATCAGAATGTAGATACAACGAATAAGGAAGCAGATAAGCAAGCGTCTATCCAAATAACCGATTTCGCCAATCGAACAGTGGAATTCGCAGAAGTACCTAAAACGATTGCAGCCTTAGGAAGCGGAGATGTTGATCTTATGAATGCCTTTGGGATAAAGGTGGCAGGTAAACCTACAAAGGTAGCGGATAATCTAGTTGATTCTTCGTTAAAAGATGTTCCGGAAATAGGTACTACCCATGAGATTAATTATGAACAAGTTGCCCTTATTCACCCTGAGGTGGTTTTGGCTAATGTAGCTTTTAACCAGGACGATGTTACAGCAATCGAAGGCGTTGGATCAAAGGTTGTTCTAACAGAAGCTAATTCTATAGAAGATATTAAACGACAAATTAACCTGTATGGACAAATGCTTCAAGAGGAATCGGAAGCAGCAGAGATAACAGAAGCATTGACTCGTAAACTGGAAGAAATAAAAAACCAGGTCGTGAAGGAGAATAAAAGAGTCTTGCTAGTTTATGGAGCTCCTGGCACATACATGGCGGCACTTCCTAATTCTTTAAGTGGAGACATATTAACACATGCTGGAGGAATAAATATTGCAAGTGATTATCCTGCCTTAGAAAAATTCCCGCAATATGCACAAATTAATACAGAAAGAGTAGTGGAAGCAAACCCTGATGCTGTTTTGCTTATTACACATGGCAATCCAGGTGAAATCAAGAAAAGCTTTTTAAAAGAAATGGAACAGAATTCAGCATGGAATAGTATCACAGCGGTGAAGGAAGGAAAGGTAGAAGTATTACCAAGTGAGTTGTTTGGTGCGAACCCAGGCACCAAAGTAACAGAAGCTGTGTTCTATCTGGTGGAATTGCTCAATAGCATGGAGTGAAAAGAATGGATGTATCAGAAAGAAAGAATAGAAGAATAGTAGTGATTATCACCTTGCTTGTCTTATTAATAGTGGCAATTTATACAGGGTTATCATTAGGGGCTGTTAAAGTCAATCTTTCTCAAATTCTTCAGGTTTTGAAAGGAAATGGAGAAGAAGTATATGAGACGATTATTTATAATTTAAGATTACCTCGTATTATCATTGGTTTATTAGTGGGAGCATGTTTGGCAGCCTCAGGTGCATTGTTACAAGGAGTCATGAAAAATCCACTAGCTGATCCTGGGATTATCGGTGTTTCCGCTGGGGGTGGACTTGCGGCTATCCTGACAATGGTGATTTTTCCAGCATATAGTTATTTATTGCCTTTCCTCGCATTTATTGGTGCCTTTACAGCAACAATATGTATTTATTTATTTGCATGGGATAAAGGAGCTTCGCCTGTAAAAATCGTTTTGGCAGGAGTGGCAATGAATGCATCACTTGGAGCAATGACAAATGGAGTGATGGTTTTATACAGTGATCGAATTCAGTCTGTGATCGGCTGGTTATCCGGTGGTTTAAACGGGAGAGGCTGGTACCATGTTGAGATTATTTTTCCCTATGCAATAGTGATGCTTCTACTTAGCTTCTTTACGATAAAACCGATGAATATCCTTATACTTGGGGACGAATCAGCAAAGCTTTTAGGCCAAAATGTAGAATGGATTCGACTTGTGATTATTCTACTAGCCTCATTTCTAGCGGGAATTGCCGTTAGTGTGGCTGGACTAATTGGTTTTGTAGGTTTGGTTGTGCCACATATGATTCGCTTGTTAATTGGTGAGGATTATCGTTATTTATTGCCATATTCTATAGTAGGAGGTGCTGTCTTAGTTGTTTTGGCAGATACTGTTGCAAGGACAGCTTTCGATCCAATAGAGCTGCCGGTTGGAATATTATTAGCAGCGTTAGGAGCCCCGTTTTTTATTATTCTTTTAAGAAAAAGGAGAATCGTTTAATGGGTGCACTAAAAACAAAGAATCTTACATTTATCCAAGGTGCTTTTCAAATAAATCAATTATCCTTAGCAATCGAAGAGGGAAAAATGACTGCTATTGTCGGGCCAAATGGTTCTGGAAAATCCACCTTATTAAAATTATTTGCTAGGCTTTATAAAGCAGAAGCGGGAGAAATCCTTTTAAAAGATCTACCCATCACCCAGATAGGTCGTAAGGAATTTTCCAAAAAGATAACAATGTTACTACAATCAAAAGAAACTTTTCCTAATATAACCGTGGAAGAATTGGTTTCCTATGGAAGAACTCCTCATCAAAAAGGGTTATCAAGGATGAATAAAGAAGATAGAGAAATACTTGAATGGGCATTACATGAATGTCAGTTAATGAGTTACAAAGACCGCATGCTGCATACTCTTTCAGGCGGTGAATTGCAAAGAGCCAGAATTGCCATGGCTTTAGCTCAAAAGACAGAGGTTCTGTTATTAGATGAACCAACTACTTATTTAGATATAACCCATGTGATGGAGCTTATGGAGTTGATGAAAAAAATAAACCAAAAATATGGGATGACCATTGTAATGGTCTTGCACGAGCTCAGTTTTGCTGGTGCATATTGTGACAATTTAGTAGTGATGAAGAAAGGTAGTGTTTATAAGGCAGGAAATCCCCAAGACATATTAACGTCTAAACTTCTAGAAGAAGTATATGAAATTGATGCCATGATTAAATACGAAAATTCTTTTCCAATGATTATTCCAAATAAAAAAAATTGGTAGGAGGAACAAATATGTATATCGTAACGAATACAGTAAAAGTAGAAACAGGTTATGCCGAAGGATTTATTGAAAGATTTAATCGTGTTGGTAAAATTGAAACAAAACAAGGATTTATGGGGCTGGAAGTATTGCTAACAATGAAAACAAAAGGTTATGAAGAAATTACGATTGTGACTAGATGGGAAGATATGGATGGTTTCTTAGGATGGATAGGAAGCGAAGAGTTTAAAGAATCCCATGCTCACCGTGATGGAATACCTCCTTTTATTATTGAAAATAAAACAACTCACTACGAGGTAAAAGTGCAAAGAAAGCCGATTCCGAATAAATTAGCTGCAAACTAAGGATTATGATGGTTATTCATAAAAGGGAAAAGAAGACCATGGATAAGAATGGAATATATCCAAACAACCATGGTTCTTCTATGATTTCTCTTTCTGATTAGATCATTTTATCCTTTGGCTGTTTTCTAAAGGATTGTTGTTTTTTTCAATAGGAAAAAACAATTAGTTGGAAAAATGGAGCAGCCGGAATACACGAAGACGCCACGGGGATTAGCGAGACAGTCTGAGACCCCGGAGGCTCAGCGTCAGCGCGAGCCCCACGGAAAGCGAAGTGTATTCCGGCTGCGGGTAATCGCAACAAACTTTACGAGAACAGCCTATCCTTTTTTTGTTGATGACGATAAACTAGGAAATAACTGCCTCCACCAAGCAGGATAAGTAGTGATCCATATAGTAACAGGGAATAATGAGCTGTTGCTGTATTTGGTAATGGCTTTCCTGTTTCCGGTTTAGGATGGTTGTTATTAGTATCATTATTTTCTAGAAAATCATCTATTTGATCAGCTGTATCTTCTCCAGAATTTTCGTTATCCTCGTCAGTGGAATCTGCTGGTACATCCTCTGGGTCTTCCTTATCAGGTGTATTCACCGGCGTTTCTTCCTCTTCCACTGGTTTCTCTCTTACAGTAATGTTTGCTACCATACGATTTTTGCTATCTTTTGTTTCTACTATAATAGAAGCTGATCCTTCTGCTATTCCAGTTACTAATCCTTTTTCATTCACGGTAGCAACATCTGGATTAGTGCTAGTCCAAATTAGTTCTGTGCTAACCGTTGTATTTTCTGGCAGAATAGAAGCTTCGAACTGAAAGGTTTGTCCTATCTCGATACTAATCGATGTTTGATTTAGTTCTATTGATTCAATTGGAATCAGCGGATTTACTTGATATTCATTAACAGCTACTGTTCCGCTCACTTCATTCCCAACTAGTAGCAGCGGTTTGTTAGTAGGACTGTTCTCTGCTTGGATAAAGGCAAGTCCTTCTGGAGCAACATCCCCACTAATCGTTTGTGAAAAATCTCTTGTATTCGTATAATTTGCAAATGTGGCATTAGAGGGATTGGTAATATTGTAAGTCATTACGCCACTAATGCGTTCTAAGCCAATAAATGCATAAAGCTCATTTCCAATCATGCCTACTTTCACATCTTCTGGCTCCGGCCCTTTTTTTGCACTTCGTTTTTCAAATACATCATCATCGTTTGACCAGTTGAAGTAGTCTGGGTAACGCTCGGCTGTAATTTCTTCAAACTCACTGCCACTATCAAAAACGAGTTCCATTGTATCTGCATTCCAGATGGAGAACGAACGCCCACCTAGAGTGTATATCGCATCGTTTCCACGGTCGGTCAGTACTTCTAACTTGTCATAATCACCAGAGCTTTTCATACGCTCGAAAGTAGCTTCTGCCTCTTGTTGAGTAAATCCTTTAAATAACGACGGATCTAGTTGGATGGAATCTTTGATCTTTTTGAAATCCTTTACGTTAACAAATTCCTCCCATTCTGTCGCATCACCTTCATTTGCAGTTAATAAATATGTCATTCCATCTTTCTCGATTACATCAATCGAGTCTGGCATATATACACCTAAAATTGGTAATGATTCGATTTCAATTTTATCATTTCGTGCTGCATCCAATCCGTTGCCTGGCAGAGAGTGATCTTTAAAGCCTAATGACTTTACTGAAATTACTTTTCCTGTTTCCACATTGATTTTTGCAATAGCATTATTTTCTTGTAGGGAAACGAATGCAGTCTTTCCATCTTCTGTAAGGCTGATGTATTCAGGCTCTAAATCGTGAACCGCATCAGCTAAGGAACCATTGTTTCGGATATGCACATCGGAATCTATTACACTAGTATTATCAAAAAGAACCGTTTTCGCTTGTTTTGTTTCATAGTTAACAATGGTAACAGAGCCTTCTGGATCTGCTCCATTTTCTAAGCCCATTCTTGGTTCTGCTTCATTTGCAGATAGAATATGGTTACCATCTTTAGAGATTACGACATTATCAGGCTGAACTCCAGCTTCAAATGTATGTAGGATATTTCCGTCATAATCTAAGATTACAATACGTCCATTTTTTGTATAATCGACATCTTGAACTGCAGCTGCAATTATTTGGTTTTCCGTATTAATATCAATACTAGTTAAATCTCCATATTGAAAGGAATTACTGTTAAGTAGTTCTGCAATATTAATAGATTTTTCTTTGGATAAATCTTGATGTGTATTTGTTTTTAAAGAAGAAAGGTCTACGATATCAATGGTTTGCAGTTTTCCATTAATGACATAGAATTTTTGATTATCTGGATTGTACTTAACGATTTCCGCGACGCCGCCATCTTTATCTGTTAACCCCGTACTGTAGGAAGCGATCTTTTTCACATCAATTGTATCCGAAAAGGTTGCAGCGCTTACAGAATAGGGAGCCATAAAATGAGAAAATCCGAGTATACAGGTTACAGATAAGGCACTAATTGTTTTAACAAATGTTTTTTTCATTTTTTCCTCCTAAAAAATTGTAGATATTTGTAGAAACATTCCTTTGTATAGTAAAGGTTTATTTTTTTGTAAGCATGTCGGTAGTGTAATTTTCCTGTATAGATTTTGTAAAGATAATGTGAGCAGGTGGGGAAATATTTGGATGTTTGTTTTCTCTTCTTAAATTGGTATAGATAAACATTCTATGAAACAGGAGGGGTTTGCAATGAAGGCTGTCACTTTTCAAGGAACAAAAGATGTACAAGTAAAACAAGTGGAAGATGCGAAGCTCCAAAAGAAAGATGATATTGTTGTTCGAATTACCTCAACTGCAATTTGCGGCTCGGATCTACATATATACCAAGGTGCACTTCCTACTGAAAAAGATTATGTAATAGGACATGAGCCAATGGGAATTGTAGAAGAGGTAGGTCCTGAAGTAACAAGAGTTAAAAAAGGAGATCGTGTAGTACTGCCGTTTAATATATCTTGTGGACATTGTTATTATTGCGAGCATGAGATGGAAAGCCAATGTGATAACGCTAATCCAAATAAGGATATTGCAGATACAGGAGCATATTTTGGCTTTACAGAAAGATATGGAGATTATCAAGGAGGACAGGCAGAATTATTACGTGTCCCATATGGGAATTTTGTACCTTTTGTTATCCCAGAGTCTTGCGAATTAGAGGATGAAGCTTTGTTATTTATGTCCGATGTCCTTCCAACAGCGTATTGGAGTGTTGAAAATTCAGGGGTAAAAGATGGCGATACAGTTGTAGTACTAGGCTGTGGACCTGTTGGGTTAATGACCCAAAAATTTGCTTGGATGAAGGGTGCGAAGCGTGTTATTGCAGTTGATAATATTTCTTACCGACTAAATCATGCGCAAAAAATGAATCAAGTAGAAATCGTTAATTTTGATAACCATGAAGATACGGGTAACTATCTAAAAGAACTAACATCTGGTGGAGCAGATGTAGTAATCGATTGCGTAGGAATGGACGGAAAGAAATCTGCTATGGAAGCAATTGGACAAAAATTGAAGCTCCAAGGAGGAACTCTAAGTGCGATTGAAATTGGCATGAATGCTGTGCGCAAATTTGGTACGATGCAACTGACAGGGGTTTATGGTTCTAAATATAATATGTTTCCATTAGGAAACATATTTGAACGAAACATCACCGTTAAAACAGGACAAGCACCAGTTATTCATTATATGCCAATGCTGTTTGATTGGATCTCCTCTGGAAAAATGGATCCAACGGAAATCATTACACATCGCATTTCATTGGATGACGCAAGCAGCGCTTACCAAATGTTTAACGACCATGAAGATGAAGTCATTAAAGTTGTATTAAAACCTTGATTGTATAGAGACTAATTATATAAACCTAACAATTATATGGAGATTCTAATCAAATTTTCGTATAATTGTTTGGGTTTTTTTATTCATTTTAAATAGGGTTTGTGGTGATCACCCGCAGCCTGAACACACTTCGCTTTCCATGGGGCGAGCTCCAAGCCTGGGCCTTGGACTTTCTCGCCTACGTGTATTCCGTCTGCTTTGTATTTCCTACTCATTATCTTTTCTTTAAAAAAAGGATGGAACGAGTTGGTTTCGCTACTAAATGAGAGATTGTTTGTCTTTATCTATTATATATTTTGTTTTGTCCCAGCCTTTTGTATTTTTGCTAAGCCTTTAAACATATGGCAATTTATCGACGATTTGTCCTTATCCATATGTTTCTACTATCAAAACCTTTATAATAGAAGTGTAAATTAGCTAACAGAGAGGGACGTTTTCGATGAGAAAATACTCCAAGATGATTAAACCCTTTGATATTATAATGGTCGTTCTCCTCTTAGTCATTTCATTTGTCCCAATGGCTGTATTTGCGATGAGCCAAAGTAAGGAAGAAGAAGGCAATAAAGTTATCGCAATTATTACACAGGACGGTAAAGTCATCCGAGAAGTAGAATTAACAGGCCATACGGAAAATGAACAATTCATGATAAAAGGAAAAGGAAAACAATATAATTTAATCGAAGTGGAAAATGAGCAAATCAGAATTAAAGAAGATAATAGTCCAGACCAGATTGGCGTCAAAATGGGATGGAAAGGCATACCCGGACAAACAATTATTTGCTTGCCCCATAAAGTTTTAATTGAAATAGTAGCAGAGAAACCGGAAGAGACGGAAGATAATGGCTTGATCTTGTCTCATTGATTGCCATTTATATTTTTAACCACATTATTTTAATAAAAAGAGGCTGGGACATAAGTATTCCAGCCAAGGATAATTCCGAACAATTATACGAAGATGCTAATGAATGTTCCGTATAATTGTTCGGGCTTTTATTTGTTTTTCAAAGGATGTTTCCATGAAGTTTGGTGCGATTCCCCGCAGCCGGAATACACTTCGCTTTCCATGGGGCTCGCGCTGAGCCGCTTCGGCCTGTGGCCTGCAGGGTCTCAGACTGTCTCGCTAATCCCATAGGAGTCTTCGTGTATTCCGGCTGCTCTGTTTTTCCAACTAATTATATTTCCTCTTGTAAAAAGTATGCGAAAGCAGCCGCTATTTACTAGCTATATTAGAAATTGTTCGTCTTTACAGAGTATCTATTTAGTTATGTCCCATCCTCTTTTTATCATGATTTCATTTCATTTACTTTATCTAAAATTGTAATGGTATCGATTAAATGATTGTTAAAGATTTTTTTTGCAACAGATAGAAGTTCAATGATAGCAGGATCTCTAAGCGAGTATATGACTCGGTTTCCTTCTTTGTTTCCAATAACAATATTTTTAGAGCGAAGAATACTTAATTGTTGAGAAACAGCTGATCCTTCTAATTCTAAAAGCTCAAGAATTTCATTAACACTTTTATCCCCTTGTGCTAGAATTTCTAAAATTTTGATTCGTAAAGGGTGGGCTAATGCTTTAAAAAAATCTGCCTTAAATTGTTGAATATCAAGATTGTGCGACACGTTGCTAATTGAAAAGATTAGCCACTAGCTTAAAGCTAGGAGAACTAAGAATCTGAAGAGTCGAATGATGGGGTAACGCCCTGAAAGGCTCGCCTAATCCTCCGAATAGCGTTCAGGTGGTGCAAAACACTTGAAGGTTATAAGCTCGGTGAAGTCGGTTGAAGGTCATCCTAACGAGAAAGACGAGGAAAGCTCTCTGGAGGCAGAGGGTATGGCTGATAGACCGGGGTTCTACAAGATAGTCTATGGTGAGAAATTAGATGTCACAGCCATCTATTGACGAAATTCCGAATGTACGGCTCTAGAGGTATAGCTATTCGAAATGGATAGTCCCGCATGTCGGGGTTAGTGAGGTAGAGTAAAATTTGTCTTTATGAAATACCTTATGGTGTTACAGGCACCATCCAGCTAACAGGGCTAGAGGAATCACCTACGGATTGTGAATGAATAGATAGGATTCTTGGAACGTGGTAAGCCGATAACGTGGAGAGTTTGCACTCTATGAAGCGGTAGCAGGGAAAGCATATATGTCGAAAGTGTATATGTATAACCTCTTTTATGTCGGTGAAGGTAATGGCACAGTACCAAAGAAACTGTGATAACAAACAGTGGAGGGATAGCCATTAGTCAACTGTTAGAAGACGACATTATTATCACAGAAATTTCAGGTTCGAGTATGACTAAGAGAAATGAAAGCTGAAATTACAAACCCAATTTGGGAATGTAAAGAGGTGAGTAATTGACTGAAACCCATGCAAAGCCGAAGGAGTTAAAAAGTCAAAAGCTGAGAAACAATGAGTATTACAACACGCAAGACATGTTTGACCAGTTATATCAGCTAAGTTCGGAAGGAAAAACTTTTAATAAGTTATATGAATTAGTTGTAAACCCTGCAAATGTTAAACTTGCTTTTCGTAACATCAAGAAAAACAAGGGAAGTAAGACAGCAGGAGTGAATCAAAACACTATATTCGAAATCGGACTTAGAAGCCCTGATATGCTTGTACAATATGTTAAAAATCGCCTAGATGATTATAAACCTCATAAAGTGAAACGTAAGGAAATCCAAAAGCCAAATGGCGGCATTCGTCCTTTAGGAATTCCTACTATTGAAGATAGACTTATTCAACAATGCTTATTACAAGTTCTTGAACCTATATGCGAGGCTCGCTTTCATAAACATAGCTATGGATTCAGACCTCATCGGAGTCAAATCCACGCATATTCAAGGGCTGTAACATTAGCAAACAAAAACAAACTACATTATGTAGTAGATGTTGATATTAAAGGTTTCTTCGATAACGTTGATCATGGGAAGTTGCTTAAACAACTATGGACAATTGGAATTAGGGATAAACGTATTCTTTCGATTATAAGTAAGATGCTCAAAGCTGAGGTTAAAGGAATTGGGAAACCTACTAAGGGAACTCCACAGGGAGGAATTCTTTCTCCGTTACTTTCAAATGTAGTATTGAATGAATTCGACTGGTGGATAAGTAATCAGTGGGAAACATTTAAGACGAGAAAGGATTACACAAAGATACGTGTAATTGGTGGAAAACAGCGGTTTGACCAAACGGTGAAATACGCCACCCTTAAAAGGTATACCAAGTTAAAGGAAATGTTTATTGTAAGATATGCAGATGACTTTAAAATCTTTTGTCGAGACCACAAAACCGCATTTATTATATTTGAATCTTCTAAGCAGTGGTTAAAGGAAAGATTAGGCCTTGAAATCAGCAATGAGAAATCGAGAGTAGTCAATTTACGTAAGAACTATTCGGAGTTTCTAGGGTTTAAGTTCAAAGTAGTTCCAAAAGGCAAAAAGCGTGTTGTTAAATCGCATATGACAGATAAATCACGACGCAAGGTAATTGAGAAAATAAAAACAAAAGCTGAATTTATTCGAAGAAAACCGAATAAGGCTGAAGTAACTAAATTTAACTCAACTATCTTGGGAATTCACAATTATTATCGGTATGCGACACATACGACAAAGGATTTCAGTGAAATTTCTTACTCAGTCAAACGAATCCTGTATAACAAGCTTAAAAAAGCAAAGAGTTCAAAGGGAGTTATCACACCATTCTTTCAAAAAGCATATAAAGATTATCTTAATAAAAAGAAATTCTTTGCGTGTGGCATGATTTTATTCCCGATAGATGGGGTGAAACACAAAAGCCCTTTGAACTTTACTCAGGAGAAAAACTCTTATACCGAAAGTGGACGAATCTTGGTTCACAATAGCCAAGAGGCTGTACCACCGATCATGGTACATTATTTGATGGAAAACCCAATAAAATCGGAGAGTATGGAATACAATGACAATCGACTCTCAAAATATATTGCTCAATTAGGTAAATGTGCAATAACACGTAAAGATTTAATCATTGGGGAAATGGAACTCCATCATAAAAAGCCTAGAAATAAAGGTGGAACGGACGCTTATCAAAACCTTATATTTATATGTAAGGAAGTCCATAAGTTAATCCATGCGGTAAAGGAAAGCGCCATTAATAAGTACCTTAATGTACTGAATCTTAATGAAGAACAACTGAGTAAAGTTAACGCTCTTCGTAAAAAAGTGGGCAACTGTGTAATTGATAATGTAACGAGCTAGTAGTTGATGGGGCGCCGTATGAGGTGAAAGTCTCACGTACGGTGCTAAGCGGGGGAAAAGATGGAGATTACTTCAAAGTCTTACCTATCGCAACCAAATGCCTTCCTCCTTTTCTTTCATTACTTTATTGCTATGGATGCTGACTCATTCACTCTTTGGTCTTGTTGATTGGCTAATGTCTCGCATTCTTGAAAAGCAAAGTATTTGCAACCTTGGCATTGATGCTTGTTTACAAGGAGTAAGCTATAGTCGATTGCTTCTCCTGTGTGTATAAAGAAATGATTTGGTCCAATTTTCTCAAACAAGCCGGTTTTTCGAAGGATGCCTTCTGGTTGAGGATTAATTCCACAAATAAGAACTTTTCCATGCTTAGAAAAGCTTTCCACAATATTGGCGAAATAAGCCTCTCCGGTTAAATCCATGAAAGGAACTTTTCCCATCCGAAGAATTAGTATTTCAGGTTGACGATGAATAGAGCGTAATAAGGTTTGCTCAAATGCTTGGGCAGCTCCAAAAAATAACGGTCCCTCCACATCAAAAATGCTAATTTGAGGACAACCGTGGGACAGTTTTTGATCCAGTTTTTCTAATTTATTTAAGTTGCTAGGCAGTACTTGAGATGTTTTCATTATATCACTCATACGTTTAGTAAAGATAATAATAGCTAAAAACAGGCCTATTTCTACTGCTGTCGTTAAATCAAAAAAGACCGTTAGTAGAAAAGTGACGCTTAATACAAGGGAATCTCCTGTTTTTGTTTTGAGAATTGTACGAAATGATTTCTGTTCACTCATATTCCATGCAACTACCATTAATAAAGGAGCCATGCTTGCGAGTGGGATTTTACCTGCAAAAGGGGCAAGAACCATTAGAACCACAAGCACTACGATACCATGAATGATTCCGGAAAGAGGGGAAACTGCCCCACTCTTTATATTAGTAGCTGTTCGGGCAATTGCACCTGTAGCTGGAATGCCGCCAAATAAGGGAGCAATCATATTGGCAATCCCTTGACCAATTAACTCTTTATTACTGTTATGCTTGCTGTTTGTCATACCATCTGCCACAACAGCAGATAATAGGGACTCAATTGCGCCAAGAATCGCAATAACAAACGCGGGTTGAATCAATAATGTAATTCGATCCCAAGTAATAGGCGGAAGATGAAAGGATGGCAATTTATTTGGAATGCCGCCATACATCGAATCAATAGTAGCGATTTCGCTAGGATAAAAAAACGTTGCAATAATGGTAGAAATAATTAACCCCATTAATGGCCCAGGGAGTTTTGGAAACCATTTCGGTGACAAAAGAATGATCACAAGACAAATAACAGCTGTAAAAATGCTATATAGACTAACTGTATCGAAATGCTGAATGATTTCTCTCATATTAGCTAAGAATGCCTCATGTTTTTCTATATTCCGCAAGCCTAAAAAATTGGGGATTTGACCAGTAAAAATGATAACGGCGATTCCAGAAGTAAATCCGATAGTTACAGATCTAGGAATATATTTAATAAGGGAACCAAGTTTAAATAAACCAAAGAGTATTAAGATAACTCCAGCTAAGAACCCCGCAATTAATAAATTTTCAAAACCATATCCGAGAACAATGCCAAGCACGATAGGGATAAAAGCTCCGGTCGGACCGCCAATTTGAAATTTGGATCCTCCTAATAAGGAAATAATAATTCCTGCGATTATCGTTGTATAAATCCCGAATTCAGGTTTCACACCCGATGCAATCGCAAATGCCATCCCCAGTGGAATCGCGATAATACCAACAATAATTCCAGAAGTAATATCTTTTCTAAAAGACGCAAACGAGTAGTGAGTAAATCGATTGTCAATCAATTTCCATTTCATATTAACCCTTCTTTTTTGAATATTTGTATATTTGATTATTTGAATATACTATTAAAATTTACTCTTTACTTTAGTAGAAGTCAAAATAAATTTTGTGAATTATTTTGTTTTGAAGATAGGGAGGCAGGAGGGATAATAGTTTGTTTCTTTATGAGGATTAGAGGGGGGAATAAATGAGAGAATTTGGATGTTATTTGAAAATTTTCGCATATATGACGTCTGCGGGGGTAGCAACAAACTTTACGAAAACGGCCTAATAAAAAAACGGTACCACACTTGATATAATGTGTGGTACCAACTCCTACTGAACCTTGATTATTTTTCTTCCTCATCCATAAATGGTTTGTTAACGTAATAATACATAACGCCCATAAAACCGACACCGCCAATTAAATTCCCTATCGTAACAGGTACTAAGTTACGAATAATTGCTGGAATAGTAACAGCTGGATTTTGATCTAATACATAAGAAATAGAGAATGTCGCCATATTGGCAATGCTGTGTTCATAGCCAGAAATGAAGAAACAGAAAACAAATAAAATCATTACCGTAATTTTAGCGATATCCTCTTTTAAAGCCATAGGGATAAAGAAAGCTAAACAAACAAGCCAGTTACATAAAATTCCTCGAAAGAAAAGTTCACTAATTGGTGCTTCTAATTTGGTTTCTGCAGCATGGAGCAAGAAGTCATTGACACTAGGAGATTTAAATAGCCCAGTTAACAAGATGAAAACAGCAAAGAAGATTGCCCCAACAATATTTCCTGCATAACTAGTTCCCCAAACTTTAAAAACATCCGTCCATTTAATTTTTTTTCTTAATGCTGCATAAGTATAGTAAAAAGTGTTTCCTGTAAATAAATCACCGCCGCCATATGCGATAAGAATAATTGCTGCGCCGAATACTAAAGCAGCCATTGGGTAAGCAAAAGGTGATTCTACTGCGTAAAAGAAATTTCCAGTTTTGAATGCCACGATTACGCCAAAGCCTATGAACATACTTGCAACAACGGCACGCATAAAAAAGCGAAACTTACTTTGTTTATAAATTTTTAATTTTTTTAACGCTAATTTTTCTACTTCAAAAAGAGATGCGCCTTCCATATTCATAATCCTCCTGATCAAGGTTTTTCTTAGTTTTCACTGTAGTAATGTTTATTACCCTATTATTATCATGCTGATTCCTTAAGAGGTCAATGAAAATATGTGAAAAAAATCACAATAGAAACATTTATTCAAAATTTGTTCACAAATTAAAAGGGATTTAAGCTATCTTATTATATTCCCCAAAAAGAACTAGATTAAAATATACAAAAAATATGCAAGATTTTTCTGAAAATACAGTAAATAAAAACTTTTATAAAGGAGAAAAAAGTTAAATCTAATGCATAAAATCACAATGGAATAATTTGTCGAAGAATTCATGTTATATTTTCTTACAAATGTATAGACTTTATATTTATTCAATCATAAAATAGAAGATGGAAACTAACAAGGGAGTGAAGAGCTCATGACTTCAGCATATCGCATATCGATGCTTGTAAATGATCAGCCGGGAGTTCTGGCTCGTATATCCAGCTTATTTGGAGCGCATCATGTAAATATTGAAGATATAAAAACGAAAAAATATAAACGAGAAGCAACGACGAGAATACAAATTTCTAGTTCAGCAAGAGACAAGCAAGTTCAAAACCTTTTAATTGGATTACAGGGACTAATGGATGTCGTAGAAGTGGATGCAGATGCCATTCATAAATCGGCTTTCCAACAAAGACTGCTTCAACGTACAGATACTATTCAAACACTAAGAGAGCAAAAAACATTAAGCAAAAAAGTATCTTACTGGCTAGTTGCCTGCAGTTTATTTTTAACATTATTCGGAACGAATATTCCAGCATCTCTTTATTCGCTTTATCGAATGGAGTGGGGACTTACATCGGGAATGATTACACTTGTGTTTGCTATTTATGCCTTTACCGTAATTCCCGCTATCGTCATTGCAGGGCAATTATCAGATCAAATTGGGAAAAAGAAAGTGCTAATTCCAGGGATTTTCTTCTCACTGATAGGAACATTTTGCTTCATCATCGCAAATGGTCTTGGAATGCTGCTTATTGGCCGTTTATTCCAAGGATTATCTGTCGGTATTTTAAATGGAGTAGCAGTAGCTGCTTTAACAGAGTTAGATGAGAAGAAAAACACGAAAAAGACCGCGTTAATATGTGCTCTTGCTGTTACACTTGGTAATGCATTCGGGCCAATTCTCTCCGGATTGCTTGGTGACTTTGCTCCAATCCCATTAAGATTATCTTATTATGTACATTTATTATTTATCATCCCATGTTTTATCCTTCTGTTTTTCCTAAATGAAAATATTAGACCAGGTCTAAAGCCTGTTCAATTAAAGAAACCATTTGTTCCAAAAGAAATAATGAAACCATTTTTATTAGCTTCCTTTACTTCTTTTGTGGCATGGTCGATTATTAGTATGTTTATGTCTTTAATACCATCCAATCTGTCTAGCTTTACGACCGTAACGAGCTTAACCATATCAGGAATTGTTGTAGCACTTGGATTAATCGCTGCGGCCTTTAACCAAATTTTATTAAAACAATTATCCTTAATAAAATTGATCACAATTGGCTATGTCTTCCTAGCGGTAGGGCTTATGCTCCTAGTTATTACAATTAACACTCAATCACTGACGTTATTGTTGATTTCAGCTGTACTTATTGGTGGAGGGAATGGACCAGCATATGCGGGAAGCTTAGCGCTAGTAAATGAAATGGCACCAAGTAAAATAAAAGGAAATATTGTTTCTACCTTTTTTGTAATTACGTATCTAGGTGTAAGCCTGCCGGTTATTGGTCTCGGCTATTTATCACAGACATTTGGAGTTGCTGGCGCCGTAACAACATATGTACTTATCATGGGGGCGCTTATATTGTTAATTGCAGGTTTTGCTTGGAAAGAAAGAAAAACCATTTTTACAAAATAAGCATATCTCACACTGAGGGAAGTTTTGTAAATATTAAAGATCAGTTTTCTACTTTTAAGTGGGAACTGGTTTTTTTATTTTTGGAAAAAGGAGAGAATCGTAAAGTAAATGTAAAGATACAAAAAAATGATAATAAATCTTGGACTATTGAATACAATGGTGATGTAGTATTTTTAAAGCAAACTTTGGGAAGGGAATCTGCTTTGAAATTCCATCAGAATTAACATTGGAAGGCCCCGTAGACAGAGACGATCTGGGTGGCTAAAATTGTGTTTTTAAAAAGGTAAGTAGATTCCCTAAACCATTGAGAAGTAGAAGCTACAAGTGGTAGAATCCGTATAAAAGAAAAAAATAAAAAAATTGTCGAAAAGAGGTTGCTTTTTTAACAATACGGCTATATAATAAAAAACGTGTTAAAAATAAGTAAAAAAACAGTAAAGAAAACTTAATAAATGCGGGTGTAGTTTAATGGTAAAACCTCAGCCTTCCAAGCTGATGTCGTGGGTTCGATTCCCATCACCCGCTCCATACATACGCTCACAACGCAGTGTTTCGTTTCATTAAGAACGAAGCATTGCGTTTTTTAATTTTACAAAGAAAATAGCTATATGCAGGAGAGGGTGTTTCCGCTGTATCGGCTCTCCTGACAAATTATTATTCTACAATGGAAAAAGAAGCTTCTCCTCCATGAACCTGTACAAACATATTAAGTAGGGATTCTACCATTTGGTTTGCTTTTTCACTTTCAATGGATGGGGGAAGATAGACAATTTGAATGGCATTTTTCGTAGATGGTTGGACAGGTGCTCTGTCGGAATCGACAAAAGGACTGCCAAATGGACCAAGCTCATCTGCAGATACAATCAAATTTTCAATCGAATTCATTCTTCCATTAAGACCAGCATATTGTTCGCCTTCTTTTCCAATACGTATGTTTATATTTCCTTGAAGATTGGCACAATCATAAATACCGATAGGAACGCCATATTGAAGGGAAAAGAAATTATTAATATCAATGCTACTATTGATTGGCTCTAAGTAATTTTGTTTTTTGATGCGTCTAAGCAGGCTTTCTGCTGAATGGCGATAGCGATTTGGATCTTTACCTGTCTTTTTAAAGATTTCCCGCCATTCTTTTACAGAAGGAATATCGGTTACGTTGTTATCTTCTAAATCAAAAAAAATAGACTCTTGAAAAAGTCGCATTCGCCCTTTTATCATCTGTGGTGTGTCCATTACTTCCATTCCTTGATAATGAATGAATCCAATCTTAAAATTAGGTATCAATTGCTTAATCTGTGCTGAGAGTGAAATATCCAATATATACACCTCCAATATAATAGTTGTTTATGTTATCCTATATTTTAGCGTAATCTTAATGAAAAACCAATGAAAAGGAAGGAGGGAGCCCATTGGATTTCCGTGAATTAAAGAAAGATATCATTGAATATAGTAAAACAATCGGAATAGATAAAATAGGCTTTACCAGTGCAAGTACCTTTGAAGAAATGAAAGTACGTTTAATTAGGCAGCAAGAATTAAATTATCAATCTGGTTTTGAAGAGAAAGATATAGAGAAGCGGGTAAACCCCTCCCTTCTATTAGAACAGCCAAAGTCGATTATTTCGATTGCACTTGCTTATCCTTCTAAAATGAAAGAAAGGGTAGTCAGCAAAAAAGGAGCACGCAGAGGCATATTTTGCCGTGCTTCTTGGGGAACTGATTATCATGTTGTTTTAAATGATCGTTTGAAGAAACTTGAGGATTATATAAAAGAAAGAATCCCGGATGCATTGTGTAAATCGATGGTAGATACCGGGGAATTGGTGGACCGAGCAGTTGCTCAGCGTGCAGGTATTGGCTGGTCTGGAAAAAACTGTGCGATCATCACGCCAGAGTTTGGCTCTTATGTTTATTTAGGAGAAATGATTACCAATCTTCCACTAGATCCAGATACTCCAATGGAAGATCAGTGTGGAACATGTAATAAATGCGTAGAGGTTTGTCCGACAGGTGCGCTTATTCAAGGTGGACAGTTAAATGCTCAAAGATGTATTGCTTTTCAAACACAGACAAAGGGATTTCTAGCAGAAGAATTTAGAGAAAAGCTCGGAAACCGAATTTATGGCTGTGACACCTGCCAAACTGTTTGTCCGAAAAATAAAGGAATTGATTTTCACAATCATCCAGAAATGGAGCCAGACCCAGAAATTGCAAAACCATTGCTCCAGCCACTACTATTTATCAGCAATAAAGAATTTAAGGAAAAGTATGGTTATATTTCTGGTTCTTGGCGTGGAAAAAAGCCGATTCAGCGCAACGCGATTATTGCACTTGCTCATTTTAAAGAGGAAGGAGCAGTCGGAGATTTAATTACTGTTATGAAAAAAGACCCAAGACCAGTGATAAGAGGAACAGCAGCATGGGCTTTAGGGAAAATTGGCGGCGACGAGTCAAAGACTGCCTTGCAAACAGCAACACAACAAGAAGAAGATCAAGAAGTTCTACAAGAAATCCAAGATGCTTTACAGCGATTAGCGCATTAATTAATATGGCTGGTTTCCTTTGGGGGAAGATCGCTGTTTTTTCTTGTGGTGAGAGGGAAAGAGGTTTTCATCGTGTGGCTGACCGCTAATATTTCGTGG
Organism: Niallia alba; assembly: GCF_012933555.1. Classification (GTDB taxonomy): domain Bacteria; phylum Bacillota; class Bacilli; order Bacillales; family Cytobacillaceae; genus Niallia; species Niallia alba. The sequence continues at coordinate 1,226,285 of NZ_JABBPK010000001.1, forward strand.
AGTGGTAGGAAAAGAGGCGTTCATCGTGTGGCTGACCGCTAATATTTCGTGGAGTGGTAGGAAAAGAGGCGTTCATCGTGTGGCTGAACGCCAAAATTTCATAGAGAAAGAGAAAAAGTGGTTTTCATCAAGTGAATGAACGCCAAAATTTCATAGAGAAAGAGAAAAAGTGGTTTTCATCAAGTGAATGAACGCCAAAATTTCATAGAGAAAGAGAAAAAGTGGTTTTCATCAAGTGAATGAACGCCAAAATTTCATAGAGAAAGAGAAAAAGTGGTTTTCATCAAGTGAATGAACGCCAAAATTTCATGAAGAAAGAGAAAAAGTGGTTTTCATCAAGTGAATGAACGCCAAAATTTCATAGAGAAAGAGAAAAAGTGGTTTTCATCAAGTGAATGAACGCCAAAATTTCATAGAGAAAGAGAAAAAGTGGTTTTCATCAAGTGAATGAACGCCAAAATTTCATGAAGAAAGAGAAAAAGTGGTTTTCATCAAGTGAATGAACGCCGAAATTTCATGAAGAAAGAGAAAAAGTGGTTTTCATCAAGTGAATGAACACCAAAATTTCATAGAGAAAGAGAAAAAGTGGTTTTCATCAGTAGGATGAACGCCAATACTTCATACAGTAAGAGGGAAAATGTCTTTTCTCATTTTTTACTAATTAATACGAGACCAAAAAGAAGGATATCTATGCCTTCTTTTTTTTGTACAGTTCTTCTCCCTTTAAACATAGTTATTAAAGAAGGGAGTAGATGGAATGAAACAACAATTAATGGAGCTTATCGAGAAACGGATTCAGCAATGTGTTGCAAAAGAAAGAACAGCCATAGTAGATGAGAAATTAGAGCGAAAAAGAAATAGTATGAATAAAAGAAATGCTGAAATAGTTCATGTGAAGGCACAAGGGAAAATTGAAGATAGTCAAAAAAAGGCGGATGAGACAGAAGAATTGGTTTATTCTGTTCATCTCCAATATTTTATCAAGCAAGGCGAGCTTTTTATTGTTGAAGAAGAGGTCGAAAATAGAAAAGGTGTTTTTTATAAAAGCGTATTAATTGAAGATACGGAGCTCCTCCCAGCTTATCCAGAAGATTATCGAGAGGTACCATTAGCTGAAGAATTTAGAGAAACGAAAGAGAGATCGAGTCGCTACACATATGATCGTCTAAAAGCAGTGCAATATGCAGAGAAATGGTGGAATAGTTACAATCCGAAATATCACCAATTTGAGGTCGATTGTACCAATTATATATCGCAATGTGTGCATGAGGGAGGGGCGCCGATGAGAGGCTATCCGAACCGTAATAAGGGTTGGTGGATGCAAAATAATAATTGGAGCTACAGTTGGTCTGTAGCGAATGCATTTCCAAGATATTTAGAAACTTCTACTGCCGGTCTACGTGCAAATAAAGTAAATAGCGCAATGGAGTTAAAGCTTGGAGATGTCATTTGTTATGATTTTGAAGGGGATGGGAAATATAATCATACAACGATTGTCACGGGAAAAGATGCAAATGGAGAGCCGTTAGTAAATGCACATACGTATAATAGTCGCATGCGCTACTGGAAATATGAAGATTCAACTGCCTATACTCCAAATATTAAATATAAATTCTTTACGATTATTGATGGTTAAAAAGGAGAATAATCTCTTTCGCATTTCCTTTTAAGTAGGTGTATAATGGAACGGAAAGTAATAGTTAGAGGTGACAAATTTGGCAATACATATTGTTCTATACCAACCACAAATACCTTCCAATACAGGCAATATTGCCAGAACATGTGCGGGAACAGACACGGTGCTTCATCTAATTCGTCCATTTGGATTCTCCACCGACGATAAAGCGTTAAAGAGAGCAGGCTTAGATTATTGGGAATATGTCGAGATTCATTATTATGACTCCTTAGATGAATTTTACAAAAAAAATGACGGCGGAGCTTTTTACTATGTTACGAAGGTTGGAGAAACGCCTTATGACTCCTTCAATTACAGTGAAATAAATAAAGATCATTACTTTATTTTCGGAAGCGAAACAACGGGGCTTCCTCAAGAAGTTATTCAGAATAATTTAGATAGAACTTTACGAATCCCAATGACAGATAATATTCGTTCTTATAATCTTTCAAATACAGCAGCTGTTCTTATTTATGAGGCATTAAGGCAACAAAATTTTGGACATCTAAAAAAATAATATTGAAACAATGACAGAGTGTAAATCGTAATAGATTTATACTCTTTTTTATTATAAATAGACTAAAGGGAAGTGGATGTGAAATGGTCTTTACTATATCGAAAGATTTTCTCTTTTTATTAAGCTTCTTTATCCTTCTTTTTGGATCAGAAGGCTACTTAAGAAAAAAGCTAGGACTGCCAAATAAAAAGGAAAAAAAGGTCCATCCACTACAAAAATGGTTGGATTTTACGATGATACTCAGTGCTATAATCTTAATGTTTTTATTAGATAGTCCAATAGTAAGTATGTGTATATTAATCTGTCATAGCTTTCTTCAATCTTTTGTAGAGTGGAGATATAATAAAAAGTCAAAAGAATGGATTATTTATTTAACAAGCGGGCTAATTCTTTTTGTCCTAACGATTATTGGTATATTATTAGGATATAGTTACTATCAGTAATTTTTGAAAACAATAAGAAAAAAATAAAGGAGAGGATTTCATGAATCAAACAATTGAAACAATACTCAATCATCGCTCTGTAAGAAAATTTACAGATAAGGAGTTAACCCAAGATCAAATTCGTCTCCTTGTAGAAGCTGCCCAAAGTGCTTCTACCTCTAGTTTTGTACAAGCCTATAGTATTATTGGTGTAAAAGATAAGGGAAAAAAGAAAAAATTAGCGGAATTAGCTGGAAATCAGCAATATGTGGAAAACAATGGTCATTTATTTGTTTTTTGCGCTGATTTATATCGCCATGTTGTAGCAGCAGAAATGGAAGGAAAAAAGGAAGCAGCACTGGATTCGATTGAAAGCACAGAAAAATTTATGGTCAGCCTTATAGATGTAGCGTTAGCTTCGCAAAATATGGCAATTGCTGCAGAGTCATTAGGACTTGGCATTTGTTACATAGGCGGCATTCGAAATAATTTAGTGGAAGTGAGTCAGCTATTAAAAACACCAGATCATGTTTTACCGGTATTTGCTTTAGTTGTAGGCTATCCAGATCAACAAACAGAGAAAAAACCAAGAGCTCCATTTCATCATATTTATCACGAAAATGAATATGAGCAAGACCTAGAACAATATAAAAGTGGGCTACAGGAATATAACGAAGAAATCACCGAGTATTACGAGGAAAGAACAAATGGAGCAAGATCGGATACATGGACAGCGCAAATGGCCGGTAATTTTGCACAAAAATCGCGTATGTATATGAAAGGGTTCGTGCAACAGAAGAAATTCGATTTGAAATAACTCAAAGAAGGACAATAAAACAGTGTCAGAGTGAACCGATGCTGTTTTTTTATCCCACTCTTAACGGGCAGTAAGACCCCCACCTCAAGCTGCGGAAATTGAAGAAGCTAGGTGGGGGGAACTGCCCGTAAAGGTCCGATAAGTGCAACTAACCATAAGTGGAGGATGAGGAAAAACCCCCACTTATGGAAGTTTACTTTATGCAAAAGTCTGAATTGCTAAATAAGAATTAGGAAAAAGAAAAAATTCCTCTTTCCTATCAATTGTTATTTTATAGCGGTTCTCCGCGCTAAAGAAAAGGTTTTTCTCCTAATTAGTTAGGTTCTCTAAAAAAACTATTCCTTCTTTTAAGCATGTTCGTATTCTCTGGTGCATAGATTATATTAATCGTCTCTGATAAAGTGACAGGGGAGGTCCATATGAGTATATTAAAGAAAATCGAGATGCATAGACAAGAAGAAGAGTTGTTGAAGTGGGAAGGGACATTTGAAGAGTATTTAGAAATATTGAAGGAAAAGCCATGGGTAGCTCAATCTGCACATTCAAGGGTTTATAACATGATTAAAGATGCAGGTATTGATGATGTAAATGGGAAAAAACAATATAAATTTTTTTCTGATCAGCTTTTCGGTTTAGAAGAGCCATTAGAAAGATTAGTAGAAGAGTATTTTCATCCAGCTGCCAAACGTCTAGATGTAAGAAAACGTATTTTATTACTAATGGGTCCAGTCAGCGGGGGTAAATCTACATTGGTTACGATGTTGAAAAGAGGCTTAGAAGCATATACGTACACAGAGCGTGGAGCCGTATATGCAATTAAAGGATGCCCAATGCATGAAGATCCACTTCACATGATACCACATAGTCTAAGAAAAGATTTTTATGATGAATATGGAATCCGCATTGAAGGAAACTTATCGCCACTCAATATGATGAGACTTCAGGAAGAATATAATGGAAAAATTGAAGATGTAATTGTAGAAAGAGTATTTTTCTCAGAAGATAAGCGAACAGGGATTGGAACCTTTAGTCCATCTGATCCGAAATCTCAAGATATCGCTGATTTAACGGGAAGTATTGATTTCTCTACGATTGCTGAATATGGATCGGAATCAGATCCACGGGCTTATCGTTTCGATGGAGAGCTGAATAAGGCGAACCGAGGGATGATGGAGTTCCAGGAGATGTTAAAATGTGATGAGAAATTCTTATGGCATTTATTATCATTAACACAAGAAGGTAACTTTAAAGCGGGAAGATTTGCCCTCATTTCTGCCGATGAGCTAATCGTTGCTCATACAAATGAAACAGAGTATCGCTCCTTTATTTCTAATAAAAAGAATGAAGCATTGCATTCCCGTATTATTGTCATGCCGGTTCCATATAATTTAAAGGCATCTGAAGAGGAAAGAATCTATGAAAAAATGATTCGAGAAAGTGATGTTTCGGATGTTCATATCGCTCCACACACATTGAAAATCGCTGCAATCTTTACGATTTTAACTCGATTAAAAGAGCCGAAAAAAGGCGATATTGATTTAGTGAAAAAAATGCGTTTATATGATGGCGAAAGTGTAGAAGGCTTCAGTTCTGCTGACTTGAAGGAACTGCAAAATGAATATGGTGATGAAGGAATGAGTGGGATCGATCCACGTTATGTCATTAACCGTATTTCTTCAACGATCATTCGCAAGGATGTAACAAGCATCAATGCATTAGATGTGCTGTTGTCAATAAAAGAAGGATTGGATCAACATTCTTCTATTACAAATGAATTAAAAGAAAAATATTTAAATTGCATCTCCTTAGCGCGTAAGGAATATGATGAAATTGCCAAGAAAGAAGTACAAAAGGCATTTGTTTACTCTTACGAAGAGTCTGCTAAAACGTTAATGGATAATTATTTAGATAACGTAGAAGCCTATTGCAATAAAAATAAGCTTCGTGATCCATTAACAGGTGAAGCGATTAATCCAGACGAAAAACTAATGCGTTCTATTGAAGAACAAATTGGTATTTCTGAAAATGCGAAAAAATCTTTCCGTGAAGAAATCTTGATTCGTATTTCCGCTTATGCAAGAAAAGGAAAGAGATTTGATTATAACTCTCATGATCGCTTACGTGAGGCCATTCAGAAGAAGTTATTCGCAGATCTGAAGGATGTCGTGAAAATCACTACTTCAACTAAGACACCAGATGAGCAGCAATTGAAGAAAGTAAACGAAGTAGTAGCACGCCTAATCGATGAACATGGCTATAATTCCACTTCAGCAAACGAGTTATTGCGTTATGTAGGAAGCTTATTGAATCGCTAAATAAATTGGTCAAAGGAGGAACAGGCTAAAACACGTCTGTTCCTCTTTTGCCTAATAGGATAGAGAAGCTTGTATGTATTTCTAAAATGAAACATATCTAATAAGGCCCTTTTCTAAAAAAAGTAAAATTATCGAAATTATTAGTAAATTATTTATGCCATCTGCATATGATAGAGTAATCACTTTATTTAGATATAGCATTACCCAAATTAGTGTATGCGCAAATTACTTCATATGTGCACAAAAGGATGAAAAAAATTTAGGAGGGGTAAGATGACCGAAAAGCAGAATAACCATCAGTTTGTAATATCCCAAGAAAATTGGTCCCTCCATCGCAAAGGCCATGATGATCAACAACGTCATCAGGAAAAAGTGCAGGAAGCCATTAAAAATAACCTACCTGATTTAATTACAGAAGAAAACATTGTCATGTCAAATGGTAGAGAAGTTGTGAAAATCCCCATTCGTTCATTAGACGAATACAAAATTCGATATAATTATGATAAAAACAAACACGTTGGGCAAGGGAATGGAGACAGTCAGGTTGGCGATGTGGTCGCACGCGATGGATCTGGAAATCAAAAAGGCCCAGGAAAAGGGCAAGGAGCAGGAGATCAGGCTGGAGAAGATTACTTTGAGGCAGAAGTATCTTTAATGGAATTGGAAGAAGCTCTATTCAAGCAATTAGCATTGCCGAATTTACAAAGAAAAGAACAAGACCAAATTGTTGTCGAGAATATTGAATTTAATGATATTAGAAAAGTAGGCTTAATGGGTAACATAGACAAGAAAAAAACGATGATATCAGCATTTAAACGAAATGCCATGTCTGGAAAACCAGCATTTCACCCCATTTATCCAGAAGATTTAAAATTCAAAACGTGGAATGAAGTGCAAAAGCCAGAGTCCAAAGCAGTTGTACTTGCGATGATGGACACAAGTGGTTCAATGGGCTTATGGGAAAAATATATGGCAAGAAGCTTTTTCTTCTGGATGACCAGATTTCTTCGTACAAAATATGAAACTGTGGAAATCGAATTCATTGCCCACCACACTGAAGCAAAAGTTGTGTCGGAAGAAGATTTCTTTTCCAAAGGAGAAAGTGGAGGTACAATTTGTTCCTCTGTTTATCGAAAAGCATTGGAACTGATTGATGATAAGTACGATCCCGGCCGATTTAATATTTATCCTTTCCATTTTTCAGACGGAGACAATTTAACATCCGATAATGCTAGATGTGTTAAATTAGTAGAAGAGTTGATGGAAGTTTCCAATATGTTTGGTTATGGGGAAGTCAACCAATACAACCGACATAGCACGCTTATGTCCGCTTACAAAAATATTCAAAATGAAAAATTCCGCTACTACTTACTGCGTCAGAAGGCAGATGTATTTAATGCGATGACAAGTTTCTTCCGAAAAGAGGAAGAAGGACAGATGTATGCATAAGGAATGGAGGCACAACTCATGGGGGTTGTGTTTTTTTCTGTTTGTTGATTATTATTTATTTGTTACCAAAACTATATGAAATTATTTTGTGATAAATTAACTGTAGGGAAGGAAGTGGAAAAATGACGAGTCATTATTTTATCGCTACCATGAGACCTATTTCTGAATTTCATGAAAAGGAGAATAACGCCCCTTTTATAAGTGGGGAAGCTTATAAGGAGGAATTACCTTTTACAATGCCATATGTTTATGAAGTAGGCGGAGATAATATAGAATTTATATCCTTTTTAGATGATTTCATGCAGTTAGGAGATGTTGTGGAGCAGTACATTTATGAAGAAGGGCGTAATGGAATAGCACTTTCGGAAAATTTCCCAGAGGAGGCAATAACTATAAATCTTTTGAATAAAACCTATAAGGATCAATTTGGTGAATATCAATTAGATTCTAAGAAATGGAAGGAAGATCTTTCAAGAAGAACTATTGCTTCTAAAAGAAGTGTAACTACATTTATGAAAAGTTAGTTGGATAAGAAAGAATAAGAAAAAGTATACATAAAGAGTGAAAACACAACTCATTTTTATGGGTTGTGTTTTTTGATGATGATGTTCCTATTAACAAACGGTAAGAAGGCATAATTATTCTGGTTTATCAATAAATAATTGATACCCATATAGGACTAGTGCCATCGTCATGGATAGGGCAAGATGGTGGTATCGATTAAATCTAATATATTTAAGAAAGTTCACTTTTTCAAGAAAGGTTATTATAGGAAAAGCAAAAATCACATTTTGCAATAAATTCATAAGAAAATATCTTTGGAAGTTTCCATAAGTTAGTTTAAATGTCCATAGTGTCCCTAAGGAAAAAAAGCCTAAAATGGGAGATAAAATGTTAATAATTTTCGATCTTGCACTCCCTTTAACTCCAAAAAAGTTATAGTGAGCACCAATGAAATTAATAGTTGTTAATATTAAGGTGCAAAAAGTAAGAAGCGTTTAATTGTTTTTCTAGGAAGGATCAGTAAAGATGTCCAGGACGATAATAAGATAATTCGAAGTATGTATATCAACATACATATCTCTCCTTTTAAGTATTTTATTTTTTACCATAGTTTTTATAAATATGTAAACGTTTAATCCCAAATAAATTTATATGAAAGAAAAACTAGTAGACATATGTCTCATTTGATTGCAGTATTTAAAAGCTATTATAAGAAATCATTGGTATCTATCTTTTTTCTCTTGTCCGTAAAGATAATGCTAACTAAAGGTAGCAATTTAATGATAATATATATCAAGGTTCGGTTTGATACTATATGTTGTGCAGGAGAATACTCTAATGAATAGCGTAAAAAGAGCAATAAAATTTTCACTCATCACCCATTTTATTCTGTTACTAATAGTTTTTGGCATACTAGGATATATGCCTTATTTAAAATCAAAGGACACTATGAGTACCTTTGTAATCATAGGACCTTTCGGAGGGAATCTTGTTCCATATTTTCTCGTTTCTTTTCTTCTTATTACGGTTCTTTTTATGCTAGTAAGTTTTTTATTAAAGCGAAAATGAGGGATGTTGCTTCTCATTTCTCTAAAAAAAACACAACTGTTTATAAGTTGTGTTTTTTTTGAAGCAAAATGGTTTAAATATATAGTAACTTAACTTTTGTTTACTAATAACGATTAAAAAGAGTGAGATACTATTAATAGTTATCCAATTGTTGTTGAGTTGATTCATTCTATACAGCAAAAGATGCTGTTGTAATTATTTTTTAAAAGGAGGCTGCTATGAGTCCATTCCTATATTTAGTATTCAGTATTTTTCTATGTTGTTTTTCTTTAATGTTGATTCTCCATGTCACTAATATTGCCGTAAAGCAAAATTATAAAGAGTCCACACTTACATTCCTTGTAGCTGTGATAGCGGGTATTTTAATTACACTGATTCCATATTTAAGTCTACTGGCTACAAATATACTTGAATTTAAATTAGAGTATTTATTGCATTTGATAAAGTTTAGTATGTTTAGCATTCTGTTTTGTTTCGCTTGTTTTATGCTAATGGGGATTATGGGGAAAATTCCAATAAAACCGAGAAAAATCAAATATAATAGAGTGCGTGAAAAGTATGCTTATATTACAGTAAGTGTATGTGGATCTATTTTTATATTAGGATTTACATATTATTTACTATATACCTTAAAAATGCCGTTACTTTTATTAAAAGAACATTTAATTATTTCACTAGTACTGTTAATTTCCGCTATTTATACTTTGTCAAGAATATATGAGCATCTTTATATTGATAAGCTCATTATTAAAAGAAGAATATCTTTCTTTAAAATGCTTTTTCTTTTCTTTATGTTTAGTATTTGTATCAATTCCAGTCTCTATATTTTTGTTATTAGCCTTCTTTTAAAATTTAATTTTTATATGGGAACAGTCGCATTAGTTAGTGTGGTAGTATTATTTATTTTAACAATCCATTATATTGAAAATCAGCTTAAATATCAGCAGGAGCAATTAGAGCATAAAAATAACATCTTAACAATTAATGAACAGCATTATCGTTCTCTTTTTGAAAATAATCCAGATGCTGTTTTTACATTAGATTTAGCAGGCAACTTTATTGCAGTAAATGCATCTGTTCTCCCCTTAACTAATCTTACGTTAGAGGAACTTCTCCAGCTCACATTAATGGATTTACTGGTAGAAGAAGAAAAAAACAAAATGTTGCTAATACTCAAAGATGTCTATAAAGGGAGCAATGCAAGTTTTGAAACGATTATGAGAACAAAAGGGGAAAAAACAGTAAACCTAAAAGTTACTGCTTTACCTATTAATATTAATGAAAAGATAACAGGTGCCTACTTTATTGCGCAAGATATAACGAAACAAATTGAAATGCAAAATAAAGTTCGATTCTTGGCTTATCATGATGAATTGACCGGACTATTAAATAGAAGAGGGATTTATCGGAGAGTGGAGAATTATATTCAATCAAAAACACTTGCTGCAGCCATTTTAATTGATATTGATATGTTTAAGGATATTAATGATCATCTCGGTCATATGGCTGGGGACATTTTTCTCCAACAAGTAGCTTATAGATTACATCAGGTAATAGAGACAAAAGGATTGATTGGAAGAATGGGTGGAGATGAATTTTTAATATGTATGACAGCAACTCAGGATAAATGGGAAGTAATTGAAATCCTTCAAGAAATTCAAACAGCAATGAAAGAACCGTTTAAAATTCAGGAATCCACTAAAGAAATCACATTAAGTATTGGGGTATCTTATTTTCCCGAAGATGGAGAGGACTTTAACACTTTAATCAAGCATGCGGATATGGCGATGTATAAAGCGAAGAAACATGGCAGAAATAACTTTATAGAATATTCATCTGCTTTTGAGGAAGAAAAGTTAAACCAAATAACAATGCTGCAAGAATTAAAATTAGCAATTAACCAAGAGCAATTTCATTTGAATTTTCAACCTAAGCATAGTTCTAATGATAATAAAATTGTTGGAATAGAGACATTAGTAAGATGGCAGCATCCGTCAAAAGGAATTATCAGCCCAGTTAAATTTATCCCTTTAACGGAGCAAAATGGTTTAATCATTCCTATTAGTAATTGGATTATTCAAGAAGCTTGCAGGATTTATTCACAATGGATTCAAAGTTATCATGTGTCCTTTCATCTATCGATTAATGTATCTCCAGCCCATTTTTTAGATAATGGTTTTATTGATTTCTTATTAAAATAAGTAGAAAAGTATCATATACCTACTTCTATGATAGATATTGAAATAACAGAAAATTTAGCAATAGAAAATACGGAATTGACCAGAAAAAAGATCAATATTCTTAAGAAAAAAAGGATTTCAAATATCAATGGATGATTTCGGAACGGGGTACACTTCCTTAACTTATTTATCACAATTTAATTTAGATCGGATTAAAATTGATCGCTCATTTATAATGGAACTTCCAGATAATGGGAATAATGGAGCTATTGTTGAATCATTAATATCTGTTGCTAAAAACCTGGATATGATTGTAACAGCAGAAGGGGTAGAGACAGAAGCACAATTAAAAATACTTAACAAATGGGGGTGTGACGAAATTCAAGGATATTTTTTCAGCAAGCCATTACCAGCTGAAGAGCTTATTGAATACTGGAACAAACAAGTTAAGGATGACTGTTAATATAAGCATTCCTTTCCTCTTATATCATTTAAAAAGGCAGGGGTACGTTGTAAGTAAAGGCGGAGCTGCCCCTGTTCCTTTACTGAAAAATGAAATGGAACATATTAGTTAGAGTGCTTTTCTTTTCTTTTTTGGAGATAGGATAAAATAGTTGTTTTTAATGAAGCATAGGACCCGATAGCAGAATAACCGTAAAACCAGCCCATAAATAAACCAGCAACGAGACTATGTCTATGACTGATAAAAACAGAGATGAATAATCCTAGAGCTAAGGCGATGGTTGGAACATACTTTTTGGGTATCTTTAAAAAAATCTTGAGTAGTTGGGTAATAATCATAACCACAGGGACAGCTATTACGGCGTCCCAAAAGTTTGTTTGAATAGTCGGGAAATCCATTAAATGCACCACCTTTTAAAAATTAGTATTCCATGTCCTTTTGTAACTAATACAAATAGGTAGTAATTTATACTCAAAAGCATGGAATAAACGGCTTTATGAAGAGCATATTAAATGCAGAGGTGGATAATTTAATGGAGAAAAATAAGATGGAGAAACGATTTTTAAAAGGGTTACTTATTGGGAATTTATTAATTCTACTACCTGTTTTATTTAGGAAGCCTCCAATAAAAGATTGGATATTTGTTTATTTGTATAATGCAGTCACAAATGGCTTAATTGATATGCTATTAACGTCCTATAAAGTAATTAGATATCCAGTTCGCTTTCTACCCAACTTATTCAAAATTCATATATTGTTTGATTTTTTAATTTATCCGACATTTACAGTTTTTTATAATCAGTTAACGAAGAAAGATAAACCTTTTGTTGTTTTATATAAATTAATTTTATTTACAATACCATTTTTATTTATCGAAATATGGGCGGAAAGAAAAACAAAGTTAATTAAATGGAAAAAAGGCTGGAAATGGTATCATACTTATTTTAGCATTATCCTTAAGTCACTTTTGACAAGATCGATTATCGAAGCACTAAGGAAAATGAAATTTTTAAGGTGACTAACAAGGTATACAAACGTTTATGAACTTACTAATAAGGGGAATATAAAATTTGTGAACTAAATCTTTCTATCTCATTTTAAAAGAAAACATAGTTATTTCGTCTTTTTTATTGTAAAATGGCGAAGTGGAATAGTGTATAAAACAGATGAATTGTGAATTAGTATTTAATACATACTGTACGTGATTAGGATAGTAATGGTAATCCTAAGAAAGGAAAGCAAATGACGAAAATCGTAAATATCATTCTTTTAATTAATGTTATAGGAATTGTTCTTTATGCAGCAGGGGTTCTTAATACGAATATATTCCGAGTGGAGTTTTTATCTTCTGGTGTTATTATGCTTCTTTTTGGTCTAAGAGATCTTGTAAGAGATGTAAAAAGAAGACGACGTTAAGCATCTTTTCTGAAAAAAGGGCAGGAAGGGAGCAAAAAATGAAGCCTATCTATCGATGGATGTATATTTTTTTAGGAACAATCTTTTTGATTTTAGGGATAATTGGAGTTTTTTTACCTTTGTTGCCAACTACCCCTTTCTTATTATTAACTTCCTTTTTCTATATGAGAGGTTCTGAGCGTATTAATAAGTGGTTTCGTTCTACTTCCTTTTATCGTGATTATGTGGAAGGATTCCGAAAAGGGGAACTGACGATAAAGCAAAAGATAAAAATTATTATCTCCTGTTATATTTGCTTAGCTATAAGTGCTATCTTTGTTGATCATTTATATACGAGGATTGTTTTAGGATGCATTGCGATTGTCCAAGCGATCTCCATGTTTATTATAAAGACGAAAAAAGAGAATCCGGAAGTAATTATAAAAAAATAGAAACAAATCGATGGATGGCCTTATTTAAGGAATCCTTTTTTGTGTTCTTCTCCAAATTTGCAACTAAAAATATGGCTCCTGTTGTTAATAGTTGAAAAGATTTCCTTTTTAATAGTAAAATATAAACACATAAGATATTGATTAAATCCCCATATTATTTCCTCAGCAATACCAACATTTCATTTTGGAGGTAAACATGAATAAAATTTCACAAGCAGAAGCAGTTAAATTAAAGAGTGTTCTTTCTAAAAGAATCCATGAACTAGAAGAGGAAATGGATAGAGTTGCTTTTGTGCAAATAGAAGCAGGTAAATCTATTCCGAAGCAAAAACGGACGATTCTTGATGTAGAGCAGGAAATAGAAGACGTACGTGCTGACTATCGATTGCTTGATAAGCTAATGTATCGTGCCAATATTGATAACGAAATAAGCTTTGAAAATACGAATATCTCAATAGTAGAAGCGATTGAGCTAGCAACACAGCTTCGTGCTAAAGCGAGAAAATATAAAGAGTTTGCGGCAGCGGAAAAGGAAGAATACGTCTATTCTTATGGTGAAACGGTCCAACTAATGAAGGTAGCAACGTTTGAACCAGAAGATTATCGTTTGAAAAGTCTTGAATGTGAAAGAAAAGCGAACCGCCTATCGAATTTAATTAACAGTAAAAACTATCAAATTGAACTAGATTTTGATGGAGAGAAATATTTTTAAATTTATGGCCTTGAATAGGTGAGACTCCTATTCAAGGATAGAAGGATTCCTCTCTTGGTGTACAAAGGTACGTTTACATGGTGCTGGCTAAACCAATGACCACTAACCCATTACTCGTTTACGCTTAACCCTTTACCCATGATTGCAATGGCGGTCGCAGACCATATTAGTCCTCTAAATCCTTCTATGAAGAAGCCAGTCAAAGAGTAGAATCTATTCTTTGGCTGGTTTTATTTTTGGATTAAACTTATTTTATGACTGTTTTTTGTCATGTTTGGTGCTAGTAAGCCGCAGCCTGAATACACTTCGCTTTCCATGGGGCGAGCGGCGAGCCTCCTCGGCACTTCGCCTCCGGGGTCTCAGACTGTCTCGCTAATCCCACAGGAGTCTACGTGTATTCAGGCTGCTCAGTATTCCTTAATAATTTATTCTAGTGAAATAACAATCATTTAGAAAACAACCTATCTAATAATAAAGGAGTTGGGTGGAAAGTGATTAGAATGCAAGATTAAGAGATGCAGAGGAGATTTCTAGAATATGTGTCTAATTAGGTTATTTCGTATCAATGGAAGAGATGAATACTCGTGTGCTACGAATAACTGAGGCTAAAGATAATGCTATTTTTGTCTATGAAGAGATTGAGAATAAGCTCTTAGGATGGGTTCATGTTTTTGGTAAGTATCTAATTGAACTTGAGTATGCAGAAATTGGTGGATTAGATATAGATTGTAATGCTAGAAGACAGGGGATCGGCTTAAAATTAATGGGAAAATGTGAGATAGGGGCAATAGAAAATGGTTATCAAGAAATAAAATTACGTCCAGGCGAACAGAGAAAAGAAGCCCATAAATTTTATAAGAAAATTGGTTGTGATAAGATCAAAAGTCAACAACTTTTTTTATTGAAGTTATAATTATATCGTTTCTTTAGTTGGGAATAATAATGGAAAGGAGTTAATCTAATGACGAATATATGGGATCCAGAATACACGATAACAAAGGAACTAGCTTCGCGATTGATAGAGGAACAGTTTCCTATTAGTGTAGATTCTATTGAAGAAATAGGGGAAGGGTTTGATAATACTATTTTCCGTGTCAATAAATGTTATACTTTTCGATTCCCGAGAAGAGAGATTGCGGTGAAACTTTTAAAAAGTGAATGGGAGCTATTACGGATTATCGCAGATCAACTGCCAGTACCCGTTCCGAAGCCGATTTTTTTAGGGGCAGAAAGCCATGCCTTTCCAAGAATTTTTATAGGATATCATTATTTAGCTGGGAAAGCTCCTCAAGCGTTAACCAATGAAGAAAGATTAAAGATGATAAAGCCGTTAGCGATGTTTTTGAAAAAATTGCATTCTCTTACAATAGACCGATTCCAGACGGTTCCATATGATGAATTCGATCGACTTCATATTGACAAAAGAAAATCCCGATTAATTGATGCTATTCAGAAACTGCAAAAATATGAAAATCTTTCTTTATTCGATTTAGCCAAAGACTATGCAAAGAACGTAACACATAATACAGTCCCAAACGTTACCGTATTGACGCATGGAGATTTGCACATTCGCAATATGCTTGTAAATGAAGAGAAGGAGCTTGCTGGAATGATTGATTGGGGTGATACACATATTGGTCATCCAGCTGTTGATTTATCCATTGCTTACAGTTTATTTCCTTCTGAAGGACAAAAGCAATTTTTCTCTATCTATGGGGAAGTAGATGATACTACGTTAAAACTAGCTCAGTTTAAAGCGATATTTACGATTGTATCCTTGCTTACCTACAGCATAGATAAAAAAGATAATGAACTTTATGAAGAAGGGAAAATTAGTTTATCTCTTGTTTTGTTAGGAGAATAGTTAAGGATGATTAAACATATTTTGTCTCCATATAAAATAACCGGACGATCAACTGAATGTTTACGCCCGGTTAATGCTTGAACTTTACGCAAATCCAAGTACTGGATGCGGAATATATGGTTCTTCTAAGCTAGTAATTTCTTCTTGTGTCAATTGTAATGAAAGTGCCGCAGCGGCATCTTCTAGATGATGCAGTTTTGTTGCGCCAATAATAGGTGCGGTAACGGGTTCTTTTTGTAAAACCCATGCAAGTGCAACTTGTGCACGAGGCACGCCACGTTTTTCTGCCATTGCTTTTACGCGTTCCACGACTTGGCGATCCGCTGCTTCTGTGTGAGAATATAATGTTTTGCCAAATTCATCTGTTTCTTTGCGGGTACTTGTTTCTTCCCAATCTCTAGTTAAGCGACCACGTGCCATCGGGCTCCATGGGATGACTCCAATACCTTCTTCTTTACAGAGGGGCAGCATTTCTCGTTCTTCCTCACGGTAAAGAAGATTCAAGTAATTTTGCATTGATACGAAACGTGTCCAGCCATTCTTTTCCGCTATATGATTTGCTTTTAAAAATTGCCATGCATACATGGATGAAGCTCCGATATAACGGACTTTTCCAGCTTTAACAATATCGTGTAATGCTTCCATTGTTTCTTCAATTGGCGTTCCATAATCCCATCTATGTATTTGATAGAGATCCACATAATCTGTACCAAGTCTTTTTAAACTATTGTCAATTTCACTCATAATTGCTTTTCGGGAAAGTCCAGCACCATTAACACCTGGACGCATTCTGCCATGTACCTTTGTAGCAAGAACAACCTCATCGCGACTCGTAAAGTCACGTAATGCCCGTCCTACAATTTCTTCGCTTGAACCATCAGAGTAGACATTTGCGGTATCAAAAAAGTTAATGCCAAGCTCCAATGCTTTTTTGATAAATGGACGACTATCGCTTTCTGTTAATGTCCATGCATGACCACCACGATCGGGTTCCCCATAACTCATACAACCAAGACAAAGACGAGAGACTTCTAAACCAGTAGAGCCTAATTTAACATAATCCATTTGCTACTCCTCCTTTTGGTTTCATTATAAAGTCCGTCTTTTGATATTGCGAGGGATATGAATTATGAATTTATGAAGAATTCTGTATTGCTAGAAATTTATTATAGGGTTGGATTTTGTGTTAAGATGCATTCTTTGTTTTTAGAAAGGTCATTCTTTGATAATATAAAAAGGTAAGAAATTAATTAAGCGCTGTTATATTACTTTGTTATAGCCATTGGGGGATTATAATGGATTGAAGTCTGTTTTGCTAAATATAAATCTAGTATTTAAATAGAGCCTTACAGTACTTTTAAAGAAATGTTAAAGGTTGTGATTTTTATCCTACAGTTTTTAACTATTTATGGGTTTTATTTGTTACCTGTTTATTGTATTATCTTCTGTTTAAACCTTGTATCTTTATTAAAGAAGATAAAAGAGGAAGATTATACAACCAAGAATACAATATGGTTAACCGTTTCTTTTATATTAATTATTATGACCATTGCTTCCCTTGCAGCTCTTGATTAAAATGGGTGGAGCTACGGGTAAAATCTAAAAGGAAACAAAGTCTCTGAATTTTATCAGTGTTCGTTTAAAGACAAAAGCAATTGGTACAAGAGGACACGAGAATTATAGAGATTGGCTTTTAATTGAGTTATTTAGTTGGATCTAATAAAAGATTAGAGCATTCAATCTAAGATTTGAATACTTAAAATAAAACAACCTATTAATTTACAGTTGACGTACTATATTAAATAATTGTAATATTAATATACAGTCTTAGAGTTAAGATTGTACACAATAAAAGTTATTAAACTCCAAAGGGGAGTAGCTAACAGTTATGTCGACAATACGTGATAATTTTATCACCGGCTTAACTGGCAACGTAAGTTGTTTGCGAGACCTTTGCCATTAGGTGAAGGGATATAAAATTAGAATTAGAGACCTTTACCAGTTTACGGTGAAGGTCTTTTTGTGTTTTAGGAGGAAAAAGAGCTGACCATCTACACGTTACATTCATTTTAATTTGTGAAAAAGGAGAAAAAATTTTTAAATGGACAGTGATGATCATAGGAAATTATCTATGTTATTTACATTTTTTGTTACCGTCAAACTATATCTAATTAGTATTGTAACCTTAGAAATAAATTACCCACCACGAAGGATTTCCATTCAATCGATGGTTACAACCCAATCTCAACAAACGGTAATGAATCATTACACTTTACCCCACTCTTAACGAACAGTAAGCCCCCTTCAAGCTTATGAGCCTACGAGGAAGCTAGGTGGGAGATCAACTGTCCGTAAAGGTCCGAGAGGTTCAACTAACCATCAGCGGGGGAGGAAGAAAGACCCCCACTGATGGAAGTTTCACTTTATAAATTAGGAGGAAGACGTTCATTGTTGAAAAACATTAAGAATTTTTTTGCAAGAAGTTTGCCGAATGTAGACTTAGTTTTAGAGAAAAACGAAGTGAGGCACGACGAAACTATTGCAGGGGATTTTTATATAAAAGGTGGAGCAAAGCAGCAAAAGTTAAAAAGGTTAGAGTGTATTTTGCTCAAGGTGTATAAAGATGAATCAAAAGAGACAGTAGAAACGGTAAAAACAATTCTTATGTCTAGGACATTACTAGCTAAAGAAAATGCTATGATCCCATTTACTTTTTTAGTATCTAAAGAAATGGAACCATCAACGGAGGAATTTACCTATAAATTGCATACAAATCTCTTTTTCGCTGAGAATAAGGTAAGTACAGACCATGATGAATTAGTAATAGTAAAAGAATAGAAAGATAGACTATCTTTTGGATAGAAAATCCAAAAGATGAACAATAATAATTTGGGACATTCATGAAAAAAGAGCCTCTATATGATTAAGAGGCTCCTACTAATATAATATTTAATTATTGATTTGACTGATTTTTATGTTTTATTTTGTTAAATGGTAAGGTACTGTTGTTATTACAACGTTTCTTCGATACAATAAAAATGTTCTAATCAATAAACTAGATTGATTATGAAGAATATTGTGCCAACCTTTCTTCGGTATGAATTGTGGAATGACCACCGTTACCTGGTAATTTCCTTCTTTTGCTTTATGCTCAACTGTATCAACAAATTTTCTAAGTGGGTTAATGATACTTCGGTAATAAGAGTGAAGTGTCACAAGCCTAATTTCAGGTTGCCATTTTGCCCATTTCGCTTCGAAAATTTTTTCTTCTTCTCTCTCAAAAGAAACATAAACAGCAATAATTTGTTCTGGTTTAAGTGATTTAGCGTAATTTAGGGTATTCTCTACTACGTGAGTCATTCCTGCTACAGGTACAATCATCACATTCCCTTGAATAGTTAAAGCCGGTTCACAAGTAGTAAGTCTAAGCTGGTCACCAACTGCTAAATAGTGTTTATTTATTTTATGAAAGATAAACACAATGATAGGCAAGAAAATTAATATGGACCATATCTGTGAGAATTTTGTTAAAAAGAATACCATTGTAACGATAAAACTTATTAAAGCACCAACTGTATTAATAATAAATTTGGGAACCCACCCCTTTGGTTTTTCTCTAAGCCACTTAACCATCATTCCACTTTGTGACAAGGTGAATGGGAGGAAAACCCCAACAGCATAAAGCGGAATTAGATGCTCTGTTTTAGCATTAAAAACTAGGATTAGAAGGATTGAAGCTAGACCCAAGATTATTATTCCATTTGAATAACCTAGACGGTCTCCTCTGATTAGGAACATCCTCGGAACAAATTTATCTTTAGCAAGATTAACTGCAAGTAGTGGAAATGCAGAATATCCAGTGTTGGCAGCAAGAATTAGAATCAAGGCCGTTGTTACTTGAATAAAGAAATACATAAAATTACGTCCGAAAACTCCCTCTGCTATTTGGGAAACAACAGTTACTTCTGCTTTAGGAGTAATTCCGTAATAATAGGCCAAAGTTACAATTCCAGTAAATAATACTGCAAGCAAAGCTCCCATCAATAATAGGGTTTTAGCAGCGTTGTTAGGCGCAGGTTTTTTGAAATTAGGAATCGCATTTGATATAGCTTCAACACCTGTTAAAGCAGAACTTCCTGAAGCAAAGGCTTTTAATAAAATAAATAAACTGATTCCCGCAACTGGTGTACCAATTGGTGTATGAAGTTCAGATGAAACATTTCCGGTCAGTATATTATAGACACCTACGCCAATCAAAATAAACAATGCTAAGACGAATAAGTAAACAGGATAAGCTAAAATAGAAGCGGATTCAGTCACGCCTCTTAAATTTAAAACAGTTAGAAGAAGGACAAATGCAATCGCAATCTCTACATTGTAGTTATGTAAAGCAGGAAATGCAGATGTAATTGCATCAGTACCAGCAGAGACACTTACCGCAACGGTTAAGATATAATCTACTAATAAGGAACCACCAGCAATTAATCCAGGATTTACACCTAAATTGCTTTTTGACACCATATAAGCACCGCCGCCATTTGGATAAGCAAAGATGATTTGTCTATAGGATAATATAAGTGCACTTAAAAGAATTAATACTCCTATAGCTATTGGAATGGAGTACCAAAACGCAGCTGCACTTATTGTTATTAAAACAATCAAAATTTGTTCAGGACCATAGGCAACCGATGATAAAGCATCGGAAGAGAGAATGGCTAAAGCTTTTGTTTTATTCAGTTTTTGTTCACCTAGTTCATATGATTTTAATGGACGTCCAATTAAAAATCTTTTAATAGCTCCAAACATGCAAATCCACCGCCTGTTAATATGTCTTATTAATATTTACCTCAAATAAAGTCGTTACTCATGTATTTGTTATTTAAATAAAAAAGCCTACAAGCCAGTATTAATAGACCTGTAGGCACGTTAATTTTCTTGTGTCACAAGTTCCACCTTCCTTCTCATATAAACGCTTACGAGGTTAGCTGTCGGATTCGGGCCTTGAGTAGCCCTACCTAAAAAGGATTCACCCCATGGGATTAACTAATATAATACCCAGTAAAGAATGGTTCCCCCGTACCTTATGGTTTCAGCGATTTAGAAATTTGAAACAATGAAATTATCATACTCCCGCGTGTGGGAATTGTAAATAGTTTTTTAGAGTAATATTCGAAGGAGCTGGAAATGCTAATAGTAAAAATTGCTTTTATTTTCGTTATAAAATAAAAGTTGATGTAAAAGGAGGATTTCATGAAGAAAGAAAACAAACCTATAATCTCGGATGAATTTTTAGATAAATTAGCTGAAGAAATTAATCAATTATACGGAGAGCCAGCAGAGGAAGAAAGCGAGGACTATAAAAATAATGGTTAATCAAAAAAGTTATTTGAGATAAAGACAAACTCGGTATGAATTGCCCCTTCATTAATATTTATAAACGTCTAAAACCTTGATACATAAGGGGAAGACGTTTTTTTATTAATTTAGTTGAATAAGGATAAATATTAGATATTTCCACAAACTAAAGTGAATAACACTTTAAGGGAGTAATAGAATGATTAAAAAAGAATTGCTAGAATGCCTTCAAGAAAATATTAGCAATATAAAGAATACATTTCATCATACAACTGACCTTATCGTAAGGAAGATAAAGACTGGATTCGAAAATTCTTTTGATATCAACATTGTCTATTTGGATGGAATTATTGATACAGACCTCGTACAAGAATATGTTGTCAAACCATTATTAGAGCCGTTTAAGACTGTAGAATTTAAGGAATCTATTATTGATCAAATGATTGAAAGGATTTTTGAAACGGTTGATGTGCAAACCACATGCCAGTACAAAGACTTAATAGATGCTATCGTACAAGGAAATACTATAATATTGATTAATGGTTACCAAAAGGAATTATCATACCATCCGCTAAGTGGAAGGAAAGAAGTCTTGAAGAATCACTAGGAGAAAGGTCTCCAAAGGGACCGGTCATTGGGCTAACGGAACAAATAAAAACAAATATCAATTTGTTAAGAAGTACAATAAAAACTCCCGATTTTTGTGTACAAACGATGGAATTTGGGACAATCTCCAAAACAACAGTTTCAATATTATTTATAGAAGGTATTGTTGATAAAGGAATTTTACTAGAAGTACGAAAAAGGCTAGAAAGTCTAAAAATAAAGTATGTACTAAATTCAAAAGTTGTAGAAGATGTATTAGAAGGAAAACCCATGACAATTTTTAATTTGGCAAGAACTTCAGGAAGAATAGATGGAGTTGTATCCTCCTTATATGAAGGAAGAGTAATAATACTAGTAGATGGCATTCCTCATGCTATCATTACTCCCACGCTTTTTATGGATTTATTTCAGTCACCAGATGAATATCACTTAAAAATGGGGCGGTTTACAAATCGAATATTAAGAATGATTTGCTTCATTCTTTCTGTATATTTACCTGGTATTTATATTGCAATAGCAAATTTTCATCAAGAAAATATACCTGACAAGATTTCAAAGGCACTTATATCTAAAGGTGAGTTATTACCAACCTTTTGGGAAATTGCTATTCTTTTATTTTTCATTCGAATATTATTAGATGCTTCCTTTCGTATTCCAAAAAATGCAGTAATTTTGCTTTCCTTAATCGGAACAATCGTAGTAGAAAAAACAGCAGTTACAGCAAAGCTAGTACATCCAGTTAGTCTCATATTAGTAGGTATAACAACTATTTCTAGTTTACTCCTTGCTAACAGAGGAATGCTTACTGCAGAAAATACTTTAAGACCTCTTTTTTTGATTATTGCTAATTTTTTGGATTTAACGGATTAATCATCTCTGCAACCAATCAAATAATTTATATGGTAAGCATTAAATCTTTAGGTGTGCCCTATCTATCTCCTTTGATTCCGTTTAGAATACAAGAATTGAAAGATACAATCTATAGGGGAGATTTACAGACACTCATTAATAGCAAACATACTTATAAAGATGATTAATTATTTGTAAATGGTTAACGATTTGCAGAGAACATTAAAACATTAACTAATATGAGTTGATTTATCCTAATCTTGCTTTTTATCTAATTTCAAACATAAATGTAGATGCGTTCGTTTAGACAATCTCACCATTTATAGCGAGGATGAATAAACAACCTCTTGGTAGGTGAGAGTCTTGAAAGCTAGCGTTAAGGAAATTTCTCAAATACCATGAGGAGGAAATTGTTAATCATATTATTGGCTTTATATGGCGTCCTCTGCCATGAGGGATACATAAAGGTGTCCCGAAGAGGGGATCTGTCGTTACTTCACAATCAAGATTAAAAACGTCTTTAACTACCTTTGATGTAATCACTTCTTCTGGTTTTCCCTGAATATAAACAGACCGGTCCTTAATAGCAATCAGATGATCTGCATAGCGGCATGCTAGGTTTATGTCATGAAGAACCATCACAATCGTGCGGTTTTCCTTTTCATTTAATTCAAATAATAGGTCTAAAACCTCAATTTGGTGCGTCATATCTAAATAGGTAGTCGGTTCATCCAACAATATTATATTTGTATTTTGTGCAAGAGTCATTGCGATCCAGGCACGTTGTCTCTGGCCCCCCGATAAGGAATCCACTGGGCGTTCACCCAATGCCAACATACCAGTCACTTCAAGAGCATTATTGACAATTTGTTCATCTTCCTCAGACCATTGTCGGTACCATTTTTGGTATGGATAACGTCCTTGCTTCACCAATTGAAATACCGTTAGTCCTTCTGGAGCAACTGGACCTTGTGGAAGAATGGCTAATTGTTTAGCAATTTCTTTCGTGGAAAGCTTAGAAATCATCTCTTTTTCAATTAAAATGGAGCCTGACTGCGGTTTTAATAAGCGTGCTAATGAACGAAGAAGTGTTGATTTTCCACATCCATTACTTCCAATAAATACTGTAATCTCGCCTTTTGGAATCTGTAAATCTAGTTCATCTATGATGACTGTATCCCCATATGATAAAATTAGTGATTTTGTCTCTAATATTGCCATTTGATAATTGCTCCTTTCTATGCATTTCGTTGTTTATATAAAAGAAAGATGAAGTATGGAGCCCCAATTGTAGCGGTAAAAATTCCTGCAGGAACTTCAATCGGCAAAAATAAAGTACGGCCGATCGTATCTGCAATTAGTACTAAAATTGCCCCGATAAAAGCAGATAATGGCAATAACGCACCAAAAGATGAACCAACAAGCTTTCGAGCTATATGAGGTGCCATCAATCCAACGAACCCAATTCCACCTGCAAATGCTACAGCAGTCCCAATTAAAGCAGTACAAATGAGTAGTAATACGAAACGCTGCTGCTGTACTTTAGAACCTAATCCAATCGCTATCTCTTCCCCGAGATCTTGAATGTTTACAGTTCTAATCATAATGAATGATATCATTAGTAAAATTAAAATAATAGGAGCGGCAATCTGGATATTGCCCCAATTTGCGGCATAAACAGAACCAGTAATCCAAATGTTTGCCTGACTAACCTGATAAATTGGGCCTAAAATCATGAACAAAGTAGTTAATGATTTTGTTAATGCCCATAGCCCGATCCCAACCAGAACAAGGCGCACAGGTGAAACACCTTTCTTCCATGCAAGGAGATAGAGTAGAAACGCTACCAAAGTGGCACCAATAAAAGCTGCTAGCGGCATCCAACTAATGCTTATTGTCAAAGAGTGATTCATATCACTAAACAAAGCTAGAAATAGGACGACAGCTACTGAAGCGCCACCTGTTATACCGATGATATCGGGGGAAGCCAGCGGATTCCGTACAACAGACTGTAAAATGGCTCCTGCCACTGCTAAACTCATCCCGACTAATATGGATAAGAGAATTCTTGGCATTCGGAAAGATTGGACAATCAAGGTGTCGAAATCTGAACCATGTCCTAATAAAATAGTAACAATTTCCCAAGGTGGAATAAATTCTTCGCCTATACCTGCACTTATGAAGAATATAACAAGCAGAAAAATAAAAAAAGTAGAAATAAGGAATAATGATTTACTATCAAATAAAAAGGAAATATGATTCTTGGCTACTCTAAAAGATGTATATTTCTTCATGAATCCTTACCTCCTTTTCGAGCTATGTAAATAAAGAACGGTGTGCCGATGATAGCAGTCATGATGCCTACAGGTACTTCTTGAGGCATGACGATGTACCTGGCGCCAATATCTGCAAGCAATAGTAAGATTCCTCCAGTGATTCCGCAATAAGGAAGAATCCAGCGATAATCATTACCTACCAGCCATTTTACGATGTGTGGCACAACAATACCAATAAAACCAATTGGACCAGCGACTGCAACTGAAGCTCCTGAAAGGAAGATAACTGAAATTCCAATCAGCAATTTCAACGCACCAGTTCGTTGCCCAAGTCCTTTTGCAACATCTTCTCCCATGGTCAAAATATTTATCTTATTCGAAATTAAAAATGCCATTAAGCTCCCGGCAATAAGATAAGGTAAGACAGAGAATAAAATCTTTAAACTTCTTCCTTGGACGGAACCAGCCATCCAAAATAACACTTCCTCCAAGGCAGATTCATTCATTACTAAAAATCCTTGTGCCATGGATGAAAACAATGCTGCCATCGCAGCTCCGGCTAGTGTTAATTTAATGGGTGTTAGTCCCTCACGCCCCAATGATCCCAGAAAATAAACAATGACAGAGGTAACTGTTGCCCCTAAAAAAGCGAGCCAAGCAAATGCCTGTAATGAAGTAATCGATAAGAACATAAGTCCTAAAATGACAAAAAAACTGGCACCTGAATTAATGCCCAGTATATCTGGAGAAGCCAGTGGGTTTTTAGTCAAAGCCTGTAGTAGAGCCCCGGCAATCGCTAAACTACTGCCTACGACTGTTCCAATTAATGCCCTTGGAAGGCGGATTTCTTTAATAATAATATGCTCATTTGAACCATTGAAATGCTGAAAAGCTTGTATGGCCGTTTTGAAGCTAGTATCTGTATAACCTAGTACAATACTAAAAATGAAAATGATACATAATAATAATGAACCGATTACAAGTCCAGTAATTCTCCTTCCATTATTCGTTAGTAACATGTAGTTTTTCTCCTCTAATAGTTTCTATATTTTAGTTTATGAGAAGTAGAAAAGGCTGTCAATGATTATGAAAATCATTTTCAATTAATAATTGACATATTTTTCTTTATAACATAACATCTAATTGTAAATGAATATCATTATTAAATATGGAGGTAACACAATTGCTTACATACTTTAAACAACAGCGTTTTATTTCAATGATTGCAGCACTGCTGGTAGTTGCACTTTTAACACTGACAGGCTGCGAAAATACAAAGAAAGAAGCATCAGTAAAAAATGAGCCCTCAAGCCAATCAAACGCCTCAAAAAGCAAATCTTATACGATTGAACATGCAATGGGAACTACAGAAATTAAAGGGACACCAAAGCGTGTTGTCGTTTTAACTAATGAAGGAACAGAGGCGCTTTTAGCATTAGGGATCAAGCCAGTTGGAGCCGTACAATCATGGTTGGGGGATCCTTGGTATGATCATATTAAAAGTGATATGGATGGTGTGGAAGTAGTAGGGGTAGAACATGAAGTCAATTTAGAAAAAATCGCTGCTTTAAAACCGGATTTGATTATAGGAAGTAAAATCCGTCAAGAAGCAGTTTATAGTAAATTAAGTGCTATTGCTCCTACTGTTTTTTCCGAGACATTAAGGGGAGATTGGAAAGAGAATTTTGAATTATATGCAAAATCGTTAAATCGAGAAGAAGAAGGGAAATTAGTTTTAAGTGATTTCGATAATCATGTTTCAGAAGTGAAAGAAAAACTGGGGGATAAAGTGAATCAAGAAGTTTCCGTTGTTCGGTTTATGTCTGGAACTTCCCGTATATATTATACAGACTCTTTTTCAGGTGTCATTTTAGATGAATTAGGATTCAAGCGTGCTGAACAGCAAAAAGACCTTTTCACTGCTGATAACCAGCTTGGTAATCTGGCTATTGAAGTAGGAAAAGAGGTTATCCCTAAAATGGATGCAGATATACTTTTCTACTTTACATACGCTCCAGATGGTGATCGAAAAGCCTTGGATACTGCCAAAGAATGGACAAGTGATTCTTTGTGGAAGAACTTAAATGTAGTGAAAGAAGGAAATGCACATGAAGTAAGTGATGCAGTATGGAATACTGCAGGCGGTGTAATTGCAGCAAATCAAATGTTAGACGAGTTAGAAGATATTATGTTAAATAAATAAGTTCTTAGATTAATACGGTATTCTAATTATTGGTTTTAGTAGTAAGTAGGTTGTCTGTTTATAGTTCTCAAAAAAGGGAGATTTTTTATATTACTCCTAATACTTGTAAGGGAAAGTAACTCTAATACCTTATTTAATGTATAAATCTTAAATAGATGATGATTTTTGATTTGAATAATTATGATATAGCAAAAAATTTAGTCTGTTGCCACTAGGTAACTGACTTTTATTTCACCTATTTAGAATTCAACTTGACAATAAATTTTGAATTGGTATACTAAAACCATTATTGAAATTGATAATCATTATCATTTTTGTTTTTGAATTATCTCAAAATACAATAGATAAATAGAGATAATTATTTACTTTCATACATAAAAACCATTACATAGATGTTAATTTTATTAATTCAATAATCTGTTGTTTATAAATCTTATAAAGGGAGAGTATATAAAAAATGGGGAAATTTAAATTAACTGTTATTTTAGCAATTTTTACTTTGATATTGGCAGCTTGCTCCAATTCAAGTAATGGAAGTGGTAAAACGGAAACTAATGGGCAAGAAAAGGATTCTACTGAAGCATCGACGATTGAAATTACTGATACTCACGGAACTGTTACTGTTCCTGTAAACCCAAAAAAGGTAGTTTCGTTGGATAATAGAACTTTTGAAACTTTAGCTGATTGGGGAGTTGAATTAGTGGCTGCTCCAAAAGATGTAATGCCTGCGGATTCTGCATATGTTAAAGATGAATCAGTTCGAAATATTGGAAATCACCGCGAGCCAAATCTTGAAATTATAGCAGCAGCAGACCCTGACCTTGTAATAATCGGTCAAAGATTTGCTAGCTATTATGAAGAGATAAAAAAATTAGTGCCAAATGTGGCTGTTATTGATCTTAATTTTGATGTTTCTGAGGAAACGGATACACGTGGAGAAAACTTTGTAAATGGATTTAAGGATACTACAAATTCTTTAGCACAAATTTTTGATAAAAAAGAAGAAGCTGAACAATTGATCGCTGATTTTGATAAAGCTATTGAAGATGCTAAATCTGCATATAATGGAACAGATAAAGTAATGAGTGTAATCGTTTCTGGTGGAGACATTGGTTTTGCCGCTCCTCATTCTGGACGCGTTTGGGGACCAATGTATGAAATTTTTGATTGGGCTCCAGCATTAGAAGTGGACGAGTCTTCTTCAGATCATCAAGGTGATGAAGTTTCTGTTGAAGCTATTGCACAAAGTAATCCTGATTGGCTTTTCGTACTAGATCGTGATGCTGCAACATCTGCGGCAGCGGAATCAGTTCCAGCTAAAGATGTAATTGAAAAATCACCAGCTCTTCAAAACACTACTGCTGTATCTAAGGGACAGATCGTATATGCACCAACTGATACTTACACAAATGAATCAATTCAAACGTATATAGAGTTATTTGAAAACCTTGCAAGTGTTTTAGCTAAGTAGTCTAAGGGAGTATAACATAGTGTTGAAAAAGACAATAAACAAAATTGCCGGGGTTGAGAAAAGTTCTCAGCCCCAGCTTTATAACCATAATATAATCTGTACAAAACCTTTTATAATAACGAGTATAGTTGTTATGATTTTAGGAATTATATCACTGTTTACTGGAGTCTATGATATAAGGGGGCAAGAGGATGGTATGGATATGTTTTTCATCACTCGAGTTCCAAGAACAGTAGCACTAATGCTTACTGGAGCTGCAATGGCGATGGCTGGACTCGTAATGCAATTAATTACACAGAACCGTTTTGTTGAACCTACCACAACAGGAACAAGTGAATGGTCAGGTTTAGGACTTCTGCTTGTTTATTTATTGTTTCCTTCCCCATCCTTAGTTCTAAGAATGACTGGTGCAATCATTTTTTCTTTTATAGGAACGATGATTTTCTTTTTGTTTTTAAGAAGAGTTAAACTTCGTTCGTCTTTAATTGTACCGATTATTGGAATGATGCTTGGAGCAGTCATTTCTGCAGTTTCCACTTTTATTGGACTCACTTTTCAAATGACACAAAATATTGAAAGTTGGTTTGTAGGTTCTTTTGCGGCAGTTCAAGTGGGAAGATATGAATATTTATGGTTTATTGTTATAGTTACTATTCTTATTTTTCTTTATGCAAATAGATTGACTTTAGCTGGACTTGGGGAAGATGTTGCAACAAGTCTTGGATTAAATTACAATAGGATCGTTCTTTTGGGCACTGCTTTGATTTCTTTTGCAGTTGGAATAGTTGCAGCTGTTATAGGAAACTTACCTTTTCTAGGTTTAATAGTACCAAATATTGTTTCCATGTTTAGAGGAGATGATCTTAGGAGTAATTTGCCTTGGGTATGTATGATAGGAATGGGTACTATAACTCTTTGTGATATCATTTCTAGAACCATTATTATGCCTTTTGAAGTACCTGTATCTTTAATACTTGGAACAGTAGGGTCTGTCGTATTTATTACTATATTATTGAGACAGAGAAAACAAAGGAGGCTATGATGAACGTATTAGAGTATAGAAATAAAGAATATGTTGCAATTGATTCTAGCCTTCATAATGAAAAAAGATCAGCTAGAGCTTTTCGTTCTAAGAAAGAGGAAAAAAGATATTGGATTCTGCTGATAACTTTTATTGCTTTGGGTCTCCTGTCTTCCTATGGACTTTTAGTATATAACAATCCAGTTCCAGTAAATTCACCTTCTTTTATTCCCGTTGTTATGAGAAGAATAGTAGCAGTTGTTGCTATGATTATTGCGGCAGTTTGTCAGAGTTTGTCGACCGTTGCTTTCCAATCGATTACGAATAATAGAATTATTACCCCTTCCCTTTTAGGATTTGAATCACTATATTCAACCATTCATACTAGTACAATATTTTTCTTTGGTGCTAGTGCACTGATAAATTTTACTGGTATTGGACCATTTGTATTACAAGTTATTGTTATGGTCTTGATGAGTTTGATATTATATGGATGGTTACTATCTGGAAAGTATGGGAACTTGCAACTCATGCTGTTGGTTGGAATTATTATTGGAACAGGGCTGAATTCTGTGTCCACTTTTATGAGAAGAATTCTAGCTCCTTCTGAGTTTGATATTTTACAGGCAAAATTATTTGGTTCTGTCAATAATGCAGATTCAGAATATTTTCCTGTTGTTATTCCAATGGTAATAGTTATAGCATTATTACTTCTTGTTTATTCTAAGAAATTAAATGCTTTGTCACTTGGAAAGGATGTCTCTACTTCTTTGGGAGTAAAATATCAATCTAGTATTATTTATGTACTTGTATTAGTTTCTATTTTAATGTCTATTTCAACGGCTTTGATAGGACCACTTACTTTCTATGGATTTTTAGTTGCAACACTGAGTTATCAAGCGGCTCCAACTTATGATCACAGATATATTTTTCCGATGGCTCTTGCTATAGGATTTTTGATCATTACGAGTGCGTACTTTTTAATGTATCATGTATTTCATGCTCAAGGTGTCGTTTCCGTTATTATCGAACTATTTGGTGGAATAATATTTTTAATTGTAATATTAAGGAAGAGGGCTCTATGATAAAGATTAATAATGTTAGAAAATTATATAATGATAAGGTGAAAATAGGACCTTTGAATATTGAAATACCAAAAGCTGGTCTTACTTCTTTAATTGGACCAAATGGTGCTGGAAAGTCAACGACGCTTTTAATGATTGGAAGACTTTTAGAGATGACTGAAGGCCAAATACAGGTGGCGAGTATGGATGTTTCTAAATCTAAATCAAATGACTTAGCAAAGATATTAACTATTTTGCGACAAGAAAATTATTTTGTAACTAGGCTTACTATTAGACAGCTGGTTGGATTTGGGCGTTTCCCTTATTCAAAGGGTCGATTAACAAAAGAGGATGAGGCTATTATTTCTAAATATATCGATTTTTTAGACTTGACTGCTCTAGAAAATAGATATTTAGATGAGCTTTCGGGTGGTCAAAGACAAAGAGCATATGTAGCAATGGTTTTGTGCCAAGAGACGGAATATGTACTTTTGGACGAGCCTTTAAACAATCTTGATGTTGCTCGTTCTGTTCAAATGATGGAACATCTAAGGCATGCTGCTAATGAATTTGGAAGAACTATTGTGACTGTTATGCATGATATAAATTTTGCAGCTAAATATTCTGATAGAATTTGTGCTATGAAAGATGGACAAATTGCTGCTTTTGGAACAGTAGAGGAGATAATGGACCCAGTAGTTTTGACAGATATTTTTGAAACGAAAATAGAAATTATGGATGGTCCATATGGGCCAATAGCGATTTATTAATTGAGTCAATTTCATAAGTCTAACTTTTAAAAAATCAAAAACTTGCAGAATTTAATTCCTTTTAATTTTTTTACTTTGATTAAGCAACTTGTTGTTGATTTAACATTTGATTAAGACGGTCTGCAGCTAATTTTGAAGCATTATAAACTAACGTAACGAGGTCAAAATGGACTTTAGCCTTTTTTCCTGTACGATAACGAACATTGTTTAATTGGAAATATCCCTTAAGATAAGCATTCACACGTTCTACCGCCGTGCGTCTTTTGAAGATTTTTTTCCATGTTTGAGATCCACGTGCTGGCGCTGTAAATTTTCTTAAATCTGTAGTGATTTTTACTTTATACACCTTTTGACATAGAGCATCATTGGCTAGTGGACAGTCTTTACATTCGTTTGGACGTGTGTATTTTAGTGTTTCATATTTTACTTCAAAGCTATCATAGCGATAGGAATGTTCACGGACACAAGTAGGAGCGAAATGCTTATCAAAACCAATTGGTTCTGGTTCATTGCGTTTATTATAAGCAATCACAGCTCGATGACCCATTCGATGTATTTGCGTATAAACGGCTTCAAAATCGTAACCAGCGTCCATTGTTTCATAGAGTAAAGAAGAAAGCGATATTCGTTCATGAATTCCTTTTAATAAAGGAATCGCAGCCTTTCCGTCATTCAAGTTGGCCGAAGAAAGAAGGGATTGAAGAATATATTGACTGGATGTTCCAACAGCCAAATGAGCTTTAAATCCATACCAAAAAACGTTTTTTCCTTCACTGTTTTTTTTCACACCCCACTGTGGATCTTGAGGAATTTCAGCTCGAAGGTCGGCTAAAGGAATGTCTAACTGATCTTCGATTTTTTTATCAAAAAGAGGCAGATTGGCTTCCAGTTCCGCCTTTTCAATGAGCCATTTTTCATATTCTTCTTTTGATTTACGCCCACGCTTTTTCGGTTCACTTTTCGGTTGTTCTTCCTTTGGTGGTGCTCCATCTTTTGCGAGAAAGTGTGTAGCGTCAATGGCTACTGTGTCATCGGAAATAAAACCTTCTGAAATCGCTTGATGAAGCAAGGTTCCTTGGACTTTTTCAAGTACATTCGATTCACTGAGGATTGTGACCATTCTGGAATAAGCTGCTTCTGACGGAATAGTATCTGACACTAAAAAGCCACAATCAAGGCGAAAAATCATGTCATTCTGTAATCTTTTCACTAAATCTTTAATAAATGAAATACGCTCTGTGATTCTAGCAACGAGTGAATAAATCATCGCTGCATAGTTCAACTTAACGGGTCTTCCAAAACGTGATTTCTTCGTTACCACAGCGAAGATTGGGTCTATATCAATAGAAGAAAAAATAGCTTCAAAACGTTGGGTAGGTTCTAAATTATATAATTCTTGTAGGTCAAATAGGCTTCCTTGTCGTATAATAGTCATAGGGAGTCTTCCTCCAGTCTTATAAGTTTGTGTGGTGCTTACTTATTTCGACATTTTGGGGAGGTACTCCTTTTTTCGTACATTTGATAGCTTGTGGCTCTAAGGATTTAATTTATGAAATTGATTCAATTACAAAGTTATTTTAAAAGGAAAAAAATAATTTTAATTTTGGATACTAAGCGTCTAAATCCTTGATACAAAAGGGGTTAGACGTTTTTTTATTATATCATCATTCGATCTAAGAAGGATTATCGTAAAATTATGATAAAAATTAAGCTAAAGTAAGGTAAAGTACTGAAATAATGTATACCAGGAAAATTCAAAGCCATATCGCTTAAGTGATATGGCTTTGAATAATAACAATTAAACGATTGACTTATGATAATATACTGTTAGCAAATGCTATAGTGTTTATCTGTCCCTAAGCTTCTTTCTTTTCTTCACTTGAACAACAATTAGTATTTTCATTAATAACTTCCACAATTTCTATATTGCAGCAATCTTTCTCTTTTTTATTTCCTTTAAAAATTGACATTAGTCCCATTATTAAAAACCTCCATTTAAGTTAGTATTAAAAATAAATATCCAGATACAGTAGCCATTAGGAATACAGATATTACAAAAGCACTTATTAATTTAGTACGGAAGATACTTTTCAACATTATTATTTCCGGTAAACTTGCTCCAGCACCTCCTATCAGCAATGCCATAGTAGGAGCAATTGGGAATCCATTAACCATTAAGGCTTGAGCTAGTGGTAACATTGTTGATAGACGAACATATAGAGGAATCCCAATAATAGCTGCCAAAGGAATTACCCATAATTGATTATGTTCAGAGATAAGGTTAAAGAAGTTAGTTGGCACGGCTTCTTTGATAATGGCTCCTACTAATGCCCCAATTAATATATATACTAGAACGGAGCGGATTAAATCTATTGTCTCCTTAATGGATTCCTTAATATTCAATTTGAAATCTTTTCTACGTTTTTCATCTTGCTCTGGAAGAACACCTTTAATGACTACATTTTTAACTTGTTCTTTGTAATTCTTTTTGTCTAAGTACCACCCGATAATCATGGAGAAGACAAATGTTGTAACGGAATAAACAATGGTTACCTTAAGTCCATAAATATATGCCATTAAGCCTAAAATCCATGGATCTAATAATGGAGAGCTAAATAAAAAAGTCATAACAGTTTGGAAAGGTACTTTACGATTAATCATCGTAACCAATAATGGTACAGTGGAGCAAGAACAAAAAGGGGTGATAAATCCTAGTAAAGCTCCCGCTAAGTTGGCTAAAAACGGATTCTTACTGCTCATCCATTTTTCTACTTTTTCAAATGGTACATAGGGTTGAATAATGCTAATAAAGAATGAAATACCAATAAATAATACTAATAAGTTCTTACTTAATGAAAGAAATTCTAATAATACCTTTGTTACCACCTCTGACATGAAGTTTTCCTCCTAAATCAAAATATGAAAATAATATTTATATAATAGTTGTAAAATACAACTATTATTTCCGAGAAAAAAGGGGCTTTAACAGCAACTGCTGTTTTGCATAGCCTCCAGAATTAAATCAATACTTTCTAAAACTTGACCACGCTTATTTACAGGTATGTTAGAGAGGATTTCTTGATTGTATATATTCATTTGTTTGGCAATATCATCTTCATATTTCTTTCCTTCAGAAGTAAGTGTAATGGTTACGTATCTACGATCAGTAGAAGATTGGATACGACTTACTAAATTGCGATCTACTAAACCTTGAATGTGGCGGCTTAATGTACTGTTATCTAAACCGAGCGATGATGACAAATCATTTAATGAAGGATTTTTAATACGATCTACTTCAAATAATATATGACTTTGCACTAAAGAAACCCCACAACATTGGGCACCTTCTTTTTCAAGTAATCCAAAACGACGAATTAAAATCTGAAGCATTTGACGAAATTGATACAAATCTTGCCCTATTTCCATGTTAGTCATAATTACAACACCAGTCTTTTTTAGTATTTAATAAATTAATTGTAAAATACAACTGTTTCATTTGTCAATAATTGAATTGATGTTTTTTTCAGAATTTTTAATTGAAAGTTCTCAAGATAGGTTATATCATCGAATTAACATAACGAAGAGGCTGGGACATAAGTATTCCAGCCAAGGATAATTCCGAACAATTATACGAAGATGCTAATGAATGTTCCGTATAATTGTTCGGGCTTTTATTTGTTTTTCAAAGGATGTTTCCATGAAGTTTGGTGCGATTCCCCGCAGCCGGAATACACTTCGCTTTCCATGGGGCTCGCGCTGAGCCGCTTCGGCCTGTGGCCTGCAGGGTCTCAGACTGTCTCGCTAATCCCATAGGAGTCTTCGTGTATTCCGGCTGCTCTGTTTTTCCAACTAATTATATTTCCTCTTGTAAAAAGTATGCGAAAGCAGCCGCTATTTACTAGCTATATTAGAAATTGTTCGTCTTTACAGAGTATCTATTTAGTTATGTCCCATCCTCTAATAAAGTTAATAAGTAGATAGATTAATATGTTATCTTTAAACCCACAATTAAATTCTATTTTTGATACGTTTTTTAACGAAGCAGTTGAAGGTGGTACTTTACCAGAAAGAGAAAAAGTGGTTGCTATATTAACGTCAGCAACTTTGCTTAATGATCAGGGGGCTTTAAAGAATGCTGTACTGATGGCTAAGCAGCTTGGATTTAATAGTGAAGAAATTGGACAAATCACAGCTATTGCTGTTAATGCTTAACGTTTCCGTATTAGATACTTATGTAGAGGGAATAGTGGAAGAAAAATTTTTACATAAAGGATTAATTGCCATATCTGTCCCATTATTCAATGCGGTACATGCTGGAGTAGAAATTGCTAAACGCGCTGCTAAACTAAATCCCAATGCTCATATAACATTTTTTGGACAGCATGCTACTATAAACGTAAAGTCGCTAGATTGCACGAAAGAGTCATGAATCAACGTGACGATTTCCTTAACAAATTCAGTACAGAAATCATCAAAAACCACGATATTGTCTGTATCGAAGATTTGAATACGAAAGGAATGTTACGCAATCATAAGTTAGCAAAATCAATCTCTGATGTATCGTGGTCTGCTTTTGTATCGAAATTAGAATACAAAGCCAAATGGTACGGTAAAACAATCGTAAAAATAAGCAGATGGTTTCCGTCCAGTCAAATATGTTCCGATTGTGGACATCAGGATGGCAAGAAACCTCTTGAAATAAGAGATTGGACTAGTCCTGTTTGCCACGAACATCACGATAGAGATATAAATGCCAGCAAAAATATCCTAGCTGAAGGCTTAAGAACTTTAGTTTTGGCTTAAACAAAATATAGAACCGTAGGAATCGATGGGGATAGCTTGGTCAATAAGAGAAACCTCTGTTGGCAAAGAAATACGTCAACAAGTACGCTCTGTTCCCAAGAATCTCCCACTTCAATCAGATCGCAAGGTCGATAAGTGGGGGGAGTTCAATAGTGAA
This sequence comes from Niallia alba, assembly GCF_012933555.1. Taxonomy (GTDB): domain Bacteria; phylum Bacillota; class Bacilli; order Bacillales; family Cytobacillaceae; genus Niallia; species Niallia alba. The sequence continues at coordinate 1,262,693 of NZ_JABBPK010000001.1, forward strand.
GACGAGATTCTTAAGAATGTAACACCTACAGTAGTAGTAAATGGTAATTTGATAAGTTTCGGCACAAAACCCCATATAGGAACAAGTAGTAAAAGAATTTATCTAAGTTAATTAATCTACCATATAGAAGACTTTGTTAAGTAGTAGTGTCTCCAAGAGTACTACTACTTTTTTTATCCTTTAGGTAATCGAAAGGCATAATAATCTTATTCTAGATACAAATATCTTCATGCAATTATGCAATTATGCAATAGGGAATGAATATTATATTTTTTTAATATGGTACATGAAATAGTGAATAAACCTTGACTAGCTTTTATTTTCTTGAAAACTATAGGAAATCCATTTAATATAAACTTAATTCAAAGGGGACTGGTGATTAAACATGACTACTGGACAATTAGAATCTACTGCTCATATCTTAAACCTGCTAGGTGATCGGACAAGGTTATCCATAATGGGAATGCTTCTGATACATGATTGTTGTGTTTGTGAGTAGGTAGATGTTTTTCAAATGACTCAACCAGCTGTAAGTCAACATTTAAGAAAATTAAAAGATGCAGGTCTAGTTAAAGAACAAAGAAAAGGCCAATGGGTTATTTACTCTCTTGACCAACAAAATCACTTTTTTCCTGTGATAAAAGATATTTTAGGTTATGTCCCGAATCAAAATGCAAAGTTTAGATGGCTTGAGGATAACGGATTGCGTATATCCTGTGATTAAATAGATTAATGTAGTTGACATTAACTTATTCTCTTATTAACATATAAGTATATACTTATGTAAGTGGTGACATTTATCTGACACTACGACTTATTAGTATTCCTTATTGTAATATACATATAAGTAAATAACAATATACTTATATGTTCTTGTGAAGGTATAGAATGGGAGGTTAATAGTATTGATACATGAATTGGAATTAAAAGAAACAGCAAATGTATTAAAGCTTTTAGGTGATAAAACAAGATTAGCTATGGTAAGTATGTTGGCTGAGCAGGAATGTTGTGTATGTGAATTTGTTGAAATTTTCAAAATGTCACAGCCTTCTATAAGCCAGCATTTAAGGAAAATGAGGGATCTAGGAATTGTAAAAGAACAAAGAAAAGGTCAGTGGGTGGTCTATTCTTTAAGCACAACAAGTGAATACTACGAAATAGTAAAAACGTTATTAAAACATGTACCAAGCCAGAGAGAAAAGTTTCAATGGCTAGAGGAAAAGGGTTTAAGAATTATATGTAATTAGTGGAGGTTAACAGCTTTGTTACAAACAATATTAGCAATAATTATCTTTTTATTAACACTGACATTAGTTATCTGGCAACCGAAAAATCTTTCGATTGGTTGGTCAGCATGTGGGGGTGGAATTTTAGCCCTTCTTGTTGGTGTAGTTGATTTCCAAGATGTCATTGACGTAACAGGCATTGTTTGGAATGCAACACTGGCTTTTGTCGCAATTATTATTATTTCTTTAATACTAGATGAAATAGGATTTTTCGAATGGGCTGCTTTACATGTGGCAAAATTCGCTGGTGGTAACGGCTTGAAGATGTTTGTTTACGTCGCTATTCTAGGTGCTATTGTTGCAGCTTTTTTTGCAAACGATGGGGCAGCACTAATTTTAACACCAATCGTTTTAGCAATGGTTAGAGCGTTAAAGTTAGAAGAAAAAATGGTTTTTCCATTCATCATTGCAAGTGGTTTTATTGCCGATACTACATCTTTACCTTTGGTTGTCAGTAATTTGGTTAACATCGTTTCTGCTGATTTCTTTGATATTGGTTTTGTAGAATATGCTTCCAGAATGATTGTGCCAAATATTTTTTCTTTAGTAGCAAGTATCTTAGTGTTGTATTTATATTTCCGTAAAAGAATTCCAAAGGTCACTAACGTCGCATAAATATTGACTGAATTTTCTGTTTTATTATTTTTCCGTTTGAGAAGAAAAATGAAGACACGTGAACAGAGGTAGTAATCATCCATTTTTTCACTATAACCTTTGGCGAGGGCGACAGAGACGGTTAAACCTTTACGGGACAGCTCTTCCTGCTATTTTTCGAATCCAAATGTGTGCGGATTTCCACGGTGCTGCTTTTAACAACCGACTAATTTGTAAGTACGTCCGTGAACTGTTTGTACCCAACTGAGCCAGTACGTTTAAACAGTAGACAATCATCGCGATGTACACTTGATTATGGACAGCTTGTTCGCTTTGTCCGTAGAACTTTTTGATGTTCAAGTGTTGTTTCATCCACTTGAAAAACAGCTCGATTGCCCAGCGTGATTTGTACAGTTCAGCGAGTTCATCCGCATTTAAGTCGAAACGATTCGTGATGAGGTGCAGCTCATTCCCTTTTGAATCCATCACTTTCAGTAGTCGAAACTCATTACCAGCCCGACTTTGTGCTGTGCCCAAAGAAATCATTTCATCTGATAAAACAGTTGAATTTTTTGGAAGGTGAAATTTCTCGATTTGATGTGTAACGGCGTTTTTTCGTAAGCGTGAGACAAAGAAATACCCGTCGTCTGTCATACGGTCAAATTGCTTGTAATCCAAGTAACCACGGTCAAAAACATACATGCACTCTTTGTCGTCAACAAGTACTTCTAGCTGACCTCGATCATGTTCAATCGCATTCGTTAACACCGCTTTATCCGGGTATGAACAGCCCTTTTCTAAGTAAACAAGACGTAAATGGAGCTTAATGCCTGATTTTGTTTTGCGGAATTCAGCCCATTTATGATTGTTCAGGTTCAATGGTAACGTACTTGAGTCGATGATTTTCAGTGGTGTTGTCATTTTCCGTCGCTTTTCAAAATGCGTTTTCTTATGAATTTGCGCGACTAAATCTAGAAACACCTGCTGGAACACCTCTGTCGGCACTTGATTTAGCCGGCGTCCCAGTTGCGAAAAGCTAATTGATTCTAGTTCGGTTGCTTTTTGTAGGTCATCCGAGAATAACGTATCACTAACCGCACGTAGACTTTCGGTTTCGTTGAGTTGTGCGAATACGAGTAATTTCAAGAATGAAGCAATGTACAGCTTCTTTGTATAGTAATTTAATTGATAGGCTTCCACAAGTTCCTCTAGTTTTGTGGAGGAAATCGGTGAAAGCCATTGTTCAAATGATGTTTTTCGTGTAAACTTATCCATGCGTATGTCCTTTATTTTGGATTTGGATGGTTTACTACCACCCAACCATTATAAAGGATTTTTTTGTGCATGAATAATATTGCAGAAAATTCAGATTTATAAAGGGCTTTGAATTATTTTAATGCGACGCTAGTGTCCAAAGGTATATGATTTAAACCAATTAAAAGTACCTCAAGATGCGATAAAAGATTTAAAGATGTTTCGTTTATCATGGTTGATTTTAGCTGTATTACTCATTGGTTATTTCGTCAGTGAATTCTTGTCTATTCCGGTTTCACTCATTGCAGGAGTAATCGCAATTATCTTCCTTGGAATTGCTAGAAGAAGCTCGGTAGTATCTATTAAGAAAGTAGTAAAGGGTGCACCATGGGCAATTGTTTTTTTCTCAATTGGAATGTATGTTGTCATTTATGGTTTACGAAATGTCGGTTTAACAGACCTGCTTTCTAGTGTTATTCAGGCAGTTACAGATCAAGGATTATTTGTTGCAACACTTGGTATGGGATTCATCGCTGCTATTATTTCTTCTATTATGAATAATATGCCCACAGTACTTATTGATGCTTTAGCCATAGCCGATACAAACGCAACTGGAGTAGTAAAAGAAGGATTGATTTATGCAAATATTATTGGGTCTGATTTAGGTCCTAAAATTACACCAATTGGTTCTTTAGCAACCTTGTTATGGCTTCATGTTTTATCTCAAAAAGGGGTGAAAATAGCATGGGGTACCTATTTCAAAACTGGTATCATCTTAACTATTCCAACTCTTTTAATTACATTAATCGGTTTATATTTGTGGCTTTCCATTCTGTCATAGAGAAAGTTAGCTAAGTGTACATCTTATATAGATACTAAATTCGGAGGGTATAATCATGAAAGTAATTATTATAGGATCTGTTGCAGCAGGAACTTCTGTAGCAGCAAAAGCACGTAGAAACGATGAGACAGCGGATATCACATTGTACAATGCAGATTATGACATTTCTTACTCGATATGTGGCATTCCTTATTTTCTAGGCGGAGAAGTAGAAGAATTAGAAACATTAACTCCAAGAAGTGCTGCTTGGTTCAAAAAGCGATACAATGTTGATATTTTTATTCGTCACGAAGTTATTAAGATTGACGCTAAGCAGAAAAAAATTCAAGTGAAAAACTTAGATACAAATGAAATAAAAGAAGATACTTATGATGTATTGGTATTTGCAACAGGAGCTTCACCAATAACTCCTAATATTCCTGGAGTAGAAGAAGACCACGTTTTCCAAGTACGTACCATACAAAATACAGTAGCAATTGATCAATATATGAAAGCAAACCAACCAAAGAAAGCTACTATTATTGGAGCAGGATATATTGGGTTAGAAATGGCGGAGCAACTTAGTCATAGAGGATTAGATGTCACGATTATACAACGTAGTAATCATGTAATGACACATATGGATAAAGATATTGCTTCCCGTGTGGAAGAGCATCTAGTAAAGAAAGGTATCACCCTAATCTTAAATGAGGAAGTAACAGTTATAGACAAGATGAATGTACAAACTAAATCTGGAAAATTTATTGGAACAGATATGGTTATATTAGCTACAGGGGTTCGCCCAAATACAAAATTGGCTAAGGAAATCGGTGTTGAACTAGGTAATAGTGGAGCTATCGCTGTTAACAGCAAAATGCAGACTAATCTTCCTGATATCTATGCTGTAGGTGATGTGGCAGAAAGTTACTCAGTTATTACAGGAAAATCTATCTATCGTCCATTAGGAAGTACAGCTAACAAAATGGGGAGAATTGCTGGAGACGTAATAACGGGTGGCTCTTTAGAACATCGAGGTATTCTAGGAACTGGCATATTAAGAGTATTTGATTTAGCAGTCGGCCAAACTGGAATGAATGAAGTGGAAGCATTAGAAGAAGGTTATGATATTGAAATACTCCATAATATTAAACCAGCTAGAGCAGAGTATCTAGGCGGAAAAGAGTTACTCATTAAAGCAATAGCAGATAGACAAACAGGAAGAATCTTAGGTGTACAAATAGTAGGGAAAGAAGGAGTAGATAAACGAATTGATGTCTTTGTAACAGCTATCACGTTTAAGGCGAAAGCAGAAGACTTGTTTCATCTTGATCTTGCCTATGCACCTCCATTTAGTACTACGAAAGATCCAGTTATGTATACTGGAATGGCCTTGCAGAATGCAATTGAAAAGAAAAATAAGCTAATTACACCGAAAGAACTGACGGATAGGCTTGAAAAAGGAGAAAAGATTCAGGTAATTGATACACGTTCCGCAGAACAATATAAAGTATCAAAAGTGGAGAGTGCCATTAATATACCTTTAGGAGCCTTGCGTGACAAATGCAAAGACCTTAATCCGAGCTTACCTACAGTAACTTATTGCAATGGTGGAATAACGGGAAATGCAGCACAAAATGTTCTACGCAACTTAGGATTCTATGATATTTATAATCTTTCTGGTGGCAATAAGAATTATCAAAATTACATGAAAAACAAGTAATTAAAGTAGACCTTAGGTGTTCCTAAGGTCTACTTTAATTACTAAAACGGGCATTTCAGAAAATCAGTTATAGTTGGAATTTATCCAATGTTAGAGATTTATAGTCTCCCTAAATGGATATTGGTTCAACTAACCATAAGTGGGGGAGGAAGGAAAACCCCCACTTATGGAAGTTTCAGTTTATAAGTTTTTAAATGAGTATGATCTAGTAATTTTATCTCAGGACCATACGATATTTCATATGTCAGTCTGTCTTTACCAACTAGTACATGATGACCAATGGAAGGTTGTACTTCAAAGTTAACGTTAATATAAATCCACGAAAACCATTGACTCTTTTGGTTTGAATCAAGTTTACAAGCCAAGGTTCTATTTCAATCCCATAACCTTCGGGATATGATTTACTTACATCCCTTTGAATATGTGGAATTAGAACTATAGCTAACATATTTTTAATTGAATTTTATTCACCAATTAGTTTTAAACATAAAATTAGAAATTAGGTTAAAAGAACATTTTTTTTGAGTGAGTAAATAAAAAAATACTTGTTCATTTTGGGGCTTATGAGGTATCTCCTTATTAAATCCTTATAATAAAAGATATAGAAATAACTAATTGAATCATTAAAAGAACTCCAAAGTCAGGGGCAAAATAAAATTGACTCAAAATTAAGGTGGCTTATACACATGATTAATTGTGAAAAAAAGAAAAAAGAATTTTATAAAGCTTTAGTGGACAAAAATCCTCAATATGATGGGATCTTTTTTGCGGGTATCAAAACAACAGGGGTCTTTTGCCATGCAACATGTACAGCTAGAAAACCGAAATACGAGAATTGCGAGTTTTTTTTATCAGCAGAAGAGGCTTTGTTAGCTGGTTATCGGCCTTGTAAGCGGTGTAATCCTTTGTTTTATCCTAATAGTATTCCTCAAGAGGTCGAAATTTTGGTAGCTGCTGTTGAAAGAAATCCTGAGAAACGATGGAAAGAAGCAGACTTTCATGAAATAGGAATTCATTCTGCTACTGCTAGAAGAATGTTTAAAGAGATATATGGGATGACATTTGTACAATATGCTCGATCACGTAGAATGGGGCTTGCTTTTAAAGAGATATTGACGGGGAGAAAGGTAATTGATCAACAATTCTCATTGGGATATGAGTCACCCAGCGGATTTAACGATGCGTTTACAAAAATTATGGGAAACCCTCCTAAGAAGACAAGCATTTCCATCATTAATGCAAATATATTCTCCACACCTCTTGGAAAAATGATTAGTCTATCTGATGCCAACTATCTATATTTGTTAGAGTTTCTAGATAGAAGAGGTCTTGAAAAAGAAATTGAAAAATTAAGAGAGAAGCATAATGCTAGGATTTTACCTGGAAACACTGAGATAAATACAAATTTAGTACAGCAGTTAAATCTGTATTTTACAAAGGGACTATCTCAATTTACCATCCCACTTTTAAAAAAAGGAACACCTTTCCAAGTGAAAGTTTGGGATATACTTAACTCTATTCCTCCTGGGCAAACATTGACTTATCAAGAGGTTGCGGAGGAATTAGGAAATAAAAATCTAGTAAGAGCTGTTGGTAATGCAAATGGTGCAAATCAAATTTCCATATTGATTCCTTGTCATAGAGTTGTTAACACAAACGGTGAGTTAGGTGGCTATGGTGGAGGAGTAGAGCGAAAGAAATACTTATTGAATTTAGAGCAGTCTATGGGAAAATCACAGAACGGTTTACTTATATAAGCAAACCGTTCTGTGATTTATTACAAAATTATACGATTGTTTGAAGGAACAGAAAAAATAAAAACAAAGGTTGCATAATTTCTCATTCTGTAATAGAATATTAAAAAAATTGATCATGAAAAGCTTCGACAAGGACATGAGCTACTATTTCGGTTTCCAGAGAGGGAAGAATTGCTGAAAACTTCCTAACACAGAAAGAGTATCTTACCACCTTTGAGCTGTATTGGGGAACAAACTAGTATCCAATACCGTAGACGCAACGTTACTGCCCCAAGCCATGAGAAAACCACTATGTGTTCTTCATGGGAATTTGGGTGGAACCACGGGTAAACGCACTCGTCCCTTTCTTTAGGGATGAGTGCGTTTTTTTGTTTTTTAACAATTTAATAATCAAGCGATGAAAAGGACATGAATTATTTTTACTGTTAGCAGAGAGGGAAGAAAAGGTGCGAGCTTCCTAGCAAAGGAAAATAATTTACCACCTTTGAGCTATATTGGTGAACTTGAAGTAACCAATATCGTTTAGGCAGCGTTACTGCCCCAAGCCATGAGAAAACTACAATGTCTTTCATGGGAATTTGGGTGGAACCACGGGTAAAAAACACTCGTCCCTTTCTTTAGGGATGAGTGTTTTTTTTAACCCATAAAATAAAAAAAGGAGTGTAAAAAATGATTCAGGTAGTATTAGCAGATGGAAGTAAGAAGGAATATCCAAAAGGAAGTACAGTTGCAGAAGTTGCTGCGTCTATTAGTGTAAGTTTGCAGAAGAAAGCAGTTGGTGCAAAGATAAATGACGAATGGATCGTGGATATGAGTCATCGAATAGAGGAAGATGTGCATTTGTCTATTTTAACAATAGACTCCGAAGAAGGGGTATCTATTATGCGTCATTCCAGCGCCCATGTAATGGCACAAGCGATACAAAGGTTGTATCCGAATGTACAATTAGCAATCGGACCAGTTGTAGAGGATGGTTTTTATTATGATATGAAGCTTGACCATAGCTTAACTGCCAATGAGTTGGCAGCCATTGAAAAGGAGATGAAAAAAATCATCAAGGAAAATCTTCCTTTTGTTCGAAAAGAAGTTTCGTACGAGGAAGCACTACAACTTTTTCAAGTGAAAGAAGAGAAATTTAAACTAGAGCTATTAGATGCAATACCAAAGAATGAATCGATTTCCCTCTATCAACAAGGAGAGTTTATTGATTTATGTCGTGGGACTCATGTTCCCTCTACAGGTTTTATTAAAGCATTTAAATTAATGCGTGTATCTGGTGCTTACTGGCGAGGTGATAGTAAGAACGAGGTATTACAAAGAGTATATGGAGTTGCTTTTTCGAGTCAGCAAGAATTAGCAGAATACGTGGAAATGATAGAAGAAGCAGGCAAACGGGATCATCGTAAATTAGGCAAGCAATTGGAGCTTTTTATGTTCTCGGAAGAGGCTCCTGGCATGCCGTTTTATTTACCAAAAGGACAAATCATTCGTAATGAATTAGAGCAATTTTCAAGAGAACTTCAGGGTGAGGAGGATTATGAAGAAGTAAGAACTCCATTGATGATGAATGAACGAATGTGGAAACAATCAGGGCATTGGGATCATTATCATGAAAATATGTATTTTTCAGAAGTAGATGAGCAAAAATTTGCGCTAAAACCGATGAATTGCCCGGGACATATGCTTATTTTCAAAAATAGTCTCTACTCTTATCGAGATTTGCCAATTCGCCTAGCTGAATTTGGCCAGGTTCATCGTCATGAATATAGTGGTGCACTAAACGGAATGCTTCGTGTAAGGACATTCTGTCAGGATGATGCCCATCTATTTGTGAGAGAAGACCAAATAGAAGCAGAAATAAAAAGCATTTTTCGATTAATCGATAACGTTTATCGTACTTTTGGATTTGAATACACTGTAGAGCTCTCTACTAGACCAGAAGATTCGTTGGAAGGCGATGACATCTGGGAATTGGCAGAAGGTGCATTAAGAAATGTTCTAGAGAATTTAGAAATTGATTATATTCTTAATGAAGGAGACGGAGCCTTTTACGGTCCGAAAATTGACTTTCATATAAAGGATGCTTTAAAAAGAAGTCATCAATGTGCAACTATTCAGCTCGATTTTCAAATGCCAAAGCTATTTAACTTAGCATATATAAATGAAAATAATGAAAAAGTATGTCCGGTCGTTATTCACCGTGCTATATATGGATCGATTGATCGATTCTTTGGAATATTAATTGAACATTTTGCAGGTGCCTTCCCTGTTTGGCTTGCTCCAACACAAGTTCAAATTGTTCCTGTTTCAAGTGTTCACCTAGATTATTGCTTAAACGTCCAATCAGCTTTAAAAGAAGTAGGGGTAAGGGTGAAGATAGATGACAGCAACGAAAAATTAGGGTATAAAATCCGCGCAGGACAAATGCAAAAGATTCCATATTTACTTGTACTAGGTGATAAAGAAATGAAACAACATACTGTTAATGTTAGAAAATATGGAGAAGAGAAGTCTAAAGAACTTTCTTTAAATGTATGGAAAGAAATAATCGAAAAACAAATAAAAGAGAGAAGTTTATCCACTCTTAACGGGTAGAAAGACCCTGACTAATGGACGTTTTCTTTATAAACAAACAAGGGATTCAAGTGATTAAGACTGAATCCCTTTCTTCTATTGTATTATAAGCTTCGATTATATTGATATTTTTTCCATTGGAAACGGATGAAGCAGCCAATACAAAATCCAAGTATTGCAACAATGGAAGCAATCCCAACCATGATCGAAAAGATGTAACCAAGGACAGTCCAGTTAAGGAAAAAGGAAAGGGAACCAATTGTTAAGCAAAAAATGGCAATTATTTGGTTAAACTGTTGCTGATCCCAGTCCTCTTGATGGTATTCCTTCTTTGGCTTTTTTAGAAACAAACTTGCTACTTTCATAATGGGATTCCATTGAAATAATAATCCACAGATTCCTGCAATAAGTGGAATAAGCATAATCCAGTATTGCTGCAAAACTAAACTAAGTAAAACAGACAGAAAAATAACCCATTGATTAGTACGAACTAATGGTAGAGGAATTGTTTTCACCAGATCAGTCATAAAACCAACCTTTCTTATAAGAATTATATATATTATACGCTCTTATAAGGGTTTTGTTAAGTTAATAAACTCCTATTTGTTTTGCTTTTCTTCTTCTATAAAATTCCAGAGTCTATATAGCTGTGGAACTGTTCTTTCCGGGTCTTTAATGAGATGGGTATACAGAGTTGGGTATTTTTGCAATTGCGAAAGCAGTTTTGATTCTTCGAAAGAAATGTTATTATCCGTCGCTTTACTATGATAGGTAGCTCTTGTTTCCTTTGTTTCTGATCGGCCAAGTAGATAATCCGTGCTTACATCAAAATAATCCGCAAGTTTTTGTAAGGTGTCTGTATCAGGTTTTCGATTTCCTGTTTCGTAGCCCGAGATTGATACCTTGGTTACATTCATTGCATCCCCAAGTGTTTGTTGAGAAATGTTAGCAGACTTCCGTAAATGTCTCAATCTTTCTGGAAAATTCATCTAAACCAGCTCCTAATTTCGATACCTCTATTATAAGTTAACATTTAGCTAACAGTAAATAATGAATTTTTGTTAACAAATTCGGAATTTTATATTGATGTAAACCACTTGTTTACGTATAATTTTAATAAGGAAAAAAATGATAATTGGGAAGATGAGGTGTAAAAAATGCATCGGAATAAACTGCGTATCATAAGAAAGCAATATGGCTATACCTATCAAATGATGGCTGATAAGCTAGGAATTACGAAGTCTTATTATTGGCAAATCGAAAATGGCAAACGAGGTTTATCTTATGATCAAGCAGTACAGATATCTAGTATTTTTTCAAAAACACCAGACGAGATTTTTCTTCCAGATTATATAAAGCTTAAATGATGATTTCGTGATAAGGATAGAATTTCAAATGAATGAGGGAGGCTTAAAGTGAAGGAGCAAATATACGTAACCGAAGAAAATCTTTTACTAATAAAAGAGGCAATGGATTTTAGTATAGAAAATGCGTCCAAAGGAATTCTATTCGTTTTAGAAATGGTGAGAGAGAAGGTGTCGAATTGTGATGATAGTATGTTGAGGTTGGATGGAATGGAAATGGAAATCATTCTTGTTTCACTCATCGAATATGGTATCTATTTATTATCATTCCATTCAGATAAAGGGAGTTTATGTATGATAGAAGCAATTAGAATAGATCAGCTTAAGCAGGGCTATCAAAGTAGAAACGGTCCGAAGATAATGTGTTAACTATACTATTTAGCTAGTGGTTAGATGGATTGGTTGATTTTCTTCTCGTACTATGTAAGAGTAGAAGGACAAACGAGAGAGGAAGATCAGAGTGGAAAAAAGAAAAGTTGGTTTTATTGGGTGTGGAAAAATGGCCCAAGCGATGGTAAATGGAATGCTTCAATCATCTTTTATGCAAAGAGAAGATATTTTCGCAAGTACGAAGTCAATGGAAAGTGCACAAATGATTATGGAAACTTTTCAAATAGAAACAACGTTAGATAATAAGCAAGTAGCAGGCTTCGCTGATGTTCTTATTATTGCAGTAAAGCCGCATTTATATGGAGAAGTCATACAAGAAGTAAGCTCTTATGTGAAGAAGGAAACAATCCTTGTAACGATTGCTGCAGGAATAGATCTAGCATACATAGAGTCTAAGATGTCTAAAGAGATAAAAGTTATTCGTTCCATGCCAAATACACCTTCCCTTGTAGGGGAAGGAATGACTGTTTTTTGTGCAAATGACAAGGTAAACGAGAATGAGATAGCTTTTATAAAAGACTTGTTTGCGTCATTTGGACAAGTGGAAATGGTGGATGAAAGCTTAATGGATTATATTCCAGCCATTAGTGGATCTTCTCCAGCATATGTATATATGTTTATTGAAGCATTGGCAGATGGCGGCGTTCGAAGCGGAATTCCGAGAGATAAAGCTTATAAATTGGCTGCTCAAGCTGTTTTGGGAGCAGCGCAGATGGTTTTAGAAACAGGCAAGCATCCTGGAATTTTGAAAGATGAAGTATGCACACCGGGTGGAGCAACAATTGAAGCGATCACGACGCTAGAACAAAATCACTTTAGGGGAACCATTTTAGCGGCAATGGAAAGTTGCAATCAGAAAAACAAAGATATGCAAAAATAGTTATATGTAGAAAATGAATCCATCTAGATATTGTTCTATCTAGATGAAAATTCATTCTATATAATAGTAGACATGAAAATGATTAATCAGGCAGCAACTTAAAAATCATGTACTCAAAGGGATGCTTGATCGATTAAAAAAGGAGAAAGATCTTCAGGTAGTGTGTGGAATAGGCGAAATAATTCTCGTAAATGATAAATTTGAAGAAATAGTCGGAGAATCGAAAGAAACGATATTTTATTCAGGCTGTGGATGGGATGAATGGAAGCATCAATTAACAGCTCACTTTAAAGATGAGGAAGGGTTACTGCAGTACATCGAAGCATCGATTCAGGAAAAACAGAACAAGTCTTATAGTGCTTTCATGAAAGATGGGCGAGTTATTAACATTTATGCAGAGGAACTTTATAGAGGAGACGTCAAATTTGGGACAATCCTAGTTTATAGAGATATAACGAAGGAATATGAAGTCGATAGAATGAAGTCTGAGTTCGTAAGCACTGTAAGCCATGAGCTACGGACACCGCTAGCAAGTATTCTTGGATTTACCGAATTAATGATTAATCGAGAATTAAAAGTGGAAAAGCAGAAGAAATATTTACAGACGATATATGGAGAAGCGAAAAGACTGACATCCTTAATAAATGATTTCCTAGACATACAGAGGATGGAAGCAGGGAAACAAACCTATGAAAAGAAAAATATTGATCTTTTGCCAATATTGGAAAGAGTAAAGGATAATTTATCTATTAATACTCCCTCTCATATTATCCAAATTAACCAATTGGTAGAGGAAACGATGGTTATTGGTGATAAAGCAAAAATGGAACAGGTGATGGCTAATCTTTTAAGTAATGCTATTAAGTATTCTCCAAATGGAGGAAAAATTGAGATTAACATATATAAAGAGCTTGATCAACTACGTGTAGCTTTTAAAGATGAAGGTCTAGGAATACCAGAAACGGCAATGGATAAATTATTTACTAAGTTTTATCGAGTAGATAATACGGATAGGAGAAAGATTGGTGGCACAGGACTAGGGCTTTCCATTGTTCAAGAAATAATGAATGCGCATGATGGGAAAGTGATGGTTGAATCAGAATATGGAAAGGGAAGCACGCTTACACTTGTTTTTCCGCTCATCCATGCAATTCAAGTAGTGAGGAAGCTCTAGAAAATAAGCAAACATACTCCATCATGGTAATAGAAGATGATATTAGTTTGGGAGAACTAATTGTTCATGAACGAAAGGATAATGGCTTTCAGGTCGTTTATTATAAAAATACTCAAAAATCCTAAAATGATTGGAATTAAAATGCAAGTCTAGTAATTAAAAGGAGAGGCAAGAGATGCTTCTCCTTTTAATTACTAGACGGAAATTCTTTTTTTCGATAATAAAGTTGTAAAAATTGCTACACAGAAGATGGTTATAAACGATGCAATAAAAGTAGAAAACCCAACAATTTTATAGCCACTCAATAAAACAATCCCATCTATTAGAAAAATAATGACTCCTACCTGAATAGATAGAATGTTTGAGAGAACTTGGGCAAGAAGATCAGTCCCACCAGTGCTTGTCTCAAAACGAAGCATGAGACCAATACCTACTCCAATAACAACTCCCCCTAAAATCGCACTTAATACAACGTTCAATGAAAATAAATTCCTTAAAAAAGAAAGAATATCAATGGAAAAGGAAGAAATAAGAAATCCAAAAATACCATAAATAAAATATTCTTTGTTGTAAAACCAAACGAGTATATACAAAGGAATACTTAAAAGAATCATCGAAAGACCTGTTGGAATTCCATAGTGATAATGAAGAATAAGCCCAATTCCAATAATCCCTCCATCTAAAAGATGATGAGGTACTAAAAATCCATTAACTCCAATACCTATTAGTAAGCTCCCGACAAATGTAGCAGCGATTTTTTCTATCAATAAACATCATCCTAACTTTACCTTGTCCATTGTACTTATACCTATGTGTTAAACAATAAAAATAGAAGAGATTCATAGAGGGGAAAAAAGGAAAATTTTATCCCACTCTTAACGGGTGGTAAGATCCCAAGCTCAAGCTGCGGAAAATCGAGGAAGCTAAGGTGGTGCGAATCTTGCCTAATGGTCCAATAAGTGTAACTAACTCTCAGTGGAGGAAGAGCGAAGTTAACTTAATAAGAATCATCAAATAACTTAAATAATTATTTGAAAAAACAGAAAAATAAGTTGTCAGATAGGTAGAATAGCAATAAACTTAAATTTAATAAGAAAAATCAGGGGATGAAAGCATGTATAATCAATTATCATCTTTAAGGACGGAACAGCAAGTTGAATTGTTAACGAAACAACTTATTCAAATCGAAAGCTATAATGGAACTGCTGGGGAAGTAAATAAGGCTAACTATTTATTTGAAATAATTAGCTCTTTTCCTTATTTTCAAACACATCCAAATCATGTTTGGAAACAGGAATTGGATGGTGATAAACGGTTCAATGTATGGGCATATTTGCAAGGAAATACAGATAAAAAAGAAACGGTCATTTACCATGCGCATGTAGATACAGTAGGAATAGAAGATTATGGAAAGCTAAAAGATATTGCACATAATCCCGATAAATTAGCGGAGTTTTTCCAAGGGTACGAAGGGGACGAAGAGACTCGAGAAGATGCACAGAGTGGAGAGTGGATGTTTGGTAGAGGTTCTCTTGATATGCAAAGTGGAATAAGTATTCATCTCGTGAATCTTCTCTATTATATGAACAATAGAGAAAAGCTAGATGGCAATATTCTAGTTTTATTCAATGTCGATGAGGAGAATCAACATATTGGCATAAGAGGCGCGTTAGATGAACTTGTTCGTCTTCAGCAAGAAAGAGGATTAAGCTATGTAGCGGCTATTAATAATGATTTTATTTCTCCTTTATATAATGGGGATAAAGCAAAATATGTATATTGTGGCGGAGCAGGTAAGTTATTGCCGTGTTTTTCGATCCTAGGAAGAGAGGCGCATGTTGGTGAAAGCTTACTTGGTATTGACCCAACGTTAATCGCTTCAGAGATTAATCGAAACATTAATCAGAATTTTTCGCTAGCCGAAAAGCTGGATAATGAATTAGTGCTGCCACCTAGTTGTTTATTCATGAAAGAAAATAAGCAAAGCTATAATGTGCAAACGCCTCTTAGTACCAGGATGTATTTTAATTATTTTATTTATAAAAAAACACCAAGTGAAGTTTTAGTCGTCTTAAAAAAAATTGCCGAAGCAGCATGCGCAAAAATAGAAAGCGAATTAGCTGAGAACTATTTGGCATTTCGGAAAGCGAATCAGCTGCCAGAACGCTCGGTTAATTGGAAAACAGATGTGATAACTCTTCAAGAATACATGGACTATTTAAAAAAGAGTGGAGAGGAACCAGAAAAGCTGTTGGAATCTTTACTAGTTAGCTTACCTGAGGATTTAGATGATCGTCTAAAAGCTTTTGCATTAGTGGAATCCTTACAGCAATTAGATCCGGAAAAGAAGCCTCGCGTTATTCTCTTTTTTGCTACACCATTTTTACCATCTAATACGTTACAAGAGGATGAAAAATCTGTTTCTTTAAAAGAAGCACTTAAAGAAGTATTACACGAATCGGAAGAGGAATATAAGGAAGAATTTCCATTAAGAGGATATTTCCCTTATTTATGTGACGGAAGCTTTTTAGCATTTAATGGAGATCAAGCAGAGATTGAAACAGTAAAAGCAAATTTTCCAGGAATGCATACGTTATTTCCAATAGATCTTGAAAAAATGAGTAATTTAAATATCCCTGCTTTAAATATTGGTGTCTATGGAAAAGGTGGGCATAAATGGACAGAAAGGGTATATAAGCCATACACATTCCAAACCTTGCCATTGCTTATAAGAAAGGTTACAGAAAGATTGCTTTCGCTTTAAATACAAAAAAATCTTTACCCAATTTGGTAAAGATTTTTTTGTATGACTAGATTATTTAATAATAATAAGTTATTAGAGATACTGAGCAGTCTCACCGCTCGTCCCACGGAAAGCGGTGAGGCCGCGGGTAAATAGCACTAACCTTTATAATGATATTTATACAAAAAAATTACTTAAAAAAAGAAGTGCAAGATATAATAACAAATTGCAGCTATGCTAGCTGAAATTGGTAATGTAATTACCCATGTAATGAGCATTCTTTGTGCTGTTCCCCATTTAACCCCTTTTAATCGGTGTGATGAACCAACACCTAGGATTGAAGAAGAAATAACATGAGTTGTACTAACTGGTAAGTGGATTAAAGTTGACCCAAAAATAATCATTGCGCCTGTTAGGTCAGCTGCAACTCCATTTACTGGGCGAATTTTCATGATGTTTCCACCTACTGTTTTAATAATTCTCCATCCACCAACAGATGTTCCTAGACCCATTGCAGCGGCACAGGCAAACTGTACCCAAAACGGAACTTCATCTGTTGTAACATAATTATTAGCTAATAAAGCCATTGTGATAATCCCCATTGCTTTTTGGGCATCATTTGTACCATGAGTATAAGACTGCAATGCTGCCGTGAATATTTGAAAATAGCGGAAGCGTCTATTTGTTTTTGTTAAGTTTAAATCTCTAAAGAAAAATTTAAAGATCGAATAAACAATATATCCAACGATAAAGGCGATGATTGGTGAAAGAATCAATGCCTGAATAATCTTAATAAATCCAGTGTAATTAAGGGAAGCAAATCCGGAAGATGCAATAGCAGCTCCAGCGATTGATCCAATAATGGCATGGGAAGAACTACTTGGTATCCCATAATACCATGTAACTAAGTTCCAGATAATAGCAGCGATTAATGCGGCAAGGATAACTAGTGATCCATTTGTTAAATCAAAAGGATTAACTATTCCTTTTGTAATCGTCTTTGCAACACCTGTAAATGTCATCGCACCTATAAAGTTCATACATGCTGCCATAATAATCGCATGTTTCGGTTTTAAGGCTTTTGTTGACACTGCAGTTGCAATTGAGTTGGCTGTATCATGGAAGCCATTGATAAAATCAAATGCTAATGCAAAGACAACGATTAATATAGTAAGTATTAATAGTGTATTCATTGGAAAAAGACTCCTTACGCGTTCTTCATAATAATACTCTCAAGTGTGTTTGCAACACTTTGACAGTAGTCAGCAATATCCTCAAGATTTTCATACACTTCTTTATATTGGATAATGCGAATAGGATCTTTTTCTACAGAGAATAGGTTTTTAATGGATTGACGTAAAATGCCATCACATTTAGATTCATGGTCTTTAATTCTAATCGCATATTCTCTAATTTTAGGTAATTTTTTGGTTGTAAGCAGATCCACTGCTTTGTCGATTTCAACTGCACAATTCTTAATTTCTTCCACAAAACGAAGCATGTATTCGTCAGCGCTAATGATGTTGTACATTTCAAATAGTGCTGCCGTATGCTCAAGGCCATCTAATACATCATCCATGCTCATTGTAAGAGCTAGAATGTCTTCTCTTTCAATGGGAGTAATAAATGCTTTATTTAATTCTGTGATAACTTCATGAACATATGTATCACCTTTTGTTTCAATTTCCTTCATTGTTTCAGAAAAAGTTTTTAAATCGCTAACGTTTGTTAATTTATAGTCAGCAAAAAAATCTGCTCCTTCTTTTAAATTTGAAGCGATATTTTTTAACATAACAGCAAACTTATCTTGTTTTTTAAAAACCATTGCGGTTACCTCCATTAATATATAACAAAATATGACTAAGCCTTACATATTGTATAGGAAAGTTGTCGAATATCCTAGTATTTTATAAAGAAATTTACAAAATCTTAATATTTGGTTTACAAAATTTTAAGAAAATAACATTACATTTTTACAAAGTTCGCACTAATTTAATAATTATCGTCTATTTACAGAGATAAAATCGTAACAATCTGCTTCTCTGCCCATAAAGTGTCCAATTTATTGTTTCAGAATATAGTAATAACATAATGTCCAAGTAAGGAGGAAGAAAATTGTTAATGGATGATACTATTTTGATACGAAAAACCCTAGAGAAGGATCTCGCCTATGTGATAAGTACTGAAAATGATCCCACAAATAGTCCTTATATATTACAATGGTCATTACAGGAACATAAAAAAGCGATATCAACTGATTCTAATCTCTTACATTTGATTGTTCTAGACAAAGCATCGGAAAAACCAGTTGGTTATGTCTTAATTAATGGACTGGAAGATGAAAGTAATAGCATCGAAATAAAAAGAATTGCCTTTTCCGAGAAAGGGAAGGGATATGGAAGAAAAATGCTTCAGTTAATAAAAAAATGGGCTTTTACCGAAAGGAAAGCAAATCGGTTATGGATAGAGGTAGTCGATCATAATAATCGTGCAAAGTCTCTTTATGAATCAGAAGGCTTTAAGATAGAAGGATTACAGCGCGAAGCAATAAAATTAAACGATAACTACCAATCCATCTATATGATGTCCATGTTAAGTAGTGAATATAAGTAAGTGGAATGTTTAAAGGATTGACGAATAATTAATGCCATATATATGAAGGAAAAGGTGAAACAGTGGAGAAGAAAGTAGTCCTAATAACAGGTGCAAACAGTGGGTTTGGTAAATGGATGGCACTAGAGTTTGCAAAAGCAAATTATACAGTTATAGCATCAATGAGAGATAGAAATAAAAGCAAACCATTAATCGACATCGCAACTAAAATGGGGGTAATGTCCAATATTGAAATTATTATTTTGGATATTACTTCCGACAAATCAGTTGAAAACTTAACATTATATTTACAGGAATTTGGACGAGTAGATTTGTTAATAAATAATGCTGGTTATGCTGGAGCTGGTTTTTCAGAGGAAATACCCATCCAAGAATATCAATTGCAAATGGACACAAACTTTTTTGGGACAATTCGTGTAACACAAGCTGTTCTACCGTTTATGAGAAAACAAGGTCAAGGAATGATTATTAATATGAGCAGCATAAGTGGAGAAATCGGATTTCCTGGCATGTCCCCTTATGTATCCTCTAAATTTGCATTAGAGGGATGGAGTGAGTCCTTAAGATTAGAATTAGCACCTTTTTCAATTCCTGTTATCCTCATCGAACCTGGTTCTTTTCAAACAAATATTTGGACAACAGGGAAAAAAGTTACGGAGAAATCCACCTTGGCGACATCACCATATTTTACTTACATGAATCAGTTAGATACATATTTACAAAAAAATAGGCATAAGGATGGAGATCCAAGGGAGCTAGCTAGAAAAGTAGTTGCTATTGCTCAAAAAAAACAGCCCAAAATGCGTTATGTAGTTGGAAAAGGAACGAAAAGTACTATCCTTGTTAAACGCATTATCCCGTGGAAATGGTGGGAGAAAATCGTTCTATTTATCTTAAAATAAAAATATATTAGGAAGTAGTCGCTTATTGTTAGCGACAGTATATAGAAGTTTCACTTTATAGTGCAATCATATTTATAGAGAAGCATTCAAATAAGTGTTATTATATGGATAATTCTGATTTTGGGGGTGTTTTGTTTGGTCTATAGCATCGAACAAAAAGTAAGGCTACATAATGGAGTAGAGAAACCACAATTGGGTATCGGAGTCTTTAAAGTAGAAGAGGGAGATACGGTTTTTCATACCGTGCAAACTGCTTTGGAACTAGGTTATCGTGCTATTGATACTGCTGCTATTTACAGAAATGAAGAAGGAGTCGGAAGAGCAATAAAAGAAAGCGTTGTCTCTAGGGATTCCCTCTTTATCACCACAAAAGTTTGGAATGAGGATCAAGGATATGATTCGACACTAAAGGCATTTGAGACAAGTTTAAAGAAGCTTGAATTAGATTATCTTGATTTGTATTTGATACATTGGCCAGGAAAAGATAAGTATGTTGAAACATGGAAAGCGCTTGAGAGATTGTATGAAGAAGGAGCAGTTAGGGCGATTGGTGTAAGTAATTTTCATGAGCACCATTTAGACCATTTACTTGCAAATGCAAATGAAAAACCAACTGTTAATCAGATTGAGCTACATCCACGACTTTCTCAAGAAAATTTAAGAGAATATTGCAAGAAAAAAGATATCAGAGTGGAAGCATGGTCCCCGATTGCGAAAGGTCGGTTAGTAAATGAACCTACCCTTAATTATATTGCCAAAAAGCATGGGAAAACCCCAGTTCAAGTTATTTTGCGCTGGCATCTACAAAATGGACATATTATTATTCCTAAATCCATTCATCCTGAAAGAATCAAGGAAAATGCAGAGATATTTGATTTTCAACTAAGCTTAGTGGAAATGGATCAAATAGATCAATTAAATATGAATGAAAGACTTGGTAGTAATCCAGATGAATTGCTATTTTAATTTAAATTAGTGTACCTGTAAAACGGGACAAAAAAAGATCTACCCTATAATGAATAGGTGTAGATCTTTTTTGTTCGGAACCATTTGTATGAATATTCATGAAACAATGAATCTTTTGTTAGGTTTAAAAGCAGCACAGGGTGGTAAATATAAGTACAAGCAGATAGAGAAGATAACCGTACGGGATAATAAAGCTGCAGCATGAATTCTTCCCTGTCTCATGAAAAAAATAAAACACTATAATAAAAAGGAGTGTTAAATATGGGATTTTTATGGTCATTAATTATAGGTGGTATTATAGGATGGTTAGCAGGCTTAATTGTAGGTAAAGATATTCCTGGCGGAGTGATTGGAAATATCATTGCTGGTTTTGTTGGTGCATGGTTAGGTTCATTAATTCTTGGTGATTGGGGTCCATCGATTGCTGATTTTGCTCTAATTCCAAGTATTATTGGAGCTGTTGTCCTAGTATTTATTTTAAGCCTGATTATGCGTGGGATGCGTAAAACAACATAATGGATAATAAAAAAGGGAAATGAGCTTTTTTAAGCCATTTCCTTTTTTTTTTGAAAAACTATTTCAACAACTCTTCCCAGTCGTCATCAGGGAAAATAGGTGGGCTGTCCATTGGAGGGGCAAAGACGGTAATTTCTTCCCCAGAAATAGGGTGGATGAATTGAATTTTTACGGCATGCAATGCTTGGCGATGAAAAATTGGTTGGCCACCGTAAAGTGTATCGCCAGCAAGCGGATGATGAATGGAGCTCAAATGAACTCTAATCTGATGGGTTCTACCTGTGTCTAATGTGCAAGATATAAGCGTTAATCCTTGATTAGGCAATCGATTCATTCGTTTGAAATGCGTGATTGCATTTTGTCCCGTTTCTGAAATTCTTCGGCGGCTACTGTGATGTCTGTCCTTCCCAATAGGCTTATTAATGGTTCCTTTTTTCTGCGATAGGAATCCTTGTACAAGTGCGATATATGTCCTCTTGATTTTTCTTTCCCTCAACATATAATCAAGCATATTAGCGACTAAATCGTGTTTGGCAAAAAGAATACAGCCAGTTGTATCTCGATCCAATCGGTGAATATGCTTTAATTGTCGTTCTTCTCCATTCATTAACAAATGATAGGCAACACCATTTAATAAAGCAGAAGCATCTTCGGGAGAATGAGGATGTGTATCTATCCCATCTGGCTTATTAACAACGAGAAGAAAGTCATCCTCATAAAGAATGGAGAGATCCATATAGGTCGGAATAATGTCATTTGGCTCCTGCTGAAAGAGCTTAATTTTTAAAATATCTTCCTGCTTAAGCAACGTATTCCAAGGAACATTTTGGTTATTTACCTGTACTTTTTTCCCCATTTTAGATAAGTGGATTTGTTTTTTTGAAGCTAATAAAATTTGTGAAAATAATGCCTCGATTGATAAACCTTCCCATTGGAAAGGGATTTTAAGCAGTAGCCAGTCTCCTTTTCTTTCAAATAGCATATATAAATCTCCTTTATCTTTTTGTGTCATAATTATAAAAGTGTCTTAAATCTAACTTAGTTATCATATCATGGTTTTAATTACCACAGAAATGGTTTTGAGGGATATGTTAGACTAGGGTTATTACTTTGTGTAGTGTAAATTTATAAAGAAATAAAGAGGGTGTTTCATTTCATGAAAGTTGTTTTTGCATCAACACCAACACAAGAGGAAAGAATTAATGAACTGGTTCAGACCTTTTATTCAAAGATATTTCCTTTCTATTTTTCAGACAAGGAAATTAATAAGTTCGAGCGATTGAAGGTTCTTGCTATCACTCCTGAAAAAGCACAGTTATTAAGTACGTTAAAAACATCTTATCAAGTTATTGCAAGTTTGCAAACCCTTGTGAATATACTGGAGGATCCAGAGAATAAATGTAAATATAAGCATTTATTCGAAAGAAATGTACAAATATTAGAGGACTTAGATATTTTCTTCCCATTTGATTTAGCAAATTTTAAAATTGATGTTAATGGAAATTCGTACAATCAAGCAAATTTTAGTATGTATGCAGAGGCGAATAATCAGTATTTACTATAATTTATTCTTAGTTGCCTAGGTTCCTAATTAATTGAAAAATAAGCCACCGCTGTTATCAGAAACTGCGGTGGCTTATTGCTTTATTTAGTAACACTATATTCCTCTAACCATTGTTTAAATACAGCAGGCTCTCTGTAGCCGTTGATTCGACTTACTTCTTCTCCATTTTTGTACTGAACAATTGTTGGCGTGGATTCAATATTGTATTTATCCCAGCCTTCTTCAAATTCCCATAAGTTATATTGATCGATGGATACATTTAATTCTTCAGCAAGTGGCATTAGTTCTAGTGTAGTCTGTTTGCAGTACATACAATCTGAGCTAAAGAAGTAGACGGTAACATCTTCTTCCGTTTTTAATTTTTCCTCTAGTTCACTAGGAAGAATAATATTCTGGTAATTTGGATCATCTAATAATTCAATTGTTTCAGGTTTTAAATTATCTTTTTTATACATATTGCCTTCTACAGCTTTTTCTTTTTGCATATTAGATAAAAAGGCTACCCCTGCAAATAAAATAATAATAAAGACTAAGAAAAATATTACTTTTTTCATTCATTCATCTCCTTTGTTTTTTTCCAAATGATAAGGCTGCAAGAAAAAATAATGATAAAGCCAATGAGTGCCATAAAGGGGATGGTTATAAACCCTAACCAATTTATGTATTCGCCTGTACAAGCAACCGGTCCACATGCAGCAGCTGCTTCAAAGATGCTAGCTAACTTTTGGAGCGAATAGTGATAAATGGAAATACATGCACCAATACCAGAAAGAATCATGGTGTAAAAGGTGATTTTATAATCCTTTCGTATCACCGCAATCCCTAAAATAATTACAAACGGGTACATTAATATCCGCTGATACCAGCATAAAGTACAAGGAACAAACTCTCTGATTTCTGAAAAATAGAGGCTGCCGAACATGCTAAGGACAGCTGCAATCCATGCTAAATATAAGATGTTCTCTCGGGAATCCTTTTGCTTTGTTTTTTCTTTCATACGAGTCTCCTTTACTGTCGTTTATTTACTACTAAAATTAATAAAGGTATTTTCACTATAGAAAAAGTATAAATGTATTCGGAATTGATGTAAACAAACTAGATTTCATTAAAGGAGATAGATTATATCTGAAAAAAATGGGGAAATGTAGAAATAGTAAATAGAAAGTAAAATTTCTTTAAAGAAGAGACATTTATAAGGGAGTCAAATAGTATGCCAAAATTGGATTTATCAAGATTTGAAAAGAAATTAATTATCCGAAACACTGATTATCAGGATATTGATAAGATTATGAAGCTGCAAGCAGAGTGCTTTCCAGGCATGGATCCTTGGAAAAATGATCAATTAAAGAGCCATATTGATATCTTTCAGGAAGGACAATTTGTGGCAGAGTATGATGGAGAAATAATCGGTTCCTGTTCTAGCTTGATCATTAACTTTGATGAATATGATGCCCGCCATACATGGGATGAAGTGACAGATGGTGGATATATAACAAACCATAATCCAGATGGCTATAATCTTTATGGAATAGAAGTAATGGTAGATCCAGCTTATCGGAGAATGAAAATAGGTCATCGTCTTTATGAAGCTAGAAAAGAGTTGGTACGACGTTTAAATTTACAAAGTATTATCATTGGCGGTAGAATTCCAAATTACTATAAGTATGAAGATCAAATGACGGCAAGAGAATATGTGCAGGAAGTTCTGCATCATAAAATATACGATCCGGTCTTGTCTTTTCAATTATTAAATGGATTTACGCTAATGCGAATTAATCCCAACTATTTGCCAGACGATGCACAATCGAAAAGTTATGCAACGATTATGGAATGGAATAATGTCGAATATATGCCAAAATCCAAACGTTTTTTCAAAAGCAGCTATCCGGTGCGTATTTGTGTCGTTCAATATATGATGAGGCAAATATATAGCTTTGAAGATTTTGCCAACCAAGTGGAGTATTATACAGATGTGGCCTCTAATGCAGAATCAGATTTTGTTGTGTTTCCAGAACTGCTTACTTCTCAATTAATGTCATTTATGGATGAACGTGTTCCAAGTACGGCCATTAGAAAGGTAACAGAATATACCGAGCAATATATTGAACTTTTTACGAATTTAGCGATTCGTTATAATATTAACATCATCGGAGGTTCCCATTTTGTGAAGGAAGATGATGAAGAAATTTATAATATTGCTTACCTTTTTAGACGAGATGGAACGATTGAAAAACAATATAAATTACATATAACTCCTAATGAACGGAAATGGTGGGGAATAAGACGAGGAGATGCGATTAGGGTTTTTGATACAGATTGCGGAAAAATCGCGATTCAAATTTGCTATGATATTGAATTTCCAGAGCTTGCTCGGATTGCAACAGATATGGGAGCGAAAATTATTTTTACCCCATTTTGTACAGAGGATCGTCAAGGATATTTACGAGTACGCTATTGTGCACAAGCAAGAGCAGTTGAAAATCAAATTTATACGGTTATTGCTGGAACTGTCGGCAATTTGCCGCAAACAGAAAACATGGATATCCAATATGCACAATCGGCAATCTTTGCACCATCCGATTTTGAATTTGCACGAGATGGAATTGTTGGCGAAACCAACCCTAATATCGAAATGGTCATGATCGGGGATGTAGACTTAGAAATATTAAGGAGACAACGCCAAAGAGGAACTGTCCGCCAATTAAAGGATAGAAGATTTGACGTTTATCGAATTGAATATAAAAAGTAAGGGGTATGAAAATGAGTCATATTTAAGGCTCCGATTCTAAAATTTAGAGGTTTATCTACAGACTGAAACCACGGCCGAAAAGCCGTGGTTTTTTGGTGGAATTCTATAGATTACATTGTGGTTGTGTGAATCCATTCATCTTCTACTAAATCGTTGGCGTGATCGATGTAGCGTAATAATGAATATAAATGTTTTTCTATGACAGAATAATCATGTTCAAAGTTGTAGGCGTGTAGAAATTGTTCGATTTTTTTTGAGAGAAAGTTATCATGGGTTCTTACCATTAGTATAAGAAGATTATCCCACTCTGATCGATGTGTATAATATAGGGCTCGATCATAATCTGATTTATTCATTTTAATGCCTCCTTTTGTGGGAAGGAGATGATTATATTATATGACGAAAGAGAAGAATGTTACTCACTAAAAGTTGGCTATATTGATTTAAAAGGATTTTCTATTTTTACCTGTATAATTTCGTGTAAAAAAAGGGAGAAGAAATTGACTGTAATATGAATAAGGAATGTTCCACATTCACAATATAAACAAAAAAGGGGTTATTATGAAACGGCGACTTATTATTATGACAATCATCGTATTGCTACTTTCTATCTATCCAAAGGAATATCGTGCAGATTCAGTTATTGATGTGAATAAAGAGTATACATACGAAGATTTTCAAGAAGATGTTTGGATTTTGAAGAGTAAATATAAAAAGCAGTTACAGGTGCATACGATTGGAAAATCAGAATTTGGGCGGAAGATTTACGCGGTTCAAATAGGTACAGGAGAAAAAAGCGTTCTTCTTTCTGGTGCCCATCATGGAAGAGAATGGATAACTTCTTTGTTAACAATGAAAATGACAGAAGATATTGCAGCAACAATGAAAAATGGAGACAACTTTCTCGGTTCCTATTCCATTTGGATTGTACCGATGATTAATCCGGATGGAGTCACGATTCAACAAGGGAAAATTAATAAATTCCCGTTTTTTTCTAAAAGAAAAATTAAGAAGATGAATGGTGGTATAGATGATTTTACGCGCTGGAAAAGTAACGGACTAGGAGTGGACCTTAATCGACAGTATCCGGCTGGATGGGAGTATTTAAAGGATTCAAAAAAAGAGCCTTCCTATAAAAATTATAAAGGTAAGGCACCATTTGAGGCAGCAGAAGTACAAGCGATTGTAAAGTTAACAGAAAAAATTAAACCAACAATTGCTGTAGCTTATCATTCGTCTGGGCAAGAGATTTTTTGGCAATATAATAACGGTGTTAATGAGGAAAGAGACCAAATGATTGCAGAAGTTCTCGCAAAAGAAACAGGATACAAGCTGGGGACACCTAACAAAGATGCAATTGGGGGTGGATTTACAGATTGGTTTATTACTACCTATCATTTGCCAGCTTTTACAATCGAAATATGTCCATTGGTAGACGAGCGCGATCCTTCCTTAATTAATTTTTCAAATGAATGGGCAAGAAATAAGGCCATTCCAAGAACACTGATAGAGGAAGCAAAAAAAATAGATGCGGTACATAAAAAAATGTTAGGGGACTAATAATAAGAAAAAAATATTGGAGGTATTTATGAAAACTAGATCTTTATCCATTCTTATTGTTAGCGTGACGGTATTAATTATGGCATTTATGTTTCCGTCCCATAATGTAGCTGTACAGGAACTGGATTATAAAAAATTCGGCTCCATCGCAATTGCTGTTGTAAAAGCAGATTATCCAGAAGAGTCTGTAACAGACTATAAATATTTAGGACGAAAAAAAATATCAGCACAAGAGGAACAAGATTCCTTTCAATTTGTAGTGAAAGAGGATGGAAAGGAAAAAAACGTTATCGTTACTATTAACCATAGAACACAAGATGATAAATTTATCTCGCTAGTAGTAGAAGAAGCAAATCCTTAAAAAAAGACCGAAAAGGTCTTTTTTTAAGGATTTTTTCGCAAAGTTTGTTTGCGATAACCCGCAGCCAGAATACACTTCGCCTCCGGGGTCTCAGACTGTCTCGCTAATCCCCGTGGCGTCTTCGTGTATTCCGGCTGCTCCATTTTTCCAACTCATCCATCTTTTTGATTAAATAACAAATACTTTAGAAAACAGTCTTTTTTAATAAACATCTTTCTTCGTAAATACAAGGAAAGAGATAATAATCCCAGCTACACCCCAAATAGACAGTACAATAAGGGAGAAGGGAAGGGACATTCCTTCAATGGGAGGAATATTTCCTTGGAGATAATCTGTTAGACGCAAGTTTACCATGAAAAAGTACTTTGCTGCCTCCCAAGAAGATGCAATCGAACTAATGATGGAACCAGAAATCAAGAATGCAAGCATGGCCCCCATTCCCGCTGCTGTACTTTTAATAAGGACGGAGAACATAAAGGAAAGGGTACCTACTACTACCGATACAAACCAACCGAGCCCAAAAATCATAAGAATGTATTGCCATTGAGGGATTAAATGGACATTGGCTGTATTTAATTCACCAGCCTGCACTGTAAACCCAGTTAATATGGGGGCTGTCCAACCCGCATATCCAAAGAATAGCCCGGAAATAAGGTACGAAAATAACCCAAAAATAAATAAGATAAAGGAAACAGATAAAAGGAGCGTGATATATTTACTTAACAGGATTTTCCAACGCCTTACTGGTCTTGTCAGTAACAGCTTAATGGTGCCAAGACTTTTTTCAGAAGAAACCATATCAGCTGAAATAATCATGACCATTAAAGGAAGAAGCAACTGAATCGAATTATCTAAAAACACGCGCAAAAAGGTTGGAGCACCTGGCTCTTGTGGGTTAATGTTGTTATCAAGATAATATTGACTTTGATCAATTCGAACCTTTAATTGGGAGCGGAATTCTTCGGAAATCCCACTTGAACCAATTCGGTTTTGCATATCAACGATAGATTGTTGTAGAGTGACACGCCAATCCGTATCTCCAATTCTTTTTTTGACGTTTTCCATTTCGCGATGCTGTGCATACGTAAACATTGTTATCATGATTCCGATGATTATCGTTACAACTAATAATCGCTTACTTTTAACGAGTTTTAGCATTTCATTATAAATAAGTTTATTCACCGACGGAGTCACCTCCTGTGAGCTCTAAGAATAGATGCTCAAGAGATGGAATTTGTCGATTCATTTCTTTAATATCTACATTAGCTTCTATCAATAATCTACTCCACTGAGAAACTTCTTCTTCGATGTATGGAGTAATCACAACATCCTCTCGTACTGTGACAGAAGGAGCAAGCTTTTTCAAGATTTCTAGCCCTTTTTCTACAGGGGTAAATCGCCAAATTAACTTCTCGTTTTGGGTTAGTAAAGTATGTACTGATTCAGTATGGATGATTTTTCCGTCTAAAATAATGGATACACGATCACATAAAAGTTGAATCTCACTTAATAAATGGCTGGATACTAATACACTTAGCCCTTCTTCCTTCGCAAGAAACCGAATAAATTGCCGCATTTCTCTTATACCAGAAGGATCTAATCCATTAGTTGGCTCATCTAGTATTAATACTTTCGGCCGGCTTAATAGTGCTTGACCAATTCCAAGACGTTGGCGCATCCCGAGGGAATAAGTTTTTACTTTGTCGTGAATACGATCAGTTAACCCAATTAATTCAACAACTTCTGTTATTCGTTTATCGTCTGTATTTGTTAACATCCGAGCAAAATATTGCAGGTTTTCCCAGCCAGTTAAATACGGATACAACTCTGGATTTTCTACAATGCAGCCTAAGCGCTCCATTGCCTTTGAAAAATCTTTTTTAACCTCGTATCCACAAATGAATATTTGACCAGATGTTGGTTTGATTAATCCAGCTAGCATGCGAATTGTAGTTGTCTTTCCAGCCCCGTTTGGTCCAAGAAAGCCGAAGACTTCTCCACTTTTTAATTCAAAGCTAATGTTTTTAATAATATCTCTTTTTCCAATTCTTTTCGTTAAATGCTGAACAGATAGTGTAATGTCACTCATTGTCATTTACCTCCCAGGAGATAAGGGATGCCACACGTTCAGCCATTAGCTGATAGCCCTTTTTATTTGGATGAAAATGGTCAGAATATAAATATTGCTGAACATTCTGCTGGAAAATATCATAGGTTGGGACAAAAATGGTTTGGGCATAATTAGCACATATCTCCGCTGTGGTATTATTCCAAGTGCGAACTACTTGAGAAGTTAATGCACGATTGTCTAGATCATTAAAAGGATTGTATAAGCCCATTAAATAGATGGGTGCATCTGCATTAATGGAGCGAATAGTTGTTAGTACCGTCTGCAATTGTTTAGAATAGGCTTCCATTAATTTGCTTATGGAATCTTCTTCAATCTCAGTAAGGGATTGGCCACCTTGAAAAAGATCATTCCCTCCTATCGTTATAAAGAGAAGGTCAGCATTTGCTGTTTGTCTTTGTATTTCCTGACCTGTTAATTGCTCGGCTAATTTATCTGTCGTTAATCCTTTTATTCCATAGTTGGTAATCTTGATTTCTTCTTCGGTCTTTTCAGCCAGGGCTTCCTTTAGATAACCAATATATCCTTTTCCGGTATCATCACCTGTCCCTCGCGTGAGAGAATCACCTAAAGCTAAAAGGTGGACGCCATCAGCTTTTATTTCTTTCTGATTCTCGGTATTTGTTGTTTGGGGCTTTTCAGCTGGCTGATTAGTATAATCAACTAGAACCCATCCTAAGCCGATTATCCATAATAAACAAACGATGCTTGATAATGTTAATATTGAAACGGTTAAGTTTTTTCGCAACGCTGAACCTCCTATCAAATGAAATTTTTCACAAAAATGGAGAGAAATAAACCTATCAATCGTTAAACACTTTTCTATTTTCATTACACCAGATCCCAAAAGAAGAAGGGAATAGAATTATTTTTTAAAAGGTATCAAAAATAGAAGTGGCCAACCAAAGAAGATAGCCTGAAAGAGGAGATGAAAAAGGGTTGTTTTTAATGAAGGCTGTTTTTGTAAAGTTTGTTGCTATTACCCGCAGCCGGAATGCACTTTGCTTTCCGTGGGGCTAAGCTTAAGCCTCCTCCGCTTCGCCTCCGGGGTCTCAGACTGTCTCGCTAATCCCCGTGGCGTCTACGTGTATTCCGGCTGCTCCATTTTTTTAACCAATTCTTTTTTCCTATTGAAATAACAACAATTTTTTAGAAAAACTCTCATGGCGGCGTTACCCGCCGCCACCGTCTATCATGAAAACTTGCTCCTATCCCATGATAGAAAGTCTAAACCACTTAACACCTGACCATAATTAATAGTACAATACGACCAGTCCGAAGACTGTTTGGTGGATCAATACAAGTTGATACCCCGTTAGAAAAACTGGTTGTGACAGTTTAAAAGAACCGTCTAATGTGTTTATAAACACGAATACAAAAATTTTGTATGATGACTTCTGTCGCTTGTATTGTATTAAAAATCTTTGAGGTGATTATATGGAAGCTATGATTGAACGGTGTGCAGGCCTAGATGTACACCAAGAAACAGTAGTTGCTTGTGTTTTATTTGGTTCATTAGATAAAAAACCAAATAAAGAGATTCAAACCTTTCCAACAACCACAAGTGGCCTTTTGGCACTTAGCGACTGGCTATCCTCACACAAAATAACGGATGCTGTAATGGAAAGTACCGGTGTATATTGGAAGCCCGTTTGGAATGTTATAGAATGTGACTTCCAATTAATCCTCGCCAATGCCCAACATGTTAAAAATGTTCCCGGAAGGAAAACAGACGTAAAAGATGCGGAGTGGTTAGCTAAACTTTTGCGTTCTGGACTAATTGAAAAAAATTTTGTACCGCCCAAAGAAATTCGTGATTTGCGAGATTTAACCCGGTATCGTAAAAAACTCATCCATACACGAACTTCTGAGCGCAATCGAATCCACAAAATTCTACAGGATGCAAATATTAAACTAACTTCTGTTTTATCTGACATTTTTGGTGTCACTGGTTGTCGCATTATTGAAGCCCTAATAAACGGCGAAAAAATAGGTGTGTTTGAACTTCAACAAATGGTTGATTCAAGAGTTAAGGCGAGCACAACAGATATTGCAGAAGCCCTTAACGGTGGAATACGTAAACATCATATTGATATGTTACGTTTCCATTGGGACCATATCAATCACATCGATGAAACAATCGAAAAAGTAGTTGAACGCATAGACCAAGCGCTTATTCCTTATCAAGAGGAGTGCGAACTACTAGATACCATACCGGGTGTGGATAAAAATGCATCCGCAATCTTTATAGCTGAAATGGGTGTAGACATGTCAGTATTTAAAAGTTCTAAACATCTAGCCTCATGGGCTGGAGTGAGTCCAGGAAATTATGAGAGTGCCGGTAAAAAAAAAACAGGTAAAACTCAGTACGGAAACAAATCATTAAGAACCACCGCTGTTGAATGTTCCATGGCTACAGATAGACAGTATAATCGCATATCTGCACATAGAAAAAGAATTATGAAACGACAAGGAAAATCGAAAGCACGGATCGCTTCCGCTCATTTAATCCTAACAATTGCTTACAATATTTTAAAAACAAGGCAACCATATCAGGAACTAGGCCCTGATTATGTTGATCTCGAACAAAGTAAAGAACAAAAAATGATTCAATACTTAAAAAGGAAAGGGTATCGTATTGAACCCACTAATGAACAAATTGCTTAATGAATAACAAAAGCACTATATTTAATCATTCCTAGCCTTTTAAAAAAGTTCAAATTTAGAAGGTTCAGCTTAGTGTTGCCTTTTACCTAAAGAGTTTTCATACAAACAGCCTTAATGAATATCTTTTTTCTTAAACCTTCCACCACGTACTTCAGAAATATTGGCAACTGCAAGAAAGGCAGTAGGATCTAGTTCTTCAATAATTGTTTTAAGTTTAGCTTCTTCTAAACGGTTAATAACGCAAAAAATAACTTTCTTTGTGTCACCAGTATAGGCACCTTCACCCTTCAGATAAGTGACACCGCGTCCAAGTCTTGCTAGTATCGTTTCACCGATTACTTGTGAATGGTCACTAATAATCCAAACTGATTTTGATTCATCTAAACCAGCTATAACAATATCAATTACTTTAAAAGCAATAAAATAGGCGATCAATGAATACATAGCTCGATTCCAAGAAAAAACAAACCCAGCACTAATAAAGATAAAGACATTGAAAAACATAATAATTTCACCAACGGAAAAAGGGCTTCTTTTACTGAAAAGGAGAGCTAATACCTCTGTACCATCAAGGGAGCCGCCAAAGCGTAGCACAATTCCCACTCCAATACCAAGGATAATACCACCAAACACAGTGGCGAGAAGTAAATCAGATGTGAAAACGGGCACATCGTGTAATAAAATGGTTGTAAGAGAAAGAACGGTAATACCTAGCATCGTGGAAAAAGTAAAAGTCTTACCAATTTGTTTGTAGCCAATATAGAAGAAGGGAATATTTAATAAAAAGATAAAATAGCCAAGCTTTGCGCCAGACAAGTGAGAGAGGATAATGGAGATTCCAACAATACCTCCATCTAATACTTTATTAGGAACAAGAAATTCTTCAATGCCGACTCCCATTAAAATACTACCAACAATAATGAAAAATATCCTGCTAGCTAAAACCTTTTTTGGTAAAATTTTATGCTGTGGTTTTTCTAAAATTGCCTCTGCTTGTATATTTGATGACTCCATCGTTAATCCCCCCAGTTACGTTTTATATGTAAAAAAATGTGTAAACAATAAGTAAAAATATCGATAATTCTATTTTATCATAATAGTTTTGAAATATATCTATCAAAGCTCGGTGTTTTTTTAATATATGCAAAAGAATAACAGGAAAAAGACAGTCTTACTTAAACCAGCCTTTTCGTTTAAACAAGATAAACATTCCTATACCTATACTGGCCATTATAAATAACAGAAGGAAGTAACCGTATTTCCATTGAAGTTCAGGCATATTTACAAAGTTCATTCCGTATAAGCCAGCTAAGAAGCTGAGTGGCATAAAAATGGTCGTAATGACAGTAAGAATTTGCATAATTCTATTAGAATGATGCGAGTTATAGGATAGATAACTATCTCTTATATCTGTCGTTAATTCCCGATTGGATTCAACTAGTTCACTAATTTTCAATAAGTGATCATAAATATCAGAATAGTATTCTTTTTTGGTTAAAAGAGCCGCTATTTTTTCGCTATTAATCATCTGGTGTACTATATCTTTCATTGGCACGACGGTATGTCGTAAGGAAAGAAGCTGGTGCCTAGTTGAAAATAATTCATCTAACAAGGCTTCCATTGTTTTTTTTGTCGGGTTTTCATCGATTTCTGCAAGGGAATCCTCAATGTCATAGACAATCGGAAAATAATTATCGACTAGATGATCCAATAACTGATAAAGAACGGTATATTGTGTCCAAGTGGCAACATCTTCTCTTGTTAGCATTTCTTTTACTGCATTCACTTCAATCGAAGCATGATGATGAAAGGTAACGATGAAATTTTTCCCTAAGAAAATATTAAGTTCATCTTTTTTTATGGTTTTTGGATTTAAACAATGGGTGACAAAAAAGGTATAGGTTTCAAAATAGTCAATTTTAGGTCGTTGCAAATTATGGAGACAATCTTCTATAGATAAGGGATGAAACCTAAAAGGATGATGCAATTTTTCAATTTCATCGTCAATTGGCTGATCGAAGTCAATCCAAGACCACTGAAAATCTCCTTCCAATATTTCTTCAATGGGGAGATTTGTACGTATCTCATTATGCTTATTTATAGCTAGCGTATGAATCATTTCAATAACTCCTTTATACTGGTGTTATTAAATAGGATAGTTTATTTTGTTAGTTTATTACAATTAAAAAGATTTTTATGCAATCATTTAGTGTTTTTCATGCTTGATAGGTCCGTTGATCGCCGCTCAGCGCGAGCCCAACGGAAAGGAAAGTGTATTTCGGCTACGGGCATAGCAACAAACTTTACTAAAACAGCTTTTTTTTGCTTATATCATTCAAAATTTTTTCTTGTTAGCTACCAGGGTATGAAAGTTATTGATAACATCTGCTATAATAAATAGCAAAAGAATGTACGCTAGTAAATAGGAAGTGTTAGGATGAAAATACTCGTAATCGAAGATAATGAAAGTGTTTGCTCCATGTTAGAGATGTTTTTCTTAAAAGAAGGATATGAAGGGAAATTTATTCATAATGGAAAAGAAGCATTAGACTTTTTCATGGAAAACCAGAATTGGAATATCATCATCATTGATTGGATGTTGCCAGGTATGGAAGGTGTTACGATTTGTAGAAAAATTAGAGAGATTAGTTCTGTTCCGATTATTATGCTTACTGCAAAAGATAGTGAATCCGATCAAGTACTTGGACTAGAAATGGGGGCAGATGATTATGTAACAAAACCATTCAGCCCCTTAACGCTAATGGCGCGGATTAAAGCTGTAACAAGAAGATATCAAAAAGAAACAACCAATCAAGTAGATGATAAATTTCTGACAACAGAGCATTTTAAAATAAGCAAGGAAACGAGAGAAGTTATTTACAATAATGAAGTACTGACTAATTTAACACCGAAAGAATTTGATCTTCTCTACTATTTAATTAGTAACCCAAAACAAGTTTTTACTAGGGAACAGCTACTAGATCGAGTTTGGGGTTATCAGTTTTACGGAGATGAAAGAACAGTAGATGTGCATATTAAGCGACTAAGAAATAAAATCGGTACGAAAGAACAGCCATTTATTCATACTATCTGGGGTGTGGGCTATAAATTTGATGAAACAAGGATAAATGATTAATAGTAGTACTGATCTTATTCTTATGGAAGCAAAAGAGGCTGAGTCATCTATTTTGCGCAGGCATAGCAAACAAACTTCATGCAACATCCTTTTTAAAACGAATAAAGAGGCTGGGACATAAGTATTCCAGCCAAGGATAATTCCGAACAATTATACGAAGATGCTAATGAATGTTCCGTATAATTGTTCGGGCTTTTATTTGTTTTTCAAAGGATGTTTCCATGAAGTTTGGTGCGATTCCCCGCAGCCGGAATACACTTCGCTTTCCATGGGGCTCGCGCTGAGCCGCTTCGGCCTGTGGCCTGCAGGGTCTCAGACTGTCTCGCTAATCCCATAGGAGTCTTCGTGTATTCCGGCTGCTCTGTTTTTCCAACTAATTATATTTCCTCTTGTAAAAAGTATGCGAAAGCAGCCGCTATTTACTAGCTATATTAGAAATTGTTCGTCTTTACAGAGTATCTATTTAGTTATGTCCCATCCTCTATCTTTGAATGGAATATTTATGTTCCAGCCTCGTTAGGATACTATTTCTGCTTCTGATGAAGGGGAAGGAAGGGATTGCTTTATTGTAATATGCTTTTTTTGTTTTTCTATGTTGGTTGGTTGTTTTTTCACTTCCACATATTTAATATGATGATCTTCCATTTCTAAAATCTTAAAAGCATAGGATTCGAAGTTAACCGTATCCCCCTCCGATGCTTCATAATTAGAAGTAAGAATCCAACCACCCAATGTATCAATTATTTCATCATTTATGTCTATGTGGAGTAAATCATTTACTTCATTTATCAAAACTTTAGCATCTAAAATATAATGATTTTCTTTTATCGTACGAATAGTAGGAATTTCATCACTATCAAACTCATCCCAAATATCTCCAACAATCTCTTCAATAATATCTTCCACTGTAACTAACCCAGAGGTTCCACCATATTCATCCATTAAAATGGCCATATGGATACGATCCTTTTGCATTTTTAATAATAAATCTTGAATAGGATACGTTTCTATTACTCGGATGACTGGCCTTATATAAGGCTTTAGTGTTTTGGTCGTAAGATCTCTTGATTTAAGTAACTCTGTCATTATTTCTTTTACATTAATCATTCCGATAATATGGTCTTTATCTCCATCGGTAACGGGATATCTAGTAAATTGCTCTTTCTGGATAAGATGAAGCAATTCATCTAATGTGCTTGTTTGTTCAAGGGAAATAATCTCTGTTCGGGGTACCATAATTTCTTTCGCTATACGATCATCAAAATCAAAAATATTATTAACATACTTAAATTCTGATTGATTGATTTCGCCGTTTTTATAACTCTCTGAGACGATAATCCGGAGCTCTTCCTCTGTATGTGCCAATTCATGTTCAGAAACAGGTTTTAATCCGAACGTCCTTGTGATAATTCTAGAGGAGCCATTTAAGGTCCAAATAAAAGGATAAAGCACTTTATAAAATAGGATTAAAGGCTTTGCCGCCCATAAAGTAATTTTCTCTGCCTTATGAATAGCGAATGTTTTTGGAGCTAGTTCACCTACTACGACATGTAAAAAAGTAATAAAAGTGAATGCTAAAGAGAAGGATAAGACGGTAATGGCTGTTTCTGGGACATGGATAATTTGCAGTAATGGTGATAAAAAGTGTTGTAATGTTTCTTCGCCAATCCAGCCAATACCGAGTGCTGTAACAGTTATTCCTAATTGGCAGGCGGATAAGTATTCATCGAGATTGCTAGTAACTTTTTTCGCGGAAAGGGCATTTTTATTACCTTCCTCTATGAGTTGATCAATCCTGGAGCTACGAACTCTAATAATAGCAAACTCTGAAGCTACAAAAAAAGCAGTCAAAGCAATTAAAATGGCTATTATAACCAAGTTAAATATGTCCAAATAAATTTCCTTATCTCGTTTACCGAGTAAGGAGTCACCTCCTGATTAATTCAGATTGAGTAATATCTAATTCTAGGAAATGGATTTGTAATAAGCGAGGTCCGGTGTATGGGCTAGTATAATAATCGTTTGAAAATAAGAATGTGTATGAAATTCTTCCTTTAGATAAACAACCCCATTATACCACCTCACAATTGTTTAATTTTACTAATTATTATACGGTAAGCCAAACTATCTAGTCAAATGATGATAGCGTTAACTTTTTAAATTTTCTGTCTATATGTTTAATATATGAAAGAAAAGGGTATTTCATGTTTTCTATCGATTGTTTTACCTTGTTAAATGAAGAAGTAGTAACAGAAAGGATTACGATGAATGATAAATTTGTATCATCCATCGTAGATTTAACATAAATGGGATAAATAGCTTAGTACTAATCTTCGTTTAAAAGATGTGAAGGTATCTTTTGAACGTCAAAGGTAAAAATATGTTGGCGAATCATTTTGTCAATCTTAAAGAGATAGCCAGTATATTCAATCGTTTCCCCTTTTTTAATGTTAGGGTTTTGGGACAATATCCAGCCACCGAGCGTATGAAGTTCTTCTCGCTCGATTGATAAGGATAGCAGCCTGTTTACTTCTGTTAAGGGAAGCTTGGAATCAAGAATATAGTGATGGTCATTAATGTTTTGAATAAGAGGGGTTTCCTCTTCATCAAACTCATCTCTAATTTCGCCGACAATTTCCTCTAAAATATCTTCTGCGGTAATTAGTCCAGCAGTACCGCCAAATTCATCATGAAGAATAGCGATCGAGCTTCTTTCCTTTTGCATCTTTAAGAAAACGGCTTGTATAGGTGCTGATTCGATTATATGTATAATTGGTTGTGCATAGTCCAATAACGATTTATTTTCAATATCCTCATTTTTTATCCAGTCCGTTAATAATTGTTTAATATGGATAAAACCAATAATGCTATCTTTATCCTCCTTTTTAGTAAGTGGATATCTTGTATATCGTTCTTTTTGAATAATATTTATAGCTTCTTTAATGGATATATGATCAGATAATGTGACCATTTCTGTTCTTGGGACCATAATCTCATTGGCTAAACGGTTGTCAAATGCAAAAATCCGATTGACATAGTTATATTCTGATAAACTAATTTCCCCATTTTGATAACTTTCCTTCAATACAATTTGCAGCTCTTCTTCTGATAGTGCATCATTATTGGCTGATGGATTCGTTATTCCCCATAATTTTGCTACTTGTCTTGACGATTTATTTAAAAGCCAAATAAAGGGATACATAAATTTATAAAACCAAATAAGTGGTTTACTAATTAATAAGGCTATTTTTTCCGTAAGAATAATGGCAACTGACTTTGGAAAAAGTTCGCCAATTACGACATTAATGTATGTAATAATCGAAAAAGAGATCGCAAACGCTAATCCTTGTGATAGAGCAGTTGGAACAGTCAAATTATTCATTAAAGGTTGAATTAACTTTAAAATCGTAGGTTGTCCTAACCAACCCAATCCTAAAGAGGTAATGGTTATGCCTAATTGGCATGCCGACAGATAGGCATCCATATTTTCAATAATCCTTTTGACAGCAAGGGCATTTTTTTGTCCTTCTTCTACAAGCTGTTCAATTCTTGCAGGTCTGACACGAACAATAGAAAATTCAGTTGCTACAAAAAAGGCAGAAAAAGCAGTTAGTATGACAATTAACAGTAGTTGTATTCCAATCATTATTTCTTTCATCACCATTCATTTGTTATCAAAGAAGTATTTAAATATTTTTATATAAACAGAAAACCTTCTATTTATTCATTTTATACCTTTTTCAGATGAAAATAAAATTTTTGAGGGAATAAAGAGGAGAGAGGATTTAACCTAATGTTATTGTTATTATCCTCACATAACGTATTAGAGGGGAAGTTTATTATTTAGCTGCCCATTCTCTTGCCAGCATGCTGTAGGAATATAAATCATGAAAATGGTCGTACAGAAATTCACCATCTCTAATAATTCCCTCTTTCTTAAAGGAAAGCTTCTCCGGAATTGCTTGGCTTTTGACATTTTTAACCCCGCATTGAATTTCTATTCTGTTGAGCTTTAAATAATAAAAAGCATAATTTAACATAGCAGCAACTGACTTTGTCATAATGCCATGCCCTTGTGCGTCCTCAGCTAAAAAATAGCCAATGCTTGCTTTGCGACTTGCCCAATCGATTTGTTGTAAGGTAATCATACCTACAAGTTTTCCATTAAAAAAAATTCCTGCATTCCATTCTGTTTGCTCTGTGAAAAGTTTATTCCAGAGGGGAATGATGCTTTGATATTGGTAGGGAGAGGTTATTTGATCTACCCATGGGAGCCATTTTCTTAAATACTTCCTATCTTTATTAACTAGTTGAAAAAGTTCATTGGAGTCCTTCACTTCTAAAAGCCGCAATCTAATTTGCTGATCTACAAATATATTAAACAACATCGTTCATCCTTTCTAATTTTCTAAGAAGGAGATATCGTTGTATTTTATGCCAAGAAAAAAATTTGGCTCGTAAACTTCTAAAATCTTAAGTTTTTAACCGGAAATTAGGCGTTTTTCCTATTTTTATTTCTGTAAAAAAAATTTATAAAAAAATTACAAATAAAGGCTAAAAAGTAGGTAGATATTACCGATAATAAAGATATAGAGACATAACTAACGCTTATCCGAATAGATACGTTATTATATGTGAAAGCGTTTTAAAAATATCTGTTTGTGTTTGCTTAGAAATGGCCCCTTAATACGGACGGCGAAGAGAGGATGTTTCGAATGAAAAAGAAAGATAGTTTCAAAGTGAAAGCGTTTATTGGATTTAATCTGCTTATTCTTATTACTACATTTATTAGTGCTCTTGGTGGATTTTATATGGCAAAAAATGAAACCATACAAGACGCATTGCCATTCGCTTATAGTCATTATTTAATCATAATAGCTGTAGTGCTTATTCTTACTGTATTAAGCTCGTTTGTTTTTAATGTATTAATGAAAGGAAAATTTAAAGCATTATCTCGTCTTAGCGACAAAGTGAGTAAGTTGTCACAGGGAGATTTATCGGTTGAATTTAATGACAAGTCAAAAGATGAAATTGGTCAGTTAAATCAATCTATTGCTGAATTGCAGGAGAGATTTTCATTTCTTGTATCAAGTTTAAAAACAGTAAATGAAAATGGAATAAGTCAGGCAAGTGATGTGTCAGTAATAGCAGAGGAAACATTGGCAAGTTCAGAGGAAATTGGAAGAGCAATGGCTGAAATTGCTGAGGGGGCTGTTAGCCAAGCGTCCGAGTTAGAAGAGGTTAAAAGAGAAATAGATAGCTTAACCAGTTCAATTGATAATATGGAAGGCAAAAATCAAATTATTAAGCAAGCAACAGAAAATGCTCAAGAAGCATCCCATAACGGACAAAAGACAATTAATACGTTGAAAATATGTAATGAAAATGCAAGCAAGTCAACAAATGATGTTAGTATTGGAATTAGTAGCTTATATCAGAAAGTTTTAGATATATCTAAAATTACTTCTACTATTAATAGAATAGCAGAACAAACAAATCTTCTTGCTTTAAATGCAAGTATTGAAGCTGCTAGAGCAGGTGAGCACGGAAAGGGCTTTTCTGTTGTTGCCAATGAGGTGAGAAACCTAGCAGAAGAAACAAATGCAGCAACAAAGCAAATCCAAGATATGATTCAAAATATCGAAAAAGAAATGGAAAGTACCGTTATGTCGATTTATGAAACGACAAATCAAACAGCGGAATTAGATACTGCCGTAAAGGATACTGAAAAGGAATTTACAGCCATTGCAAGTGCTGTAGTCAATAGCATTGAAGCAGTCAAAGAAATGACAGTCGAACTAAACCGTGTGGTGGAGCAAAACAATCATATTTCAAGTTCTATTGCGAAAGTATCAGAAGTTTCTGAGTCTGTTGCAGCAGCAGTTGAACAAATTGCTTCTAGTACGGATGAGCAAACCTCTGCGATTGGAAATGTTGCAAAAACAGCAGAAATAATGAAGAGTAGCAATGAGGAATTAAAGGATTCATTGACGAAATATAATCTATAATAAAGGAAAAGCCTTTGCTTTCATTTTGGAGCAATGGCTTTTTTATTTGTTCAAAAAGGTATGATGAAATTTGCCCTTGTATAAAAGCAAAAGCTCTTAAAATTCAATGAATTGTCACAATTATTAGGGGAAATCAGATTGAATACTGTTGTTACGATTGATATAACTATCTTATAAGAGAAAGATAATCATTCTCAATTAAAAAAGAGAGGCGAATAAGATGGAATTAACTGTAGGACAAAGATTAAAGATAAATAGGGTGGAAGATGGAAATAGAATGCTCAAAAGAAGGCTACTTGATTTTGGATTAATAGAGGGTGCTGTAATAACGATTCAGCAAATTTTGCCGTTTGGCGGGCCGCTTATTTTGGAATATGAGGGTACGACGATTGGCATGAGACAAAGCGATATAAAAATATTGCATATGGAGAGCATATAAAATGGAATTAGCTCTTTTAGGGAATCCGAATACAGGGAAGACTTCTTTATTTAATCATCTAACAGGATCTTATGAGTATGTTGGAAATTGGAATGGAGTGACGGTAGAGAAAAAGATAGGTACCTTTAAAAATAAAAAAGCAATTTTAGTAGATTTACCTGGGGTCTATTCTTTAACACCAATCTCTGAAGAAGAAGCCGTAGTCACAAATTACTTATTGCAAGGAAAGATGAATCGAATTGTTAATATTATCGATGCTTCGCAATTAAAGAGAAATTTATTATTAACTATTCAATTATTAGAATATGGGAAACCGGTAATTTTCGCTTTAAATATGATTGATATTGCCAAAAGAAAAGGAAAGGTCATTGATCACCAGTTATTAGCCACTTATTTAGGAGCAAATACGATTGCGATAAGTGCGCGAAAAGGAGATGGATGTGAGGAGCTATCAAGAGCATCTATTGATCAGCAGTGTAATGGGGAATACTCTCTGTTTATCCATTATGGGGAAATAATCGAAAATGCAATAGAAAAAATGTCCGTTATGCTTCAAGGAAAAA
The DNA here is from genome assembly GCF_012933555.1 of Niallia alba. GTDB lineage: Bacteria > Bacillota > Bacilli > Bacillales > Cytobacillaceae > Niallia > Niallia alba. Next base: position 1,305,421 of record NZ_JABBPK010000001.1, read on the forward strand.
CATCCCTTTCAAATAGATGGCTAACAATCCAATTACTTGATGGAAATACAACGATTTTCCAATTTCTTGCTAATCTTTTAAGTAAACAAGAGTTGGAGACATTTATCCATCAAGTAACATTGGAATGTGAAAAAATAGCGAAAAAGCCAGAACAAATAATTTATCTTAAACGTAGAGAAGTGGTAAATCAAATTGTCCAAAAAGTCGAAGTAGAAGCAGACAAAAAGCAGATCCCAATTTCGGAAAAAATCGATTATCTCGTAACAAATAAATATCTTGGATTTCCAATTTTTATTGCCTTTATGTATATATTATTTATGTTGACTTTTGATTGGATTGGAACACCATTATCTGATCGTCTAGATTACCTTATTTCAGATTTATTGACAGAGGGGGTTACGAATCTATTAACCAGTCTGCAAGTAACTAGCTTTATACGGTCACTTGTAATTGATGGAATTATCGCAGGGGTAGGAGGCGTTCTCGTTTTTATTCCGCAAATTTTTATATTGTTTTTCTGTATCTCTTTTTTAGAAGACTCTGGGTATATGTCACGGGTAGCACTAGTTATGGATAAATGGTTAGAAAATGTAGGATTGAATGGTAAAGCCTTTATCCCAATGATTATTGGGTTTGGCTGTAATGTTCCTGGGGTAATGGCTGCGAGAACAATCGAAACAAAGAAGGAGAGATTATTAACAATTTTATTGTTGCCATTAATGAGTTGTTCGGCAAGATTTCCTGTTTATGCATTATTTATAGGAGCGTTTTTTGGCAAAAATGGAGCATTAATAGTGTTATCCCTCTATGTTTTAAGCATAGTAATGGCCTTATTACTTGCTAAACTATTTTCTTCTACTATTTTAAAAGGAGAAAAGTCTATTTTTCTAATAGAACTGCCGCCATATCGATTGCCTAGTTTAAAGGTCTTATGGAAAAGTACATGGGATAAAGGAAAAGGTTTCTTAAAGAAAGCAGGTACTTTTATCTTCGCTGGTTCTGTTTTAATTTGGTTATTAACTTATTTAGGACCAGGAGGATTAGATGTAGAAATGGACCAAAGCTTTATGGCGTTAATTGGTTCAGTGATGGCACCAGTTCTTGCCCCTCTAGGTTTTGGAACATGGGAAGCAGGAGCATCCTTGTTAACGGGGTTTCTTGCAAAAGAAGCAATTATTTCTGCTATGAATATCATCTATGCCGTTCCAGACACAAGAAGCTTGCAGCATTTAATGGGAGAAGTTTATACGCCATTAGCTTCCTATAGTTTTATGGTGTTTATTCTATTATACATTCCATGCCTGGCAACACTTGCTACTATTTATAAAGAAACAGGATCAAAAAAATGGTCCGCCTTTTCTGTCGGTTATGCACTTATTCTTGCATATATTCTTTCATTTATTATTTATCAGCTAGGAAAATGGATCGGTTTAAATTGAAGGAGTGAATAGAATGATTATCAGTATTTTACTCGGATTTATGATTTTTAGTTATGCAGGTTATGGATTATACCGTCACATTCAACAATCCAAAAAGGGAAAATGTGCAGCGTGTTCCTTAAAGCAAGCTTGTGACCAAAAATGTGAAATGTTGAGCAAAAAATAATTTTGAGCGTCTAATAGTTTTAAATTGATATTTATGCAAAGGAAGCTTATAATATTAGTGATGGTGTAAAATTACACATAACTAATAAGGGAATGAAGAAACTTTGACAAGAGAAGAAATTATTGAGAGTGTATCAGAAAAGATGAGATTAATACGCACAGAAGCGGGATATACCCAAGATAAGATGGCAGAGGTTATTGGATTATCAAAAAAGACCTTAGTGCAAATTGAGAAAGGTAGACTTTATGCAGGTTGGTCTACTGTAGTAGCAGTATGCGCTCTATTCAGAGAGACAGAAACAGTTCGTTTTTTATTTGGTAATGAACCGTTAGAGGTTTTGGAAACTGTAGCTCGTGATGGAATGGATTACCGAAAAGAAAAAACGATGGGTGGAAAAGTATGGTGGAGAGAAGTGGAAAAAAAGAACGGTTTTATTCTTCAACAGAATATCATTAGTCAGCATTTTCGCATTATTGATGAAGACCACTTTCGAATTTTTTCCAGCTTCGATGAAAAAGAATCAAAAGATCGTTTTAAGGAACTTTCAGGAGAATAAGCAATGTGAATAAGGAGGCTGTTTTTACATTAATCTTGAATGACTTATCTATTCAAGACTAATTTATGGACAGTCTATTTTTGTGCGTAAAATAAGGGTGCATCAGCGTCCGTTTTTGCTTAGGAAAGGAAACAGAGAAGCGTTCTCTATGCCCGAAAGGAAGAGAAGCAGAGGAAAAAGGGAACAGAGAAGCACTCTCTATGCCCGAAAGGAAGAGAAGCAGAGGAAAAAGGGAACAGAGAGAGTTGCCCTACTACATGTCTCATAAGAATCAATAGGTAACAATAGAACTATCCCCAATGCTAATCCTTACTTTCATTGAAATAGAAAATAACCATCCTTGCTCAAGTAAAATGGGGGATTATCCGCCTTTATAATGGAATTTATTTCCGTCTGTAGACGGAACAAGAAACCATCGGATGAATGGTCATTTTCCGTGGAAAGAAAGCTAGAATTAACTCATCAACTAAAGGATGAGGGATATTAAATGAAAGAATTTGCAGAAATATTCAAAAACGCAAGCTTTACGAGACTATTTATAGCAAATGTCACATCGCAAATGGGAAGTGTTATTGGTTTAACCGCTTTTATGTTTTATATTCTCGATCGTTTTTCTGAACAGCCCGCCTATGCTACGATTACAGAATTAATGTTTTCCTTGCCCACATTAGCAGTATTTTTTTTAGTGGGAGTCGTAGCAGATCGATTGGATCGTCAAAAGATTGCCTATTATTGTGAGATGATTGCAGCTGCAATGTCTTTATGCGTGTTGGGGGCAGTTCTTATTGGATGGATGCCACTTATTTTTATGATGTTGTTTTTAAGAAGTGCTGTTCAAAAATTCTTTTTTCCGGCAGAACAAGGCATTCTTCAAGGAGTATTGAAAAAAGAGGATTATACAACCGCAGCAGGACTAAATCAATTAGTGAACAGTGTCTTTATGCTATTTGGCAATGCGATTGGGATATTTGTCTATTGGACAGTAGGGATATATGGAGCAATCTTGGTTGATGTAGCTACTTTAACGATTAGTGGTTTACTTATTAAATCCATGAAGTTGGATGAAGGTGTTCGAAAACCAAATGGAAGTTATTCTATAAAGGAATTAAACATTCGATTTATTTGGAGTGACTTTATGATTGGGTTAAAATACATTTTGACCAATAAATTATTGCTTGCATTAATATATGGATTTATTGCTTTCGGTGTGGTAAATGGCGGATTTAGTGTCATGCAAGTCTTTATTTTGAAATATAAGTTAGCGCCTGATAATTATGAACAAGTCTCCATTTATTTTGGAATTGTGTTTGGAGCAGGCGTAATGATTGGAAGTTTCCTTTCATCTCTTCTTACACAAAAGGTTAAATTGTATAAGTTAATTATTCTGGGGGCTTTTTATATTGCCGTAATGACCATTTTGGCTTCTTATTCAACAAATATTCTGGTCTTTTTAACAATCTGTTTCTTCTTAGCGCTCGGCTTACCAATGATTAATATTGCGATAGGTGGCTGGATGCCTACGATTATTGAACCAAAGATGATGGGGAGAGTACAAGGGTGGATAACACCGTTAATGATGCTTTCACAGTCAATTACACTAGGGATTATTTCCATCGGTTATCCTAATTGGTTTTCTATAGAAATAATCTATTGGTTTGTTGGGGCTTGTTTTCTTGTAGTTGGTGGCTATTACAGTCTAGTGTTACCTAAATTAGCGAAAGAAAAGGAGCAGAAAGACGAACTGGCAAGGCAAAAAGAGGTACAATTAAATTATTAAAATCTTTAATTTTCAAAATAATTGCAATTGACTTTATAAAAGGTACGTGTTAATCTACATTTATATTGGAAAATAAATGTAGAGAAAGGAAGGGTTACCGATGAGAAGATTAAATAGATATTATTCATTTACAACTTCATATTTCGGTAACCCTCTTTTTTCTTATCGATAATTTTAGCGCGGATTAGATGGGTTGCTATATAGGTAACCCGTGTATTTTTCTGTCATAAAGGGATAGGTCGCATGGTTGCGGTCTGTCTCTTTTTTTGTGGGGAAATAAGGAATTTGTATTCTGTGCAATAAATACATTTATTTTCTAATGAAATGATAAAGGAGGAGAAGTCGATGATTGTAATCATTAAGGAAGCTAGAAAGGCATTAAAGGATTTAGAAAGTGGCTAGTAGCAGATGAAGAATGACAGGGGATGATTACATGTTTTCTATATTTTTAAAATTAAAATGGTTTTTTAAAGAGCATTGGAAGAGTTACACGATAGCTATTATACTTTTAATATTTGTCGGATTTATTGAGGTGCTACCGCCAAGGATTCTCGGAATGTTTATTGATGAACTAACGATTGGTACTTTAACAAGCAATAAGACTATGATCTATATACTTGTGGTTGCGGGAATCACAATAAGTACGTATATCATCACTTATTTTTGGATGTATAAGCTATTTGGCGGAGCGAATATTTTAGAATTGAAATTGAGAAGCAAGTTTATGAATCATCTATTTAAGATGACACCAACTTTTTTTGAAAAAAATAAAACTGGCGATTTAATGGCGAGGGCAACCAATGATTTAAAGGCCGTATCCGTTACTGCTGGATTTGGAATTTTGACTTTAGTCGATTCTACCATATTTATGCTGACCATTTTAATTACGATGGTGTTAACGGTAAGCTGGAAATTAACACTAGCAGCGATTCTTCCACTACCTATTATGGCAGTTATTATGCAAATATATGGGGAGAGAATTCATAAGCGGTTTATGGAAGCACAGGATGCATTCGGTGATATGAATGATAGTGTCCTTCAGTCCATTTCAGGGGTTCGCGTTATCCGCGCCTATGTTTTAGAAAAAGAAGAAGAAAAACAATTCCACCGTTTTACGGAAGATGTTTATAAGAAGAATTTACAGGTGGCTAAAATAGACTCTTTATTTGATCCGACTGTACGAATTCTTGTTGGGTTAAGCTACTTGATTGGACTGGGTTATGGTGCATATTTAGTTTTTCAGCAACAACTGACGATTGGGCAGCTTGTTACATTCAATGTTTATTTAGGAATGATTGTTTGGCCAATGTTTGCAGTTGGTGAATTAATGAATATTATGCAACGTGGAAATGCTTCTTTGGATCGGGTACAGGATACATTGAATTATAAAGCAGACGTAATTAGTCCTAAAGAGGGCAAGGAAGTTGGTATTCCTGAAATTATCCAGTTAAACGATGTGAACTTTCAATACCCATCGTCTAAGCAAGAAAATCTTCGAGATATCTATTTAACAATTAGACGAGGAGAAACAGTGGGAATAGTCGGTAAGACCGGTAGTGGGAAAACAACGATCATTAAACAGCTGCTTAGAGAGTATCCGAAAGGGGAAGGTAAGCTAACGATTAACGGGAAAAGCATTGATTCAATTGATTTACATACGTTAAGAGGTTGGATTGGCTATGTTCCCCAAGATCACGTTCTTTTTTCAAAAACAGTGAGAGAAAACATCTTATTTGGAAAAGAGGGAGCTATCGAAGAAGAATTAGAAGAAGCAATTAGCCTTGCCTCTTTTAAACAGGATATTGAAATGCTTCCAGAAGGGTTAGAAACACTCGTTGGTGAAAAAGGAGTTGCCTTATCTGGAGGGCAAAAGCAACGGATATCGATTGCGAGAGCACTTATCCGTAAGCCAGAAATTTTAATATTAGATGATTCTTTATCAGCGGTAGATGCAAAAACAGAACAAAAAATTATCACGAATATTAAGAAAGAAAGACAAGCAAAAACAACAATCATTACGACTCACCGAATGACAGCAGTTCAGCATGCCGATCATATTATTGTAATGGAAGATGGACATATTACAGAGCATGGGACGCATGATGAGTTAATGAAACTGAATGGCTGGTATAAGGAACAGTATATAACGCAACAGACAAAGGTGGATGCGGAAGAAGTGGAGGTGAAAGCATGACAACAGGTAAACGATTATTTCAATATGCTTTAAAATTTAAAGGAATTATTATTGCTGCGTTAATCATGCTGACAATTGCTGTATTCGCCGACCTGGCAGGTCCATTTGTTGCTAAAAAGGTAATTGATGATCATATAACAGGGATTGAATCACCTTGGTATCAAACAGAACCAAAAAAAGACGCAGTATCCTATAATGGAAATTTCTACAAAAAAGCTGCGTATCTTGAAGCCGATGACGAAAAGCTTGCCGAGGCAAGAATACTTCAAGTTGGAAGACAATTTCTTTTTGTAGAGGGAGCCATTTCTTTTGATGGAAGTCGTAAGTTTAATGATGGAACATTGACTATCAGCAGAGGGGAAGAAGTGGAAACGTATCCTGCTACGGCTTTGACTAGTTCTGAAGTTTTTGATTTTTATAAGCCGGAGATTACACCAATTTTAAAGCTGTTAACTTTTTATTTTGGATTAGTGATTATTTCTGCTTTTTTCCAATACGGGCAGCATTATTTATTACAAAAGTCAGCAAACCGAATTATTCAGAAGATGCGAGAGGATGTATTTGCTCACATTCAACGGTTACCGATCAAATATTTTGATAATCTACCTGCTGGTAAAGTAGTGGCCAGAGTAACCAACGATACAGAGGCAATTCGGGAGTTGTATGTAACGGTATTATCCAATTTCTTCTCAAGTGGAATTAATATTATTGGAATTTATATTGCATTATTTATATTAAATCCACCACTTGCTGCGATTTGCTTAATTTTGCTTCCGATTTTATATGTATGGATGATGGGATATCGTAAGTTTGCTTCTCGATATAATCATGTTATTCGAGCAAAAATTAGTGATATTAATGGAATGGTAAACGAATCTATTCAAGGAATGCATATTATTCAGGCATTTAGCAAGGAAAAGCATACAAGAAAAGAATTTGAGGACTTGAATAACGAGCATTTCCGCTACCAAAATAAAATGCTTCGTTTAAATAGTCTTACCTCTCATAACCTAGTAAATGTTTTAAGAAATATCGTATTTGTTGTATTTATCTGGTATGTTGCTGGTCAATCTTTATCGGCAACAACGGCACTTTCGCTAGGCGTGCTCTATGCCTTTGTTGACTATATAAATCGCCTATTTCAGCCTGTACAAGGTATTGTTAATCAATTGGCCAATTTGGAGCAAGCACTTGTGGCAGGAGAACGAGTGTTTGAATTATTGGATGAAGACGGAATCGATGTCCAAGATGTTACCCTTGAAAGATATAAAGGAAATGTAACCTTTGATCAAGTCAACTTTGCTTATAAAGATAATGACTATGTGTTAAGAAATATTTCTTTTGAGGCAATGCAAGGCGAAACAGTTGCACTAGTCGGTCACACAGGTTCTGGTAAAAGTTCGATTATGAATCTTTTATTCCGCTTCTATGATATTCAATCAGGAAGGATAATGATAGATGGAAAAGATATCACATCCTTTTCGAAGCAGGATCTTCGCAAATATATGGGGATTGTTCTCCAAGATCCATTTCTTTTTACAGGAACAATAGCGTCCAATGTAACGTTAAATGATCCTTCTATTTCAAGAGAAACAGTGGAGAAATCATTGAAGGATGTTGGGGCAGATAGAGTATTAAAGCATTTAGAAAAAGGATACGATGAGCCGGTGATAGAGAAGGGGAGTACTCTATCTAGTGGACAAAGACAGCTTATTTCCTTTGCGAGAGCTCTAGCCTTTGATCCAGCAATACTCATTTTAGATGAGGCAACAAGTAGTATTGATACGGAAACGGAACAAATTATTCAACATGCGATGGAAGTGCTAAAAGAAGGCAGAACAACTTTCATCATTGCCCATCGTCTATCGACCATTCGCAATGCTGATCAAATTCTCGTCCTTGATCATGGGCAGATAGTGGAAAAAGGCAATCATGATGAATTGATGGATAGAAAAGGGAAGTATTATCAGATGTATCAGCTACAACAAGGGCAAGATTTAGTAAGTTAATGAATAATTTAATCTTCATTAAGAAATAGGAAAGGGACTGGGACATAAGTATTCCAGTTAAAGTTAAATCCGAGCAATTATACGAAAACGCTAACGGAAAGTTCGTATAATTGTTTAGGGTTTTTTCATTTTAAAAAAGGATGCTCTATGAAGTTTGTTGCTGTTGCCCGCAGCCGGAATACACTTCGCTTTCCGTGGGGCTCGCGCTGAGCGGCTTCGGCCTTTGGCCTGCAGGGTCTCAGACTGTCTCGCTAATCCCCGTGGCGTCTACGTGTATTCCGGCTGCTCTGTTTTCCCAACTAATTATATTTTCTATTGTAAAAAAGTATGCGAAAGCAGCCGCTATTTACTAGCTAAATGAGAGATTGTTCGTCTTTACATAGTATCTATTTAGTTATCTCACAGCCTCATTTTTGCTGTTGTCTTTCCTCCAGTCACTCAAATCACCTTATCATTTAAGAAGGCAATCGTTTTATTGATAAGTGGTAAGAGGACAGTCAGATGATCTTCCTCTTTAAATTCATGGAATATATGGTGGAATGTCTTAGTATGGTAGTTTAGTAATTTTTCAGAGAGATCAAGTGTTTTTTGGTGCATATTTGTAAAGTGTGATTTCTCTTTCTCAGCAACTGTCAGAAGTAACTTGCTTGGATCTAACTCGCTCAATCTTTCTGGGAGAAAGTCTAGTTCTTCTAATAACTGCTCCTCATTCCAATGAATGGATGGACTACTTGCAAGGTAATATTGAAATGAAGAAGGAGAAGTAAATAAAGTAAAGAGAACAAAAAGCCCTCCAAGTGAATGACCGACAATCATTTGCTTATTAGTGTTTATTGGCATGTTCTGTTCCACTAGCGGTTTTAATGTATCTTCAATAAAGGCTAGAAATTCTTTCCCACCTCCATGAGGAGGCCATTTTGACCCAGCAGGATTTTTAGGAAGCGATGTTTGATCTGCATTAAACGTAAAGTCGAGATACCTTTCCTTGCTATATGGTTCATTCGTTTCATAGCCAATTCCAATTATAACAGCAGGATGTAATCCAGTTTTTTCTTGTGTTCTAGTTTGTAAACGCATTGCTTCTACATAACTACCAAAATTTGCGTTTCCGTCTAAAAGATATAGGACGGGAAATCCGTTTTCAGGAACAGGGATATTTGGAATATAAACAAAAATTTTATAGTTTTTCGTTTCATTCATTGGACATGTCCAAATTTCTGTATCGGGAATATAAAAGCTCTCTTTCGATTTAATCATCATATCGCCACCTATTTCTTTCTATCCATCAATTTGTTAAAATAAGTGATAATGATTATCAATGTTAATTAGGTAAATCTATTGTACATAGAAATAGAAGAAATAACAAGAGAGGAAATTGAGATGATTAATAATTGGGAGAGTTTCGAAATCAACTATTGTCGTATAGAACGATTATATGACAGGAAGATAGAAAGAGTATTATCGACTAGTTATCTATTTATTTATATTAATAGTGGGGAAGGCTTATTGTCTATTGACATAGAGAAATTTCTATTCCGTAAAGGAGATCTGCTATTTATTCCAGCAGAATGCACGTATCATCTTCAGTTTAAAAATACTTGCTGTATAGATTATTATTTTCTGCAATTTCAAGTGTATCAAGCGAGGGAGATAAGCATAGATACCTATAAGAAAGTAAAGTTAAAAAAAGAAAATAACTTTCTCCAATCATTTGTGTTACAGCCAGTTGATAAGATTCCAACGTTGTTGGATGAACTGTTAGCGTTAGAACGTGATAAGCTAACGAACAATCACTTTCTTAAACAGGCAAAAATAGCGATGATTTTTCATTATTTTATGAGCAATCAACAGCAAACTGCTCCTAAAGATACGATGCTTGCAATTGAAGAGACAAAAAAGTATCTGGAAAATCATTATCATGAGACCATCTCTACCGCTTTATTGGCAAAGAAAGTAGGATTAAGTCCAAAATATTACTCACAGCTTTTTAAAAAAGAGTATGGGATTGGCGTACAAGATTTTCTTACAGAAATTCGTATAGGAAAGGCAAAGGAATTACTAGTTAAAACATCCAACAGTTTACGGGTAATTGCTACAAGTGTTGGCTATGCCGATGAATTTTATCTAAGCCGAGTATTTAAAAAGATAGTAGGCATTCCTCCAACCAATTACAGAAAAAAACGGGAGCTGAAGATTGCCTCTTATGATTTTTCAACAACAGGACATTTACTTGCCCTACATATTATCCCATATGCAGCCCCTCTTCATCCTAAATGGACTCGTTACTATTACCAATTTTTTCATGATGATATTCTTGTTCATTTAAATGCCTACAAGATTCATTCACAATGGGAAAGTAATATACAGAAACTGTCTGAAGAGAAACCGGATAAAATAATAGCGAAGGATGATATATCAGATAAAGAGAAGCAAGCACTTGAAAAAATTGCACCGGTCTACTATTATCATGTCCAAAATTGCAGCTGGAAAAGTCAATTGTTGGAGATTGCTTCCTATATTCATTGTGAAATGGATGCAGAATACTTCCTAAAAGTATATGAAAATAAGGTGAACGAAACGAAAAAACTACTGCAGGAACAATTAGAGAAAGAGACAGTGTTGGTAGTAAGTATATTTAAAAATACACTAGTACTAAATCGTTCTAGAACAGCTATCGATCTCGTTTATCAAGATTTAGGATTTTCCTCGGCACAACCTAAAGAAGATATCCAATTAAATGAAACCATTTCACTTTCCTATTTAGTAAGCCTAAATCCTACTTATTTGTTTTTAAATATTCGACAGGATATTGACACAATTGGCTTTTGGGAAAAACTTAAATGTTCAAAGGAATGGAATCGAATAAAAGCAGTAAAAAGTAAAAAGGTTGCTTTTATCCAGTCAGATCCCTGGAATGAGTACTCAGCAAGCTCGCATTTAAGAGTACTTCACAATATCCAAGAGTTAATGGTGGAAAAAGTACAAGCAAATTAGCGGAAATTATCCATGTCTTTCTTGAAGTATTTTTCAGTATAATCCTAATTGATAAAGGTTATCAATATCAATTAGGATTACATATAGAAAGGAAAGAAAGTATATGAAAAAGAATTTATTCTTTATCTTCTTGGCAGCTGTTTTACTATTAACAGCATGTGGTGAAAAAGAGGAAAAAAGTACAACTTCAGCTATAAAAGATAATAAAGACGAAGAACAAAGCACGACTCAAGAGGTTACCTATTTAGGTGAAAAATATGAATTACCTGCAAAAATAGAAACAATCGTAACAGCAAGCCAAGAGGCAATGGAAGATGCGGCAATACTTGGCATTAAACCAGCAGGTGCTATTGCAACAGCTGGAAAATTTCCTGCTTATTTAGGAGATTCTATGTCAGAAGCTGAGCAAATTGGGGAAAAAACACAGCCTAGTGTAGAAAAACTATTGCAATTAAAACCAGATGTTATTCTAGGTACAAGCAAATTTCAACCAGAAGTGGCAGAAAGCTTAAATAAAGTTGCAACAATGATTCCTGTGTCTCATATTTCAACAAACTGGAAAGATAATCTTCTCTTATTAGGTCAATTATCCAATGAAAAAGACAAAGCAGAGTCAATCATAGCTGATTATGAAAAAAATGTTACGGAAGCAAAAGATGAACTTCAAGCAGATCTTTCTGGGAAAAAGGTAGTAATGCTCAGATTGCGAGGAGGAAGTTTATATATTTATCCTGAATCTGTCTATTTTAATCCTGTTCTATATACGGATCTTGGACTAGATGTTCCAGAAGAAGTGAAAGCAGCAAAAGCACAAGAAATGATTTCATTAGAAAAATTAGCTGAAATGAATCCAGATTATTTATTTATCCAATTCGAAGAATCGGAAAATGCCGACAGTCCAACAGCGTTAGCTGATTTGGAGAATAATTCTATTTGGAAAAGTTTAGATGCAGTTAAAAATAAGCAAGTGTATGAAAATGTAGTTGATCCATTGGCAGCAGGGGGAACAGCATGGAGTAAAACAACTTTCTTAGCAGCTTTTACAGATATATTCAAGTAAGAAAGGTAACAAAGACTGAAGGAGCACTAATCCCCACCTAACTTTCTTAACATTTAGGTGGGGGCTTTTTTCTGTTAATTTGTCCCACACTTAACGGGCAGTAAGACTCCCCCCTCAAGCTTATGAGGATACGAGGAAGATAGGTGGGAGATCAACTGTCCGTAAAGGTCCGATTGGTTCAACTAACCATCAGTGGGGGAGGAAAGAAACCCCCCACTGATGGAAGTTTCACTTTATAAAGACATCGAAAAAAATTATTCATTCAACGATTTAGGCATTTTATTCACTAGGTTAGGTGAGGGGAAACATGGATCGAGAGAAAGTACGCGCTTATGCAATTATATATAGTTCACCTTTTTTAAGTATAGTAGTAATTCTTTTATCTATTTCTCTGGGGACAATGAATATCTCATTTAATGAAATATATAACGCTTTTTTTCACTATGATGCAGAGAATGTCGAGCAAATCATTATTCGTACAGCAAGATTTCCAAGAGCGGTAGGAACTTTATTAATAGGTGGTCTTTTAGCAATGTCAGGAGCTTTGATGCAAGGGATGACAAGAAATTATTTAGCATCTCCATCTATAATGGGTGTCTCAGATGGAGCGGCATTTATGATAACGTTAGCTTTTGTATTTTTTCCAAGCATCAGTTCACTGCAAATGGTTGCTGTGTCTTTTCTTGGATCCTCCTTAGGTGTATTTCTTGTCTTAGGTCTTGCGTCCATAGTGAAGAATGGTTTTTCCCCTTTAAGACTTGCGATTATTGGCACGGTTTTTGGTTCCTTTTTAAGCAGTTTATCTTCTGCGCTTGCCTCCTATTTTCAAGTATCTCAAAATATGAGCTTTTGGTATAATGCACGCTTGCATCAGCTTAATAATGAATTATTGCTGCTATGCTTTCCTTTAGCAATTGTTGGTATTATTTTGGCATTATCTCTTTCCAAATCAATTGCTATTTTATCTTTAGGAAAAGAAATTGCTACATCCCTAGGCCAAAAAACATTAATTATCCAACTATTAACGATGGTAGCTGTAGTGATAATGACAGGCATTTCTGTTTCATTAGCAGGGAAAATTGGCTTTGTTGGCTTAATAATTCCCCATATTACACGAATGATTGTTGGGGTAGATTATAAAAAAATTATTCCTTGCTCTGGAATATTAGGTGCTCTATTTCTGGTTATTTGTGATACTTTCAGTCGATTCATCAATTACCCCTTTGAATCACCAATTGGAATCGTAACAGCATTTATAGGTGTTCCTTTCTTCTTGTATTTAATAAAAACAAAGGGAGGAGGGAATATGCAACGTGGATAAAGAGAAAAAAAGAACCTATTTATCACTTTATATATTGAGTGGTTTAATCATATTAGTTATTTTTATTAGTTTATCTAAGGGCGAATATATTCTATCATTTCAAGAGTTAGTAAGGAGTATTTTCCGATATCATCCTAATAGTGATACCGATTTGGTGGTATTTGAGTTTCGCTTGCCAAGAATCATTTTAGCGATTTTAGTTGGCTTTGGATTAGGAATAGCAGGTTCTATTATGCAGAGTATAACAAAAAATGGACTCGCTGATCCTGGTATTTTGGGCATTAACAGTGGAGCTGGTGCTGCGATTGTTGCCTATATGTTTTTCTTTCAAGGATTGCTAAACATAAATAAGAATAGCTTGTGGATTATTTTAACCACACCGCTTATTGGGTTACTTGGCGGGTTTATTGCAGCTTTTATCCTTTTCTTATTGGCAAAGGAGAGAGAAAGACTTGATTCACAAAAGCTCATTTTAACGGGGATAGCGATAAATTCTGGCTTCGGTTCTTTATCGATGTATATGTCTTTAAAAATGAAAGCACAAGACTTTGAAATGGCAACAGTATGGTTAAATGGGAGTATTTATAATGCGAACTGGCTATTTATTCTGTCTATCTTGCCATGGTTTATACTAATCATTCCACTTATTATTCGTAAAGCATATTCCCTTGACTTATTTCAGTTGCAGGAACCAGTAATGATTGGGCTTGGAGTAAAAGTAGAAAATGAAAAATGGTTGTTGCTATTAAGTGCTGTTGGCCTCATTGGAGCATGTGTTTCTGTTTCTGGAAGCATTGGATTTATAGGGTTAATGGCTCCCCATATGGCAAGACTTCTTGTTGGTTTAAAACATCGTAATTCTCTTATTGTTTGTGGATTGCTTGGTAGTTTCTTTATGCTAATTGCAGATTTTATCGGCAGAACTATTGTAGCACCTGCAGAAATTTCAGCTGGAATTATACTAAGCATTCTTGGAGCACCATATTTTGTTTATTTGTTAGTAAAAGCAAGAGTGTAGTTATGTGATGATAGAAGGATATTAATAGGAAGTAGGAAGAAGTAGATGGAGGGAAAGTTAGTGGAGGCACATATACAGACGCGATCTTTGAGTATATACATGCCTCCTTCTTATAATAATTCAGTAAGAAATTATCCTGTAATTTATGTACAAGATGGAGGATCTCTCTTTCATTCTGTTTTAAGTGAATTAGAAGAATTATTCTCTTTTGGACTAGTAGAGGAAGTAATGATAGTGGGAATTGAACCAATGGATCGGCTTGATGAATATACGCCATGGTTTTCACCTAGTATTAGTTCTGCTTTTCCGCCTTTTAAGGGAGAAGGAAGAGAATATTTAACTTTTATTAGCCAAAACATCAAACCGTATATTGATAGGCACTTTCGTACGAAAACAGATCGCCAACATACAGGAATGATGGGAGCCTCCTTAGGTGGATTAATTTCAGTATACGCTATGTATGAATTCGCCGATTATTTTTCGAAATTTGGGATTATCTCCCCGTCATTATGGTATCCGAATATCCTTTCATTTGTACAAAAAAATAAGGTTGGGAAGGAAAATCGTGTTTTTTTATATGTTGGAGAGGAAGAGGGGAAGAGAAAGAACAATATCCAAAGAGAGATGGTTAATAATGTTCTCGTTGCAAACAAAATATTTTTAAGAAAACTGTCAAAGGACAACTATCAATTTGTTCTTGGAAAAAATGCGGATCACCAAAAAAAGTATTTTGTTCATCAATTTTTAAATGGAGTAAAATGGTTATATCCTAAATAAAGCAAGCCCTCCTAAAATAGGAGGGCTCTAGCCATTATATAAAATTTTTATTAACCTTGATATCCACCTAGTTGCTTTTCAGCCATTTGTACTAAGCGTTTTGTGATTTCTCCACCAACAGATCCGTTAGCGCGAGAAGTAGTTTCTGCACCTAGGTTAACACCAAACTCAGATGCAATTTCGTATTTCATTTGATCTAGAGCTTGAGATACTCCTGGTACTAAAAGTTGATTTGAAGAATTGTTGTTTGCCATTGTGTTCCAGCTCCTTCTAGTTGTTTTTTTGGTTGGGTTATCTGGAATTGCACCAGTTTGTAAGAAATCTCTTACTACCACTAGGTATAACCCAATGTAATAGAATGTATTGTTTGCTGCGTTTTGTACCTTGTTTGTTGCTTGTACTCTTATTATGGTTGGTTTTCACTATCTTATTCCTTTAAAAAAACAGGTAATTAATTCCTTTTGTAACTATTGGATAGATTCTTTATTCCATACAGAAACTAAAGATAGTGATCAGGTAAACGTCAGTCATGAAAGTAGACTGACGTTAAAGCGGAATAAGAGGGAGGAAATAAATTGGGTTCGATATGTCCTATTTGTAACGGATTGGAAAAATTAGAAAGTGTTTGTTCCAAATGTGGAAATCAAGTCGAAGATAAGGGCAGAGTAATGGATTATTATGATGATTATAGTGCCTATATGCCAATTGATCAAATGAAGCTTGAAGATGGCTATCCGGATTTATCTGCACATCTATGTCCTCATCTTGTGCAGTGTCAACAATGTGGACAGGAAGAGGTATTGTTTATAAAGGAATAGGAAGTAATAGAAACAATTTCCACAGCAATGAATAAAAAGCTTACCATGCCTTAGCAAGGTAAGCTTAAACTATAGACACAAACCGAATTTTAGAAATAGAGGTTTGTCTATAGTATATTTATTAGTCTCTTTGAATAGGGCTGTTGCTTTCCGCTCCAGGGGTTCGCTTTCCGTGGGGCTCGCGCTGAGCCGCTTCGGCTTACAGCCTGCAGGGTCTAAGCTGTCTCGCTAATCCCACAGGAGTCTCACCCCTTCCACTCCAAGCAACGTATGAAAATTCCATTTACTTTTCAAAAATCTTTTGGCGAAAAACTAAGAGGCTGGGACAAAACTAAATAGCCAATCTGTAAAGACGAACAATCTCTAATTTATCTCTTAAATAAAGGTTTCTTTTATACAATGGTTATTTATGTTTTTAAATATAGTCAAGTGTAAAAACTAATTCGTTCCATTGCGCTACAGAAACTCGCTTTCCGCGGGGAGCAACCTAAGCCTCCTCGGCTAAAGCCTGTGGGGTCTTAGGTTTTGCTCTACTTCCCGCAGGAGTCGAGTGTCTTCCGCTCCATTCCACTCCGTTTTTAAAGGCAATACCCTAAAAAATATTGTTTTTTTAGAAAAAATGAATTAGTAGGAAATATGGAGCAGCCTGAATACACGTAGACTCCTATGGGAGCTGCGAGAAAGTCCGAGACCCTGCAGGCCAGAGGCCGAAGCGGCTCGGCGCTCGCCCCATGGAAAGCGAAGTGTATTCAGGCTGCGGATATTAACACTAACTGTACTGAAACAACCTTTTATAAAACTAATAAAACCCGAACAACCATTTAGGATTCTTTGATAGTTGTTCGGGTTTATCTATGGCTGGAATACTTATGTCCCAGCCTTTTAAATTATAATTGATTTTTTATTAGCGAATGCGAAGTTCTGTTTCTTTGTCAAAGAAGTGACCTTTATTCATATCAAACGCCAATTTTACCGTTTGACCAGCTTGAAGGTCTGCTCTTGAATCTAAGCGAGCAACAAATTCTTTGTCGGAAAGAGTAGAGTATACAAGGCTTTCTGCACCTGTTAATTCAAATACTTCTACTTTTGCATCAAAACTTGTGTTTTCTGAACTGCTTAAGAATACTAGTTCATCATGAATATCCTCTGGGCGAACACCGAAGATAACTTCTTTGCCAATATAATTTTGTTCACGTAATGTTTTTAATTTTCCTTCTGGAATGATGAAAGAAGTATTACCAATAACTAATTTATTGTCCACTACTTTTCCTTCAAAGAAGTTCATTGCTGGTGAACCGATGAATCCGCCTACGAAAACATTTTCCGGTTTTTCATATACTTCTTTTGGAGCACCAACTTGTTGGATAATACCATCTTTCATAACTACTAGTCTTGTAGCCATTGTCATTGCTTCTGTTTGGTCATGGGTTACATAAATAGTAGTAGTTTGTAGTCTTTGGTGCAATTTAGAAATTTCAGCACGCATTTGAACACGTAATTTAGCATCTAAGTTTGATAATGGTTCATCCATTAAGAATACTTTTGCATCACGAACGATGGCACGACCAAGTGCAACCCTTTGACGTTGTCCACCAGATAACGCTTTTGGTTTTCTCTTTAAATATTCTTCTAATCCTAGAATTCTTGCAGCATTATTTACTCTTTCTTCAATTTCCGCTTTAGGAAATTTACGAAGTTTTAAACCAAATGCCATATTATCATAAACAGTCATATGTGGATATAATGCGTAGTTTTGGAAAACCATCGCGATATCACGATCTTTTGGTGCAACATCGTTAACACGTAAATCATCAATAAAGAAATCACCTTTTGAAATATCTTCAAGGCCTGCAATCATACGAAGAGTTGTAGATTTACCGCAACCAGAAGGACCAACAAATACGATAAATTCTTTATCTTGAATGTGTAAATTAAAATCTCTAACTGCTTCTACTTTTTCATCATATATTTTATAAATATTCTTTAACACTAATTCTGCCATTTTGTTCTTCCCCCTACTATTTGATAGTTATACTTTATCATTTTTGATACCGTTTTCAAATCGGCGAAATGCATGAAAAACGCTTACAAAGTTTTGAGCAAAATGCCTAACTACTTGTATCATAAGGGGGGAATCGCTGTTTTTGTAAGATTTGGTGTTATACTCTGCAGCCTAAATACGCTTCGCATAAGTCTATGTTTATTCAAGTTGCTCCATATTTTTTTGAAATGAGAAAACAACAATCTCTTTGAAAACAATTTCGATAAAAAGGAGAAGGCAAAAGAAAAAAAGCCAATGATGGCTTCAAGGAGACTATTTGCCACTAGTATAAAACAAGCAGGCAAGATAGGTGGTAATATAGCTATGATAATTCTTTAGGTCAAAACCAGTTTTTTCTGTAAACTTATCAAGGCGGTATTGTAATGTATTGCGATGGATAAATAATTGTTTTGCTGTATTGGTGCTATGTCCATTGTTTTCAATAAATGTTTTAATGGTAAGCAAAAGTTCTTTATCTTCTTCAAAAATGGAAAACCATTCTTTGAATAATTCAAGCTCATCTTCTCTTAGTCGGCTGATTAAGAGGTTGGGAAGAATCGTTTCTAAACTAAGGACAATCGATTTTGGCATAAATGCTAAACCTTTTGTAAATAAGTTTCTTTCTTGTCCGAAAACAGTGGGAACAGGACTATTAAGCTTCAGCTCTTTTCCAATATAAAAACAGATTGAAAAAAAGAAATCAGATTGTAAAGCTTGAGCAAGAGCAATAAAATCTTCCTCTTCTAGATATTGTGCATTTTGCTCAATCACAACACCTTCATTGGAGCCATTCCAAATTATAAGGCTATTTGCATGAATAAAACCATCAAAAGCAGATTCAATTAACTTTTTTTCAATGGAAGCAGAATCACCTTTAATCTGGAACTGAATCAAACGTAAGGTTTCAATATTTTTGAAAGAAGGCTGTTCTCCATTGAAATAAAGATACTGATTCCAACTGTATTCTTCTTTTTCTAATGTTTCATCAGGTTGGAAAAAATCATAACACGCTTTTAATAATTCAAGCTGAGATACATCAATCTCCTGTTTCTGAATGCCGATCCAATCGTCTTGAAAATCAAGTTTAAACCAATAATAATCGGAAAGCTGTGATGGGGTTGGAGGTGTTGCTTGCTCCAAGCTATGTTTATAATAGGCTAATAATTTATGCTTCAATTGATGGTTCCTCCGAAATAGTAACAACATTTTTATAACTTTATTTTATAACGTTTTATAGAAAGGGAGCAAGTGGGGGATATGAAGGGAGAGTTTGACTGATATTGTATGGGTGTTGGCTGAAAAACCCGAAGTTTGGCTGAAATCCGCTCCACGTTGGCTGATAAAAGCAAAGTTTGGCTGAAATCCACTCCACGTTGGCTGATAAAAGCAAAGTTTGGCTGAAATCCGCCTCACGTTGGCTGATAAAAGCAAAGTTTGGCTGAAATCCACTCCACGTTGGCTGATAAAAGCAAAGTTTGGCTGAAATCCACTCCACGTTGGCTGATAACCCGCAAAGTTTGGCTGAAATCCGCCCCACGTTGGCTGATAAAAACTAAAATTAACCGAGACAAAGCTAAAAAAGCATCCCCTTTCCTGTAAAACCACAAATTAAGGGGATGCTGAAAAGGTCTATTCGCTTATATGAGGAGGTTCTTCTTCTGAAAGTTCCCTTGCTTCCTCAATATTTGTTTTTTCTTCTCTGTTTATAACGGTTCCGCCAGCTAAACCTTCATTAATGACACGGTCAATATCTAAATAAGCTTCGTCTCTACCTTCAAATTCAAGATCCTTTTTGGCTTTTTTCATGATGATCCCTCCTATGTTTTAGGATGAGGATATCTAATGTGATTTATTCTTGTAGGGAAAATTAGTCAATGTATAAAATAGTTTTATTAGTTGCTGGCATCGTTTTTCTTCAATTTCCTTTTCATCAAATAACATCGGTTTTGCGTTAATTTCGAAAAGATAGTAATGATCGTTCTTATCTATACAGGCATCGATGGAAAATTCACCGATAAAACCATATTTTTTTGTTAAAATGCTTCCACAATGGTTGACCATCTTTTTGAAAAATAAATCATGCTTTTCTTGTTGGACTTCTTGATAGGCAAGCAGTTTTCCACCGGATGGGATATGGGTCGTTACATCTTGTTGATTAGACTGTCTCACTCCCACTCCAGTAAGTACATAGCGATTTTCTTCAAAGGTAACTAATAAGCGAAAATCAAAACGGTTTCCATTATATAAGGCACCGTCGATTTCTTCCTGTATCAGATATTCTTTTTTGGACCATTCTTGCTGATAATGTTTCCAGACTTCATCTATACTAGAAAAATAAGCAGTCTCCTCTGTTGTGCTTACACTGATCGAATCATCTTTTTCTAATCTGATACGGTAAATGTTTTTTCCTTTGAATCCCTCTACAGGCTTTAAGTAAATATTATTATAGGTAAGAAAAAAATTAGTGAAATCCGTTTTTTCTTCTAAGCGTATTGTTTTTGGTAAATGTTCTTTTAACAAAGGGTAATCGCTAAATAGTTGATAAAGTTCCCATTTATTTATAAAGGAAGAGTTGAAAAAAGGGATTCCTTTTTCTTTAAAAAAAGACACTGCCGATTGGAACGCTTCTTGTTTTTCAGTTGTTCGAAAAGGCACTCGGTTATATACAATGTCTGGTAATGGGGTAATAGCTTTTAGCCACTTGTTTCTAGTGGAGCAATAAATATATCCAGTTAGTTGGTCTGTCTGTAAACTTTCAGGAGGAAAGATCACGATAATTCCTCCTGCCTGCAATTGAAGTTGTTTCTGGAATCGCTTGAAGAGCTCGCCATTTCCAATTAATTTATGATGTTTATTTCTTGCAATCATAATCCCGATTAACGGACCAACCTTTTTTTCATATTGGACAATCGGAAAAGCTGCATGATCATCATGTGGCTTAGCGGTAGATAAGCGCTTTTTAGATGTCCCAAAAAAGTGAATGTCCTCTGAAGCTGTATACCAACATTCTTTTTCGGAATCATAATAAATATTCATTGATAGATATCCTCTAGACTCTTAATACTTTGGTCCATGAGGTAGACTGCGTATTCCAGTGATTTTCTTCGTGTTTCCAGATCGAATTTTCTTAGAGAAGGGTGCTTAAAGATGCTTCTCCCTGGCTTAGCGTTTGCTTCAAATAACCATACGCGTCCTTTGCGATCCAATCCTAAATCAAATCCAATTTCTCCAATATATCCTTCCATTTGATTTTCCAATGCTTTACTTAGTTGTAAAGCAGCTTTGGTAAGTTTATGGATCATTTCATCGCTTTGCAATTCGGTATCTGCTAATTCTTCGATTGCTTTGACTGTACCACCATTATTAAGATGGGTGGTTACGCTTCCTGCTCCAGCAATTTTTGCGGCAATCGCAGTCATTTCCCAATTACCATCTTTATCTTTATTTGTATGAACACGGAAATCGACTGATTTTTTTTCGGAGCGAATTAAGTGAATTCCTTGTTGCACAATATAATGGGACAAATTCTGATTTTCGAATAAATGATTTATTAATGCTTCTAAATGATCAAATTTCATTAAGCGATTGCCCTGCTCCAAATCCTTAAAACGCGTATAATAATAGCCATCCTTTATATCATATAAAAGCTGGTAGATACCTTTTCCTAAGCTTCCATTTTTCGGTTTTATATACACATTGCCGAAGTTGCTAAGCATTCTTTCAATGACGGTAAAATTTGTGAGTGCATGTGTTTCTGGTAAATAATCTGAAATACTGTCATCCTGAAGAAGACGTTCATATATATCCAATTTGTTAAAAAAGCCTGGATTATACCAAGGGATTGAATACTCTTTCTGTAATCGGTTTTTAACGCCTTGAATCTTATGGAGATTTTCAATTCGGCGATTAGGAATACGATCATAAACAACATTAGGGAAAGGCACCTCTGCTGATTTCCAGCCATCTTCATAAAATAGTCCATTAATCGTTCCGGCTTCCCAATTAATATGCTGTTCCCCGAATAGGAAGGCAATGACACCAACTGTCTTTTGGACAGATAGAAGTTTGGAAAAAAGTATGGAACGTTCGCCGATTGGGCGAACTTTAATGGTGGAAAATCCGGATGTAAAGATTCCTACAAGTGGTCCGATATATAAGGTTTCTTCATCTGCGAATAGATGAACATTAGAAGTTGACGATGGAAAAAGCAAATTTTTAAAAAGGTCAGAAGTGATTCCCACCGTATTCCTTGTTTTTTTATGTTGTTGAATGGTTGCATCTTTGCTCAAAGCTCCTAATACAATCTTATTTAAATGGGTACTAGCTTTAAAGTCAGTTGGTAAGTAGACCGTATTTTCACTATTAGTGATTATTTCGATAGGATATAGCTTTTTCATCTAAATTCCTCCTTTTATCATCAGCTAGTTTTGCAGCATAAAGGACAGGAGCTTTATAGAGTTTTTCACATAGGTGGGGATATGCTGTCATAATTACTTTTCTCCCTGGCTTTGAATTTACGTCGAGAATCCATAAGGAACCATCTGGTGTAATACCAATATCTACGCCAATTTCAAATAAAGCAGAGAAGGAATTTTCTAAGATAGAAGGAAGGAGAGTGAATATTTCCTCCATTTCCTGCTTAAGAAAGCTTTTTAATTTAAAGGGAGTGAATCGAAACCACTCTTCAAATGCATGTATGGACGCACCAACACTTAAGTTAGAAATAATTCGTCCTTTTTCTCCAATGCGGACTCCTTTTTCAATAACTTTCCATTCTGCTTGCGTGTTTTTTTGCAGTAAGGCACGGATATCAAATGGTTGTTTCTCTTGATTGGAAAGAGGTAGATATGCTTGCATTAAATACGAGCTTCTTTTTAAAAGCTGGTTAAGCCATTTATTAAAAGTCATTCGATCTGAAAAAATCTTTTCTACTGTTTGTTCCTTTTTATCTGTTCTAACCAAAATTCCCTCTTTTGACTTCTCGATAAAATACAGTCCATTTCCTTGAGAACCGTTTATTGGCTTAATAATGACAGGATTTAAGCTCTGGAAATTTACTTGATTGGCTGACTGTAAGAGGAATGTCTCGGGAATATAAGCGGCAAGTTTAGATTCACGCAATATTTGATATAACTCCCATTTATTTGGCAATCCATTGCCGATAAAGGTAATAGTGGGCTGTTTTTTTAGCCATTGAATAATGTTTTTACATTGAATAGAATGAGAATCATCATGATAAAAACAGCGATCATATAAAATAGTAGGTACAGGAAACTCTGATTCTAGCCAAGCATCTGATTCTGGCAAATATTTTTTTCCTTTTACGGTATGTGTAAAGGGATGGTAAGTAGATGGGACAAAATGATAAAGGGTAAAGCCTAAATCGTGTCCGTATTTTGCCATTTGGTGAATGTAATGATTTTCATGATCTAATGATAATGACATAATTCCAAAATTATTCATCTTCTGATAGCTCCTTTAAATAAGGGGAAAAGGAAAGTGCAATAAAATAATCAAGCAAAGCTTTCGTAGATGGCCTTGTTTTTTCAATATGTTCCTCTAATTTTTTAGAGGGTTTAGAGTTTACTTCAATAATCCATAAATGTCCTTGTTTATCCATGCCGATATCGATTCCGAGTTCTCCTAAATATCCCTCTGTATTCTCACTAAGAATAGTTGCAATCTTTATAGCCAATACTTTTAATTCTTCTAATTTTTGGGAGGCATTTTCTGTATTCAGTAATTCATTTAAAACAATTTTTGCAGCCTTCATTTCTGCACCTTGGGCAAGATTTGCAACAATGGCATCTTTTTGGGCAATTCTTGCAACAGTGGAGGTAATCGTCCAATGTCCTTGGTAATTTTTATGACAAAGAATACGAAAGTCGAGCGGCCGGCCTTGCCATTTTTGAAAATCAATTCCTTGCTGGCAAATATAGCTTTTATTTTTAACGTAGTTTTTTAACCACATCCATAGCTTTTTTTCCTCTGTAAAAAGCTGTCCTTTTCCTTTCTTTTTTCCAGACGAAATGGTCGCAATAAAATGATCGTCTATGTGTTCAATATGAATGATGTTTCTTCCTTGGCTCCCATGAACAGGTTTCACATAGAGAATTCGAAAAGTTTTTAGCATCGAGAAAAATCCTTGTTCAGTTAGTTTCTCTGTGACGGGTAAATGTTTATCGATAGAAGCTTGGTCGGCTAGAAGCTGATTCGTTTCATCTTTTGCTAAAAATTTACTGTTGAAAATTGGGATTTCCTTTTCTTCCAATATTTTTTTTAGCTTTAAAAAGGTGGTGCTAGCATCTGCTTTACGAGAATGAAGTCGGTTATAAATAACATTAGGATAAGGGAAGAGTTGTTTTGTCCAAGTATGATTATCTAAAAAGTAACCATAAATTTTATCTTCTTCGAAATTTTGCAGTCCAAAAACATAAAAAAATCCGCCAATTTGAACTAATTCTTCCGCCAATTCTTTGCATAAATGCTGAATAGCTGGAAAGGAGATATCTTCCTTATTGTCATTGATATCTGTTAATATGCCAATAACTGGGCCTAAATGAATGATTTGATTTTTATTATAATAGGGAATAAGGAAGGTCTTAATTTCCTTAGGAAGTAGCAAAGTTTTTTCTAAATCAGAGCTAAAAATAATATCTTGTTTTTCAAGGGAATGTGTTTGAACATTTACTGGAATAATTATCTTAGCTACACATACATAGACAGTATTATTAAGGTCAATGTTTAAGAATTTTAATAAAGAGGGACTGATAGCAATAGATAATCCTTCTAATATCTCTTGAAAATCATCCTTTTTCGATAGTTGTAAAAATTTCCGTGTCATCCCGATTCCCCATTTGTTGTTCAAGTTATGAAGAGACATTCTGATATTCGCCTATTTTCGTGCTGATATATCGTATGAAAGATTAGCAAAGTTGTGATAGACATGGAAAAAGATTTATCCCCCAGATCAAGATGAATGTTCTTATTTCCTTTTTGAAATAGAGGTATTTCTGGTATTATGATGCATAGTTTGTTATAGTGGAGTCAATTGTTAATAAAAGGAGTTGTTTAAATGGCAGTAAATTTACATGATCCTGCTTATGCATTAGAGAAAGCGATTCGTCAAAGTGATGAATATACAGAATTGAAAAAGATGTATGACACGGTAAATGCAGATCCTTCCGCGAAAGCGATGTTTGATAATTTCCGTAATATTCAATTACAGCTTCAGCAAAAGCAAATGTCTGGTCAAGAAATTACACAAGAAGAAGTAGAACAAGCCCAAAAAACAGTGGCACTTGTTCAACAACACGAAAGCATTTCCAAACTTATGGCAGCAGAACAACGCATGAGCGTTGTTATTGGTGAATTGAACCAAATTATCATGAAACCATTAGAAGAGCTATACGGATCAGTACAACAATAATAATAGAAGGAAGCAGGGGACGGTTCTACTGCTTCCCTTTGTGATTTAAACAGAGCATAAATATAGGAGGATGGCATCATGCCATCCTCCTAAAGCCATATCTATTTAATTAATCTATTTGCGTTTTGCTTAGAATTTGCTACCGCCAAGTTGTTGTTCAGCCATTTGTACTAATCTTTTAGTGATTTCGCCACCAACTGAACCGTTAGCACGTGCAGTAGTTTCAGCTCCAAGGTTTACTCCAAACTCTGATGCAATTTCATATTTCATTTGATCCAATGCTTGAGATACTCCAGGTACTAATAATTGATTTGATGAATTGTTATTTGCCATGATGAATGTTTCCTCCTTGAGTGATTTAATTGATGTTACGTTTATTATTTTAAAAAAAATGACTTATTTTATACAAAAAAACAAAATGCAATTTTTTCCATAGACTAGCTTTCCTACACTAATCGATACTGAAAAAGACTACAAACTTGGAAAAATTAAAATCGAGAGTGTAATGGAACAGATTAGTTCATAAACTTAACTCCATAACAAATAACCCCACATTGCAAAATATAACCACAATAAATCCATACATCTCTTGTTAATCTTCGCTGGAAAGTTCTATTATGCTTGTTTTCTACATAAATGATATATAAAGACAATACATCGAAGAAAGAAATGGGGGAATTTTATGATTTATCGCTTATTAGCTTTAAATATCGATGGTACTCTCCTTCAATCAAATGGGCGCTTAACGAAATCAACGAAAGAAGCGATTGAATATGTACAACAAAAGGGAATTTATGTGACGCTTGTAACAGCAAGGAGTTTACCATCTGCAAAAAAGGTAGCGAAAGCTTTAAGATTGAATAGCTATATCGTTGCACATGAAGGAGCATTAGTCGCTAATAATGACGACGAGACTATTTTTGTTAAGCGAATAGCAGAAGATCTAACTTCGGATATAGTCCGGTTTTTAGAAGGTTTCATCTGCCAAATTCGGTTAGTGCATGAAAAATTCTCGTTGGCTAATAAATCAAAGCTCCATCATAATATGCTTGCCAAAACAGTTTTATCTTCTGGAGACCCAGTGTTTTATTCCCACCAATTTGTCGATGTTTTAAGTGATGTATTATTAGAAGAACCAGTTAGCCCGCCAAAAATGGAAGTTTACTTTGAAGAAAAGAAAGATTGTCAGGATGCAAAAGAAGTACTGGAAAAAATGTTTGATGATATTCACGTTGTTCAGCATAATGAGTTGCGCTTAGATATTTTACCAGAAGGCGTGTCGAAGCTGAATGGCTTGTTATATTTAGGAGAAAGGCTCGGTATCAAGAGTAGTGAAATGGTTGCGATAGGAGATGGGCTGGACGATTTAGAAGTAATTGAAGCAGTTGGTCTTGGCGTAGCAATGGGTAATGCCTCAAATCAGTTGAAAATTGCAGCAGACTGGGTGACTAGATCTAATAATCAAGACGGGGTTGCTTATATGGTAAAAGAACATTTTCGCAAACAGCAGCCAATTGAATTTTTACGAAAGATGAATATTATAAAATAGCCATTATTTAATTTTTTACGGAGAGACTGGGACATAAGTATTCCAGCCAAGGATAAATCCGAACAATTATACGAAGATTCTAATGAAAGTTACGTATAATTGTTTGGTTTTTTATTGTTTTTAAAAGGAGGTTTCCATGAAGTTTAGTGCGGTTCCCCGCAGCCGGAATACACTTCGCTTTCCGTGGGGCTCGCGCTGAGCCTCCTCCTCAGCTTCGCCTCCGGGGTCTCAGACTGTCTTGCTAATCTACGTGTATTGCGGCTGCTCTGTTTTCCCAACTAATCATATTTCCTCTTGTAAAAAGTGTGCGAAAGCAACCACTATTTACTAGCTAAATTAGAAATTGTTCGTCTTTACAGAGTATCTATCTAGTTATGTCCCAACCTTTATCTTCTCTTGAAAATGGAAAATACAGAAAGTCTTTTGACCTTTCTAGTTATTTTTTAAACACTAAAGTATAATTGGATAAATAAAGCGTAATTATACTTCAGAATAAAAAGGTGAGTTGAAAAAATTACTATGAAACAAATATATATACAGGGATTAACAGACGAACGTTATATAAGACCATTAGAGCATATAGGCAATTTATTTTTTGAAGATACAAAGATCTTATATAGCGAAGCAGAAGAAAAGGCAGATCTCCATGTTCATTTTGAAACTGAAATTATTGATAATGAATTTATTGTAAGAGGGAAGCTTGAGGAGCTAGAAGGCGGAAAATCAATTGAAAGTAACGCAGATCTCCGTGATTTAGCGGAAAAAGAAATATTTAAGCAAATGAAAACAGCCATTTCTAAAAGCTATTTATTGTTATTACAAGAATATACGGGGATGGTGCAAAAATGGGGTATTCTAACAGGAATTCGCCCAACAAAACTTCTCCATCGACATATGCAAAATCAGACACCAAAAGAAGAAGCCCATCAATCTCTTCGTGCAGAATATTTGATGTCAGATGAAAAAATTAATTTAATGCAGAAAATCATTGATCGACAATTAGCGGTGATTCCTGATTTATATGATTTGAAAAAGGAAGTAAGCATCTATATTGGAATTCCATTTTGTCCGACAAAGTGTGCTTATTGTACATTCCCAGCCTATGCAATTAATGGACGACAAGGTTCTGTTTCCTCCTTTTTAGGTGGGCTTCATTATGAAATGGAAAAGATTGGCGAATGGCTGAAAGAAAAAAATATCCATATTACGACTGTCTATTATGGTGGCGGTACACCAACTAGTATTACGGCAGAAGAAATGGACATGCTTTATGAGCGTATGTATACTTCTTTCCCAAATGTAGAAAACATTCGTGAAATCACAGTCGAAGCAGGAAGACCAGACACGATTACGCCAGAAAAGCTTGAAGTTTTAAAAAAATATAATATCGATCGCATTAGTATTAATCCACAATCATATACACAACAAACATTAAAAGCTATTGGCAGACATCATACGGTGGAGGAAACAATTGAAAAGTATCATCTAGCTCGTAAGCATGGGATGAATAATATTAATATGGATTTGATTATCGGTCTTCCTGGCGAGGGTGTGGAAGAGTTTAAGTATTCTCTTGATAAAACAGAAGAATTAATGCCTGAATCTTTGACCGTTCATACACTTTCGTTTAAACGTGCATCTGAAATGACTCGCAATAAATCAAGATATAAAGTTGCAGATAGAGATGAAATCCAGGAAATGATGAAGATGGCAGAAGAATGGACAGAGGATTATGATTATGTTCCATATTATCTATATCGTCAGAAAAATATTCTTGGTAATTTAGAGAATGTCGGCTATTCAAAGAAAAATCAAGAAAGTATCTACAATATTATGATGATGGAAGAATTGCAGACAGTTATTGGGCTTGGCTGTGGTGCATCTAGTAAATTTATTCATCCAGTAACAGGGAAGATTACACAATTTTCTAATCCAAAGCATCCCAAAACCTATAATGAAAGCTTCGAGGAATATACAGATAAAAAAATTATCTTATTAAACGAACATTTTTCGTTAGAAGCTTCTAAATAAGAATGCCCCCGAAAGCAAAAATGTAAAATCATTTAGAATTAAGCCATAAAAATCTACTAGAATCATTTTCGGTTCTGGTAGATTTTTTTATTTCTTCTAGTCATTATTTTCGTATGGAAAAGAAGCAATAGTGTCAAACTAATAAATGCTTTTCACTAAATAGACAATTTTTTTATCAAGAAAAATAGTTGCTTTTTGTTGTAAAAACGAATAACATAGAAAATGTTGTTTTTAAATGTTCGTTTTTTGGAGGTTTTTTCATGTTTAAGTTAAAAGAAAATAATACTACTGTGAGAACGGAATTAATGGCTGGATTCACAACCTTTCTAACAATGGTTTATATAGTAGTTGTCAATCCAGGTATTCTTTCACAAGCCGGAATTCCATTTGATCAAGTATTTCTGGCAACCATTATTGCAGCTGCTTTGGGGACATTATGGATGGCGCTGTTCGCAAATTATCCTATCGCAATTGCACCAGGTATGGGGTTGAACGCATACTTCGCCTTTTCTGTTGTCGGAAATAATAATGTCGATTATACGGTTGCATTATCAGCAGTATTTGTTGCCGGTATTATTTTTGTTATTTTATCGTTAACACCATTTAGAGAAAAATTAATTCTTGCGATTCCGGATAACTTAAAACACGGAATAACAGCAGGTATTGGATTATTTATAGCATTTATCGGTTTAAGACAAACGGGAATTATTGTTGCTCATCCCGAAAATCTAGTCGGACTAGGCAATCTTCAGTCTCCTCCTGTCATTATCGCCCTTATTGGTTTAGCGATTACCATTGTTCTATTTAGTTTGAATGTTAGAGGGGCATTATTCATCGGGATGATTGTAACAAGTATTATTGCTTATTTTACTGGATACTTATCTTTTGACAATGGGATCATGGCAAGACCTCATTTACCAGAAGGTCTTATCATTAGTAATCCATTTTCAGCATTTGGTGATGTGATCCAGCATGGATTGTATGCTGTTGTATTCTCCTTTTTATTGGTAACGATTTTTGATACAACTGGTACGATGATTGGTGTTGCAGAGCAAGCTGGATTAATAAAAAACAATAAATTACCTAAAGCAAGACAGGCGCTTCTTGCTGATTCACTTGGAACATCTGTAGGAGCAATGTTTGGGACAAGCCCAACAACTGCCTTTATCGAATCGACATCAGGTGTTGCAGCAGGTGGACGTACTGGATTAACAGGTGTAACTGTTTCTGTGTTGTTTATCATTTCTGCCTTTTTTGCTCCTTTAGTTAGCAGTATTTCTGGTTTATCTGCTATTACAGCTCCTGCACTAATAATTGTAGGAAGCTTGATGATGGGCGCGATTAGTGATGTGAAATGGTCTGAATTTGATGAAGCATTCCCAGCATTTTTAGTTATTCTAAGTATGCCACTTACATCAAGTATTGCAACAGGAATTGCTCTTGGGTTTATCTCTTATCCATTATTAAAGCTAGTAAAAGGAAAAGGAAAGTCTGTTCATCCACTAGTATATGTGTTTGCTGTTTTATTCCTTTATCAACTAATTTTCTTACCACATTAATAAAAAAAGCTGCTGATAGACTCAATAGAGCTGATCAGCAGCTTTTTTTCTTCTGCTCTTAATACTCAAATCCCCCAGCAAATCTTCTATTTGGAACGTAATGAACAGACATGTCCTTATGATTAAATTCTTAAAAACAAAAGAATAATCGCTCACTTAGAGGCTGAAAATAAACTATGCTGTATGTTACTAAAAATAATATAATATCAGTGTAAAATGAAACCTTTTACAATTCTAATCGTATAACAGAGTGAGGAGGGGATTTTGTGTCATTAGAGCTAAGAAACGTGACAAAAAAATTTGGTTCGTTCACTGCAGTGGATGATTTATCTATTTCGATTCCTGAAAATGAAATGTTTGGTTTTTTAGGAGGAAATGGGGCAGGAAAGACGACTACTTTTCGGATGATTCTAGGTATATTGGAAAGTACAGCTGGAAGAATAACATGGGATAATAAACCTATTAATTATTCAACAAGTCCGCATATTGGATATTTACCAGAAGAAAGAGGGCTGTACCCAAAATTAAAAGTGCGAGATCAGCTTGTCTATTTAGCTAGGCTGAGAGGGATGGAAAAAAAGGCTGCATTAAGAGAGCTGGAATATTGGCTGGAGCGCTTTAAAGTTCCTGAATATTTGGATAAAAAAGTGGAGGAACTTTCCAAGGGAAATCAACAAAAAATCCAATTTATTAGTGCTGTTTTACATAAGCCGAAGCTATTAATCTTAGATGAGCCATTTAGTGGATTAGACCCAGTAAATGTTGAGCAATTAAAAAGTGCAGTTGTTGATTTGAAGAATAACGGTACAAGTATTGTCTTTTCTAGCCACCGGATGGAGCATGTAGAGGAATTATGTCAGCATCTGTGCATCATGCATAAAGGAAAGCCAGTTGTGCATGGTTCTCTAAAGGATATTAAAAGAAGCTTTGGTAAGAAAAATGTGACTATCCACGCTGACTTTGATTTAACGCATTTAATTCGTTATCCAGGTGTACTAAAATTAAAGGAAACAGCAGAGGGAGTTTCTCTTCAAATTGAAGGAGAGGAAATTGCGGAGAGAATTTTAAAAGATATTGTTGGAAAAGGCTTTATCCGCAAATTTGCATTAGAAGAGCCTTCTTTAAATGATATTTTTATCGAAAAGGTAGGTGCTTCTCTTGAATAGTTTTTGGATTATCTTATTTCACACATTTTTAAGTAAGTTTAAAACCAAATCTTTTCTAATTACAACGGCTATCACCTTATTATTTGTTGTTGCACTCACAAATCTTACTACCATTATTGATACTTTTTCTGGAGAAGAAGGAAAAACAGAAGTAGCAGTAATTGATCAAAGCGATTCTTTATTGCCAATTATTCAAGAGGCAACAAAGACTTTAAATGAGGATCTGGAACTAGTTCCCTATAAGGATAGTGAAGAATCTGCTAAAAAAGAAGTAGAAGAAGGAAATTATAGTGGGTTACTGGTAGTAGATGTAGATTCAAGTAATTTACCAATCGCCACTTATTATACGATGGACATTGCAGAAACATCTATTTCCGATAATATAACAAATGGTATCCAAATGGTTAAAAGTCAATTAGCAGCTAATCAACTCAATTTAACAAATGAGCAGCTAGCAAAATTAAATGAACCAGTTTCTTTTGAGAAAATTGCCCTTGAGAAAGATGCGAAGACAGAAGAAGAATTAAATCAAGCTAGAGGGCTAGTTTATGTTCTCTTATTCTTAATTTATTTTGCCGTCATTTTGTACGCTAATATGATAGCGACAGAAGTAGCTACTGAAAAATCGTCACGTGTAATGGAAATACTGATTTCCAGTGTCTCCCCAATAAAGCATATGTTTGCAAAAATTCTTGGAATTGGTCTACTAAGTCTAACTCAGTTAGCGATATTGATGATTGTTGGTTATTTCTCGCTGACTAGCAATGAAAGCTTAAGTTCGATGGAAGGGTTCTTAGGGTTTAACGAGGTACCTGTAAGCACAATTATTTATGCTGCTATCTTCTTTATTTTAGGTTATTTCCTATATGCTACTCTTGCTGCTTTACTAGGCTCGCTTGTAAGTAGAATTGAAGATGTACAGCAAATGATTACACCAATGACATTATTAATTGTGGCAGGGTTTATGATTGC